>DASYZU010000064.1:0-121783 GCA_035945795.1 Occallatibacter sp.
GTGCTCGAACGGGCGATCGCAGCTTACGGAAAGCCGCAATCGATTCGCAGTGATAATGGGCCCGAACTAACCTCTCGTCATTACCTGGCGTGGGCTATCGAGTGGAAGATCGACCTGTTGCACATCCAGCCGGGTAAGCCAGCGCAGAACGGAGGCATGGAGAGCTTCAACGGAAAGCTGCGCGACGAATGCCTGAACACAAGCTGGTTCTGGAACCTGTTCGACGCCAGGAGGAAGATATCGGCATGGAAAACGGAATATAATTCGCGCCGCCCGCACAGCTCGCTCGCCTACAGAACGCCAGACGAGTTCGCGCGGCAGTGGCAGACTGCTTCTTTCTCAAAACGAGAACTTTATACCAAACCTCGCAACGCGCGGCGAAATCAGACTTGTGATCACGCCAAAGGTAGTCGCACCGGTGAGATAGTTTGTAGTTACCGCCGCACTGCTGTTCAGCAGGTTGAACACCTGAAAGTTAGCCTCCACGTGATATTTCTCGTGTATGGCGAAATCCTTGGCTACCTTTGCACTTAGATTGTTGATTACGGGTCCTCGATATTGGCCATAGGGGCCCACATGCACGGTCTCCGGTCCCTGAGTTAATGTCGCAGTGCTGCCAAAGACTTCGGTCTTCTGTCCTGGAGTTCCTGATTGCATGGTCAAGATTGGAGGCTATCTGGCGCTCCACGCTAGCGTCGTATTCGTATACTTTGTCCTGCTTGAGATCGGGGTTAAGGACTTGGCACTTTGCTCCACTCGCTGAGATGGGCGTGAGTGAAGGGAGGGTTGCCAGAAATGCAGGTGTCGCGTCGCACGGATATTCCACAGGTGCCAGCGCGGCGGTAGGTTGGTGGAGTGCCCGGCAACTTCTGTACCAGGAGGAATGAGACAAACTGGTATTGAAGGAGCATGGAATGGGGAAGGCCAAGAAGCACAGTCCCGAGCAGATCGTGAACATACTTCGGCAGATTGAGGTGGCGAGCGCAAATGGCAAGACGCACCCGCTGGTCTGCCGGGAAGCTGGCATCACCGAACAGACGTTCTACCGCCGGCGGAAGGAATACGGTGGGATGAAAACCGACCAGTCCCGCTTGGTCATCCTGGAGACTGTGTACAAGGGTAAGATTCGGCCCTAGAGCCTGTTATTAACTTTTCTGCAAAGCGCTGATTTCAAAGCATTTGCAAACCAAACGCTTCACGGCCAAGATCGCTGCAACTTGTTGATTCTGTTTGGCTTCCCACAAAGTTAATAACAGGCTCTAGGGAAAGACTCAAAAAAGCCTCGCGCCAGTTCATCTGCCGCCCGTGCTGGTCAACGATCTCATTACCTGGAAAGCAAGGTGCCAAGATTCGTCTCCCGAGGCCTTCATCTTTGCTAACGAGAGCGGAGGCTTTCTTGAATCTGGCAATTACCGAAGCGCGTTTTAAAGCAGCTGGCTGACATTCTGGACCTGCCGAACCTGACGTTTCAGATCATCCGCCGGACGATTGCGACGCTTAGTCAGACCAAGGGTCATGTGAAAGCGACGCAGGGTCTGCTGCGCCATGCGCGCACGCCGACAACAACCGATGTATACCAGCAGGTCTTGCAGGAGGGCGTCGTGGATATGGTGGACTCGATTCACGGCGAGTTGCGGAAGCCGAGCACCGCAGCGGAGAAGACGAGCAGGATCGCGGCAAACCTGCGCGCGAAGAAGCAGCGCCGGCCCGCGCGCAAAAAACGCAAAATTGACACCAAATTGCTTTCGGCCGATTCTTAGAAGATTAGCCTAAGTTCTTTATTTTGAAGTGGTTATGTGGTGGACCTGATCGGGATCGAACCGATGACCTCTTCCATGCCATGGAAGCTCAAGAACCATAAGTTATTGACGATAAATAGTTTAAAAGTCGGAAAAACCGGTAAAACCGGCCCAATCGGCGGTCTTTGACACAAACTTTGACACAAACTTTGCGGGGCGGTGAGCTGGGTCGTGGCGGGCCAGCTCCCATTCTTTACAGGGTTCGACGTGTTGGGATGGCTTTCACTTTTTTCACCGAATATGCTATTTTCAACAAATGCTGAAACAGGCTAACCCAGTGAAAGAGATTGAGCAGCAGGCAGCGATCTTGTTCGAAGAACTCCTCGGACGCGTTGCTAGCCTGAAACTGAATTCAATCAAAGTCGATCCTCGTGGACCTGATTCGGGGATCGATATTTTGGCTCGCGTCAAGGCTGGAAGTGGCGAATATTTCTTGGTGGGCGAGGTCAAGAAAAGTGGCCAACCCCGGTTTGCTAGAGAGGCAATCAATCAGCTAAAGGCGTACCTTTCAAGATCGAAACGCGATGGAATCCCTGTCTTCATTGCCCCCTTCCTCACGACAGCAACGCAAGAGATGTGCCGGTCGGAAGGCGTTGGCTATTTGGACTTCGAAGGCAACGCATTTCTCTCGTTTGGGCCGGTCTATATCGAGCGCTCGACGGGGAACAAACCGGAGGCTAAAAGCCGTGAGTTCCGATCGCTATTCAAGCCACGTTCAGCCCAGGTCTTGCGTGTCCTTCTGAGAGATCCGAGCCGTTCGTGGAAGATATCGGAACTTGCGCAGGAATCAGGCGTCAGTATCGGGCACGTCAGCAATGTTCGTAGTGCGCTCGCAGACCGAGAATGGATTGACGATCAGGCACCCGGTATTAAACTGGCGTCGCCGAATTCGTTGCTGGACGCATGGCGCGATAGCTACCAGATTCCTGCAGCATCGGAACTCAAGTTCTACACCTCGTTGCATGGTTCGAGCTGGCAGCGATCGTTCCGCGAGTATTTCGACAAAGAGTCGAATGACCAGGTCGCGTTGGCGTCATTTTCCGCTGCGCAATGGATTGCTCCCTATGCGCGAAACGCGACGAACTTCCTGTACGCAGATGTCGATGCGATTCCTCGCCTCGAACGTGTACTGCAACTGTCGAAACCGGCAATGGGCGAAAACCTCATCATCTGGGTTCCGAGTGATAACGGAGTCTTCACTGATTCGTCCGCTTTCGGTGAGGCCATACGTTGTACAAGCCCGCTCCAAACGTATCTGGATTTGACCAAGGGTGGCGACCGAGGACGTGAAGCGGCAGAACACCTGCGGGAGGCGAAACTCAAATGGTCGAAATAGTTCCACAAGCGGCGCAAACCGCAGATGCCTACGAGGACCGAATCACCGCTGCGGTGAAGATGGTGCTCGTCGAAATTGGCCAGATTCTCGGGAGCTTTCGAGGAAAGTTTGCCGTCGTCGGCGGCTCGGTGCCTTGGCTGTTGCTGGAGGACTCCGAGATGGAACACGTTGGGACCGTAGACGTGGACCTCAATCTGCACGCCGAAGCTCTTCAAAATGGAGAGTACGCTGATTTGATCGGGTCGCTGATGGCCAATCAATACGAGCAAACTCCGGACACCAAAGACTTCCAGCTGAGACGGCTGGTCCCAGCGCGTGATGGCGGCGAAGATATCGACGTTCGTGTTGACTTCCTGATGCCGGCGAACGCGGACATCAAGAAGAACAAGCCTAAGTACATTGAGAACTTTCGAGTCCAGAGAGCGGATGGGGGCGATCTCGCGACGCAGTTCCACCAGCTCGTCGCCATCGAGGCCGAAATGCCGGACGGGGGACGCAACCGAGTTGAGATCGCCGTCTGCTCGATCCCAGTGCTTTTGGCGATGAAGGGGTATGCGCTTCAAAATCGTCTCAAACGGAAGGATGCGTACGACATCTACTTCTGCGTCCGCAACTACCCGGAGGGGGTCGGCGCCCTTGCCGCGGCTTGCCAGGACGTGTTAGCGCAGCCGAGCGGGCAAGAGGGCTACAGGTATATCGGGGACAAGTTTGCAGCTATTGACGGCTACGGCCCTGACTCGGTCAGAAAGTTTGTCGAAGATACACGAGCCTTGGAGGGGCGAACGCCTGATCAATGGCAACAAGATGCCTTCGGGCAGGTCAACGCGTGGCTCGACGGACTCGGCATGCCTGAGAGGCAGGCAGAGCGGCAAAAAGACAGGAAAGAGTAGGTCATGAAGGGTGTTTCGATCGAGCGAGGATTACGAACACTTTGGGGACTTCATCCGAACGAAGTCACGGTGTGTTCTCGACGGCGGGCAGCAAGACTTCGTCAACACGATTGTGGAGACAAGCAAAAAGCGAACAATAACACTTCCCGCGAACCAAATTCTTTGGCGAGCTGCCCAAGGATATGAGAATCCGATCGGCGTTCATCCACACGATGTGTTCTTTCTCGACGACATTGAGCCGCACAAGATCGAGCGTATGAAACCGCTCGCGGATCGCGCCCATGAAGGGCGCGTGAATCCCAGAGGAATTCCTTGCCTTTACATGGCGACGGATGACGTGACAGCAATGATGGAGGTCCGGCCATGGGCTGGCTCGGTCCTGACGATTTCGCAAGTAGTTTTGCTCAAGGAAGTCACACTTGTCGACTGCACACAGGCCGCCGAGTTTACCCTGGGCGAGCCGATAACCCAACAACGGCTTGAAAGCAACAACTGGCATGTCCTGAACGAAGCATTCTCCCTGCCAGTCTTTCAGGCAGAAGATGTCGCGGATTATGCGCCAACCCAATACATCGCGGAAGCTTTTCGAGCGGCCAAATACGACGGCATCATGTACGAGAGTAAGGTTGGCAGTGGGAAGAACGTTGCGATCTTCGACCCCGCGATCGCGGAGGTCGTGAGTATGCAACTTCGACAGGCAAAAAAGCCGTCGTTCTCGTTTGCCAAAGTCGGCGCCGTTACGCTACGCGCTTTCCCTCGAGAAGCGCGCCTAATTCGGCAAGCCTGTCTAAAAGCAAGCAGATGATCGTTCGCATTTCGTCAGCGAAGTCGTACTCTACATGGAGCACGGAGTGACTCATATCCCGCCTGATGACAATTCCTGCGGCTTCAAGTGACCGAAGGCTTGCTCTCAGACCTTTCTTCGAAGCCAAGGGGAATAGTCGCGTGAGCTGACTGAGGCGTACGGGCTTAGATCGCATCGCGCATAAAACTTGCAGGGTCCAGCGACCTTGTACAGCCGCGATTACGCGCGAGATTCGGTCTATGTTCTTAGTGCAGTTTTGCTCCACGTCTGCATGGCTCCAAAGTTCATCGAAAGAAGATGGTGGCTGCGCTACCCCGTTCTGCCGGCAGTCACGCGATCACAAGTATCTGGAGTGCCTTGTCGAATTCGTTCCGCATCTGTCTATGTGTCCTCATAGCGCTCATGCAAATACGCCACGCAGTCGAGAAAAACTTGTACGGCACGCGATGAGAGTGGTTAAAGCCAAGTCTCACCGCCGTCGAAGCTGAACCGTACCCGATGGGGCTTGTTCTGCATTTCTGCTTTTCTTCTAATGCGCAGCCGTCGTTACTCCCGCCGATTCCGGCGCGAAGGCATCGGTCAACGACTTTACCGACATCTCCGCTTTGAGTTGATCGAGCGTTGCGTTCGATTCCACACCGACTTCGACTAACTCTCCGGGGAGCAAATCGAAGTAGTTGTCCGAAATCCTCGCATCGAGTTTGCCGAAGGAAAGATAGACATCGCGGGCAAGCACCGGAGAGCTAACTGTGATCTTGTACTTACCGGTTTCGCCCTTCGCCTCGACCGCGAGGTGCGCGGGAATGAGGTGAGCCTCCTTGGTAGGCACCAAGTAGGTGAGATTGCGCGAAATCTGCGTCCCATCCGTGATCAAATCGGCCGCTACGAATACACGGGAGGTATCGGATGCTCCGAACTGCATCAGTTTCGAGATCGGCCATTCAAGATACATTTTGCTCGTCAGCGGCTCGACGCTGATGTCCCGCTTTTCTTCCAGGAGTACTTTGCCGTCGAATCCCATCAGCCGCACCCGCAGTGTCGCCTTTTGCGCCTCGGTCTTGTCTGACACGATATACACCTTCACTGCTCCATCTTCCACGTGCGGCGACACCATCAGCGGCGCATAGAAGCGGCGTGCATAATATTGCAGTGCTTTCCAGCGCCCGTAGTAGTCGATGCTCGACCACGAGGCCACCGGCCAGCAATCGTTCAATTGCCAGAAGATGGAGCCCATCGTCTCCGGCATGCTCCGGCGAAAATGCTCCACACCGCGCTTGATCCCCTCGGCCTGGAGTACCTGGCTTATGTAGACGAAGCTCGCGAAGTCCCTCGGTTCAGCGTAATCACGCAGTATGTAATTGCGGATGATTGCATTGCCGTCGCCGGCCTTCTGGTGGCTTTGCATGACCGGAGTAAAGATGTTGGCACGATCTTCCGGCAACGTGAAACGCTCAATGGTGCGCATCTCAGGAAACGATTGGAAGCCGAATTCACTGACAAAGCGCGAATGATCCGAATCATAGGCGGAAAACGGGGCGTTTCCGTGCCAGACGTCCCAGGTGTGCGTGTCGCCGCTCTCAAATTGGGCGCTGGTTTTCTCATAATCTGCGCTGGGCGAGCTGGGCCAGTAAGGTGTCTCTGGATTGAGCCGCGCAACGACGCGGTTCAAGATGCCGCTGAACTCTGTCAGGTAGTCCTGCCACATCTGCAATTTCACATCCGGCGGCAGAGTTGGGCGCTGGCGCCAGTTAAACGCTATCTCGGTCTCGTTATTGCCGGACCAAAGCACAATGCTGGGATGATTGCGCAGGCGGCGGACCTGGTCTTCGGCTTCGGCTTCAATATTGAGCTTGAAGTCGTACGTACCCGGCTGCCAGTCATTGCCGAACATGAAGTCCTGCCACACCATGATGCCTAACTCGTCGCAGATCGAGTAGAACTCGTCGGTCTCGTAATACCCTCCGCCCCAGTGGCGAATCATATTCATGTTCGCGTCACGAGCCGACTCGAGGATGCTGCGGTAATCAGCGGTTGTCACGCGATTGGGGAAGCTGTCAAATGGAATGACGTCCGCGCCTTTTGCGAACACCGGAATGCCGTTCACAAGGAACTGGAACGAGCGGCCCCACTTGTCGGGGTGCCTGTCGAGAGCGACCGATCGCAAGCCGACCTTCACCTTGCGCTCTTCGGCATTTGAGGCGCCAGTGCCAGTCTGCGCACTGAACTCATAGAGAGGCTGGCCGCCGTAGCCCACCGGATACCAGAGCTTCGGTTGCCGAATCTCGACGGGGATGTCGATCTCATTCGCTCCCGCATGCAACTCCGCATTTGTGGTCAGCACGACAGGCTTGCCGGCATCGTTGTATGAGACGGTGACCGTTGCCGCTCCCGCGGTCGAGGCCTGCACCAGCACCTGCGCATCGATGTGTGCCACTTCTTTGCTCACATCGCGCTGGCGGATCGCGAAATCGGCAATGCGCACCTTGTCCCAGCCTTCCAGCCGCACCGGCCGCCATATGCCGCTGGTCGCGAATCGCGGGCCCCAGTCCCAACCGAACTCATACGCGGCCTTGCGGATATAGGTCTGCGGCGCGGTGTGCGTCTTCACCTGCCACGGATCGGCAGCAGCCACCTTCTCAGCCGCCTTGATGGGTGAGGGGAACTCGATGCGCAGCACATTCATTCCAGCTCGCAGATGGTCCTTCACAGGCACGCGCCAAATACGAAACATGTTGTTTGCGCTCAATACGTGCACATCGTTCAAATACACCTCTGCCGCCGCGTCGAGCCCATCAAATACCAAGTCCACATTGGCCTTGCCCAGCATGCCGGAGGGCACATCGAATGAATCCTGATACTCCCAGTTCGCCTGCTCAATCCACTGCAGTTTCGATTCGTTATCACGAAAAAACGGATCGGGAATCCTTTTGTTCGCGAGCAGATCTAGGTGTACGTCACCAGGAACGGTCGCAGGCAGCCAACCCTGTTCGGGCTCTTGCTCTCGCGGAGAGGCCTGCCGAAATTGCCACCCATGATCGAGGTTAAGAACGGTGTTCTGCGCGCCGACCGTCTCTGCGAGCCCCGCGCGGCACCCAGTTCCAATCACAGCAAACACTGCAATCCCTACCAACGCTTTCACAACTGCTTTTCTCATTTCATCACTCCAAGGTTTGGGGCCTCATCTTCAAATGAAGCGTCGCTTATCCATACGGATCAAAGGAAAAATGGGAAACAGGATCGAAATAACTAACCGAGCGTTACCACGGCGGCACTGAACTTTGGAACTGCAACTATGCTCCGATCTTCGCCTTTTAACTCTTGCGCGGTGAGTCTGATTTCTGTCTTAGCGTCCGGTGAGGGAGCAAGTAGCCGCTCTAGTCGAACTGCGGACTCACCTAGCGGCACATGGAGTATGGAGTCATTCTCGCCTTTGTTCACCACAACAATCTTGCGTGGATGTTTCAGTGCGTAGACCGAGACGTTGGGTGAATTTGCAGTAGCCTCGCCCACTTGGACCATCTCGCTCTTGAGCAAGTCGCGGCAAAGAAGTAGGCCATAATATTCTGGCCTGGCGGCAAATGGCTTGCCTGATCCACCTTCGATCGGGGTATACCAGCCTGTTCCTCCGCCGTGAAAATACACACCCTGCTGCTTAGCCTGCGTCAGTTGCAAAACATAGTCTGCCGCCCAGAGGGCCGAGGCAAAAACATTGCTTACGCCCGATTTGCCTCCCTTATAACAAGAATTTGTCTCCGACATGACAAACGGGAGGCGTGCTTTCTGTGAGATTGTTTCAATCGCAGCTACTTGACGGTCGAAATCGAGATTGGGTGAAAGCAGCTTTTCAGTTGTCACAGACGGGTCCGTGGGCGGACCTTCCGCATAGTGATGCCCTGTGAGCAACACCACCGATTTAGGGGCAGCCGAGGCAAATTGCTCCACCCAGTCGGCTCCTTCGGCAACATCTGGCCCGGCGAACTGTGCCGCGGGCACGGCGTCGACCACTGCCTGGTGGATTTTGATCCATTCGGAGAAGTACTCCGAAAAGCTATATCCGGCCGCACGCAGGCCGTTGAGAACGTAGTGATTCGGTTCGTTGCCGATTTGAAAGGCGATCAGGCGTGTACCTAGTGTCTCGGCGACGAACTTTACTTCTGCGGCCACACGAGAACGATCAGCCAAAGCAAGATTGAGGCCGTAAATCGCTCTCCAGTTTGTGGAATCGAGAAACTCACGCAGATTGCGGATTGCAGCAGGCGTCACCGTCACCGGATCGATGACCTTTCCTGTACTGCGGTCTGGCCCAATCGCTCGAAATGGTACGGTAACGACTTCTTCCGCGCCACTCGGACCCCATCGTGTGAACTCGCTAAGATTTCCGCCAAGGCGCAGGATTCCATGCGGAGTTAGTTTCTTGAACAGTTCGATCAACCCTGTATTGGCCGCTGAGAAAAAATCGGAAGCACCCAGCTGCGAGGATTCATAGCTGAGCCCGAGGAAGTCTCCAGGAATCGTAGCGATCGTTTTATTCCACGCTATCGACGGGTGGAGTACAACAAGTGAACCGCTATTAGGATCTCTTGTTCCAGAAAATTGTGCGAATAAAGGGGTATGCACCAGATGGGCTGCAAGAAGTGCCGCTGCGCGCTCGAAAACCGCGCGCCGGCTCATAGTGGTCATTCAGTTCTCCTTGATTGCGGCAGGACCCAGGGATAACAAAAGGCCCATCTGACCGAAGTCGAGCCAAAGCTGTTCTAACTGCACCCCAGTGACCGGTGTGGCCTTCGTAAGTGTGCAGGGAGGCTCCTCGTTAGAAGAGGAGCCACCCTGCAGTCGTTCAAGTGATTCACTTTGATCGTGAATCGATTAGAAGGTTAAACGCGCGGAAAGTTGCATCTGGCGCGCTTGATTGTAGGAGCTCGCACCTACGCCGCCGGGCGTGTAAAAGGTCTCGCCGGTGGTGGTGTTCGGGGTTTTTAACCCTTGGATGTTAAATGCGTTGAAGGCATCGAAGTTTACCCGAAAATTGACGCGTTCGGTGATCGGAAAGACCTTGAAGATCGAAACATCCGACGACCAGACGACCGGGCCAAGCAGGACTGTTTTTGAGAAACGATTCAGGCTCGGTCCAGGCGAGAAAGTCACCGACGAAGGTGGCCCGGCGTTCATAGTAACGTTAACTTTATTGTTATCAGTACCATTGATGGTGCCCACGTTGATTGGCGTTTGATATGGCTGGTAGCCGGACGGGAGCCCCGAGACCTTGCTCAATTGTTTCGCCGTGAAGTATCCGTTGAACCAAAGATAACCATTAAGGCACGTACCGCTGTTGCAATCGACGATTTTGTGGCCCTTCTTGTAAACCTGGATTGGCGCCACCGTCCCAGTGCCCGCCGGATTATCTCCACCCCAGTTGCCCGCGTTGGGCGAGAAATACTGCGTTACGCCACTTCCATCGAAGGCGATTTGATATCCGCCGATCAGCTCATCTTCGAAACGGTTGACGTGCCCGAGGAACTTCTTCCCGCGCCCTAGCGGCAGGTCGACAATGCCATTAAAACCGAGTTGCTGTCTCGGAAATTCAGAATCGACTTTGTAATTCTGGAAGCGGTTCAGGCTAACAATGGACGGCGCCGTGCCCGGAGCATAGGCCGCAAGGGGTTGAAGGCTGCTATCGCGAAAGGTGTTTCCTCCCACACGCATAACCTTCTGGTAGGCGTAGCTCACCTGGTACGCATAACCATGCTTGAACTGTCGCTGATAGTTGGCCTGCAGACCGTTGTACTGCGACCAGCCGATGCGATTGTTGTTGGTCATATCTCCGTATGTCTTTTGGTCATACGCATTTTTCGCTACAGCACTGTAAGTCCCTGTGGGAGGCGTGGTGCCCGTCTTCACCTCCCATACATAGTCGGACAACGTAGCGTTGAACTTGTCTTGCTGATCCAGATTTTCAGACCGATTCCAGACATAGCTGACACGCAGGACCGAATCCGGCTTCAGAGGCTGCTCGACGGTAGCGTTGAACTCCCAGTTAATTTGCGGCGGGAAGTGCGGATCGTTCACGAGCTCTCCCACGCCCGGCAGGATCGCATTGATCGTGGAAGAATTCACAACGTTAGCGCTGTTCTGACCCGCGGTCACGGATTGCTTCGACCGCAGGATGTAGTTGTTCGCGCCGTCGGGCGATTGGGCGCCCTGGGTGTAGTCCTGAGCATAACTGGCGGCAACGGGAAGATTGCCTTTTGCCGACGCATAGAAGTTCCTGAGCGGAATGGGGTACGAATACCGTCCAAAGCCGGCGCGCACCACGGTTCCGCGCCCGCTGCCGAACAACGAGTATGCGAACCCAAGACGGGGATCGAAGATAGCGTTATAGCCGTAGACCAAATGCGGAGGCAGCCCCGCCTGGGTAGCCGTCTCGAACTTCACGCCAATATTCTGAAGATTCGTGATGATGGTCTGGGTGGTAAATCCCTTCTGAATCAATTTCGGGATAGGCTCTCCCAGAACCGTTGCGTCGTTGACGTAGTCGAAGCCGTTGATGCTATTGTTCTCCTCGACGGCGACCGGATGCGCTTCCCAGCGCATTCCGAGATTGAGCGTTAACCTTTCGTTCACGTGCCAATCGTCCTGAACGTACGCATCGAACTCCTGGTCGACCCAATGCTCGCGGGGAGCGTTGAGCTTGACCACGTATTTGAACGCATTGCCAAGAAACAGATCCGCGTTCTGGTCACCGGTACCCGGGAGAGGTTTGTAGCTGGTTGTGGATGTCGGATCATAGACGCCCGTCCCCATTCCGTTGAAGGAGACACCATCGGGAGTTCTGTCCGGAAGCGCCCCCATGGTTTCGTGGCGATACCGTCCACCAAAGTAGAACTGATGCTTTCCAATAGTCTTGGTGAGATCCTCGTCGATATTCGAGATAATCATCGGACCGCCCCAGAGAGACTGCGTTCCGGTAAGTGAATAAAGCAGGTTATTGGTGTCTCCCTGCCAGGGAATATTGGGCATACCGCCTTCCCCAAAGTTGTTGGGCAAGCCCAGCTGCTGTTCGAAAGGGGCCAGAGAGCCACCTGGATTCACGTTACCCCAAGTGGAGCGCCAAGTGTTCCCTATGACGGTTTGAGAGACAAGGGTTGGCGAAAAGATGTGTGTAAATCCCAAGGCCCCGCTGTATTGCCCAACCGTGTTTCCGTTGACGTTGCTGACTTGAGCCGGCAGGCCTGCGCCGGCAAGGGTGGGCGCCGTGCTCGCGGTGCCGCCGCTAACGGAGCCGAACTGGTTGCTGTTGTAGGATGTGTAGCGCAGATACGCGCTGTTGTTGTCGTTGAACCTGTGATCGAGACGAAAGGTAATTGTCGGCGCTGTTTGATTGTTTGGCGCCGCATACGCGAGATTGGTCCCTGTAAACGGATTCTGGGAATTAGTAGGAAGTGGAGCGATGGCATACATCACCTTGGCCAATGGACTGATGCGGCCTACGGGGATCTGATTGCCTGAAAACGGTGTCCGCTGATAGGTTACAGGATTAGTTGTGTTCGGGTCATAGATCGTTTCCGCCTGATTGCCGGAGGTAGCCGCAAGGCTGAAGTCGCCTTGCCGGATCGCCGCAGTAGGCGTAGTTCCCAAAACATAGCCCCCCGAGCGTAACGACATGCGCTCATACGCGAAGAAGAAGAAGGACTTGTCTTTTCCGTTATACAGACCCGGAATCCGGATCGGCCCGCCCACAGAAGCGCCGAATTCGTTTCTGATGTACCTCGGCGCAACGAAATTCGTAGGATTTTGCCTCTGCCGCGCTACGCCAACTGCGTTATTTTTGGCCGTCTCAAAGAACGAGCCGTGGAACTGATTGGTCCCTGACTTGGTTGTAATGACCGCGGTCGCAGGTGTGGCATACTTCGCATTCGAGCCACTGGTCTCGACCTTCATCTCTTGAATCGAATCGGGGTCCACCTGGTTCGCTGGACCGCCGATATCACGATCCGTGATCGGCGCTCCATCCTGCACATATTCCATACCTGAACTCATCATGCCGTTGGAGCGCTGCCCTTTCGAGCCATTTACGAGGCCCGGCGTGGTCGCGGTCGCCAGTAGCGTGATGTCGCGGCCATTCATCGGAAGCTGATCGATTCTGGCGTTGTCCAGCTCCGCGCTCACCGTACCGCTGTCATAGGTTGCTAACTGGACGGCTTCCGCATTCACGACCACCTTCTCCGTAACCGCGCCCGGCGATAGCACGGGGCCAATCACTGCAGTCTGCGCAACCTGAAGCGCAATTGATGTTTCGTACTGCTTCATACCAGGAGCAGAGAAGGTAACCCCATAGTTGCCCGCGAAGAGTCCAGGCACCGAATAGAATCCTGCACCGTTGGTAGCGGTCCTGTAGCTTTGAGCCGATGCTTGATTCACAACTACAACCGAAACCTTGGGAATGACCGCGCCGGTTGAATCGGTTACAGTTCCTTGGATCGCTCCGGCGCCGCTCTGCGCCAAAACCGGAATGGAAACGAACATTACGGTCAGGATCATCCAAGCCGCGCACATGAACCGCCTCAATGTTGCTCCGCTAAAACAATAGTCTGTCATGTTTTGCCTCACCTCAAATTCAGATTTAACGATGTAGTTCTCGACCAGTGGACAGTACTCCGCGCGGACCTATTGGCCCCCTGGCATCAATCGGCGATGAGTATTTACTGTCGAAGGAAAAGCTAGTCCCGCAGCAACACCGTTGACAATCATACAAACGTATGAATTTTGCATGTGACGTACTCGGCCAGTAGGCGGGAGTAAATGAAAGAAACATTTGTGCCACACTGCCTGCCAATCAACACGAACGGTCCGGTCGACTCGAAAGGAGGTTTGCATGCATTCAATTGCGAGTAGAATAGGCGAGTAGATTGAGTATCATGACGATGATTCGCTTCATGTTTGTAATTCTTCTAAACATCGCATGTAGGCTTCCGTGGAACAGCGGTATTCTTGTCGCCCTGCTGATCTCCGTTCCCGCCCTTGCTAATTCACCGGACAGGGATCATACCTCGATCGCTCCGTATCAAAGCGCAGCAGAGGTTCATGCGCTTTCAATCAATCAAGCAAAACTTGGTAATCCTGCCCTCTTGCGCGGTGTAGTTACTCAAACTACGTCTGAAGGCTTGATCCTTCAGGACCGCACGTCAGGAATTTGGATCTACGCGCACGATTCGAATCACTTCCAGCCAGGTGACCTGATTGAAATTGAAGGAAAGATCGAGCCAGGCCTATTCGCGCCGGTTGTGAGAGCTTCATCAATCCGGAGAGTTGGTCGCGCTTCCCTTCCCAAACCGAAAGTTGTCAATTTTCGTCAACTCAGCACTGGAGACGAAGACGACCAGTTCGTTTCGGTTACCGGTGTTGTGCGCTCGGTAGGCGTTCACTCCGATTACGGTGCGCCACGTGATATATCTCTTAAAGTTGGGATGCCCGATGGCGAAATAGAAGCGGTTGTCAGCAAAACTACCGCCGCCGAAGCCGGTGCGCTTGTCGGCGCAGTTGTGAAAGTCAATGCAGTGGAGCTTTGCACCAAGAACGGAAGCGGTCAAATCGTCGCACCAGCATTGTCTGTGCCCAGTATGCATAACATCTCGGTTCTTCGCTCTCCGGCCGCCGATTTGTTTGCAGCGACAATTGTTCCTATTTCTAACTTGATGCAATACCGTTCCGGGACAAGCTACTTCGAAAGGGTTCGAATCAGAGGAAACGTCACCTACTATGAGCCAGGAACCAGCCTTGTTGTAGAGGACGCGACTGGCGCTATTTTGGTGTTGACCTCGTAGGTGAGCGATGTCCAACTCGGAGACCAGATTGACGTCACAGGATTTCCAACCCCGAACAACTCAGGGCCGATTCTAAGTGACGCCAACTTTAATGTCCTCGGACGAGGTTCTCCCTTGAGACCCCTTGCCACCACCATCGCAAACATTTCCACTGGCGCGGTACGATATAAGCTCGTCAGCGTCGTCGGTCACCTCGTACGTCGAGCAGACGAGCCATCTCGAGCGATTTTCGTCTTACAGGACAATTCTTCGTTGCTCCTCGCTGAACTCCCGCCATCCGTATTCCGTGGCACGGCGCGAACGGCCGAAGAAGGAAGTACAATTCGAATTTCCGGCATCAGCATGGTGAACGTTGAAGGACCATGGAATTTTGGCCTTGCTACTGTGCAAAGTACATTGTTTGTCCGCTCTCTCGATGACATTCAAGTGATCTCACCCCCAACGTGGTGGACTACTATGCACGTTGTCTATATTGCATTTGTTCTCGCCCTCCTTACGCTCGCCTCTCTTGTCTTCCTGGCGTTCAGCCGTGTTGAACAATCAAAGCTGCAAGGTGTGCTCGAAGAAAGAGAGAGATTGGCACTCGAAATCCACGACACTGTGATCCAAGGATGCGTCGGCGTCTCTTCGCTGCTTGAAGCTGCTTTGGGCATAGACTCTTCAGATGATCCCCTACAAGATCAGCTTCTCAACTATGCATCGGAACAGGCTCGAACAACGATCGAATCCGCGCGCGAGGCCGTTTGGGAGTTGCGAAGCGCATCTGCTCCGACTCCTGACGTAACGATGATCTGCGAACAGCTTTCCCGGCAATTTCGAATGAGTTCCGGAGTCCCGGTCACTTGCACTGTCACAGGGTTGCCATTCACGTTGAGCGAGTCGGCCACACGCGAGCTAATGATGGCCGTCAAGGAAGCGTTAGCCAACGCCGCTACTCACGCGAAACCGAAGAGCATCCATATTGACGTTCACTTTACCAATCGTGATTTGCAGATCAGTATCTGCGACGATGGGTGCGGCTTTGATCAATCCACGGACCTGTCAAACAATGGCCACTATGGGATTCTCGGAATGCAAAAACGAGTCCGCCTACTGAGGGGATCTTTCAATATTGAAAGTGAGCTGCATCAGGGCACAAAAGTGCATATCATCGTTCCGCGAAGATGGCGAATGCTGGAAAGGATGTGGTTGAGAAATGCGAACGAAAGGGTCGGAACAAATTAGAGTATTGGTGGTCGACGATCATCCGGTTGTGCGCGTGGGAATCACCACCATTATCGACACGCAGCCGGATATGACAGTCGTTGCAGATACCGGCAGTGGCGAGGAAGCCGTCGATTTATTCCGGGAACACCTGCCCGATTTGACCGTAATGGATCTCCGCCTTGAGAAGATGAGCGGAGTTGAGTGCATCCGCAAAATCCGCAATGAATTTCCCGAGGCGCGTTTTGTGGTTCTCACAACCTACAGAGGTGACGAAGATATTCATCAGGCCCTGGAGGCTGGCGCTCGAGGCTACGTTATCAAAGGAATGCCGCGCCAACTCCTTGTGGATGCGCTACGCCGGGTTCATCATGGTGAGGAATTCTTGCCAGAGACTGTTACTAAGGCTCTGTCTGAACGTAAGCCGGATGGTGAGCTCAGCACTAGGGAGCGCGAAGTACTCGCGCTGCTCGCTGCCGGAAAGAGCAACAAGGAAATTGCGGCATCTCTTTGCATTGCAGAAGTCACAGTCAAATGTCATCTAAGCATGATCTACCTGCGCCTCGGCGTTACCGATCGCTCCCAAGCGATCATCGTGGCCGCGCAACGCGGTCTTGTACACCTCTGAATATTGATCGCTATCTTCTTACAGCGCTTGGAGGTGTTTTTCTAGGTTTGTCATCAAATCGGATGGCGGCGCCCTCCGCCTAGGGTGCAGCTTGGCGGGCGAGACGACGCGGAGTCCGAAAGCGACAAATACCAGCCAGACGGTGGCGAAGAGGGCGTTACCAATGATCGCTACAGCGGCGCCGGTGAGAGAAAGCAGGCCGAGCGCGCCAGTAGCAACGCCGAGAGAGGCGGTGATCCTGCTGAACGGTCCCTTCCACATGTTGAGAGAAATGAGAAGGATTCCCGAGGAGAGAATCACGATCGCGTAAACAATCTCAAGAGGGGAAGCAAGGATTGCAGAGCCGTAGTCCGCGGCTGCTGCGCAGGCCGCCCGGATGCCTGGGTCTGCGGTTTGCGAGTATCGCGCAAAGAGAGTGAGAATCGAGGCGTAGTTAGACCAGGTGATTGCCAGATCCAAAGCCACGAACAACACGATCAATGCGCATGACATGCGGACGACGATCTTGCCGGATTCTCTCAGCGCTTGATAGAGGGCGAGCGTCAGAGGCAAGTAGAGAAGGTCCGTGAAGACGGAGATCCAGAGAATCGCCCACCATAGTGAAGTTTTGCCGGGGAGGTAGGAGAACCAGCTATCGCCATCATGCGGTGGAGCACCTACGCGCGCGTAAAGCGGAATGATGACGATATATCCGACGGCAATAAGGAGCGCGGCGATCGCGCCGACGCGATTGACGCGTCGGCAATCATTCGAAGCCGCATACGACGGTGATGGCTCAATACCCATCTTTCTCTCTTTCCGACGCAAGCTCGAGGAGAAGCAAGGAGGCGTAGCCCTAGCCTCGTGCCCAGTCACAGCATCTTCGTGCGGGCAGTATGAACAACCGCTATATCAGTGATTTCTACTTAGACTTGAGAGCCTTCCTCACGAAAATATTGCTGACAATCCTACAAACGTATGATCATCGTTGGTCTCCAGAACATTTCGCTCGTTGGACTTATTTCATTTGCATGGAGGCGACATTCCAGCCATCGACACCGACGAGCATCTTCTTAACATCGGTGCGTTCCGTGCATTGGATCATGATGGTTTTGTTTTCGCCAGGAAGCAGAGATACATAGTTATCGCTAGCGTAAGCCGGCAACACGCGCTCACCAGTCGCTGCATCACGCAATGTAAGGTGCGCCATGAGCGCGACCACCTCTGTCGGATTCTTTAGACGGACGGTTGCTGTGATTTCCCCGTTGGCACGCGCAAACGAAACCTCGCCGACGAGCTTGGTTTCCGGCAATTTTTGAAGCGACTTCAAGTCTTCATTCTTTGCCGCGTGCCAGTAAAAATTATCTGACAAAAGCTCTCCGTGTTCGTCCCGCAATTTGAGCTTCAAAAATTGAACGGGCGAATCGGCTGCCTCCGGCCAGTCTATTCCTGTCACGACTGTGGCAGCCTCAGCGATTGCATTGGTTGTGAATGTCTGGTGCTGAAGGCGCTTTCCGCTCATGTCGTAAATGGAAGCAGTCGCGGAGATTTTTTCCAGCGGTTCAAAACGATTGTTGATGACAGCTACGCTATTGTCGAGGCAATTCCACTGGATATGAATTGGCTCGCAGGCCTTCTTGACGGCAAAGAAGGCGGCGTTTGTGTCGTAGTCCTGACTGTAAATCTGATAGATTATGCTGGGCCACGATGGATGACTCATCCAAAACAGCATGCCGCTGCTTGGGTTCCAGAGCTTGGCGTCATATGCCTCGACCATGGCACGCCAGCTGACGTAGTTGAGCATTTGCGCACGGCGGACGTAACCTTCGAAATCCATCGGCTCGCCGTAATTCGTGGTCATAGCCACGTCATAACTGTTGCGCATTCCCGAACGTTCGTCGTGATAATACCAAGCATCATTGGCCGGCCAGGGATTGTTTGTCCCAAGCGCGGAACGCCAGGCGTCCGCAGTCGGCATCGATTCCATTCCGAGTTCGGAATTGAAAGGTTTTTTGCTTGGCATCGAAAAATATTCTTTTGGATCAACGTAACGGTAAGGCCCGCCGCCTGAGACCGGCGCGCAGTTCGAACATGGGAAATAAGAGCGCGCACCGTCGAGGTGGTTGATCAATTTTTCCAGGCCTGGATTGACCCAAGGCGGCGGCGTGCCTTCGTTGCGGCCGAACCAGAATGCCATACTGGGATGATTACGCAGGCGTTTCACTGTATCCGCCGCATTGTCCAGCATCACGCCTGCGTCAATCGGCTGCGGGTCGTGCCCTTCGGTTGACATCCAGAATTCGCTCCAGACCAAAATGCCGTACTTGTCGCAGAGCCGGTAAAGATCCTCCGTCGTACTTTGGCCGCACCAGTTGCGAATCATTGTGACATTGGCGTCACGGTGCAAGCGGACGTAAGGTTCAAGCCGCTCCGTCGAAACACGTTTCATCGCGTCGTCCATGCCCCAGTTGCCGCCCTTGCAAAAGATACGGCGGCCATTTACCAAGACGACCAATTGCGGCTGAACTGCGCAGGTTATTTCGCGTAGGCCGACCTGCATCGTTAGACGATCTGATTCATGTCCGACAGCATCCGACACGCGCAGAATCAACTCGTGCAACGCCGGCTCGCCATAACCATTCGGCCACCACAGACGCGGGTTCTTGATCGCCAGTTGAGGAAAATTCTTCGGTGCGGCGACAGCGACCGTGACTTCGTGCGGCGCAAGAGTCACTGGGAGCGCGAATGTGGCGCCCGCTACCGAACCGGTCAGCGTGATTTGCTGCTCACGGTCGGTTAGGTTGCGCAGTTCTGTTTCAATCCTGATTTCCGCCACGGACAAATCAGGAAGTTTTGGCAGCGTCGTCACAACGCGCGGGTCGCCCAACGCGACTGACCCAGTCGGATGCAAGACGACATCCTGCCAAACACCCGTGCAACGGTCGCGAATGGTAGGAATCCAGCCCCAGCGTTCCGCGCAAAAAAATGTTGGGCCGTCCATGACGCATTCTGTTCCGTTCGGGCCCGAACCCGCCCTAGGCGAATCATCATGGGCTACACCGGAATGTGGTTGCGGCCAGACGCGTACGGCGAGGACATTTTTACGATCGCCGGCCAATTCCATCGCGACATCGTAGCTTCCGCGGATAAACGCGCCTGTGGTCGAGCCAAGTTTGCGGCCGTTCAACCAGATGTCGGCGTGATAATTGATGCCGTTGAAGGTCAAACGGACGTTGCGCCCGCGCCAATCGGGCGGCGTTGCGAATTCAGTCCGATACCACCAGGACTTGCGCGCAAGGCTGTCGGGGATCAGAAGATTGTTGAGCCCTTGTAGCGGGTCGGGATAAACTCCTTGCTGCACCAGCGTCGTCAATACAGTGCCTGGAACGGTAGCGTCATACCACGACCTCGTGTCGAGGCCGGGCGAGGCGATGGTTTCCGGCGATGCACTGAGTGTTGCGGCATCCGCTATCTCCCAGCCGCAGTTCAAAATCAAATTCCCATCAGGTTGCAATTTTGCCGATGGCTGCGATCCTAGTTTTGGAAGGCGTTTTACTTCAACTTGCGGCACAGGGCTTGGCAATGTGGCGGGATCTTGCGGCAAACGCCGGCTGCGGCGTCCCACCCATGGACCGGTGCGGCTGGGTGTCGCGCCTTCGGGCGCGGAGACGAAAGAGAGATTTTCAAACGCATTGTTTTCGGCGGCAAGTTCACCGATTTCATTCGACGAAAGACAGCGATTCCAAATGCGAAATTGAGCGACAGACCCGTCGAAACATGCGCCATCTTTCCAAGGCGGCGGTGGGGCGACTAAGATTTGCATCGCCGCACGGGCCAGCGGCTGGGCACGAGTCGCCATCTCGTGGCCGTTGAGAAAAAAGCGGAGCGTCGCGCCATCATAACTGGCGGCAAGGTACTGCCAGTGTTCAGGCAGGATCTCTTGCCGGCTGTCAAGCCGGCCATTACCCACTTCCTCGGAGGTCAGCGCATCCGCGCTCGGAGGTTCCGTGCTGCTGTCTGCGCCATACACTTGCCAGCCTTGCCATTCGCCGATGTAGAAAAACCATCCTTCGGTATCCGCCGCAAAGAATCGTTCCGCACCGGAAAGATTCAGGCCGTCGCCGAAGCCTGCGACGAGCGTGCGTTGCGTGATTGGCGCAGCGGGACGAATCCATGTGCCGATAGTCCATGAATCTGTTGGCTCAGTTGGCGGTGTGCCGTCAAACCAGTCGACGCATCCCGGACCACTCCCCTTGCAATGGACTGCCAAAGATCCGTATACAGGCTCATGCTTCGACGGCGCAGAAGCTGAAGACGCCGCCGGAGCGGGTGAATCGGGTAAGGCGGCGGCCCGCGAAACCCGAGCACCAGCCAACAGAGCGGCGGTGCTTAGGGCAGATTGGGCTAGAAAATCGCGACGAGTTTGATCCATAAGTCACATCTTTCCTTTCTTATTTCGTTTCTCGACCGTTTCGGGCGCCGCCTCAACGGTCACATCAATGCCGCCATCTCTGGCATGAGATCGCAACCGAGCTTTTGCAAATTCCAAAACGGCGTTCATTCACTCCGCTGGAGCCCTTGTCGTTCTTGACCACCTCTCCACATATTTGCATCGCGGTGAATTACGAAAGGACAGCAACTTCATGATCAAGGATCGAGGGAACTTCGAACCGTGCCCAGCCATCTTGAACGGTTATGCCAGCCGTGCGGGCCGACCCAACGAGGAAGCGAAGGGTGTGGCCGCGAATGCCTTCGGGTAACTTCACACTCACGCTCAAGGGGCCGACTGAAATCAGTTCCTCGACTGGCGCTCGCCACGTGTCGACACTCGTAAGGTTGACGAGATGCAGCACGAGTCGTCCTTTCTCACGTTGCACGTATAGGCGGCAGTCGATCAGGCCTGGACCGGCAACGCGCAGCGGAATCTCTTCGCGCGCCGTCCAACGTACAAGATTCGCAAGCAGGCTTGCGTAGTCCGGCAGATTGTCGCGCCCGTAACGACGGTCGAGATCCGCGGGAAGGAAAGCCACGCGACCGGCGTCGGGTCTCTCATTCACGATGAGTCCGGCGATGTCGGTCTTCGGCGTACGCATCCAAGACAGTTCGGGCGGAAACGCAGGGAACGGCGGAACGTAAGTCGCAATCACTCGCGCACCGGTATCGATCTCAAGCGCCTCGAGAGTTCCGCCGAACGGTAAGATATCGGTTTCCTCGAACCCCGCCAGCGCTGGATGCCGCGGGCCAACTTTAGCCGGCGGGAGACGGAGATAACTGTGCACTCTCTCGCTTGCCCAACTACGCCGGTTGGCCTCCGTACGCGCGCCATGTGCCTTGGGCAGGTGCGCGCCGAAAACATCGGCGAGCGAATAGTCGTTGCGCTCGATGCCATTCTCGTCGCAGAGGCTCGCGTGACCGGTCGCAAGCAAGCCGCCGCCGCGCGCCACAAAACGGCGTACGCTCTCGACCTGCGCATCACTCATCGCACCAAGATTGGGTAGCACGATAGTTCGTAGGTTGAACCTGGCGGCGTCGCGCTCGAGGTGATCCAGATGGACCGGCAGGTATGGAATGCGCGCACGGACGAGCGCCTGCATGAAACCATGATGCGGCGCGTCGACGTTCAGTTCGGTGTCGTCGCGGCCGAAAAAGTCCGTGTTGCGTTGCGACCAGGCAACACCGACCGACGCCACCGGGAGGCGGTTGACCAGGAATTCCTCGCGTGCGCGATGCCATTGCATCACCGGCGCTGCGGTCTGCAGCTGCCGACGATCCTCCTGCAAGGCGCCCACGTGGTGCCACCACGGCTGGATGCCCCCGGCAATACCTTCCAACATCCAAAGACGAACCTCCGGCGCCGGCTGGCTCGTGAAGCGAAAGGTCGGCGATTCCAATTGGTACATCGCCATACTCTCGGGCAACACCTTCTCCCAGCCGAGCAAGCCGTGTACAAGCGCACCGACTTCGCTATTGCGCTGGAAGCCAGTGTCGTTTCCGCGCTGCTGATCGTCGAGCATGAGTAGCTCTGCACGCTCCCCGATTGCTTTAAAGTCGCGGAACGCCTCGGCTTGCGAGCTCACCCGGCCGCCATTCATGCCAACCCACAAGCAGTCAGGTCCGCCGGCCTCGCGCGTGATCCGATTGTTCTGATCCCAGATTTCGAGCCGCCGTGCATAGTTCCACTCAATCCACAGCCGGTAGACGGGATCGTTCCAGTCGCGCGTGCGAGGAATTGATTTGCCGCTCGAATGCTCGCCGAACTTCCGCTCGCAGTTGACGCAAAAACACGGACTCCTGCGGCCGAGCCCGCTCCAACTGTTATCGGTGAAACCCTCTGGACGGTAACGCGCTGCGATCTCGCGCAGGACCGCGGGAAGGTGCTCGTCGTAATAAGGGCTGTTCACGCACGAGACGTAAAGTTCACCGTGGCGATAGGGCCTGCCATCGGCATCCACCGCGAACCAGTCGGGGTGCGCCTGATAAAAATTCTCGTGTGCGCTGTTGGAGTCCATGCGAGCGAACACCACAAGCCCATCATCGTGCGCCGCGCGGCAGAGCTCGCCAAACAGGTCGCGATCGCCCAGGAATTGCGCGGGATGGGAAAGCGGGATTCTGCTTGGATAGTATGTGACGATCCCGGCGGCGTTGACGACCACGCCCTGCAAGGCGGTCCGTTTCCAATGTTCACGCCACCAAGCGATGTCGTAGCGCACGGGATCGATTTCGGTGATGTTGGTCTGGCCCCAGCGGATCATCCGACGATACCACCGCCTCACAGAAGAAGACGCCGCCGGTGCGGGTGAATCGGATGCGTTGGCGGCCCGTACTACCCGGGCTCCAGCTAACAACTCGGCCGTAATCAGAGTGGATTGTGCGAGAAAATCGCGACGAGTTTGAGACATAAGTCACACAGTTTCTTTTCTATTTGATTTCTCGCCAGCTTTCGGAGTCTGCTGGCGGATTCGGCTTAAGCACAATATCGTGGCTCCCAAGTTCTTCCCGTTGGGAGCCACGACGCGAAGTTCAGCTGTGGCCGATCGTTACTGATCGATTTCGATTGCGTTGATCTGGGCGTGGTCGGCCAGGGAGGTGGTGTTGATCGTAATCTTCCCCGAGCTGTCGGCGTTGATGGGGAATTCCTTGACGATGGCGATATCCTTTCCGCCGCTGGCGGCATACATGTCGAAGTTCGTCAGCACCTGCACCCCGTTGATGGTCACGTTGAAGACACGCGCGCCGGCGCTGCTGTAATAGTTCTCAGCAAAGTGAAGGCGCACGAGATACTGCGCGCCGGCCTGGAGACCGGGAATGGTATAGGACAGAGCCCCGCTATTGGCGTACCGGTTCGACTGATACACCGCCGAAGGAGCCGCTTGTACCACGTTGCCCGTATTAATCGATGAGCTGGTGTTTGCAGATGCTCCGCCAGTGTAATCCGTGTCCGCGAGCCACGTCGTGGTTCCTGTGACATACGGTCCACCCCACGCGGTCTTCTTTCCACCGCCCTTGTTGTCGTTACCCCAAGTCGTGTCTCCTGAAACCGCCGAGCCGCCTGAGTTGATGGTTAGTACCGTCATCTCCGGGGCTTGATCGATCTCAACGCCGTTGATCGCGGCATGGTCCGTGACGCCGGCAAATTGAATCGTGATGTTCCCATAACCGCTGGCCTGGGCGATGAATTCCTCGGCATCCGCGATGTTCTTCCCGCCGGCCGCGGCAAAGATATCGAAGTTGTTGAGAACCGTCGCCCCATTAATGGTGACGTTGAAGACACGGCAGCCAGTGCAGTTCCAATAGGTTTCAGCAAAGTGCAGCCGCACGCGATAATAGGCATTCAGTTGAAGCCCATTAAGAGTGTAGGTCATATTTCCGTAGCGCTGCTTCTGGTAGACCGATTGAGGAGCAGGATTCACGACTCTGGACGTGTCGATGGTGGACGTTACGGAGGAGGTTTGTCCGCCGCTGACATAGGCATCCGCAATCCAGTTCGTACCGGAGATCGCACCTCCCCCGGCACGGATCGCCATCGCCGGCGGTTGTGCAGGATCGATTTCTATTCCGTTGATCTGGGCATGATCGGTCACTGCCGTGAACTGGATGACGATGTTGCCGGAGCTGTTCGCCGCGGTGTTGAATTCTTCGACTGCTGCAACGTCCTTGCCTGTCGACTCAAAGTTGATGTCGTAGTTGTTCAACACCTGGGTCCCATTAATGGAGACGTTGAAGACGCGGGAGTTTGTGGAATCGTAGTAGGTTTCAGCAAAGTGCAGCCGCACATGGTACTGCCCTCCGGGGGTCAGCCCGCTGGCAGTGTACGTCATGCTGCTGCCGTAGCGGTTGGTCTGATAGACACCCTGGGGAGCAGGGTCGACAGTATTGTCCGTGTAGATGGACGCACTGCTGGGAGGGGCAATTGTTCCACCGCTGAATCCGGTGTCGCCCGTCCATCCGGTGCCTGATATCGCGCTGCCACCCACGTTCGTCCCAATAACCATTGGGGGCGTGGTGAACGCGACAGCTTCATGCGAAGCCGGACCCTGTCCTTTATTGTTGTAAGCCGACACCACGTAGTAGTAGGCCGTCCCCGACGATGCGGAGGTGTCGGTATACGAACCGGGCACGGCCCCATTCAGTGTCTTGATGGTGGTATACGGCCCGCCGCTGGTGGTGGCGCGCTGCACATAATATCCAGTCGGCGAACCCGCCGGGGCCGGCCAGCTCAGGCTGATCGCGTTGGAAGTGGGATGCGCAGTCAACACGACTGGAGCCGACGGAGCTGCCGTCGCCGGATGCTGGTACCAGCGAAAGTACTGGGCATTGAAGTAGCCGGGCATTCCAGTCCCGTTCGCTTTGCCGCAATCCATTCCTCCGTCCAAGATTGCGAACAAGGGGACGTTATCGGGAGTGGCTATGGTCGTACCGCTGATCCTCTGGCCATCAAGGTAATAGTCAACAGAACCCGGCTCCACATCAACGCCCCAGGCATGCCATTGGGCAAGAAAGCCATTCGTATCGTAAGTCTGATGCCAGGCTCCCCCCGAATTCCATTGATTGTTCATGTTTAGGTAGGCAGCGTCCACAAAGTTGCCGTCCCCCTGGCCACGGTACTCGGCTATATCAAGTTCAGGCGGATATGAGTCATACGATTCCGCCCAAAAAGTAGGCCAGGCGCCGTACATTTGATCTGGAAATTGGGCCAAGATCTCCATATAGCCGTAGGTCATCGAATACGGCTGCGTCGACTGGACGTAGCCAACGCCGAAACTATAATGGCTGCCGTCCGCCGTGTATCCGCTGCCTGAGTTGCTATCGGTTATACTGCTCAGACCGCTTGATGAAGAAAGGGTCGAATTCGCCGTGCGCATGATGGCGCAATTGCCATCCAGGATAGCCACACTGTGTCTCGGTCCAATCTGCCACATTTGAGTATTGATCGTGGAATCATTGGTGAACTCATCGTCCAGAACCAGATTCCAGGTTCCAGGTGGAAGGGTTGACTGCGCCATGGTTGCAGCCGGCAGGGACAGCAACACCGTAAGGTATGCGAGTATGCGATATTTCATGGTTGTTCTCCTTCACTTCGATCTCTTCTAGGCTTGCAAAGAGCACCGGTTGTTCACTGAGTTCAGGTTGAAATGTATTTCGTCTCCGGTTGCGGCGACCCTATTCAGGGAGTGAATCGTCGAATCCGGAGCAATCAGCTTTCAGATTCCTTTGAGCACACGAATGCATCGCTGCAAGCGTGGTGTCGCATCTCTCTGGGAGGCGGAATGACAGTCCCGGGGAGATTAGGTTCAGCTCGCTGCCAATTTCATTTCCAGCTAGTTCTTATTCTGTTGAGTCCCGTTCGAGTTCTACGTTCGCCTAATGATTTGAAGCGGCAGCTATGCATTGTCTCGAATGCTGATAGCCACAGTGGCCACCTGCATTTCTCGCTTGCAGAACTCGGTCAATCTATTTCTCCCGCCACTAATACGCTCCGTGTGCCTGAGCAGGTCCTGATCTGTTGAGTCATTCCATGTCGTACTCAGCCTGACGCAATTGTTATGCGAATGCGCAACGGTGATTCTGAACCGGCGAAAACGCTGGATAATTGGGATCCTAACTTTGCTGCCAATCGTGTCTGAATCATTCATTTCTTTGGTGTCGGACTTGGCTGCCTACTTTGAGAAATTTCAAACGCAGGCGAAGACTAAACGTGTAAGTTAGCGGTTCGCAATCATACAAATGTATGAATTTGAACTAGAGAGGCAAATCGGGCTGGAGCAGATTCTGAACGCAACCATTCTTCACTGCGGACATATGATCACTTGAATGCCTCGTAGAAGCGCATAGAAAGTAGGAGTCCGGCAACGCCATAGATTGCCGGATCCGGACCTCTGCCAATAGGCTACTTGCCGAGCTCGCGCACGTCGGGTGGGTCAGCCAGACCTGGCGCGAAGCGACAGCACTTCACAGGGCGGGAAGACGGGCGGCGGCAATTAAAATGGGGCCCGGCATCGCCGGACCCCGCATGTGTTTCAATGTTTCTGACTGACTCTACGCGGCCTTGGCCTTCTTTGCGCTAGCGGCGTGCGACTGGCTCGGCTTCGCTTTGTCCATTGCTTTCCGGGTGGCTTGCGCTTTCTCCTTGGCGGCAAACTCCTGCCGCACCTTGGCGGTGATGACGTCGGTGTCTACCTTGTAGTTGGCTGCGGCTTCTTTGAGGATGGCGGTTGGGTTACCTCGTGAGGCTGCCAGCAAGATGCTGCTCTCGACCACCAAGCGCGAGAGTGTTCCTTCATCCGCTCGCCGAACGAACGCGGTGAAGGTCTTCTTGACGCCACCATCGTCGCGCCTCTGCCGGATACCGTGCTGCCGGGCCAGCATCTCCACACGGTTCTCATCCATCAGGAACAAGAGCCGTTCGATCACCGACAGCAAGTCGCGCTTCATCAGACGCACAGGAACAGCGGAGCCAATAGCGCTTAGAACACGAAGGCCAACCGCATTAGCAATCGCCTGTTCGTTGCGTTGCTTCTCCTGTTCGGTCTTCCACTTCGTATCATCCCGTCTCGTGGACCGCTTCGGATGATGAACCGGACAGGTTGGGTTCGCGCATACCTTTTGAATGGTGCCTACATCGCTGCCCTCGGTGATGATGGCATCGGCGGCGAACTTGCACACCTTAAACTCGGGACGCTGCGCTTCTTCTTTCGACTTCGGCTTCTCATCGCGGATCGCGGTGTACTTGTTGCGGGGCAGAACCGGACTGCCTTCTTTCTGTCCACCGTAGGCCGTGCTGATCTGGACAAGCTGCGGCTTGTCGGCTACCGTCGTTGCCACATGTGCTGAGATTTTGGATTGAAAGCATTTCGGATCAACGCAGCGGTCCCCTTGCCTGCCAAGGTCGTCGCCAAAGAGGAGTTTGTTGTGTCCGGTGCGCTTGGGGCAATCGGCGCAACTGCCCGCCGTGGGAACGAGCTCGGCATCGCGTTTGTCAAAAGGCGCGTCTTTCAAAACGAGCAGGACATTAGTTTCGATCCAGAATTGCAGGGCGCGTACCGGCAGGAGAATCCGCGAGGGTTTCTGACTGCTGCCGTTGTAGACCTCCTTGAAGCAAGCCGATAGCGCTTGCGGCTGAAGGTCCGCGCCAATTTTCGCCAGCAAAAGCGCATGGCCCACGCCGATTTCGTTCGCGTAGAAGGCTTCCACCACGGCAGGCACAAGGTCGATTAATTTCAGGCGAGAAGCGATGAACGATGGTGGCTTGCCCACGCGGGCGGCGATCTGCTCGATGGTGTACTTCGGTTCTTCAAGGCGCAGGAGCGCAGCGAAGCCTTCGGCCTCTTCCATCGGGTGAATTTCGGCGCGAATCAGGTTCTCAACTAGCTGGGCCTCGATCACTTCGGCATCGGTCATGTGCTTGATGCGCACGGGTAGCGTTTCCTGTTCGGCAAGCTGCGCGGCACGATACCGTCGTGCGCCAAAAACAATCTCGAAGCCGTTCTCGGTCAATGGACGCACAAGCAAGGGCGAAAGTATGCCCTGGCTGCGGATGGACGCCGCCAGTTCCTTGAGCGCCGCATCCTCAAAAACGCGGCGGGGGTTGGTCTTTGATTCGTTCAAGTGCGACAACGGAACGTCGCGGTACTCGGTGGCATTGATAACGGTGGATTCCATTTGAGGTAGGCTCCTTTCGAGCGGTGAATGAGTGAAGGCGCGCGGAGCGGCGGTATTCTTGGCTAAATCCGCTCCGCAGGGGGCGGACTAGCCGAGAATCGACTTGTCCGAAAACGATTCGAGAAAACGCTGGTCGCGGAGATTACGATCCCATAGTTCCGCGAGCTTCTGGTGCGCGTCGTAGCGGTCGGGCACAACGATGTAATCGCCGCCATCTCGCAAGCGGGAGAATTGCTCGATGCCTAGATAATCGTTGCGGAAGTAGTAGGCTGAGAGCGCAAGCTCGCAGAGCGGCGGCTTCGACAACTCGAAACACATCTCCGGATCGCGCATCAGATCGCCGTTCTGCTCGCCATAGTGCGCAACTGAAATGGCAGGCAGATTGCACGGCCCCGGCTCCGGCACGGCTTCGATGACTAAAGCCATGTAGGGCGGATTCTCGATCTTCAAGTAGAGCGTGGGCCGGTAGCCCCTGGCCCGCTCAAGGATGCGCAGCAGAGTTTCCATTAGGCCACCTCCTCAAGTGCGTCGGTGGCAGCGTCGGTTACTGACGGTTGTGCCGCCTCGTCCGTGGCGGGCGGCTCCAATGCACCGAGGATGACGGCGGAGGTACGCTGGATGACCTCTAGGCTTTCGGCCAAGAGCGCAGTGTCGCCCGAGTACATCTGGATGTAGTCGCTCGAGCCGGTTCCCATCTCTAAGCCAATGGCCTGACCGACGACGAACGCAACCGCCTCGGCTTCGGTCTCGCGCACCTTGGGCGTGGTGAAGGTGCGGCGCTCCGCCTTATGCAAGAGTTCGTGCGCCGTTTCGTGTACCAGCGTGACGAACTCCTGGGCCTGTGACTGGCCGGGAAGCAAAGCAATCCTGCCGCCGTAGCTGACGCCGAGGGCGGGAGCGATGTTCTCGGCAAAGACAAGCTCGATGTTTCGCGCAGCGAGGAAGTCCAGCATTCGGTCGCGGTACTCGCCCACTTCGCCGGTGATGGTGAAGTCGTACTCGGGCAGGTCTGCGCCTTCGGTCTGGGCAACGTCAAAGACATGAACGACACGAAAGCCAATCAATACCTGACGTGGTTTCTCGTTCGTGTCCTGCTCCGCGTCGTTCTTCCTGCGCCGGTAGCCGGTCATGGGCGCGAGAATCTGGATACCCTTCTCGCCCCGTCTCACAAACCGTCCAAGTTCTTTCCATGCGCCGAAACCGGCAACACGGGTCGCGGTGGGACGCTGCCTCGCAATGGCTACGATGTTGCCGAAACTGTAGTTACGGAATCGGGCCATCGCCGCCAGATACGCAGTAAGGGTTTCGCTCTTGCCGGACTCGACCTGCTGGATGAGAAATTCCACGGCCTGCCGGATGATGAGTTGGGTGGGGTTGTCTTTCTGCGCCGTCCGTCCCTGATAGGGCGACTCGCTACGGATGGGGAGCGCCGCATTTTTCCTGTGCGGCGCGGGGTTCGTGGTTGTGCTGCTGTTGGTGGTAGACATGGTGTTCGCTCTCCTGTGCTGCCCGCGTGGGGCGAGATTCTGAAGGAGGGCATTTCGCCTGCGGCTCTCAACCCAAATTTCTTTTGTTGAGTGCCCCCGCTTCATGTCTTCGGGCGGCGGGCAGAGGCGAGGCGGGTTCGGTCAAGGGCGCGCTGTTCGTGCGCGTTTATGGAGAGTCAGCGAACACCCTTGACGGGTTCCGACCGGCTCTGCCATAAAGCCGCATGAAGCGGGGGCACTTGATAAAAGAAGAAATTTAGGCATCCTTCCCAATGGTTTTGGGGGAGGGCGTTGCGGGAAGGAACAGCCCGCAGAGGTGGGAGCGGAAGACGCGGAGCGGCTGGAGCGGGGAGGAGACCTCCTCCCGCATGCAATGAGATTTATAACTCAATACGGGAGAGCCGACTCAGTAGGGCAAACTCGACGATGCTGTTCGTACCGGTAGAATATGGACGACCCTGATTAGAGGAAGACGATGGCAGAACAGCCGTTTTCGCGCCGACACAGATACACCGGTGCAGCAAAAGAGATCACAATCCGCGAAGAAGCACCAGAGGGATTACGGAGCGTAGTCCTTGAGACCGCCACGGACCTCAATATGTCCCCTTCAACCTTGCGCTCGATTCTGTGCCGAATTCTTCACAAGCGCCCAGATCAGGGTAATTGGAGCGAGTACCCGAATATTTGGAGCGAAGTGCAGTACCTCATGTACGACGGAGAATGGTACAAGGTATACGACGCAATTGAAGGTATCTATAGTGTTCTATCATCCGACGGTTCCCGCATCGCGCGGGACCGGGCTCCACAACGTTTTGCTGAAGAAGTGAACGCTTACTTCGAAGAGGAAGGCGTTGGTTGGAAGCTCGAAGACGGTTTGATCGTCGCACGGGGCGCAGAGGCGTTTGAGAGAGTGGTCAGTGAAGCAACAATGTCATTGCAGGATGCGAGCAAATCTACGGCCGAGTCACATCTTCATGAGGCAATCGGCGACCTCTCCCGTCGCCCCACACCCGATTTGTCGGGCGCAATTTACCATGCGATGGGGGGCGTTGGAGTGCATCGCGCGTGACTGCGTGAGCGACCCGAAGGCGACGCTCGGAGAGATTTTGAAATCCAATCCTGGGCTTATTCCAGCTCCGTTGGATAAAGCTCTCGGACAGGTTTGGGGATACGCCTCTGAGTTTGCCCGGCATGTTCGCGAAGGACGCGAAGTGTCCCGCGAAGAGACAGAACTCGTTGTGGGGTTGGCCGCTACGATTTGCACGTATCTCGCGCGTAAGCGTTAACAGGCGTAAACCCATCGCTCGCCGGAGAGAGTTCTCTTTGGGGATCGATCCAGCTCCACTTCGCTGAATTGCGGCCATGAGATGACGAGAGAACAATTTCAGCTCCGGGACATTCTGAGCTCGCATAAACTTCCGACGCTTCTGAATTTTATGCAGAGTGTCCGTGCGTTTTCGCCTTTCATGCGGGACTTCGTCAAGTTCAGAATCGTGCTCGATGCATCGGTAGCGCAAGAACATCTTCGCTGGCTTTTAGGCAAACGCATCAATCCTTCCGCGACAACATCGATTCATGAAGCCATTGTCTCGGGCGCTGTTGTTGCGTTCGCACCGAGCTTTATCGAGGGGGAAATTCTTGACCATGAGGGGGAGATCGCCAGTGATACCGGAGCACCCATTGCCGAGGTTCGCAGGCTGTGGCTCGTCATGCGGGAAAGTCTTCAGCTCTATCCGATAGATGCGGTCCCTGACGAAGTCAAGCAGCTTGTAGATCATGATGATGAACCTTACCGTATCGTTAGACAGCAAATCGGTGCTAGAGCGATTCTGACACGCGACCCACACTTCCTGAAGATGGGTGAGCCCGTTGTCATGGAGCAGATCGATCCGGTATTACGCGATTACGCCCGCGCCTCGACGGTCAAGATTGGCGTTGCCCTTGGATCGGGGATAGCATTCACTATCAGCCTTGAAATGATCCCTCTGCTGTTTCGGGCACTTCAAGGCCTGGCCGGCTGGATTCAGCGTCAATCTGCGACCACACGGCTGCTGTTGATCTGTGGCGCTCTAATTCTGATCATCCATCCTAAGTCTCGCGCCAAGTTCGTCAGCGCTTGGCAGGCTATCGCTCCGGTTATCACCGACCTTGCTTTGGAAGCGCTTACCCCGATCATGTTGGAAGCTGCGCAGGCAACTGAAGATGCGGGCAAGCATTTGCGCACGCTTGAAAGGGCATTTCCTCCTCCCGGAAAGACGACGCTCGTCATGCACGCCCGCGCGGTGAGTATCATGGCCAAGGGGCCAATGTCCCTTGATGAATTCGAGCGCAGAGTACGACAGGACGGCTATGTTCCGCGTTCTTCCAATTCTCGTACCTATCTCCGCCGTGTTCTACTTCAAGCGCCCGATTTCGTGCAGGTCACTCGTGGGCAATGGATATTTAAGCCTGCAAGTCATCAAGTGAAATAGAGATTGATGACAGTTGTAACTTTAATGGGGACTGAAGAAGAGGTTCAACGCTTGCGGTGTCTTTTCTCTGCGGATTCTTCCTACCTCATAAACCTGACTTAGCAGCTAAAATCAGAAGGATCGCAATCTCTGGAGGCGACCTACTCGGATGATCGAGCAATGCTTGCCCATGCCATCACGCCGGTATTACATCCGCCTGCGAGCGCAGAAATGGGAAGCGGCGATGGCGCGTCACAAGGAGCAGTTGACTTCGCTCCGTTGTGAGATTGCCGCACGGAACGCTCTTCCTTCGGGGCAGCACGTGCTTGCAGAATGGAAGTTATCGGAGGAGTTTATCGGCGAGATGGCCGTGGCGCTTGTCGATGCTGCGCTGGAAACCTGTGAACTCTACGCTGTGCCTCTGGACCTTACGCTATCCACCTGCATTGAAAAGGAAGTTGAGAGCTACATTGAGGTTCAATTTCGCTACGCGCTTCAGAACCATGGTCGCGGTCCGGTGGATTCGCAGCTTCCAGCCAACATGAAAGATGCGTTAGCGGGACGCATTCGCACGGCATCTTTCAATATTCTTAACCCGGTTCAGATTCGCCTCGAAAAGGCGCGCGTAACCGCAGAGCGTCAGGGAGCGAAACGCGAGAATGAGTGCAAGGAGAATAACAGACCTATGGGATTGGAGATGAGTTCGGCGGAAGAGGCGGTTTTGGCCGTACTGCGCGAGTCCTACCCGACGAAGATTCATATTCAGCCGTTAGTCGATAGAGTCGCACCGTCCCTGGAGTTTTCGGTTGTGCTGCAGGCTGTTGAGGGATTGCATAGACGAGGCCTCGTTGATTGCGTCCCTTTGAAGGACTCGTCAGGACTCAGGGACGCGGCCAACATCGTTCTCTCCGCGGAAGGGGCTCGGTCGCTGCAGACGCGCTCAGACAATGAAGCACCCGCTCAGGTGACGGTATTGAATGTCCTGATCTCGTCTCCTTCGGATGTTCTCGCGGAGCGCGATGCCGTAGAAGAGGCTATTCAGGAGTGGAACGGCAATCACCACAAAAGCACTGGGATCATGCTTCATCCGGTCCGGTGGGAGACGCACGCTTACCCTGCATTGGGAGACCGGCCCCAAGGCATTCTCAACAAGCAGATTGTCCAGTCCGCGCACTTCCTAATCGGCATCTTCGGTACGCGCCTCGGAACGCCTACCGGGGTCGCGCCATCGGGAACGATTGAAGAGATTGAGGAGATTCGCAAATCGGGTAAGCATGTCGCTCTTTATTTCTCGAATGCACCGACCCCACGCAATGTCGATCGTGCGCAACTGGATGCTTTGGAAGCCTACCAGCGTTCATTGCAGGGACAGGGCGTGTATTTCCAGTACGGCTCGGTAGAAGAGCTGCGGCGGTTGGTAACAAACCATTTGCCGAAAATTGTGAACGAGGTACAGGCAAACCTTCGCAACGGCAATCTGCCGGCGGTCGTTCCCAAATCGGATCCAATTACGTGGCGACCCGCGCATCAAGTGCCACATGTTCGTCTACCGCGAATAGCACGACATGCGCTCGACGCGGAACTAAATTCCAAAGAGATGGAGTTGCTTTGGGAAGCCGCGCAATCATCCGACGGAGAAATTTACCATTCGACTACTTTGGACGGGGAAGGACTTCGCGCGAACAATCGGCATTTTCTAAGTGGGGCGAACGCGAGGTCGGCTTCCGAATGGCTCAGTGCATTACGTGGTCTGGAAGAGCGAAGCTTGATTGAGCCACTGAATGCTGACCATGATTTGTTTCGGGTAACCGGAGAGGGCTACGCGGCTGCGGATCAGTTGGAGGGGTTCGCTCGTTGGAATGCGTATTCCGTTATGCTTCGGGCCTACTACATGAACGCCGATACGCAAGAGCACAAGGTGGACTGCAAGGGTGTTATCGCACTTCCCGCGACCTACTACCCTGACCAGGTGAGCCCGGATGGTTTTGTGCAACGTAGCGAGAAGGAATCCCGGTCACTTCTAGTCGAAGGGGTTGGCACGTTCCCGAATATCAACTGGAATCCTACTGACGTGGAGTTCACCGACGAAGCCACAGGAAAGGTCGAGACATTCCGGGTGCGCGGGATGCAGGTGATCCGGCCCGACAAATTGAAGCTGCCGCTCTCTTGATACAGGCGCAACAAAGCGGTTGGCCGCAGTATGCGCGCGCGGCGCGCGCGGTGTGTATAAGGGCATCGCAGGGTAACCCTGCGCGGATGATCGAATGTCTCCGGCGATGGGAGGTGGCGCGCGCACGCTTTCCTTTTGGCGCTCCTAAACCGTTATCAGAGGAGGACGCGGTTTAGTGTTTTCGTAGGCATTGTGGGTAATTTTAGTGTTTTTGGTTTGACTTTAGTGCTTTTGCATGGTCCTATGGGGTCATGCGGTTTAGCCATTCCGCACGCAATAAGCCGAAATTTAGCAATTTCCCATGACTTTTAGCGATTCCACATCCAAAATGGTAGCTCAGCCTATCGGTCTCCATCGGCTGATCGAAGAGTTCGGACTGGATGTGGTGCTCCCGTCCGTTCGTTCTGAAGCCGTCCGCGGAGCTAGGAAGACCAGAATCGCGGATGGATCGGTTCTGGAACAATATCCCCTTAGTTACGCTCCCAAGGATGTGTTCGGCCATCTCCGCTTCGCCATGCGTTACGAGCCGATTGATCTGAACGTGCTCTCCGCGCTCTTTGCGAAAATTGACCGAAACGGGCTGGAAGCCTGGATCAAGGGCGAGCCTGTCGGCCGCTATCCGCGGCGCGCCTGGTATCTATACGAATTGCTGACCGGGACGACGCTAGATGTCCCGGAGGTTCCTCCGACAGATAGTGCGCTTCTGCTAGACCCTGATTTGCATATCACTGCCACGGGCGTGCGCGTTCGGCGGCAACGCATCATCGACAATCTTTTAGGCAATCGAGACTACTGCCCCATGATTCGGCGCACCGACCGGCTCAACGCCGCGATGCAGCAGCAGTTGGCAGAAGAGGCGAAGAGCATCGTCGAAGGGGTAGACCCGGCCCTGCTGGCGCGCGCGGTTCATTACCTCTTTACGAAGGAGACCAAGTCTTCCTTTGCCATCGAAGGAGAGGTCCCGAGCACAGACCGGACGCTGCGCTTTGTCGCCGCGCTGGGGCGAGCGGACCACTTCGACACGGGCGACAAACAAGCCTTCGTGGAGTTGCAAAACGCGATTGTCGATCCGCGCTATGCGCAGAAAGACTGGCGTACCCTGCAGAACTACGTCGGACAAACGGCGTCGAATTACACACAGATTGTTCATTTCATCTGTCCGAAACCGGAAGACGTAGCTTCGCTCATGAGTGGCTGGATGCACACCGTTGCCCGCATCGAAGATGGTGCCGTTGATCCGATCTGCGCGGCGACGATTACGGGATTCGGTTTTGTCTTTATCCATCCATTCGAGGATGGGAATGGGCGCATTCACCGTTTCCTGATTCACCACAGTTTGGCGAAATTGAAGTTCGCCCCCCAGGGGCTTCTGTTCCCGGTATCCGCAGCCATGCTGCGCGACCCGAAAGCCTACGACGCCGCGCTGAATGCCTTCTCCGCCAAGATCATGCCGAAGATCGAGTACGACATGGACGAGCAGCAGCAGCTTACCGTATTGAACAAGACCGATCGACTCTATCGCTATTACGACGCGACGGCGCAGGCGGAATATCTCTACGAAGCGGTTGCCGAAACGATCCGTAAGGATTTGCGGGAGGAAATCGAGTTTCTTGAGGTCTTCGACAAAGCGATGATCGCGGCGCAGAAGATCGTCGACATGCCCAATGCGCGGGCTTCGTTATTGGTTCGGCTCATCTTGCAGAACCACGGGACACTATCCGCGAAAAAGCGGCGTCAGTTCGTCGAACTCAGCGATGAAGAAGTGGCCAAGATTGAGGAGGCTATTCGGACCACGAATGCAGCCGCAGAAGTCAACGAAGACATGGCAGGAAGCGATTTTGATCAGTTCTTACAGGAACGCCAGGTCAAGCAGAGTGACTTCAAAACGGCGGAGGAGGTCGTTGCCCAGGGAGCGGCTGCGGAGTGGCAGCATTTGAGGGATTTGACTAGAACCCTGACGGCAGGAAAAATAGTGGACGGAAATCCGTTTGCATGGACGCCGTATCAGGGCTCGGGTCAGGACTTTTTGCAGCTGAAGGATGTAGCCGCCAGTTTCTCCGACCGGGGAAAGCGCAATGGCGTTCCCCAGACATGCCGCGTCCGTTTCGACCGCCATGCATCCACCGCCCAGGGTATATTTCTGGAAGACAAATCACCGATAGCCGCTGAAGTATGGTCCCTGGAGCAGAGGGCGGACGAACAAAATGTTGTGTGGTGGGTGAGTGAGTTGAGCAAGGGTTTCACGTCCGCAGAGCTGGCTTCCCAGATTGCCATTCGGCTTGTCAAGCAATACGAAGCATATGAACGGGCGTTTGGACGTTGACTCCAAACGCATTGTGTTGGAATACGCCACCCTTGCCATAACGAATGACCGCGATATTTCGGTGAAAGCGTCTGCCTTGTGCTGCAATTTGGCGCGATTGATATGCGCTCACACGACTTCCATTGACTCCAAATGTTGGGAAAACTGGCGCTCGATATATTTTCGCCATATATTCGCCTATAATACGTCTGTTCAGTGTCGAGCGCAACCACGGGCAGATTTGTGAGGCCCTAGCCATGAAGTGCCTTATCGGACGGCAAGTTAGGGCCCCCTTTACGATTGTAAGTGTTAGAATTCGCCTGACACTCTGCACTAAGATTGCGACATTGACTGCCTTGGTCTCGACCGTAGATGAGTACGCGAAAACGTTGAGCGCCCTGACGGGGAACGCTTTCCAGGCGGAGGTTTGCGCACGCCTGCAAAGTGTCATTCTCGATTTCCAAACGATTCCTGCAAAACCCCATGGAGATGCCGGGCTTGATGGGTTCTCGCATCAGGGAAGCCGCGGATATTGTTGCTTTGGTCCGCAATATAGCGACTACAAAACAAACAAATCTTTAGAAAGCGCGATCATCAATAAGTTTCGCGAAGATCTACGAAAACTGCTGGAATTGGGTTTCAAGAAAAAAGCCCTCGTTTGCAAGCCAAGCCTCGAGATGCCAATGATTTTGCCGGCCGGTCAGAAGTTGGTGCACGTTGAGCTGATAGTGAACTGGTTTGAAAGTCATCGGGTTATCGGTCCAATCCACACTGCCTTTGCTGAGTACAAAGAGAAGAGCGATGGAAATTTCGTTGAGGCAACGGCAACCGTTGTAATCGTAGGTCCAAAGGAACTTGCGAATCGGTGGACTGTCGACGAAATCGCATTGATTCGCGCAAAACAAAAGGGATTCCTGAAAGCAATACAGGAAGCAGCCGCAACCGTTAACATCGCTAATCCGAAAGATTTCGACGCCAAGATGTCTATCTTGCGGCAGTTGCGACCAGATCAGCTCGCAGCCATCAACCGGTTAGCAGACGAACTGATGCTGAAGTGGAGAACAGCACTGGCGTTTGAAAGTTCGCTGAATGAGAATACGCCGACGTTACACAGGCTGTTGGAAGCAACCCGTAGCCGCATTGTCACGCGGGTTTCCGAATTGATGCTTGCCTCAAGTCAGCCGTGGACTCAGTTATCCACAGCGGAGTCGATTGCCCAATCGCTCCTTGAGCCCGATTTTGGGGCACTATATGGTTCCTTGGTTTCTGACGTTGCCTCCGGAGAGATAGCGCGGTTGATCGGAGAGTGCCCAATCGGTTGGGAGAAGGCGACCGGTTCCCATGCCAATTGAATCCGGTATTTCAGTGCTCTCAGCTCTGCTTTCTGCGTCGGCAGCGTCCCCATACGCAAGGCCGGAGAGAGTAGCGCCGTCAACTTTTTACGATTTGGACTATCGAGTCTGTATAGTGGCTTGTTGCTTCGAAGTTCACGCGAAACAGGACGAAACACAATACAAAAGGCTGCATTCAGCAAAGCTAAAGCTCCTTCAATTCATCGCGATTCGTTCTTGGCTCCTGCCAGTTGTTCAAGAATGGAGCAAATCAAGAAACGATCCGCAACGCTCCGTATGGTCATCTCAATCGCTTCGTAGAGGATTTCTCGGCGATGCGATGCACGACGAAGTGATTGATTACCTTGTCGCGGCTGGTCTTATGGTGAAGGCGCAGAACCACCTCACGACATCAAACGCAGACTTGAGACTTAACACTCTTTACACCGAGATATTGTCTTCAGAGCTTTTTGCGGTCGAGCGCAAGACGATTCGCGAACTGAGTAGTGTAACTATTACCAATGCGATGCTGGAGGGATGGTGATCACTCTCGATTCCATTCAGATGTCCAACTCCTTCGGAACGGTATAGAGACCGTTTGAAAAATCGAAGTTGATGAGCGAAGGCTTTTTATCCTTCACTTCATAGAGCGCGGGAGTCTCCTGGAATTCGCCGCGCAAGTAAGTGAATTTGCCGTCCCGCCAAATCTCCTGAAGTCCCAGGGCCTTTCCCTTGCCTTTGTCCCAGGTGTAGTCAAAATGCAGGGTGCCGGGGTACTGGCTCCGATAGGACTCTTCCTGTGTCTGCTCGGCCTTCAGTGTCGCGGCCTGCGCGGCCTGCGCCGTCGCCGCTTCGTGCTTCACCTTGTCCAACTCCGCGGCGGGAACGAATACCGGCAATTCGGCGAGCCGATCTTTGGCGGCCTTGTCCCCCGGAACGATGAACACTTTGGAATCGAAATGGGGATCTTCGTCGCCCGACACCTCCCGCAACTGGAGCGTGTATTACCCGAACCCGTTGGCCCGATGATGAGCATGACGCGTACCCCGTCCACGTACGCGTCCTGAAAGAATGGAGTCCGGGTCCGCGTTTCCAGAATGTTGAGATATTCCGCATCGAGGTCGTCCGAGTGCGGGTGTCCGAGATGCGGAGCGAATACAGAGGACAAACGCGCATGATGCTCTTCGGACAGCCACAACGGAAAGACATTGAATTTACGGTTGCCAGGAAACATCGCATAGAACGCCGACAAATTGCCAAGCGTCTCTTCCATCACCTGCGCCCGTGCATTGACGAACACACGATGCACAGCGGGAGAAGCATCGCGTAGCTGCTCCGGGCTGCGAGCTGACAGAAGTAGCCGGAGCGAGTATTCGCCCTGGGCCTTCTTATCCAGCTCGCAGATGACTTCGCTGAGGTTGTCGACATTAGTATTCGCCGCTTTCGCTCCCGCTCCGGTTTCAAGCGAAGCGGTGTCCCGCCCACTCATTACGCGCGTCAGTACGCCAACCTTGAAAAACGAGATGAACTTCTCCTGGGCGTCGATCTCGCTGCGCGCCGCGGCAGTGGACTTCACGCGCCAGGTCGAGCAAAGGATGCTGTCGCAGTCGAGCGTCAAGAGGCCGGAGAACAGGCATGGCCTGGACGCCTCTGGTGTGGCCTTCAGCGAGAACATCTGGACATGGCGCTTGCCGACTTGAATGTGGTCGCTGCGCCATGCGACCGGACTCTTCACGATCTGCCTGTCCACTCCGGCGTCGTCGCGGAGTTGGCCGGCTTTCGACCATTCCTCAAGGTTGAAGAGATAACTGAAGAATTGAAATACGCTGTTCTTGTCGAGCAGCCGAAGTCCGAGCAGACTGCCGAGGTGCCCTTCGAGAATGGTAGCCGTCTTCTGGAGATCGGCCAGCATCCGCGACGTGTCGGCGGCGTTTCCTTCCGGCTTGCGCTCGAATGGCTTGACCTGCGACGGCTCCATCGTCAGACACCAGTGAAGGTCGATCCTCCGGAAGCCGGCAGTCCGCTCCAGGAAGGTCAGCCGATCATCGGCAAATACCTGTGTCACAGGATTTCCGTACTGGTTCCGGCGAGGAAGATCAAAACCCGACATGACGCGCGTGTACTGATAGAGGCACGATCCTTCGGGCAGCCCCCGCAACGCCCCTTCAATCGAGCGCATCCGCGCGTCAAGCTCCTGATCGGTCAAGCCCTCTTCGTCGATGCCGGCGAGCGCAAACAGGCAGCCGTATCCGCCGCCCTTAAGGGCGAAGATGTTGGGACCGACAAAGCGCGCAATCGGAACAATGCTGCAGGCAGCTCCGGCCTTGGCGAACCACGGCGAATGTTTCAATTGCTCAGTATTTGCGCGGGTCATAATAGGACTTTTGGTTGAGGCTCAGGCCCCACAGTTGGAACATCTTTGGGTGTTTGCGAACGATGAACCACGCACTGGCGGCGAGCGTGGGAAATGCGACCATCGCCAGTAGGCGAAACCCAACGAGGAAAACCGTTACGCAGACGAATACAATCGCCATCCATGCGGTGAGATCGAGACCCAGCTTGGCTCTCGGCCTGTTCATCGCCTGATTGATCGGTAACGGCTCTCCCCGTTTGGTCATGGGCGCGCCTCACATTGACTGGCCGGTAAGTGACCCGATCCAGCCTGCGCCCCATCCCAACACACCGGCTCCAAACAGTGCGCCGAACAATCCTGGAATGGCATCCTGAAAACGGCCGCTCATCATGCGGATTCCGGCAAAGATCAAACCGCCGAAGCAAATGACAGCGCCCGCGTATATGGCAAAAGTCTTGAAGGTCCCCATGAGCGTCTGCGCTCCTGAGAAGTCCATCGTTCCCTGGGCATGGGCTACGGTTGCAAATGACAGCGCGATGAGCGTCGGAGCCATCACGCGAATGAGGTTGTTAAGCTGTCGTGAGAATTCGCGATTCGTGAAGGATGTTCGAAAGGTCATTTGGTATTCTCCTGATGGCGTCGACTTGTCGCCATGGAACGAAACCTAAGGCCATTCCGTTGATTCGTCCAATACTTCGTATCGATTTCGCCATACATTTTGTCTATGGCGATCAATTCATCAGGCCAACAACTTCAATTGTTCGGGGAGAGCAGGCTTTTGTACGAGGGGAGCAGGATTCGACACCCGCTTGTGGACGCGAGTGTGAATTCCTGACTCGCGGAAAAACTGTTCGATAAATGGAAGCGCCACATGCTTGGTCTTTCTCGCATGAACAAAGGCGGTATCTGCAGTCCAATTGAGACCCGCGATGGGCCGGGTAACGAGTCCGGGCTCGAGCGGCAAGAGCTGATCGATCAGAGCAAGACCATAGCGTTCCCTCACCATCCATTGAATCTCAGAGGGCGTGCTCGCAGAGCATCCAAGATAAATGGGAATCCCAATTTCAGTGAACATCTCGGCAAGACGGGAATGAGCAGAAGGATGCAACTCGGGATCACGGAATACCGTGATCCGTTTGGCGACCTCATGGACGTCAAGTTGCGCTCGGTCAGCGAGGGGATCATCGGAACGCAGACATACTACGAGTGGCGACTGCGCAACCTGCAGGACACAGTAGCTCGACGAATCAATTGGCATCGGGAGTATGGCGCAGTCGAGCAGCCCCGCGTCCAGCCTTTGCAAGCACAAGAGAGGATCGCCACTGAGCAACTGAATCTTGTAATCGGCGAACATCCCTGCGTACTCATCTCGGAATTTTTCGAGCAGCTTTGCGTTTACAAACGATGAGAAGCCCAATCGAAGCGGAGGCACTTCATTGCGCTGCACTGCTCGAGCCATGGCTACTGCTTGTTCCCAATCTCGCAGAGTATTCTCCGCATAGGCCACGACGATTTGACCCGCTGCGGTTAGCTTCAAACCATTTTGCAACCGTTCAAATATCACCACGTCGATTGAGTCTTCGAGCCTTCCGATCTGGTGACTAAGCGAAGATTGTGAAACGAAGACTTTCCCAGCAGCACGAGTGAAGTTCAGTGTTTCAGCAGACGCTGAAACGTATCGAAGAAGACGGAAGGTAAGGGAATCTGACATGGCCTTGGGGCTCCACTGGCGTCTGTCGATCCCACAAGCCCGCAGACAGGTAGGCTGTGGAAAAACTGCACATAATCTCATGTTTCCGTAAGGAATCTACAGTGTCAATAAGGCTCCACTCGGCATCCGGTCGCCATGAGGTAACCAAGCGGGAGTTGTCATCGATAAAAACTGGGGAGAAATCGAAAAGAAATATTGGACTCTTACTGGGCTGTCCTTCACCCTCAAGACTGATCGACTCTGCGAGGTGATTCATGGCAGAACCATCCGAGATTATTCCTTCTTTTGACCACTCAGGATCGATTCAATTCCCAAGCAGAATTGCGGAACAGCGTCCGTCTTCGCAGCTGCGAAAATCACCCAAAAGAGCGATAGAACTCGAACCGTTACTGACGGCAGAAGATGTTGCGAAACGGCTCAATGTCAGTACGGATTGGGTGTGGGATCATTCATCGAGAAAGAAGCCATTGCTCCCCGTGATCCGCATGGGGGATGGAGCCCTTCGTTACCGCGCGAGTGGTATTGAAGCATTCATCGACGAGCGAGAGCGATTAAGTGCGATGCGCCGGCGTGCGTAAGCGAAGTCCCGATGTCTTCTGCGCCCATTCTCCGCCGGTGAATGGGCGCGCTTTTTGTGTCCTAAACGTGGCTTGGAGCCCTGTTTTTACTGTGCCATGCGTCGGTAAAATACAAGGAGGCCCCATCCTTTCCCGCCACAGAAATTGAGGAACGAATGGGTACAACATACCAGCGAGGTTATGTCACGCCTCGGGGAAAACATTGGTACGGGTACTACCGCAAGGTGGTGAATGACCCGGCCACAAACGAACCGAAGTCCGTTCGCGTTCCGGTAAATCTCGGGCCGAAGTCGAAGATGACGAAAACGGAAGCCCGTCAAGCACTCGAACGTGAGATTACAAAACAACTGGGCCAACCTGGTTCTCCGACGCGCATCATCAACGATGGTTCCGTCACGCTGGGATGGTTCGTCAACAATCGGTTCATTCCTCTCAAAGAAGCTGTTTGGAAGGAAGAGACTGCTAAGACCAAAAAGCTACTAATCCAACTCGATATTGTCGAACCGCTTGGCGATATCCCGTTGGTCAACTTCGATAAGTTCAGCTTGCAGCTTCATCTCAACAAGCTGGCTCTAACCAGGTCCAAGGATCGCGTCTTGCAAATGCGCGCATACATCCGGGATATCTTTGCCGAGGCGGTCGATCAAGATTTCCTCGTGAAGGACCCCGCGCGCAAGCTGAAGGTTCCTGCCCAGCTTCGAGCCACGGATACCACGACGCTAACTTGGGACCAACTCAGGCTGGCTCTCTCGAAGTTGAGTCTTCGGGATCGCATCCTGCTCGAACTGGATATGACGAACGCTTTACGTCCGAGCGAGCTCTTCGCTTTCAGGTGGAAGCGATTCGATCATTCGGCACAAACTCTCACGGTTGCGGAGACTGTCTACAAGGGCAAGATCCGAGACTGGGGCAAAACCAAGAAGAGCCTGACTGTGATTCACATTCCTCGTCAGCTGGCTGACGACCTGCAGGCATGGCGGTTGGAGTGTAAAGCAAAAGCCAGGCAAGCATTCTCCCAAGGCAAGAGGAAATCCGCAGGATTGTCTCCGGATGACTTCATGTTTGAGAACGAGGATGGAGGCTTCCTCGATACGGACAACTATCGTAAACGCGTTCTGCACAAGATCGCGCGGGAGCTGAATCTACCCAAACTGACGTTCCAAGTGATTCGCAGAACGATTGCCACTCTTGCGCAGAAGAAGGGGACGGTGAAGGACGTTCAAGGTGTCATGCGGCACTCACGCACCGCTACCACGACCGATGTCTACATGCAGGAGATTCCGGAGAGCGTTCAAACAACCATCAACTCCATCAATTCGGAGCTGCGGAAGTCACAGGCGCGAAGCCGGAAGTTGTCGAAAGAGTCGGCTTCAGCCGGAGCAGTCGGCAACAGTCGGCGTAGGCCTTCTGCACGCGTGACACAAAATGACACAAAGTCATGGAAGGGAGGGGGTGCTCCGCTTCCGGCATACGCTTGATTTTAAAGTGGTTATCTGGTGGACCTGATCGGGATCGAACCGATGACCTCTTCCATGCCATGGAAGCGCGCTCCCAGCTGCGCCACAGGCCCACTTAGGGAGAGATGCAACTCTCTTATTGTCTCCGCTCTCACTGGATTCGTCAAACCCCGGCACCGCCGCGCATTCTTTTTGAGCTCAGGCGTTTAGGTCGCGGCTCATAAATGCCCGGTTCGCGCAGCGCATCTCCACCTTGTCTCCACGCCGAATCCGGCCAGTGATACATATCACACGTTCATAGAGCCCAATCCTCAATAATAAGGTTGGTTGAAGGCTCTGCATCCGCGCGTATCCTGATTCGCTTTTTTCAGGCGCCCAGTCGCCCTGCCGTGCGTGGAGGCACTCTGCCTGGGCGTTGATCGAACTGGAGTTATACCTTCATGTATAAGATCGTGGAAGCCCGCACTGTCGGCCACAATATAAAGCAGTTTGTCATCGAGGCGCCGCGCATTGCCCGCAAGCAGAAGCCGGGACAGTTCCTCATTCTCCGCCTGCATGAGAAGGGCGAGCGTATTCCGCTCACCATCAAAAGTTCAGATCTTGTTGCCGGCACCGTAACCATCGTCGTGCAGGCCATCGGCAAGACCACGACGCTGCTCAACTGCCTTGAGACAGGCGACTCAATTCTCGACGTAGTCGGTCCCCTCGGCCACCCCTCTGAGATTCAGAACTACGGCACCGCTGTCATCCTGGCCGGCAGCGTCGGAACGGCCATGGCGCTGCCCACCGCCAATGCCCTGAAGCAGGCGGGCAATCACGTCATCTTTATTGAAGGCGCACGCAGCGCGGAGATGGTTGTGTTTGAAGATGAAGTGCGCCAGGCAAGCGATGAAACCTACATGATGACCGACGACGGCAGTTACGGCGAGCAGGGCTTGGTGACTATGAAGCTGAACGGGCTGATCGACGCCGGACGCAAGATTGACTTTGTGCTCGCCGTTGGCCCGGTGCCCATGATGCGCGCCGTCGCCCGGATCACCGAACCCCTCGGCATCAAGACCATGGTCAGCCTCAACTCCATCATGGTGGACGGCACCGGCATGTGCGGCGGCTGCCGCGTACTGCTCGGCGACAAGAGCAAGTTCGCTTGCGTCGATGGACCCGAGTTCGACGCCTCGCTGGTCAACTTTGAAGTCCTGATACAGCGCAACGCCATGTATCGCGACAAGGAGTGCCAGTCGCTCCGGTACTTCGAAGAACACAAGGATGAGGAACTGGCGCAGCTTCGGGCGGACCTGTCCGCAAAGGAAGATGAAATTTCGCATCTGCGCCCTGAGTCGGATGCAGAGGAGAAGCATTATGTTTGAGAGCGATACGCTTCCCACTCAAGAGCGCAGAGCACTGCCCATTAAAGAACGTATGAAGATTCTGCGCACGCACATGCCTGAGGCTGATCCGCAGGTGCGCAGCCGCAATTTTGAAGAAGTGAATCTGGGCCTGCCGCCGGCAGATGCACAGACTGAAGCCTCGCGCTGCATCGAGTGCGCCAAGCCCGGCTGCGTCATTCGATGTCCGGTGGGCGTCAAGATCAAAGACGTCGTTGCCCTCATCTGTGCTGGCGACTACTTGGCGGCAGCAGCCAAGATGCGCGAGGACAACGCGTTGCCCGCCATCACCGGCCGTGTTTGCCCGCAGGAAAATCAGTGCGAAGGCGGATGCGTGTTGGGCAAGAAGGGTGCGCCGGTCGCCATCGGCAACCTGGAGCGCTTCATCGCCGACTATGAACGCAACAGCGGCCAGCTCGGCTTGCCCCCAATCGCTCAGCCCACCGGCAAGAGCGTAGCCATTGTGGGCAGCGGTCCGGCCGGCCTTTCCGCTGCCGGAGATTTGATTCAGAAGGGTCATCGCGTGCGCGTGTTTGAGGCTCTGCACGAACTCGGCGGCGTCCTCGTCTACGGCATTCCGGAGTTCCGCCTGCCAAAGTCGATCGTTAAAGGCGAAGTGAACAACCTGCGCAGGATGGGCGTCGAGTTTGAAACCAACGTCGTGGTCGGCAAGAGCGTAACCATCGACGAGTTGATGCAGCACGAGCATTTCGACGCGGTCTTTGTTGCTACCGGCGCGGGCCTGCCGGTGTTTCTTAACGTTCCAGGCGAGCACTTCAACGGCGTCTACTCCGCCAACGAATTCCTCACCCGCATCAACCTAATGCGCGCCTACCAGATCTCCGAGTACGACCAGCCGGTTTACGATTGCCGCAATCGCGATGTGATTGTCGTCGGTGGCGGCAACACCGCCATGGACGCAGTCCGCACTGCCCGCCGTCTTGGTGCGCGCACCGCCACGCTCATCTATCGCCGCTCCCAGGCCGAGATGCCTGCGCGCCTCGAAGAAGTCCACCATGCGCTTGAAGAGGGAACCGAATTCCGCATGTTGACCAACCCCGTCGAGTTTATCGGAGACGAAAAGGGTTGGCTCACCGGCGCGCGTTGCGTACGCATGGAACTGGGCGAACCCGACGCCGACGGCCGCCGACGGCCCATTCCCATTGCCGGCTCGGAGTACATTCTGCCCGCTCACGTGGCTATCATTGGCGTCGGCACTACCGCGAATCCGCTTATCCAGAGCACCACGCCGGATCTGAAGACGAACAAGTGGAACTACATCGTGGCCGATCCCGAAACCATGCGTACATCCAAGTTAGGCGTTTTTGCCGGCGGCGATATCGTCACTGGCGGCGCCACCGTGATCCTGGCCATGGGCGCGGGGCGCAAAGCCGCGGTTTCCATCCATGAGTTCCTGACTACGGGTGTGTGGGAGACGGCTTAGCTTTCAAAAAGAATGGGCGGCAAGGGTCTCGCCTTTGCCGCCGCCCGTCCCTGGGTTGTCTTGAAGGTGTTACAGGTCTGCGTTTACTTAAAAACCCTTTACTGCAAAAGCTTGGTTACTTCCTGCTGCACGCTGTTTGCCTGCGCAAGTGCTGCGATTCCTGTCTGGCTCAGAATCTCGTACTTCGACATGTTCGATGTAGCCGACGCATAGTCGGTAGCCTGAATCGCGTTCTGCGCGGATACTACGTTCTCCTTCTGCGTGCTCATGACCTGGCTGATGGAATTAAGGGTGTTGATCTGTGCGCCGATGTAACCATCCTGGGCCGCCACATAGGTAATGGCCCGGTTGAGCAAGGTCAAAGTATTCTGCGCGTTGCTCGCGCTGGTTAGCGAGGTGCCGCTCAAGTCTAGCGAGCCGCCTGCAGTATAGCTGATCGTGGCCACACCGCCAGTTGCGCTTGTGTCCTGGGTCAAAGTGGTCGACGTCGTGGACGGGACGCCAACGCCCGGTGTGAACGTCTGGCCAGTCGAGGAATCGTAGATCAGATCCGTCACCCCATTTGCCTGGTTCTGGCTGAGCCCTACATGATACGTGCCGGGGGTCGGGGAGGTGCCCGCACTGACAGATCCCTGGATGATTATGCCAGTCTGGCTTGCATCGACCGCTCCGCCTGCCGCCGCCACTGCCGCGGCCCCAGCCATCTGGGCCGTGCCGAAGCTGGCAGTCAGGCCAAGGCCCGAGTTGTTGATTGCGTCGATCAGGCCCTGCGCGGTGTTGCTGGCCCCGGTTACGCTGATCGTTGTGGTCGCAGTGTTAGCCGTACCCGCCACCAGGTACGTTACCTCCATCGTGGTGGTGCCGGAGGCTGCAAGACTGTCAGTCGATTGCGCATTCTGCGTTGCTGTCGAGAGGTTGATAAACACGTTGGTCTGCCCGTTGGTGTAAGTCATCGTGCCGCCGGAGTCGCCTATCGAGCTCGCGCCCAAAGCGGAGAATGTCAGTTGGTCGATCGTGGAGCCCCGTGCCGAAGAGTCTCCGGTATAGATTGCCACCGTGCCGTCGTTGAACACCTGCTGCTGGTTATAGGTAGTCGTCGATCCGATGTTCGTGATCTCGGCCAGAACCGACTGGTACTCCTGGTTCGCCGCCGCGGATTGAGAACTGTTGAGCGTCCCGTTCGAGGCTTCCGTGGCCAGAATTACGGCGCGGTTCAGAAGGCTCGTCACCTGCGACAGGGCGCCATCGGCCACTTCCAGCAACCCCACTCCCTCTGTGGCGTTGGTCGCCGACTGCGTCAGGGCTGTCGAGTTGGCCTGAAGTCCGTTCACGAGCGAAAGCCCCGCGGCGTCATCCGCGCCGGAGTTGATCCTCGACCCCGACGACAACTGCTGCAGAACCGCCTGCAGGCTGTTATTGGTGTTGTTCAGATTGTTCTCTGCGTAGATTGCGGACAGGTTGTTCAATACACCGAGGGCCATGGGATTCAACTCCTTCTAGGACGCCTTGCCCTGCCCCCGCTGCTTCATTCCTTCTTCGGGTCTCCAGAGCTTCCGGAAGGGCCTGCTTGCATCCACCCCTTTCATCGGTGTTGGGGAAAATAACTTTAGTACTTTTCTTTGGAATCGCTTTCGGCCACTTTGTCGCACCTCGATTCAAACTGTCCCGCTTTCGTTCACACGGTGTCCCGATGTGCGTCATTTTCAGTCCCATACTGCTCCACTTGTCTGCTCTGTTTCGAGTCAATGCTGCCGCGCTCAATCCGCCCTGACTTGCGGATTCCCTTCTGTCACTTCGATCCCCGCGCGGCTGTGTTTGGATCAAAAAACGGCGGCAGGAGGATTACCCCTTGCCGCCACCGGTCTTGAATACAACCGTATTTGCTCTCTGCCAAACTTCGTGTGTTGAATCCTGCGATGAACGGCCCGCTCACATTGCCATGTTCGTTGTGCCGGCCCTGCGAGCGAGCCACTGAATCTTCATTACTGCGTCTCTCCCGAGCCCGGGCCAGTTCCAGTTCCAGGTGCCGTGGACCCTTGCGCGGGTGTCTGCTGCGGAGAGTCGGGAGGAGGAGGTTGGCGGTGGAACTGCCCACCAGGTCCCTGCATTCCCGGTCCGCGCATACCTGGTCTTTGTCCATCCGGTCCCCATCCCCCGCTCTGCCCGCCGCGCATCCCGCCACTGTCGCGGGCTGCCTGAAGCTGCTTCCACTGATCCGGCGTCAGCTTTTCCCGAATGGCAAGCAGAAAACGCGCATTCGCTCTTTCCAGATCGCCCCGTGCCTGTACGACCTTGTCGATCTGGGCAGTAATAGCCGCGCTGTTTGGCGTGTCCGCGCCCATCAGCGGCTGCATCGCTAACTCTGCCTTTTGCAGGTTGGCCTGCAGATCGATCAGCTTCTCCCGATGCTGCAGCAAGATGGCATCCATAGCCTTGCGCTGATCGTCGGTTAATTTCAACCGATCAATCATTCCGGGGTTGTTCCACCATCCCCTGTTGCCTCCCGCCGCACCGAATGCCCGCTCCATGGGAGGCCTGCGATCTCCAAACCCAGGTCCTACGCCCTGGCCGCCACCAAATCCCTGGGCGCCGGCTGCGGTTCCAGCCATCAATAATCCCGCTACCACCAAAACCAACCGTCCTGCCATTGCTGCTTTCATCGTTCGCTCCTCCCCCTTGTGTTCCGGGGTTTTATCGCTCTCTTCTTTTCTTGCTCGCTACTGGGGCGTATCGTCGGCCATCAGCCGGGCCAGCGGTTCCATTGCGCTTGGAACTGCGCGCGATACGTCGCTGTCCACCTTGGCCAGCAAATCTTCACTTTCCTTGCGGGCCTGCTGCTCGGCGGCCACCTTCTGCTGCCGAGCTGCCTCTGCAGCCGCGGCGATTCTCGCAACTTCCTGCCGGTGATGGTGGTCGTAGACTCCGCCCGCCACGCTTCCGACCGCTAACACGCATCCCAGTGCCCAGCCCGCGGCTACACGCCAACTCGTCTGCCGAACAACGCCCATTGTCTGTCGAGGCTGGCTGTACATAGCCTCGCTCCAGCCGTGAACGCTCGAACGGAAATTCTTGAGCGCCTGCTCCAGCGCCTCGTCCTCAGCTTGCTCGGGCTTTTCATCCGGCAATTTTGTCCAAAAACTCATGGTTTCCCTCTCAGTTCCGCGCGCACTTTTCCCAGTGCCCGCGAAAGGTGCGCCTTTACCGTGCCCTCGCTCAACCCGGTGGCCAGTGCTATTTCGTTCAACTCCTGATCTTCGACGAACCGAAGCAGAAATACCGTCCGCTGCCGCGCGCTCAGTCTCTCGACAGCATTCCAGACATGTTGCACCTGCTCCCGCGCCAGCATCTTCTGTTCCGCTGAACGTTCGCCGCTCGGCAGCCATTCGCCAGCTTCGTCCAGATCCACGGAATTAGTCCGCGTATGCCGCCAGAACTGCAACCGCCGGTTCCGCCAGTGGTCCTTCTCCAGGTTGATCGCGATCCGCATCAACCACGTCATCGCGCTCGACTCGCCCCGAAACCGATCCCAGTTCCGGTGCGCCTTGAGAAAACACTCCTGCGTCAGCGTCTCCGCCAGGTCCACGTCGCGCGTGGAGGCCAGCAGGAACCGGAAGATTTGCGGCCGGTGGGCCTGGACTACACTTGAAAATTCCTGCGCAGCAGCCTCCATCTCTTGCTCGGCAAGCTCCCTTGCCGTGGCCCGTGTCATTGGTTCCAATGCTGTGCCGGCTGCCATCACTCTGGTAGACGCCCGCTTGCAGTGCGGGTTTACAGCCCGGCCTCAATCTTCTGCCAAATACCGCTGAATACGGGGCCAGTATACCCACCCGAGGCAAGCAATAGAAATTGCCGACTGCATCTTCTTGCACACATCCGGGGCACTCGCGGGCCCCCCAGCCCGCTAATCTCCCTGGTCCCGAATCGCTGGTCCCCATCTCGGGCAAGAATACCCGGGCAGGAATATAATTTGAGGCGGCAAGAAAAGGGTGTCATGACAGTGCCGTATTCGAACGCCTCGACTTTGCCAGCTCTCAGTGTCAACACGGCGACCGGTCCGCGCGGTGATTCATTGCGCGACCTCCGGCTTGGCGATGATTCACAACTTTCTACCTGGCAGCACCAAGGCATCGGAAGTCGGACGCCCTGCCTGCCGCTTGCTCATGAATTTGAATGGAGACAGGGATGATTTCTCGGCGAACTTTTGTAAATGGCCTTGCGGCGGGTGTGGCCGGCTCGGCTCTCGCATCCACGGCAAAGAGCTACGCTCAAATCCTCGGCGCCAACGACCGTGTGAACTTCGCAATCAACGGCCTGAACGGGCGTGGATACGCTCATCTATCTGCGCTGAAGAACAACAGCAAGACCGCCCGGGTGGCGTATTGCTGCGACGTCGACACAAAGATTCTTTCCAGATTCTCAACTGCGGCGGAGAAGACGCTCGGCTACGCTCCCAAGGCCGAACAGGATTTCCGGCGCATGCTCGAGTCTAAAGAAGTGGATGCCATCACGGTCGCCACTCCCGATCACTGGCACACTCCCTTGGCGGTGCTGGGCCTCAAGGCGGGAAAGCACGTCTACGTCGAAAAACCATCGAGCCAGAACGCGCGTGAAGGCGAGCTCCTGGTTGCCGCGCAAAAGAAATATGGAAAGTGCGTGCAGGTAGGCGACCAGCAGAGGTCGTCGGACTACTCCATCGAGATGATCAAGAAGATTCACGACGGATACATTGGCGTTCCCTATCTGGCCAAGGCCTGGTATGCCAATACGCGCAAGTCGATGGGCACCGGAAAACCGGTCCCCGTGCCCGAGAATCTCAATTGGGATCTCTGGCAGGGCCCAGCGCAGCGCAGCGAGTACAAGGACAACATCCATCCTTATAACTGGCATTGGCTCCGCCGCTACGGCACCGGCGAGACCCTCAACAACGGCACCCACGAAGTGGATGTCTGCCGCTGGGCGCTGCAGGCGGAGTTTCCTGAAACGGTAACTGCCACGGGTGGCCGCTATCAGTTCAAGGACGACTGGCAGTTCTACGACACGCTCGTCACCAACTTCGGATATGCCGACAAGACCATCTCCTGGGAAGGAAGATGTTGCCAAGGAATGAGGGTCTATGACCGCGACCGAGGATCAGCCATCATGGGAACCAAGGGTACTGTGGTCATCGATCGCGACGGCTACGACGTGTACGACTGGAAGGGCAAAAAGATCGACCAGTTCCGGACCGGCAAAACGACCAGTTCCGCAGACACGCTAGGCATCGACACCATGACCGACGCCCACTTCGCCAACTTCATCAGCGCTATCAAGACGGGAGAGAAGCTCAACTCGCCTATTTGGGTGGCCAATGTTAGCGTGACCATGCTTCTGCTCTCCAACATTGCGTATTTCATGGATCGTACCTTGCACCTCGATACCAGGAACGGGCACATCAAGAACGATCCTGAAGCCATGAAGCTCTGGGGGCGCGAGTACGAAAAGGGCTGGGAAGTCACAGTCTAAGCCACTTCAGTAGACTTCTGATTATTGCGGCGTTTTGAAAGGGCGCGGCTTTAGCCGCGCTGCAAATCTGAAAAAATGAACACGGGCTTTAACCCCTGAGGGAATGTCGGCGCAAGCGTCAGACGTTCCCTTATCGGTCTGGACTTCAAATCGAACCAACATTAAAAGAGGAAAATCCTAATGCCTGCCGAAACTGGAGTATTGCCTGCCGCTCAAGCAGGAATCATCGCGCTGGGTGGAGATTTGACCGTGAACCGCATGGGCTATGGGGCCATGCGCATTACCGGCAAAGGTATCTGGGGACCACCGGCCGATCCAACCGCCGCCATCGCCACCCTGCGCCGCGCCGTCGAACTGGGCGTCAACTTTATTGATACCGCCGACTCCTACGGCCCGAATGTCTCTGAAGAGCTGATCGCAGAGGCGCTCTTTCCCTATCCAAAGGACCTGATCATCACCACCAAAGTTGGCTGGGTCCGCCACGGGCCCGGAGTGTGGCAGCACAACGCCAGCCCTGCGCACATTGAAGAAGCAATTACCGGAAGCCTCAAGCGGCTCCGCCTCGACCGCATCGATGTCTATCAACTTCACGTCCCCGACCCCGCCAGCTCCTTCGACGCTTCGATGGAAACACTGGCGCGCCTCCAGCAGCAGGGCAAGATCCGCCACGTTGCTCTCTCCAACGTGACGCTCGAACATATCGAGCGCGCGCGCAAGATCGTCCCCATCGTATCGGTGCAGAACCGCTACAGCTTCTCTGACCGTGAGTGGGATTTCGTACTCGACCATTGCGAAACCAACGGCATCGCGTTTATGCCCTGGGGTCCCATGGCGCAGGGACGCAAGGCGAATGAAATCGTCGAAAGAATCGCCGCCGCTCGCAATACGACGACGGCGGTTGTCTCGCTGAACTGGCTGCTCCGCCGTTCGCCGGTCACGCTTCTTATTCCGGGAACCTGCTCCGTCAAGCACCTCGAAGAGAACGTAGGGGCCGCGGCATTCCGCCTCACCGATACCGAGTTTGCGGAACTCGGCGCAGTGGTTCCGAAACCCTACTGGCTGCGAGGATAGACTGGTTTACCCCATCCTTTCGCGCTTTTTCGCGAGGATGGGGCAATGCGGATTCCCGCTTTGACTGCGTCTTACTGTGGCTCGGCGGCACCGATATCTGGCTTCGCCGCACCCGGTAAATTCACCGGGAAATCCTTCCCATGCTCCGGATCGTACTCGTGCTTCACCATCCACTGCTTGAACGCAGCCGCCGGCTCCGCGCTGATGGCGCCGTTGTGGCGGACGTAAACCACGTCCTGCTTCATGCTCACCTTGAGTTCGCAGGTGTTCATGTCCCCCGGCTTGCCGCCCATCACCGGCATCAGAATCTCCAGAACTCTATCCTGCTTCTTCCAGCGCGCCATGAATGTCTCATACCCTGTTTGAGGCGTGATGGGTTGACCGCACTGGTAATTGAAGTCGAAGCCCCGCGGCTGGCCGTTCTCAAAAACATTGGCCGCGCCCAGCCCATCCACCTGGTCAAGACTCGATGAAGGGGCGTTGTAACCAAGACGGTAGTAATGCCGCACTCCGTTCCGCGCAACAATGTGCACTCGCAATGGAAAATCAGCCGGCTTGAATTGGCCCGCTGACGCCGGCAACACAAACAGGAAGCACGCGGCGAAAATACCCCGCAGCCGCAACAGGAAACTGCGCATGGAAACCTCCCCAGAGAAAGACAAAATACTTAAGCCGGCATGTTACCTGCGGCAAAACCCGCTGTCAATCAGAAGGTGAGAGTCCGATCCTTTCGCAGGCGATCGCCTTCAGAGCCCCATTCGCTGCTAAACTGTATCCGGTAAACGCTTACCAGATCCGATTGCACTGACAGGGAAAACAACCATGCTGCTCGAAGCGCTTCGCAAGCAAGTCCTCCACGCCAACCAGGAGATCGCCCGCCGCGGACTCGCGCCCCACACTTTCGGCAACGCCAGCGGCGTCGACCGCACAGGTCAAGAACCCCTGCTGGTCATCAAGCCCAGCGGCGTCAATTATGCCTCGCTCACTCCTGACGATCTGGTCGTCACTGACCTTAATGGCAAAATTGTCGAAGGCACCCTGCGCCCCTCCAGCGACCTCGACACCCACACTCTTCTCTACCGCGAATTCCCCTCGATCGGCGGCATCGTCCACACGCACTCCGAGTTCGCCACCTCATGGGCCCAGGCCGGCCGAGAAATCCCCTGCCTCGGCACCACCCATGCCGACTACTTCCACGGCCCGGTTCCTGTCACCGAACCCCTCACCGCCACCGAAGTGGTCGAGGCCTACGTGCGCAATAGCGGAGCGGTCATCGTCCGCCGCTTCCGCTCTCAGAATCTCGACCCCCTCGCCGTTCCCGGTGTGCTGGTGGCCGGCCACGCCCCGTTTACCTGGGGCAAAACCCCGGCGGATGCCGTTGAACACGCCGACGTTCTGGAGTACATTGCCCGCCTCGCCTTCCGCAGCACGCTTCTCGGCGCGTCCGCTGCCGGAATCCCAGCGTACGTTTCCGAACACCACTACCTGCGCAAGCACGGCCCCAAAGCCACCTACGGCCAGAAATAGCAACACCGGAAACCCGCCAGAAGAGCGCTCGTCCACTGGCCTTCATTGCACCGTCCGTAGCGCGGGAAGTGACGGTATTCGGCCGCGAAACCACCTCGTAAAGTACTCAAAATCGGCGTTAATCCCCCTCGGTTTCGTACAATTTGTTCAACGGCTGGAAAATAACCAGCCTCCCTTCAAATGCCTACCGATTCACATAGAGCGATCCTTTTACTTGTAGCGCACCTACTGTTTTCTGCATTTTGTGCGAGAATTTCTCAGACGGAAGTTGACGTTTCGCTGAGCGGCAAGTCAATATCTTGCGCATTCTCTAAGGATTGCCGACTCAATCTGCGGCAGCCTGTGCGTTTCTCCCGCATGGCAACTGACGTGCTACAGAATAGAAGGATGTAGAGTACTGCCCAATGGAGACGAGTCTCTTCAACCGTGTGCAGGCGACGCTGCTGGCCTTGGTCACAGCCGCTCTCTTCGTGTTGGCAGTCATGAACCTCCAGCAGGAGCGCCACTCCCCTCAACCGGATGACGGCATCTGGTGGCGCGAGGCAAGCGGCGGCCTCAGGGCAGAGCGGGTCTTGGAGGAAATGTCTGGACAGGTTGCCGGTATTCAGGTCAATGACCTGTTGACCGGAGTCGCGAATTGCGCCTCCTGCAACGAGAACCCCGTTACCCGGCTTTCCGATCTTGAAAGGGCGCTCTACCGTACCGGGCCCTACGGCCAGGTCTACTACTCCATCACCCGCGCCGGCATTCCGCTGGATACGCCCGTAAAGGTGATCCCCCTTCAGTTGGACCGCAGCTTGCCGCTGGGTCTGCGCATCATCGGCCTTATTTACCTGATCGTCGGGTTCTATGTCCTATTCCGGCGGTGGGGTGCTCCGCGCGCCACTCACTTCTACCTCTTCTGCCTGGTTTCGTTCGCGTGGTACGCCCTCTGGTACACGGGCAAGCTGGATGCGAACGGCGCATGGGACCCGCTCGATCAGGTCGTTTTCTGGACCAACGTGGTGGCCGAGGCTTTGCAGCCGGCCCTGTTCCTTCACTTCGCCCTCAGCTTCCCTGAGGAGCGGTTCAAGTCTCTGCGTCGCCGCTGGCTGTTGCCGATCATCTACGCGCCTGGCGTCGGACTGCTCGGACTCTGGCTGTGGGCCGTTGAAACGCGCCTGGCAACCGGCCTGCTGAAGCATCGCCTGGACCAGACAGCCACTGCATACGATGCGGCTTTTTACGTTCTGGCGGCGTTGCTCTTCCTGCGCAGCTACAGCCAGGCAGACACTCCATTGCTCCGTCAGCAGTTGAAGTGGGTTACGCGTGGAACATTGCTCGCCGTTCTGCCTTTCACGCTGTTTTACGCTGCTCCGTTCCTTTTTGACCTGAACCCGCCCCGACTTCTTACCAACCTCGCCGGCCTGTCGCTGGTCTTTTTGCCACTGACCTTCAGTTGGGCCATTGTTCGCTATCGGCTGATGGACACCGACCTCATCTTCAAGCGCGGCGTGGCCTATACGCTGGCTACCGGCCTCATCCTGGGCGGCTACTTCGGAGCCATCGCACTCATCGCCGTCATGGTCCACGCCGGCATGCCCCAGGCAGTGCGCGAGTGGGGCTTGATGATCGCCATCCTGGTGACGGCCGCCATCTTCGACCCGCTCAAGCGCCGCATTCAGGGCTGGGTCGATCGCGCCTTCGACCGCCATCGCTACGACTATCGCAAAGCCCTGGTCGAATTCGGCCGCGGCCTCAGTTCCGAAACGGACCTCAAGGCGTTGCTCGAGTCCATTGTGGAACAGCTGCCGCGCACGCTGCTGGTGGCGCGCGTAGCCATCTTCCTGGCCGGAAACTCTGAAGACTCGAACCTGCGCCTGGCCGCCTCGCACGGCCTACCCGCTGAGTTGAGCAACGCTCAGAGTTCTCTCGACCTTGGCTTCCTCAACTTCGACCAGGCCAACGACCACTCTCACATCTTCCTGGAAAACGCTCAGGCCGCCCTGCACCTGCCGGCGGGTCAGCAGCGCACTGCCGCCCTGCTTGACCTGAACTACTATCTGCCCTGCCGCGTTGCCTCAGGCCAGTTTGAAGGAAGTCCAACAGCCAGCCGCACCATCGCTGTCATCGGCCTCGGTCGCACCATGGGGGGCGACTTTCTCTCCAGCGAAGATGTTGAGCTGCTCGAGTCGCTGGCCAGCTACATCGGCATCGCCCTCCAGAACGCCAGCCTCTACGCCCGCCTGGAAGAAAAGATCGGCGAGTTCGAGCGTCTCAAGGAGTTCAACGAAAACATCGTCGAGTCCATCAATGTCGGCATTCTTGCCCTCGACCTCGAAGACCGCATCGAAAGCTGGAACGCGCAGATGGAAGCCATGTACGCCCTCAGCCGCGGCGAAGCTCTTGGCCAAAGGGTTCAAGATGTCTTCCCGGCCGAGTTTATCGAGGCACTGGAAGGCTTTCGCAACGAGCAGGGTGTCCATCACCTCTACAAGTTCCGCCTTACAACGCGCGCCGGTGAACTGCGCACCGCTAACATCGCAATTGCACCACTGCTTTCGCGAGACTTTGTATCAGTGGGCCGCATCATCCTGGTCGACGACATTACCGAGCGCGTCACTCTGGAAACGCAGCTTGCCCAGGCCGACAAGCTCAGCTCCATCGGCTTGCTCGCCGCCGGCGTTGCCCATGAGATCAATACTCCGTTGGCCGTCATTTCGTCATACGCACAGATGCTCTCAAAGCAACTGCGCGGCGATGTCCGTCTCGGCCCGGTGCTCGACAAGATTACGCAGCAGAGCTTCCGCGCCGCGGAGATCGCCAACGGGCTGCTCAACTTTTCCCGCACGTCGACTACTGAGTTTCGTGAGACCGATCTCAACCAGGTCATTCGCGACACGCTCTCGCTGCTCGAACACCAGTTCAAGACCGCACAAATCGAAGTGGATCTCGACCTGGCTGAGCAGTTGCCAACCATCAATGGCAACCCCGGAAAGCTGCAGCAGGTCTTCCTCAACTTGCTGCTCAATGCCAAGGACGCCATGCCCGGCGGTGGCAATCTGCGCGTCTCTACACTGGTGAACGGGCATGTCGAAGCCTTGATAACCGACTCCGGCAGCGGCATTGCACCCGAGCACCTGAAACGCATCTACGATCCCTTCTTCACCACCAAGACCACCCCCAGACCGGGGGACAGACGCGGCACCGGACTGGGACTTTCTGTCTCCTACGGCATCATTCAGGAGCACGCCGGCAAGATCCATGTCGAGAGCGCCATCGGCGCCGGCACAACCTTTCACCTAGAGTTTCCGCTGCTGAGGAATTCCGTACATGCCTGAGCCAATGATCGAGGCGGCCCTGCCCACAAACGCGCCTGCGCCCGCATCTGCCGCTAACGGCAACACCGCCGCCAGCATCGCCACCAATATCCTGGTGATCGACGACGAAGCTTCTATCCGCGAATCGCTCGAAGTGCTGCTCTCGCTCGAGGGCTACTCCACATCCATGGCCGTGGACGGCGAAGCAGGGCTGCGGATGATCGAAACGGAAAACTTCGACCTCGTCCTTCTCGACCTGGCCCTGCCCGGCCAAAGCGGTCTCGAGTTGCTGCCCCAGATCAAGGAACGCCAGCCCGAGCTGCCGGTCATCATGATCACCGCATACGGCACAGTGGACAACGTCGTTGAAGCCGTTCGTGCCGGCGCAGAGAACTTTATCCAGAAGCCCTGGGACAACGAAAAGCTGCTGGCCGACATCCGCTCCGCCGTCGCACGCCATCGCGCCGAGGAAGAGAACCTGCAGCTCAAGCGCACCCTAAAGCAGCGCTACAACTTCAACAACATTGTGGGCAAGAGCGAGATCATGCTCAAGGTCTTCGACCTTGTCGCCCAGGTCGCACCCAGCCGCTCTACTGTGCTCATTCAGGGTGAAAGCGGAACCGGCAAGGAGCTCATCGCCAAGGCCATCCACGCCAACTCGCCCCGCCGCGACAAGCCGTTCGTCCCCATCAACACCGGCGCTATGCCTCCCGAGCTGCTTGAGTCCACGCTCTTCGGCCACGTCAAGGGTGCATTCACTTCAGCCGTCACTTCAAAGAAAGGCCTCTTCGAAGTTGCTCACGGCGGAACGCTGTTCCTAGACGAAATCGCCACCATGGGCATGGACATCCAGGCCAAGATTCTGCGCGTCCTGCAGGACCGCCGCTTCATGCACCTCGGCGGCATTCAGGAGATTCAGGTCGACGTCCGCATCCTCGCCGCCACCAATATCGATCTCCGCAAGGAGGTCCGTGAGGGCCGCTTCCGCGAAGACCTCTTCTACCGCCTCAACGTCATTACTGTCGACCTGCCTCCGCTGCGCGCACGCCGCGAAGATATCCCGTTGCTTGCCGTCCACTTCCTCGACTTCTACGCCGAAGAGAATGGCCTTGCCCCGCGCAAGCTCTCCGCCGACGCTCTACGCGCCCTCATCGATTACGACTGGCCGGGCAACGTGCGTGAGTTGGAGAACTCAATCGAGCGCGGTGTCGTGCTCTCCAGCGGCCCCATCATCGGCTCGGACCTGCTGCCCGGCCACATCACCGGCCGAAGCTTCCAGGACGCGCTGCTCGAACACAACCCCAACGCCTCACTCTTCGACATTCTCGAAGTGATCGAGCGCCGCATCATCATCGAGAAGCTCGAGCGCTGCAACTGGAACCAAACCGACGCCGCCGAGCAATTCCGCATCCCGCTGTCCACGCTGAACCAGAAGATCAAGCGTCTGAACATCGAGATACGCAAAAAGGGCAGAGAGTAGAAAGACAGCTTCTAGCTTCTAGCTGCTGATATCCACATCTCCAAAAAACCCTTCACCTCACCCGGTGGCCTTAACCAGACATCAGCCGACGTCTTCCGCAGCTTACTCCGCACCAGCACGCTCAGGTGCGGCGCCGAGCCCCGGTTCATGGCCCGAAATGCCGTTTCATCCGTCACATCGTCTCCAAGGAATGCAACCGGCCCGCCAGTCCCTGTCTCTTCAACGATCGCCTCCACCGCCTCGCCTTTGTCGCGGCCCGCGCGCAACTCAAGTCCGGCTTCGAACTCCAGCAACGCCAATCCATCCATCCGCGCAAGGGACTCAAATAATGCCCGCGTCCGCTGCTCGATCCGCCGCGCCTTGCCTGGCGATGCGCCCCGCCAGTGCATCACCACACCGTTGGCCTTGTCTTCGAAGAGCCCGCCAAGGCTGTCGTTCCTCAGTTGCCCGCGCAGTTCGTCCAGCTTTGCGCGAATCTCCACCGGAGCCTCCTCCAGTTCGCGCCGGCCATCAGGATACAGCCGCTCCGCTCCGTGCAGGCCCCACACTTCGAGCGGTTTCTCTAGCCCCAACAGCGGCGTAATCTCCGCAGCTGGCCGCCCGGTAACCACTGCCATGTGCGTGCGTCCCTGCTTTTGGATACGCATGAGCAACTCACGCACACCGGCCCACGGACGTGCCTGGAATCGATCGACGCGAAACGGCGCAAGCGTCCCGTCGTAGTCCAGGAGCAACAACGGATTTCGCGCGCCCGCAAAAGCGCGAAAGAATTCCTCCAGCTTCTCTGCCGCCTCTTCCCTCAACCCTCGCTCGCTTTCTACGCTAGTTTCTCATCCGCGACGTCTGCCGCGGGCACAGACATGGGCCCGGCACGGCGCACCTCAGCGCCATCCGCGCCTTCCATGCGCAACTCGCGCAAGTCGCCCAACACACTGGCAGCCCAACGGTAGATGTTGTGCTCATTCACCTGTCGCCGCATCCGGCGCATCCGATGCCGTCGCTCCGCCGGATTCATCTCCAACCCCTCATGAATCGACTCGGCCACTCCGGCAATGTCGTACGGGTTCACGATCAGCGCATCCCGCAGTTCAACCGCCGCTCCTGTGAACTTGCTCAGCACCAGCACGCCGTCTTCATCCTCGCGCGCAGCCACGTACTCCTTGGCCACCAGGTTCATCCCATCGTGCAGCGATGTCACCAGGCACACATCCGCCGCCTGGTACCAGCGCCTCACCTCTTCATGACTGCATTGGCGCTCGATCAGCACAATGGGCCTCCAGTGCGCCGTCTGATAACGGAGGTTGATGCGCTCCACCGTCTGCTCCACCTGCCGGCCCAGCTCCGCATAGCTCGCGATGCGCGTCCGGCTCGGCGCCGCAATCTGCACCATCGTCATCCGCTCGCGATGCCAGGGATGGGCCTCCAACAATTGCTCGATCGCCAGCACCCGCTCCACGATTCCCTTGGTGTAATCCATGCGGTCAACGCCCAGCACCAGGCTTTCCGCCCTCACACCGAACTCTCTCAGCAGCTCCGTGCGCGCAAATGCAATTTCCTTTTCTTCCACCGCCTGTTCCAGCGCGCCGGCACTTGTTTCCCGCAGTGGTCCCTCGAAGGCCACGCTCACCGGATAAGGCCGCACTGTGCTCTGGTGCCCGTTGCGGAGAACCGTCATGTGCTCACGATCGGTGCGCGCCTCCAGAACCCGGTCCACGGTGGAGAGAAAGTTGTTGCAGTGCAGCGGAATGTGGAACCCCATCAGGTCGGCTCCCAACATGCCGTCAAGCAACTCGGCCTGCCACGGGCAAATTCCAAACGCTTCAGGATTTGGCCATGGAATGTGCCAGAAGATCGCCACCCGCGCATCGGGCCGCGCCACCTTAACCAGCCGCGGCAGCAAAGCGAAGTGGTAGTCCTGCACAAAAACGACTGGATTCTCGCTGCCTTCCATCTCTTCAAGAAGCGCGGCAGCAAAGCGCTCGTTCACCCGCTGGTAGCATTCCCAGTCCGTGGCGCGGAAGATGGGACGCGTGTGCGCAATATGGCAAAGCGGCCACAGCCCCTCATTCGCAAAACCGTCGTAGTATTGCGACTCTTCTTCAGCAGAAAGCCACACTCGCCGCAGCGTGTAGCGCGGATCGTCAGGCGGCACGCGCAGACGATCGAAATCGTCCACCATCGAAGCGTCCGCATCGCCGCTGCCGCACGCCACCCACACTCCGTCGCACGCACGCAGCACCGGCTCGATCGCCGTCACCAATCCGCTGGGAGGAACAATACACACCGTCTCCCGTCCCTGCCGCACGTGTATGTACGGCTCACGATTCGACACCACGAAGATGCGGCTCGAACCGGACCGGTCGCGCATATGTACAGCCAGACGCTCAGCAGTCCATTGATGCTCTCCGGCATCCCGCAACCGGGCCTCGGCGGCAGCCGCAGCCCGCGCCTCGATCAGGCTCTCCGCCATCGTCTCCACTTCAAGGGCCAGCGGAGAAAACAGGTTCAACCCGCCGACGCTCGGCTTGGCCGACTTTTCGATGGAGCCCGTGCGCAACCGCCGCAGCCTATCCGCCACCTGCGCCATGGGGCGCAGCAGGAACCAGCTCACCATTGCCAGCGTCACCACCACGATGAGAACCACAAGCGCAACAATCCGCCAGAAGCTGCGCTGCCATACTGCGATTCCTTCGCTGCGGATATAGCCGGCATCGGCCACAATCGCAATCACGCCTTCAAGCTTGTCCCCGTCGTGAAGCGGCAACGCCTCCTCGAGCCATTGCCAATCGTCCGTGTGCCCGAATGCGTTGACCTCGGCTCCTTTTTGAATTGACTTCGAGACCACTTCGTAAGGCAAGGCCTGCAACACGTCCTGCGGCCCCGAGCAGGCCATCAACCTTCCATTCCCGTCATACACCGCCAGCGCCAGTGCGCCTGTACTGGACTTCAAGACTTCGGTTATGCCAGGAATTGTTGAAGGGTCGCCGGACTCAAGTGCTTCCGCTACACCCGGCTCGATGCTCGTGCCCATCCATTTCGTGCGGCGCTCCAATTCCACGCGCAACACGTGCTTGTGAGCCAACACGTCAAAGTAGGTGGAGGCTGCCGAGATCAGCGTCACGCCAAAAATCAGCGCAAGAATCAGCCGTACGCGAAACAGGTGCATCGGTTACCTCCTTAAGGCTTGTTTTGAACTATGGAAAAGGCAACGACGGAAGCCAGTCTTGCTCAGTTCTGGAAGCAAGGAGGGACAGATCCCGGGGTTCCAACGGACGAGGTCTTGTCCGTGGGGTGGGTTACAGGGTGTATCTTAGCGACGAGCGACGACGAAATGAGGAGAATTGACCCCGCCCATTCGGGTCGCGGCGCAAATTCGGCCTTGGTTCATAATAGGCTCTATCTTTATTAGATGCCCTCTGGCCTCCGTTTGCCCACCAAATCAGCATCAAAAATCCATCTGCCTTTCTCATCATGCACTTACAGCGTCTCCCCTGGCTAAATCCACAGCCTCCCGCCCGCCTGCGGAATTTTCTCGCATCATGCTCCCTGCCGTGACCCCGGTAGACATGAAACAGCGCCCGCATGATGCGCAATCCTGTCCCCCCATGCGCTATTCTGTCGAAGACAGAAGCACATAGCCTTCACTCGCAATCCGGCACAACTCATGGCGACATTCACGATCGACCGCACCGCCAAACAAATCGTGCTCACGATACAGGACTATTCCCTGTTCGCCTGGCGCGCGTTCACGAACCTCTACTCCCAGCCACGTTACATGTCCGACTTCCTCATTCAGTCCGACATCATTGGCGTCGGGTCCACGGCCATTGTGTTGCTGTCAGGCTTCTTCACCGGTGGCGTGCTCGCCCTGCAGTCCGCGGCCACGCTCTCCCAGTTCGGCGCCACCGCTGTCACCGGCCAGTTCGTCAGCATCACCATGATCCGCGAGCTGGGCCCGGTGCTTACTGGAATCATGGTTGCCGGCCGCAACGCTTCCTCCATGGCCAGCGAGCTCGGGTCGATGGTTGTTACCGAGCAGATTGACGCCATGCGCGCCCTTGGCGTCGACCCCATGCGCAAGCTCGTCACCCCGCGCATCTTTGCCTGCATCACGATGCTTTTCTTTCTCACCATCGTCGCCGATGCTTTTGGCATCCTCGGCGGCGGCGCAGTCACGGTCTTCCTGAATCACCAGAACGGCACACAGTACTTCTCAAAGGCGTGGGAGGCCCTCCGCTATCCCGACATCATCCAGGGACTGGTGAAGCCGCTCTTCTCCGGCTACATCATCGCTTCCGTCGGCTGCTTCTATGGCTTGAGAACCACCGGGGGAACCCAGGGCGTAGGCCGCTCCACCATTCAGGCCGTGGTCAACTCTTCGGTGCTCATCATCCTCGTGGACTTCCTCCTCACCAGGCTGCTCCTTGCCCTCTTCCCTGCACTATGAGCGAGACCCATGTTTCCGCCCAGCCGGATCCCGTTGTGGCCTTTCGCAACGTCTCCATCGCCTTCGACGGCCCCCCAGTACTGGAGGACATCACCTTTTCACTGGCGCCGGGAGAGACGCGCATCCTGCTCGGCCCCGCCGGCGTGGGAAAGAGCGTCCTGCTCAAGCTCTGCAATGGACTGCTTTGCCCCGACCAGGGAAGTATCCAGCTCTTCGGAGAAGAAATAGCAACCATGCCCGAAAGAAATCTCTTCCCTCTTCGCATTCGAACCGGCATGGTCTTTCAGGAAAGCGCGCTCTTCGATTCCCTTTCCGTCCGCGACAATGTCGCCTACCAACTTATTCAGGAGCTCGTACCCGATGACGAAATCGACACTCGCGTTCGGGAAGCCCTTGCTTTTGTGGGCCTCGAACAGACATTTTCGCTCTTTCCCTCCAGCCTCTCCGGCGGCATGAAGCGCCGCGTGGCCATCGCCCGCGCTTTCATTCGCCATCCCGAGCTGCTGCTCTACGATTCGCCCACCGGCGGCCTGGACCCCGTCACCTCAACTACAATCATCGAACTCATCGTCAAGGAGCGCGATGTCCACCAGACTCCGTCCATGCTCGTCACTCACCGGCTCCAGGACGCCTTCACTCTCTGCTCCCACCGCTTCGACGAGGCACAAGGGCGCATGACCCCCCTCCCCAAAGGGCAGACTAACCCAAACACCAGGTTCCTCATGCTCGAAGAAGGCCGCCTCATCTTCGACGGCTCCCTCCACGACCTGGTCAAGTCCGAGAACCCGTTCGTCCGCGAGTTTTTGGAGTAGAGCAATCTTTCCCACCCCCTCCTCCATCTGCTAGCCTTACCTGTTTTGAGTTCCAAAAGAACGGCAGGTGCATAATGGCTTTCAAATTTCAGAACTTCGACTTTCTCCATCTCGATTCCAGCTTCAACGAAGACGAACTCCTTGTCCGCCGCACCGCTCGCGACTTCGTCGAAGACAATCTGATCCCCATCATCGAAGACTGCTTTCGCGAGGGCCGCTTTCCGCGCGAGCTCGTTCCGCTGATGGGCGAGATGGGCTTCTTCGGCGCCACCATCGAGGGCTACGGCTGCGCCGGCATGTCGAATGTGGAATACGGCCTGGTGATGCAGGAGTTGGAGCGGGGCGACTCTGGTCTGCGCAGCTTTGTCAGCGTGCAGTCGGCCCTGGTCATGTACCCCATCTACACCTTCGGCTCGGAAGAGCAGAAGAAGACCTGGCTCCCGGCTCTTGCCAGCGGCAAAAAGCTCGGCTGCTTCGGGCTCACCGAGCCCGGCTTCGGATCGAATCCCGGCGGAATGACAACCCGTGCCCGCAAATCCGGCGACGAGTACATTATCAACGGCGAAAAAATGTGGATCACTTCCGGCACCATCTCCGATGTGGCCGTGATCTGGGCCAAGCTCGAAGGCGAAGGTGCAGACGGCGGAAATGATTCTGTCAGGGCCTTCCTCGTCGAGACCGATCGCCCCGGCTTCTCCGCACAGGAGGTTCACGGCAAGTGGAGTCTCCGCGCCTCCTCGACCAGCGGCCTCACGCTTCAGGATGTGCATGTGCCCGCCGCCAACATGCTGCCCGGCGCCAAAGGCTTGAAGGGTCCGCTGATGTGCCTCAATCAGGCCCGCTACGGCATAAGCTGGGGCGCCATCGGCGCAGCCATGGACTGCTATTCGACGGCGCTGCAATACTCCAAAATTAGAAAACAGTTTCACGACCAGCCCATCGCCAGCCACCAGATCGTTCAGGAAAAAATGGTCTGGATGGCCAGCGAGATCTCGAAGGCGCAGTTGCTCGCGCTCCACGTCGGCCGCCTCAAGGATGCAGGCAACGTGGGCCACCAGCACATCTCAATGGCCAAGCGCAACAACGTATGGATGGCTCTCGAATGCGCGCGCATGGCCCGCGACATCCTGGGCGCAAACGGAATTACGGAAGACTACCCCATCATGCGTCACATGATGAATCTGGAATCCGTAAAAACCTACGAAGGTACCCACGACATCCACACCCTGATCCTCGGCCAGCACCTCACCGGGATTGCGGCGTACTAAAGCCTGGTGTCGCGACCGGCGCCACCTGCAATTTGCCATCGACAAGCCGTGGTCAGCAGCGGCATAGTCGTATTCATGCGGAAACTTTTCGAGTCTCCTTCGACGCTTCGCACATGTGCCTCTTTCGCACTGGCTTCGGCACTGCTCGCGGGATTTGCTACAGCCCAGCAATCACCCTCAGCCTCCATCGTCCTCCACGCTGCCCGGTTGCTCCAGGTCGATACAGGCGTCATCCTCCAGCCCGGCGAAATCCTTGTTGAGGGCGAGCGCATTCGCGCCGTCGGCAGGTCAGTTGAACATCCGCAGGGCGCGAAGATCATCGACCTTGGCGACACTACCCTGCTCCCCGGCCTCATCGACGCCCACATTCATCTCTTCTTGCACCCCGGCGCGGAAGATCTACAGACAGTCAAGGAATCAGTACCCTGGCGCACCATCCTCGCCGAGCAGGCAGCTAAGGCTGATCTCATGGCCGGATTCACCGCAGAGCGCGACATGGGAACTGAAGGTGCGGGCTCCGCCGACAGCGCAATCCGCGACGCTATCGACCAGGGCCTCATCCTCGGCCCTCGCCTGCGCATCAGCGGCAACGCCATCGACATTCTGGGCGGCCACGAAGACGCCAACGACTTCAACCCCGCGCAACACGTCCTAGCTAACGCCGACTACGCAAACTCCGCCGATCAACTCGTCGAGGTCATCCGCGAGCAACACAAGCAGGGCTCCAGCTTCGTAAAAATCTACGAGACCGGTCCAGACAAAATGATTGGCGGCGTGCTGCACACCCCCTACCAGTACACAGAGGCCCAACTGTCTGCCGCCGTGGCTGAAGCGCGGCGTCTGGGCATGACGGTTGGCGTACACGCCATGGGCGAGCCCGGTACGCTCTACGCCGCGCAGGCAGGCGTCGCCTCAATCGACCACGCCACTCAGCTCAGCGGCGAGACTATGAGCCTGATGCACGAAAAGCACATCCCCGCCATCCCCACGTTCGCCATCTTCGACTACTTCGCGCACCACCGCGAGTCGCAGGACCAGGCTGCGCGAGAAGCTGAGATGCTCGACTACAAGATCAGCGAATTCAAAATGCAGGTCGCCGCAGGCATTCCTTTTGCTGTGGGTTCAGACGTTGGTCCATTCCCGCATGGGACGCAGGCCGTCGAGATGGAACTGATGGTTCGTTATGGCATGAAGCCGCTCGCCGTCCTCCAGGCCGACATGATTGAAGGCGCAAGAGTGCTGGGTTGGCAGGGCCAGATTGGCGAGTTGAAGCCGGGTTACTACGCTGACGTCGTCGCCGTCCCCGGCAATCCGCTGGAGGACATCACAGCGGTTGAACACGTAAATTTTGTTATGAAGGGCGGCTCTGTGGTTCGGCGGTAGTCGCGTCTGCCTTCGCCAAACGTGCAGCCTGTTTCCGCGCCTTCTTCGCTTCAATCTTCCTGAGCGCTTCCTGATAGCGTAACGGCTGATCTTTCGCCAGAGACTCCTTGATCGCTTTACGATAGCCGGCCAGGTAGATCGAATACATGACCGCCAGCGAGCATCCTATACCCCACAGAAAGCCCAGACATGCCCCGAATACGGCGGCAGAACCGAATGCGCTCATTGAATCCTCTCCTTCTCTAATACGGCGACCGTTCTTCAGAGAAACCCGAGTCAAAATTACGGTCAACTTTCTTTACCGCCGCATGGTGTCTCCGTTCTGGCTCGAGCCGCCCTGGTCGTAACTCAGCTTTCTAAACCGCAACCGTAAAGCTATCCTCCGTACGTGTCACCGCGTGGTACAACGTATCCCGCTCCACCGGAACCCGGCCGGCCTCGGTAATTAGACGGCACAGTTCCTTGCGCGTCATGCCTTGCGGCGTGGTCGCGCCGGCATCGTGGTAAATCTTCTCCTCGATCACCGTTCCATCCAGGTCATCTGCGCCAAATCGCAGCGCGATCTGCGCAATCTTTGGTGTCATCATCTGCCAGTACGCCTTGATGTGCGGGAAATTATCCAGCAGCAATCGACTAACTGCAATTTGTCGAATATCGGTCAGGCCCGTCGTCACCGGCAAGTGGTCCAGCACTGTGTTCTCCGGGTGAAACGCCAGCGGAATGAAAGTCTGAAAGCCTCCAGTTTTATCCTGCACCGCGCGCAGCTTCAGCAGGTGGTCCACGCGGTCGGCGTCATTTTCAATGTGACCATACAGCATGGTCGCGTTGGACTTGAACCCCAGCTTATGAGCCAGCCGTGCCGTCTCCAGCCACTCTTCGCCGTCGATTTTGTGGTCGCAGATGATCGACCGCACCCGCGCTGCGAAAATCTCCGCGCCGCCGCCCGGCATCGAGTCCACGCCCGCATCGCGCAACTTCACCAGCGTCTGCTCGATCGTGAGCTTGGCCCGTCGCGCGAGATAAGCCACCTCCACCATCGTGAAAGCCTTGATGTGAACCTTCGGAAACCGTTCCTTCAGCCCACGCACCAGGTCAAGAAAATACTCCAGGGGCAAATCCGGGTGCAGGCCGCCGACGATGTGAAACTCTGTCACCGCCTCCGAGTAGCCTGAAGCCGCGGTCTCCCACGCCTCTTCTAAAGCCATCGTGTAGCCGGCCGCGTCGCCCTTCTTGCGGCCGAACGCGCATAGCTTGCATGCCGCGACACAAACATTCGTCGGGTTGATGTGGCGATTCACGTTGAAGTAAGTAATGTCGCCGTGCATTCGCTCGCGCACGTAATTGGCCAGCCAGCCTACGGCCAGAACATCCGATGAGCCGTAGAGCGCTAGCCCGTCGACAAAGTCCAGCCGCTCGCCCGCCAGTACCTTGGCGGCAATCGGCTCCAGCCGAGGGTCAAGACTCCGAAAGGAGCTCTGTTCGCGGGAATCCAGGGTCGCAACGTTCATCACTCTATGATACAGAAATATGGCCTCGCCCCGATGAGAACTGCCCCCGGTTCCTAATCCCTAACCCCTGCTCCTATCTTCCTTCTGTTCCCGCCTGCGGCTCCACCAGCACCCCGTCATCGAGCGAGGCCGCGACCAGTCGGTCGCCTGCAACGCGAATCAAGGCAACGCGGTAGCCCGTGCGCCACCACTTCCACGTCATCGTTTTGGGATCAATGGAGTACACCTGGTCGTTGGTCCGCGAACTCACCAATACCCTGTTCCGCGTTGCGTCATATTCCAGGTCGTCTATATCCCGAAATGGAAGCCGCCCGATCCAAAGCCATGTCTTGCCCTGGTCCTGCGAAAAGTAGACCCCTTCTCGCGCGCCCAGCCATAATGTCCCGTCCGGAGAAAAAACCACCCGATGAATTCGCGTCAGCATGGTAGGCAGTCCAATCGGCCACCACGTCTTGCCGCCATCCTTCGACAGAACCGCCCCGTCGGCCCGCGCCGCGGCCATCAGGTCTCCATGCACGGTTACCGACAGGTACTCACCCATTCCCAGCACCGGGCCACCCTGCCAACTGGCGCCCTGATCACGGCTGGTCAACAACCCTAGAGTGGTAGCGGCGAGCCATACATCATCGGAGACGTCCAGTGCGTTCACGCGGCTCTCCAACTCGATGACCGGAGCCTTCACCTGTTTCTCCACGTTGACCCTGGTTCTCAAATGCGTCTCAGTGGAGACTTTCATGATGGTGTTGGCGATCGTGTTTCGCGGCTCCCAGGTCAATGCCGAACTCGGAGTGCCGGCTGCTGGATCGGCAACCGCGGGCGGATCCAAAGCGAAGATTCCGTGACTGGTGCCGGCCAGCACCAGTCCATCTTTCGTCTGCCCGAGCGTATAAATGTCGCGCCCGTCAAGTCCTGTTGGAATCTGCTGCCAGGCAGCGCCGCCATCGGTCGAGACGAACACGCCGCCAAAGTTCTTGTCGTTCACCACCCCGGCAAACAGCTTTGCCGGATTGCTGCGGTCCACCAGCAGCGCCGTCACTTTGCGCTGTGAGATTCCCTCATTCGACGCCGCAAAGCTCGCCCCTGCGTCTTTGCTCGCCAACACTCCACCGCGATCGGTAGCCAGCAGCACGTTATTCGAATCCCGTGGATCCACAAACACATCGTTCACAATCACGTCTGGGCCTGTGAGCCGCTTGAAAGTCCTGCCACCATTTTCGGTCTTGTAGAGCCCTTCAGTGGTTCCCGCGTACACAATCTCGCGATTCGCGGGATCCTGCCTGAGAACCCGCGTCCGCCGCGCGGTGGAGGGAATTCCCTGAATCTTGCGGAACCGCACGCCGGCGGTTTCACTCTTGTAAATCCCGCTGCATGCGCTTAGAAACACTTTGCTCGGCTTGACCGGATCCAGAATGATGGAGAAAACATCTGAGTCGTCGATCAGGCCCTGCTTGATGTTGTGCCAGCTCTTGCCGCCGTCGATCGTCTTCCAGGGCAGATGCCACGTGCCGGCATAAACGATCTCCGGGTTCGACGGATCAACAGCCAGCGACTCCACCTCGTGAATCTCGCGGCTGCCCTTCTCGCTGATCTGTTCCCACGTCGCGCCCGCATCGACGGAGCGAAAGACACCTTCAAGCGATCCTGCAAAAAACATTCGGGGATTGGAGGGAGCTTGCACAAAGGCGCGAATCGACTGGCCATGCAGGCCCGCGATTTCACTCCAGCTTTGGCCCCGGTCGTGGCTTACCCACAAGCCGCCGTCGGCGCGTTTCCATCCGGCCACAAAGATCGTGGCAGAATCGGCAGCGTCCACAACAATGTGGTCCAGAACAAGATCGTCCGCTGTGTTCAGCTTCGCAAGACGATGCCATGTGGCGCCTGTGTCCAGCGATTCGTAAAGCCAACTGCTGGTTGTCCCTAGGTAGAGATGGTTGGGCTCACCGGGCACTGCCGCAAACGCGCGCGCATCGCCGCCGGCCGGCCCCACCGCACTCCAGGACACAGAATTCGAGGCCTGCTGCGCCCAAAGGCCTTGCCCGCAAAATCCGTAAGTAAGAACCAGCGTAAGAACACCGCGCCGGTTGCAGAGATGGAGAAGAATCCTCAAACACCTATTCAAACAGTGAACTCCCAGGCAAAAGAAAAAGACCGCAAGAAGTCGTGCATAAAACCAAAAAGGCCAACCGGCTTGCCGGTCAGCCTCGAATGGTTGCAGGAGGAATCGCATGGTCTAGCTTTCGTCAGGCCTCCCATCCAAGAAGGATAGGAGGCCTGACTTGGCGGTTATGTACCGGTCGAAACCGGTAGGTCTACTTGGCTGCGGCGTGCTTCTTTGCCGGGTGCCTTTCGGCCAGCGGCTTACGTACTTCCGGCTTCACAGTCGACTCGTCAACCGGCGTGGTTCCCTGCACATCGCCTGTAAAGGTTGCGCCAGCGGGCACCAGGTAATCTTCCACCGTCTGCCCATCCGTGGTGCCGGTCATGGTGCTGACGCGCGAAGCATCAATACCCTTCTCTGTCACCAGGTAGTCCTTGGCGTTCACAGCGCGCTGCGCATCGAACAGCGTAACCTTGGCCTTCTTGTGCTTCAGAGCCACCTTCTGCTGTTTCGCGGTGGTTTCCTTCTCCTTGGCGTTCGACTCGCCAACGACGACTGCCTTAGCATCCGCCTGACGCTGCAGATCAAGGGCTACTTCGTCCAGGCAGGCCTTGGCTTCATTGTCAACGCGTGTCGGCCGCTTCGTGTCTGTCGAGAAGTTGATGGAGCACAGCGCCTGGGTGTGAGGAGCCGGCGGAATAACCGGAGCCACGATTGTGACGTTGGTGCTGGAACTGGCCGAGTGAGCCTTGTCGTCTGATACGTTGCCCGTTATGCCAACTACGCCAGTCGGCGCGCCCACGGAGGAGTACACAGCCGTCGTCCCGCTGCCCGTTACCGTGCCGCCTGTTGCCGAGTAGCTGTAGGTGAGCGGACGATTCTGCGGGCTCATGCCGGTGCAGGTGATGGTGCTGGTTTCCCCGGGCTTGATGGTGGTGGGGTTGGCCGTGCAGCTGATGGTTGGCGGCTCGAAGGCCTTCACTGTGAAGCTGGCCGTGCAATTCGCTGTCTGGCCGGGCTTCAGGCCTTCCTTGCCGGCCTTGCCTTCCTTCACTGTGCCGGTCACCGTATAGTTGCCGGGATCCAGAGAACTCGTGGCCACCGTGGTCGTGGTGGCGTTGCCCGTCGCGCCTGTTCCGCTCCACGAATAAATCACATTCCTCTTGGGAAGAAGGCTGCCGGCTGTCGCGGTCACCGTAATCGGTTCACCAGGGAAGACTGATTGAGGGCTGGCAGAGCATGCCAGCGTCACAGGAGGAGGTGGCTCGATCGAGCCGGCATGGATCACAATGCCGGTGCTCAACCGCGCGGCGTTGATGTTCGCGCGGCCGCCCAGAACGCCTGTCCCAAAGTTCGCATGCATGTACTCGTAATCGGCCTGGAAGAGACGAAACGCCAGGCGATGATTCAGAAACGGCGTTTCATAGTCCATGCCGCCGCCCAAGGTCAGCGAAGGACCCCATTTGTTGGGCTGGAAAAACGGGCCGTTTACCTGCGCTGTTCCTACCAGCCCATGGACAAACGGTGTAATGTTCCCATTCGGGAAGCGCGCAATCAAACCACCGGCAAAGGTCAGGAAGCCGTCGTCGTTGCCATGCACGCCAATGTTGTTCGGGTAAGGATTGCCCACGCCCCACTCATGAAGGCCGAATTCCGCCTGCACGCCAACGTGCCGATTGAAGTAATACGCGCCGCTGAACAGGCCGCCAAGATTAACGGCATCATAGTTGGCAGAGACCGTTCCTCCATTTGGAAGCGGGGTTACTACTGTCCCACGTGGAGCAAGATAGCTGTAGCCTGCGAAAATGTCCCACCTGGATGGAGAGTCATTCCATGCCGGCTTTCCGGTCGATGTGGCTGTGGCCTGAGCACTCATGGCAACAGGAATCAATGCAACGAGCGCCAGGAAGAGAACCCGGCTCACAGATTTTAAAACACGAGCATGCATGCGTTTATCCTCCGCAATAAGGCTGATGTACTAAATGGAAAATGGCTGCTTGCGAGCACATACTCCGGCTCGGACCGGTCGACTCCGCAACATCTGCGAAGCTCCGGACGCATTACAGCACCTTTAAACGTACCATAGTACGTTTACCCCCAGAACACTTTTTCAACGAGTTACCTGTCTTATAAACTGCTGAATCTGCCTCCTCCGTTGTCTTCAATTGTGGCAGATTACTTAGCTGTTACTCTGGTAACTCAATTCAAGTTACTCGCATTGGAAACCGCATTTCAACCCATATTCAGGGTTTTAAGCAGGCTGCGGCGCTCCCGCTGTATCTTTTCCTGTAGAAGCGTAATTGCGTAAATTAGTTGCTCCGGGCGCGGGGGGCAACCCGGCACATACACATCTACGGGAACCACCTGGTTAACGCCCTGTACCAGCGCGTAATTGTTGAAGACTCCACCTGAAGTCGCACAGGCGCCCATCGAAATAACCCACTTCGGCTCCGGCATCTGATCGTAGAGACGCCGAAGCACCGGCGCCATCTTTTGCGAAACCCGTCCCGCAACCACCATCAAGTCCGACTGCCGCGGCGAAGGGCGAAACACCTCCGCGCCAAATCGCGCTACGTCAAAACGCGACGCTCCCATCGACATCATCTCGATCGCGCAGCAGGCCAGTCCAAAAGTCATGGGCCACACTGAATTCTTGCGAATCCAGTTCACGGCATAGTCCATCGAGGTCAGGAAGACGCCCTCCGGCTCTTCGTAGCCGTAGCTCACTTCCTTCAGCTTGATGCGATTTTTCGCGCTGCTGTCCAGCGCTCCAAAAAGATAATGGTCCCGCTCCGCCGTAACCGCCATACATCCAATATATCGCTACTTCCTGCCGGATTGAATGATCAGAACCGCACACGGTCGGTTTTTGCCAGCCAATTTCCCATTCCCGGTTTCCGGATTCCTGATCCCGGTTCATCTCATTCCGAACAGGTCGCCTGCGAAGCACCGAGTCCTTGGGGTGCCTTCCATCCCGCCGGAAGCCACAAAGTCACGGAGAAGCGCATCCAGTTCAGCTCCCCCAGCGGAGTGGCCTTTGCACCAGCTGCGGGCACGATGGTGTGCGGTGTCCTGGCCGATTGAAGCGCCCATTTCCGGGCAAAGGGCGCTGCGTCGGCAATCCCTGGCGTCAACCTTGCATTCAGAATCCGAAGCTGCCCTGCCGATGACTTCCGATTGATTTCAAGCAATCGCTGCTCAGCCTCCTGCTCCCGGCTGCCCGCCACCGGCGCCTCGGTCCAAATCTTTGTCCCGCCCAAAGCCCGAAACTGTTTCTGGCTTTCACGCAACGCATCGGGATCGGTCAGAAAGTGAAATCTCCGTGGGTTCCAGCCAATCGCATCCTGCGCACGAAGCCCAAAGGTCGTTCCCAGCTCGCGTTCGCTAATGGAGTAATACGGGGGCGTCGCCACCAGCAGCGCATCCGGATACCCGGCAGATTGTTCACGATCCACAACCAGGTCCCAGCCGCTGTACCCCTCTTTCCCCGGCTTGATCGGCGCCACTCTGAACACCCACCCCTCGCCAAAGGCTGCCTTCCACTGCTCCCCGGCACTCACTTCGCCGGTCAGCACAATCTTCCTGCAGCCTGCCGGACGCGGCGCTGCGGCCAGGCTCCTGATCGGCATCACCATCACGAGGCAAACCGCCGTCCAAAGCCAGATCTGCCACCCGCTGCGCTGCATTCTTTTCACGGCTTCCGGCCCTCCGTCCCCCGCGCAAATATCATCCTGCTCGTGAAAAACCCATCAGGAAATTAAAGAAACTTGCGTTATTTCCCAGTCTTTATGAGAATGCTATGAAAGCGCAATTATCCTTCATCTATCCCGTGATCCTTGTCCGGTAGCCGGCTATCTGCGGTTTCCGGCTGCTTGCGAGCAGACGTCGAAGCTCCATGATTCAACGGCTTATCGCAATGAATTCAAAACTGTTCCTCGTCCGATCTTCCCTTGGCGGACGCCTTCTTGCAGACGACTTTTTCGGAGCCGAATCACAATGCTGAGACGTACAGTACGACTGTCCCTCCTGCCCGCCCTGATCGCATTTCCTGCCCTTGCCCTGGCCCAGTCTCCCGCGGCGGCCCCAGCCGCACAGGCCCCAGCGACCCAAGCGCAGATTGCCGCCCTTCAGCAGGCCGTCCAGAATGCCCAGTCCGCAGGCGACAACGCCTGGATGCTGGTCTCCGCCGCGCTGGTCCTGCTCATGACCGGTCCCGGACTCGCGCTCTTCTACGGCGGCCTGGTCCGCAAGAAGAACATCCTCGGCACTATGATGCAAAGCTTCGCCATGATGGGCCTGGTCACCGTTATCTGGGCTGTCGTCGGCTACTCCCTGGCCTTCGGCCATGGCAACGCCTTCATCGGCGGCTTTGAGCATCTCTTCCTGCGCGGCGTCGGCCTCACTCCCAACACCGACTACGCCGCCACCATTCCCGAGCAAACTTACATGATCTACCAGCTCATGTTCGCCATCATTACCCCGGCCCTCATCACCGGCGCCTTTGCCGAGCGCATGAAATTCAGCGCAATGGCCCTCTATCTCTCCCTCTGGTCGCTGTTCGTCTACTGCCCCATGGCTCACATGGTCTGGGGCGTCGGCGGACTGCTCAACGCTTCCGGCGGACACATTCCGAGTCTCGATTTTGCCGGCGGCACCGTCGTCCACGTCACCAGCGGCGTCTCTGCACTGGTCACCTGCATTTACCTCGGCAAGCGCATCGGCTACCCCCAAACCAACATGCCCCCTCACTCCATGGTGCTCAGCTTCATCGGGGCTTGCCTCTTGTGGGTAGGTTGGTTCGGCTTCAACGCCGGCAGTGCCTTGGCAGCCAGCCCCCTGGCCACAAGCGCCTTCGTCAACACCCACTTCGCCGCTGCGGCCGCCGCAGTCGGCTGGACGATCTTCGAGTGGTTCCACAACGGCAAGCCCACCGCACTCGGCGCAATTTCCGGAGCGGTTGCCGGCCTGGTCGCCATCACTCCCGCCTCCGGCTTCGTTCAGCCTTTCCCGGCATTGCTCATCGGCATCATCGCCGGCTTCTTCTGCTCCTTTATGGTATTCAAGGTAAAGAGCATGTTCCGCTACGACGACTCGCTCGATGCCTTCGGCGTGCACGGAGCCGGCGGAACCCTCGGCGCCCTGCTCACCGGACTCTTCGCCACCCGCGCCATCAACGCCATCTACGGCAAGGACGTCCCCACCGGCGCCATCGACGGACACTGGGGACAGGTCCTCAACCAGCTCGGCGGCGTGGCCGTTGCCTGGAGCATCTCCATTGTCGGAACCCTGGTCCTGCTCTTCGTCGTCGATCGGATTGTCGGGCTGCGCGTCTCCCCCGAACACGAATCCGCCGGTCTCGATCTCTCCCAGCACGGCGAGGAAGGCTACGACCTCAACTCGTAAAAAAGACTTGTCATCCTGAGAAAAGCGCAGCGTAGCCGAGGGCCTGCGTTTCGCGTTTCAGGGCACAAGGGCGGGAAAGCACAGTAATTCTTTTGAGTCCCGAAACGATATACCTTCCGGAAAGTCAGAAAAACTTTCGCCGGATTGCGGCCAATGGGCCACTGGGCCTGATACGCTGTCAAACGAGGCATTTTGCATATGCTCAAGATCGAAGCTGTTCTCCAGCCCTCCAAGCTGGACGCCGTCAAAGATGCGCTGCTCGAAGCAGGCATCGAAGGCATGACCATTCTCGAAGCCCGCGGCCATGGCCGCCAGAAGGGCCACACCGAGTTTTATCGCGGCCGTGAATACACGGTCGATCTTCTTCCCAAGGTGAAGATCGAACTCGTTCTCCACGACGAATTGAAGGAGAAGGCCATTCAGGCCATCATCGGCGCCGCACGCACCGGCCGCATCGGCGACGGAAAGATTTTCGTCAGCCGCGTCGACGAAGCCATCAGAATCCGCAACGATGAACGCGGCGAAACCGCGCTCTAGCCAACAACCGACGAAAGGCGTGCCCCAGGTCTCCGAGTCGCGAGACCTGCGGCACAGACCGCCTGGCTACTCACCATAGCTTTAATCCGAGGCATCAATCACGACGGTCGCCTGCTCAGAGCGAAAATGTATTCGTCCGGGCGGCGCGCTTCCGTCACCCGCGTATGTGAAAACGTACAAGGCTCCATCCTTCTCTGACCGGACTTTCGAGCAGAAGTCTGTGCGGCAGACAAAGTCCTTTGGACGGTTCACAACAGCTTGAAATGGTGTTTGGAAAGCTCGCGGAAGAAGCACCCGCACCGGGCGCTGCGCCCATGCATTGAGCGAGCCTTGAAATCGAGTGCTCGTCAACTTCACGTTGATCTCGGCTTCCGCGCTAAGGATGACCGTCCCGGTTGATCCTGCAAAATCGACTACGAATCCGGCGGCGTCTACTCTGCCGGTTGTATTCAGAATCGTCGCACGCACATGCACAGCCGTCACGCGGACAGGTGCAGACATATTGTGAACCTCAACCGCGCCGAACGAGGCATGTACGGTTATGGGTGCATCTGCCGGCGCATCGACAAGCAGGTTACCTCGTCCCCCGGTTCTGCCGCCGGGACCGGCGCTGTTCAGAGTCACAAGGCTGCCGACCCGAGCCATCGAGATCTCGCGCAAGAAGTCACGCGCATCTGCCTCGCTGTCGCCCTCTCCCTGAGCGCAGAATTGAAAGGACCAATCGTCGCGGCTGCCTCCCGCTATTTCGATGAAATTAGCTGGGTCGGCTGCAATTGTAAGCGCGGGAATGTCCGTCCGAGAAAGTTTAAGAGTTTCAATCCGCGTTCGCAGATAGGGCGCCTGGGAGCCTTCTACGACGATGGCCTGAGTTCCAGGCGGCAAGGGTTGTCCGGGCGTTCGGTCGACGCACTCCAAGCGAAATGGCCGCTGCTCGAAGAGAAAATTCAGCGCAGGCTGCAAATCGTATCCACGCTGCGAATTCGGCCCATACGCCGCGATAAACGCGCCAACCAAGCCACAAAAATAGGCCAACGAAGACGCATTGCAGTCCTCCTGATTTTCGCGGAACCGCCGTGCGTATTCTACAACAGAGCCGGGCGGGTGCCGCAGGTCTCGTTTCTGAGGCCTCGGGGTAATCGCATGAATCCATTTTGTTAACCTGGCTGATTACGATTTCTATCGCGCCGGAGGCGCAGTAGTCGTTAGCCCCGCGCTTTAGCGTGGGGAATGCGGTCAACAATAGCCATTCTGCCCCGTAGGGGTGATGTTAAGCCTGATTGTCGTTCCGTCTTTTTTGTTCATGCGATTGCCCTGTCTGAGACCTGGGATATCTATATCTAAGGCCCTTTTATTGCTTTCCCCTCGCCTCATCCCAGGTCGTAGGCAATCGATCGGCTTCCCTACTTCAAACACTCAAATTGAACTCCAGTTCCATAATTCTCCCGGAACCCCAATCGTGCAGACCGCCAAATTACAGGGAACCTTTTCCCATCTTTCCCCGTATCGAGCGTCAGAGGCTTGTGATGCGAACATTGCGCCAGGACGTCCTTTACGCCTTGCGGCAGATGCGCCTTTCCCCGATCTTTACGCTCATGGCCATGCTCACACTGGCACTGGGCATCGGCGCAACTACGGCAATCTTCTCGCTCATCCACTCCGTCATGCTCAAGTCGCTGCCGGTCGCAGACCCGGCGAGCCTCTATCGAGTGGGCGACAGCAACAACTGCTGCGTCCAGGGCGGCCCGCAGGATAATTGGGGCCTGTTTCCTTATCAGCTTTATCTGCGCTTCGTCGCCGCAGCGCCTGAGTTTGAGCAGTTGGCGGCGTTTCAGGGTGGCAACTCCGAATTCAGTGTGCGTCAGAGCGAAACCAACCAACCAGCACGGCCCTTGCGCGGTGAGTACGTCTCCGGCAACTATTTCTCCACCTTCGGCATTCAGGCCTATGCAGGCCGCACAATCACACCCGCTGATGACCAGCCTTCAAGCGTGCCTGCGGCCATGCTCAGCAACCGCGTGTGGCAGCAGGAATACGCGTCCAACCCCAAAGTCGTTGGCTCCACGTTCATGCTCGATGGCCATCCATTCACGATCGTAGGCATTACTCCCCCAGGCTTTTACGGCGAAACGCTGCGCAGCGATCCCCCGGATATCTTTCTGCCGCTGCAGCAGGAACCTCAGCTCGTAGGGAAGAACTCCATCCTCAAGCAATCGAATTCCTGGCTGCGAATTATTGGCAGGCTGCGGCCGGGTGCAAAACCCGACGGCCTCGCAGCACGCTTTACCACCATCATGCGGGATTGGGTTGTAACCGACCTGGGTGCCGAGTTCCCACAGTTTCTGCCGCAGATCAAAATCATACTGCCCAAGCAGAACATCAACGTGATTCCCTCCGGGGCTGGCGTGGCCGCGATGAAAGGGGATTACGAGGCCAGCCTGCGCATCCTGCTCGCGGTCAGTTGCCTGGTGTTGCTCATTGCCTGCGCGAATATCGCCAACCTACTGCTGACGCGTGGATCTGCCCGCCGCCCGCAGACCGCGATCCGTCTCGCGCTCGGCGCCTCAAGAAAACGCCTCATCCGCCAGTCGCTCACCGAGAGTGTTGTGCTCTCCGTGATGGGCGGCGCAGCAGGCATATTCGTTGCTTGCATGGGAGTGAAGCTCATTGTCGCAATGGCTTTCCGCAACGCACGCTTCGTGCCCATCGACGCGTCGCCATCGCTCCCCATCCTCGCCTTCGCTTTTGCCGTGTCGCTCCTCACCGGCTTGCTCTTCGGCGTTGCGCCTGCCTGGTTCACTTCGCGCGCCCAACCGGCGGAGGCTCTGCGTGGCGTCAATCGCACCACACGCGACAGCTCATCTCTTTCGCAAAAGTCTCTGGTCGTACTGCAGGCCACTTTGTCTCTGGTTTTGCTCGCAGGAGCAGGCCTGCTGACCCGCAGCATGCAAAAAATGGAACACCAGAACTTCGGCTTCGAAACAGAAAATCGCGTGAACCTCCGCGTCAATGCTCCATTCGCCGGCTACTCGACTGAAAAGCTGGATGCAACTTACCGGGTGTTGCAGGATCGCCTTTCCCGCATCCCCGGAGTGCAGAGCGCAACGCTGGCCCAGTACACCCCATTCACTGACAACTGGGGCGAGCTGATCGTCCGACAAGGGCATGGAATACCGAATGTCGCCGACGGCAGTAGTGGCGCGTCTTGGGATCACGTAGGGCCCGGCTACCTCGAAGCGATGGGCCAGACGATTGTTCGCGGCCGCAGCATAACCGACCAGGACACGGCAGCTACGCGAAAGATTGCGGTAGTGGACGAAGCATTTGTGCGCAGGTTCTTCAAGCAAGGCGAAGACCCGATCGGTACGCACTTCGGAATCACTGACGTGAAGAACAGCGGAACCTATGAGATCGTGGGCGTTGTGCGCACCGCAAACTATACCGATCCCAGCGGTCATTGGAGACCGCCATTATTCTTTGTGCCGCTTGCGCAACATGTGCAGTATGACGACCCCATGGCGCAGATGATCGAAAACCGCACCCACTTGATCGAAAGCGTCGTACTCCAATTGCGCAACAGCCAAGCGTCAGGCGGCATGGGAGAGTTGGAACCGCAGATCCGCCAGGCCCTCGCTGAAGTCGACCCAAATCTCACCCTCATCAGAATGCGCACCATGCAGGACCAGGTCGCAGGCAGACTCGATCAGCAGCGCACAGTGGCGCAATTGACTGGACTCTTCGGCATACTCGCGCTGGTGCTTGCTGCCGTGGGGCTATACGGAGTGACGGCCTACAGCGTCGAACGGCGTACCAATGAAATCGGCGTCCGCATCGCCATGGGCGCAAACCGCGCGAGCGTAGTTCGCCTCGTATTGCGAGGCGCTTTCCTTCAGATCCTCATCGGACTGCTGATCGGCATCCCGGCTTCAATCGGATGCGCGCGCTTGATCGCCTCCCAGTTGTATCAGGTCAAAGACTGGGATCCGCTCGTCCTCAGTGGCTCGATCGTTTCACTCGCAATCTGCGCTTTGCTCGCCAGCATTATTCCCGCACGCAGAGCGGCCTCCATCAATCCGGTAATCGCATTGCGTGTCGAGTAGTCTTCGATCTTCGCGTCTGTTCGGAGTCGCCGCGACCAATCGCCTCACTCGAACCGCAACGCCGTCATGGGCTCAACGCGCGACGCCCGCAAGGCTGGCAGCGCACAAGCGACTCCCGCAGCCAGAACAAGAATCCGTGTCCCCTCCAGCAATAGCGCCGAATCGTTGGAATTCCCCAGGCGCACTGCGCAATGATTCCGTTCAACGCAAACGTAAGCGCCAGGTCAATCGCAATCCCGCTTCCCACGCTCACCAGCACAGACCCAAACACAATCCGGATCACATGTGCGCGCTGTGCGCCCAGTGCCATGCGAATGCCAAACTCGTTGGTCGCTGGACGACCGTGTACGAGACCACACTGTACAACCCGACCGCCGCCAGCCCTGCGAACGCGCCGAAGATCCACGACACGAGCCGCTCCTGCTGCCACTCCGGCTCATCAGAGATCCAGTTATCGAGATCTTCGACCTCGCTGTCCGTCTGCTGTTCAGGATTGACGGCGCTCATCTGCGCTCGCACGGAGTGGAGAAGCGTGAGCGGCGTTGCCTGCGACCTGACCAGAATCTGCGTTCCTCCCACCGAGTGCAACGTATAAGTGTAGATGGCCGGCTTGACCGGATCGCGGAGACCGTCATTCTTTGCATCCTCCACAACGCCCGTAATCAGCAACCAGGAATCCGCGAGCCTGGGCACTGAAACCTCCTCAGGTGGCCGATCTTCCAATCCAGGGCCTGTTAACACGACTCAGGCCCTACTTGAGCAAGACGCGGGGAATCCCTTCCGTCGAGATCAAAGCGCCCTTTTGGTCAACCTGGCTTGAGAACTCCAAAGCGAAATTCCTGCTTGGATGGAGACCACGCTTTGACGTGAAGCGGCTCATAGATGAGGCCTGGGATTACCAGCGAAGCGAATCAGATCCGCGAAAGGTGTGGTACTCCGGCTAGGGGAGAGCGGCGGCCGCCGGTCATAATTGAAGCAGCGGACCGCGGCGCTTCAACAACCGCCCGAGCGGACCGCATGAGGACAAAATGAACGGATGGGATCGCAAGTTTATTGATATGGCCGTGCTGGTAAGTTCATGGTCGAAGGATCCGTCAACGAAAGTCGGTTGCGTAATTGCCGATTCTGACCACGCCCAGCTTTCCGAGGGGTTCAACGGATTTCCGCGGGGCATCGCTGATGACGAGCGGCTTCACCAGCGAGAGATCAAGTATCGGCTCATCGTGCACGCCGAGGCCAACGCCATTGCGGCAGCGGCCCGCAACGGGCACGGCTTGAAGGGCGCTACAGCCTACGTTACGTTCTGCCCATGCCCTCAATGCGCGGCACTGCTCATTCAGGCGGGCATCGTCAGGGTTGTAACCATCGACGGAGCCACTCCGGAGCATTGGAAGGCGGAATGTGCGATCGCCCAAAGCATGTTCCGTGAAGCGGGAGTTGTCTACGAAGAGGCCGATCGCCCCACCTGACAAATTTCCCGAAAGAAGCTGAAGAGTAAAACCGCGGAGACTAACCTTTCACGTCGCGCATTATCCTGATGCAGGACTGATAAGATCCGACCTTTCACCCTCTTTTAAGGAGCAAAAATCATGCACCGCCGCTTCGCACTGTATATAGTTCTGCCGCTCTTCCTGGCCTCCATCGCCGCCGCTCAAGACACGCGCATGGTCGTCGAGCCCTCGCTGCCCCAGCTCTGCACCACCCTCGACGCCCAGCTCCAGACAGCCGGCAAGTCGCTCGCCCCTGACGACGAATCCAAGCTCGACACTGCCCGCATCCAGACGGCAATCGATAAGTGCGGCAAGGGCCGCGGCGTCATGCTCCACGTTCACGGAACCGCCAATGCCTTTCTCAGCGGCCCGCTGGAGCTGCGCGCAGACGTCACCCTCATCGTCGACAGGGGGGTAACGCTGTTTGCCTCGCGCGATCCCGTTCTCTACGCAACAGCGCCGGGCAGTTGCGGACTGGTCAACGATGCTCCGCGCGGATGCAAGCCCCTCATCTCCGTCAATCATGCGTCAGGCGCAGCCATCATGGGCAGCGGCGTCATCGATGGACGCGGCGGCGAAAAAATGCTCGGCTCAAAATTCTCCTGGTGGGACCTCGCCGAGCAGGCCCGCGCCGGAGGCCGCCAGCAGGTTCCCCGCATCCTGGTTACGGATTACGCTGACAACTTCACCCTCTACCGCATCACGCTGAAGAACTCGCCCAACTTCCACGTCGTCTACAACCACGGCAACGGCTTCACGGTATGGGACCTCAAGATCGACACGCAACAGCGCCTGGCCCGCAACACCGACGGCGTCGACCCCGGACAGGGATCGAAGAACATCACCATCACGCACAGTTACATCCGCACTGGTGACGATAACGTTGCAATTAAAGGTGGACCCGGCGGCGTCACCAACATGACCGTCAGCCATAATCATTTTTATTGGGGACACGGCATGTCCATCGGCAGCGAAACCGATGGCGGCGTCAGTAAAATCCGCGTCTTCGATCTGTCGCTCGACGGCCCCGACAACGGAATCCGAATCAAGAGCAACGGCTCGCGCGGCGGCCTCACGCATGACGTGATTTACGACGATGTCTGTATCCGCAACTCGCCCAATCCTCTCACGCTCGACACCGGCTACACCGCCGCGGGAACTTTGAAAGGCAACTCTCCCCCCAGCATGAGCGACATTACGCTGCACAACGTGCGCATCTCCGGCGGAGGCAAGATCACCTTCAACGGCTACGACAAGGACCACAGGATCGGGGCGATTCTAGACGGAGTGCAGCTCACCGACACCGCCGCTTACACCTACTCGCTCAACCACGCAGACATTCGCCTCGGCCCCAGCGCAACCAACCTGCACTTGTCCGCAGGCGAAGACTCAACACTTCAGGGAACACCTGCGGAAGCCACTCCGGCCTCATGCGCAGACAAGTTCGTCCGTTTTTCGATGTGAGAATTTCTGATCCAGCAGACCAGAGGTTCGATTTCGAGGCACACTCTTGCTGCAGCCTTTGTTAGCCAGTCTCTCAGGTCTTACTTGGCAGTCGATTTCGTGCGGTGGTGCACGCGCAAATTGTCGAGCGCATAGTCGATGAACCGCGGCTCGAAGTGCGCAGTCTGGCCCATGAACCGGCAGGTGGCCACTACCTGATCGACGATGAACCTAGGCTGAAATGCGGCAAGATCGAGGCCTTTCTCCTTCGTGATCTTGTTCACAATGACCTCGAAAACCTCCTTGGAAAGCGGCAATTCCTGCTTTACGCATTCCTTTTCGAAAATCGTCCTGAAGATTTCCAATGAGGGTGATCCTACCTCGATCTTGTAGGGAAGGCGACGCAGGAAGGCCCCGTCCATTAGGTCTTCCGGCTCGAGGTTGGTGGAGAAAATGACCAGTTCTTCAAAGGGAATGCTGAAGCTCTTTCCGGTATGCAACTTCAGATAGTCGACACGGTTTTCCAGCGGCACTATCCAGCGGTTGAGCAGGTTGGTTGGGCTCACCAATTGGCGGCCGAAGTCGTCGATGACGAAACAGCCGCCTAGCGCCTTCACGTGGAGCGGAGCTTCGTAAAAATGGCCTGTCTGGTCATACCTGAGGTCGAGCATGTCCAGGGTAAGTTCGCCGCCGGTTACGACGAATGGCCTCCTGCAGGCAACCCATCGCGCATCGAATTCTTCGGTCCGGACAAACGACGCTGTGCTTTCGACGTTCGATTTGGACGGGGTGATTGGGACATGAATGCTAGGGTCGAAGTAGCGGATGATCTGGCCCTCGACGGAGATCGCGTAAGGAACATAGATCACGTCGTTGAATACGCTGCCCAGAGAATGCGCGACCGAGGTCTTCCCATTCCCGGGCGGACCGTAGAGAAGCAAGGCCCGGCCCGAGTTCATCGCCGGCCCTGTTTGCTCAATCATGGTGTCTTCGAACGTAAGCTCGCCGAGAGATTTGCGAATGCGCTCAAACGTGACCAGTTCATTGGTCAACTTCTGCAGGTTCACTCGAAAGTTGAATTCTTCAATGTCGATCGGCGCGGGGCCGGAATAGCGCAATTGCTCCAGGGCATCGATAGTGAAACGCTTGCCCTCTTCGGTGAACGTGTAAGCCAGATCGATTGGGTTATTGGAATTGCGCATCCCCAGGGCGTGCAGCAATTTCCGGTCAATAGCCATCCTGATCAGCTCGGACACAATGTGGTAGGGCAGCTTGATCGCATCAATGATCTGGCGGCCGGTTTCCAGCCGGCCCATATAGATGAGCTTCATCATCAGGGCCAGGAGATCGAGATCGTCGATTCCTGTAGCCGAGATATCCGCGGGCTCGATGGGAATGCGGTGAATAAAAGCATCCAGCACCCGCTGGTCAATGGCTCCGATGGCCACCAGGTTGTCGCCTAGCCGGCCGCCATTCTTGACCAGACGCTCCAAGGCGTTCGCCACATCTTCCTTGCTGATCAGGTTCGCCTCGATCAGCAGATCCCCAAACCGCATGTGTGTGCTGATAGTGTCCTCCTCGAAACTGCCGCATCCTGCCAGGGACCCGGCCGTGGGTCTGGCCATTGATCCCAGGGACTGCCTCCGACTTGCCAAAGCGAGCCGAAGGATACAACTCGCTATTTTAGCGGAGATTGCGGCCGGTGACTGTTTCTCAACCTGGCACCGGGGGCTAATCGGCGTTTTGAGGGCCCTGAGACCACAATTCTCCTCAGGCCCGGAATTACCCCCATCGGACCGGCATCCCCTCCTGATTTCCCGCAACGTGCAATCAAAAATTCACATCCGCGCAAACATCGATTAAGCTGGTAGGACATCCTTTTGCTTCGGCGAGCCACGCACAACCATTTATGAATCCAGTCGCTTTGGCGGTTGACGATCTTCGGGAGCAGTATCTGCGGGAGATGGCGCTAGTCCGCCAGACCTGTGAGCGCACGGGTGACGGCACTGCGGCCATCCGCCGCCGCTCCGCGGTCGTGGACCGTATCCTCATTGAAATGTGGCGCCGAGCCTTCGCGGGACAACCCGCCCAGAACGTTTCGCTGCTTGCCCTGGGCGGCTACGGACGGAAGGATCTCTTCCCCTACTCTGACATCGATGTTCTATTCGCCTTCGCCGACGACAAGACCGAAGAGCAGTCCAGGGAAGTAGTCCGCGCCATCATTCAGGGAATGTGGGACATCGGCCTGAGGGCCAGCCCCAGTTCCCGAACCGTCAAGGAAGCCGGGCGATTCGACCCCGACAACCTTGAATTCACCCTCGCCACCCTGGACCGCCGCTTTCTCGCCGGGCAATTCCCCCTATACCAGCAGCTGCACCAGGTTGTTTTCCCCGGCCTTGTCCTGAGCGAGTGGTCCACCATCACGCAAAAGCTCGGCGAAATCGCTCGCTCCCGCCACGCAAAATTCGGTAACACCATCTTTCACCTCGAACCCAATCTCAAGGACTGTCCCGGCGGGCTCCGCGACTATCACCTCGCAGTCTGGTTCGCGGTTCTCTTCCACCTGAAGGAGACAAAGGAGTGGCCCCGCCAGCGCGGCGGCGTCTTCCAGAGCGCCCGTGGCGACGCCGAGGCCGCCTTCGACTTCCTCGCCGCCGCACGATGTTTCCTGCACTTCCGCCACGGCCGCGATGACAACACGCTGGACTGGCAGTCACAGGACGAGGCCGCAGCTCTTTCCATCGGCCTTGAAACCCGCGGCACCGCCGATCCCTCCTACTGGATGCGCACCTACTACCGGCACGCGCGCATCGTCTACCGCCGTGCCGCGCTGCTCATGGAGCATCTCCCCGCTCCAGTCAGTTTTTATCGCCAGTTCCGCCGCCGCCGCATCCCCATTGCCGGCACCGAATTCCTCCTCGACCAGGGCCGCATCGACATCCTTCCCGGCGCGCAGTTCAACGACACCAGCGCCATCCTCCGCATTTTTTCACTCATGGCCACTCACGGCTACACGCTTTCACAGGCCGCTGAGGACCGCATCACAGACGCATTGCCCGTACTCGCCATTCATATCCCTGAAGGACCCTATCTGTGGAACTCGCTCCGCGAGGTCCTGCTAGGGCCGCACGCTGCTCACGCTCTCCGCACCATGCACGCCCTCGGCGTCCTTGAGATGCTGATCCCCGAATTCCACGGCATCGATGCCCTCGTCATTCGGGATTCTTATCACCGCTATACCGTCGACGAACACACCTTCCTCGCCATCGACAACGTCCACGGCCTCCGCCAGCCCACCCATGACTTCGAGGCCCGCCTCGCGCAGTTGCTGCCGGAAATTGACCGGCTCGATCTCTTCCTCCTCTCCTTGCTCCTCCACGACACCGGCAAGGCCCGCCGCACCGGCGAACACGCCACCCAGAGCGTGGAACTCGCGGACGCATTCCTCGCCCGGCTAGACTTCGACTCCGAGGAACGCGAGTCCATCCTCAAGCTCATTCGCCTCCACCTGGACATGTCTGCCGCCTTGCGCCGTGACATCTTCGATCTTGAAAACGTCCGCGCATTCTCTGAGAAGATCGGCAGCCCACAGTTGCTGAAGATGCTCACCATCATGACCTTCGCCGACATCAAGGCGGTAAACCCGGACGCCCTGACGCCGTGGAAGGCCGAGAACCTCTGGCAGTTCTACATGTCCACAGCCAACTTCATGGACCGGTCAGTGGATGAAGTCCGCTACCACGCAGCCATCGATCCCACACTGCTCAACCGCCTCCGCTCCATGGTTCCCTCTGCCCAGTACGAGGCCCTGGGACAGTTTCTTGAAGGCCTGCCTCAGCGCTATCTGCAAACCCGCCTCCCCGAGCAGATCCGCAACCATTTCCAGATGGCCCTCAACCTCGACAATGACCCAGTTCAGCTCGACCTTCGTCCAAATCGCCAGCTCTTCGACCTCACCGTCATCACGCGCGACCGCAGCCGCCTTTTTGCCGACGTGGCCGGCGCCCTTGCAGCCTGGGGCATGAACATCGTCCGTGCGGGCGCATTCTCGAACGAGGCCGGTGTCATCGTCGACAGCTTCCATTTCTCCGATGTCTTCCGCACCATCGAGCTCAACCCCAGCGAAAAAGACCGCTTCCTGGCCAATATTCATGACGTGGTGGCGCAAAAAGTCTCAGTCCAGCAGCTCCTCGAAGCCCGCCGCCATATGGACCATCCAACCAACCTCAAGGTCGAAGTCGCCACTCGTCTGGAGTTCGATTCCGAATCCTCAACCCACTCCACGCTCCTGCAAGTGGTCGCGCAGGATCTGCCAGGCCTGCTTCGCCAGATTGCCCTTACACTCTCGACCCATCAGTGCAACATCAAGGTGGCCCTGATCGACACAGAAGGCGAAACTGCCATCGACGTCTTTTACCTCACCAGTCACGGCGAGAAACTCAATCCCGAAGCCCAGCGGACCCTCGCTGAAAGCCTCACCGCCGCCCTGGAATCCATGCGCGTCCCCGCCACCACGTAATCCACAACTCCCAGTCAAATTCCACCTAAACTCCTCACCGTTTCCTGGCATCCGCCCGCTTTGTGCGCTGTCCCCTAAACCGGTGAAGTGTTTAGTGCTATTCCAGTGACTCATGCACAGCTCTTGATCCATGCACGGTCTTCAAGGTCTGACCTTCTATATATGCCCTTAATTTGAAAACGTGAGATAAACATGTCTTTATAAATGAATTAAGTGATACTTTGAGCCCTGATGAAAATAGCTCTTGACAGTTGTGGACTGACCTCGTTAGACATGTACGGGTACACATATCGACGGTTTCCCAACGCAAGTCCTATTTCTGCTTACCTGCACACTTTGGCTGTTTCCTTGGCTGATGGCTGGTTGGCAATTGTTGACGATTAAGAAACCACTTGGAGGCTTTAATGCTTAACACACGCTTCAATGCGCATGGAATGGTTGCCCGTTGTGCAACCCTCTTCTGCTGCGCAGCAGTGCTACTATTCGCCACAAACAGCTTTTCCCAAATCGCCGGAACGGGCAACATTCAAGGCACAATCGCCGATGCAACGGGAGCGGTTATCCCGAACGCAACGGTGACGCTCACCAATCAGGCGACCCAGGTGAAGCACACAGCCATGAGCAACAGTGCCGGCGCCTATCTCTTCCCCGGCATCCCCATTGGCACCTATAACCTCGGTGTCACCGCTCCCGGATTCAAGACCTACTTGCAGAGCGGCATCGTTCTCGAAGTCGGCAGCAATATCGCCGTGAATGTCGGCTTGACCGTCGGCGCTGCTGACGTGAAGGTTGAGGTACAGGCCGAGGGCTTGTCACTGCAAACAGAGGATCCCACGTTCAAGCAGACAATCGACCGAAACACTATGACGGAGATGCCGCTCAACGGCCGGCGCATGACGGACCTGATTACTATGTCTGGAGGCTCCAACACGGCGCCGAACAACGACATCGTCGGTACCAAGTCCTCTTACCAGACCATCGCCATCTCCATTGCCGGCGGCGGCGGGAACACAACCATCTGGCGACTGGATGGCGGCGACAACCAGGACTACATGGTCAACGGCAACCTGCCCTATCCTTTCCCCGACGCGGTGACTCAGTTCAGCGTGGAATCGACGGTGCTCGGCGCGCAGGATGGAGGACACGTAGGCGGCATGGTCAACGTCGTTACCCAATCCGGAACCAACGCCTACCACGGGTCGGCCTTCGAGTTCATCCGCAACAACTACATCGATGCGACCAACTTCTTCTCCTCGTCGCTCGACGTCTTGCACCAGGATCAGTTCGGCGGAACCTTCGGCGGGCCAGTGATGCGCAACAAGCTCTTTGCCTTCGCCGGCTATCAGCGCTCACGCACCACCCAGCAACAGGCCGACAAGCAGGCGTTTGTGCCGACGGCTGCCAACCTGGTCGGCGACTTCTCCGTCACAGACGGCGTACCGAACCCCATTGGCACCCCCGGCCCCCAGCCGTCAGACAACGCTTGTGCGTCAAATAAGCTGGCAGTTCCGTTGCTTGATCCGCTCACCGGTACAGCGCTTCCAGGGAACAAGTACGCATCTGCGCCGACATTCAATGCCCCGGCGCTGGCGCTCCAGAAGTACCTGCCGCCAATCAACCCAGCCATCGACACATACAATTGCGGGCTTGTCAAATATTCCATCCCGCTTGCCTCGTACGACAACCAATTTATCACCAGGGTCGACTGGACGATCAATGCCAAACACAATATTTATGGTAGGTACCTTGTCGACGGCTATCAATCCCCGGCCTACTTTTTCCCCAACAACATCCTGGTCACAACGCAGGCCGGACTTATCCAGCGGGTGCAATCCTTTGTGCTTGGCGATGCCTACACATTCTCATCCAACCTGGTGAACGCCTTTCACGGCACGATCCTGCGGCGTGTGGATAATCGCGCCTACGCTCCGAACGACATCAACGCGGCTACACTGGGCATAACAATCAACCAGGTGGTGAAAAACGGCCTGCAAATTTCCGAGGGCAAGTTCACCATCGGCGGCGGCACGAATTCGGTCTCCCACTTCAACGACAACACGCTCACCCTTGCCGACGACATCACCTGGGTTCGCGGGAAGCACCAGTTGATGCTTGGCGGCGGTTGGGTGCAGAATGAGCTCAACATCGGCAATGTCTACGAAGGCAACGGCAACTTCAGCTTCAGCGGCGTATACAGCGGCAGCGGGCCGGGCGGAGGCAGCGTAATTGGCGACCAGAACCTTGATTTCCTCCAGGGAACGCTGAGCGCCTTCGAACAAAGCAAGCAACAGCAGAACGCCTTGCGCGGGCCGATTCCTAGCCTTTACATCCAGGACACGTATCATGCCAGCACGCGGTTGACGTTGGTGGGCGGGCTGCGCTGGGGCCCCAACTTCATGCCCCACGACTATTTCAACCGCGGCCTCGTTTTCAATCAGGCCGACTTCACGTCGAACACGCCGAGCACGGTTTACCCTGGCGCCCCTGCGGGAATCCTGTACTACGGGGATAAGGGTGTTCCCAGGCAATTCACCAAGAACTCTCCGTGGCTGTTCTCTCCCAACGTCGGCGTATCCTTCGACCCCACCGGCAGCGGCAAAACCGTGATTCGCGCCGGCGCGGAGTTGGCGTACGACAATCCCAACTTCTTCACCTCTCAGCGCAACCAGCAGAACCCGCCCTACGCCACCGCCATCGCCAACCTTCAAACCCCGACATCGGGTCCACTGAAGTTCAGCGCTCCGTGGTCCACCGGAGCGATCACAACCAGTCCCTTCCCGCAGCCCGCAATTCCGGGTCCGTCACAGGTGTTCTCACCTCAATCCCAATACATCTTCATGCCCGCCCAGTTCCACCCGGCCTACACCATCCAGTGGACTCTGAGCGTTCAGCGTCAGTTCGGACGCGGCTGGCAGGCGCAGATCGATTACATTGGGAACACTACTCGCCACAATCCGATCGGATTCGGGGTGAGCCCGGCCGTCTATATCCCCGGCGTATGGGGGGCAGGAGGCACCGGATGCACCGGGATCGTGACTACGGGTCCGGCTGCAGTAAAACCCGGCGCGGCCGGAACACCCTGCTCAACCACCAGCAATCAGGCTTCGCGCTTCAAACTCACAATGCAGAACCCCGCCCAAGGCAACCAGTTCAAAGGCGGCGGCGGTGGTTCTGTGCTTATCGGCGACAGCGCCACCGCAAACTACAACGGCATGATTGCCACGCTCCAGCATCGTCTTTCCTCCACGTTCAGCCTGCTGACCAACTGGACCTGGTCGAAGTGCCTCAACATCGAAGACGCTCAGGGTGATCTTGCCGGTACAACCGTGGAGAATATCAACAATCCTGCGATGGACTACGGCCCCTGTGGCTCCGATTACCGGCACATCGTAAACCTCAGTCTGATCACCAGAAGCGACTTTCACAGCATGAACCGCCTGACGAGGACCTTCGTGAACAACTGGGAGTTAGCGCCGGCGATGCATACCACGAGCGGCGCTCCCGTGAACGTAACTACAGGAGGCGATGTCTCCCTCACCGACGTTGGCAATGATCGTCCCAACCTTGTGGCGGGAGTCAGTCCTTACGCGGAAGTCAAGTTCCAAAACGTGAGCTCCGCGGCAACCCGGCAGTACCTCAACACGGCTGCCTTTGCCTTTGTATGCCCAAAGAACAACACCACCGGCTGCGCCGGAGCAGGAACCTATGGGAACATCAGCAGGAACGAATTCAGGTCCCCTCCTTACTTCAATATCGATGCCCAGCTCTCACGCATCTTTCCTATTCACGAGAGCTTGGCGCTCGATCTGCGATTAGAAGCCTTCAACATGTTGAACCACCCCAACTTCGGTGGCCCCGATGCGAAGTTGACCGATTCGAAATTTGGGCAGGTGTCGTCGGCCTCCCAGGCTAGAATCTTCCAAGGCGCTGTAAAGTTCACCTTCTAGACCACTGTCTAATCTGATTTCCAACCCGAAACACCTCGCCTGCCGCAAACAGCAGTGGGCGAGGGATTCGGCAAACAAAAAGTAATTTCGATACATTCCGCATGTCATACAGCATCTTGAGCAAACACCCGCTATCCTCAGCCCCAGCCTCGAGCTTGCCGAACGATTCCACTCGAAAATTCAGGGACGTAAATGCCGCGCACTTGACTGCAATGGCCTTGTGGTCTGACCATAGGTGTTCCGGCGGCGGGTATCACCATGGGCACGCGAACCGGTCGGTCTGCGTTCAACCGTCTCAAAACCCGGTGTCCGCATTTGCACTTCACACATCAAACCAACCACTCCGAGGGTCCGATTATGGCATTGCATGAAAACAGTCGCAGGGAATTTTTGATGGCGGGCAGCGCAGCTCTCGCCGCAACCGCATTCGCGTCGAGCGCTCGCAGCTACGCCGCCATCGCAGGCGCCAATGACCGCGTCAATGTCGGCATCATCGGCTGCGGCGATCGCATGAGGGGGGGCGACCTTCCTGCTTTTAAGGCAAGCGCAAAGGACATGAACTTCCAGATTACTGCGGTGAGCGACATCTGGAAGCGCCGCCGCGAAGAAGGCGCCGCCTTTATTGAGAAGCTCTGCGGCAATCCCGTTGACCAGGTCCGCAACAATGACGAGTTGTATGCCCGAAAGGATGTGGATGCCGTCATCATTGCCACCGCTGACTTTCAGCATGCGTATCACGGCGCTGAAGCTGTGAACGCCGGTCGCGACGCTTATGTGGAAAAGCCCACGGCGCACACCATGGCCGATGCCCGGATGTTTCGCGCCGCCGTCCACAAGAGCGGCAAGATCGTACAGATCGGCACGCAGCGCCGGAGCACGCCTAGCTACATGAAGGCAGCCGAGTACATCAAGTCAGGCAAATTCGGCGACATCGTGATGGTCGAGATGACCTGGAACGTGAACCAGCCCGGCCGCTGGCGCCGCCCCGACCAGGTGCCGCTGCTCAAGGAAGAAGACACCGACTGGAAGCGCTATCTGCTGGACAGGACCGTCAACGGGACCATGGCGCCCTTCGATGCGCGCAAGTATCTCGAGTTCCGGCTCTTCTGGCCTTACTCCTCCGGCATTCCCGACCAATGGCTCGTTCACCAGATCGACACTGTGCACTGGTTCACCGGTCTGCCCCACCCACGTTCCTGCGTTGCCAATGGTGGCATCTATCTGTGGAAGGACGGCCGCCAGAACTGGGACACCATGACCGCCGTCTTCGATTACGGCCCGCTCGACGACCTAACCAAGGGCTTCCAGGTGCAGTACTCCTCGCGGTTCACCAACTCCGCCGGCGGCGTGAAGGAGCTTTACTACTCGAACGGCGGCATGATCGACATGGCAAAGCAAACCGTGACTCCCACGGGCGGCCTCAGTGCCCGCTCCGCGGCCGAGATGAAGATGCAGCCCAACCTGCTGCCCAGCTTCTCACTCGTCGAAAAGGCCGAGGCCGTCAGCACAGATGCCGACACCCATGGTGACCCGGAGACCGCGGCCAACATGCGCAACTGGATGGAGTGCGTCCGCTCCCGCAAAACACCGAATGCCTCGATTGAAGCTGGCTACAGCCACTCGATCGCGCTTTGCATGAACGTCGCCGCCATCCAGACCGGCCAGAAAGTCACCTTCGACGAAAAAACGCAGCAGGTAATGGCGGGAGGAAAAGTGTATGCGTAGTCTCGCCATCTTCGGGTTTCTCGCCGCCAGTTCCTGGCTGACGGCGAGCGCCCTCGCCGCGCCTGCCGCCAAGGGCGTTCAGGTCGTTGCCAACAAAGCTCAGCGCCGAGTCGACATCACCATCGACGGCCAGCCCTTTACTTCATACATCTGGCCGAGCACGCTCAAAAAGCCCGTTCTTTATCCACTCATCGACGCGGACGGCGTCACGCTCTCGCGCAGCTTCCCGCCCGGGCCCGGAGAGCGCGTTGACCACCCGCATCACGTCGGCCTCTGGTTCAACTACGCAAGGGTCAACAACTTCGACTTCTGGAACAACTCTGAAGCCATCAAGCCCGAGAACCGGAAGAAGATGGGCACCATCGTCTTCGATAAACTTCTCTCCACAAAGAGCGGTCCGAACCGTGGCGAGTTGTCTGCCCTATCCACCTGGATCGACGGCAACGATCACCCCATCCTCGAAGAGACAACGCACTTCGTCTTTTCCACGAGCCACGGCGCCCGCGTCATCGACCGCATCGCTACCTTGAAGTCCCTCGATCACGTCGTCTTCGAGGACGAGAAGGACGGAATGCTCGGTATACGCGTCGCCAGTTGGCTTGAATTGCCCACAGCCGGTGGAGGCGTCTACGTTGACTCGCACGGTGTCGAAACCAAAGTCGCAACCGCCTCGCCCGATGCCACTGGCGACTATCTCACCAGCGAAGGCGTCAAGGGTGATGCTGCCTGGTCGACTCGCGGCCGCTGGTGCTCACTCACCGGCCACAAGAATGACCATACCGTCACCATAGCCATCTTCGACGAGCCAAAGAACCCCGGCTATCCAACCACCTGGCATGCCCGTGGCTATGGTCTCTTCGCCGCCAATCCGCTGGGGATCAGCGTCTTCAATAAGAAAGAGCCGCCAATGAACTTCACGCTGGAGAAGGGGCAGTCGGCCACCTTCCGTTATCGCATCGTGTTCTACACCCACGCCGCCACACCGAAGGAGCTGAACAAGGAAGCGGATGCGTTTGCGGCGACGTACAAATAACCCTCTTGATTGAAGTACCTATAGAGACAGAAAGCCCCGGCCTTCGCCAGGCTGTTACCAAACGGGGCTTTTAGAGCGACGAGAAGCGAGGTTCCAGTGATGGAGCTTCGCTTCTTTTGTTTTTGGAAGCGTGGATTGGCTTTTGGAGTATCTGGCGAGGCGAGTCTTCTGTTAGGCTGAGGCCATCGCTTGAGTCAGGCGGCTGCCGCCCAGCACCTTCATCATCCGTTTTAGGTTATAAGCCATGCTCCCCAGGCTGATCTCGGTCTGTGCCCCACCAAGACCGCGTAGCAGGAAGCGCGGGTATGCGAAGATTCTGTATTTCAGCGTGCCGAAGGGACGCTCGACGGTGGATCGTCGGAGTCGCATCGCGGCGGGTTGCTGCATACGCTCCAAGGCTCCCTCGTACAGGTGGCGATGCACGAACCGTTGCGGGGACCCGGTACAGCGATCCTTCAGCGGGCACGCGCCGCAGGTCTCGGCTGGCGCCGTGTACGCCACCCTGTTTTTGCTCCTCTGCAGTTGCTTGCGCGTGAGGGGCTGACCAGCAGGGCATTGGAACGTGTCCGTCGCCGCGTCGTAGTGGAACGCGGTACGGTCGAACAGCGTTCCATCGCCTTGGTTGTTGATGGCGCGATTGGCAGGCACATGCGGCAAAATGCCTTTTGTCTCGCAGGCTTCAGCCTGTTCGCCGTTGGAGTATCCGGCGTCGGCGACTACGTTCAGTGGAGCAGGTTTGCCAACTGCCTCCTGTGCCGCCTCTGCCATCGGCAACAGGCTGCGGTTGTCGGTTGCTTCCCCGGTGACCTTCTGGGCCACGATCAGCGCATGTTCCGCGTCCACTGCGGTTTGCACGTTATAGGCAGGAGCATGGCCATGGCCTACGCGCATAAAATGCGCCTCCGGCTCCAGATGCCGGTTCAACTTCTCCAGCGCGTGAGCCACCGCGCTCGGGTCGATGACTACTTCTTCCTGCCCGTCGGCCGTTTCCACGGCATCCAGATAGCGCTCCATGGCCTCGCGTTCGCGCACGCTACGCGCACTGCTTACGGCCAAAAACTTCGACCCGTCGATAGCCACCCATTCGCCGCGCACCAGCCCCACCGAACGCGCAAAGCGGACCAACTCGGCACCCGCCTCGGTTACCGCCTCACGATGGATGCGCCGGAACTCCGCGATGCTCTTGTAATCGGGAGCCAGACGGCCCAGAAGCCACATTACTTCGACGTTGCGACGGCACTCGGCTTCCAGACGACGAGACGAGCGGATCTGTTGCAGATAACCATAGAGGTAAAGCTTCAGTAGGTCGCGCGGATCGTAGCCAGGTCGTCCAGTTTCAGCTGGCTCGGAACGCTCGAATCCCAACTGGCTCATCTCCAATCGGGTAACGAAAGCGTCGATCACCCGACAGACGTGGTCACACGGAACAAGATCATCCAGCACAACGGGGAACAACGCCCCTTGGGTTCGTCCCTCACCTTGAATGAAGCCCATGAAAAATGCCCTCGCTCACCACGAGGGCATTTTCCCATCCTTTCCCCGATTCACACAGACTTTTGTAACAGCCTGAAGCGGCCGGGGCTTTCTGTCTGATTAATTCAATTGGCCGCCTAGAATTCCATTCTCAGCGTTAGCTGGATCTGGCGCGGTGTAAAGTGCGACGAGGAGTGCTGCGGAGCATACTGCAGTGTGCCGTCGCCGCTGCTCGGGTTGTTGAGCCCCATTATGTTAAGGACGTTGAAGGCGTCCATGTTTAACCGCAGCCGCGTCGACTCTGTGATCGGGAAGACCTTGAATATGGAAAGATCGGCCACAAAGTTGTTCGGTCCATTCAGAAGGGTCTTCCTCCAGGGGGTGGTGCTCGTGGGTCCCGGAGCGTAGCCCTGCTTGTCCGTTTTTCCGTTCAGCAGGTTGATCTGCACGTCATTGGTGTTGTAGTGCGTGTCCGTCGATGGCGGGCAAGCATTGGTGGACTTAGGGTCAGGGACGTAATTCGTGTCGAGCGGCTGCGAATAGGGCGTCCAGCCGGAGGGCAGGTTGCTGACCACCGTGGTGCAGGTGCTCGGGGCAACCGTTGCGAGTTGCGACGGCGGAATGTAGCCGTTGAACCACATATCGGCAGGAACGCAGGTGCCAGAACGGCAGTCGGTCACCTTGTGGCCACTCTTGTAAACCTTGATCGGGTTGTTCGGCCCCCAGTTTCCATTGGCGACATAGAAGTCCTGGGAGTTCATGGTTCCGTCGGCGGCAATCTCCCAGCCGCCTACGACTTCATCAAGCAGCCGGTTGGCGCCGGGCAGGAAGCGCTTGCCCCGTCCGAAGGGCAAGTCCACCAGTGCGTTGAATTGTATCGCCTGGCGGGGCACGGAGGTGTCGATGATGTAGTCCTCATAAGTATTCAGCGCATGCCAATATGCATAGTCCGCGATACCCGCCGGCCGCGCCGGAGGCATAACGGCCGCCGTGATTGGCGACTCATTGGGATACTGCGTGATCGTGCCCAACCCGGAGTTGACGTAGTCCTGCGCGGTATAGAGCGTGCCGTCGCGGAAGTAGTTGCCGCCGTTGCGGAAGGGCTGCGACCAGTCGTAGAAGACCTGGTACGACATTCCGTTGTGGAACAGCTTCTGATAGTTCACCTGGAGTTGGTTGTCGTTCGACCAGCCACTCTTCTGGTCCAACGTGTTGCTACCCCAGACGAGATTGTCATACGGCCCCAGTGCCGTGGCCGCATAGTCGGGCTGCCCGATCGTCGTTCCCTGCGGCGTAGCTGTGCCTGTCTTCAGTTCCCAGGCGAAGTTCGAATAATGGTTGTTCGGGAAGTACTCCTGGTCCAGGTTCGTGGCGTGTGTCCAGAGCCAGCTCACGCGCAGCGCCGAATTTCCCTTGAGCGGCTGCTCAATAGTGAAGTTCACCTGGGAGACGAAATCGGGCGCCTCGTCCGGAGTGATCGTATAGAGACTAAGACCACCCGGCTTAATGGCTGTCACCGAGGTCGAGTCCACCACGTTGGCCGCGTTCACTCCCTGCACCGGGAACGTGTTGCTCCGCAGCATGTAGTTCTTGGTGCCGTCGGGTGATTGCGTGGCGAGGCTGAAGTCTTGCGAATAGCCGGCGCTATGCGGAATGTTTCTCATCTCGTCCTTGTAGCTGGTGCGCACCGGGATGGGATAGATGTACCGGCCGTAACCGCCGCGGATTACCGTGCCCCACTTGCCGCCGAAGGGCTGGTAGGCCACGGCCACGCGGGGCAGGAAGTTGAGATTGTAATTGTAGGCCAGTGTTGAGGGCAGACCGGCTTGCTGGGGCGTTTCAAACTTCACGCCGATGTTCTGCAGGTTGGTGATGAGCGCCTGCGTCGTCAGGCCCGTGGAAATCTGGTCGGCCACACTGCTGGCCAGCACCTCGGCGTGGTTCTTATAGTCGAAGGAGGTCATCGCATTGAACTTCACCCACGGGGCAGGGTGCGCCTCATAGCGCAGGCCCAGGTTCCAGGTCAGGTTCCGCGTCATGTGGTAGTTGTCCTGGAAGTAGCCGTCGAATTCCATATCGTGGTAGTGCGTGTAAGGCAACTGTAGATGGGCGGAGTAAGAGTTGCCGGCGCCCAGAAATTCGTCGGCGTTCACGGCGCCAGTGTTCGAAGTTTGCGTGTACGCTCCGCTGGCTATCGTAGACGGGTCCACCAGGCCCGTTGGCTGGGAGTCGTAATTCGCTGTGTCGCCCACTTCATCGGGCAGGTAGCCGAACCGCTCATGCCGGTAGCGGCCGCCGAACTGCATCTGGTGCCGCCCTAACGTCTTGGTCAGGTTCTCGTCCACCGTGCTGATTATCTGGCTTAAGCCGTAGATAAACTGTGTACCGTCCATCCAGCGGGTTAGAGTGCTTGTGCCATTGCCGTCGCCACCGACTCCGGGGAGTGGGCCAACCGCCGGGAAGCCGCCCTCGCCGAAGTTGTTGGGCAGGCCCAGGATCTTTTCGTAGTTCGCCAACGGCGTGCCACGGGCGAAGTTGTGCTGGCTCTCCCACTGCTGGCTCACAATGGTCTCTGAGAAGAAGTTGGGTGAAAAGACGTGCGTGTAGCCGATGGCGCCGGCGTAGTTCGCCGTCGGGTTATAGGCGCCGCCGCTTGCGTAGGCCGGAAGGCCATCGGCCGCGAGCGTCCCCGGCTCATTGCCCGGATAGTTACGCAGCCCGGTGTTCGCGTTCACGTTGCTGGTGTAACGGATGTAGGCGCGGTTGTCTTCGGTGAAGACGTGATCCAGGCGGAAGGTCCACGTGGGAATCACCGTAAAGCTGGGGTTCGGCCCTAGCAGGTTCGAAGCTTCGAGAGGGTTGATCCCAGGCAGGTTCGGCAGCGGCTCGATATCGTTGAGGATCTTACTCGTCGGAGATTGGCGTCCCGCGGGGATCACGTTGTTCGGAAACGGTGTACGGCAGTATGCGTTTGCCTGGCCGGTGCCGTTGCAATTCGCATCGCTGTGCGTCGTCGCAGGATCGTACAACACCGGCTTGCTCGCGGTTGCGTTCAGTTCGCTGAAGTCGCCGTTCCGCATAGCCTGGTCCAGCACCCTGAATTCCGCGGTGCTCCCGCTGGCCAGCGAGTATCTCTCATAGGACAGGAACCAGAAACTCTTGTCTTTTCCGTGGTAAATATGAGGCAGAACGATCGGCCCTCCCCCGGACATGCCGAACTCGTTGCGGATGTACTTGGGGGCAACAAAGTTGGCCTGATTGTTGCGGTTCTTGGCGATGCCGATAGCGTTGTTGCGCGCTGTCTCGAAAAGCGCTCCGTGGATGCGGTTTGTTCCCGACTTGGTGGTAATCACCACCGTGCCTGGCGTGGCGAATTCTGCGCCGCCGTTGTCGGTCACCGCCCGCACTTCCTGCACTGCGTCCGGATCGGGAGTTAACGTGTTCGACGTGTTGGTGCCGCCAAACTGGCGGTTCACCATGGGTACGCCGTCGGCCACAAACTCCAGGGCCTCGCCAGAGAGGCCGTTCAGCCGGGTGCCGCCCGCGCTGCTGCCCTCATATCCCGGCGTGGTCATGCTCAGCAGGCTCGACAGCACGCGCCCGTTCAGAGGAAGCTGGTTGATTCTGGCGTTTTCCAGTGTGGAGGTGATCGTCCCGTTATCACTAGTGGTGAGTTGCACAGCGTTCGCCGCTACTTCCACTTGCTGCGTCACTGCTCCGGCGGTCATGACGGGGTTGATGATAGCCGCCTGCGCCACTAGAAGCTGGATGGAGGTTTTGTAGCTCTTCATGTTCGTCGTCGTAACCGTGACCGAGTATGTGCCCGCGAACAAGGCCGGGACCTGGTAGAAGCCAACATTGTTGGATTTTGTATCGGTCGCTACGTTGGTAGCCTGGTTGACAACGTGAATCGTCGCATCGGGAATGACGGCTCCAGTGGCATCAGTCACTGTACCCTGAATCGAACCGGCGCCGCTCTGCGCGAATGCGCTTGAGCAGCTCATCGCCATCCCTATTACGGCCGCGATAGCGAGTAAGAGCAAATTCCATTTGTGGAATTTGCGCGTCATGATACTGGCTAAGTTTTCCATTCGAAATGGTTCTCCTGATAAAATAGCTGGCGCGCGAACGCCAGACGTTCGGGACTGATTCAGCAAATTTGCTCGCGGTACACACACTTGCACGTGAGCTCTACACTACCGTTCGCCACGTTTCTGGGCTGGACCGGCTAACACACACACCATAACGCTGTTCTTGGTCTAGATTGAGAACGTTTTCTGGTGCAGCCAGATATAAGAACCTTGGCATCTACGCATCTAGCTGCGCTCTTGCGCGAATGGAAGAGTCTTATAGACTGGCCTGAGAAGTGTCTCGCCTGCAAATATGCACTGTCAAGACCTATTTTCTTCGAGTCCCTAACAATAAAGTGTGAGCCGTTCCAACGCGAGAAAGTCTGATCCGTCCCGACCCCAAACCAACTAGTTTGCGCCTCTCCCGAAATCGATTTATCTTTGTCAGGCACAATTTCTCGAGGTGTCCCATGCATCCAAGGTTCCTTGCCGCCGCTCTTCTTGCCGCCTTCACCCTCGCTGCCGCTGCCCAAAGCACCACGCCCCGGCCCAAAATCACCGGTATCTCCCACCTGGCTGTCTACACCTCTGACGCCGCTGCCACCGACCATTTCTACATCAAGATCATCGGTGCCGCCAAGCTTCCCGACCCCGAGAATCCGACGGGCGTTCGATATGCCGTCAGCCCCACGCAGTACGTCGAGGTGCTCCCTCTTCCGGCCGGCTCGGGAATCAACCGCCTCGACCACACGGCGTGGAATACGGAGAGCGCCGCTGGCATGCGCAAATACCTTGCCGCCCATTCATGGAAGACCCCCGCAAAGGTGGAAAAGGGAGCAGACGGTAGCCGCTGGTTCGCCGTTACTGATCCCGAGGGAAACAAGGTGGAGTTCGTTCAGCCGCCTGCGCATCCGGCCTCGATCGATGCGCCCAACGCGATCGGGCGTCACATTATGCACGTGGGATACATGGTTCACGACCGCGCCGCCGAGGATAAGTTCTACAAGGACCTGCTCGGCTTCAGACCTTACTGGTGGGGCGGCCGGTCGACGGAGAAGGTTGACTGGGTGAGCCAGCAATGTCCCGATGGGCACGACTGGATGGAGTACATGATGACCCGCGGAACCTCCGGATTCCCTTCCGACATGACCCAGCGGGAGTTGGGAGTGATGGATCACCTCTCAATCGGAGAGGTTTCGGTCCCCGAGGCCTACAAAGTCCTGGCGGCGGGCAACCGGCTTGATGGAAGGCATGATGCGGCGCCAAAAATCGGACTCGATGGCAAATACCAGTTCAACATGTACGATCCCGACGGCATCCGCACCGAAATAATGAACTTCCACGCAACCGAGAAGCCTTGCTGTTCACCGTTCACGGCGGAAGACCCGGCCGAGTAGCCCTCGGTCGGCGCACCATACCGGGCAAATAGCCCCCCGAACCTCACTTGCGCTATACTGGTTGGAGCGTCAAGAGCGCAGGGAAGTCCCTGTCTCGCGAGGCCACTCGGACGGGGTATGCCCTCAGTCCAAAATGAGAAAACAATGCCCAAGTTAAAGACCCATACGGGCGCGAAGAAGCGCTTCAGCAAGACTGGAACCGGCAAGATCAAGCGGGGCCAGACGAAGACGCGTCACATCCTTACGTCGAAATCGCCAAAAGTGAAACGCAAGCTGGGACGTACCCTGCTCGTTTCAGACGGCGACTACGCGAAGGTAGCGCGCATGATTCCCTACGCCTGATCGCTGTGTCCTCTCCCCATAAAGGAGATGACGCTTCAGGGCCCCAGCGAACGCGTTGCGCGGGCCCCCGGATGTTCCGGACAGTTTTTGAGTCCGGAACCAGCCGAGAGATCAAGGCTTGAATGAGCGAGTGAAGAGGTTTACCGCGCCGCCCCAAAGGTTGCGCCTCCTGCCTCCAGCCGCGATGACCAACGAACGCAAAATGGAGAACACCAATGCCCCGCGTAAAACGTAGTACCAAGCGGAATGACCGCCGCAAAAAGATCCTTGAACGCGCAAGTGGTTACTTCCTTACCAAATCCAAGCTCTACCAGGCAGCCCAGGAAGCCGTCGAACGCGGTCTCAAGTTTGCCTACACCGGCCGCAAACAGAAGAAGCGCCAGTTCCGTTCGCTGTGGATTGTCCGCATCTCTGCCGCCGCCAAGCTCAACGGCACGAGCTACTCGCAGTTCATCAATGGATTGAAGAAGGCCGGCGTCGAACTGGACCGCAAGATCCTGGCCGACATCGCCGTCAAGGACCCAGCCGGCTTCACCAGGCTCACCGAGCAGGCCAAGGCAGCACAGGCAAAAGCAAAGGCCGCCTAAGATAGCCGCTGAATAATCAAACGGCCCGGAGCCTTGCTCCGGGCCGTTATGCGTTTGGACCACTCACTATTCGCCCAGGAAGCCCTCCACCGTCTTCTGCCACATCGCAGGCTGATCGACAAAGTTCATGTGCCCCGCGTTGGGTAGGATCTCCAGCTTTGAGCCTGCAATCTTTTCGTGCATCTCGCGGCTCAGCGAGGGGTCGCACTCATCGTGGTCGCCCGCCATCACCAGCGTTGGAACGTGAATCGTAAGCAAGCGGTCAACATACTCAACCGACTTCAGATTCCCGTCGATGATGAACTCGCCGTGATCGCCCCACATAACGCGGTAAAGCTCCCAGTTGGTCGGGGCATTGCCAAGTACCGGGTCGTAGCTCGAGTCGGGCCGCGCGCCGTAAAGAAACGGGAAGTAGCCCGGACCCCAGGCAAGTTTCTCGTACTCTTCTGAGTAGCGCCCGTGTTCCCACACCTCACCTTTGCCGAAGAGGCCTGCCTTTTCCAACTCATTCAGCCGTGCCAGCTTGGCCGGCGGCATGGCTGCCTTCTCGCGCGCCAGCACCTCGTTCATCTGCCGCGTTGAAGGGAAGGTGCTGTTCAGAATCAGGTGGTTCAGATGCTCCTGGTACTTGAGCGCGTAAGCCTCGGCCAGCACACCGCCGCAACTGTGGCCAAGGAGCGCAATCTTGCCCAGGCCGAGCGCAACGCGTACATCCTCCACGTCCTCGACCATGGCCTCAATCGTGTAGCGGCTTGTGTCCTCAAGGCGCTCAGACCGACCCGAACCGCGCTCGTCGATAAAGATGAGCCGGTGGGTGCGCGCCAGCGGCAACAGCCAGGGCAGGAAGTAGTCGTGACTGGCGCCGGGGCCCCCGTGCAGCACCACCAGCGGCGGTCCTTTGCCGAACTCCACGTAGTAAATCAGCACCCCGTGGGCGTCGACAAAGCCCTCCCGCTGAGGATAAACACCCGAGGCGGATTGCGCGTATGAAAATGGAGCTTTGCCCAGCAGCGAGATGAAGATCGCCAGGATGGCAGCGGCAACAATTCTTTTCATGCCCCTCATGCTACAAGGGATTCTCGCTATTTCTCGCGGAAATTGTGATTTCACCGGCTCCATGGCGCGCTGGAGCGCGCATATGCTGCATGCAATGCTTTATCCTGCTCTTTACGCATGACGAACGAACCAATTCCCAATCTGACGGCATTTGACGATGCTTCCCTTGGCAAAGCCTTTGCGGTGTTGGAGCAGCAGGCCCGCGACGCGGCGCAGGCGCTCGGCAGTCCGGAGGCCGTGGAGGCCTTTCGCCTGGAGTGGCTAGGCCGCAAGCAGGGCCGGCTCAACGAAGTCTCCGGCCGCTGGCTGAAGGCTGCGCCCGCCGAGGCAAAAAAGGCGCTTGGCGTACGCTTCAACGCATTGAAAGCGACGGTCGAAGCTCTGCTTGACGCGGCTTTGGGCGCCGGACCCAACGACGCCGCACTCGTCGCCGAGGCCATCGACATCACGCTCCCCGGCACGCAACGCCTCATCGGCGCCGAGCATCCCATCACCCGCACGCTGAGTGAGATCACCAGCGTCTTTGCCGCGCTCGGCTACTCTGTCGGCGTCGGCCCCGAGGTCGAAACCGACTACTATAACTTCGAGAGCATGAACTTTCCTCCTGGCCACCCCGCGCGGGATACGCAGGACACGCTGGTCGTCGCCAACCAGGACCGCCGTCCCCTGCGCGACCGCCTGCTGATGCGCACGCACACGTCGCCCGTGCAGATGCGCACAATGGAGACGCAGCCGCCGCCGGTGCGCATCGTCATCCCCGGCAAGGTCCATCGCAACGACGCAGCCGACGCCACGCACTCGCCCATCTTTCATCAGGTCGAAGGCCTCTGCGTAGACACCAACATCACCTTCAGCGATCTGAAGGGAACGCTCGACCATGCCATGAAGGCGCTGTTCGGTTCAGCCGTAAAGACGCGCTTCTTCCCGTCGTTCTTTCCCTTTACCGAACCGAGCGCAGACGTTCAGATCAGTTGCATTTTTTGTGGCGGCAAGGGATGCCGCAAATGTAAGAACTCGGGTTGGATCGAGCTGCTTGGTTGCGGCATGGTTGACCCCGCGGTCTTTGCCTTCGCCGCCGAAAAGCAGCCCGCATACGACCCTAAAAAGATCTCCGGATTCGCATTCGGCATGGGCGTCGAGCGCATCGCCATGATGAAGTACGGCATCAGCGAAATCGGCAGCTTCTACGCAGGCGATATGCGGTTTTTGGGCCAGTTCGTTTAGCAAGCCAGCGCGCTTCGCGCAAGCAAGTCAGCGAGTCGGCAGTATGAGCAGGACCAGGCATTATCGTGATCTCATCGCATGGCAGAAAGTCATGGATCTAGCTAGATCGGCTTACGCACAGACCGAAGATTTTCCGAAATCGGAGACATTTGGATTGCGCATGCAAATTCGCCGATCAGCGGTAAGCGTGGCAAGTCACATCGCAGAGGCGCATGGCAAACTTAACGATGTTGAAATGCGCAAAGGGCTCGGCTCCGGCCGGGATGCACTCAACGAGTTTGAGATACAAACAGAACTCGCCAACAGTCTCGGCTTTTTTCGAGCCGGAGTCGCCGAGACTCTGCTTGACCTTTCTTCGGAGGTCGGGAAGTTGATTAATGGCCTGATTGGCGTGCTGGCTCCGACGTCACGCTGACTTGCTGACTCGCCATCGCGCGGAGCGCGGCTGGCTTGCTAAGAGAGAAAAATATCAAATGAAGATACTAACCAAATGGCTCAAAGCATACCTGCCCGGACTTCCGGTCGACGACGCGAAACTCGCCGAAGACCTGACCCTGCGCGGAGTCGCCGTTGAAGGCATCTACGATCTCGGCGCAGGCAACGGCTCGCTCTATGAAATGGACATCACCACCAATCGCGTTGACGCCATGAACCACTACGGAATTGCGCGCGAAGCAGCAGCAATTTACGGGCTCGCCCTGTCGTCCCTCGATTTTTCACTACCTGAAGCCCAGCCGGCCGCCAAGCCCTTTCCCGTCCGCATCGAAGCCGAAGACGCCTGTGGCCGCTTCACCGCGCGTGTATTGCGCGGCATCACAATCGGCGATTCGCGCGACTGGTTCGCCGGCGCGGAAGTGGCGACCTACTTCGGCCTTCTCGAACAGAAACAAATCTCCAACGCCGTCGACGCCACCAATTTTGCATGGCTCGCAATGGGCCAGCCCACCCACGCCTTCGACCTGGACAAGATCGACGGCGGCATCGTGGTGCGCCGCGCCCACAAGGGCGAGTGCCTCAAGACGCTGGACGGCCTGGAGCGCATACTCGATCCCGAAGACCTGGTAGTGGCCGATCACGCAAAGGCCTTGGCACTGGCCGGCGTCATGGGCGGCTGGGACACAATGATCACGCCATCCACCACCAACGTGCTCGTTGAAGCAGCATGGTTCGATCCCATGGCGGTTCGCCGCACGGCACGTCGGCACGGCCTGCACACCGATGCCAGCCATCGCTTCGAGCGCGGAGCCGACTTCAACGCCGCACCCATTGCCTCTGCACTCGTAAGCAGCATCCTGCTTGCCAACGGCGGCTCGATCGAGGGTGGGTTGGTTGACGTGCGCGTCGCCGCCGTCGAAGCGCGCACCGCAAAACGCAATCCCATTGCTCTCGTCCTCGCTGAAGTGCAGCGCATCCTCGGCACCACTGTCGACAAGGAAGGCATCTCCGCTGCAACGGTCGAAGGTCTGCTCCTTGCGCTGGGCTGCGGGTTGGCAAGTCAGCACGGCGATAAGGCCGCATGGCAGGTAACCCTCCCCAGTTGGCGTCTCGATCTCGAACGCGAAATCGATCTCATCGAGGAGGTGGCGCGCGTATACGGCTACAACCGCTTTGCCAACACCCTGCCCTCCTTCGGCGAAGGCGTGCAAGCGCTGCCTTGGGCAGAGTGCGAAGCAGCCGTCCGCCGCACTCTGCTGTCTGCCGGATTCCACGAGGCCATCGCCAGCACCTTCTGCTCGGCTGCGGACGCCGCATTGACGGCCCCGCAGCCGGGGCTCTCGGTCCCCCTCGGCAACCCGCTAAGCGAAGAGGCCGGATTCCTGCGCCCGTCGCTGGTTCCAGGCATGCTCGCCATGATTGCCGGCAACCTGCACCGCGATGTCAGCGACGTGCGGCTATTCGAACTGGGAACGGTCTTCAGCGGAACAACAGAAAAAGTGGAGGAGCGCCCCGCGGTTGCTTTTGGCGCCGTGGGCATGTTTCCCGAGCAGGGAGCATTACACACCGACCGGGCCATTGATTTTCACGACGTAAAGGGAGCAGTGGAGCAAGTGCTGGCGCGCTTCCAGGCGCGATCCACATACTTCGACCGTTTTCCCGCCGAGGCCGGTCTTACGCCCGAGTGGCTGCATCCCTATCGCTCCGCGCGGGTTGTCGTTGAAGGATCAACGGTTGGCTGGTTCGGCCAGCTGCATCCTCGCGAGGCCGCGGCCCGCAAGCTCAAAGATCCGGTAATCGTCGGCGAACTCTATCTCGACCGGCTCTACAAGCAGCCTTTGCGCAAGCCCGCCGCGCGGGAAATCTCCCGTTTCCAACCGGTTCGCCGCGACTTTTCGCTGGTTCTGGACCGGAGCATCGAATGGGAGCAGATCGACGGCGCCCTCGCCGGATTGCGGATTCCCGAGTTGGTGGAGTGGCGCGTGCGCGAAGTCTTTCGCGACGCCCGGCTGGGCGAACGCGATTACTCGTTGCTGATGGGTGCCACCTTCCAGGCTCCCGACCGTACCTTGCGCGAGGAGGAGTTGCAAAGCTTCCAGGCGCAGGTGGTCGAGGCTGTTGGCAAGGCCGGCGCGCGGCTGCGCACTTAGTAGCGGCTGCACCCTGAGTCCCTGTTATCAATAATGGGGCTGCCCACCGTGCGGGCCGGCAATCATGCTTGATCGGCGATATACTTACTCGGACAAGGTACATTTTCTATCGAGGCTTTTTCCATGTCAGAGATTTTTGCGGAGCTTCAAATGGCAGAGTTTGATCGATATCAACAGGAAACACATGAACACGAGTCGTCTTCAGAACCGGTAGCACTGACCGTGAGCGCAGATGATTTTTCGTCCCTCGAAGAACGAATTCTTCGCGCCGTCGACATGGTGAAGCGGGAGCGGCAGGCCCGCGCTTTAGCCGAGGAGCGCGCCATCCACGCCGAAACTCAACTGCACGTGCAGGCGCCGCGGATCGAGCAGTTGCAGAAGGACGTGCATGCGCTCGAAGCCGAGCGCGACCATGTTCGCCAACGGGTCGAGCGCTTGCTGGCCCAACTCGACGCACTGGAGCTTTAAACCGAGACACGGAGTTACAGCATGGCTCTAGAGATACCTGGCAATGCAACCGAGTACGTTACGGTTGAAATCTACGATCAGACCTATCACCTCTCGGGCCAGGACGCGCCCCACGTCCGCGAACTGGCTGCGCGCGTCGACGCCAAAATGCGCGCAGTAGCCGCGCAGGGACGCACCGTGGACTCGTTGCGCGTTGCTGTGCTGGCCGCACTGAATCTGGCCGATGAGCTTTCCCAGGCCGGCTCAGCTGATCCCCTGCTGGGCCACGCGCGCGCCGCCACTCTCCGCGGCCTGCTCGATGAAGTACTCGAGGAAGAGCGCAAGACAGGATCTTGACACGCGCCGAGTGGGTTCTCGGCCACTGGATGTACAATTCTCCCCCATAAAGCAATTCAATTTATTGCGCGGAGAAGCGCGTATGCCGCGTGTTTCCTATTCTTCCTATAAGGCGTGCCTGGCAATTACGATCCTGCTGTTTGCGCCTGGACTTGGCCTTCATGCCAGCGGCGCGCCCACCGCCAGTAACCCGAAGCCGGGCGAACCGACCGATCCCAAGGCGCGTAAGACATTTGCCGGTGCAGTCGAATTTCAGAAAAAAGGCCAGAAGCAAGTGGCCTTGGGCGAGTTTCGAAAAGCGAACACGCAGGATGGCGGCCATTGCGTGGCCTGCCTGAGCCGGGCTTATTCCCTCGCGATGGAGACCGGCGCATACAAAGAAGCTGAAAGTGTACTGCGGGATTTTCTACCCCTGGCACAGACCGATGCCGCAAAGGCACCTCTTCATTTCCAGCTGGCAGTTGCCTTGCAACGGGAGGGCCTCAGCACAAAGAAGGACAACTACTTTACAGAAAGCTGCGACGAATACAGGACCGCACTTCAGTTGGATTCATCGCTTGCGCTCGCGCATTACGGCCTGGGCGCTTCCCTCGCCCAACTTCACCAGGACGACACGGCCCGCGCAGAGTTCAAGGCATTTCTCGACCAGGACAAAGACAATCCGGCGGCGCACCCCCGCGCGCAACGGTATGCAGATCGGATCGAGCTCGCACGGGCCAAAATGGCTCCTCCATTCTCCGTGGTCGCACTCGACGGCCGGCACGTTTCTATGGATGAACTCGCAGGCAAGGTGGTGCTGATCGATTTCTGGGCCACATGGTGCGGTCCATGCCTCCGGGCTCTGCCACGTATCCGTGGAATCGCGCAAAAATTCTACGGACAACCGCTGGTTGTGCTCAGCATCAGCCTGGATTCAGACGAAGCCAAATGGAAGAACTTTGTTTCCAAGAATGAAATGACGTGGCTGCAATATCGCGACGGCCATTTCAATGGTCCGATCGCAACGCTGTTTGCTGTCAAAGCCATTCCCGCAACATTCAGCATTGACGCAGATGGAGTCCTGGAAGACCAGCACATCGGCGATGCGGATATCGAAGGAAAGCTGAAGAAGCTGATTTCACAAGCTGTGGAGTCGTCGAATCGCAAGGCAGCTTCGGCTGCCACAATCAAAGCTTCCGGCGCGGCAAATTAGGGAATAGCACGTTCGTGCTATTTCGGGGAAGTGGTTCCCAAAAGCGGCGGCCTGAAACCGTAGCACAATGCGCCACCCTCGCACAAGACTTGTAATTAACTGGCAATACCCCGTACTATCCGCAATAGAAACCGGCCTGCAAAGCAGGTGGGCGATCAACGCTGGTTGAACCAACATTCAACGAACAGGGGCTCAACTCGACAATCGGTTCTGTGTGCCGTGTCCGCCAGTCCGGAATGCCTAATGAACCGCGGAGAGCTCCACCTTCCTAGGAAGGGTTCACCAGCGCATCAACCACGGCCCAGTGGGTCGGGTTCTACCTTCCTGGCAAACCCCCTCTACCGCAACGCCTGACAAGGCTAATGCCGTATCCTTGCTCAAGTGCATCCAGTCCTCTTCCACATCGGCGCAATCCTCATCCCGTCCTATGGCGCATTGGCTGCCGTCGGCGTTCTACTTGCCCTTTTACTGGCTCAACGCACCGCGCGCATTGCAGGCCTCAACCCCGGGCATGTCTGGAATCTCTGCGTCGTTTCGCTGTTTACCGCGCTCGTGGCCCAGCGCTTGCTGCTGGTCGTTATCAACCTGCGCGATCTGCGCCGTCACCCTTCCTGGCTGCTCGCGCTGGCCATGGTTCATCATCCGCTGCTCGCCGCTGCGGGAGCTTTGGCGGGCATCGGTGCAGCCGTGATCTGTGCGCACTGGCTGAAGCTGCCCTTCCGCACCACGGCAGATGTGCTTTCCGCACCCTTGGCCCTGGGATTGGCCTTTGAGCAATTGGGCGCGCTTCTCGCAGGATCAGGTTACGGGACAGAAACCGGGGTTCGCTGGGCGGTAACCTACAACTATGCAATGGCTGCAGTGTGGAGCGGGACACCGCTCGGTATTCCACTTCATCCCGTGCAGGCTTACGCTGCCCTCGCTTTCCTATCTCTCTCCATCTTTCTGCTCGTCTGGCAGCCTGCGATACGCCAATCAGGCGACCTGGCAGGAATGGGTCTGATGGGAACCGGCGTGGCTGTCTACATCACCGAGCTGTGGCGCGACACCGAGGGCCGCGGCGAGCTGCTCAACGGGGCACTCGATGGTCCACAGGTTGGAGCAATCGTGCTGGTGCTCGCCGGAGCACTGGTACTGCTCAAGCGTAATGACCGGCGCACAGAGAGCGAGGCCGTTCATGGCTGAGGCCAGCGAGTTTCAAACGCGAACGATCGAAGTCCCACTCGAAGCTGCCGGTCAACGCCTCGACCAATTCATAGCCACGCAACTGGAAGGCGTAAGCCGCTCGCGCGTACAGTTACTCCTGACCCAGGGCAATGCGCAGGTCAATGGCTGTCGCGAGAAAGCCTCCCTCAAGCTGCGCGGCGGCGAACGCATCGTGCTTACCGGAGAGCCGAATCCTGCGCTCCTGAAAGCCACGGCAGAAGATATCCCTTTGGATGTAGTGTTTGAGGACGCCGACCTGGCGGTGGTCAACAAGCCGGCAGGAATGATGGTTCACGCCGGCGCCGGACAAAGTGAGGACATTCGCAGCCGCGGCACGCTGGTCAACGCGCTGCTCTATCGCTTCAAGGCACTTTCCTCCACCGGCGGCGACCTGCGCCCCGGAATCGTGCATCGTCTCGACAAGGACACCAGCGGCCTGATCGTGGTAGCCAAGAACGACCACGCCCATGCCGCACTGGGTGAGATGTTCTCAAGCCGGCAGATGAAGAAGACCTACACCGCGCTGGTCCAGGGAGCCCTGGAGCGGGAGCGAGGCACCATCAACGCCAGCGTGGGCCGCGACCCCCTGAGGCGGACGCGCATGACCGCCCAGCCTAACGAAAATGCACGTACGGCAGTCTCTCACTATGAGGTAGTCCGGCGGCTCGAGACACGCTTTGGCAAATTCACGCTGGTTCGGGTGCGCATTGAAACCGGCCGGACTCATCAAATTCGTGTACACATGGCCTCAATTGGCCATCCGGTCGTAGGAGACACGCTTTATGGTGGAGCAGGTCAGCTCACGGACCAGGTTGCCGCACAGGCAGCGCAGTCCAGGGCCGCACGCCGCAAGGCTGAGCCGGAGGTACTTAGGTTGGGACGAAACTTTCTTCACGCTGCAAAGCTCGAATTTGCCCACCCCGTGACTGGAAAGCTGCTGCAGTTGGAGGCACCGCTCCCGGAAGAGTTGGAAAAGTTCCTGGAACGGCTGGAAACCGCCTCGATCGCTCCCGTTCTTAAATGACCCAAACGTGCCAATTCGCATAGCCGTTTATAAGTATGTCGGGTCGGCCGAAATTGTTAAAATAAGGGAGATATGACAAGACCGTTCTTCACCACCCCAACGGCATGGACGCGCTGCTGGGGACTCGGGGTTTCAGGCTTAACGCTAGCTGCGGCGTTCCTTACGGCCGCACTGCCCGCCCAACAACCCGTAGCCCCGCCCGCCAAGCCAGCGCAAGCTCCCGCCGCCCAGCAGCCAGGGGCCGATCCTGGCGGATCGGGAACCGATGTGAACGCACCCACCATCAAAGTGGGCGTCAATGAGGTCAACCTCATCTTCACCGTCACTGACAAGCATGGCAAATACATTCCGAACCTTCAGCAGAGCGACTTTGCACTTCTGGACGACCAAAAGGCTCCGTCCAGGGTGAATTCCTTCCACCAGCAGATCAATCTGCCGCTGCGCGTGGGGATTGTGATCGACACCAGCACCTCGATTCACTCCCGCTTCAAGTTCGAACAGCAGGCCGCAACCGAGTTTCTGCTCCAGATTCTCAAGGCCCGCAGCGACCGCGCCTTTGTGATGGGATTCGACGTTACCCCCACCGTGACACAGAACTGGACCAACGACCTCGACGGGCTGGAAACTGGCGTCAACCGCCTCAGCCCCGGCGGCGGTACGGCGCTCTTCGATGCCGTCTACACCGCCTGCCGCGACAAGCTTCTCGACGAATCCCGCGGTCAGGAACCGGTGCGCAAGGCCATCATCCTGCTCTCCGACGGCGACGACAACCAGAGCCGCGTCCACTTGGACGAAGCCATCAAGATGTGCCAGCGCTCGGAAACCATCATCTACGGAATCAGCACCAATTGGACGCCCAGCCGCGGCGAGGGCGACAAAGTCATGTCCCAGTTGGCTGGCGACACCGGCGGCCAGGTCTTCTTTCCGCCCTCGGTTGAGGAAGTCTCCACCAGCTTCCACTCCATCGAAGAGGAATTGCGCAGCCAATACGCGCTCACCTACACGCCCGCAGACTTCAGAACCGACGGCGCCTTCAGGACCATCTATCTCTATTCCAATGATCGGCGCTACCAGGTCCGAGCCCGCAAAGGCTACTTCGCTCCGCGCCAGTAATTCCAGATCACTTTAATAAAATCGGTACTTTGACAGGGCACGGCTTCGGCCGTGCCTTTGTTGCAGCACGCGAGAGCTTCACAGGCTGCGGAAAAACTCGCTCCTGCGATCAATTCGAGAGGCTTTGTAACAGGGCACGACTTCAGTCGTGCCGCAAGTAGCTCAAAATAAACGCGGGCTTTAGCCCCTGCGTTATGCTCTTGGGAATTCTCGCTCAAGATCAGGCCCTTTTCCCGCAGCCTGTTCAGCCCCGGAGGAATTCTTTTCCGAAAACCTCAGACGAAATTGAGACTGTTCCGTTTCAGGACGGCTCCACAGCAGCCGTTCTAATTTGACGCTTCACGAGATTCCTTCTCTTCCCACCTCACCTATTTCCCCTTGCGCGCGATGAAATAGAAGAAGGCGTTTCCGAGACTGCTCCAATCGAGCTGCCGGCGCGGCTGCAGTAATCACCAATACGCCCGCCATGCAAGAGCTGGAGCAGGATACGGATTTGCTGAAAACCGCGGGAAGACTGTGCGGACTGGAGGAATTGCGGTGATCCGGCAGGCGATATCGTGCGACATCTGCGCAACGGAAAAAAAACAAACGAACCACTGGTTTGTAGCCTACGAGCACGGAGGAGAACTGCGCGTAAGCGGATGGCACTCGCGCAATCGGCTGCGTCCTGGGACGAAGCATTTGTGCGGACAAACCTGCCTCCACAAGCTCGTCGACGACTTCATGGCCAGAGCAATCGATGTGCGTTCGCAATCAGCCGCGGCTGACGTTTCAGAGGCGCAGGAACTGGCCGTCGAAACCGATACCAGCCTCACTTCAAATGCGGCCTACGTTGAAGTGGAATCTTCCGCGCGCCTGATAACGCCCGCTGCGCCGGCCTCGCCCAAATCGCCCTTCAGAAACCAGGCCGAGCTGATTGCAATTCCGGGAAGGCTTCGTGCAGAGGAGTTGCCGCCACCGCTCGACGAGCCGCAGCGCTTTGCAACGCGTAACCGCCGAGCCGAAGCCTGGGAACGTGAGCGCGAGCGCGAACAGCGCGCCAGCGAGCACCGCCCCGACATCGCCGCCCGCCGCTGTTCAACCGCCTGAACCGTAGTTGGACCTGTCGTTGACACTCGTCGCCATTTCGCCGCTGTTGTCCAGACTACAGCCTCATAACGTGGAGTTTGACACCAACCACTCTCGGTGTCTGAAGACTCCGAACCCCGGAAGATGGAATCCCTAAGCTTCTCGCAATTCGTTCGTGTCGCAAGACCTCGATACGATGCGCATAAAATCGCTCTCTCCGAGGATGCGAATGTGCTGGCCCCCGGCAATGAGTCGCTCAGCTTTCATATGCTTTGAACTTTTCTCATGGCCGGCAAGTCTCCGCAGATCCTGGTCACCCACGACCAGCATTGTCGTGTGTTTAGTGACGCCGTCGTCAACGCGGCACCCGGCTTCGGCAGCAGCTTCTGCCGCCTCTTCGCGGGAAATCGACAACGAACCCGTAAATACGAGAACCTCGCTCGAAAGCATCCCCTCTGGATTACCGTCCCTTTTGGCTGGTGTCGGGAACGATCTTTCCCTATGGTAGAATTGACCATTTGTGTGGATTGGCTGACCAACTCTTACAAGCCACTGCTCCGGACTGAGGCCAGTTTCTACAATTGCGCGGAGCAATAGTATTCCGGCACACCGCGCGTCTTCAAGCGCGTCGTGTGCTTGGAAAGTGATGCCAAAATGCGCTGCCATATTGGAGAGTCCGTATCCGGACCTCGAAAACTCTGGCCAAGCGATTCTGACGACTCGCGCCGAATCGAGCCACGCACACTCGCATTCCGCCAAATTTGAACGGTTGCACGCTCGCTCGACGGCCACCCTGTCGAAATGTGTGTGTGACACGACAATCTTTTGCCGCAGCCGAGAGGCAACTCCTGGAAAAACTTCTGCCCATGTCGGAGCATCTTTAACCTGACAATTATCGATGCCATGAATTGAGACATTGACAGCGCTGAAATAATCCTGCGGGTTTACAAGCGATACCCACGACTCCGCCAGTGCACCATCGCGAAACGATGCAATACCTACTTGGCAGATACTCGACAGATCCGCATTAGCGGTCTCGACATCAATAACGACAAAGTCCATGCCCTAGCATCTCCTTGCGAACAGGGGCAAAATATTCAGGGAATTAGGTCTATTATCTCTCTAATTCTTGGCCGATTCGCCTCTTAAGAGTGCCAAAAGTCCAATTTCATCAATAATCGGGATGTTGAGTTTCCGAGCCTCCTCAAGATTTGAGCCCGCATTATCGCCCGCAACGACGTAGCTGGTTTTCTTGCTGACTGTGGTCGTGACCTTCCCACTGGCCGCCTTGATTAGCGCCTTTGCTTCGTCCCGGCTGTAAGTTGGCAACGTGCCAGTTAGCACAAACGTTAAGCCTTCTAGCTGAGAGGTGCGCTGTCTCCTCTCCGCAGTCATATCGACTTTTGCATCTTTCAGACGCTGAACCAAAGCCCGGTTGGCCGGTTGAGAAAAGAACTCCACTATCGCCTGAGCTCGCCGCGAATCCGTAACTCCCGAATCCTCTTGCTGTTTTTTTGACTTCTTGTTGTCCGCGATCAAAAAGGCATCGAGACGCTTTTGGTCGGCTTCCAGCAATGCGTCAATGGATCCAAACTCCTGCGCTAACAACTCGGAGTTACGTTCACCTACAAACCGAATGCCGAGGCCCATCAGCACTCGCGCAAGACCGGACTTTTTCGACCCTTCGATGTTTTTGAGCAACTCCTGTGCCGATTTTTCTCTAATGCCATCAAGGCTAGTCAGCTGCTCTTTAGTCAGAGAATACAAATCAGCTACGGTGGTGACGAGACCGCGATCTAGCAGTTGCTTTATTACGGCTTCGCCAAGACCTTCAATGTTCATGACGGTTCGTTTAGCGAAGCGCACCAAGCTAGTGAGCAATTTAGCGGGACAATTGGCATTGACACAGAAAAAATCAACCTCGCCTTCAGCGCGAACTACTTCGGTCAAACAGGCGGGGCAATACTTTGGAAACTCAAATGGTTGTTTGTCGACTACCTCAAGAATCTTGGGAATCACTTCGCCGCCACGCTCAATCTTTACCCAATCGCCGACGCTCAGGCCGAGACCTTTAATGAAATCGAAATTATGCAGAGTTGCGCGTCGGACAGTAGTGCCACCCACAAAAACAGGCTTCAATTCCGCTACTGGTGTTAGCTTGCCAGTGCGGCCCACCTGCACGGTGATTGCACGGACCACTGTTATTTTAGATTCCGCCGTGAATTTATACGCCCTAGCCCAGCGTGGAGCCCAGCTTTTATAGCCGAGATGCCTTTGTGTCTCATACGCGTTAACCTTGATGACTACGCCATCGATGTCATAACCCAATGAGTCGCGGATGGATTCCACACCTTCGATAAAAGTGGTCATCTCTTCTACCGAATTGACCCTCTTATGGTAAGAATTCACTTGGAACCCGAGCGAGGCGAGAGCCTCGAGCGTGGCGCTTTGACCGCGTGGCCAATAGTCGCCCCTAACGAGAAGGAAATAGGCGTAAAACTCGAGACCTCGCTGAGCTACCACGTTGGGATTCAGGGTGCGCAAGACCCCGGCAGCAGCATTTCTGAGATTTACAGCCGGGTCTTCGCCCTCCTTTACAAGCTCCTCATTCAAGCGTTCGAAGGCAGCCTCGGGCATCACAACCTCTCCCCGCACCTCAAACGCAGAGGGGAGACCGACAGCTTCAAGCTGCGCGTTGGAGATCGTACGCGGGATGCCGCGGATGCCAGGAATATTGGCCGTTACGTCTTCACCCGTCTGTCCGTCGCCACGGGTGATACCGCAGTCGAGGCGAACGCCGCCGTCGATTACCGGTTCATATCGCAAGGCGATGCTCAAACCATCCATCTTGAGTTCTGCAATATATTCGACAGACAGCGACTCCGCATCTTTGCGGACAGTCTTGTCCCATTTGCCAAGGTCTTCGGCAGAAAAGGCATTGTCGATGCTGAGCATAGGTCGCGAGTGGGAAACTCTTCTGAAACCTTCGGCAGGCTTGCCGCCCACACGTTGGGTGGGAGAGTCCGGCACAATCAATTCGGGATGCAACGCCTCAAGCTGTCTCAACTCGTTCATCAGCCTGTCGTAGTCAAGATCGGAAATCTCAGGCTTGTCGAGAACGTAGTAGAGGTTCTCATGGCGGCTCAACTCTGCGCGCAGTTGGTTGATACGTTGTTCGTCCGGGCTTGGAGCAGGGAAAAGAGATTGATCTAAGGTTTTGCCCATGGGCTGGATTATAGGAGGCGACGGGGCTGGTGAGCATGCCCGGATAGTATTGTTTTCAGAGAGCTATGGAGCCAGTCACTCATTTTCTTACCGGAGCCTGCATTGGCCGCGCCGGACTGAACCGCAAGACGGCCTATGCCACCCTGGCCGCGGTGCTGGCTGCGGAGGCCGCAGACATCGACATCCTTTGGTCTTTCGCCGGCCCGGTAGAAAGTCTCAAGCACCACCGCGGCATCACGCACACAATTCTCGCCGCGCCGGTCGTCGCGGCTGTGGTGGTGGGCGGAATCTGGCTATGGCACTTCTGGCGAGAACGACGGCGCGCCCGCCTCGCCAACGCCCTCATCCAAAACCCAAATGTGCCCGGGGCGCCACCACCAAGCTGGGCCTGGCTCTATCTAACCGCCCTGATTGCCGCCCTGAGCCACCTGCTGCTCGACTGGACCAACAACTACGGCCTGCGACCATTCTTTCCCTTCAATCCCCGCTGGTACGCTGGCAGCTTTGTCTTTATCGTCGAACCCGTGCTGTTGGCCCTGTTTTTCCTCGCCTTGGTCCTACCCTGGCTCTTTGGCCTCGCCGACCGTGAGATCGGAGCCCGCCGCATGCCCTTTCGCGGCCGCGGCTGGGCAATTTTCGCGCTCACCGGCATGGTCGTGTTCTGGTGCTGGCGATGGGCGGAGCAGGCACAGGCTCGTGCGACGCTTGAAAACATTCAGCTGACGGCGGCTCCTGTGACGCGGCTGGCTCTCGAGCCTTACCCGGTAAACCCCTATCGCTGGCATGCAATCCTCGAGACTGAGGACCTTTACCAGACCGCCGAAATCAACACCTGGACCGGCGAGATCGCGAGCGATCCCCGCCGCGACTCGATCTATAAGCCCACTGACACTCCCGCCGTCGAAGCCGCCAAAAAAACACTTCTAGGCCAGGTCTACCTGGACTGGGGACGGTGGGCCGTGGTGCGTGACTTGGGCCAGGAACCCGTGACCGGTGTGCCGCCTCCCAACCTGGGTCCCAACCGCGAGTGGACCACCGTCGAGTTCTCCGATCTCCGCTTTGCCTACTCGTTTCTTTCCTCGCGCGGGACCACCGGCCGAACGCCGCTGGGTGGATGGGTTTATATCGTTGACAACCGCGACGACGCCGGCGAGGGCATGGGCGGGCGAGAGCAAAAATAGGCCGTTTTGCTCCGGATGGAAATTTTTGTTGGCCCTGTGGAATGCTTTCGGTTGACCTTGGGCCCCGCCACCCCCAGAATGAATGAGTACTGTTTCACTGCCGGAATGCTCTTCCCTGACTCCGGGAGACCGTCCAGGAAACACAAAGAATGAGGTCATCATGTTCGCTTATCTGCTTTTGCTGGTTGCCGTCCTGACCCATGTTCTGCCCCACGCCGGGTGGATGAACTTTACCGCAGTGGGCGGCGCGCTCCTCTTCTTTGGCGCCCGGCGCTCATGGCGGGAGATGCTGGTTCCGCTGGCCGTCCTCATGGCCGCTGACTATTACCTGACCGTTTTCTCCTACCACTTCGCCTTCCAGTGGCAGGCCTACGTTCCCACCTGGATGTGGTACATCGCAGCGATGGCTCTCGGCCAGATTTTGCTCAGAGCGCGGGCCACCTTTGTGCACGTGGCGGCAGCCACTCTGCTCGGCCCTACCTCGTTTTTCCTCATCTCGAACTACGCAGTGTGGGCAGGTAGCGAAATGTATCCGCACACACTCGCCGGCCTCCAGGCCTGCTACGTGGCAGCCATCCCCTTCTACCGTAACGATCTGGCCTCGACCGCGATCGTTCTCGGTGTAGCCATCGGGATCCCCGCGCTGCTGCGCCGCCTGCATCCTGCTCAGGCTGCGCTTGCCGGAAAGTAGTGCGTGCAAAGTTGCTTCAGCAGGACTAGAACTGGCTGCATAAATCGGGGTTTTGAAAGGGCGCGGCTTTTTAGCCGCGCCGCAACAGTCGCACAAAACCTGGGGCTTTAGCCCCTGAGGTATTCTTTTTCCTGCTTGTTCCGCCGATGCTCCGGTTCGTCGGACTCTTCACTAATCTTCCATCAGTTTGCCCGAGCGCTTTTTCTTCATCCACCACCAGCCAAATCCAATCACAGCCAGTGCGCCAACCACGGCGACCATGAGCAGGGAGTGGTGCTCTACCAGCCCCACCGCGTCGGGGCCCAGTTTCAGCACCAGCACAGACAAGATCAGCCAGCGCACCATCCTCCCCACAAACACAGCAAGCATGAACGGCACCACCCGCATCTCGAAAACGCCCGCGGCGAATATAAACGCTTTCCATGGTGCCGGCGGCGGCAGCATGGAAGGGATCATGACGGCCAAAAATTCCTGGCGTTCGAAGCGAAGGCGCATCCGGTCGAAACGCCCGCGATCCACGCGCTTCAGCAGGAATAGCTCCCCGCCGACCCGGCCAAGCCCGTAGGGAAGCAGGCCGCCGATGGCCGATCCAATGGCCGCCATCATGCAATAGAGCCAGAAGTGTCCCTTGTTGTTCCAGATATAGACGGTCAGAATTGCGTCCATTGGTACAGGAATCGTGGAGGAGTCAAGCAGCGCGATGGCCCCAATACCCCAAAAGCCCAATTTAGCCAGTGCCGGCAGAGCAGCAAACTTCCACCAACCCATAATTCGTACAAAAAACTGCATCAAACAAGTTCCCTTTCCGCCCGCTCATCCGTCCATTCACAAAGAACCATTGTACGAGGCTGGCCGTTCTGGGTGAATCCGGCCCCTGAGTGTTTTTCGTGCAAACATGTTCTGGATCACGGTTCCAGCGGAATGAGAGAATAGATAGAAAGGACTCGACACGGAGCCGGCAAAGTAAATTTCCCTCCGGGAGTCTCCTCAGGTACGAATGCCCATCAGCGAAGCGCCAGCCGACGTGAACGAGCCCAACAAGCCGCCCCAGGCGATTCTTGCCAAAATCTCTGCGGCGAGTGAGGAGCCGGGCAGTCCCGAACAGGACAGCCATGTCTCAGCGGAGAAGACGCGCGAGTCTGCTTCCCCTGTCGTTCGCGGTTCCCGCTGGGTAGACTACGACACCCACGAACTGTTGGAGATGATCAGCGAGCTTGAGGACGAGCGGCGCTGGGCCCGGCTGCGCGAAGGGGTGTTATGGGCGGTTCTGGCGCACTTGGCGCTCCTGGCGGCTATGTTCCTGTTGCCCAGGTATGTCTTCGTTCCGCCAGTGGTGGACAAAACCACGAAGCTCGACAAGGACGAGTTCACGTACATGGACACGCCGAGGTTTCGGCCAAAGATTGCGCCGAAGCCCGCGATCAAGCCGCCAGTGATCGACAAGCAGACGCTGGACGAGATGCGGAAGCAGGCTCCGCCAGCCCCGGTGCCGCCTCAGCAGCCGCAGGTGCAGCAACAGCAGCCTGCGCCCGTACCGCCCCAGCCTGCGCAGCCTATCCCACAGAACCAGCAATCGCAGGTCGAGGCCCCGCGCCCAGCCGCCGTACCCGCGCGCCCCAACTTCGCCATGAACTCGTTGAATCCCGCCGACCAGCTTCGCGAGGCAAT
>DASYZU010000065.1:0-3987 GCA_035945795.1 Occallatibacter sp.
CTTCAGCTCACCTTGCCATACCGGCGCCGCCTCGGTATCCGGATTGCCGGCCGCCAGCAGCAACTGTGCCTGGTGCGCTTCCAACCGCCGGCCCGGTTCCTTTCCGCTCGGCCACCACAGGAATCGCCCTTGCGATAACCGTTTGTAGCTCCATCCGAAGTGCAGATGATGCGACCGCAGGTACGACTCTTGTGCGAGTAACGCATCCGTTCCATCCGCTCAGCGGCAGGCAGTTCACGTGTGTAGGCGAGCGGCACAACCGCTATGGAAAGCAACTTCTGCTCCGTGTCGATGATGTAACCGTTCGCTCGGTCCCGCCACAGTGGACGGATCTCGTTCCTCCTGATCCAGAGATCGTCATGGGTGGATATCGCGGGCTTTTCCGCATTGTGGATCTACTGGAACTCGCAAAACTGGTGGAAGAACTCAGTAGGCGGAAGTCGTCGTCCGGATCGGGTGTAAAAGGAACTGTGCCGCATGTGTAAATACAACTATGCCGCAAAAGAGCGGCTTTACCTCAGCCTTAGTATACGTATTTATGCAGTGATAATAGAAAAATTCGGAATAAACTCCTTGTTGTCGAATACGATTTTGCGTCATAATTATATGAGCAATCTGAAGGAGGTGATACTCGCGAAAAGCAAAGCCAAAACCGCGAAGGTCAAGGCCCTCCGAAGAGGGCACTTTCAACCCACACCCTCAGAAGGTGCGCGATCCGAAGTTCCAGGAAAACGAGTTCTTCGACCCCCGCGACCTCGTGCAGGTCAAGTATGAGATGCTCCGCCGCGTATCCGTGGAGAAGGCCGCCGTGGCCGAAGCCGCCGGGGAATACGGCGTATCGAGGCCGACCTACTACCTGACCAAGGCCAGCTTCGACAGGGGCGGCCTCGCCGGATTGGCGCCCCGAAAGCGTGGCCCACACGGGCCGCATAAGCTGCAGGGCGACTCGCTGGTGTTCGTCCAGCAGCAACTCGTCACGGGCCAGCCCCTGCGGGCACGCGAGCTGGCAAAGTTGATTCGGCAAAAATTCGGCCTGGTGATACACCCCAGGACGATCGAGCGCGCGGTCGCTGGAAAAAAAACGTCGCGATGATGAACGCAAAAAGCAATGCGGTCGAGTTGTTCATCGCGGTTACACAATACGAAAGTCTGCGAGCTGCCGCCCTCGGCAATGCGTTACCGCCCGAGGCCCGCGCCGGGCTCATGCTATTTCTCCATGCGGGCATGTGGGGCTGGGCGCGGGCGGTAACCGCCATGCGTGCCTTCGAGCGGCCGGCCGGCTCCCGACCATCGGACTGGAAGGCGCCCGAGGAACATAGAGCCGTAATCCATCTGTTAGCAGCCATGGCTATCCCAACCGCCATTTCTGGAGCAACCCCATGAATGAATCGCTTAAGGTTCAGCCTCACCATCTTCAGCGAAGTGCGTATCTGTATATCCGGCAGTCCTCCATGCGGCAGGTCATCGAGAACGTCGAGAGCACGAAACGTCAGTACGCGCTACGCAATCGTGCCACCGCATTGGGCTGGCGCGACGATCAGATTATCGTTATCGACAACGACCAGGGCGAGTCCGGCGCATCGGCAGCTTGGCGTGAGGGTTTTCAGCGCCTGGTCACCGATGTCGGCATGGGACACGCTGGCATGGTTATGGGACTGGAGGTCTCGCGCCTGGCCCGGAACAACGCCGATTGGCATCGTCTGCTGGAGATCTGCGCTCTCGCCGACACACTGATCCTCGACGAGGATGGTGTCTATGATCCAGCGAGCTTCAACGACCGCCTGCTGCTCGGCCTGAAAGGAACCATGAGTGAAGCCGAACTTCACGTCCTCAAAGCCCGATTGCGCGGCGGGATCATCAACAAGGCGCAACGCGGCGAGTACCGTTGCCCTTTGCCCACAGGCTTGCTCTATAACGAAGCCGGCAACGTGGTGCTCGACCCCGACGTACAAGTCCGGGAAGCGATCGCCTATTTCTTTGAGACCTTCTCCCGCGTGGGTTCGGCCAGTCAGACCGTGAAGGTGTTTCGGACCGAAGGGCTGGACTTTCCATCTCGCCTCCGCGGCGAGGCGACCGTCTTCCGGCCGCTGACCGCATCGACGGCGATGCGCACGTTGCACAACCCCCGATATGCGGGGGCTTACGCGTATGGACGGCGTCAATACCGGCGCACCGGCGACGGCAAAAAGAAGATCCAGCGAATGAGCGACAACAGCGATTGGCTGGCCTGCATTCCGGAAGCCCACCCCGGCTACATTAGCTGGGAGCGATTTCAGGAGAACCTCAGAATCCTCGAGGCAAACGGCCATGGCTACAATGTGGCGCGTGCGTCGCCGCCCCGCGAAGGAGCGGCTTTGCTCCAGGGACGCGCCGTATGCGGACGGTGCGGAAGGCACTTTCGCATTCGCTATGTCGCACGGCGTGGAAAACAGGAAGCGTGGTATGTTTGCGACCGGGGACACACGGCTCGGGGCGAGCCGAACTGCCAGTCGATTGCGGCGGCGCCCATTGACCAAGCTATCGGAACACTCGTGACAGGGGAAATGACGCCCGCGGCCATCGAACTGGCTCTGGAAATCCGGCGCGAGATCGAGGCTCGATACGAAGAGGCCGATCAGCTACGCTGCCGCGCCGTCGAGCGCGCCCAGATCGAAGCGGATCTCGCACAGCGCCGATTTAAGCTGGTCGATCCAGGCAACCGTCTCGTTGCCGACACCCTGGAGCGGGAATGGAACGACAAACTTCGGGCATTGGCCGAGGCTCACGAAGAACGAACGCGGGCGCGACAACGGACCGATGTCGTTCTCGATGATGCAATGCGTCAGCGGTTGGCCACCTTGACGACAGATTTCCGCAAGCTCTGGGATGATCCGGCCACGGCGAACCGCGAACGCAAACGCCTCCTCGCCTACATCATCGAAGACGCAACCTGATCAAGATCCCCTCCGAAGGGATTACCAAAATCCACGTTCGATTTAAGGGGGCAGAAGCGAGACGCTCATAACGAAAAACCCAAAGTCATCTGCGCAGCAGATCAAGACGCCGCCAGAGATCGTCAAATTGGTGGATGAACTGCTCGACGACCATGTCTATTCCGAAATCGCCGCGCTTCTCAATCAACGAGGGTTTCGTCCGGGAGCATCGGCGCGCCCAGGCCGAGCGGACGACCACTTTTCGGCCAAGCACGTAGCCTATCTCATGCACACCTATGGCCTGCGTTCGCGCTATGATCGGCTTCGTCAGCGGGGAATGCTGAACAGGAAGGAAATGGCCGATCGGCTCGGCATTCACGAGCAGACCGTGGACCGTTGGGCCAAATTTGGACTCCTCGGAGTCTATGCCTACAACGACCACGGATGGCAACTCTATGAGCTTCTGGGCCCGAACATACCCCTGAAACATTGCAGTCGATGGGATCGGCTGGCAGATCGCGGCAGGTGCGCAGGCAACCTGCTGCGCTGACACAGGAAGAGGTGTAGTGTGAAGACGGTTAGTTTTGTGCCAACCAGAACCCCTGCCCGTCATACACCAGGATGCGGATCGACGTGCCGCGCCGGCTGCGGAACACAAACAAACATCCGGAAAAAGGATCGGATTGCAGTTTCTCCTGGCATAGCCGGGCGAGCGAGTCGATGCCTTTCCTGCCGTCCACCGCTTCGATCGCCACCAGGATGCGCATCTGCGGCGTGATCTGGATCACGCCGATTTCCACTCCCGGATGAGACCGGCCAAGTCGGACGCCGTGGCCCCGTTCCACTGAAGGCGCATCTTGCCGCCTGGGCCTTCCACCTCAATCAGGCAATTCGACACCCCGACTGGCGGGGGTATCAGTTCCAGGAATGCGGCCGGCGCCGCTGCGGGATGCGGGCCGCCAGAGGTGGATTCCGCCATCCGCTTGAGCTTGCCGTATTCCAAGCGCAGAATCCTGGCAGTTCGGAAAACACCGTGTTCGCGTGCCACTGCGGCCGCCGACGCCCACAACCCTTC
>DASYZU010000066.1:0-3137 GCA_035945795.1 Occallatibacter sp.
CCTTCGCCGGCTTTCCCCAATTCCGGTAGAGATGCAGGATCGCTTCTTGGGCCTCTCCTAACAAGTAGCCGCTTTCGGTGGGGTGTTCGGCGTCAACTATTTTTTCCGGTCAACGACAACTATTCTTCCCGATCGACGACAACTACAAGCTTTACGAATGCCTGATCCTCGGCTAGACTGATGCTGACCGGAGCAGAGGGTAAGGCTCTGCAGGGATGCACCCTGAGCGCTGACTTCCGGGGCCAGACCATGAGCCGGAGTCGCAAGTAGTGCGCCGCTCCGGCTTTTGTTTTTGACCTTGCCTTTGCCAGCCCACATGGGATGGCAGAGACGCGGTAAATCCCGGAGGTCTGGAGGCGGAGCCTCCAGGTAAAGAAAGACATTTTCCTTTTGATTCGCACGATCATTGCTCCTCTGTTTTGGTTTGGTTTTTCTTGGCCTGTTCCATGCGATAACTGGTGATGTTCAACTCGAGAATGACGCTGTGATGGACGAGGCGATCGATGGCGGCGGCGGTGGTCATGGGGTCTTTGAAGATCGCCTCCCACTTGGAGAACGGCAGATTGGATGAGATCAGCACACTGCCGCGCTCGTAGCGTTCCGCCAGCAGAGCGAACAAAACTTCCATCTCGTCCCGGCTCTGTTGCACGTAACCCAGATCATCGATCACGAGTGCCTCGTAGTGAGCCAGCTTCTGGATAGCCCGGCTCAGCCGCAGTTCCTGTTTGGCGCGGAGAAGGTCCTGAACCAGACGGGCGCAGGTGGTGAAACCAATCTTGCGTCCGTTGCGAATCAGATCCTGCCCCAGGGCCGACAGCAGATGCGTCTTGCCGCTGCCGGGATTGCCGAAGGCGAGCACATTCTCTTTCCGATCCAGGAATGCACCGTCGAGTAAAGCCTTCACCTGGCGCGCCGCTTTCTGAGGTAGCCGCTTTAGGTCGAAGTTCTCCATCGTCTTTTCCATCGGTAGCCTGGAATCCCGCAGCAGACGCGCGATCCGGTTCTCGCGCCGTTCCTGGCATTCCCGTTCGGAAAGGTCCAGCAGGTACTGTTCGTAGCTCAGCGTCTCGCGCTCGGCTTGGCGTGCTTGCTCCTCGAAGCAACGCCGGATCGCCGGCAGATGCAGCTCGCGGAGATATTCGGTCAGTTCTGTTTTCACATCGCGCGTGGCGCTCATTGCACACGCTCCGATCCGCCGGCCAGCAACTCATCAAAGCTCGACAACGAGACATCGGAGACCGCGACATGGGTCGCCGGTAGCAGGTTGGTTCCCTGGCTCAGAATGGCGCGCACCGCTTCCACGCTCAGCTTGCCTTCGCCGATCTCTCCTTGTTCGAGCAGATATCGGAGCGCGTCGTCCACGCGCGCCTCTCCTTCTTTGGCGGCGATCTCCAACAGTGCCAGATATCGTTTGTTGGCTCGCTGCGGTATCACCTCGCGAAGTGCGTCCCAGGCCATGCGGAAGCGGCTGGTCGGAAACAGTTCCTCGCGGTAGCGGTAGTTTTCGAACGCTCCCGGCTTCCGCACCAACCAATCGATGATGTGCCGGTAATCCACCCGGTGCTTGCCCCTACCGCGCAGCCGCGGCAACTCTTCCACTTTCCGGCCCGCGTACCAGACCTCGATCCGCTCGGCTCCCAGCCGCGCCTCGACTGGTTCTCCAATCAACCGGCTGTTGACCGAATACGTGTTCCGGTCCACGTAGATCAGGCTTCCGGAATCCACTTTCACGCGTACCCGCTTGGCGGTCTCCAGTCGTCTTTCCGGCAACGCCCGCAGGTATTGCATTTCTTCCGCCAGCCGCTGCCGACGTCCTGCGTTCAGTTGCACCAGCAGTGCTCGTAGAAATTCCTGGTATCCCGCCAGGGCGCCGAAGTCCCGGCTGCCTCGCAGCATCAGCGCCTGATCCACGGCTCGCTTCAAACGGTGATGCCGCTGTTCAACGTCGCCGTTCTCATTGGCCTTTCCGGTTTGGATCTTTTGCCCTTCCAGCCGGTAGTGCCGCAGCAAACCTTCGTAACGCGCCGTGAACTCCTGCGACTCGCTCATGTTGTTCACCGCCGTCGACATCCGGTCGGTACGATGTTCCAACGGCACCCCGCCCAGTTCCCACAGCGCATTCTGCAAGCCGTCGCTCAAACTCTCGAAGCTCTCCGAGTAGCAGACCCAGGCCGACTCCCAGTTCGAGTACGTCAATACGAAGTGATACAGCAGGTGTGGAAAACTCTGCCCACCGATGGTGATTCCCAACTCGCTCATGTGCGTGAAGTCGGACTGAGCCAATCGTCCGGGCACATGCTTCTGCGCGAAGAACACCTCCCGGCCTGGCCCCTCCGTGGCGCGCCAATGTTTCAGCCGCCGCTGCAGCGTCCGCAACTGTCCGTCCGCAAACCTGCCGGGATGTTCGCGCTGTAACGCTTCGAACAACGTCTTGGCCTCCAAGCCCGGATTGGCGACCACCAACTGCCGCACTTCCTCCCAGACTTCCGTGAACGGATCGGACCGTGTCCGCCATGTCCGATCCACTCTGGTCTCACTGGGCAACTGCCCACCGCGCAGATATTTCCGCGCCGTCTTTGGGTCCATGCCGGCTTTCGCCGCCGCGATTTCCTGGTTCTGTTCCGTTTTCGACAACCTCTTCAACCTCCTGACTTGTGCGTCTGTGACCATCTCCAGAGCGCCTTAAGGCGCAATCCTCGATGGTCGTTGATAGTTGTCGTCGAACGGGAATTTTAATTGTCGTTGGCCGGGAGTTCTAATTGTCGCCGATCACTGGATATCGGCGAACATGCTGGTAGCCGGATCCTGGTTGCGCTGCAGAAGCAAGAAATCCACAATGGCCAGATCGTTCAGCTCGTCGGACACGGCCGGATGTTGGCGCAGGCATTCCAGCGCGCTGCTGAAGATCACGCGCGAACCCTTATGGGCGTAATAGAAGGGCTTGATGCCCAGATGATCGCGAGCGCAAAACAGACGTTGGAGCCGACCATCCCAGATCGCGAAGGCGAAGTCGCCCAGCAGCTGGTCGACGCAGTTCTCTCCCCAGGCGAGATAGGCGCGCAAAAGGAGTTCGACATCGGGCGCAGCGCCGAGATCGCGCTGCGATTGATTTCCCAGTTTGCCAATCAAATCCGCGC
>DASYZU010000067.1:0-98701 GCA_035945795.1 Occallatibacter sp.
TGGGTAGGAAATTTCGAATTGACTTATGACGTTGCTGTTGCCGAAGGGGACCGATCCTGACCAGGAGATACCCGCTCCACCATAACTATTTGGAACGATCGTGCTCTTCAGTGACAGGGATTCCGCATCAACGCTATTCGAGCCTTTCACTATGAACGTCGAGCCGGTGATCCAGAGAAAGATGGTTGTGTTCGGCTTGAAGACTCCGGTCAGCTGCTGCTGGCTGTCGATTGGGTGACCTATGCCATTGACGATCTGGTAAAGCTGAAACATGCATTTTTCGGCGGACTGGGTGGTTCTCCAGAATCGCAGCGAGTAACCATTTCTGGTGCGCGGATCGTACTTGATATAGATATCGGCTTTCTGATTTTTGTCGCCTGCTTCATCCGAGGGCGAGCCGGCAATTCCAAATCCCTGTCCGGCGGTCTTCTCCGGAGTCATTACGATCTTTACCTGCATGTCTGCGGCGGGATCGTCTTGTTGATACAGTAGCGCCGCGCCCTGCGATGCGATTCTTATGCCGTAGCCGTTGACCAGGTTTTCGCCGGTGGAGGATGTCCAATCTCCGAGCACTGTCCACATGCCGTTGACGTAATTCGAATTTGCGGTTGCGACGAAGTTGCGGAAGTTGGGATTGATGGTGGTTGACTTTATATCCGCGGCTGCGATGGGGCGGGCGGAGATTACCGTAGTTTCCGGGCCGGGGTCACTTATGTTGTGTTTCGGTTGGATGACGGCTTCGACGTGTTTACCGACGGCGCCGGGAGTTACCGTGAATTGTCGCAGAGGCTGGTTACCTCTGCTAACTGCAACTTCGCGCCGGGTTGAGCACGCTGCATCGTCGCATAGATACCAACTAATGATCGACTGATCGTCTCTTCTGTCGAGTTTCAAAGCGTAGATCACACTTATCGTGTTATTTACGGGAGTTTCAAGCACGGGCTTTCTCAAGAATGTTGGCGGGTCGATGTAGGCGGGCTCAACATAGATGTGTGAAGTTACATAAAATCCATTCGCGGATTTTGCAGTTACGTCCGCATATTCGGCGTGATTGGTGGAGTTATGGCCGGAGACCCCAACGCTGCTGCCTGTTGCAGAACTCAGCGAGATGAGCGGGGAAGATGCAGACCAGGTGATGGTGGTGTTTGCGGCTCGCTGTGGCAGAACGGCAGCTCGGATCGTGGCTCCGGCGCTGCCGGTGCGGATAGATGCGTTGCCTGCGGGTTCAGTGTTTGCAAAGGGGCCGGCGCTGACTGCGAGTGCTCCAGTTCGAGACGCTGCGCTTTGGACGGATTCGCCGGCAGCAGGACTTGCGGTCAACGCCATTCTGAAGACTTCGCTGCCTGCGCCTTCGTATTTTGCACGCACATTTGCCGGGTCCCAGTCATCGACTGTCCCGTTTGGCGCTGCTCTGAGAAGATTCCACGGGTTGAAGGCTTTGGCTTCTTCGGCGGATAACTCACGAGAAAGGGTAAATGCGGGTGGACCCAGGACGCTATCCAGGATAACTGCGGGGTTTCCTCGCGCATCTTTGGTCTTATAAGTCAGTGAATAGAAGTTTTGATGTTCAGGAGCCTTCCACACCACCCACGCGACTTTTGACTCTGGTGTGTTCACCGGCAGTACACAATCGATAAGTGCAACTGGATTTCGGAAGCCTTTGTAAAACTCGAGTCCGCGCGAGGCTTTGAAAACGGTGTGGATGAAAGTAATTCCCGAGGCAGACATGACGCCTCTGCCGGTGGGGAAGTAGACCTCGGAGTTTTCCCACACACCGACATTGCCGCCGCCGATGAAGTCGTCGGTGCCTTCAACATAAACATTGGTGAAGTAAGAGCGGGTGGTGCGAATGAACAACGTGTCGAGCCTGCTGAGAAAGGCCACGTGCGAATAGACATGCTTGTCCCCATCCGCCTGCAGAGCCACGGCCTGGGTAATGACAGGGGAGCGCATCTTGAGATTTTTGGAGGGGTCGCCGGGATACTCATAGTCCATGTTGCAGTAGTTCACAACGGTGAGATTCATCATGGTGAAGCCGGTCGCATTCACGATGAGGATGAAGCCGTTATTCGATGCGCCTTCTTTATTTCCCCGATTATCTGCCAGCACCACCTTGCGGCGATCGTCGGTGAGACCGAGCAGGGTGATGTAGTTCTTGGTGATGTTCATGCTCTCGGTGGTGTCTGTTCCGCGCAGGAAATAAACGTCCGGCTTGATGCCGATGACGGTGGGCTTTTCCGGCGTGCCCGCGGGCGCGGCCGCATAGGCAGCCTGCAGCGTCTTGAATTTCTTGTTGGCGGGATCATCCTGAGCGAGGCTGCTATCCACCAGATAATCGAACGAGTGACTTGTGGTGTTGAAGGGCACGCCGGTGTAGCCGTTGTAGGGTGCTCCGCGCATGTTATCCTGCGCGTGCGCTGCGGACCTGAGAGCCAGCGCGATTATGAGGACGGCAAAAAGAATTCTCAAATTACTGCGATGAAGTTTCATTCTTCTCGACCTTGACGTGCGCAGATTTTGGTTCGCCTACCAAGTTCGAGCGCGAGGTGGGGCGTCAGTCAGCGGCATGTGCTTTTTTAGCGGCGCCATTTTTATTGGAGGCTTTTGTGGGCCGCTTGGCGGCGCTGGGTACCTGGATGCTGGATTTGGGAACGGCTTCGAGGTCGGCTTTGCCTTCGGCGAGCTGCATTAAGAAATCCTGGCTGGAGAAGGGCGGGGCGTCCTTGAGGATTTTTCCGGCGCGAATGTAAGTGCCATCGGCCTGCTGGAGGCGGGCTTTCACGGTGTCGGCGAGATAGGCGGGCAGAATCTCCTCGTGGATGCGGGCGCGGGCTGCGGGATCGCGAACCGGGAAGACTACTTCGCAGCGCTCGAAGAGATTGCGGGGCATCCAGTCTGCGGAGCCGAGATAGATTTCGTCGTTGCCGCCGTTGTTGAAGTGGAAGATGCGGGAGTGCTCGAGGAAGCGGCCGACGACGGAGCGGACACGGATGTTTTCCGAGAGTCCCTTGACGCCGGGGCGGAGGATGGAGAGGCCGCGGATGATGAGATCGATTTCGACGCCGGCCTGCGAGGCCTGATAGAGAGCTTCGATGACGGAAGGCTCGAGCAGCGCGTTCATCTTGGCGATGATGTGGGCGGGGCGGCCGGCCTGTGCGTGTTCCTGCTCGCGCCGAATGAGGCGGAGAAAGCTCTCGGCCATGGTGAGAGGTGCAACCAGCAGTGGCGAGTAGTCGTCGACCTCGGCATGGGCGGTGAGGTAGTTGAAGACCATGTGAATGCGCTCGGTGATCTGCGGGTCCGAGGTGAGGAGGCTCAGGTCGGTGTAGAAGCGGGCGGTGACGGGATTGTAATTTCCGGTGCCGAGGTGGCAGTAACGGCGGGTCTGTCCGTCCTCGTCGCGGCGGACCAGCAGCGCGAGCTTGCAGTGGGTCTTGAGTCCGACGACGCCATGAAAGACCTGGACACCTGCATCTTCCATGCTGCGCGCCCAGCGAATGTTTGAGGCTTCGTCGAAGCGGGCCATGAGCTCGACAACCAGCGTCGCTTCCTTGGTGGCTGCGGCCTCGATGAGCGCCGCGAAGACGGGCGAATCCTGACTGGTGCGGTAGAGCGTCTGCTTCATGGTGACGACGGCGGGGTCTTCGGCGCCCTGCTGGATGAAGTCGACCACGGGATCGTACGCGTCGTAGGGATGGTGGAGCAGGACGTCGTGCTGGCGCAGCTCTTCAAAAATGTTTGCTGACTTGCGGCTCAGGACGAAAGGCCGGGGCGTGAAGGCAGGGAACTTGAGGTCGGGGCGACGGACATCCCCGTAGAAAAACGAAAGGCGAGAGAGGTTGACGGGACCATCGCCGCGAAAGACCTGGTCCTCGTCCAGTTCAAAATTCACGCGCAGGCGCTCGACGATATCGGGATGGGCGTCGGTTTCGATTTCGAGGCGGACGGAGTCGCCCTTGCGGCGGTTGTGGAGCTCGACGCGGATGGTTTCAAGCAGCGAGCGCGCTTCTTCTTCCTCGAAGTAGAGGTTGGAGTTGCGGGTGACGCGGAAAGAGGCGTGGGCGAGAATTTCGTAACCGCGGTACATGCCGGTCAGATGCTGGGCGATGAGGTCCTGGAGGAGCATGTAGTCGTATTTGCCCTCATCGGCGGGCAGACGGACAAAGCGTGGCAGGGCACGGGGCACAGTGACCACGCCGAGGACCTGCGGGCCGGAACTGCGGCGCTTGGCGCGGAGCAGCAGTGCAAGGCACAGGGCCTTGTTGAGGACGCGGGGAAAGGGGTGTGCGGGGTCGATGGAGATGGGAGTGAGGAGCGGATCGACCTCGTGCTGGAAGTAGTCTTTCGCAAAGGCACGGGCATCGTCGCTGAGTTCATCCCAGTCCAGCAGGCGGACGCCCTGTTTGCGCAGCTCGGGGAGCAGATGCTGGTTCCAGCACTGGTACTGGGCGGCGACAAAGGAGTGGATCTCGGCAGTGAGGACAGCGAGGGACTCGTCGGGGCGGAGGCCGTCGTAACCTTGTTCGCGGTAGCCGTCCTCGATGCGCTGCATGAGGCCGGCCTGGCGGATTTCAACGTATTCGTCGAGGTTGGAGGCGGTGATGGCGAGGAATTTGACGCGCTCGAGCAGGGGGTTGGAGGGGTCTTCTGCTTCTTCGAGGACACGGCGATTGAACTGCATCCAGGAGTGGTCGCGTCCGTTGAAAAGCTTTTGTTTCAGTGTTGTTCGGGCCATAGTGCGTGTCCAGTTCGCCGTGTTGGCAGTCTACAGCGTTTTGGCGGGATTGGCACCTGGAAGCGCCTGCGGGCTCAACCGGCGGAACTTTCCTTCCTGGCAAAGAGGTGTTTCCTGCTCTGCAATTTAGGGCTCTTGCCAAGTATTGGTCTGCGCGGTTATCTTTCGTTCCACGTTAAAAGCTACGATCTTAGAGCCAGCGGTGAAGAAGCCGCAGCTCCGGCCCGCTGCAAAGGACCCAGGAAGCAGGCTCGCAGTTCAGGCGTGTTCCTGGTTCACCCTAAGGGCCTATCGAACAATTTGAATGTAGTTGGGCTTGGAAGACGGAAGATAGGCAGTATCCTTTGAGCGACTCCGTGCTGAACGGAGGAATGAGGATCATGGCGAATAGGTTGTCTGTTCTAGCGATACAAATAGTCGAAGTCATGTTCTTTATTGGGCTGGCGGGTTGCGTGGTGACCGTGATTCTGAGCTGGATTTCCGTCGTCAAAGGCTGCTTCAAAGACAAGATCTGACGGCGGCTCGGCCCATCCGAGAGCGGGCCCTTTTGAAAATTTGTGGAGCGTCTGCGAAGTTTCCCGGATCACGGGCAACCAAGAGGCCGACGATGGCTTGCACCAAGCCCTGATTGACGCTTGGGGCCGGTGGGTTGAGGATAAGGATCAGGTCGATCTGCAACCAATCCCCTGAGAGGTGACCTTTTTATGTCTGATAATTCGAATTCTTCCCAAGCCAGTCTGATTCCTCCTCAGCCGTTGCCGGAGGGGGTCGATGTTTTTCGAGATCGGGTACACGGGCTGCTGGACGGGCAGGCGAAGGACGCTGCGACGGTTGCACACGCGCTTGAGGGCATGGAAGCAATGCTGGACGCGATTGCCGCTGGACTGTACAGCATGGCCTCGATGCTCGTGGGTGAAGGCGAAGACGGGGTGCGGCTGGTGGAGACGGCGGTGGCTACGGCAGAGGTTTCGGCATGCCAGAATGCGGCCGAGGCGCGGAAGAGCAGCCGCAGAGCGCTGGTCAGGGCGGCTCTCGAATTGCTGGAGCAGCGCGAGCCCGGCAGCCTGGCGGCACCGGTGGGAATTGAGCCTACCGGAAGCTGCATTGAGGACGACGATCTGGCGGCGGCGGGCGTTTCATGGGACGAACTGGAGCGCATGATCGCCGGGCCGGACCGGGATCGGGTGCGGGCTTGGCTGGGGCAGTTGCCGACGGACCTGCGAACTATTTTTGTGTTGAGGGCGGTGGCAGGCTTTACGGCGGCTGAGACGGCCGGGCTGCTGGCAGAGTACGGTGGGCCAAAGGCGACGGGATGGAGTGCGGAGGCTGTGCGGGCGGTGTTTCGCCAGGGGCTGTGTTCGCTGGCTTCGCAGCTGATTCAGGCTTCGGTGAAAAGCAGCTACTAGCTGCGAGCTTTTAGCTTCTAATTTTCTTGTATCCGAAGTATCAAAAGCGAAACCTGGGGCACGGCGCCCGGTGATCAAAGGCTCCTCGGTTGAGGCTCGCAGTATCCCACCCTAGCGACAAAAACAAAGACGTCGGGCCCGACCCAGAGGGTTCCCCGGCGCCCCGATGGAGCACCCTGGTTCCGGCATGAGACGGGGCTCCCGTGTCTCTCCGGATGGGGTATCCGGCGTTACGGCGGGTTCGACGGCGGTTCGATACAATCCAAATTAGAACCCTGCTGCCTGTTTTGCGCATCTATTATGGGCAGCAATCTTTCTGGGCATGAGCGCTTTGCTGTGAGTTGAGCAACCTTGATTTCGTCAAAACCTTCGCTGAAAAATACGATCATTCCAAGTGCCCTCACGGGCCTGCTGGGCCTTGCGGTTCTGGGCGCGGGCGGCGTGGATGCGCAGACGCCGCAGGCTCCCAATCAGACGGCGCCGACGGCTGCCAGTTTTCAGGGCAGCGTGCCGGCGGGTGAGGTATCTGCGCAGCCAATCGCGCTGTCGCTGGACGATGCCATCCAGCGGGGCCTGAAAACAAACCTGGGCGTGATTTTGAGCGGCACTCAGACGGCGGCGGCGCGGGGCCAGCAACTGAGCGAACTGCAGGCGCTGCTGCCCTCGGCGAACGCCAAAATACAGGAAGACGTGTCACAGGTGGATCTGGCCGCCCAGGGATTGCGCATACCAGGTTTTCCAACGGTTATCGGGCCGTTTGGATATACGGACCTGCGGGCTACGCTGAGCTGGTCTCTCGTGGATGTGGCCTCGCTGCGCAACTACATGGCCGCGAAGCACAACTTTGCCGCCGCCACATTATCCGCTCAGGACGCGCGGGACCTTGTGGTGCTCACAGTGGGCAACGCGTACTTGCTGGTGCTGGCAGATGAAGCAGAAGTGAGCAGCGTGGAAGCGCAGTTGGATACGGCGAAGGTATCGTTGGACCAGGCAGTTGCCAATCACGCGGCGGGGACGGCACCGCAGTTGGACGAGTTGCGGGCGCGCGTGGATTATCAATCCCTGCAACAGCGATTGATTGTGGCGCGCAATGCTCTGGAGAAAAACAAGCTGGAGCTGGCGCGGGCCATCGGCCTGCCGCTGGAGCAGAGCTTTATGCTGGCCGACAAGGCTCCCTACGCTGCCTTTGATCAGATCGACATAGATGCTGCGATACGCGAGGCGCACGCCAACCGAAAGGATCTTGCCGCGATGGTGGAACAGACCAAGGCGGCCGAGGAACAGCGCAAGGCGGCCACCGCAGACCGGCTGCCCACCATCCGCTTCGACGGCGATTACGGCGATATCGGTGTGAACCTGGCCAGCTCGCACGGAGCAGGGAGTGCCGCGGGTACGCTGAGTGTCCCGTTGTTCAAGGAATACGGCCTGCGCGGTGAGGCGGAAATGGCGCAGGCGCAACTGGACACTGCACGGGCACAGCTAAGTGACAAGAACGCGCAGGTGGATGCGGACGTGCGCGACGCCTTGCTGGACATTGCTTCCGCGCAAAAGCTGGTGGAAACAGCGCGATCGAGCGTGGAACTGGCCAGCGAAGAGCTGAAAGAGGCGCAGGAACGGTATGCCAACGGCGTGAGCGATAACCTGGGAGTGAGCCAGGCACAACAGTCGGTGGCGCAAGCCAACGATCAATATGTGGTCAGCCTTTACCGGCACAATGTGGCCAAGCTCAGCCTGGCGCGAGCACTGGGCGCGGGCGCGAGTTACAAGACCTATCTGGGAGGAAAGTAAACGTGGCGGATTCTAATCCAACACCGGCCTCGAACGAATCGATCACAGAGACAGAGATCGTACAGCCGCAGTCACGGCGCAGGGGCATTCTAATTGTCGTGGTCGTGATAGTTGCGCTGGCTGCCGTCGGCATCTGGTGGCGCTCGACCTTCAGCGAGGACACTGACGATGCGCAGGTGAACGGCCACCTGATCCAGGTGAGCTCGCGGATCGCCGGCCAGGTGCTGAAGGTGGACGTGCAGGAAAACCAGGTGGTGAAGGCGGGGGACATGATCGCCGAACTGGACCCCAGCGACTACCAGGTTGCAGTGGAGAACGCTGAGGCGGCTCTGGCCAGCGCGGAGGCAAATGCTGCCGCGGCCAATGTGGCCGTGCCTATCGCCGCGGTAAATACGGGGAGCAATCTGACCTCGGCAGGCGCCGATGTGAGCGGGACGCAGGCCGGAGTGGCGCAGGCGGAGAAGCAACTGGAGTCGGCAAAGGCTCGCGTTGAGCAGGCCCAGGCCAACAGCACCAAGGCGCAGGCCGATCTGGAGCGCTACAAGCCGCTGGTGGAAAAGGACGTCATCAGCAAGCAGCAGTGGGATGCAGCGGTTGCCGCTGCGGACGCTGCCAAGGCCGCGCTGGCCGATGCAAGCGCCAGCGAGCAGGCTGCTGCAGACGGTATACGAGTGGCGCACGAGCGGGAAGCACAGGCGCAGGCAGGGCTGAAGTACGCACAGACCGGGCCGCAGCAGGTGGCCGCGCAGAGCGCGCGGGCAAAACAGGCCCTGGCACAGGTGAAGCAGGCGCAGGCGCAACTGGACCAGGCGAAACTGAACCTGAGCTATACGAAGATCGTGGCACCGGCGGCGGGAATCATCACGCGCAAGAGCGTGGAGATCAACCAGAACGTTTCGACGGGACAGAATCTACTGACGCTGGTTTCGCTGGAAGACCTTTGGGTGACGGCGAATTTCAAAGAGACGCAGTTGCGGCGCATGAGCGCCGGGCAGACGGTTGAGATTACCGTGGATTCAACGGGCAAGAAGTATCACGGCAAGGTGACGCAGATCGGTGGGGCAACAGGGTCGGTGCTGAGCCTGTTTCCGCCGGAGAACGCGACCGGCAACTACGTGAAGGTGGTGCAAAGGGTTCCGGTGCGCGTGGATTTTACCGACCTGGCCAGCGAAGACCCGGACCATCAGCTTCGGCCGGGCTTGTCGGTTGAGCCCAAGGTGAGAGTGAAGAATTAAACAGCAGCTTCTGGCTGCCTGGGTGATTTCCGGTCTTTCTTGTAACGAACGCGAAGTGCGAACTCGATTAGCGAGAGAGTGAACATGAAGATACGGAAATGGCTCGCTCTGGCATCTCTGGTAACAATCGTCGTTGTCGCGCTCGGTGTGGGCGCGATCAAGTGGCGCGGCTTCCGGGCCACCTCCACACCGTCTGGTATCGAAACCGATATTGCACGATTCGTGCGCGACTTTGCGATTCCGCGTGCTGAGCGGAGCAGCAAGAATCCGTTCGCCGGGGATTCAGCCGCGCTGGAACAAGGGCGCGAAGATTTTCTCGCACGCTGCGCTTCCTGCCACGGAGTTGATGCTCGCGGGCGCACGAGCATCGGCGCGAATGTGTATCCGCGCGTTCCCGATCTGCATGCAGACGCTACGCAAAATCTCACCGATGGCGAGATTCACTACATCATTGAGAACGGGATTCAGTTTACTGGCATGCCTGCCATGGGAAGGCCCCATCACGAATCCGGTGCGGATAGCTGGAAGCTTGTAGCTTACATTCGAAACCTTCGCTCTCTGACGCCCGGCGAAAAATCTCTCGAGACCATTGCCTCAAATTCAGCGCACTACATGGGATCGCAATCCTGCCAGAAGTGCCATGCGGAGATTTACGAGCGGTGGAAGAAGACTCCGATGGCGAACGTGGTGCGCGACCCGCGCGAGCATCCGGACGCAATCATTCCCGACCTCAACGCCAACACCGTTGCGAAGTTCACGAAAGACCAGGTTGCGCTAGTGTACGGTAGCATCTGGAAGCAGCGCTACTTCACAAAGGTCGGTGACGACTACTACCCGCTCGGCGCTCAATGGGATGTCGGCAATCACGTCTGGCGTCCCTACCATGTTCCCGACAGTGGAGCGGACTGGTGGGCGGCCTTCTATCCATCGGATAACATGCAGCGGCCGACAGGCGCGACCTGCGATGGCTGCCACTCGGTCAACTACGACATCCACACGAAACAGGTGACGGAGTGGAATGTTGGCTGCGAACGCTGCCATGGTCCCGGCAGCGAACATGTAGTGCATCCCACGCGAACGAACATTCTCAACCCGGCGCAGATGGACGATATTGCGGCGGACGACACCTGCATTCAATGCCATTCCCAGGGCGAGCCTCGCCCTAGTCCCATTGAAGGGAAGTACTACGACTGGCCGGTGGGCTATCGCGTCGGCCTGCACCTACAGGACTACTGGAAGCTCGAAGATCATACGCTGGGGCAGACTACCTTCACGCACTTCGCGGATGGCACCGCGCACAAGAACAGGATGCAGGGTAATGACTTTGTGCAGAGCGTGATGTATCGGCATGGAGTCACCTGCGCGTCCTGCCACGATGTGCACGGCACAGGGAACAATGCGCAGCTTCGAGAACCCGCAAACAAGCTATGCCTCGATTGCCACGGTCCGACTTCGCCGAATGGCCCGCATACTGCGACGCTGGAGCAACACACTCATCACAAGGCCGGGAGCGCAGGCAGTGAGTGCATCGCCTGCCATATGCCGAAGATTGAGAGCGAGGGCGTACCGGGAGCATTTGTAAGGTCACATACTTTCAGATTCATCTCGCCGGCGATGACTGACAAATACAAGATTCCGAATCCGTGTACATCGTGCCACGCGGACAAGACCACGGCCTGGGCTACGAAGGAACTTGTCGCATGGGATTCGACGTCTCCCTGGCGCGTCGGGGAATGACGGGTTGAGCTTCGCGGCGTTTGTTGCGAATATCTGGAGCATTTCGCTCAATGGCGCCGGGGAGCATGGCAAGCGGTTAGGCGGAGGGAGCGTGGGGCTTCAACCTCACAAAATTCGGGCGTAAAGTTCGGGGCCTTCAGGCCCGCGGCTAAAGCCCGCTTGATTTCCGCGCCCGGTTCAGGGACCTGAAGGTCCCTGCTCCCTCCGTACCGTTGTACTCCACTACACCGATAGGCGAAGCGCTTAGATTGGATGACATTTCCTGTTTAGCGAATTTCAGAGACATCGCGCTAATTGCGAATTGTCGAGATGTACCAGAGGCGGACGCTGTCGTCGGCGCTGCCTGAGGCTACGATGCTGCCGTCCTGATTGAAGGCTACGGAGTTGATGGCGGCGGAATGGCCCTGCAGCGTGCTGAAGGCCGTACGGGCGCCGGTGACATGCCACAGTTTGACGGTGGAGTCGTCGCTGCCTGAGGCGAGCGTGCTGCCATCGGGCGAGAAGGCTACGGAGCGGACCGGGCCGGTGTGTCCTGTAAGCGTGCGAATGATTCTCCCTGTTCCGGTGTCCCAGAAAAGGATGGTTGCATCATCGCTGCCCGATGCGAGAGTGCGGCCGTCGGGCGAGAAAGTCACGGAGTTGACGGCGCGGGCGTGACCCTGCAAAGTGCGCAGGAGTTTTCCGGAGGATGCGTCCCAGAGCTTGATGGTCGCGTCTGCGCTGCCTGAGGCGAGCGTGCTGCCATCGGGCGAGAAGGCTACGGAATTGACATCCGCCCTGTGGCCGACAAGGATGCGGAATACCTCCTCGGCGGCCAGATTCCACAACCGAACGGTTTTGTCGCTGCTGCCCGAGGCCAGCATGCGGCCATTCGGCGAGAACGCCACGCAGTTGACCTTCGCGGTGTGGCCCACGAAGGTGTCCAGGACCTGTCCGCTGGCCACGTCCCATTGCTTCACGTCCCTGTCCCACTCTGCTGTTGCCAGCGTGTTGCCATGAGGGTTGAAGGCAAGAGCGCCGACATGGTCCGGGACGGCGTTCAACGCCTTGCCGGTATTCACATCCCAGAACTGGATGGTGTTGTCGTGGCTCGCCGAGGCGAGAGTTTGTCCGTTGGCGCTGAAGGCGACGGAGAGAATTGGCTGAGACTGGCTCTGGAGGCTGACGAATTTGACTTTGGGCCCTCGGGCGCGGAGCGCGGAGTATCCCAGGCCAGCCAGGATTACGATCGCCAGCACCCATACCCACCCGGACAAGCCTGAGGTGAGTTTGCCGACGGGATCGGTATCTGTGGAGGAAACATGCTTGCGGGAAGAGTCTCTGTTGCGATTCCTGACGAGCGTGGGACTCGGTGCCACGGGCGGCGGGCCGGCGAAGGAACTCGGAAGGTCAATGAGAGCGGGAGCGATCGGCGGGTTCTCCGGAATTTGCGCGGGAGGAGGCAAGGGAACTTCAGCTTCGCGGGTGACGGGCGCGTTCAGATCTGCGGCAACAGGGATGGATGGGGTGTAGACGATGGCATCCAGCAAAGCGAGCACTGCTGGCACGCCTTGCGGGCGGTCTTTGCGTTCCTTGGCGAGGAGCCGGAGTACGAGTTCGTCTAGACCCTTCCATTGCGCTAGTTCGGGCCGCAGGGAACTGGGTGCGCGCGGTGGAGTGTTGAGGTGATTCTGGGCCCACTCGTGGTAATTTTCCGCTTCGAAGACTGGTTGGCCGGTGAGCATATCGAAGAGCAGACCGCCGAGGGCGTAGAGGTCGGTTCGGCCATCGAGGTCGGCGGCGCGGGTGCCGTTCCACTGCTCGGGGGCGGCGAAGGCCATGGTGAGCAGCATGTTTCCGGTGCGGGTGTGGTGGCCGCTATCCTTGGTAGCCACAATGCCGAAGTCGGCGATTTTGGGAACCCAATGTGTGCCGTCGCGGGCCATGAGGATGTTGTCGGGTTTGATGTCGCGATGGACCATGCCTTTGGCGTGTGCAGCACCGAGTCCTTCGGCAATGCCGCGGGTAATTTCCAGCGCCAACTTTACATCGAAGGGCCGGGGAGCGGTCTTAAGGAATGTTCTCAGGTTGGGCCCGTTGACGTATTCCATTGAGAAGAACAGGGATCCGTCTTCGGCGCGTTCCGGGTCGCCGCAGTCGACAACATGGCGGTTGCGGATTTTTCGGAGGGTACGCACTTCGCGAAGAAAGCGGCGCGTGAATTCTTCATCTTCGCTTAGATCCTGGGAGAGGAACTTGAGGGCGCGCGGCTCGTTCATGAGGGTGTGTTGCGCGAGGTAGACGGCGCCCATACCGCCCTTGCCGAGCTTTTCGACGATCCTGTAGTTGCCGCGGATGAGCATGCCGGGGCGCAGATCGCGAATCTCACTGAGCAGGCCGCCATGGATGGGGCATTGGGTGAGGCTGTCAGGATATCCGGACTCGCACTGCGGGCAGATCTTCATTTCATCGCACAGCTTCGATCGAGGGAGTTTGCGTCTGACGCGCAATCGGTAACTGAATTGTTACAGCCGGAGTTGGCGGTGCGCAACGAAGCGCCTCAGAGAGTATTTGCCCGCCGCGGGAACAGATTGTGCCGGCGGTGTAGCGGCCAATCGGCGGAAAACAATTTAGAGTGGATGGAGCACAACCATGAAAGATTCCATCCACGTCTCGAAAGAGAACTACCTGAAGGCCATTCTTGAGGCCGAGGCCGAGGGCCACCAGGTGATCCCGGCGATGCTGGCGCACTGGCTCGAGGTGTCTGCGCCGGCCGTGACCATGGCGCTGAAGCGGCTGAAGCGGGACGGGTTCGTTGAGGTTGGCGAGGACGGCATTGTGCGGCTGACCGCGGCGGGGCGGGAGACGGCTTATCGCACTGCGCTCAGGCACCACCTGATCGAGCGGATGCTGAGCGAGATCTTCGGGATGGAGTGGCACGAGATTCACGAGGAGGCGGAGCGGCTGGAGCATGCTGTTTCACCGGGCTTCGAGATCAAGCTGAGAGAGAAACTGGGCGAGGGCGGGGCGTGTCCGCACGGGAACGCAGTGCTGCCCGAGAATCCGGTGGCACGGAAACGGCGGGGCGAGGTACCGCTTTCAGAGGCGGTTGAGGGCAAATGCTACACCGTTAGCAGCCTGCAGGAACGCGATCCCAAGCTGCTGCTGTTTCTACACCAGGCGGGCGTCGGGCCAGGAAAGGGCCTGAAGGTGATGCGCCAGAACTACGACCAAACCGTTTTAATTGAGCTATCTACGGGTAATTGTATTCTGGGTAGACCGGCGGCAGAGGCGGTATGGCTACGGTCTGGAAATTGATTGTAATTAAATATAAGAAAATTTATTAACCATAATTAATGAGTTGTGGCATACTTGGGTTGAGGAGCCTTGCCGGCTCTTCCACTTCACCCATGTCCGCAGAATTCAGAACACTCGCCGAGCCTATTGAGCCCTCGTTACCAGAGGTGCATGCGAGTGTGCGCATCTCGAAGTCGCCGTTTTTCTGGCGGCGGTTGCTGGGATTTCTGGGGCCCGGATTTCTGATATCGGTGGGGTACATGGACCCAGGGAACTGGGCCACCGACATTGCAGGCGGCTCGCGCTACGGGTACACGTTGCTGTTCGTAATCATGGCGTCGAACCTGATGGCGATTCTGCTGCAGAGCCTGAGCCTAAAGCTGGGCGTGGCCACGGATCGGGACCTGGCGCAGCTTTGCCACGAGGCCTACGGGCGCAGGGTGAGCTTTGTGCTTTGGATGGGCGCGGAGATTGCGATTGCAGCCTGCGACCTGGCCGAAGTGATCGGGTCGGCAATTGCTCTGAATCTGCTGTTTCACATTCCGCTGCTCTACGGCGTGCTGATCACCGGGCTGGATGTGCTGCTGATTCTGCTTTTGCAGCGTTGGGGGTTCCGCTACATTGAGGCTCTGGTGATCTCGCTGATCGGGACCATCATTGCCATGTTCGGCGTGCAGATGTTTCTGTCGCGGCCGGATTACTGGCCGGTGCTGCACTTTCTTTTTATTCCTTCGACTTCGATTGTCATGAACCCCGGCATGCTGTACATCGCCATTGGAATGCTGGGCGCGACGGTGATGCCGCACAATCTTTATCTGCACTCGTCGATCGTGCAGAGCCGCAGGTACAAGCGAACGCCGGCGGGCAAGCGCGAAGCCATCTTCATGGCCAACCTGGACTCGGGACTGGCGCTGACGGTGGCGCTGTTTGTGAATGCGGCGATTCTGATTGTGGCGGCGGCGGTGTTTCATCGCAGCGGGCACTTTGAGGTTGCGGCCATCCAGGATGCGTACAAGCTGCTGAGTCCGCTGCTGGGCGCGGCGGGCGCGAGCACGCTGTTTGCCGTGGCACTGCTGGCAAGCGGGCAGAACTCTTCGATCACCGGTACGCTGGCTGGGCAAGTGGTGATGGAGGGATTCATCCACCTGAAGGTGTCGCCGTGGATGAGGCGTTTAATTACGCGAACTCTGGCGATTGTTCCCACCATCATCGTGGTGGCAATAACAGGCGAGCAGGGAACGGAAAAACTGCTGATCCTGAGCCAGGTGATTCTGTCGCTGCAACTGAGCTTTGCGGTGGTGCCGCTGGTGGTGTTTACGGGCAGCAGGAAGCGGATGGGGGAGTTTGTGAATGCGCGCTGGCTGCAAGGGCTGGCGTGGTTTACGGCGGCTGTGATCGCCGGGCTGAATGCATGGTTGCTGATCGAGACGGCGATGGGGAGGTAAGGCAAACTCTCGGCAGGTGCTTGCGGTCACGTTAACGGTGGAGTACTGACGAGTGGGCGACGATCCTCTCAGAACGCTTGCGAGGCATCTCAGAAAAGATACAATTGCGGTTATGTCCCCACTTAAAGCGCCGGAGCCACGTGGCGCTCGCGCCGCAAGATCATGGCTCAAATTGATGTTCCTTGGGTTACTGCTTCTTGTGCGCCCACCTAGGTCGCCATCGCAAGCTGTCGCAATGACGGTCGACGATCTACCGTATGCGTCTGGGAGTTCAAAACCAATTGGCCCGGAGGACGCCAAGACTTCTGAACTAATAAACAAGAAGCTTCTTCATGCGTTTTCGCACAAGCACATTCCGGTCACGGGGTTCGTAATTGAGCAACATGCAGAGCAGATCGGAATAGGCACAGGCAGAAGAATACTCAAGCAGTGGACTCGGCCGGGATTTGATCTCGGCAACCATACGTACTCGCATGCCGATTCTGACAGCTTGTCAGTTGATCATTTTGAGCGGGAGATCATAGGCGGCGAGAGCACGATCGGTCCTCTATTACAACGTGTCTACCGCAAACCGCAATATTTCCGATTTCCCTACAACCACACAGGTAACACGAAAGAGAAACACGACGCTATTGCTACGTTCCTCGCCGCTCACGGGTATCGGCTCGCTCCCTGTACCATCGACAATTCCGACTATGAATTCAATACAACCTACGTGCTCGCATTGGCGCGCCACGACAATCAGACAGCCGCAAAGCTTCGCGCCGACTATCTCTCCTATACCGCAGCGGAAATCGATTGGTACAGCAAACTCGACAAGCAAGTCTTTGGCTACGAAGTTCCTCACGTCATGCTCTTGCATGACAGCCAACTCAATGCGGATACAGTTTTGAATATCATCACGCTCTTCCAGCATCGTGGCTATCGTTTCGTCACATTGTCGGAGGCTCTGCAAGACCGCGCTTACGCCACTCCAGACACCTACATCACGAAGTTTGGCCCGATGTGGGGTTATCGTTGGGCAAAGGAACTTAACGTAAAGGTGAATGGTATCGATGAACCCGATACTCCCGCTTGGATCAGCCAGTACGTGAAAAAAGCCAATGCAGGTGCAGACTGACTCCTCATTCAATTCGGGGTGAGGCAGGTAAGCAGAGTACATTTCGCAGTTTCCGCATACTCCCGGGTGACCGCCAATCCGGAAGTTACTTCTTCGGCGGCCACCCACGCTAGTAGTCTGTCCTCCCGTCACCGTCAAAGTTTTGAGATTCGGCGATCCTGCGGTATTGCGTCATCCGCTACTATTGAGGCGATGCAAGTTCTATCCGCAGCCGAGATGCAGGCCTGCGACCGCGCCACGACGGAGCGGTTCGGGGTGGCGTCGATCGACTTGATGCGGGCTGCCGCGGCGGCTGTGGCGGCGTTTGCGCGGGAGCAGTTCCCGCGGGCTCGGCGGGTGACGGTACTGTGCGGCCGGGGCAACAACGGCGGTGATGGAATGATGGCGGCGTGGCTGCTGGCCGATGCGGGGCTGGCGGTGACAACGCTGCTGCTGGGCGATCCGGAGGGGCTGAAGGGCGATGCGGCCGAGGCATGGGCGGAATTGACGAACCCGGAACGCGGAAAGATTCATGTGGTGACGGCGGCCGAGGAACTGGCGCAGCTGACGGGCGCGCTGGATACCGACCTGATTTTGGATGCGGTGGTGGGGACGGGCTTCAAGACCCCGCTGAAGGGGTTGGCTCTGGCGGCGCTGAAGTGGATAAAGGCCAGCAAGGCGCCTGTATTGGCGGTGGATTTACCGTCCGGGTGGGCGGCGGATGCGACGACAGCAACAGTGGCGGGACCAGTGTTTCCGGCCGACGCGGTGATTACATTTACGGCGCCCAAGCCGGCGCATGTGTTTGGGCAGTTGACCAGGGCGTGGGACCAGCCGGTGGTGGTGGCGCCGATTGGGTCGCCGGAGGCGGCGATTGTCTCTGAGCAGAAGCTGCGCTGGGCAGGGTCGGCTATGGCGCTGGCGCAGACGCCGAGGACTGCAGGGGCGAACAAGGGCCAGTTCGGACATGTGCTGGTGGTGGGCGGGACATTTGGGGCGGCTGGCGGCAAGGCGGGCGCGCCGGCGATGGCGGCATTGGCTGCATTGCGTGTTGGGGCTGGGCTGGTAACCGCGGCGGTGCCGGCTCCGGCTCTGGCGGTGGTGTCCGCGGTTGCGCCGGAGCTGATGACCTGGCCGTTGGAGGCGAGCGCCGCAGGCTGCATCGCGGACGGGAATCTTGCGCCGGACCGGGTTGAAGCGTTGATGGCGGGCAAGACGGTGCTGGCGATCGGGCCGGGGCTTGGGCAGTCGCCGGAGACGGTGAAGTTTACGACCGGATTGCTTGCGGCGACGAAGATTCCGGTGGTGATCGACGCGGATGCCTTGAATATTTTGGCCGCGAAGCCGGTGCTGCTGGCGAAGCTGGCCAAGGGACGGACGCTTGTGCTGACGCCGCATCCGGGCGAGATGGCGCGGTTGACGGGGATGACGGTGGCGGAGGTGCAGGGCAGGCGGCTGGAGACGGCGCGCGCGTTTGCCGAGCGGATGGGCGTTACGTTGGTGCTGAAAGGGGCACGGACGCTGATTGCGCATCCGGACGGGCACGTGGCTGTGAATACGACGGGAAACCCTGCGATGGCGAAGGGTGGCAGCGGCGATCTGCTGACGGGGCTGATTGCGGGGCTGCTGGCTCAGTACCCGGCCGAGGCGGGACGAGTGGTCGAAGCGGCGGTTTATCTTCACGGGCTGGCCGGAGACCTGGCTGTGCGCCAGGGCGACGAGCATACATTGCTGGCCACGGACAGTCTTCTGCAACTTGCACGGGTTTTCCGCTTTCGTGTTCGTGGTGCAAACGGATATGTTTGGATGCAGGGGCTGCCGGCAGATACTGTACCGGCCGCGGCCTCGCCCGAGGGGTCAGAATGAGCAACGTCGTCCTACCTGCAGAAGGCAGAATCCACGAGTTCACGACGCAGAGCGGCGCTGACACAATTGAGGTGGGGCGCAAACTGGCGCGCTTGCTGAAGCCACCGCAATTGCTGCTGCTGCGCGGCGACCTGGGCACGGGCAAGACCACGCTCGTGAAAGGGATTGCCGAGGCCCTGGACGCGGCTGAGGCGGACGAGGTGACGAGCCCGACGTTTACGCTGCTGCACGAGTACGACGGCACACAGGACGGCAACGCCGTGAAGCTCTATCACCTGGACGTGTATCGCCTGGAAGGCGAGCGGCAACTGGAGACGCTGGGGCTGGACGAATTGATGACGCCGGATGCCCTGGTGCTGGTAGAGTGGGGCGACAAGTTCAAGAGCATTCGCAAGCGAGCTACGGGCGAGATTGCAATCACTTCTGCGGGCGGGGATGCGCGGAAGATTACGGTGACGCTGAAAGAATAGCTTCATCTCGCGAATCAGACTGTCGAGGTCATTGCTTTCCCATGCTCCAAAATCGAGACATGGGCACACCGCATTCCCTCAGGGGCTAAAGCTCAACTTATTTTGCTGCGTATATGGCGCGGCACCCAGAGGGTACCCAGCTGCGCCCCTTCAAGGCGACGGCTCACAATCGGAATAACACAACCTTCATTGAAAACAGGTTCCATGAATCGAATTCCATTTAGAGAAGTGCAGGAGAGGCTGGCCGGCGTTCTCATCAAGCTTGGCATGTCCGCGAAGCGGGCGCAGATTTGTGCGCGGCTGTTTGCGGAGACCACGCGCGACGGCGTGTATACGCACGGGATCAACCGGTTTCCGCGCTTTGTTGGCACCATTCAGAACGGCAGCGTGGACGTGAAGGCGGAGGCGCGGCGCATTGCCGGGTTCGGTGCGCTGGAGCGCTGGGACGGGCTGCGAGGGCCTGGCAATCTGAACGCGTTGACGGCGATGGAACGCGCGATCGGGTTGAGCCGCGGGCATGGAATTGGATGCGTGGCGATGGGCAACACCAACCACTGGATGCGCGCAGGCACTTACGGATGGCAGGCGGCCGACGCGGGCATGATCGGCATCTGCTGGACGAACACGATGCCGAATCTGCCGCCGTGGGGCGGCGTGGATCCGGTAATCGGCAACAATCCTCTGGTGTTTGCCGTGCCGCGCGCGGGTGGGCCGGTGGTGCTGGATATGGCGATGTCGCAGTTCTCATATGGATCGCTCGAAAGCTACCGCAAGAAAGGCGAGATGCTGCCGGTGGATGGCGGCTTCGACGAGGCGGGCAACCTGACGCGCGATCCAGGGGCCATTGAGAAGTCGTGGCGGCCGCTGCCGGTGGGGTACTGGAAGGGCTCCGGGCTTTCCGTTGTGCTGGACATGATCGCGGCCATGATGACGCTGGGCAAGGCGACGCATGAGCTTTCCAACGATCCGCTGTTTGAAGCGGGGATCTCGCAGATGTTTCTGGCCATCAATCCTGCAGCGTTAGGGCCGGCGCCGAGAGCCGCGGAGATTGCCGACGAGATTGTGAACTCGCTGCACGTCTCGAAGCCCGCGAAAGAAGGCGGCAGAGTGCGCTATCCAGGCGAGCAGACGCTGCACGTGCGCGCGGAAAACGAAAAGCTCGGGCTACCTGTTGAGCCTGCGGTATGGGAGCAGATTCTGGGGATGTGACGAGTCAGACCCGCTATGCATGTTTTAGCGAAGTTAGCAGTACCGCGCACCAATTCGAATCTTCGATCCTTTCTTAGCTCCCTCCCTCGGAATGGTGAGGATGAGGCGCTTCAGCATTTCCGACGAAGGTTTCATCTGGACTTATCTTGTCGTGGGAGTGCAGAATGAGAACCGTCAATCAATGCATTCCAGAATTTCAGTGCCACTTTAGTTTAGGTAGCTTGATTCTGGTGAGAGATTGTGAAAGTTGATTACACCTGACTGGAAACGCAGGCTTCGCAAACTGGGGTATCCTGATCCCCCGAGGCCTGAACGGCGAACTCCGTCCAGACTTGTAGCCATGTACGGCAGTGCCCCGGCTTCGAAGCTGGGCCGAATCAACACAATCAGCTCGACCGGACTTTACCTGCTGACAGAGGAACGCTGGCCCATTGGTGAAGTAATCTCAATCACACTTCGAAGGGAAGGGGTGCAGGAAGGCATTTCCCCGCTTCAGATTGATTTGCAGGCACGGGTCGCTTCACACAGAGAAGCTGGCGTAGGGTTAGGATTCGTGCTGCCCACAGGCCTGGCGCCAGATCTTTGGGAGGTTCTGGTCAAGAACGCGGATTTTCGGACGGAAACAGAACATATTTCGTCCCTGTTCCGTTTGGTCCGAACCATTCTGTTTTTGTGTCGTCTATGTCCTTCCGGAGCCGAAGAGGCGATTCACTTGCTGGGCGGAGAACTGGATGAGTTCCGGACCAAGAGCGCGATAGAGATTGCACTCAGGGCGGAAAAGCTAATTGCTGGAGAGCCCAATGCTGACAGCATGCATGCTCATCCGCAAATTGTCGCAAGCGCCCTCAGGGATGGGTCATGGTCAAATGATGATTTGATCCGGCAATTATGGTCGGGTCTCCTGGCCTCGTCCTGCACCGTGGAAGGAACAGACGAATCCAATCGCCGCTTCGTCGAACTGCTTGTCCAGGTTACAGCAACTCAAGCCCGCATCCTCGTTACTGGATGCAGGACAGCCAAAGAGCTTACGTTAGGAATTGAAGGGGAACCCCTGAAGGACATTATCATCACTCCAGACGAGATGATTCAAATTACGGGCAACCACGATCTTTACAGGAATGCAACAGATGTATCTTATTTGTTCAATTTTGGACTGCTTAAAAAGCTCTTTGACTTCACGTCTTACCTTCCCAAGGATAGTTTTAATATCACTCCTTCCAGTCTAGGTCTGGAACTGTTCAGAATTTGCAGAGGGAGTTGAGGCAAGCCGCATTCACTCCCCTGGGGCGCGTGCGGTCAACTCAGGTTTGAGGTTTGCTCTGGGCTTTACGCTAATCTGAACGCATGGAATTGCGCTCCCTACCCAAGGTCGAGTTACACCTTCATCTGGATTGCTCGCTGAGTTACAAGGTGGTTGCGCGGCTGGCGCCTGCGGTTAGCCACGAGGAGTTCTTGCGCGATTACGTTGCTCCGGCGCGGTGCACGAATCTTGCGGACTTTCTTTCACGCGCGCCCATGGGCTTCAGACTTATGCAATCCGAAGACGCGCTACGGGCGGTTACAGAGGACGTGTTCGAGCAGCTTGTCGAGGACGGAGTTGTGTATGCCGAGCTCCGATTTGCGCCGCTGCTGCATCTTGAGCAGGGTTTGACGGCGGAGCGCGTGGTGGTGGTGGTGGAGCGGGCTGCGGAAGAATTTTCGCGTGCGACGGGTGTGGAGTCGGGGCTGATTCTATGCACGCTGCGGCATTTCACTGAAGAGCAAAGCATGCAGACGGCGCGGCTTGTGGAGAGGTTTCGCGACAGCCGCGTGGTGGCACTGGACATTGCCGGCGACGAAGCCGGATTTCCCCTTGACGCGCATGTTGCGGCGTACAGGTTTGCGCGGGAGCATGGGCTGTCGCGGACAGCCCATGCTGGAGAGGCGTGCGGGCCGGAGAGCGTGTGGGAGACGCTGCGGCTGCTGGCTCCGCAACGCATCGGGCACGGGGTGCGGAGTATCGAGGACGCGCGGCTGGTGGAGCACTTGAAGCGCGAGGGGATTCATCTGGAGGTGTGCCCGTCGTCGAATGTGCAGATTGTGCCGGAGATTGCGCGGTGGGAGGAGCATCCGATCGATCGGCTTTATCGAGCGGGAGTTTCACTGAACCTGAATACCGATACGCGGATGCTGAATCCGGTGACGCTGACCGGGGAGTATGAAGGAATGCAGCGGGTGTTTGGGTGGGGTGCGGAGGATTTTCTGCGGACGAATTTGATGGGGGTGGAGGCGGCGTTTGCGGCGGAAGAGGTGAAGGAGAGGGTGAGGAAGCAGCTTCTAGCTGCTGGCTCCTAGATTTCTTGGCGTTGCCGGGTTTTGCATTCGCAGTGCGGAGCGGATGAGGATCGTGAAAGACCGGGTTTTGAGGGCGAGACCTGGGGCAGCCGGGGACTATAAGGCAACCTTAGCTCGTTAGGAACTCATCCAAAACCAGCCTCAACCTCTCAGGATTTTTCAGGCTGCATTCCCAGATAACCTTGCGTTTCCATCCAAGTTGGCGCAGGAGCCGCGCGACGTGTAGATCTCGTTTTCTATTTCTCTCTATCTTTTTTACCCAATATTCGCGATTGTGGATCGGTACGCGATTGCCGCGCGCGCAATGATGGCCATGCCAGAAGCAGCCGTGGACAAAGATGACTTTTTCCCTGCTGCTGAAAACGAGATCTGGGCTACCTGGCAGAACCTTGCTATGAAGCCGATAACGATAGCCTTGCGCATGGAGAAGCCTGCGGACAAACATTTCGGGACCAGTGTCCTTGCTCTTTACAGCCTGCATCGTGTGACGCCGTGTTTCTGGCGTTTCCATCAGGACCTCTGGATAGGGGTAAACTCCGACTCTCGCGCCACTCCTCCAGCACGGCGAATACGCGTGAGTCTCTCGGTATCGGCTCCGTTGTGCTCGATTTCAAAATCTACATAATTCACTTCGTCATTTCTGCCGCGAAAGCATTCATGAAATGCTTTTAGCAGGTGGACGTCGTCAAGAGATTGCGCAGCAGGCCGTGGATTGTTTCTAGTGCTAGCGATCGTTGCTGGCATCACATATATGCAAGGCGGTGGCAGTTCATAATGGGAAACCGTCGTGAGCCTTTCTGGTGCTTCCGCAACTTTCGGGCAGGGTCGCCCGACGGTTGCACAGGCCATATCCCAAATAATGACGCCGTCCACACGTTGTTGTCTCGATATAATTTCAGCGCTTAGCCGGGTATGAATTCCCGACCAGGCATTAAGTCTCGGGTCCGCACCTGGGTTCGTGCAGAGGCTCCAGATTACAAACTCCTGGGCGTTTGTCGGACGTTCGAAGATGTTTGCATTGTTGCCGTCGAGACAGCCTTTTAGGGTCGGTTTGCACTTCATTTCTCCGGAGGGAGCAGGGGCCTTCAGGCTCCTGAATGTAGCAGCTGAATTGGAGCCTTTAGGCGCGGGCTTTTTCCCCGCTGCTGGGTCAGTTCTGTAGATGGAGAGGCATCGGGTCCCAGGGTCCGCGAGTAGCGGAGCTGAAAGGATGGGCCTCCGGTGTCGAAACAAGGCCACGGCGAACCGGGTTCTCTTCGATATACCGCACAGAATTCAAGAACTTCTGTTTGTCCATTATCTGGCTCTCGTTGAAGCTGCGCATCCATACATCGAGTTTGCTTTTAAGACGAAACGAAAAGCCTCCCTTGATGAACTGCATAGCCTTTTCCAACGAGACATCCGGAGCCGGTGTTATCAGGGCATGGAAATGGTCGGGCATGATGACGAACGCATGCAACAGAAATCTCCCTTGGTTGCGATAATCGAGAATAGTTCTTTCAAACAACTCCGCGTTGGCCGTAACCTGAAAAAGACGGCGGCGTTGCGCCGCCACTGCGGTCACCAGATACGTACGAGTTTCTTGGGGCGCTAATCGCACCACGTTAGAATAACCGAAAGGCCCGTGGCTAAAGCCACCTCGATTGCGAGCTTTCATCCAGGAGCCTGAAGGCTCCTTCTCCCTCCGTTACATGCTGTCGAAATGGAGAGTTTGTCGTCGCAGGGTGGTGTGAACGGGATATGGTTCAACCGCGTCGAAATGTCAGATGCTGGCTAGCCAAGACACCTGAATAACTTTGCGCTCGCTTCTTGTGAACTCAAGTTTGCTCGATAGAGGGTCTGGGATGATTTCATGAAATGGAGACTTTTGAAAATTCTTGACTACAAAAAGATAAAAGCGATTGCGCATTGCCGTTGCAGCCTCGTACTCCTTTGGGGTTAGCGACAAACCTCCCGTCAATCCGCGCAGTCCTTTGACTTCCACGGCGAGGTATTTGTCGTCTTTCGCCGTGTGCAATCTGAAATCATATCCACATCCAAGGCGTGTTGTGTTCTCCAATTCAAAGTTATAGAATTCAGGAAGGCCGGGCAGGACCGATTCGAAGTAGTGCTCTGCAGCCAGCCCTGTAATCAGTCGTTTCGCGAAGCCAGACGTACCCTCGTCCCTTTCTTCCTTCGCATCTTTCTCGCTCAATACATTCTCGTCATATCCCACGAAGGACTTAACCAATCCTGTGAATAACTCGATGTCCATTTTTTTGTATTCTTCAAGGATTCTTAGGCAGTAGTCCCGAATCGGTCGCTTGTGTCAGCCTTTTCGTCGATTTGGAAAGAGTGGGTCGAACTCGTCCCTGTAATTCTTGATTGAGGCAGGCTGGGAACCAAGTGCGTACCCGAAAACGTTGTATGCTTCCGCAAAGCTGCGAATTCCGAGCCGCTTTAAGCCGATGGAGTCATATTTAGCGAGATAGAGCCCTGTGAGAATCAGCCTCGTTCTATTTGTAATTCGATCAGGGGTAAGGATCATTGGCTTTACCGTGCATCCCTCCCAAACTAGGGTAAGTTTTTAGAAACGGTCAGGTTTAGGGTGTTTAGAGGACCACGTGTGGGTTGGGGGTCGTCTCAGATCTTGCTTTAGGTGCCACTCTCCTCAAAGCTTGCGCTCAAGTCCACGCGAACCGCATCTTGCGCACCCTCGCCGAACACCTGAAACACAGTTGATCGAGTCCCCGGTAGGGTTTGGGCTGCGCGCGCCAGTTTAGCAGCTTCGACAGGATTTTCAGCTTTGACCTCTATCTCCCAACTTACGAAATAATCCATATCTTCCCTCTCAGAATCTAGTTGCGCAAGAGGCTCAATTGTCTCGGCCATTGAATTCCAGAACTGCAGGGACTACGCACCGAGTCCAGCGCGAGCCATTCCTCCGCCTGCGAAGAACTCGTAAAAGGTGTGAGAAAACGAGTGGTGATTAGCCATTTCTGGCCTCCCGGAAAAGAGGAAGCTCGTCTGAAACATACTTTTCTGTAGCATCGCGCACGACCCATGCAAGGGAGACTTTCTTCTTCTTTGCGATTCTCTCAAGGGACGCGTACGTCTCCGAGGGAAGCGTTACGGACAAGCGGGGGGATTGTTCGCTTTTGGGCGCGGAGCTCGAATTGGGCCTTAACGCCATTTGCACCACTTTACACCTTAGCGGTGCAGGTGTGTAGGTAATTCGGAGAGATTTCCAACGACGTGAAACGGCTTTTTAAGGCAACCGGCTCAGAACCCCATGACGTTGTAGCCGCAGTCGACGTACATAATTTCGCCGGTGATGGCGCTGCTCAGGTCGCTGGCAAGGAAGAGGGCTGCGCCGCCGACTTCGAGCTGGTCGACGTTGCGGTGAAGCGGGGCGCGCTCGGCGTGGGCGCGCATCATGTCGCCGAGGTCGCCGACGCCGCGGGCGGCAAGCGTCTTGATGGGGCCGGCGGAGATGGCGTTGACGCGGATGTTCTTGTCGCCAAGGCTGAAGGCGAGATAGCGGACGGCGGACTCGAGAGCCGACTTGGCCAGGGCCATGACGTTGTAGTGAGGGACGACTTTCTCTGCGGCGTAGAAGCTGAGAGTCATGATGCTGCCGCCATCGGTCATTAGCGGCGCAGCGGCGCGGGAGACGGCGACGAGCGAGTAGACGCTGACGTCCATGGCGACGCGGAAGCCGTCACGGCTGGTGTTCAGGAAGTCGCCGCGCAGCTCGTTGGCGGGCGCGAAGGCGACGGCGTGGACCAGGATGGCGATCTTGCCGTACTTCTCCTTGATGGCCTCGAAGACGGCTTCGATCTCGGCGTCGTTCGACACGTCGCACTGGAAACCGGAAGCGCCGGGGAGTTCGGCGATAAGGCCCTCGGCTTCGAGCTTCATACGCTCGTTCTGATAGCAGATGGCCAGGGTTGCGCCGGCCTCGTGGAGTTTTTGGGCGATTCCCCAGGCGATGGAACGCTTGTTGGCCAGCCCGAAGACCACGGCCGTCTTACCCGCCAAATCAATCATGCTTTTCTTGTTCCCCTGAGACCCGTGTGTGGTGTGGGAAGGACGGGCCAATCAATAGGATATCAGCCGTGTCAGCCGCCCAGGTCGACCAACTCGACGTTTCCGGTGGGGCGGCCTAAAAATCGCGAACCGAGGCGCTCGAACTTTTCTACCGAGTCTGACGCGAAGCAGCGAATTTCGGGTTCTGCGAGTGCGGGTTGGGTTGCGAAGCGGCTGCCGAACTGGTGCTGAGCCGTTTCTGCTGTGGACTCGGCGGAGTCGATAACGCGGACGCCTTGCGGGACAGCGGCTTCGATGAGTGGGCGCAGGAGCGGATAGTGGGTGCAGCCCAGGACAAGGGTGTCTGGATGGAACCCTGCGGCTTTGGCTTCGGCCATCAACTCGTCGAGGTAGATGCGGATGACCTCGGCGGTGACAGGGTGATTGGTCCAGCCCTCTTCGACCAGCGGTACGAGCAACGGGCAGGCTTTCTCGATAGCGCGGAGGCCCTGGGCCTGGCAGGCGGCGAGATAAGCATGGCTGTGGACGGTGGCGTCGGTGGCGATGACCAGGACGTCTCCGGTTTTGGAGGCGGCGCGGGCGGCCGAGGCGCCGGGTTCGATCACGCCCAGCACAGGAACGGGGACGGCGTCCTGGATTGCGTCGAGTGCGAGGGCGCTGGCGGTGTTGCAGGCGATGACGAGGAACCCGGCGCCCTGTTCGCGGACCAGGAACTGCGCGCTCTGGGCGGCGTAGCGGGCAATGGTGCGTCGGGACTTGGAGCCGTAGGGCAGGCGGGCCGTGTCGCCCAGGAAGGCGAAGCGGGCCTGCGGGAAGCGGTTGAGCAGCGCCCGCAAGACGGTCAGTCCGCCAAAGCCGGAATCGAAGACGCCGATGGTGGGGGGCCCAGCGCTATTCATGGGTGGGTTCCTTCGGTGGGGACGGCTTCGGTGGCCAGGTAAATGCGGGAGAGGTCTGCATGGCCGGCGAGGGTTGCGCGGGGCCCGCCGTCGACAAGAAAGCGGACCTGAGTGACGCGGGGAAGATTGGCGTGGACCGTGGCGCAGATGGAGAGCACCGTGAGTGTCTCTGTTACAAGGCCGGAGGGGTGGTTGGCAGCGAATGTGCTCGTGAGGTTGACTACTGCAAGCTGAGGTCCGGTTTGAGTATCTTTTGGAGCTGTAGTGGGTTGGGGTGTGGCGGCGCTGGTGCTGGTGGCGGGCAGGAGGAAGACCTGGGCGATGGAGGCGGCGCCACCGGGAACGGCGTGGGTGGAATTGGGGGCGGCATAAAGGTCCATCAGCTTGCCCAGCACGGCGCGAGCGCGTTCACCTTCGCTTTGGGGTAGGGGCAGGGACAGGGCCTGGGGCATGAGCGAGTTGTCGGCGTCGTTGGCGACCAGGAGGGTGGCTTGCTCGGCCGGGGCCACTTCCGGGGCTTGCGTGGGGGCCGAGTCCTGCCCGGCGAGCAGGCGCTGGTGGGCGCGGGCGCGCAAGTGCCAAAGCACCGTGCCCATGGCAATGGAGACTGCGAGCAGGATAAAGAAGAGGACGGTCTGGTAGCGGGGAATCACGGAAGGAGAACCTCCGCGTGCGAGGCATCGGTACGCGAGCCAACGCTGCGCCATTGAAGGATAGCGGCTGCAAGGGCCTGGGCCACGCGAGCCTGGTATCCGGAATCGCCAGGGCCGGTGGGCTGGGCCTGGCTTGAGGTGACTTCAGGGGCAATTTCGACGGCCACCGCCGGGCAGGTCATGCTATCAACGACGGGCAGGGCGGAGCGTCCCAGGGTGACGGTCATGCCGGCGTGGAGCAGGGCCGAGTTGAGAACCCCTGCGAGGGCCAGGCTGCGCGTAACCCAGGCGGCCTGCGCGGTCTTCCAGGGGGTGAATCGGGCGGGCTCAGCCGGGGTGAGCGAGGAAACGAAGAGATGGATGCCGGATCCGGACTGGGTGGTATGCAGGCTGAGGCAGGCCTGGGCGTTGGCGTGGTTGGCGATTTCGGAGCGGCGGTCGGGATCGACCGTTGCGTCGGATTCGCGGGTGGTGACGACCGAGATGCCGCGCGCGGCAAGCAGGGAACGGAGGCGAACGCTGAGGGCGAGGGTGAAGGTCTTTTCCGGCTGGTTGGCGCCGGCCTGGTCTTTGAGCAGGCCGCCGGGATCGTTACCGCCGTGCGCGGCGTCAAGAACTACCGCAAAACGGGCGGCTGGAGTTGGCGGGGCCTGCGCTGCGGCGGAGATGGATAAAGCGGCGGCGAGGGCGAGAAGATAACTGCACGCTTGAAGCGCTTGAATCAGGACTGGAGAAATAGGCCCAGGCCCAGCAAATATGGTGGCTTTGAAAGGGCGCGGCTTTAGCCGCGCCGCTCTCCGGGACAACAGAAATTTGGGCCTTAGCCCCTGAGGGAATGTATTTTGAACAATGAGCATTTCCTCGGCGGCTAAAGCCGCGATCATTCCCATTCGTTCTGTGGCATGGCTGAAGCCATGTCCTTTCAAAGCAACAGATCTATCTGCGGCCTGTTCATCTCCGAATGAGTCGATCGACGTCTTGAGTTCAGTCAAGCGCATAGATGGTCAGGCCGCTTAGCAGTTTGGGGAAGAAATCTGTGGACTTCTGGGGCATGACATCGCCGGCGAAAGCGACTTCCCGGAGCTGCTCCATGGTGACGGGGTTGGTGAGGAAGACGACATCGGCTTCGCCGCGGCGGACCTGTTCTACCGCTTCGGCAGCGTCGCGGAGGTAGCGAATGTTGGTCTGCTCGCGGACCTTTTCTGCGTCGAGGCCGAGCAGGCGGTCGAGGATGATGGAGTGGAGATGGCTGAGGTCGAGCTGGCGCTGGCGTTCGGGCAGATCGGCGAGCGCGGCGGCTATGGCTTCGGGTTTGGAGCGCAGCAGGAAGGCGCCTGTGCGGGTGACGGCGACAAAGGCCGTGCCTCGCTGGGCAGTGAGAGTCTTTATGTAGTGTGAAGCATCCGTTGCAGGCAAAGCTTCAACGGTGAAGAATCGCTCAGCGGCGCGCGCAAAGTTGGCCGGGTCGAAATCTTGCAGACTGTGGACGACGCGATGCGTTGGCAGAATGACCAGCCCATCGGAGTCCATATTGACAAAGGTCATCATGACCGCGGCTTCAGGGTATGGGGGCTGCGGCAACTGGGTGGCGCCATACTCGGGCTTGTTCGGCGACGAGGGCGCATTCTCCTTCGAGTAGTTGAGCGCGGTTTCGTAGCGGTGGTGGCCGTCGGCGATGATGAGCTTCTTGTCGGCCATGGCTGTGGAGAGCAGGCGGATGGCGACCGGGTCGCCGATGCGCCAAAGACGGTGCAGAACGCCGTACTCGTCGGTGACTTCGCCATCGGCGGGGCCGTTGTCCTCGTAGAGGATCTTCTCCACGCTTCCGGCTGGGTCGGAGTAGAGCATGAATATCTGGCCGAAGTGGGCGCGGGTGGCCTTGAGCAGGTTGAGGCGGTCGCTCTTGGGCTTGGAAAGGGTTTGCTCATGGCGGAAGACTACCTGCTCGGCGTACTCGTGCAGCTTGCCGAGGGCGATAAAGCCGCGCCGCTCTTTTACGATTTCAGTACCGGGAACCTTGAAGCGCTGCGAGTAAGCGAAGACGCAGGGGTCTTTTTCCTGGGTGAGAACGCCCTGCTGCTGCCAGGCTTTGAGGTCGCGAGCGGCGCGCGTATAGACGCTTTCGCCCCTTTCAGCGTCAAACAACTCAGGCAGTCCGAGGATGATACGGACCAGGTTATAGGGACTGCGTTGGTAGTAGGCCTGCTGCATGGCCGGCGAGATCTTGTCGTATGGCTGAGTGACGGCGTCTTCGAGGCGGACAGAGGAAGGGTTGTACCGCCAGGCGCGAAAGGGGTAGATGCGGGCCATGAGGAAGGTCTTGCTCCCGAGTGAAGCTGTGGAATTTGCGTGCTGGACTCCCGAATTTCATACTGCGAGACTCGTGCGCGCCTGGTATCGATTGTATCCCAGCGGTTACAGCGGCTTTACTCTGCGAATGAGCGGCACCGTGATTGTAATGAGACAAAAAGATGACCAGTTGGTGACGCCAGCCGTGGATGGATCGTGTTAATATCGCCTCCAATCTTTAGGTGATGGAAGATGCTGAAGCTTCAAATCAAGTGCATCTGCGGGGGCAGGAAAATCGGCCTGCGGCCGCGTCGCGACAGGCTGTGGATTTCCGGATTTTGCACCCTTGGCCTGGCGGCAGCCTTGATTGTTTCGCGGGCCGCGGCACAGGACGACCAGCTCAATAAAGTGCACGTGCAGCCGCCGGCGAGTTCCACACCGCCGGCCGCTGGCGCTCCGCCAGGTGCGGAAAAGCCGGCCGAGACCGGTCCCGGAGCCTTGAAGATTCACCCCGGCTCATTTATCCGGATGAATGTGGACCTGGTGCTGGTGCCGGTGACGGTAACCGATCCAATGAACCGTCTTGTTACGGGACTGGAGCGCGAAGACTTTCAGGTTTATGAAAACGGCAAGGATCAGAAGATTCGGACCTTCGCGAGCGAGGATGCGCCGGTCTCGATCGGGATCATCTTTGACCTTTCTGGTTCAATGACGTCAAAGCTTATTCGGGCTCGTGAGTCGATACTGCAGTTCATCAAGACGGCCAATCCGCAGGACGAATTTTTCGTCATCGGGTTCAACGACCGGCCGGAGTTGATTGAGGACTTCACGAATTCGGTGGAAGATATCCAGGCGCGGCTGGCGACGGTGCGCAGCGGGCACAGGACGGCGCTGCTGGACGCGATTTACTACGGCGTGGCGAAGATGCGAGATGCGCGCCACGAGCGCAAGGCGCTGCTGGTGGTTTCTGACGGCGGCGATAACCGTTCGCGCTACACGGAGGGTGAAGTGAGATCGCAGGTGCGCGAAGCCGACGTGGAGGTTTATTCAATCGGAATCTTCGACCCGTACGCGCCCACGCCCGAGGAGCGCACGGGGCCGCAACTGCTGGAGGAACTGAGCGAGGTGACGGGCGGGCGGCTGTTCCGGGTGGACGATATTGACGAGATGAGCGATATTGCGGAGAAGATTTCGACCGAGTTGCGAAACCAGTATGTGATCGGCTACCGGCCCCAGGACCTGACCCGGGACGGCAAGTGGCGTAAAGTGAAGGTAAAGGTGAATCCTCCTCAGGGGCTGCCACCGCTGACAATTTATGCACGTACGGGCTACTATGCGCCTTTGCAATAACGCGGTTCTCACGGTTCTCCTGACCGGTGCGGCGCTGACGCTGGCTGCACAACAAAAAACCACAAATCAACCTTCGGCTGCGCATGGGGCTTCGCCTGCGGCGGCTGCTTCCCAGGTGCCGAATGCGCCGGCACAGGCTCCCTCTCTGACGGAGGACCGCGATCCGGTGCGCTCGCCGGACCTGGTTGGGCCTGAGACCGGAACCGGACCGTTGCGCAAACAGGGCGAAGGCTACGTGCTACGCACCGATGTGGAAGAGGTGGTGCTGAATTGCACGGTCCTCGATGGCTCCAAGCTGGTCCAGGATCTGAAGGGGGAGAATTTTCAGGTTTTTGAAGACGGCGTAAAGCAGAACGTCATCAGCTTTCAGCACACCGATCTCCCGGTTTCGATCGCTTTGGTGATCGACAACTCAGGGTCGATGTACAAGAAGCGCCCGTCGGTGAACAAGAGCGCGCTGGATTTGATTCAGGCGTCGAACCCGCAGGACGAAGCTTTTGTTGTGAATTTTTCCGACGAGGCGTTTATCGACCAGGAATTTACCTCTGACCTGGCCAAGCTGCGCGACGGGCTTTCGCACATCGACTCCAGGGGCGGCACGGCGCTTTACGATGCGGTGGTGGCGTCGGCAGACAAGCTGGTGTCGGATGCCAAACGGCCCAAGCAGGTGATCGTTCTCATCACGGACGGGGAGGACAACGCCTCGACGCTGAACCTGGAGCAGACCATCCGCCGGGTGCAGGAGTTGTCAGGCCCGGTGATCTACTCGATTGGGCTGTTGTTTGGCGACGAGATGAGCCGCGCCGAGGTGCGCCATGCGCGCCGGGCAATGGAAATGCTATCGACCGAGACCGGCGGCCTGGCCTTCTTTCCCAAGTCGATGGAAGATGTAGATCAGATTGCGGCCCAGGTGGCACGCGATATCCGCAGCCAGTACACGATCGGCTACCACTCGACCAAGCCGACCTCGCAGCCGGGTTTCCGCCGCGTAAATGTGACCGCCGAAGCCAAGGGAATGAACAAGCTGACTGTGCGTACGCGGACCGGGTATTTTCCCGTGGTGCGTTCGGATAAGAAGACCGCCAAGAAGTAGGGTAGGGCCCGCAGAACGCTGCGATTTTGGATGGCGCGAGGGCAGGATTTGGCCGAGGACAGAAAAGCGCAGTTGGCGCAGCTTGAGCGTTTGAAGGCGTTGGGCGAAAAGGCCTACGACGATATGTATGAGGCTCGCTCGCCGAGCGGCGCTACCGCCTGCTACAGCGATGCCAAGGAGTGCTTTTACGATGCCATCGGGCTGGCGAATAGTCTCGGGCTGAAGGATGAGGCCGAGGCGTTGAGCAAGCGGCTGGCGCATATCAAGGCGGTTTATCGGAGTCAGTTTACATAGGCTTTTGCGGCGGTTGAGCTTTGTGGTTTCCCACCCTTGCCGCAAAAAGCGCGTCAAGGATGGGAAACCCGGCTGCACTAGGGGTTGGGTTCAAACGGAGAAGTGAGCCAAGGTGCAATTGTCACGCCCGTTCCCTCTACGGTTGCACATCCGCTAGCCCCCGGGCCCCTGGGGCATTTCCACCAGTTCTCTGTACCACTTACAGTTCCAGCACCAAGGTTGTCCACTCCCACTCCCATGTCGAAAAAGTTGTTGAGGTGCACTTCGACGTGTCCGGCTGGAGCCTTGAAAGCCACGTCTACCGCTTCATCGTCGATAACGTTTTGGGAGATCACCGTTCCCCACACTGGGGCGACGCTGTAGAGGTTGATACCCGTTGGGCCGGGAGTGGCCGCGTCTTGCGTGTCTGCCGCATTGCCGGAGATATGGTTGCCAACGATCACATTGTCATTCAGATTGACGGGGGGTGCGAAAGCCGACCAAGCGTGGTTGTGCATCGTCACGCCCGGCAATCCATTGTTACGGATTTCGTTGTGGATCACCACATTGCCCGCGTTTGTTGTCCCCGGAAAAGGCGCGAAGATTCCCACCCCTGCTCCCGCGCCCGGAGTCTGATAGCCGTTGTGCACTGACAGGTTATCGGCGACCGTATTGTTCGTTATGCCAAAGGGCAAATGTTGCGAGGGCACGATTGAGGTGGCCGGCCCGTGCGAGGCTATCGTGATCCCGCAATCATAAGGATTGTCATGGACATTGTTGCCGGTGATCAGGTTTGCGTGACTTGGGCCCGTTTCATCGCTGATCAGGATTCCACCGGAGTTATAGCCAACATCATTGCGCACCACCGACACGTGATCGGTCCCCATCAGGTGAATGCCTTCGCCGCAGTCTTCGCCTTCATTGGTTTCAAATGCAGGAATCCCGGCACATGTAGCTCCGGCAATATTCAGCGCCCTGTTGTTGTCATGAACCTTGTTGTCCAGGAGAGTCACGTCTGTGGCATTTGCCACGAGAATACCCTCAAAATTCGCGTTCTCGACGTTGAACCCTGAGATGACTACTGCCGCCACTCCGGCGTTGGGAGCAGCAGCCATTCCGTTCACGAAGATTCCGTTGTTCAACCCAGTCGCATCGATCACCGGCATCCGGTGCCTTGAGGCCACGAGCGACAGAGATTTCGTAATGACCACTTGCTCGTGGTAGGTGCCAGGCTCAACCCGAATGGTGTCGCCCGGCGAGGCCGCCGCGACGGCCGCTGAGATAGTGGCCATGCAGCCTGGTTTTCCGTCCTCATCGACGCAGAGAGTTGCGGCAGTCAAGGTGGGGACGGCGCATACCAGGAGCCCAAATCCAATTACCAATTGCCTGCAGTAGTCATGCAAGTTTCCATGACACATTGTATGCATCGCGTGACGCATTCGTACCTCCAGTTTCGAATTGTTTAGTTGCGTTTAAACAGAATGACCAGGGGAATCTGCCGGGGGAAGGTAAACAGTGATGATCTTAGCCCTGGGAGAGATGTGCGCAACAGAGAAATCAAGGATTCCCTCAAGCGCATCGGCGATTGTGGTTCCGTGCTGATAACCGTCAACTCGACTCCAACCCGGTTTGGGACCTTCCTTGATCCTGTGGCAGGATCGGTTCGGCATGTGCGGCAACGATGCCCTGACACGATAAGCTAGAAGTCAGGAGATCGTAGCCAAAGACCTGACCATGTCCCCATACAAATACTCGACCCTTGCCGTACATGCCGGGCAGCACCCGGATCCGCAGACGGGCGCGGTGAATGTGCCCCTTTATCTTTCATCCACCTTTGAGCTCACCGGGATCGGCACCGACCGCGGCTGGGATTACTCGCGCGCCGGGAACCCGACGCGAGACCGGCTGGAGACCGCGCTTGCGGCCCTCGAAGGCGGCAGCAGCGGGCACGCATTCACCACCGGGATGGCGGCGATTGCGGCGTTGGTGGCGATGCTGAAGACGGGCGACCATGTGGTCTGTTCTCGCGATGTGTATGCGGGTACGGTGAGGCTGTTCGACCAGATTGTGAGCGGTTACGGCATCGAGATCGAGTATGTCGACACTAGCAACCTGGCAGCGGTAAAAGCGGCAATGCGGCCGAATACAAGACTCGTGCACATTGAGACGCCGAGCAATCCGCTCATGGTGCTTACCGACATCGCCGGCGTGGCCGCGATTGCCCATGCGGGCGGGGCCGAGCTGAGTGTGGACAACACGTTTCTGTCGCCGGCGCTGCAGAGCCCGCTGGCGCTGGGCGCGGATATCGTGATGCACTCGACGACGAAGTATTTGAACGGCCACTCCGACGGGCTGGGCGGAGCACTGATCGGCTCAAAGCCCGAGCACAAGGAAAAGTTTCTGCTGGTGCAGAAGGCGGCCGGCGGCGTAATGTCGCCCTTCGAGTGCTTCCTGGTGCTGCGCGGCATCAAGACGCTGCCGCTGCGCATCCAGCAGCACGAGGAGAACGGGCGGGCTGTGGCGGAGTACCTGTCCACGCATCCTAAGGTGAGCAAGCTGGCGTATCCGGGGCTGAAAAGCCATCCGCAATACGAACTGGCGGTGAAGCAGCAGAAGGGCTTCGGATCGATGATGAGCTTTGAGCTCAAGTCGCGCGAAGAAGCGGGGCGCTTTCTTGCGGCCATCAAGATCTTCCTCAATGCGGAGTCGCTGGGCGGAGTAGAGTCGCTGGCGTCGCACTCGGCGACTACGACTCATGGCTCGGTGAGCGAAGAGATACGCAGGTCGATGGGGATCAACGAGGGGCGGATCAGACTGTCGATCGGCATCGAAGACAAGGAAGATCTGATCGCGGATCTCGAGCAGGCGCTGGCGGCGGTGTAGCGCATTTTCAAAGACGATCTGATGTCAGCGAGTGCGAACATCCTCGCATCCCACCCTAACCACAAAACGTGGTTAGGATTGGACACCCGAAATGTTCTCAGTGCGTCGCCGGCGGAGGACCGAGCTTCTTCGGGCGGCGCATGATGAAGGGCAGCGGAATCAGTAGCGCGGTGAGCGCGACCAGCACCCAAATCACATCAACATAAGCCAGCAGCCGCGCCTGGACCTGGGCCATGCCGTAGATCTGCGCGCCGGCGTGCTGCATGGCATCGGGCGTGGCGTTGCCGCGAAGCTTCCATGCACCAGCGAGGCCCGAACGCATGGTATCGAATGGCGGGTTGCCATTGACGGTGTGCGCCGCCAGCATGGCCAGGTGCTTCTGGCTGAAGCGCGAAAGCAGAGTTGTGACAAAACTGATGCCGACGCTTCCGCCCAGGTTGCGCATCAGGGCGGTGAGGCCGCTGACCTCGTTGTACTTCTCCTGCGGTATGCCCGAGTAACAGAGTGTGTTGATGGGGATGAAGAGGAAAGGCAGTCCCAGCGCGATAACTACCCGCCAGCTTACTGCCATGCCAAAGCTGACGTTGAGATTGATCTCGGTCATGCGATAGAGGCCGAAGGTAGTGATGGCGAAGCCGCAAGCGACCAGGACGCGGGGATCGAATTTAGGCGCGAGGGCGCCGGCGACAGGGAACAGCAGCATGAGCACCAGTCCGCCGCTGGAGACGGCCATGCCCGCCTGGCGCGCGGAGTAGCCCATGATCTCCTGGAGAAACTGGGGGATGAGTACGGTGCTGGAGTAGAGCGAGACGCCAACCATGAACATGACGAACTGCGTCATGCCGACATTGCGCTGGGCAAATAAGCGCAGGTCGAGAACAGGATGCTCGATAGATAGTTCGCGCACCATGAAAATTGCGAGTCCGATGATAGCGACGACGAAACAAGTAACGATGAAGCGGGAACCGAACCAGTCTTCTTCCTGCCCCTTGTCGAGCATGATCTGGAGCGCGCCGATGGAGACGATGAGCAGGCCGAGGCCCCAGTAGTCGATGCCGACGCGGCGCTTGCGGATGGCCGCGAGATAGGGCGGATCTTCGACCACGCGGTTGGTAAGGTAGAGCGACAAGATGCCGACTGGAATGTTCAGGAAGAAGATCCAGCGCCAACTGTAGTTGTCCACGATCCAGCCGCCGACGGTGGGGCCCAGAACCGGGGCCATGACCACGGCGACTCCGTAAACGGCAAAGGCCATGCTGCGCTTTTCAGGTGGGAAAGTGTCGGCGAGGATGGACTGCTCACTGGGCTGGAGGCCGCCGCCTGCCGCGCCCTGCACCACGCGAAAGAAGACCAGCATGCCAAGAGTGGGCGCCAGGCCGCAGAGCAGGGAGGCAATCGTGAACAGGAAAACACACGTCATGTAAAAACGCTTGCGGCCCATGCGGTTGGCGATCCAGCCGCTGATGGGCAGCACCATGGCGTTGGCGACAAGGTAACTCGTGAGCACCCAGGTAGCTTCGTCGCGGCTGGCGGAGAGGGAACCGCCGATGTGGGGCATGGCGACGTTTGCGATGGAGGTGTCGAGCGCCTCCATGAAGGTGGCCAGCGTGACAGTGATGGCGATGACCCACGGATTGGCGCGGGGCCGCCACGTCTCATGGAATGAAAGTGTTGCTGTGGCCATGGCTGCTCCTTGTGGATTCCCTGCGCTTGGGTTTTCTAGGCGATTGGGGTCTTTCGGCGCTCGGGGCAGCCGCTGATTCGTGTGCCTCTTCGAACAGATTAACGGAAATCGATAGGGCATGAAACGTGCCGGGCTGGAAGGCAGGGCTTTGAAATGGCGAGGCTGGAGGCTCCGCATCCGTCTGTGTCATGCTGAGGTGGTTATGGTAACTGGTTTTTTATCGCCGGCAATGCCTATGCAGCCGGGCAGACTTCTGCTTGCTATCGACACCTGCGGGCCTACCGGCTCAGTGGCGCTCGGGCGTCTGGCCGGGCGCGACCTTGAGATTCTGGGGCAGACAGAGCTGGAAGGGCGCAGCTATTCGTCAACTTTGGTGGCTGCCGTGGCCGAACTGCTCGATAGCAATCACGTCACGTTGAAGGACCTTGGCGGGATTGTGGCCGTGAACGGGCCGGGCAGCTTTACCGGGGTGCGGGTGGGACTGAGCGCGGTGAAGGGACTGGCCGAGGGCGCAAAGATTCCTGTGGTCGCCATTTCGCGGTTGCTGGTTCTCTCGCGCAAGTCCGGTGTGCCGTCGTGCGCCCTGGATGCTCATCGGGGCGAGGTGTTTCTGCGGGTGGAAGAGCTTGGGTTGGCGCCCAGGGAGTTGCTGGCCGGTGCAAGGGAGCTTGCGGCCGCCAATCCGGCGCCGCTGCGCGTGGCAGCGTGCGACGAGGCCACCACGGCGCTGTTGGCGGCTGCGTGGCCGAGCGTGCAATTGGTGCGGTGTGAAGCGCCAGTGGCGAAGGACGCAATGCGGCTGGGCGAGGCGCGGCTGGTTGCGGGCGGAAACGTGGACCTGGCGCTGCTCGACGGGCATTATCTGCGGCGTTCCGATGCGGAGATATTTGGCGAGGCTGCCGCGGCGGGGCGGCAACGCGCATGACAGCCGAAGCGGCGGCGCTCCGGATCAGGCGAATGCGCGCGGCAGACCTTGAGCAGGTGATGGCGATCGCCGCAAGCCTGAAGGGTGCGCCGCAATGGCCGCGAGCCGCTTATGTTTCCGCGCTTGGCAAGGACTCGACGCCGCGGAGAATTGCGCTGGTCGCGGAAGAACCGGGGAGCGGCGCACTTGCCGGTTTCGCCGTGGCCAGCTTTCTGGCCCCGCTGGCGGAACTCGAAACAATTGCGGTTTCGGCCGAGGAGCAGCGGCGCGGGATCGGCCGAAAACTTTTTTTTGCGCTCGTCGACGAGTTGAGGGCGGCGGCGGCCAGCGAGTTCCTGCTGGAGGTGCGCGCGTCCAACCAGCGAGCGCTCGGATTTTATTGTTCCCTGGGCTGGAACGAGGCCGGGCGGCGGCCACGCTACTATGCTGATCCGGAAGAGGATGCGGTTCTGATGAGCCTGGGGCTGGGTTGAGCTGGAGGCGCGAGCGGCGGCGGTACGGCTAAGTGTATGTTTTTCGGCCAAGGGTTTGTGATTACGGTCACACATGGTGGTGTCCTGGCGCGAAATTCACAGGTTCAGGATACTTTCAGCAATTTTCTCGCTTGCGAGTTGCGCGCTCGTGGCGATATATGTAAGTGTTCTCTAACTACAGGGGGTGCCTGATGGATGAAGTACAGGATCCGACGCTGAGCGAAGAGATTGATCGCCTTCATGCAGAACACCATCGCTACGCTCAGCGGCTGGAAGAATTGCTTCAAAAGCCCTATCTCAGCGCGGATGAACAGCTCGAAGAAGTTCGCCTGAAGAAGCTTAAGCTTCACGCGAAAGATCTGATCTTTGCGCTCGAACGCCGGGCGCCGGCGATAGCGTAAAGCTTTTAAGACGGCAGAATTTGCCGAGCGATGGGCTTGGGCGGTGTGGCCGGTGGTGTTGTGCGGCACGTGCGCGCGCGACGAAATCGGTTGTTACGCATGGCAGCTGCTGCATGGGTGGCGGATAACCGTATAATCGTTCAGGACTATGGTTAGGGACGGTTACATCTACGGTTTGAGCCTGATGGCGGTGGCGGTGGCGCTGGCCTGGTTCACGGGCAGTTGGGCGTGGGGCCTTGCGCCGGTGCTGTTGGCGGGTTTTTTTCTGTGGTTTTTCCGCGATCCCCAGCGGACGATTCCCGGGGGCGACGGCTTGATTGTCTCGCCGGGAGACGGCCTGGTGACCGAGACGGTCGCGATCAACACTCCCCACGGTCCGCGGCAGCGGATCAGCATCTTCCTCAGCGTATTTGACGTACACGTGAACCGCTCGCCCATTGGCGGGGTGTTGAGCCGTGTGCATTATCAAAAAGGCCAGTATCTGAACGCTATGAACCCTGCTTCGGCGGAGCGCAACGAGCAGAATGTTGTGACCGTGCGCGGCGAGGGCTTCGAGGTTACGTTCAAACAGATCGCTGGGCTGCTGGCGCGGCGCATCGTTTTCAACCACGTCGAGGGCGAGACGGTGGAACGCGGCCAGCGTGTGGGGCTCATCAAGTTCGGATCGAGAGTGGACGTGGTGATTCCTGCCGCGGCGCTGCTGCGCGTGAAGGTGGGCGAGCGGGTAAAGGGCGGATCGAGCGTGCTGGCGGCAATGCCGGAGACGGTTGCTGCATTGCTGGAGCCGGCATCCAAGAGAGCAGCTAGCTCGACCGTGCTTCCGGATCTAAACGACGAGGACAGCCTGTGAACCTCCACGACTCATTCAACGATCCGGCCCGGGTAAGAGCCAGAAAAGCGCGGTTTCACCGCGGCATGTACCTGCTGCCTTCGTTGTTTACCTCCATCAACATCGGGGCAGGGTATTGGTCGATCCTGCAAACAATTGAAGCGATGACCGGCATCGGCAACGCGCAATCGCATCTTGACTGGGCGGCGATCGCCATCCTGTTTGCGATTCCGTTCGACGCGCTCGACGGGCGAATCGCGCGCATGACAAACACCTGCAGCGACTTCGGCAAGGAACTGGATTCGCTGGCCGATGTGATTACGTTCGGCGTGGCGCCCAGCCTGCTGGCCTTCGTGTGGGGATTCCACTTTCTGCCCGATTCACTCAATCCGCAGTTGCGGCAGCACCTCATGCAGGCTGGCGCATTCACTTGTTTCCTCTTCCTGCTCAGCGGAGCATCGCGGCTGGCGCGCTTCAACATCTCGCACGATGCGCAGCCCAGAAATCCGGGGCGACCGGGGCGAAAGTATTTTGTGGGGATGCCGATTCCGGCGGCTGCGGGACTGCTGGCGGCCACCATCCATCTCTGCTACGGCATTCCGGTGGCAATTTGGTGGATCGCGGTACCGTGGCTGATGTTGGTGGCGCTGGCCGGATTCCTGATGGTGAGCACGTGGCGGTTCTGGTCGGGCAAGGAGATCAACTTCTCCCGCAGCCATCCATTTCAGGTTCTGGTGCCGGTGGCCATCTTCATGTATGTGCTGCTGCGTTACTCGAACGTGATGATGTTCCTGATCGGGCTCACATACATGTTCTCCGGCATCTGGGCGCGGGCGGCGTACGGGTGGTCGCGGCGGAGGAGAAGGCCTGCTGACGTACCCAATGTCCCCTTGGACGCAGAAGTTGCCGAACGAGACTCGCCGAGATTCCAGTAATATTCCTAACAACTGAAGGATGCCTGTGTACAAGATTGCTATTGCCGGAGCCTCGAGCCTTTTGGGCCGGGAGTTGAAGGACGCCATTTCGGAGTCGCCGCTGGCGGCGGCTACCTTTGTGCTGCTTGATGAAGAAGATGCGAAGGGACAGCTGGATCAGGTGGGGGACGAGGTCACCTTCATCCAGACCATCGGCCCGGACGCCTTCGATCGAGTGGACTTTACCTTTCTGTGCGGCACGGAGATGCTGACCCGAAAGCATTGGCGCCAGGCACTGCGTTCGGGTTCCACGGTTCTGGACATGAGCGGCGCATTGGACCGGGAGGCCGGGGTGCTGGTGCGCGCTCCGTGGCTGGGTTCTGAAACGGCAACGGTGGATCTGTTTACGCCGGCGGTGGTTCCGGCGCACCCGGCGGCAGTGACGCTGGGGTTGCTGCTGGAGCGGGTACAACAGGCTGTGCCGGTGCGGTTTGCCGCCGCTACTGTTCTGGCGCCGGCCAGCGAGTTTGGGCGCGGAGCCATGGACGAGCTGCACCAGCAGACGGTGAGCCTGCTGAGTTTTCAGGGATTGCCGCGGGCTATTTACGACGCGCAGGCGGCCTACAACCTGCTGAACGGCATGGGTGAGAGCTCCACGGTCAACCTGGTTGCCGTGGAGGCGCGGATTCGCCGCCATTATGACGCGCTGTCGGCGGGGCGCTGGCCGGCTCTAGCCTTGCAGGTGGTGCACGCGCCGGTGTTTCACGGACTGACGTTTTCAATTGCCGTGGATCTGGAGCGCCCGGTGGAGATTGTGGCGCTTGAAGAGGCTTTGAGCGGCGAGCATGTTGACCTGGTGCTTGAAGACACGGATTCGCCATCGAACCTGGCTGCGACGGGGCAGAACGACGTGCTGGTGCGGATGCGGCCCGAGCAGATGGCGCGGAATTCTACCCAGACCTCGCGGCTGTGGCTGTGGGCTGCGTCAGACAATCTGCGGTTGAACGCGCAGAATGCCGTGGAGTGCGCGCTGGACCTGCGCCGGCTTAGGCCGCAGGGAACTGTTCAGTAAGGCTTCGTTCATTGTCCCCCGCAGCGCGCCCACAACTGCTCAATAAATCCGTCGGTCATGCCTGCGATGTAGTCAGCCACAGTTCTCGCCAGGCCCTCTGACGGGATCTGTGTCTGGTGGTCTGCGGGCAGCAGGCTGGGGTCGGCCATCAGGAAGTCGAAGAGGCTCTGGACGACTTGGGCGGCGTGGTCGTGGAGCTCCTCCATTCCCGCCGAGTTGTAGAGATTTGCATAGAGGAATTTCTTCGCCGAAGCGCGGACGGCTTCCATCTGCGGGCTCAGCGATGCAAGCCTTGCCGGCGCCTGGCGAATATCGGCCAACGTGCTTGCGCCAAGAGCGGCCGCGCGCGCGCTCACCTCATTCATCAGGTCGGTCACCATTGCATTCAACAGGCGCCTGAGCGCTTCGTAGACGGCCAGCCTGGCCGCGGCAGTGGGATAGCTGCGCTTTGCTGCGTCGTGGAAGTCGCGGAACAGCGGCACGGCCACGCGGACCTCGTCGAGCGAGAGGATGCCGGAGTCGAGGCCGTCGTCGAGATCGGCTGTGAGGTAGGCGATTTCGTCGGCCAGGTCAATGAGTTGCGCTTCAAGCGGCGGGAACTGGTCGAGAAAGTATTCCTCCAGCTCGGGATGGGCTGCGGCGGAGTAGTCGCGCGAGTGCTTGACGATGCCCTCGCGGACCCCGAGGGTCAGATTGAGGCCGCGAAAGGCCGGATAGCGCTCCTCAAACCAGGTGACGATGCGCAGCGCGTGGAGATTGTGGTCGAAGTTGAGGCCGTGAGCCTGGAGTGCGGTGTCGAGTGCCTTTTCTCCGGCGTGGCCGAAGGGCGGATGGCCGATGTCGTGCACCAGCGCCAGAGCCTCGGCCAGCTCCGCGTTAAGGCCCAGTGCGCGGGCCAGGGTGCGGGAGATCTGGGTAACTTCAAGAGTATGTGTGAGGCGGCTGCGGAAGTGGTCACCCGGTGGGTCGCCGGGCAGGCGGGTAAAAACCTGGGTCTTGCCGGCGAGGCGGCGGAAGGCGCGCGTGTGCAGAATGCGGGCAGCGTCGCGGGCAAAGGGAGTTCGGTAGGGGTGGGGCGGCTCGGCGTGCGCGCGACGGGAGAGGCTGCTGTCCGGGTCGCCGCTGACGGCTATCCCGATCGGTAATGGAAGGGCGGATTCAGCTTTCAACTCCATCATGAATGCAGTCTCGGAAATATTGCCTTGGGGGCGAACACGCCTTGAGGGTTCTCGTCTGGTTATACCGCAGAGGGGGACGGGAGTGCAGGCTATGTGCCCTGAATCACGATGGATCAAATCGCCGGAGTGCTATAAAACTCTTTCGTACAGAGAGCATTGGACAACGGCCTTCAGGCGGTAGTAGTATCCACCCGGATTTTTTCAGAGGTCGGAATGGTGGTGGAACTTGGCGCCAGCCGGCGTACTTTTCAGGATTCAAGAGGGGGGGTAGGCATGAAAGCAATCAATTGTGTAGTGTTGGCGGTGCTTGCGCTGGCAGTCACGTTCACGACGGGGTGCCAGGCAAGGCACACGGACAAAGAGGTCTATTACCTGATCTCGGTGAACGCGGCGCTGCCTTACTGGCAGACAGCGGCAGCCGGCTTCAAAGAGGCTGCCGCGCAGTACAAAGTGACGGCCAAAGTAGTGGGTCCCGACGGCCACGATCCGCAGGCCGAACTGGCAGAGCTGCAAAAGGCAGTGGCGGCCAAGGCCGGCGGCATCCTGATCTCCGTGGCTGACGCTGCGGTGCTGCAGCCGGGCATCGATGCAGCCGTAAGCGCGGGCATTCCGGTGATTACGGTGGATTCGGATGCAGCTGGCAGCCACAGGCTCTACTTCATCGGCACTAACAACCATGAGGCGGGACGCCTGGGTGGCCAGCACGTAATCGAGAAGCTGGGCGGCAAGGGCAACGTGGTGTTCTTCACCCTGGTGGGCCAACCGAATACTGAAGAGCGGCTGAAGGGATTCAAGGACGCATTCTCCAGCCGGCCGGATATCAAGATTGTGGACGTGGTGGACATCAAGAGCGATCCGAAGAGCGCCTTCGACAAGACCCAGGAGTTCATGGCCTTGACCGGCGCGCAGAAGATCGACGCGTTTATCTGCCTGGATTCAGCGTCCGGCAAGCCAGTCTCCGACGCGGTGGCACGCACTCCCAATTCCAACCGGCTGGTGATTGCCTGGGATGTGAACCAGGACACGCTGGACGGGATCAAGGCGGGCAACATCGACGCGACGGTTGCGCAGAAGCCCTACACCATGGGTTTTGTCGGTCTCAAGGCGCTGGATCAGCTACTCCACGATCCGCCGGCGCAGCTTGGCAAAGATACCAGCACCGATTCCTTCGCGCAGTTCCCGGTTTTCGTGGATACGGGCACTTCGCTGGTGGACAAGAACAATGTGAATGACTACATTGCGGCGGCGGCTTCCAGAAAGTAATACAGCGGCCGAGCTCAATCGCGGGATAAACAAGAACGGCGGCTTTCATCAACGAAAGCCGCCGTTCGATTTTTATGTTCTCAAGGTCGGGTTGGGCCAGCCTGCCCGTTCGCAAGTTTATAGTGGTATAACCATGCGACGGGCTCTCACGCTGTACCTCGTTTTCTCCATTGCACTTCATGGCGCCTCTGCCGCTCTTAACGGTTATGAGGCGAAGGTTTCCGGAGGCAGCGCTGGTGTGGTGCCGGTGGGCGCCGATGGCCGAATCGATACCCGGGACGAGGCCCACCTCACTTTCAGATACAGCGCCGGCAGGAGTTGGGATGTTGGCAAATATCCCAAGGGGAGTCTTGATGTGCCGTATGTAAGGATAAGCAAGTTTGTCTATGGAGAGACCAGGAATCTGAGAGTCGGCCAGACGATTGCCCTTTCAGCTGTGGCAGGAGTCGGGGGTCTTCTGCTGTTGCTGTCAAAGAGCCATACGCATTATTTATCGATCTACTACACAGACGACGCAGGCCACGAACAAGTGATGGGTTTTGAAGTGGGCAAGAACGCCATTCGACCGCTGATCGAATCGATGGAGGTTCGCACCGGAATGAAACTTGAATTAGAGGCTGGTCCGGTGGCGCATGCAGATCACAAACCTTAGAGAGCATGGCTCCCGAGATTTGCATATTACAGAGCGGTAGAGGCGTGCGAGTTTTGTGACCGGCTTATGGTATTGCTCGGATGTGGCACTCGGCAAAAAAGAACGGCGGCTTTCGCTGATGAAAGCCGCCGTTCTCTGTTTCCGGATTGAAGGACGAGCCCCAGCAACGCGCCCGATGCTGCATTCTAGTAGGGCTTGGGCTGTCCGATGGCGGTGTCCTTGTTGGCCAGCTTGACGCGGGCGCCTTCCAGCTTCTTCTGAACCTTGGCCACGTCGCCCAGTTCCACGTCTGCGGGGGCCGACTTGGCGAATTCGCTGACTGCGAGTTGCCACTGCTCCGCGGCCTGACGGATGCGGCCGGTCTTCTCGTAAAGATCGCCCATGTGCTCGTGGACTGTGGGATCGGCCTGATCGCGTTCGACGGCCTGGCGGAGGTTATCCTCGGCCAGTTCGTACTCGCCCATCTTGAAGTAGACCCAACCCAGCGAGTCGAGGTACGCGCCGTTTCCGGGCTCGAGATCGACGGCCTTGCGAATCATCTTGAGGGCCTCCGGCAGGCGCATGCCCTTGTCGGCCAGCATGTAGCCGAGGTAGTTGAGGGTCATGGCGTTGGTGGGGTCCAGCTCGAGGGCCTGGCGGAATAGCTGTTCGGCGGGCTCATAGTGCTTTTGCCGTTCGGCCAGTTCGCCACGCAGGAAGAGCAGGTAGGTGCGGTCTTCCTTCTTCGTGGTCAGCGGCTCGGCCTTGTTGAAGGCATCCTCGGCGTCCTTCCACCGGCGCAGGCGGACGTCAATTTGACCCATCGCGATCCAGACCACGCGGTCATCGGCGGAGTTGTTGAGCAGCGCTTTGGCCATGGACAGACCCTCGTCGGCCTTATCCTCGTCGGCGAGTTCACCGGCCAGCAGGAGCTTGAGCTCGCGATTCTTGGGGTTGGCTTCGACTGCCTTGCGGGAAACTTCAATGGCCTTGTCGAATTGCTTGGCGCTGCGATACGCGTCCACCTGCCCCTGGTAGCCGCGCAGGGACGAGTCCCCGCCCATATCGATCATCTTTTGATAGGCGGCGATGGCCTGGTCGGGTTTGTTCTGCTCCAGATAGATGGCGCCGAGGCGTTCGAGGAAGATGCTGCGATTGTTTTTTTCCTCGTCGGTGTAAGCGCCGTTGGCGTGGGAGGTGAGGTCGACCATGGCCGAGTAGGTCTGAGTGGCCTCGTCAAAGCGGCCCAGCACGTCCAGCAGGAGGCCTTCGTTGTAGCCGGCTTCCAGGCTGGTGGGGTCCAGCTTGCGCGCCTTTCGGACGGTGGTCAGCGCATCTTCAAACTTTCCCTGGCGCCGCTGGATCTCCGAGATATGTACGAGGGCCTCGGGGTTCTCCGGGTCGGCTGCGGCAAGCTGCCGATACTGCTTGAGAGCCTCGTCAAGCTGGTTGTTGCTGAGCAAAGCCTGGGCGAGAGCGTCCATGGTGTGCAGGTCGCCCGGTTCCATGTCCACCGCGCGCTGATAGGCGGAAATGGCGTCTTTGGGCTGCTTCAACTGGTCGTAGGCCGCGCCCAGGGTGAACTCCATTTTGGAGGTGCGGTCGTTCACGGGGATGTCTTCAATGACCTTGGCGGCATGCTGCATGTCGCCGCTTTCCGCGTAGAGGCGCGTCAGGTTGAGCACCACGTCCTCTGACTCGGGCTCGATGGCCTGCGCGGTCTTGAACTGCTGCTCGGCCTTCTTTGAATCGTGCTTGACGGTGTAGAGCTGTCCAAGGACCATGCGGTCCTCAACGCTGCTGGGCTGCAGCGCGACAATCTTTTCAAACTCGGCAATGGCCTGGTCGAGAACATTGCTTGTGGACGCGGCAGTGGTGCCGGCGTTTTCTCCTTCGCCGAGCTGGCGCAGATAGATGCGGCCGAGCAGCTTGTGGGCTTCAAGGTCGTTGGGCGAGGTCTTGAGAAGGCCGCGGGTGGCGGCTTCGGCCTCCCTCGCCTTTCCAACGCGGAAGTAGAGAGCGGCCAGTGCGTCATTCAGCTCGGGCGAGTTTGGATCGGTGTTGAGAGCCAGCTTGTACTCCTCGATGGCCCGGTTGACGTTCTCCGGCCGGCCCTGGGAGACGGCATTGTCCTCATAGATGCTGGCCAGCGCCACGTGAAAGTAAGACTGGGAGCGGTCGGCAGGCTGTGCGGGCGTTTCGGCCTGTGCGGGTTTGGCTGGCGCGGGACTGGACGCAGGAGCCGGCAGGGCCGGCTTGGCCTGTGCGGGTTTCGCTGGAGTTGTGGCCGTAGGAGCATTCTGGGCGCAGACCGGCAGAGCCGGCAGCAGAACGAGAGAAGCGGCGGCAAACTTGAGCCAGGAGGGCAGCAAACTAGTTTTCAAATTCATCATCCAGGGGATTTCCGCGCCTTTTTGATCCTGCGGAGGGGAAAAAGACCGATCCGGGGGACCGAAAAACAGCATAGGCAGCCGGTTAGAGCAGCTCTGCCTACTATAGAGACGATTTTACCCGCGATTAGTCGCGGCGGTGCAGGGGAATGAGGCATTTTCCCGAAAATGCGTAAAGACTGACACTAAAGTGGGAGGGGCTGGGCTGAGGTTGACGCAGGGATGAGACCTACTGGCATCCAATACCCTGGTGCCGGGTTTAATAGTGACACGGCATTCGTTTCCAGTGGATAAAGGTCTCGCCATCCTGATAGCCGAGAATTCATCGCTAAAGCTGTGTATGCACCTAAAACAGCGTCTCTTTCGTGGTCCCTGGCATCTTCGGCTTTGCTGCCAGCCACAAACTCTCTAAGTTCTTTCAATGTTATCTGGTTTGGTCTGCGTTTGGAGGTCGCCTTGCCTAAGAGCCAAAGCAGTGCTTTGGGATGAGATTCTGTTATAGAAGTTCCACTGGGCGCTATTTGCTGGTTCATCTTGGCAACCAGGATGCCTTGAATCAGACAAGCCCCTCGAAGGGCATTGACCGCACCAACGGTTCCGCCAGCGGTTTGGCAGCCGCACTTCCTTATCGCCTTTCTTACCAATTGGTCGGCACGGCGGTCGCCAGTGGGAATCCAGAACAAGGGTGCGTCAATCCCCACGGCGCTGATCTTTGTGTTGTCCACAAAACCCGAGACGGCCTCAAACGCGCCCTGCGCACGGTGAGCAACGCCCCGACCTTCGAGCTTGAGATGCGATCTATCGCCTGAGACAACTGCCCACTGGAACCCGTTGTGGCCTCCGGGATCGAATCCAGCATATATGCCCATTAGTCAAAATTATGTACGCTGCGCTTGTACGCGCGGAGCGTGCGTGATTTGAAAATGCAGAAGCCTCTCGTGAAGAGCGGCTTCGCGCCCGGCCACCGAAGCGCCCGGGGGGACAATTGTTTTCGACATTTCGCTCATGTGCGGCCAGAGGCAAGGCAATGCTGGGGACTCTAGTTCATCTGACCCGCATCCGCGTCTCAATGCCGGAAGTGCCGAATCCCCGTAAAGACCATGGCCAGTCCCAGCTTATCGGCAGCGGCAATCACATCCTGATCCTTCACGGACCCCCCGGGTTGGATAACGGCGGTGGCCCCGGCGGCGGCAACAGCTTCAAGGCCATCGGGGAAAGGGAAAAAGGCGTCGGAGGCGGCGACGCTGCCCGCGAGCGGAAGCACGGCTTTCATGGCCCCGAAGCGGGCTGCATCCACGCGGCTCATCTGCCCGGCGCCGATGCCGACGGTCTGGCCGTCGCGGGCGTAAATAATCGCATTGGACTTGACGTGCTTGCAGACGCGCCATGCAAACAGCAGGCTGCGGAGTTCTTCGGCGGTGGGCGGACGCCAGGTCTTCACATCGAGTTCCGATTCGGCGACGCTGGCGGTGTCGGCGTCCTGCAACAGCAAGCCTCCTGACACATGCTTCACGACCGGACGTGCGGGTGCGGTGTGTACCTCTACCAGGCGAAGATTCTTCTTGGCGGCGAAGCGCTCGCGGGCTTCGGCGGTGAAGGTGGGGGCGGCGATGGCTTCGACAAAGAGCTTGGCTATCTCTTCGGCGGCCGAGGCGTCGACTTCGCGGTTGATGCCGATGACGCCACCGAATGCAGAGATGGGATCGCAGGCCAGAGCTTTCTTGTATGCATCGAGGATGGTAGCGCCGGTGGCCGCGCCGCAGGGGTTAGTGTGCTTGACGATGACGACGGCCGCGTCGTTACCCGCACCGACGGGAAACTCCTGCGCCAGCTCCCAGCAGGCGTCCAGATCGACGAGGTTGTTGAAGCTGAGCTCCTTGCCCTGGAGCTGCGTCGCGCCGGCAACGCCGAGGCCGGAACCGTCGGAGTAGAGGGCAGCGCGCTGGTGGGGGTTTTCGCCGTAGCGGAGTGACTGGGCCAGCGGGAAGTTGATGCGCAGCGTTGCGGGCAGGCTTTCGCTGTCCGGCGCGATCGAGGCCTCGGGCATGGGAGCTTCCGGAATTTTGTCAAGTGTGCTGGCGATAGCGGAGTCGTAAGCGGCGGTGAGCGCGAAGGCCTTGCGGGCGAGGCGCCAGCGGGTTTCGCGGCTCAAGGCGCCGCGGGCGCCTTTCATCTCCTGGATTAAATCCGGGTAGTCTGACACGCTCGTCACAATGGCGACGTCTTCAAAATTCTTTGCGGCGGAACGGACCATGGAAGGCCCGCCGATGTCGATGTTTTCGATGAGATGGCCAAAAGCGACGCCGGGCAGGGCCGCGGTCTTCTCGAAGGCGTAGAGGTTGACAACGACCATGTCGATGGGGGCGATGCCGTGAGCGGCGACAGCGGCTTCATGTTCCTGGTTGCCGCGGATGTAGAGCAGGCCGCCGTGGACCTTGGGGTGGAGGGTTTTGACGCGGCCATCAAGCATCTCCGGAAAGCCTGTCAACTCGGCGATGTCCTTGACTGAAAGACCTGCCTCGCGAAGGGTGCGCGCGGTTCCGCCGGTCGAGACCAGTTCGACGCCAAAGCCGGCAAGCACGCGGGCAAAGTCCACCAGGCCGGTCTTGTCGGTAACGCTCAGCAGGGCTCGACGAATTTGTTTTGCATGATTGGTGCTCGGACTCACGGGTGCTCTCCTCAAAAAAAAATAATAGGGCCGGACGTTGCCAGGGCTGATGGGGTTTGGTGGAAATTGGTCGAATTAGGTTGGCGAAGACCTATCTCAAGAGTACAACCCGAGGCTCGACAACCGAGGCCGGCCGATCTCAAACCGGGCATTCAACCGCATGTTGGTACGGTGTTTTCCCTTCGCTCACGCTAACGCGCTCTGTTCATATCTGTCTCTCTAAAATGCATTAGAGTTAGGACATGGGAAGTTACCCGCCCGCCCCCCAACCGGAGATTCTGCCTCCGGATAACGGATACATACCACCGCCGCCTCCGCCGGTTAGGCGGCAGCGGCCGTCGTGGGCTGCGGCTCCGGCAACCTATCTGCTGGTGGGCATTAACTGCGCGGTATTTTTGGCCATGGTGGCGCGTGGCGTCAGCGCCGGCAGCCCGACTGTGGACCAACTGATGCAGTGGGGCGCGGACAATGCAGGCAACGTTCTGCTGGGTGGCGAGTGGTGGCGCATTGTTACCGCCATGTTTGTGCACGTTGGAATTCTTCACCTGGCGACCAACATGTGGTGCCTGTGGAACCTCGCGCTTCTGGCCGAGCCGCTGATGGGCTCAGTGGGCGTGATCGCGGTGTACATTCTCACCGGCGCGGCAGGCAACCTGCTTTCTACGCTGGTGAACTGGATTCTCTACCATAACGCGCCGGGAGGACCGGTGTTTCCAGCCGGTGCAGGGGCTTCGGGCGCGGTTTTTGGAATTGCCGGAGCGCTGATTGTGCTTTTGAAGTCAAGTCGGTTGCCCGTTCCACCCTCTGAACTGAAGAAATTGCGCAAGTCGGTGATTTACTTTGCCGTGTTGAACCTGGTCCTTGGCTTATCCATCAGCGGCGGCAACCTGTTTCTCCATTCCGGCCTGAACATCGACAACATGGCTCATGTAGGTGGTTTTGCCTGCGGCTTGCTGTTTGCGGTTCCAATGGTTCCGCGGATTGGCGCTCCAAGAGAACTCTTCGAGAGGCGCCTCCAGGCCGCCTTGATTCTGGTGGTGGGCTTGCTGGTGCTGTTCGGGTTCTACCTTGCCCAGTTGCCCGGCTAGGGCGCAATTGCATCGCCGCCGGACCCCAACCTATGCAAAAATACAGGGCGTAAGCAATCCGTCTCATTCCACCCAAAGGAGTCAGACCATGGAACGTCGCATCTTTCTAAAACAAGCAGCCATAACCGCAGCCGCCGTAGCATCGGTGAGCAAGATGAGCTCCGCCAAGACACCTTCCAATCCAATTGCCAAACGCACACTGGGCAAGACGGGCGAGAAGCTGTCGATGATCGGGTTCGGCGGCATTGTGGTGATGAACGAGGACCCCAGTGCGGCGGCGAATATTGTGGCCGAGGCCGTGGACCGCGGCATCAACTACTTCGATGTGGCGCCCAGCTACGGAAACGCGCAGGAGCGGCTGGGCCCGGCGCTGGCTCCCTATCGAAAGAATTGCTTTCTGGCCTGCAAGACCGAGGGGCGCATGAAGGATGATTCTCGCGCGCAGCTAGAGCAGTCGTTGAAGCTGCTGAAGACCGATCACGTTGACTTGTACCAGTTTCATGCGCTCACCAAGATGACGGATCTCGACAAGGTGCTGGGACCGGGCGGCGCCATGGAGACTATGGAAGCAGCCAAGAAGGAAGGCAAGATCCGCTACATCGGCTTCTCGGTTCACTCGGTGGAGACGGCGCTGGCGGCGATGGATCGCTACAACTTCGATACGGTGCTCTTCCCGCTCAACTGGGTTCTGGTGAGCCAGGCCAACTTCGGGCCACAGATTCTGAAGAAGGCGCAGGAGAAGCAGATGGGAATCCTGTGCCTGAAGAGCATGGCCAAGACGGTGTGGCCGGCGGAGCAGAAGAAGGATCATCCCGAGCCCAAGTGCTGGTATCAGCCGGCGGCTTTTCCCAACGAGGCTTCGCTGGGGCTGCGCTGGACGCTGGGACATCCGATCACGGCGGCTATTCCGCCCGGAGATGAGAAATACTTCCGGCTGGCGATGGACGTGGTGCAGAATTACAAGCCGCTTGAGGCGCACGAAGAGCAGGCTCTGCTGAGTGGCGGCTCCGGCGTGGAACCGATCTTCCACCTGGGGAATGACGTTTAGCGAAATCTTCCGAATCGAATAAGGTTTGGGTGCCCCACCTGGGCGCCCCCTGGGCGCCGCGTTTTTGCGGCTGGGGTGGGATACCACGAACGCGCTGTACGCCACAACCAGAAAATCACGTTTCAGCCAGTGCGCGATTCATCAGTGCTTTCATATACGCAAACCCGTAAGCCTGCTCCGAGTAATGTCCGCCGACAACCTCGGGCGTGTGATCGAGAATCACGATGCCGTCGAATCTCACTTCCACCAGCGCCGTCATGATCTTCGACATGTCGTAATAGCCGTTGTCCATGAAGGTCTCCACAAAGTGCGGAAGCGGCGCGCTCACATTGCGGAAGTGAATCTTCCAGATCTTCTCCGCGCCGAAATACCGGATCATCTCTGCCGGGTCCTTGTGCATCAGCTTCGGGCCGCCTTCGTTCCAGCAACCGCAGCATAGGCAGATGCCCACGTTGGGACTGTTGGCAATCTCCATCGCGCGCTTGTAGCCCTCGTAGCTCGCGAAGATGCAGCGCGGAACTCCGGCCAGCTCGGGCACGGGTGGATCGTCCGGGTGAATCCCGATGCGGACGTTGTTCTCTTCCGCGACCGGCGCAACCTGTTTGATGAAGTAGGTATAGTTGTCCCAGATTTCTTCCTGCGAAAACTTGCGGCCGTGCGAAAGCGGCTCATAGAACTTTTGACCGCCCCACACGCCAACTTTGTTCGGGCTGGCCATATCGAATTCGCGCGCGGATGCTCCGCGAATCGTAGCTCTGCCGCTGCTCCAGATGCCGTTGCCCATGTGCGCGTAGGTGGTGTAGTAAATACCGGCCTGGCCCAGGTTGCGGAGATACTGCTTGTACTCTTCAATCTTCTTGTCGCGGCCGGGAAGGTTGAGCGTCACTTCAGGCATGTTATGGACGCTCGTGTTGCCGATGTTCCATACAGTGATCCCTGCATCCGCATAGCGCTTTTTGATCTGCATGAAACCTTCGGCGGTGCGCAGGTCGGGAGTCGACCCCACGCTGACATACTCGGCGCCAATCTGTTTCAGGAAAAGCAGCTCATCGTCCGTAGGCTTGGGCGACGTTTGCGCGCAAAGCTTGATGCCGGGCGCATTCTTGTGCACGCTTGCGGAGACAGGCGAGGCCGCCGACAGGAACGCGGTAGTGCTTAGAGCGCCGCCGACCGCAAGTTTGACGAACTCTCTGCGGTCCGGGCTGAAAGTGAAACTGCTCGAAACTTCGTGCTTCGATTCAGAATTTTCCATAGCTCATCTCCCTCGCAGCCTTTCCATCCAGCGCTGCGGCGACGAGCCAGTATATCTAAATCTGTGGTTACCGCACCGCCGTCGCGGCGAACTTCTTCACCATGGCGAGCAGCAGCTTGCGGTCGCTCTCATTCAGGTTCGACGAGTAGCGGCGAATCTGGGTCAGAAAGCGGAGTTCCTCGTCAGTGAGCTTCTGGGTGTTGAACTGCCGGCCCAGGGAGTCATCGTTGAAGAACTGGGCGATGGGCAGATCCAGAGACTGGGCGATCTTTGAAAGCGTGTCGAGCGAAGGCACGGTGTGGCCGTTTTCAACACGGGAAAGATAGCAGCGAAGCAGTCCGGTCTTCTTTTCGATGTCGCCTTGAGAAAGGCCCTTCTGCAGACGGTAAGCGCGAATAGTGGTGCCGATCTTCATAGTGGAGTAGTCCTGTCCTTTGCGTACCAAGGTTTACTTCCGTGGTAGCAATCAAAAGATTATTGACTTAATGGTTAACACGCTGCCAGCAGAAATGCAAGTGTGCCTGTCACTACGTTTTGACCCCGTTCCTCTTTGATTACGTCCCGGGGGCGCGACAGGTCTAATGCCCAGGTTTTTCAGTGAAGAAGCGGTCGACCCGGGGGAGGGCATCGGCGGATTCGGCAAGTTTTAGTGCGGAAATGTTACCCACGCTATAGATTTTTCCGCAGGTACACAAGTCCTTCTACCGGGTTGTCATTGTAAGGAGCGCAGGGCTCGAAGCCAAGCCCCAGGTACATGCGATGCGCCGCAGCCATCGAGGCAGGGGCTGTGTCGAGGTAGACAGCCTTGCATCCGCCTGCGCGGGCACGATCGAGAACGGCCAGGGTCAGGGTCCTGCCCAGCAGAAGGCCGCGGCTCGCGGGACGCACCCAAAGTCGCTTCATCTCGCATGCATTGGGCGCCACCGTCGCAGGCAGTGAGCGCCATGCTACAAATGCGGCGGGTTCATCCTGCATAAAAGCGATCAGACATCCGCCGCCTTGTTCGTGATAGCTGGCCGGCAGCCCAGCGGCTTCCTTTTCGAGTGTGCCGAAACAGAAGCGGCCTGCGCCGGGTTGTGCGAGCACGAAACGACCGTATTCGAGAAGCAACTCCTGCGCGCGGGCGAGCGTCTCCTGGGAAGAGGCCGCGCTTATTTCTTCCAGATAAATTTGCCGGGGCGTGGCATCGGTGCTGGCCATGCTCAAGTTTACGATGAGCCCGCAACGGCGTACGACAGTAAACCTTTGCGGCGGGTAACTCGTCAGACTGAGTACAGGCACTAAATTTTGGGGAGCGTGGATGCGGAGAGCAACGCTGATTTGGGCAGTTGCGATGGGGATACTTGCGGCAGGCGGTGCTGCAGGATGGGCGCAGGCGCCGGCACAGGTTCCCGCACCAGTCGACACGCCCGCTGCGGCAACAGGCACATCAGCCTCCGCGCAGCTGGCGCACCAGAGTCAAGCCCCGGCGAATCAGGTATCGGCAAATCAAGTTGAAACTGGCGGCAGGCTGCACGGGGTGGTGAAGAGCGGTAATATCCCGCTGCCGGGCGTGACCATGACTGCCCAAAACACTCTTACCGGCAAGAAATACTCGACAACAACCGACATTACCGGCGCGTGGTCCATGACCCTTCCGCAGAATGGGCGCTACGTGATTCGCACGCAGTTTGCGGCGTTTGCAGTTGGCTCGCAGGAAGCGCTGCTGAACGCAACAAGCCACGACCAGACGGTGAACTTTGCACTGGTGCTGGCTTCGCGTGCGGCCGCGCAGGAGCAGCAGGACAACGAATCAGCGCGTCAACAGGTCGCGAGCTCGGTTATCCAGCAACTGGCAGGTAGCGGTGCCGGGAGCCTGAGCCTGACGAGCGCGTTGAGTGCCGATACGGATACGAGTAACGGAACGGCGGGCGACAGCGGCGCGGAACTGCCGTCGGTGGCAAGCAACTCCGACTTCGGCGGAGAGTCGGTGGCAATCAGCGGCCAGTCGGGTCAGGTCAGCCCGATGGCTGGCGTAAACATGGATCAAATCAGGGACGCGATCGATGCATATCGCGCAGCGAATCCCGGCCAGGAGTTTCCCGGAGCCGGTGGCCTGTTCGGTGGTGGAGTCGGGGGCGGATTTGGCGGCGGTGGAGGCTTCGGCGGTGGCGGGGGATTTGGCGGTGGCGGAGGCTTCGGCGGTCGAGGCGGCGGTGGTGGGCGCGGTGGCAACTTCCGCGGCTTCAATCCCGGGCAGCCGCACGGAGCAATCTTCTGGATGGGCAGCAACTCGGCGCTGAATGCGGAGCCGTTTGCGCTGCGCGGCCAGTCGCAACAGCAGCCGGCATCGGGAACGAATCGTTTCGGGCTTACGTTCATGAGCGCGCCCTACATTCCGCGCCTGACAAAACCGAGCGGCAAGGACACGGTTTTCCTCACGCTGAGCGGCGCGCGGCAGTCGACCCCGCAGGACGACTACGCCACTGTGCCCACGGATGCGGAGCGCGCCGGAGACTTTTCCGCAGCGGGCCTGCCGGCAATTTACAATCCCGCCAATTTTCAGCAGTTCGCTTACAACGGAAATGCGAATGTGATTCCGCCTGCCTCTATCGTGACGCCTGCTGCGGCGCTGATGAAGTATTTTCCTGAGCCGAACCTGGCTGCCAGCAACGCGAACAACGCCTATAACTACCACCTGCTGACCACCGCGCAGACTAACTCGACACAGGTTGGTGTGCGCTACATGCGCAGCCTGGGCGCGAATGCTACGCAGCCGGGCGGCCGGCGCGGCGGATATGGGGGTGGCGGCGGACGCAGGGCGCAGGGACAAAATCAAGGCCTGCGGCAGAGCATCAACTTCAACTACAACTGGAGCCGCTCCGCCTCAGACAACGTGAATATCTTTCCGCAGTTGGGCGGCAAGAGTGCGTCGGATTCGAACTCCGCGCAGGTTGGCTACACGGTTGGTTATCGCAAGGTCACAAACATCTTTAACGTGAGTTGGAATCGCAGCCAGAGCCAGACGACGAATTTCTTCACCGGTGGGACCGATATTGCGACGCAGATCGGCATTCTGGGGCCCGGCGGTGTTGGGCTCAACTCCAGCCCGTTGAATTACGGCTTACCCAGAGTGACGATGAGCACGATCTCCGGGCTGAGCCAGCAGCAGCCGAACTTCTCTGTTGCACAAACGACGTCGGCCTCCGAGGTGTTGAGCTGGATTTACGGCAAGCACAACCTGCGCTTTGGCGGCGACTACCGGCGCGTGCATCGCGATTTTCTGGGTGGCTCGAATGCGACCGGCAGCTTTACGTTTTCCGGCCTGTTTACCGAGAACGCGGCCGGAGACCAGACCACCGGCTCGCCACTAGCGGATTTTCTGCTGGGGCTGCCGCAGGCCACGACCATCGACTCGTCGGTGGCGAAGAGCTATTTGCGCGACAACGTGTTTGACGCATTTGCACAGGACGACTGGCGTGCGACGCCGTCGCTAACGCTGAATCTTGGTCTGCGCTATGAGTTTTACGCGCCCTACACTGAGAAGTTCGGACACCTTGCTTTTGTCGACACCAACCCCGGCGCGGGGTTCACCGGGCAGACACAGGTAGTGGCTGGGGGCATGGGGCCTTTCAGCGGCAAGCTGCCGGAAGCGCTGGTGTTTCCGTACCACAAGGCGATTGCGCCGAGGCTGGCGTTTGCCTGGCGAGTGCCGAAACTGAAACAGGCCGTGATCCGCGGCGGCTACGGGATAAACTTTACCGTGGGCCAGTACGCTGGCTTTGCCACGTCAATGGCGCATGAGCCGCCGTTTGCCAACGAGCAAACCAACGAAGCGGCCAACGCGAGCGGCAAGGCCTCATCGGCGTGTGCGCGTAGTAACACTGCACCCTGTTTCACGCTGGCCCAGGGATTCCCGTCACCGGACACGACGGGCAACTATGCGGTCGATCCGCATTACCAGTTGCCGCACGTGCAGGCGTGGAACCTGGACATCCAGAAGACGCTGCCGTGGGGCATCGTAATGAATCTTGGATACAACGGATCGAAGGGCAGCAATCTTGACGTGAAAAGCGCGCCGCGTGCGACGCCGAGCAGTCCCAACACTGACCCCACAAATCTGATCTTCAATTACGAGCAGGCAACGGCTTATTCGCGGTTCAATGCAGGAACGGTGCGGGTGAACAAGCGGCTGTCGAGTGGGTTTGCGGTGGGCGCGAACTATCAGTATTCGCACTCGATCGACGATTCAGTGGCGATGGCGCAAAACTGGCAGGCCCTTGACGCTGAAGAAGCAAGTTCGAGTTTCGATCAACGGCACAAGGTGAGCGGAACGTACCTCTACGAACTTCCCTTCGGCAAAGACAAATTCTGGTTCACGACCGGAAAGGCTTCGCACATCCTGGAGGGATTCTCGATCTCAGGTAACTTTACGTTCGCTACGGGATCGCCGATTTCGCCGAGTTATCAGGCTGCGGTTGCCGACGTGGCGCGAGGCACGGCGGGAACGCTACGGCCGGACCTGGTGCCGGGAAACTCAATCACCGCAGGAGGCGGATCGCTGCGGAAGTGGTTCAACACAGCAGCCTTTGCTGCGCCAGCGGGATTGTATGGAACAGCGACACGAAATTCAATTACAGGGCCGGGAACAATTTCAAACAGCATGGCGCTTTCAAAAACGATGCAGTTGGGTGACACGCGCAGTTGGGAGTTTCGCGCCACGGCCAACAATGTTTTCAATACCGTGCAGTATTTCGGCGTGGACACCAATGTAACTTCGCCCACATTTGGGCAGATTACTTCAACGGCGGGAATGCGGTCGTTCCAGTTTACTTCGAGGTTCAGGTTCTAACTGAGGTCGCGGAGTTAGGCGCGCAGCGCGCGTGTGTTGGCGGAGCTAGAGAACCTTGGTTTAGGTAGACGTCTTGAAAGGGCACGACAGAATGAGATGGGGCTTTAGCCACTGAGGGAATGTTGGGAAGGGAATTCATGACGGGTTGGTTGCGGAAGGTCGGAGCGGGGATGGCGGTGATGGCGCTCGTGGTTCCGGGCGCGGGGCCGGCGCTTGCGCAGGCTCCCGTACAGGTCTCAAATGCGCCGCAGGGTGGCTTCACGCTGAAAGTGAACAGCGACCTGGTGCTGACCAACGTGGTGGTGCGCAACTCGAAGACCGGCGAACTGATGAAGGGGCTCAAACAGAGCGACTTCAGCGTATACGAGAACGGCAAAGAGCAGCACATAGATACGTTTGACTTCGAAAGCGTGGACATGGCCACGCCGCTGAACGAGGCCACGGTGAGCGGTCTGGCGGTGGGTCCGAGCGCGGGTGAGTCCAAGGCCGTGGTGGTTGCCAAGCCCGAGGACCTGCGCAATCACCGGCTGATTGTAATGTTCTTTGACCTGACCTCGATGCAGCCGGAAGATCTTGACAGGAGTGTGCAGGCGGCGCAGGCGTTTCTGAAGTCCAAGATGCAGCCGGCCGACCTGGTGGCGCTTGTTTCGCTCGGCGACACTCTCAAGGTGGACCAGGATTTTACCGCCGACAAAGATGCGTTAATCAATGAAGTGGGCATCTACAACGGCACCGAGAGCACGGGCTTTGCCGCGGGCGCCACTGCAAATTCGAACCAGGTGGAAGACACCACCGGTTACACGCCTGACGAGAGCGAGTACAACGACCTCAACACCGACCGCGAACTGTTCGCCCTGCGTGCGGTGTCGCAGTCGCTTGAAAAAATCAACGAGAAAAAGTCCCTGCTCTATTTTTCCGGCGGCATCACGCGCGACGGCATTGAGAACCAGGCTTCTCTGCGGGCGGCGGTGAATGCCGCGGTGCGCGCCAACCTGGCCATCTACAGTGTCGACACGCGCGGCCTGCAGGCAATTGGCCCCTTAGGCGACGCATCGACGGGGAGCCTGCGCGGGAGCGGCGCTTACAACGGCGGCGCGCTCACCAACAACATGAATTCCAACTTCGCCGGCCAGGAAGTGATGGCGACGCTGTCGAGCGATACCGGCGGCAAGTCGTTCTTCGATTCCAACGATTTTGCTCCGGCGTTTGCGCAGGTGCAGAAGGATACTTCGGCTTACTACGCCATTGGCTTTCGCTCGTCGAATCCGGCGCGAGATGGAAAATATCGCAAGCTGACCATCAAGGTAAAGGTCCCTGGTGCGAAGCTCGAATACCGCCAGGGCTACTACGCGCCAGCGGACTTTCAACACTCGGGCCGCGAAGACCGCGAGCAGGAGCTTACCGACCAGCTGGGAAGCGATCTGCCGGCAACCGATATATCGATGTATATGGACGCGATGTACTTCCGGCTCGACGAAAACCGCTACTACATGCCGGTTTCGCTGCTCGTACCGGGCTCGCAGATTCCGTTTGTGAAGGGCGGCGACAAGGACAAGGCCACGCTGGAAATTCTCGGCGAAGTAATCGACGAGGTGAAGCGGCCTATCGGTCACGTGCGCGAGACCGTGAAGCTGAATCTCGATCCGACCCTCAACGCGCGGCAGAAGAACATCCAGTACACCACCAGCTTCAACCTGCCGCCGGGCAAGTACCAGGTAAAGTTTGTGGTGCGCGAAAACCAGACCGGCCGCATGGGTTCGTTTGTAGCGGATGTTACGTTGCCGGATTTGAAGAAGGCTCCGTTGAAGATGAGTTCGATTGTGTTGGCGGCGGCGCGTCAGTCGAGCAAGAAACAGGACCCGCTGGTGCGCAACGGCGAGGAGTACGTGCCCGACATCGCCCACGTCTTCCGGCAGGACCAGCACATGTATCTGCTGTACGAGGTTTACAGTCCCACACGCGAAAAAGCCGCGGAGAACGCACCGAAGGGAACCAAGCCCGGCATCAATTTGTTGAGCAGTCTCGAACTCATTCAAGGGTCTACGAAGGTGTACGAGACGCCGCTGGTGCAGGCGAAGGCGATCAACGTCGACGGACGCGACGCTGTGGCGATCGAGATGGATGTGCCGCTGGCGGGGCTTAAGCCCGGCACTTACCTGTGCCAGTTGAACGTCATCGACGACGCCAGCGGCAGCTTTGCGTTTCCACGCTTCGCGGTGCTGGTGCGCGAGCCTGCCACCACGCCGGCAGCAACCGGAACTGCACAGCCTCAACCATCAGGTATCGGCGGCTCGGAATGATCGCCGGAATTTCCCGCTTCTAATAAATGCTGGGTACGCCATCTGGACGCCATCTGGGCACCGCGCCTTTTGCTGAAAGGATGGGAGGCCACAAACCGCTAATCAGCCTTTCGATCTGTCTTCTTCTCGCTGTCATACGGGCAGTGTCTGCATCCCGAGCCGCAGCAGGAACCGCGCTTCAAATGATACGCCGCCGTGAATACCATGTTTGGCCCCTCGAAGTAGTAATCCTCGGGTTCGAGCGCGGGCGGCGCGGGGCGCGGATTCAGGTCCATGCTTCCATTTTCTCCTGAGCCGGTGCCGGGCGCGCAAACCGGTCGCTGCCAATAGGTAGAATTGAAGCATGAAAGTTTCCGCGCAGGATCGCGCCCGCAAAATTAAAGTCATTCTTTTCGATGTTGACGGCGTACTAACCGACGGTGGCATCTGGTTGATTCCAGTGCCCGTAGTCGTGGACGGCAAGGCCACCACCAAGATGGTGGAGGCCAAAGGCTATAACGCGCACGATGGCACCGCGATTTCGCTTGCTAGGATCGGCGGCCTCAAGTGCGGCATCATCACCAAGCGCATCTCGGAGACGGTGGCCCTGCGCGCCCGCGACCTGAAGCTAGAGTTCGTCTACCAGGGCCAGGCGTTCAAGATGAAGGCGGTGCGCGAGATCATGGAGAAAGGTGGCGTGACGCTCGATGAGATTGCCTACGTTGGAGACGACGTGATCGACCTGCCAGTGATGCGTAAGTGCGGCTTTGCAGTGGCCGTGGGCGATGCCCGCGAGCGGGTGAAGGCCGAGGCGCATTACGTCACGCCGAACCGGGGCGGACGCGGCGCGGCGCGTGACGCAGTCGAGTTCATCCTCGAGGCCAAGGGCGTGCTGTCTGAGTGCATCGAGGCATACATCGACGAGGACAATCCGATTTCGCCCTCGATGGATATCGGCAAGGGCGGTGATCTGGCGTGAGTGCGACGGGATTGAAGCGATTGCTTTGAAAGGGCGCGGCTTTAGCGCGCCGCTGGATGTGCAAATTTCACCTCGGGCTTTAGCTTCTGAGGGAATGTAGTTTTCGCAAGAGGCATTCACTCGGCGGCTAAAGCCGCAATTCATTTTGGTAGCTTTATGGCACGGCTAAAGCCGCGCCCTTTCAAAACAGCGGGTAAACCAAACCATGGGGAACAGTCCGAAAAAAGCGGTGGTTCTGCTCAGCGGTGGTCTTGACTCGGCCACCGTGCTGGCCATTGCGCGCAGTCAGGGCTATGAACTCTATGCGCTCTCGTTCTCCTACGGGCAGCGGCACATCGGGGAACTGGAAGCGGCGAAGCGTATTGCTGCGTCCATCGGCGTCGCTGCACACCGGATCGCGCAAATCGATCTGCGCGTGTTTGGCGGCTCGGCGTTGACCGACGACATCGCTGTTCCCAAGGGCCGTGCGACGGAGGAGATGGAGCACGGAATTCCCATCACCTATGTGCCCGCGCGCAACACTATCTTTCTTTCGTTCGCACTCGCGTGGGCTGAGGTGCTGGGATCGAGTGATGTTTTTATCGGTGTGAATGCGCTGGATTACTCGGGCTACCCGGACTGCCGGCCGGAGTTCATTGAAGCGTTTGAGAAGATGGCAAACCTGGCGACCAAGGCCGGGGTCGAGGGCCGCCAGGCGCTGAAAATTCATACACCGCTGATCGCCATGTCGAAGGCGGAGATCATCGAGAAGGGAATCGAACTGGGCGTGGATTACGGACTTACCAGCAGTTGCTACGATCCGTCATCGGCGGGCGAGCCCTGTGGGCAATGCGATTCATGTCTCCTGCGGCAGAAGGGCTTTCGCGAGAACGGCCGCGAGGATCCGCTGCGGTATCGAAAAGAAGCGTCTAGCCACTAGCTTTTCCGCGCTGAGTTGACGGATCAAGTTGCTGCAAGGAGAGCTAAGAGCTAGAGGCTAGATGCTGAAAGCTGTTTTTATGAGCTACGCGATCAAGGAAATCTTTTATACGTTGCAGGGCGAGGGGGCGCAGGCAGGACGAGCCGCGGTCTTCTGCCGGTTTGCGGGTTGCAATCTCTGGTCGGGACGCGAGCAGGATCGCGCGACAGCAATCTGCAAATTCTGCGACACGGATTTCTTTGGCGTGGATGGGGACGGCGGTGGGAGGTTTGAAACCGCTGGAGCGCTGGCCGCGGCGATTCAAGAAAAGTGGCCTTCAGGCTCCGTTGCAGGAAAGCAATTTGTAGTTTGCACCGGCGGAGAGCCGCTGCTGCAACTGGATGCGCGCTTGATCGAGGCGCTGCACGCGTACGATTTCGAGATTGCCGTCGAGACGAACGGAACGATTGCGGCTCCGGACGGAATCAACTGGGTGTGCGTAAGCCCAAAGGCCGGTGCGGAACTCATTCAAAAGAGCGGAGACGAGTTGAAGCTGGTATTTCCGCAGACGGGTTTAGAGCCTGAGGATTTTGGAGGGCTTGCGTTCCGGCATTTCTTTTTGCAGCCGATGGACGGTCCCGACCGCGAGGCGAATACGGGACTGGCGCTCAGGTATTGCATGCAGCATCCGCAGTGGCGGCTGAGCTTGCAGACGCATAAGATACTGGGGATTCCTTAGAAAGTGTTCGAGGTAGGTCCAAGCTTTCGCGAATCCCACCCTGGCCGCAAAAACAAAGACGTGGCGAGGGTCGGGCGCCAGGATTTCTATCAACCCCTACGCATCTCCGCCTCCGCCAGCCAGCCGCGGCGCAACTTTTCCGGCGCAATGCTGGAGAGGTACGGCTTGATGTCCAGGATCGGCGTGCCGTCCAGCATGTCTACCCCGCGCACGCGCAGCGAGGGACCTTCGCGGCCTAGCAGTTCGACGACAGTGAGGGCGATGGGGTTGGGACGGCGCGGCGAGCGCGTGGCGAAGACGCCGTGCGGCCGCTTCTCATCCGTAGGCGGATGAGCGATGAGATCGAAGCCGTCGGCGCGGTCGAAGGCCCAGATCACGTAGAGATGCGAGAAGCCCTCGATGTCGCCTAGGCCGGGTTCAAATTCGCTCAGAATCTCGAGCACGCCTTCGGCCTCGTGTTTGGCGCCGAGTCCGCGGGGAATTGCAGACGTTTCGTTGTAGGGGCTTTTGACGAATCCAATTGGACGAAAAGTAAACATTGCGTGTGGCGCCTCTGGCTCTAATCATATTCGCGATGACAGCTCTTCCCGGCATGGGCTAAACTGATCGGGCTTTCGAGGCGTAAGACAAGCAGGCAAGTCAAGTGGAGCCGCATCCCCATCTCAAACGCCAGGCAGAACCAGAGGGAGTTGACCGTGTGCAACAACGCCGACCATCACGCGCACACCCATGATCACAATCATGACCACAGCCATGCGCATTCACATGGCGCAAGCGACCACACGCATGCCCATACCCGTAATCACGATTCCGGCAAGGATCGCACGTCGCGGCGCGACTTTCTTCGTGTGCTGATGGGCGGCGCATTGGCTGGCGCATCGGTGATGGAGTTGGCCTACCATCGCGCGGCGTGGGCGCGTGCTGCGGCTCCGGAGGACGACGGCGACCTGTTCGATATTCAGAAAGCGGCAAACGGCGTTTACTTCGCGCATGCACGGCCGCAGACAGTGATCAACTGCAACGCGGCGATCTTCGTGCGCTCGAAGGACGTGGTGGTGGTCGATGCGCACTCCAAGCCATCGGCTGCCGCATCGATCATTCGCCAGATCAGGCGACAGGTCACGGACAAGCCGGTGCGCTACGTCGTCAACACGCATTTTCATTGGGACCATACGCAGGGCGACCACGCCTATGCCATGACCGGCAGCAAGGTGGACTTCATCGCCAGCTCGATGACCAAGCATTTGATGGAGGAGTTTGCGGTTGCGCGGATGAAGGCTTCGAGGGACGCAGTGCCGGGACAGATTGAGGCAATGCGCAAGCGTGCCGAGGGCTCGACATCGGACCCTGAGAAGGCTTTCTGCGCGGAGCAGATAAAGCACCTGGAGGCCTACCAGGCGGATATCAAGGACTATCACCTGGAGTTGCCCACAATCACTTTCGACAAGTCCTACCTGCTGGCTGATCCGGCATTCGATCTGCACCTCGATTTTCACGGGCGCTCGCATACGGCGGGAGATATTTTCGTCTTTTGCCCGCAGGAGCGCGCGCTTGCAGCCGGAGACGCGATTCATGGCTGGCTGCCCAACATCGCAGACGGCTATCCGCGCCTCTGGCCGCGCACCATCGACGAAGTGGCCCGCGCCGACTTCAAGTACTTGATGGGCGGGCATGGGCCCATGCAGGCAGACCGCACGGTGATGATGAGCCAGCGGAACTATATCGAGGAGTTGGCCGAAAAGGTGGAAGCAGGCAAGAAGGCCGGGCAAACTCTAGCGGAGATGCAGGCTCGACTGACGGTTGCCTCGCTCAAGTCGATGCAGTCGAACGGATATCAGGCGTTCCTGGAGCGGACCCTGGCTACGAGTCACCCGCACTTCGGCAAGATGCCTCCGCTACAAAACGACGTGAACGCGAATATAAGTGACGTCTACAAGAATCTGGACCGGGTTTAGGGGGACCTCCGAGCAGGTTCTTGCAATGAAGCCGAGATTCCCTGGACACGGCTATTGAGCCCGAAACCGGGAGAGTGGGCGTAACTTTTGCTACTGAAATCTTTTACATGCGTGACCGGGAACACTTTAGGGGTGTTCCGGTGTCTAAGACAATAGGGGGCGCGGGACACGCGGCAAATTACCGGGTGTCCCCCGAATCCCGCGGACTCCGTGGCAGTACGGTTTTCCGACAGCGACTTTTAGCCGTCGGAGGGAGTGGCCGCATTCAAGCTGAGGGAATCTGCCAACCGGGCCGGTGCCGGGACGGAAAAAAAGGCAGATGCCAAAAGTGGCTGAAATGCGGTATAGGTGGGAGGACACTGAATTGCAGGCGGACCTCACCATGGGCAATCTTGCCAGCGCGCTGACGCTCCAATCAGAAGAAGCGGCTCTCATAGCCGAGCTGCGAGCCGGCTCAGAGGAAGCGTTTGCGTGGCTGATCGCCCGCTTCCATCAACCGATCTACTCTCTGCTGGCGCGCACGGTATACGACCGGGACGACGCCGCGGATCTGACCCAGGAAGTGTTTGTAAAGGTCTTCCGGGGAGTGCACAGCTTTCATGGCGAGTCGTCGCTGCGAACCTGGATTTACCGGATCGCGCTGCGCGAAGCCTCAAACCAGCGGCGCTGGTGGATGCGGCACAAACAGCAGGAAGTGGCAATCGACCAGGAGATGACCGAGGGGGAAAACGGAACGCCGGTGCGGCTGAAAGAGCGGCTGGTAGATCCGTCCGAGTCGCCCTACGATGCGGTGGTGCATGCGGAGAACCGGGCCCGCGTTGAAGCAGCGTTGAACCGGGTTCCTGAGCCATTCCACACCACGTTGATTCTGCGTGATATTGAGGGGTTTGTTTACGAAGAAGTGGCTGAGATCCAGGGAGTGAGTCTGGGCACGGTGAAGTCGCGGCTGGTACGCGGCCGGGCCTGTTTGAAGACTCTGTTGATGGCGCCGAATCCGGGCAAAGACCCGGCGGATTTTACGGAATACGCGATGCCCTTGGGAGAGGAGGCGCGATGAACGGCTGTGAGGCGATTCAGAAGAGATTTTCGGAGTATTTGGACGGCCGTCTGAACGGACGGGAAATGCAGCAGATCGCCGCCCACCTGGGCGGATGCCGGGAGTGTGCCCGCGAGTGGGAGTCCCTGCGCGAGACGCAGTTGTCTCTTGCCCAGTTGGGTCCGGTGGCCGCGCCTGAAGATCTTCTTCTTCGGATCAGGGTGGCCATCAGTCAGGAGCGCGCGCGCAGCCGGGAGAGTGTCTTTGATGCCTGGGGCCTGGCGTGGAAGAACACGGTGGGTCCGTTTCTGCTGCAGGCTTCGGCGGGCTTTGCCAGCGCCGTGCTGCTGCTGGGCACTGTGATCGTGCTGGTGACCATGTTTACGCAGCCTGAGACGGCGCAGGCCAACACAGACGAGCCGCTGGGGAACCCCACGGCGCCCCGGCTGGTAAGTTTCTCCAGCGGAGTGGGCAGCAACGCCATCGGCGCTGTTTCCGGCCCGGTGATCGTGGAAGCCTACATCAACGATGAGGGCCAGATGTACGACTACCGCATCCTCTCCGGCCCCACCGACAGCACGACCCGTTCTCAGGTGGAGAACCTGCTGCTTCTCAGCCGGTTTGAGCCTGCCCGGTACTTCGGCCAACCGGTCCGCGGCCTGGCGGTGCTCTCCTTCTCCGGCGTTTCGGTGCGGGGGTAAGGCACAAACTTCTAGCCAAGCTCTGCAACTGCTCAGGGGGCTGCCTGTCAGGGTTGACCTTTTCCTTTTCAGCGTAATGAACCTCTTCGCTGCCTTTTCCGGACGCCGCGTGGAAAGTCGGCCGCCAGCAGAAACGAGCTAGCAGCTAGATGCTAGAGGCTAGAAGCTAGAAGCTTTCCCTCCCGTTTGACCCTGCCGCTGCGTCTAACTAGACTTACAGCAGGGTCTATTAATGACATTTCGAACAATTCGATCGTCTTATTTTGATGCGGCCGTTTTTTTGTGCCTGCTGGCAGGTATTTCTGCTTCTCCAGCGCTCGCTCAAGCGACAAGCCCCCAATCTTCAAGCAGCAGTCCAATCCCGGACCAGGCTTCCGCGCAGGCGTACGTGCGAGAGAAGACGCCGTCGCTTGTCGATCCGGCCGGACCCACTATCTCCCTGACCAACGCTGAGCCGGTATTCGTGATGGCGGCGGCCCTGAATATGTGCGGCTATGACGAGGGGTTGGAAAGCAGCGCGCCGGTGCGCAAGCAGGTGCGCGATGAGATCGACAAGGCGCTGGCTGCGAGCGAGGATGCGCGCGCCAAGCGCGACGCGGTCTGCCTCTACATTGCCCAGCACAAGATGACGGGCACGGAGTTGGACATCGCGCAGTATATTTCGCTGTCGCTCTATCTCACGCCCCCGCCGGATCTGGAGACGACGGCCGATTTGACCGAGATGCCTCCCGATGCGACACAGGTGGCGGAGATTGTGCCGCGCCTGAAGGACTTCGCCGATGCGGTCGACCTGCACGGCATATGGCTCACGGTGCGCCATATCTACGACGAGCAGGCCGCGCAGTTGCACGATCCGTTGTCGAAGATGATTGTCTCAACCAATCTCTATCTCAAGATGGCAGCATCCACCTATGATGGACGGCGCTTCATTGTGGTTATCGAGCCGATGCTGTCGCCGAGCACGGTGAATGCGCGCATCTATGGGACCGACTATGTAGTAGTGGTTTCGCCGGTGAACGGGACGATTCATATGAGCGACGTTCGCCACACCTATCTTCACTACGTAATCGAGCCGCTGCTCTACGCGCGGGCCAACGCCATTGACCGCACGCAGCCGATTCTGAAAGAGATTCGCGAGGCGCCGCTGGAGTTCCGCTACCGTTCCGACACGGTGCCGCTGACGGTCGAATGCCTGATCAAGGCGATCGAGGCACGGACCATGAACACCGGGATTCCGGATTACAGAATTCCCGCGGATGTGGACCGTTCGCAAATGCCGCGCTACGAGCACGAGCGCCAGTTGACAGAGCAGAAGAAAGAAGCCGTGCGTGTGGCTACGGTGCAGCACGACATGAAACAGGGATTTGTGCTCACCCAGTACTTCTACGAGCAGATGCTCCAGTTTGAGAGGGATCCGGCCAGCCTGAAAGACACCATCGGCGAAATGGTCTACAGCATGGATGTGGACCAGCAGGTGCACCGGGCCCGCCAGACCGAGTTCGACAAGGAAGCGGATGCCGAGGTGCTTGGGCGCAGCAAGCCGCACAAGCTCGCCGGAATGGAACTGGCCGAGGCGCAACTGTCGAACGGGGACATGGCCGGGGCCAGCGCCATGGCGCAAAAGGTGCTAGCGAAGCAGAGCGACACAATTGCCTCCGCGGCGGACAGCGCGCGCGCCTACTTTATTCTGGCCAGGGTGGCGGCAATGACCGGGCATCCGGAGCAGGCGATCGACGATTTTCAGAAGACGCTGGCGACCACCAAGGAGCAGCGGCTCAAGGCCTGGTCTCACATCTACCTGGGCCGCATGCTGGACCTGGATTGCAAGCGCGATCAGGCCCTGTCGGAGTACAAGCTTGCGCTCACTGTTCGCGACGGGCGTGATGATACGCGTCTGGCCGCGGAGCGGGGCGTGAAGAATGCCTATTCCGTGAACGGCCACACCTGCGACGAAGATGCGGATGGGGACGCGACCGGCCCAGCCAAGCCGGGTACGCTCGCTCCTGTGCAGGATGGTTCCCAAAAGCCGCAATAATCCTTTCGCAATGGCTAGAGAGCCTGACGGTGTCGTCTAATCAAAACATCGTGAGCACGTCCCGTCCGGAATCTTCGGGCGCGGCCGTGTATCCGGGGATGATTCAATAATTCGGATTTCGGCGAGGCGCATTTGGAAGCCGCTCTAAAAGAACTGGAAACCGCGCTGGGGCATGTTTTCCAGGCCCCTGAGATGCTGGTGCGCGCCTTGACGCACCGGTCGCTGGCGAAGGAACTGGCGGCCCAGGAGCAGCATGAGAGCTTGTCGATCGCCGCAAGAATGGCAACAAAATTCGAGGCCACAACAGGCGCGGCGGGCGACAATGAGCGGCTCGAGTTTCTTGGCGACGCGGTACTGGGGCTGGTGGTTGCAGAGTTGCTGTTCGGGTTGCATCCGGATTGGCACGAGGGCGAGCTGACCCGCGTTCGGGCGCAACTGGTGAGCCGGCAGCATATGGCGCAGGTGGCCGGAGCCATTGGGCTGGGCAGGCATTTGCGGCTGAGTCGTGGCGAGGACAAGAGCGGCCTGAGGCGCAAGAGCACGGTGCTCTCAAATACCATGGAGGCAGTGATCGGCGCGCTGTTTCTTGACGGCGGACTGGAACCTGTAAGGGCCTTTGCGCGGCGCCAGGTGCTGGGCGAGGCTGCTGAGCTCTTGGCCGAGGAGTTGCGTTCCGGCGCGGCGTTGGGCAACTTCAAATCCGCGCTGCAGGAGCGGTTGCAGGCGGAGCGGGCGGGAACACCCGTGTACCGGGTAAAGAGCGAGAGCGGCCCCGGCCACCGCAAAAAGTTTCTGGTTGAAGTCCGGCTGAAGATAGAAGCAGGCGAACCGGGAAAGCCGCTTGCGCGGGGATCGGGCAGCACCAAAAAGCACGCGGAGCAGGATGCGGCGCGGCGAGCGCTAGACAAGCTTGACAGGCTCGACAGTCTCGCCCGGCTTTCAGCAACGGGCCAGCCAGGTGAGCCGGCCGAAGATGGGCTGGACGGGCCGGACGGCACAGAGGAGGAATAGACGGCGCAATGAGCACCCCAGCCAGCATTCCGGTCCAGATGCCGGGCGGGCATGAGTCGCGATTAGCGCACCTGCGCCTGCACTTGCCTACGCTGCCTGAGGCTCTGGCCTCGCTGCTGCGGACGGTGGTGGTGGCTCTGTTTCTACTCACGTTTGTGCTGCAACCGCTGCTGATTCCCTCAGAGAGCATGGAGCACACGCTGCTCGTTGGAGATTTTCTGCTGTTCAACAAGCAGGTATATGCACCCTCAAGCAAGTTGACCAACTGGCTGCTGCCATATCGCCCGGTTGAGCGCGGAGACATCATCGTGTTCCATCACCCGCAACCGCCTTTGCTGGTCAAGCGCGTCGTGGGCATTCCCGGCGACCATCTGCGCATCGAGAACGGGCGCGTTATCGTCAACGGAGTTGCGCTGAACGAGCCCTATGCGACCTTCGAGCCGGCGCCGCCCAATCCCTTCCGCGACAATTTTCCCGCCCAGGTTTATACCGACCCGCAAGTCGATCCCGACTGGTGGATGCAGATGCAGGGCCTGACGAAGAACGGCGAGCTGGTGATTCCGGCGGGGGAGTATTTCGTGCTTGGCGATAACCGCAATCACAGCAAGGATTCGCGCTACTGGGGATTTGTTCCGCGGCAGGCGATTGTGGCGCGGCCATTGGTCATCTACTTCTCGCTGACCCGGCCATCGACCACCGATGTGCAGCAGGCCCTGGCCCAACCTGAAGATGATAAACTCGGACACGACAGGCTTCTGTCGGCAAGACTGACGGGTTTCGCGCGCTGGAAGCGCATCTTCCACGTAGTGCATTAAAAACAGTGGTCAGTGAACAGTGGACAGTGATCAGTTGTCGGTGGTCAGCTGTAATTGGCTGCGGTACGGGCTTTTCACTGAACACCGAGCACTGTTCACTGATAAACGAGCGACAGGATGACAAAGAAGAAGACGCCGAACGAAGCCCAACCCGAACCGAATCCCGAACAAGAAGACAGGGTGGAAGAGACGCCGTTTGAGGCGGTGGCCAGCATCTGTTCAGTGCTGGTGGTGGGTCTGTTCATTCTCACATTTCTGGCCGAGAACTTCGTGATTCCATCGGGTTCGATGGAGGACACGCTGCTGGTGGGCGACCACCTGGTCGTTGATCGCATCACGCTGGCTCCGGAGTCGAAGTGGATGCCGCTGGTTCACTATCGCGAGCCCAGGCGCGGCGACGTCGTTGTATTTATCAAGCCAGTGCCCGACCCGGATGCCGACGGAAAGCCGCAATACCTGTTTCTTGTGAAGCGGCTGATCGGCGTTCCCGGAGACCACATCCATCTGCGAGACGGCATCGTCTTCATCAACGGCGTGGCCCAGAGTCAGCCGAAAGATGGCAGAGAAATGCCTCCGAACCCAGGCGAGCAGGTGTTTCTTGACGAGTTTCCAACCATCCTTCCGGCCATGGATCCTAGCGCCACCGAAGAGTGGGCCGTCGAGGCTCCCAATCACATCCAGAACGGCGATCTGGTGGTTCCGCCGGGCAAGTACTTCATGATGGGCGACGACCGGCACAACAGCCTCGACTCGCGCTACTGGGGCTTTGTTCCCAGGGAGAACATTGTGGGGCGGCCGCTGTTCAACTACTGGTCGTTCCGGACAGCCGAGGAAGAATACGAACAAACCGGGCTCGGCGCCAACCTGGCCTGGATGGGCCACGTAGCCGTGCACTTCTTCAGCGACACGCGCTGGAAGCGGACGCTGCACGTGGTGCGGTAAAAGCAGTGGACAGTGAATAGTGGACACGGACAGAAAAATCCCCTGCCACCAATCACTGACCACTGATAAATTTTGACTTACGATTCTGAAGTGAGAACTGGGAACTGCCCACTGTTCACAGCCCACTGTCCACTGAAAAGACCATGATCGAAGACGAGCAAGGCCGGCAAAAAAAGCATAGGCGGCTTTGGCTGGCACTGGCGGTGCTGGTGGCCATCCTGGCGGTGCTGATTGTGCCTCCGCTGGTGAGCGTGAGCCGCTACACAAGCCGGATTACAAGCCTGATGTCGGACTCGCTGGGCAGGCCGGTGCGGCTTTCGTCGGTGCGGGTGCGGTTGCTGCCCCGGCCGGGCTTTGTTCTTGACGATCTCGCCGTCGAAGAAGATCCGGCGTTTGGCGCCGAACCGCTGCTCCATGCCAGCACTGTGACTGCAAACATCCGTATGCTCTCTCTCTGGCGGGGACGGCTGGAGATCAGCGAGATCAGCGTGGACGATGCCAGCCTGAACCTGGTTCGCTCTCCGGATGGACGCTGGAATCTGGATTCGCTGTTGCATACGGCGGCAACGAAGGCAGGGACAGCGGCTGCCGGCGGAGCACACGCGCCGCCATTTCCTTACCTTGCCGCCAGCAATTCCCGCATCAACTTCAAGAACGGCGTTGAGAAGCTACCTTTTTCCGTGGTCGACACCGACCTCTCCTTCTGGCAAGAGGATCCCGGAAAGTGGCGGATAAGGCTGCGCGGCCAGCCCGCTCGCACAGACGTGAGCCTGGACCTGGCCGACACCGGTGTCGTTGAGCTGGACGCAACCGCGCAGCATGCCCCCGACCTGCGGCAGATGCCCATACACCTCGACCTGGAATGGCGGGACGCACAGCTTGGCCAGCTTACTCGCCTCGCTACAGGCTCTGACGCCGGCTGGCGTGGCGACATGAGGGGCGAAGTGCATGTGGACGGCACTGCCGATGTAGCCCAGGTGAAGACCAGGTTGCGAGCCACCGGCGTTCACCGCGCCGAGTTTGCGCCGGCGGCGCCCATGGATTTCGACGCCAATTGCGCGTTTGTCTACCACTATTCCGCACGCGCACTTCAGAACCTGGTGTGCGACTCCCCGCTCGGGAACGGCCACGTTCGGCTGGCGGGAGATTTGCCGGCCAATGGCGGGATGCCGCATTTCTCAGTGGAACTGGATCGGATTCCTGTTGCCGCCGGACTCGATGCACTCCGCACGGTGCGTAGAGGCATTGGCCCCGGCCTGCAGGCAGCAGGTACGGTCAGCGGCAAAGTCAGCTACGCCGAGAGCCCCGCCGCGAACGGTGTGCTCAAGAAGTCGGCAGGCCCCGCGAAGACTCACTCAGCAATGGCGGGCGCGGCAGCGCCGACAGCCGGCCCGCTCACCGGCAGCTTTACCGTGGAAGGCTTTGCACTCAGCGGAGAGAGCCTCAGCCGACCCATCCAGGCGCCGAAGACGGTGCTGGAGCCGGCGGCGGTGACGCAGGGTCATGCGCAGGCGCTGGCTGGAACCGCGGCAATCCCCGAGGGCGGGGCCGTTCCTCTCACCGTCAATGTACGCCTGGGGCTCAAGGGCTATCAGGTAACGTTACGGGGCCAGGCAAGCATTGTGCGGGGCAGGGAACTGGCGCGCGCGGCCGGCCTCAGCGAGGCCTCGGCGCTGGACGCGCTCGCCGGCGATCCACTCGCCGTGGACCTGACCGCCGAAGGCCCCTGGATGCAGGCCGAGGAGATTCCCTTCAGCAATATTGCGCCGGTCCGGCCCGCCACCAATGCCGCCCGTGTTGCCGCACCCGGTGCTTTGTCCGGAGCTGCATCCGGGCCGGCGAACACAAAACCTGCCGCCGATGGAGCTGCAAGTCCAGTCGTGGACAGCCTCAGCGGAACCGTGACGGTGCACAACGCCAACTGGAAGGCCGATTATCTCGCCAACCACGTGGAGATTTCAGAGGCGACGCTGCATGTGAACCTCGTCGGAGGCGTGGGCGACAGCCGCTGGGACCCGGTCGCTTTCTCTTACGGCCCGTTGAAGGGGACGGCGAGTTTGACGATACCGGCCAGCTGCGACCCGCCCGTGCCCTGTCCGACCCGCTTGCAGGTCCAATTCGGTGATCTGGATGCGGAGACAGTGCAGACCGCAGCTTTGGGCGCGCACGAGAAAGGAACCCTGTTGTCCGATCTGATTGACCGGCTGCATCCGGCTTCCTCGCCGGTATGGCCGCCGTTTGAGGGCACGGTGAAAATTGATTCTCTGATTCTGGGGCCGGTGACGCTCAAGGATGCGACGGTGGAGCTGAACGTTCAACCCAATGGCGCCGAGATCACAAGCTTTGATGCCACGGTGCTGGGCGGAAGCCTGCACGCAGCCGGCACACTCGAAACAGGAGACAAGCCTGCCTATACGCTTACAGGCGATTTCAAGAAGCTCAACGCAACTGCAGTGGGCCGACTGCTGGGAGAGAACTGGCGAGGCGGCACCTTGGACGCGAACGGAAAAATCGAGCTCTCTGGCTATACGGGCGCGGATCTCGCCGGGTCGGCCAAAGGCACGCTGCACTTTGAGTGGAGGCATGGTTCTGTTGCGTCCGAGGGTGGAACTTTCCCCGCGCCTCTGGCCCATTTCGATCGTTGGACTGCGGACTCCGAGATCGCGAACGGCAAGATTACGATGGGGCACAATGAGGTGGCCCAAGGCGGCCGCAAGCGAACTGTGGAAGCTGCGGTTACCTTGGCCGAGCCGCCGAAGGTGAGCTTTGCCGCGCCGAAAGCAGAGCTGGCCAAGAAGCGCTGATAGACCTTTGAACAAAGCGGTTTGTTGAAGGGTACGCGCTTCAGCCCGTACATATAACCCAAGCAAAATGAGCGCGGGCTTCAGCCCCTGAGGGAATCTCAACTCCACAATATGAACTCGTTCTTAGAGCCGCGAATCTACGCCCCGCTACAATGGAGCTATGGCTTCATCTCATTCTTCCTCCCTCGCTCAAATCCGCTGCAAGGGTGTCCTCTTTGACATGGACGGGATTCTGGTCTCGTCGCTGGGCTCGGTGGAGCGTAGTTGGACGATGTGGGCAGAACTGCGCGGGGTCGATTCCGAACACACCTGCAAGATAGCTCACGGCCGTCGCGCCATCGATACCATCGGCATGCTGCGGCCGGACCTGGACCCCGAGGTGGAACTCAAGATCATCGAGGACCGGGAGGTCGAGGACAACAAGGGCCTCACCGTGCTGCCCGGCGTGCTGAACCTTCTGGCAGCGCTGCCGCCAACGAAACGGGGATCGCCCCGCTGGACCGTGGTAACCAGCGCCACCGAGCGGCTGGCGCGAGCGCGGATGGCAGCCGGAGGCGTTCCGGTGCCGGAGCGGCTGGTAACCGCCGATTTCGTAACCCGCGGCAAGCCGCATCCCGAGCCGTTTCTGGCCGGGGCGGCGATGCTGGGCTTTGTGCCCGAAGAGTGCGTGGTTTTTGAGGATTCGTCGTCAGGCGCTAAAGCCGGTCGGGCCGCGGGATGCACGGTGGTGGCAACCACGTTTTCGCATCCCATGGAGGCGCTAAACGCCGCGCACTACCTGGTGCGCGATCTCACCGGCATAACCGTGGAAAGTGTCGGCGACTGCATCGCATTGAACCTGACCCCATTGGCCGGTAAGAGAGCGAAGGCTGCAAGCTGACCCCTGAGCTCTGATCCTGACTTACTCGTTAGCTTCGATGTGGCGGCCGTGCGGGTCCTGCATGGGGCGCGTGTTTATTTTGAAGAGGTCCTCGTATACGCGCAACTGGTCGCGGCTCAGGGTTAGCTCCTGCTCCAGGACAAACCAGCGCACTCCCTCGGTGCACGGCGGAGTCGTGAGCGAACCCATATAGGTCCAGTAGCCGCGGTCTGCGGGCAGCAGGCCGCCGGGGTTGATCATTTCCGTAATTTTTTCGGTTTTGCCCGCTTTCGTGGGCAGGTGCTGCCACAGGGTGGCGAGCGTGGCATTCGGATAGCCCCGATCCTCGCTCAGGCGAACGGCGAGAATGGCCATCTTGCCGTCAGCGCTTTTATGGACCATTTGGACACTCATGTCGGAGAGTTTGCCCTTGACCGTCTCTTCGCTGGGATGGCGGAAATCGTACTCGACCAGGTTGTAGCGGACACCGCCGGCCACAATGTAGCTGCCGGGGTTCACATGGACCACGACCGTGTGGCCGTTGTTTTCAAGCGTGACCATGCCGGAAAGGTAGTGAAATTCGATGGGCTTTAGCGCCTTATTGAGTTTGGCGCCGCGAATGTCGAGCGGAGATTGCTCGTGGCCGTTGGAGCAGGCCTCGTAAGCGGGGGCCAGCTTGCCCCAGCGCAGCGGACCAGTCTTGCCCTGGTAACTCCACGGGGCTGTGGTTTGTGCTGCGGCTACAGTGGACAAACCAAAGACAAGTGCGGCAAGTGCAGATAAACGCGCAGATAAACGCATTGACAGCTCCTGGGAAAAAGTCGTTCAAATGCCACGAAGAATTCTAAGTCATTGACGCGGTTCGCCGGAAAAAGGAATGGGACCCATCGTTCGATGGGTCCCATTTTTACGCAACCGGCTGCAATGTTCGCTTACTTGGTGGCGGCGGCCTTGAGACCGGCCTGTTCTGCCAGAGCGGCGGCCTTGTCGGTGGCCTCCCAGGTGAACTCGGGCTCGGTGCGGCCGAAGTGGCCGTAGGCTGCGGTCTTCTGGTAGATGGGGCGGCGCAGGTTCAGGCTCTCGATGATGCCCTTGGGCGTGAGCGAGAAGTTCTTGCGGACCAGCTCGGTGAGCTTGGCCTCGCCAACCTTGCCGGTTCCAAAAGTTTCAACGCGAACGCTGACCGGATCGGCAACGCCAATGGCGTAGGCCAATTGAACTTCAGCCCGCTCGGCCAGGCCGGCGGCCACAATGTTCTTGGCGATGTAGCGGGCCATGTATGCCGCGGAACGGTCGACCTTCGTCGGATCTTTTCCCGAGAAGGCGCCGCCGCCGTGACGTCCCGCGCCGCCATAGCTGTCGACGATGATCTTGCGGCCAGTGAGGCCGGTGTCGCCCATGGGCCCGCCGATCACAAATCTTCCCGTTGGATTGATGTGGTACTTGGTGTGCTCGTCGAGCAGATTGGCCGGCAGCACAGCCTGAATGACGTACTTAAGGATGTCGGCGTGCAGCTCCTCATTGGTAACGCTCTCAGAGTGCTGGCTGCTGATAACAACGGCATCGATGCGCGAGGGCTTGCCGTTCTCGTCGTACTCCACCGTGACCTGGCTCTTGCCGTCGGGGCGGAGGTAAGGCAGTTTGCCGCTCTTGCGGACTGCGGTCAGCTGGCGGCAAAGCTTGTGGGCCAGCGAGATGGCGGCGGGCATCAGCTCGGGGGTTTCGTTGGAGGCGTAACCGAACATCATGCCCTGATCGCCGGCGCCGCCCGTGTCAACGCCCTGGGCAATGTCGCCGGATTGCTTGTTGATGGAGGAGATGACGGCGCAGGTGTTGGAGTCGAAGCCGTAGAGGGCGTTGTCATAGCCGATGGAGGCCACGACGCCGCGGACCAGGCTCTGGAAATCGACGTAGGCCTTGGTGGTGATTTCGCCGGCGATGACCACAAGACCGGTGGCCGTAAGTGTTTCGGCGGCTACACGGCTGTAGGGGTCCTGCTCCAGGCATGCGTCAAGGATGGCGTCAGAAACCTGATCGGCTATCTTGTCCGGATGGCCTTCGGTGACTGACTCAGAGGTAAACAAGAAACGGTCGCTCAACTTCAGACTCCTGCCCATTGAAGGGATTCAATTTGGTAGCCTTCCACGTGGGTTGGCTGGTGTTGGATGGGCCGCTGCTGAGTACAAAAGATATTCAGCTCAGTTTGGCCGCTCGCCAGCGTCGGTGGCTCACCTGCACTCGCAGACCAGAGCCTGATTGTGCATCTATTATGTTAATCGCGGCGGGTGTGCCAGGGCAAAGACTAGCAGTGAACGGGGAACATTTCACTTTCAAGGGGGTCTGAGGGTGATTGAACCGCAGTTGCGTTCAGGCTCCTGGGATCACTGGCCGATCCAGATCAGGATGCGCGCAAAGAGAGAATTGGTCGAGGAGATTGCGGAGTGAAGGGCGCCGTTGGTCCCATGAATCGGCAGCAGGGTGGTCCACCAGCCTGCGCGCACGCCATAGTAGCGCACGGTGAGGTAGCTGGCGGCCGCGACCGCGACCAGCAGAAGAATGGCTCCGATCCAGCGCAGGCGAATCTCAACGGCGTCGTGGCGCTGAATGCGTGCTTTGCCCACATTGGAGGCAAAGGCCGTCCAACTGCGGTCGTCGTCGTTCATCTGGCCGGAGGTGTTGTAGGCATTGAGGTAGCGATCGATCCAGTCTTGCTGGTCGAGGCCGAGAGCTGTTACGTAGCCGCGCACAATGCCCTTGCTGAGGATGCCGCCGGGAAGCAGACGAAACCTCTCCTCTTCCAGCGCAACGAGGTAGCGCTGGCTGATTTTGGTGACCGCGGTAATGTCTTCCAGCGCAACGCCACGGGCTATCCGCTCCGTGCGCAGGTCTTCTCCAAAGTTGCCCATCGGTGATCGCTACCGCTCAAGGGCCCAAAATAAATTACCCCTCCACAATAAACCCGGATTCAATTTCAGTCAAAATGAGCTTTAGGTTCCCCTTTTATTTTCATCAAGATGAGTCTAAGTGGTAAACAGGGCTCTGGCTGCCCGGATGCTGCCTCGCGCCGGGGGATGCGGAGTGGGAATTCACGCGTGCGGCAGCACTTGAAGCGGGAACCCGGCGGGCGGACGTGTAGCCACGAGTAACCCTTTATATGCCGCTCATCCGTACTCGCCCGGGCTGTTACCCTTAAGACGAGGGCTTTCATTCACATCTGCCCCTTTGTGCAAAACTGGAACCAGGCTCGAGAATGAACAAGCTCATCTTCGCAAATCTGATTCACCGTCCGCTGCGTTCCATCATCAGCGTGCTGGCGGTGGCCATTGAAGTGGTCATGATTCTCTCCATCGTCGCCATCTTCATGGGCATGCTCAACGACCAGAAACAGCGCACCAACGGCATCGGAGCCGACCTGGTTGTCAGCCCCTCGAATGCCAGCTTCATGAACGGCATGAGCGGTGCGGCCATGTCGGCCAAATTGGCTCCCTTCCTCGCCACCTTGCCTCATGTTAAGGTGGCCGCCCCGGTCGTCCAGAACTTCTCCATGGGAGAATCGCTCGAGATTCTCTACGGTGTCGATTACCCCAGTTTCAATGCCCTGAAGCCATTCAACTTCATCGAAGGCGGACCTTTCCAGGGCCCCAACGATGTAATCGTCGACGATATCTGGGCGAAGACCGGCGGTGGCCACCATGTAGGCGAGACCATCAACATCCAGGCCCTGCACCACGACTTCCGTATCTGTGGCATCGTTGAGAGCGGAAGGGGCGGTCGCAGGCTGCTGCCCATCGATACCCTGGCAGCCCTGACCGGTTCGGAAGGCAAGGCGTCCATCATCTATATCAAGAGTGATGATCCCGCCAACGACGGCGCCATCAGACAGGAGATCGAGTCGACAAAGGGTATGGCAGGATATCGCGTGGAATCCCTGGAGGACATCATCTCGATGTACACGCCGTCTCGTTTCCCCGGTTTCAATATTGCCCTCCGCGTCGTCATCACCATCGCCGTCATCGTCGGCTTTCTGGTCATCTTCCAGTCGATGTATACGGCAGTTCTGGAGCGCACCCGAGAGATCGGCATTCTCAAGTCCATGGGAGCCTCCAAGCTGACCGTTGTGGGCGTGGTGCTGCGCGAGTGCGCGGTGCTGGCGATTGCCGGCGTGCTTGTCGGCATTGCGGCCACTTTTGGCGTTCGCGCGTTCCTGGCCGTGCGTTTCCCAGGGTTCGCCTTTGAACTGACCTGGGCCTGGATCGCTTACGGAACCTTGATCGCATTTGCGGGAGCGCTTTGCGGCGCGCTTTACCCGGCGTGGATGGCCGCCCGTAAGGATCCGATCGAAGCCCTGGCGTACGAATAGGTGACAAGGGCTCTCTTAACGGGTTAAGACTTTGAAACGGAGCGGCTGACAGCGATGGGTCTCTAACCCATCTCTTCATCCCCAGCGTGTGCTCTTTCAAAACTCCGTGTCAGGAGTCCGGCGGGGAGTTACAAACGCCTCCGTCACATGATTACGCTGGCCATTTCCACATTGCGAAGCAACCGCAAAATCCAATGTTCATTGGCCGGAAACTGGACTTTGACAGCCCAGTAATCCGACGCTGTTGAAATGTCACCATCTATGGTGCAAAGCATTCAATGGAAAGTGAAAATCGGCCCGTTTCGTGCAGTGCAGTGAACGTTTTCTGTGATTGATTTTCGCGTCCTCAAAAGAGCATTCTGTCTGCAATTAAATTCTTTGTCCCGACCCGGCTGCATGGTACTATGAGGCCATTCCTTTGTAATTGATCCTTTTTTCTGGAGAGCCATGACATGAAAATGCTTCGGAACCACTGTCCCCAAAAGTGTCTTGCCGTGCTGGCCCTGGCGGCGTTCCTCGCGACATTTTCTGGCGTTTCCGCGTTAGCGCAAACGTCGGGCGCTGGCACAATCAACGGAACCGTGACCGACGCAGCTCAGGCCGCGATCCCCGGTGCTTCAGTGATTGTGACCAATACCGATACCGGCATCGCCCATTCCTATGCAACCAACTCCTCGGGATTCTACATCGCCCCATTTCTTATGCCCGGCCACTATAGCGTTCTCGGTGCAGCAGGCGGCTTTGGCACCGTCAAGCGGGAGAACCTGACCCTGAATGTGGGCCAGACAATGACTCTCGATATGGCTTTGTCTCCGGCCTCTGTCACCACGCAGGTGACTGTAACCGGAGAAAATCCGATTCTCGATACGCAGAAAACGGAAGCGTCTCAGGTTATTGACAGCCACATCATTTCGAACCTGCCTGTAAATGGGAGGCGCTGGGACAATTTTGTGCTACTCACGCCCAACGTGGCGCCTGACGGCAGCACTGGCCTGATCGCGTATCGCGGAGTCTCCGGCATCTACAACAGCAACGAGGTGGATGGCGCAAATAACAACCAGGCCTTCTTCTCTGAAGCGAGAGGCCGGTCGATCGGCGCTCCCTACGTCTACAGTCAGGACTCGATTCAGGAGTTTCAATCAGAAGCTGCGGCCTACAGTGCCGAATTCGGACAGGCCGCGGGTGGCCAGGTGAATGCAATCACGCGGTCGGGCGCAAGCCAGCTCCACGGCGATCTGTTCTACTACCTCCGTTACCCGGCGCTCAACGCGCTCGATCCAATAGGAAAGAACAGCGGCATTCACACCCAGGCTGTGCATCAGCAACAGCAATTCGGCGGCAGCGTCGGCGGTCCGTTCGTGCACGACAAACTCTTCTACTTCCTCACCTACGACGGGTTCCGCAAAGTCAACCCGATCCTTTACACATCGTCGGTCAGCGCTGCTACGCTGCAGACCTACGCTTCAGCGACAAACTGTCCGGCGGGCGTTACTGTAAACCAGTGCCAGACAGCCGTCAACTATCTGCTTAGCTTGCAAGGCGCTTTTCCACGCAACATCAAGCAGGACATCTTCTTTCCGAAGATCGACTATCAGCTCAACGAAAAGAACCACATCAGCACAAGCTTCAACTGGCAAAACTTCAACGAGCCGAACGGGTATAACACCTCGATCTCAAGCAACAACGGTTCGGTAACGCAAAATGGAACGGCAAACTTTCACGAGCGCTTTTTCCTGTTGAACTGGACCACGACTTTGAGGCCGAACCTGGTCAATGAAGCTCGTTTTCAATGGGCACGCGACCTTGAGACCGATACGACTAACTCTCCCGGTCCCAGCATAAACATCACCGGCCTCTCTGCTTACGGAGAAACCAGCGCACTGCCTCGTGGCGCATTCCCGGACGAACATCGCCTTGAGTTTGGCGATATCGTCTCAGTCAACTTTGGACGCCATGCTCTCAGAACCGGTACGGACCTGAACTTCATCCACGAATTGCTGATCAACCTCTTTCAGGGAGACGGCGGTTACACCTACCGCGGCAGTTCCACTCTGGTGGCATTCCAGAACTGGGTACAAGATGTGTATCAGTTGAATGGCGGACAGCACTACGCCCTCTTCACGCAGGTCAACGACCCGATCACAGGTTTGGGCAAAGACGATTTCTGGAACCCGGACCTGTCCGGTTTCGTTCAGGACTCATGGCGTGTAAAGCCTAATCTATTGCTGACTGCCGGTTTACGCTACGACGCCCAGCTTATTCCGCAGCCTCCGAAGCCGAACACGACAAGCACACTGGCCTCCCTCTATACCAGCACTATCAACATCGACAAGCACGAATTTCAGCCGCGCCTGGGCTTTTCCTGGCAGCCATTCCCAACGACGGTAGTTCACGGAGGCTACGGGATATTCTATGGACTGAGTTCCAACTCTACCTACTACACAACGCGCGTGGAGAACGGCGTGTATCAGCAGCAATATAACGCTGTTCCAGGAGTCCAGTCCTGGGCGCCGGTTGCGCCCAATGTTCTGTTTACGCCGCCGGGACCTGCGTTGGCCGCGCCTTTTTCTGGTGCTGTAACTCCCAAGGTCGTGAACACGGGTGCGGCCTTGATCCCGCTCGCATTCCGAGGTCTCGATCCGCATTTTCTGAATCCATATTCCCATTCGACTGATTTGACGGTCGAGCAGCAATTTCCGTTGGGGTTCACCGTCTCCGTGGGGTGGGTTGCCAACCGCGCATTGCGTCTGCCGATCTTTATCGACACCAACGTGGCTCCGGCAACTGCAACAAAGACTTACGCTATTATCAGCAGCACTGGAAGTCAGACCGGCGCTGTGACGTTGCCGTTCTACAATGCGCGTGTGGCGGCTGCTGACGCGAGCGTCCTCACCGGCTTCAGCGACGTCAACTCCTGGTACAACTCGATGGTCGCAACCGTCAAGAAGCCTTTTGCGCACGGGATCGAGTTGATCGCCAACTACACCTGGGCGCACGCGACGGACGGTGGCCAGGTCTCCGGTGTGAACGGAACCTTCAACGGAACCGACACGCCACTTGATCCTTTCTCAAGGAAGGCCGAATATGGGCGCTCAGATCTTGACATGCGCGAGCGGTTCGTGGGGACGCTGGTTTTCTCGCCGCAGCTTTCTTTCATCCAGGTGCGGCCTATTCGCCTTCTGGCCAATGGGTGGCTGTTTTCGGGTACCGCTACTGAGCAGACAGGGTTTCCAATCACCGCCAACATGGCAAGTTATCCCACAAGCCCAATTGCGGATGGCGGTCTCACGGGAGCGGAAGTTAGCCTTTTCAACGGTGGAACCGGAGGGCGGGCGCCGCAAGTGCGCCGCAACGCCTTCCCCGGCCCCGGCCTGCGCGATATAGACTTCCGCATCTCGCGCCGATTCACCGTTTATAAGGAGATGAACCTCGAAGTCTTTGGAGAGGCATTTAACCTGCTGAATCAAAGAAATTTCTTCTCAGTAAACACGAGTGCGTTCTCGTGGGTGGCGAGCGGCGCCACGATCGCAGGGGGCGGCAAGTGCCCCCAAGGCGACGGCTGCATCCAGCCTTACACGTCTCAGGCGTTCGGAGCACCGACGTCTTCAAGCAGCTTGCTTTATGGTCCGCGCCAGTTGCAGGTCTCTGCCAAGTTGACCTTCTAAAGCCAGGCGACAACAAACTTGAAAGCGCGGCAGCCAAGGCTGCCGCGCTTTTGTCTTTTTCAGCTGTCGCGGCGCAACGTTTCTAAGCCCACCCAATCGGCGATACTGTTGAGTTACACTTCGGCTTCAGCAATGCCGCGAGCATCAGACATGAAATCCGATACAGCCGCTCTCGTCGATGTCCAGACAATCCGCGCCGCCTCCGCACGCATCGCCAACGTCGCCATTAAGACGCCGCTGATCCGCGCGCAGTTTCCCGGACTCTCCGGCCACGGCCAACCGAAAGAGATCCGGCTCAAGGCCGAGAGCCTGCAGCCCATGGGCGCTTTCAAGATGCGTGGCGCGGCCAACAAGATCTTTCAGCTAACCTCCAGCGAAATCGCCCGCGGAGTCATCACCTATTCAAGCGGCAACCACGCCCAGGCCGTAGCCTATGCGGCGCGCGAGGTCGGCGCGAAGGCCGTCATCGTGATGCCCTCGAATGCACCCGCCATCAAGCGCGCAGCCACGCTGTCTTTCGGCGCCGAAGTAGTCGACGTAGGCGTAGCCTCAAGCGAGCGCCTCGCCATGGCCGAGAAGCTGGTGCGCGAACACGGCTATGTAGTTGTCCCGCCCTACGATGACGACCAGATCATCGCCGGCCAGGCGACATGCGGCCTCGAGATTGTGGAAGAGTGGCCCGAAGTGGACCTGGTATTATCGCCCGTAAGCGGCGGCGGTCTCCTCAGCGGAGTTGCCGCAGCGGTAAAACAGCTAAGCTCTCGCACAAAGGTGTTTGGCGTTGAGCCGGAGCTGGCTGCCGACACGGCAGAGAGTTTCCGCACCGGCAAAATTGTCACCTGGGGCGCCGAGCTCACCAGCCGCACCATCGCGGATGGCCTGCGCACGCAAAGCGTGGGCGAACGGAATTTTGCCCATATCCAGGCGTTTGTAGATGGGATTATCACCGTCACCGAAGCGGAGATTCGTGCCGCCATGCGCGCAATCGTGGCCACAACGCGGCTGGTTCCCGAGCCCAGCGGAGCTGTTTCTGTGGCGGCGCTTCTGTTCCACGCCGACGAGTTACCGGACTACAAAAACGCCGCCGCAATCATCAGCGGAGGCAACGTAGACCCGGCTTTGCTGGCCGAGGTGCTTACGGAAAGCGCGCCATAACGTCGTTCGACTATGATTTTGAATGGTATGAAGTCACGAATCCTGGCTACCCGCGCCCTCATCGTCACCATGGTTCTCATGGTGCTGTTGCCCGCTGCAACCTCTGCGAGCGGCCAAAAGAAGAAGGGCCCGCAACTGGAGAAGCCGATCGCCGGCCCGCGCGCCACTGTCCTGCGCGTGACAATGCTTTATGTTGCGCCCGACACCGGCTCGCAAAAGGTTGACCGCGTGCAGATTGGCCGCGAAATGGTAGTGGCTGAAAAAAGCGGGCCGTGGATGCGCGTCTACGCCAACACTGACATTGAGGAACTGCAGGAGAGCAAGGACACTCCCATGATTGGAAGCGACGAGACCCCGCCGCCCATCTCGGGATGGATGCAGATCAAAGGGGTGGTAGTGGAAACCACCCCGGGCGGCGACCTGGTGCTGATGGGCGAGGCTGCCAACCAGGAGTCGCTCGCGTCGGACCCACGCGGCCCGGTGAACGCGGCACAGAGCGCGCGGCTGCTGTACAGGCGGCTGATGGAGATGTTTCCCAACTCGCCGCTTGCGCCTGAAGCCGCATGGCGCTCGGCGGACATCCAGTGGCAGATTGAAAAGGCCGACGCCTCGACGCTGCGCTCCGCACACGAGAAAGATGCGTATATGCGGCAGCAGATGGATGAAGATGAGCTGAGGAAGTTGATCAAGCAGTATCCGCACACCCGCTGGGCAGATATGGCGGCCTTCTTGCTGATCGACAACAGGCTCTGCGGAGATTGGCAGGGAGCGGTGCAGTGTCCGGAGAAGGAGTCGGAGATCTACGAAAAGTACGCGGAAGAACACCCCGACGGGCCGCGCACGGCGCAGGCACTTTACCAGGCTGTCTACAGGCAGGCGGTGCTCAGGGATATGTTTGCCGCCAATGGAGACGACAAAAAGAGCGAAAACGCCAAGAACCACGCCCACGACCTGGCCACGAAACTAAAAGATCACTATTCGACAACCGATTACGCTTGGCGTGCCGGAGCTCTCGTGTACAAATTGGATGAAGGCATTCCTGTCTACGGTATCGACCGGGAGTGAGCGTGCGCTGGGCCTGCTCACACTACTCGTGTGACCCGAACTGCACTCTGGAGGCTTATTGAATCCCTATATTCAATCCATTTTATTGGGAGTAGTCGAAGGCCTGACCGAATTTTTGCCGGTCAGCTCGACGGCGCACCTGCGCATCAGTGAAGCGCTGATGAAGATTCCGCTGGATGACGCGTACTGGAAGATGTACACCATCGTCATCCAGTTGGGCGCAATCCTGGCGCTGTGCATGTTGTTCCTCGCGCGCATTGTGGATTTCATGCGCACGTTTCCCAGGGGCGAAGCCGGCCGCCACACCTGGAAGAATCATCCCATCTCGCTCACGCTGGTTGCCTTTGTGTGCACTTCGGTTCCCGCCTTGCTGCTGCGCAAGTGGAGCGAAAGAAACCTCGGTAGCCTGACTGCGATGGCGCTGGCGTTGCTGATTGGCGGTATCGTGATGTGGGTTGTCGATGTTCGGATGACCCGCTTCGATGCCAGCACGACTCACGTGGAAGAGATGACCCTGACGCAGGCAATTTGGATCGGGCTCTGCCAGACGCTGTCGGCTGTTTTTCCCGGCGTCTCGCGCTCTATGTCGACCATTGCCGCGGGTCAGATGGTAGGGCTCGACCGTCCCGCGGCGCTGGAGTTCAGCTTTCTGCTTTCCATTCCCACCATGATCGCCGCTACCGGCTGGGACTTCCTCAAGGAGGTTCATGCCAGCAAGTCTGCCGATGCCGCCGTGGCCACCGCGCACGTGGTCATGAATTCAGAACGCTGGATTGTGCTCGTGATAGGACTGGCTGTCTCGTTCATCGTTGCGCTCGGCGTGGTCGAGTGGTTTCTCTACTGGGTGCGCAAGCACGGTTTTACCATGTTCGCCATCTACCGCATCCTGCTTGGCGGCGCGCTGCTCATCTGGGGAGCAAAGTTCATCGCCGGCTGATTTTCAAGTACCAAACTCTCCGCTCACACCGCAGGCAGCGGACGCGTGATGCCCAGCACGGTAATGTCGTCGGCCTGGGCCACACCTGCGCAGAAAGACTTCGCTGTCGCTGCGATCGATTCGGCGGACTGGGTGCTGATAGCCTGGGTCCGCTCGAAGCCGAACAACTCGCCATCCGCCTTCCCCGCTTCCACAACGCCGTCTGAAACAAAGGTCAGCCGCTCGTCCCGGGCCAGTTTCAGGGTCTGCTCCGGCCATGCAGTTTGTGCTTCGACGCCAAGCGGAAGTCCGGGCACGGTTTCGATCTCCACGCCGTTCAGATAGGGTGCTGGGTGGCCCGCGTTGGCGATGGCCACGGTTCCGTCGGGCGAAAGATGGGCTGCGCAGCATGTAACGAAGCCGCTGATCTGGCCGAATAGCACGCGATTGAGGTACTTCAAGACAGTGGCAGGCCGGTGATCTGTGCAACCGCGCAACGCGCCAATGATGGCGGAAACGGTCATTGCGGCCTTCAGGCCTTTGCCGCTCACGTCGCCTACCACCACCAGCAGTCCGCCCTCTTTCTCGTCCCTTGCGCCGGGGTTAGCATCGGAGCTCTCGTCGGGCACGATATAGAAGAAATCTCCACCCACCTCTCCGGCGGGCAAATACGCTGTTTCCACGGCGAAGGCGCTGTGCACCGCCGAGGCCGAGGAGAGCAGCAGGCTCTGCACGGCCGCGGCCGCGGCAAGTTCCTGCTCCACAGCCTGGTTGCGCAGTTCCATGCGCCGGAAGCGCGCCGCCATGGCGAAGAGCATGGCCACTGTAAACGCCAGAAACGCATAAGACCGAAAAATCTCGGCCACTATATAGCTGGTTAGGCCGCTCCAGGCTATGGGGCCTGGCAGGACAAACAGCGCGTGGGAAGCGATGTCCGTGAAGACCATGAAGGCCACGCTGGCACCAATCAGTTTCATCTCCGGCCGGCGGCTCCTGAAGCAAGCCGGAAGGACCATGAGCCACGCCACATTGCTCGTAATCGTGCCGTAGTTGTTGAGCGTTCGCACAAAGTTCGATGCCGCGGTTACGGTTCGGAGCATGTGCATGGGGAGGGGCAGCAGGACCAGAAGCTGAATCAGCATGGCGACAAGCAGCGCTTCAAGAATGCGAAACGGGAGGGTGACTCGCCGGCCCATGAGCGCGAAAGGGAACTCGATAAAGGCGAATCTATAGAGCGGGATGCAGATCGCAAAGAGAAGATTGGCCATCCAGGAACCCAGGCCGATATCCACCAGGCCGGAAAACATCGATAGCCGCGTCAATGCGAAGGCACCCAGCATAGTGGCGAGCCAGAGATATTCATGCGCTTTGCGATCCATGAAGTAAAAGACCAGAAAAATCGGGCTGGCAAGGAGAACGATGAGGACGGAGAGGTACAGGTGCGACGTATCGCTCAGAGAAGAGAAGATGTCCAGGTTTTCGAGGTTGCGAATCTGCTCGAGAGGACCCAGCGCAGGCGCGAGCCCGCCGATAGGATAGCCCGCGTAAAGATGCAGAGTGTGAATGGAGATGGCAAGGTGGCCGCCCTGAGCAAGCGTGGAGGAAAAGGCTAGAACGGAGCGCGGATCGTTCGGACCGCGGCGGGTTTTGAAGCTGCCTGAGCCTCCGATGAAATTGCCGTTGACGAAGACCTCATAGACGGGATAGATCGACTGGATCAAAAGCCCCAACTGTTGCGGGGTTCTGAGCTGAGCAGGAAGATCCACATCAATGCGCTGCCAGATATCCACTTTATAGCGGTCCACCGGAACACCCGGACCTTGCCACACGCAGGCGGGGTCGCTGACCGCGGCGCAGCGCGGATCGTCGGTCAGGTGCGTCTTCCACTCCGTCCACGGCAGCCGAATGACGCTCGAAGATTGGGCACAGATCGGCGTGGCGAAGCAGCAGAACAGAGCAGGGGCGAGGGCAAGCGTGTAACCGGTCCGGATTCTTCCCAGCATAAGTTTTGACCACATGGGTTGAAGAGGGGAACGGGGAAATAAAGGGCCTGAAAAGAGTCCGAGGCGAAAACACCACCCATTTTCAACTTGGGCGGATGCGCCACTATAACTCATTCGTTTGGCGATAGCCTACCTGTTTCGCAAAGCGGTGCGTCCGCCGGGGGTCCACACCGTGGTTCCCCCCGCCCCGTTTTGCGCGGAATCCCCCTTGCGGGCAGGGATAATAAAAGTTGCTCTGGGATTTTTCTCGCCGCTCGATCGACTTGCCATCGAAAGGTGAGCGGTGGCCCGGAAGCGGAAATGCCCCGCCATGAAGCCCATTCGCATTGTTTTGTCGCCAACGCGAAGCCGCCACGTGAACCTGTTTCTGGGGCTTGTGCTGTTGCTGGTTTCGGTTCTTCTTTTTCTGGCGCTGGCCACCTGGCACGCTTCCGACCCTTCGCTGAACACCGCCACCGATCAGGCCGTTCCCAATGCAGTGCACAATTGGGTCGGGCTGTTCGGCTCCTACCTGAGCGACCTCATCCTGCAATCGTTGGGTTTGACGGCCTTCCTGCTGCCGTTGTGGTTGGGCGGGATCGGCTGGACCTGGATGCGCTCGCGCCCTAGTGGGTCGGTGCTGCTGCGCTGGATGGGCACGCTGCTGGCGCTGACCTTTATGCCCGCCGTATTCGGGCTCATGCCCTGGCACTGGCGCTGGATGCACCTGTTGCCCGTGGAAGGCGTGGTGGGGCGGCTCGTGGCCGGCCTGCTGGTCGTCTATCTCAACATTCAGGGAGCATGGCTGGTTGCTGGCGTGCTGGCTGCCGCTGGAATTTACTTTGCTTCCGCTATTAGCTTATGGGTTGTCAAGGAAGCCGCCGAGAACTACTGGCTGCACATTCGCAGTTGGCTTGACCGCTGGAAGAACTGGCGCGAAGAGCGGGCGGAGTTGAAGGAAGAACGCAGGCTGGCCGAGCGCGAGGACCTGCGCGCCGAAGAGAGCGGTCCGGCGCACACACTGCAATTCGCTCCGGCAACCAGTCTGGAAGCAGAGCCGGAAGAACCAGTCCCGCATCGGAGTTTATTGGCTAGGCTTTTCAGTCGCGGGAAGCGTGCGCCTGAGGGCGACCCCCTCGACGAGATTCCTGCATTCCGTCGTGCGCCTCTGGAGCAAACGGGACCAATCCAGACGAACCGGCAGCAGGCTGACGAAAAGATTCCCATCGCGCCTCCCGTGCGGCGAAGCAGTATCTGGGAGACCGCCGAGGCAGCGGCCGCGCAGCAGGCAAGCGTTGCCCAGGTCTCGCAAACAGTTCCGCAAAATGTTGTTCCCATGCAGCCCGCGGCCTCGCGCTTTGTCGACACCCGCGCTGCGGAACCGCGGCCTTCGCTTTCGCGTTTTGAGCCTGCTCCTTCAGTTCCCGCCCCAGCGCCCGCAGGCGAGATCGCCATTCACGGCCGTGCCGATGCCGACGTGCGCACAGTAACCGTAGCCCCCAAGAATGTAAGCGGCTTCAAACTGCCGCCCAGCACGCTGCTCAATGCAGGCGAAGGCCCGCAGAAAGTCCGCGAAGACGAACTGCGCGAAGAGGCCAAAGTGCTGGTGGAAAAATGCGCCGAGTTCGACGTGCGCGGCCAGGTAGTGCAAATCAACCCCGGCCCAATGGTTACGACATACGAGTTCAAGCCCGAAGCGGGCGTCAAGTACTCGCGCGTCACCGGCCTCGCCGACGATCTGTGCCTCGCTATGCGGGCTGAAAGCATCCTGATCGAGCGCATGGCCGGCAAGAGCACAGTCGGCATCCAGGTGCCGAATCACGAACGCGAAACCATTCACTTGCGCGACGTGCTCGAGAGCGAAACATTTGCCAAGGCCAAGTCGCGGCTTACGCTGGCCATGGGTAAGGACATCAACGGCCGCATCGTCACGGCCGATCTCAACGTCATGCCGCACGTACTCATCGCTGGCTCCACAGGCTCGGGCAAGTCGGTGGCTATCAACGCCATGATCATGAGCCTGCTCTTCCGCACCACGCCCGCGCAGGTGCGCCTCATCCTGGTCGATCCCAAGCGCGTGGAACTGGGCATGTACGAAGGCATTCCGCACCTCTTCACGCCCATCATCACCGAGCCCAAGCTGGCTGCCAACGCACTGCGCAACGCCGTTCGCGAAATGGAGCGCCGCCTCAAGCTGCTGGCCTCGCGCAGCGTCCGTAACATCGATCAATACAACAAGCTCTTTGAAGGCGTCATGCCTTCGCTCTTCGACGAAGGCGACCAGGAAGAACCGCTTCCATACATCGTCATCATCATCGACGAGTTAGCCGACCTCATGATGCTCGACCGGGCCAACGTCGAAGAGTCCATCACGCGTCTCGCCCAGATGGCGCGCGCCGTCGGCATTCACCTGATTCTCGCCACGCAACGGCCCAGCGTCGACGTCATCACCGGCCTCATCAAGGCCAATGTGCCCACGCGCATCAGCTTCCGTCTCGCCACCAAGGTGGACTCGCGCACCATCCTCGACACCAACGGCGCCGAGGCTCTGCTTGGGCGCGGAGACATGCTCTTCCTGCCGCCCGGAACCAGCCGCCTGATGCGCCTGCACGCGCCGTACGTGAGCGAAAAAGAGACTGCGGCCGTGGTCGCCTTCTGGAAAGAGCAGGGCCAGGCTGAGTACGTTGAAGGCTTCCTCGAATCGCCCAAGGACGAGCGCGCCAGCGTGGATGGCTCTAACCCCGATCCCGACGAGAACGACCCTATGTTCGACGATGCTGTGCGTCTGGTCTTCGAATTTGGCAAAGCCTCTACATCGCTCTTGCAGCGGCGGCTGCGCATCGGCTACGGCCGCGCCGCGCACCTGATTGACCTGATGGAGCGCGACGGCCTAGTCGGCCCCGCCGACGGCTCGCGCCCCCGCGAGTTGCTCAAAGCTCCCGGCTGGCTCCACGAAGTAATGGTCAGCAACGAATAACGCGAGCGCCCAAACCTTTTGCTCCATCCCACCCTGAAGATCACCGTGCCCCATTCTTTCCGCTTGTTCCTGCGGAAAGAGCGGGATACCACCGACGATCGCATTGAGCCAGGCCGGGCGTCACAACTCTCTCCGCAAGGTCAATTCCAAATCCGCACAGCCTTTTCAACCGTTTTGATATGATTGTCCGGCGCAAGCGCTCATCGTTGAATTTGTCTTGAATGGTGATCCATGCGCGCAGTGAGCTGCAAAACCATATTTATAGTCACCGTATTCCAGAAGCCCTGATAGGGGAGCGGACATGAAATCGATCTCATTTGGATTCATTCTTCTTGCATCGCTGGCAGCCACACCATCCGCAATCGCTCAGACCCAGCAAGCGCCCCCGCAAGCACCCTCTCCCGCTGAAGTCCGTCAACGCGAAGCCGCGGTTTTCGATGCACTCGACCTCACCCGTCCCGAACTCGCCGCAGTAGCCACCGCTTGGAAGCAGCACGACGCGCCCGCCGCCGAGAAAGCTTTAGCCGCATATCTCCGAGCGCGAGAGTCGGTGCAATGGGGACCGGACACTGAGGCAGGCAACCGCGGTTTGCACGTTGAGCGGGACAAGACGATCGCCGACTGGGCCGTCGCCGGCAAGCTGCAAGGCGGCCAGACGCCCTACTTCTACACCTTTCCCAATGGCGACATCGACTGGCACTACAACGCGACACACCACATGCCCGGCGTAGCGCCGGACAATGAGTGGCAGTGGCAACTGAATCGCATGCCCTCCTGGGGGCCGCTCGGGCGCATGTATCGAGAGACGCACGACGAGCGCTATGCGCAGACCTTCGACCGCGAGATGCTCTCATGGATCGCGCAATGCCCGGTGGCCGACCACGTTGACAATGTCCCAGGGTCGGTATGGCGCACAATCGAGTCCGGCATTCGCATGGGCGGTTCGTGGCCAGCAGCATTCTTTGCTTTTCGCCGCTCGCCGTCGCTCACTGATGCGGACCTGGTCTTGTTCGTGAGCGCGTTTCTCGATCACGGAAATTATCTGCGCCACAACAACACCCGCCTGAATTTTCTTACCATGGAAATGAGCGGACTTTACGCAGTCGGCGCGCTGTTTCCTGAATTCAAGGACGCTGCTGATTGGCGCAGCTTCGCGGCCGGCAAACTCGCCGAAGAAGCACACGCGCAGTTCCTGCCCGATGGCGCGCAGGATGAGCTCTCCACTGAATACCAGAACGTCGCCCTCGGCAATATTCTCAAAATCCCGCAGATCGCGCGCTGGACAGGCCGTCTCGCCGAGCTTCCTGCAGACTACGCGGCGCCACTCGAAAAGGGATACGAGTTTCAGGTAGCCATCATGGCTCCGGACCGATTTAATCCCAAGTACAATAACGGCCTGCCGCAGTATCTGCCCGCCATTTTCAGGCTTGCCGTCGAAAACTTTCCCAATCGCAGCGACTTCAAATGGGTGGCGAGCGACGGAGCCGAAGGCAAACCGCCGGCGTTCACCTCAGCCTTCCTCAACCGCGCTGGAGAAGCAGCGATGCGCTCCGGTTGGAGCCGCGAAGACAACTACCTGGGCTTTCGCCTCGGCCCCATTGGCATGGGGCATCAGCATCAGGACAAGCTCGGCGTGGTTGTGTGGGCCTGGGGGCGCTCGCTCGTCTTCAACACCGGCGGCGGCAGCTACGAGCAGAGCAAGTGGAGAACCTGGGCCACCTCCAGCTTTGGTTCCAACTGCATGATCATCGATGGCCTGGGCCAGAACCGCCCCACCACTTCGAAGGACCCGTGGCACGACCCGGACCTGATCAGTCAGGGCCCCATTGATGGCCATTGGCAAACCAGCAGCGTCTTCGATTTCGCTTCAGGAGACTACTCGGAAGGCTACGGTCCGCAGCGTATGAAACCCGCCTCGCAGCAGCGCGACGTGCTTTTTCTCAAGCCCGATCTGTTCGTAGTCGCGGACCGCATGCGTCCCAATGATGCCCAGCCGCACAAGTATCAAGCCCGTTGGCAACTGCTCACCACGAACACCCGCATCGTGCCCGCGACAAATACTCTAGTGACCACCGACGCCAATCAGCCCAACATTGCCATCGTTCCCTTGTTGAGCAAGGAACTTGATGTTGCTGCCGTCTCCGGCCAGGAGTCCCCGGAGATTCTGGGTTGGAATGTGCGCAAGGACATGGACCCGCAGAACGTTCCTGCAACAACGCTGCTGCATATGCGCACCGGCGCAGGCCCGCAGCTTTTGCTTACGCTCTTTATCCCCTTGCATCCAGGCCAGGCGAACCCCGTCACCAGCGTAACGCCCGGCGAAGATGGCCATTCCGCGACAGTCACCTTTACCGACGGACGGAAGTTCCTGATCTCAGCTCCCGGCGAGCGCGGCATTTCAGTCGAAGAAACGTTACCCGGCGGCAAGGCAGGCCGCTCCGCCAGCGGTGGCAGGAATTAACACAGAACCGGCATGGTCCCTTGAGGCGCGCGACCCATCCTTGAGCAATGCGCCGGTTTCCGAGTAATCGAAAATCTGCTCAGAAGGAGGAACGTGTCTGCAAACTTACTGGCGGCAGGTGATTGCAAAACTCTGCAGCTTCGAGATTAGCTCTTTACCCGCATCCGAAGAGCTGATGGGAACCCAAAACTGTTCGACCATGCCGTCAAAGTTTCTGATAAAACCGTCGTAGCCTGCAATGTCATTGGTAATACTTGTAAGTTTCATCACTGGACGTTTGGCGCGCAATTCCAACCAGTAGATGGTGCACGCTCGCCGGTCGGCGCACACAGGGTTCGTGCCATTTTCTAGCTGATTTGGTCTCGCTTCGGTCAGGCGTAGGGCGTCGGCGATCTCCGTGGTGAGCACAAACTCAACGGAATACTGATAGCTGCTCTGCGTATTTTTGATCGTGCCTTTACCGATTTGACCTGAATAGCGATCAACAATGTTGGTGCCGATCGTCAGGTTGCACTTGTTCACGGTGAATGCTGTGATCCCTGCGTACAGCGATCCCGAGAATCGGACGGGCCTGCCCGCCGAACGATAATTCTGGGTATAGAAAAGATTGATGCCTCTTTTTTGCTCACCATCAGCAGCACGAATGAGCCCACTCTCGCTACCGTCTTCCGTGCCGCTCGCCGCAGTGCCGCGGCTCTGCGAAAAAGACGCGGGATGCAGGGTCACAACGGCATTCAGAATCAGGAGAGCGATTCGGGCAACGGCTACGGCCCTCAACTGTGTCCTCCGCGTTGTGCTGCAACCAAACAAAATGCTATTTGAGCGTATTCCGTAGGGTCAACCACGGAAGCCAGCCTATGTCCGTTCCTCGCACAGCCTGTTCCAATGCACCTGCCATGTGCTACACTTCGTCCGGTAAACGCTTTCCCGGCTTCGGACAACCTTCCGTTTCGCAGGCTTTCCATATTTGCACAAGCCGCCGGAAAGCAGGCAGTTTTTTCCAGAGTGGCTGCCGTTTGCCGCTTGACAAATGTTACAGTAAAGCCATTTACTTAAGGGCGAACGTCCAAAACCACCACGGACGCATTCCACCCTTTCAGGTGACTTGAATGTTCGGATTGGTCCCAGCCTCTATCACCGCCGGCTCTTTCGGCTCCCTGCCGGCCCTGCTCGCATTCAGCGCAGAACCGTTGGCGCACTTGCGCGCGCTCGACATCGCCGTCATCGCCATCTACTTCGTGATGGTCATCTGGATCGGCTTCTACCTGAAGGGCAGGTCGAACACCAGCGAAGAGTTCTTCATGGCCGGCCGCGAAATGACCGCTTGGATCGCGGGCTTGAGCTTCGTCTCCGCAAACCTGGGCTCGCTGGAGCTGATGGGATGGGCCGGATCGGCCTACCAGTACGGCATTCTGGCCACTCACTGGTACTGGATCGGCGCCATTCCCGCCATGCTCTTCCTGGGCCTCGTCATGATGCCCTTCTACTACGTATCGAAGACGCACTCGGTCCCCGGCTATCTTGACCTGCGCTACGGCGGACCGGCCCGCACCGTGGCAGCATTCTCCTTTGCTACGGAAATGATCCTCATGAGCGGCGTCAACATGTTCGCCATGGCTGTGGTCATGAAGGTTGTGCTGGGCTGGGATATCTCCTTCAGCATCTTTGTTTCGTCAGTTGCTGTTGCCATCTATGTGGGCCTGGGCGGTTTGCGCTCGGCCATCTTCAACGAAGTTTTGCAGTTTGTGCTCATCTGGGGCGGCGCGCTGCTGGTGCCGATTCTAGGCATGGTTCAAGCTGGCGGCGTGGGTGGCCTCAAAACCAAGATCATGGCCAACATGCAATCGATGACCGGCGTGCAAGGAGACAGCTACTTCCACCTGTGGCGCGACACAGGCAGTTTTGCGGCTAATCCCATGGGGGTGCACTGGACCGGCATCGTCTTCGGCCTCGGCTTCGTCATCAGCTTCGGCTACTGGACCACGGATTTCCTTGTCGTCCAGCGCGTGCTGGCAGCGCATAACCTCAGAGCCGCGCGCATGGCGCCGATCATCGGGTCGTTCTTCAAGATGGCGGTTCCGTTCATCGTCATTCTGCCCGGTCTGCTTGGTCTCGTCGTGTTGCAGAATAACGATGGTAGCCGCCGCCAACTGGTAGGCGAGGACGTTGTGGCCGCCTGTACGATCGCCTCGGCGGGTGGCGCGATCGAAAACCCGTCGGCCTGCTCCGCGGCCATGGCCAAGACCACGCTGCCGCCCGATTACCAGCAGAAGGTCCTCAGCGCCGCGCCGGACTCGGAATTGCACAGCTACAACCAGGCCCTGCCATTGATGATGGTGCGTTACCTCGGCCCCGGCCTTCTCGGTCTCGGCATCACCGCACTCATCGCCGGATTCATGAGCGGCATGGCCGGCAACGTCAGCGCCTTCTCGACCGTATGGACCTACGACATTTACAAGCCGCTCATCAACAAGAAAGGCTCTGACAGTCACTACGTGCTGGTGGGCAGGCTATCCATCCTGATAGGTGTCGCTGTGTCCATCGGCGCGGCGTACTTGGTGATGCATGCGCACGGCATCATGGACTACGTGCAGGCGCTGTTCAGCATCTTCATCGCGCCTCTTCTGGCAACCATTCTTTTCGGTATGTTCTGGAAGCGCGCCACGGCGCTGGCCGGTTTTCTGGGCCTTCTGTTCGGCATTATCTTTTCGGCTAGCTTGTTCATGTGGGTCAAGCTGGTTCCCGCCGCGCTGGCCAATGTTGCGCTTTCGCCTGACGCCAAACCGATGGCCGAAAATGTATTTCGCGCCCTGTGGGCGTTCATTTTCTCCGCCATCATCGTGGTCGTGGTGAGCCTGCTGACGAAGCCACGGCCGGAGTCCGAACTTGAGGGGCTGGTTTACGGCGCCACCAAGTTGCCTACCGAGCCGCCGGTTCCGTTCTACAAAAATGAGTACGTGTGGGCGATCCTGGTGGTTGTCCTCTTTGCGGCATTGAACATCATCTTCTGGTAGTTGGCAGGCACGCTGATGGTTCCATTTGAAGGATACATGCTTTACAACTGGCGAAAGAACGGGCTTTGTAACGGGGCGCGCGACTATAGCCTTCGGGAAAAACCGTTGCAGCGGAGATTTTGGAAGGCTATGTAACAGGGCACGACTTTAGTCGTGCCGAAGGGCGCAGAAAAAAACGAGGGGCTTTAGCCCCTGCGAGCGAAATAAAGGGGTAAAGAGATATGCATGGTTCCGGGATTCCCATCTGGTTCTTTATTGGAGTGCTGTTGCTGGCCTATGGGCTGATGATCTTCGGTTACGGCATCTATGAATGGCAAACCGCAAACTACCCACCCTTGGTCCAGTTGACCGAGCTGCACACGCCGGTCTGGTGGGGCGGCGTGCTGGCACTCCTCGGGTTGTTCTACGTCGTAAAGTTTCGTCCACGACGCGCAGGCAAGTAGTTCTCTGCGTGACAATGATAATGAGGCGTCGGAAAAGCGCCGACGATAAGAGGGAGAGCAGGCAATGGCAGCGCAACGAGCAATGACATTTGGTGTAGTAGTAGGCAATCGCGGATTTTTTCCAGGCCATCTGGCCAAGACGGGCCGCGAAGAGATCATCTCAGTCCTTGAAGCAGCAGGAGCCCGGACCGTGGTGTTGGGTCCGGATGAGTCAAGGCATGGCGCGGTGGAAACCTACTCTGAGTCGCAGCGTTGCGCAGCGCTTTTCAAAAAGCACGCCGACGAGATTGACGGAATCATAATTACCCTTCCCAACTTCGGTGAAGAGCGCGGCATCGTGGATGCCATCCGGCTCTCCGGGCTCAAGGTTCCGGTGCTGGTGCAGGCCACGCCCGACCGCTCCGACGCAATGACCATCGCCACCCGCCGCGACAGTTTTTGCGGCAAGATGAGCGCGTGCAACAACCTGATGCAGTATGGAATCCCCTATTCCCTGACCCGGCTGCATACCGAAGCCGTGACCTCGCCCGAGTTCCAGGCGGATCTGGAGTGGTTCGGGGCAGTGTGCCGGGTGGTGAAGGGTCTCAAGAACCTGCGGATCGGAGCCATCGGGGCGCGCCCGACGGCCTTCAACACGGTGCGCTACTCGGAGCGGATCTTCGAGACCAGCGGGATCACGATCGAGACCATCGATCTCTCGGAGATCTTCGGACGGATCAACCGGATGAAGGACGACGACCCGGGAGCGCGGGCCAAGCTGGAGGCGATCAAGAAGTACGTCTCGACCCAGGGAATCGCCGAGGCGGCGCTCTTGAAGATGGCCAAGCTGGGGGCGGTGATCGACGGGTGGATGAAGCAGGCGCACGTGACCATCAGCGCGGTGCAGTGCTGGAC
>DASYZU010000068.1:0-2223 GCA_035945795.1 Occallatibacter sp.
AGTTCGAAATGAAAATGCAGAGCATGAAAAGCCAGGTCAACGCCTTCGAGCGCCAGCAGGCCAGGCAGGCAGATCAAGTAACAAGCTTCGGGAATATCCTGACCGGAATCACGCCGACTATTGACCCGCTCGGCAATCCCCGCGACGTGTGGACCGGGACCAAGAGCGGATATTGGACCAACGGCGTCGGACAGGTGATCAATTCCGACGTCTCGCCCGGCGCCGGTTGGCAGCAGATGCGTCCCCGGCAGTGAGTCACGTCCCACATGCTAATCTGTTGACAAATGTGCCGGAGCATCAAGGTACTGCGTGTACCGGGCGGGCGCGCCACCGACGACGAGCTGAGCGCGGCGGCCCTGCAGTTCGTCCGCAAGATCAGCGGCTTTCGCAAACCTTCCCGCGTCAATCAAGAGGCCTTCGACCGCGCGGTCGCCGAGATCGCAGGATCCAGCAGACGTTTGCTGGACGGCATGCGAGTGCCCGGAGATTCCGCGAAAAAAGCCGCGGTGTGACCGGGGTGGACAGCCGACAGCGCCCTTGATTGATTGTCTGGCTCTGAGCAGGAATGTGGCGGGGCCCGCGCGGGCGTGGATTTCTGAGGAGGGCCTATTTCGGTAGACTGGCGGGTTGAGACGCAACGACTGGACTAGGATTCTGGGCTGGCCGGGCTACACGGTGTACCAGCAAGAGATCGACGAAAAAGCGAAGACATTGAAGCTGTGGGTGCGAAGAAAACGCGGGAATCGGAGGTTGATTTGCTCGGGCTGCGGAGCACGAGTGGCGGAACCAGCCGACGTAACGGAGCGAGAGGTGCGGGATCTGGCGTGCTTCGAGTACCGCACGACGGTGGTGATCGAACTGTACCGTGTGCGCTGTCCCAACTGCGGCCTGAAGATCGAGAAGGTGGAGCAATTGCCCAGCAAGGCGCCCTTCAGTAAGCGCTTCGAAGAGGCGGTGGGACAGGCCTGCGAGAGTGCTTCAGCGCGACGGGTGGCCCAGCACTTTGGGCTAGCCCAGAGTACCGTGCGGGCCATCGATCTGCGCTACCTGGAACGCTGGAACACGCAACGCAAGAAGCCGGCCTTGCGGCATCTGGGCGTGGATGAAATCTTTCTGGGAAAGGCGACGAAATTCGTCACGGTGGCGAGTAATTTGGAGAGCGGGGAGCCCCTCTGGTTCGGCCGGGAGCGGAAGAAAGAGACGCTGGACGAGTTCTTTCGGACACAGTTGAGTGCGCGTCAGCGGCAAAGGATCGAAGCGGCCTGCGTGGATATGTGGGAGCCCTTTAGGAGCAGCATTCAAGAGTGGTCCCCGAACTGCGCCATCGTCTATGACAAGTTCCATATCCTGCAGCACGCCAACAAAGCCATCGATGAAGTACGACGGGCTGAGTTTTTCCGCAAAGGCGCGCGCATGCGCGGCGTGGTGAAAGGGAAACGCTGGCTACTATTGACGCGCTGGGTGCATCTGACCCCGGACAAGCGGCAGCAATTGAATCATCTGTTCGCCCTGAATCGAAAGGTCATGAAGGCCTACTTCCTCAAGGAAAGTTTGGAGCGGCTGTGGACCTACACCTACGAGGGCGCGATGTCGCGCTATCTAAAAAGTTGGACGTTGCAACTCCGGTGGCAGCGGCTGCCTGCCTTCGAGAAACTGGCGCACATGCTGATTGACCATGTCGACGGCATCCTGAATTACTGCCGCGTCAAGGTTCGCTTCGGGGTGGTGGAAGCCATCAACGGCAACATCAAGAGCCTGCTACGCCGCGGGCGGGGGTATAAGAATCTACGCTATTTGCTCCTCAAGGCTCAACGCATGGCCGTCACCAAAACAGAATTCATCGCTTTCAGGAAAGCCGCCTGAAATGGCCCTCCCGTCGAATTCCTGCTCAGAGCCTAAAAAACATACCCTGTCATCAATGTTTTTTCCACAAGTCACCAAATCGTAACCGGCTGGACGTTACAAGGAGACATGAAGTGCGATTTGCACGTCCACACCCGGCACTCCGGCATGTGCAACCTCCCCCTGTTGGACCGCGTTTGCCGCGAGAGTTACAACCATCCGGAAGCGGTTTACGAAACGCTCAAACGGCGCGGCATGGATCTGGTGACGGTTACGGATCACGATTCCATCGGCGCGGCCGAGCCACTCCGCCGCTATCCGGATTTCTTCCTGAGCGAGGAGGTTACCTGCATCACGCCCAGCGGCACCGAAATTCACGTC
>DASYZU010000069.1:0-151062 GCA_035945795.1 Occallatibacter sp.
ACCGCTCCCGGCGGCTAATCCGCCCATACTTCTCAAAGCTCGGCTGACAGGCAAAGGTTATCTGGCGCATCGCGTTCTCGTTCCACCTACTTCCTTAGACGGAACTGGCGCGGCTTCGGAACTTGTTCAGAGGTTCCTTAAGTGTGAACGCAGGGAAGGTTGGAATACGCATAGAGTAGAACCATATAGACCCAAGTCCAGACGGGGGCGACCGAGGCAGGACTATTCTCACTTTGTCGGACACCAAGGGCCTCTGGGGCTAAAGATTCTTGAAATCCTGCATGATGCCGCGGATCACCGTGAAGGTCCACACGTGATTGCCTTGTGTTCGATATGCGACGAACGATCCAGGCCAAGATTGCGCGACGTCCTCAGTGGACACTCGAGATCTGGAGGCTGCCTAAAGAAGAAGTGCTACCTCGCTTACTGCGACCGGGTTGTGGGCAGGCTAGCTGAAGGTGTCGCTGCCGAAGTCTGGGCCTCCAGGTATTCAGGTATGGCCAGGAAAGCAACGGCGGAGAGGTTCAAGCTTGCATACCCAATTGTTGATGCAGCTCAACGCAAGTATCAGGCGAAACTCGATTCGATGATATCCGATGGAACCGCCGAGAAGATTTATGAACAGGCCGCTTCACCTTTTTGGAGCATAGACGGTGCCGCGAGCAAATTCGGTATCTCGGTCCAGGCGGGATCGTATTTAGTCTTCTCTTTCAAGTACAGGACTAGGGTTCTACGGACTGTTGCGCCTGTTTCCGAGAAAGATGACGCAGCGCAGGTTTCAGCTCCAGCCGCCAAAGCTGGAGAGTCTGAGCAAGCTGCTGAGATTCGGAAGGGCGCCCTTGTTGCGCACCTTGTTGTTGAACATGTCACAAATAGAAAGGATTGGCACTTATCGCGCTCCGGTGAGTTCACTGTCGGTGAACTTAGAATGACAAAAGGGAGCTTGGTGGGCACAGTCGCCGAGATTCACCGTCAGTGCGTTGAAATGCTGGAGGATCAGAACATTGACCCTTTATATAGAGGAACATTTCAAGAACTCATTGATCTTGCGAACGACACGCTGGACAACCGACGCGAGCGCTGGAAACGTGGACGTGATCGCGCCGTCCATGAAAAGGCCGTGAATGCGGAATTCGAGCGCCAAAAGATGCTGCTGGAAATCACTTGAGAATAGCTGCTCGGTTGACGCCGATTTGTATCTGAAACTTAGCTCCCTAAAGTTCTGATTCCGACTGCATTCAGTGCTTTCTCTACGAACATGTCTTCGGAGTTCCAATTATCTCTAGACAATTTCCAAAGTGTCTGGCCAGCCCAATCCCAGTGCTGGTGGTCGTTTTTGATGTCTTTAAATTGACTAAAACGTCTAAAGATGAAACGACACAGCTCATGAAATTCCAACTGCATCAGCGGTCTATCGGAATCTGAGAAATCGCTACTTGACATCCTTCCAAATGCGATGAGCTCGACACGGAAATCCGGAACATCATAGTGAAACGTCTCATAAAGTGAATCTGCGATTGCGTCAAGTTCCTTCGGATCGAACGCTCCGATAGCTTGCAGCAAGTACTGCATGTTTTTGTCGGCACGCTCCGTCCAGGGACCATTCAGCTTACACTCCCCCTGGGTAATCTCGCCAATTATGAAGTGCGGTTTATCCATGAAGTGGAACGGCGTGTCGTCCTCAAATTCAAGTTCCCTTCGGAATGGAAAGCGGACTCCGAAAACGTCGGCATCCGTCCTCTGGCCCCATGGTTTTTGATCTGGGTGAAGTACGAAATCATTGGTGGTCATGAATCCGTTCAGACGCAGATACCACTGCGCCAGGTGCTCGACCTTGAGAGTTATTTGCTTCTGAATGAGCCTAGATCCTCCGGCAAATTTGGGAATGACCGGTCCTTCTTTCTGAAGTCTTCATGGTGCGACCAGAGTGAACAACACAAGACTGGATGTGTACTTCCTGCGTGCAGATAATCACTTGGCAATCAACTCGCTTGCCTTGGCCCAGGCCTTTTCCTTCAACGCGTTTCCTGACCCAAACCAAGCGCTGTCGAGCCTGTCCGCTCCCGCGGCTGTCTTTACGTGGTCGATAAAGTAAGTCACGGCGTTGACTGCTCCCCAGAGAGTGGCCTTGGCCGTAGACAAGTCTTGTCCTGGTCCAGAGTCAAAAAACGCTAGGAGAGTGTTTCTTTCATGTTCGGCTTTGATCGAAAGGGGCTTTGTGCTCGTTTTTCCAAGGAGTTCTTCGAAGTAGCCGGAGGCCGCTTCAGGGCTCATCTTGTATTTCGACATCTTACGAACGCGCGCGAGGAAGCTTGACCAAGCTTGATCCATGATGCCGAGTCGCTCTTTGACCGCTTCAGGATAGAACCGTTCCGAGACTTAAGAGGAGGTAACCGGTCCCTAACGTCTGGACCAGACGTAGGGGGTGCCGATTTAGAGAAGCATGTTTTTCTGCCTGCGCACAGGCGCTATAACGGTCGCTTCTTTGTTGAACTCGACACTTTAGCACCTGGATTCTGGAATGAATTGAATCAGCAGCCAGTCGAACTCCTCTTCGTGTCGGGGCTCTATGGGTTGCTCCTCTGGGATGAGGTAATCCAAGACTATGATTGCCATCTGGGTGACTACGTCGTGGGCAAAGAGCCGAAGCAGACGATCGCTGGAATATGGCGTCGAATACTAACGGACGTGCTCTGCGAATTCATCAAGACAGAACGGGCGCATGATCGGCCGGTCCGCCATGTTTTCAACCTGCTTTCCGAGGAGTTGTATCAAGAAGTATTCGATTGGGAACGCATCTGTAGCGTGCCTGGCGTAAGGGTCCATCATCGCGAATTCAGGCCGTTGGCTGGCACCGACGCGCTTCCCTTCATCGCCAGAATGCTCGCGACACAACTCCCGCGATTCTACGATGAGTCTGCCCTATTCAAGGATGGGGAATGGTACTCGTGTTCTCTCCAATCTGGGTCGGCGGTCGAGGTCAACTTTCAGCCTGCGCCCAAAGCTGACATGAACAGAGCGATTGCTTCTATCCTCCGCGACGACCCATCGTTGCGCGCTCTCCCTGACGATCTCCTTCAAGAACTTGCCGCAGCCGAGAATACTTGGCAGAGTGCACAGTCGATTGCAGGGTTCGATCCTGGAGCCTGCGCGGTCTTGTACACAAAATGTGTCGAGCATTGGCTGCACATCGAGATGCCCGATTGGTATTCAGGCAGTAGGGTATCAGCTTATGATGCTGTTCGAAGGAACCGTGACTTGAAGTCCTTGGCCGACGACGTGAACACGCTGTGGCGCATTAGGAATAGGGCTGCACATTCGGGGCAAGCAACAACGAAGACGAGTGTCAAAAACGCGAGGAATCTAGTACTACGTATTCTTTCTAGAGGAGCACATATCGAGGTTCACCGAAGTCAACAGTCGAATCGCCAAAGCGTCTAGTAGGCAATTGAATGCGCCTAAAAATGGTTGCATATTTGGTTGTATAGTTGTCTGCCGAACTGCCTAAAACCACCCGAATAAGCCCACTCTACATCACTCTAAGTTATTGATTCCCAAGGACAAGACACGAGACAAATCCGTTTAGCAAACCGCCGCCTTCAGCCACTCGGCCATCTCTCCGTGTCTGTCGTGAATTATAGCGGATGTTGTGCTCTTCCTGCGCAAGACGGGAAAGCAAGCTCAACTTCTGCTGCTTTCTGGCAGTGCCGGTCAATTCAATTCAGTGTCTCGCAGTCGAATTTTCTGCTTTCTGCATGGGGCTGGTGTTGTTAGATTCACATGTGATGTTGCCCGCCCTCAAACCGGCGCAGAGCAAGATGCGCTTTCTACCTCTGATTGCTGCCACCTACTTTATGGTGTCGGGTGGTCCGTACGGGATCGAGGACATTCTCGGCGGAGCCGGCTACGGTTGGGCCATTGCGATTCTCCTGGTCCTGCCCCTTCTCTGGAGCCTCCCAACCGCGCTAATGATCGGCGAACTGGCCAGCGCCATTCCTGCCGAGGGCGGCTTTTACATCTGGGTGCGCCGCGCGCTGGGACCGTTCTGGGGCTATCAGGAAAGCTGGCTTTCGCTCTCAGCTAGCATCTTCGACATGGCCCTTTATCCCGCCATCTTCGTTCTTTATCTTGGCAAGTTTTCGCCCGCGCTCACTGCCGACTGGAAAGGCTACGCATGGTCGCTCGCCGTTGTTGCGTTGTGCAGTCTATGGAACCTGCGCGGAGCGCCGGCAGTGGGCGAGGGCTCGATGCGGCTATTTGTCCTCCTGTTGATACCTTTCGCGATATTCGTCGTTCTCGGGCTCTGGCGTGGCTTCATGCTGCACCCTGCGGTGCAATGGGGTAGCGCAAGCCCGGTTCACGCTCGCCGATTCGGCGCCGGCTCCGCCTTCTCTACGGCAGTGCTGGTTGCCATGTGGAACTACATGGGCTGGGATAATGCTTCCACAGTGGCCCAGGAGGTAGAGAATCCGCAGCGCAACTATCCGCGCGCAATGATCGCGGCTGCCGTACTCACGGCTGTTACTTACATCTTGCCGCTGACAGCAATGGCATTAGCCGGCATCTCCGCTAAAAGTTTCTCCACCGGTGACTGGACGGACGCTGCCCGCACACTCGGTGGCGCAAGCTTTGTCGGAACTGCTCTAGGAATCGCTGTCATCGCCGGTGGCTGTATTACCGGCGTGGGCATGTTCAACGCGCTGTCGATGAGCTATACGCGCCTGCCTTTGGCTATGGCCGAGGACGGCATGTTACCGCGCGTACTCGCGCTGCGCAATCGCCGCGGTGCGCCGTGGGTGAGCGTGCTTTTTTGTGGATGCGCCTGGGCGCTGGCGCTCAAGCTGCCATTCGAGCGCCTCATCTCCATCGACCTCATTCTTTATGGTTCGAGCTTGTTGCTGGAGTTTGTTGCCTTGGTTGTTTTACGAATCCGCGAGCCGCAGCTGAACCGCCCCTTTAAAGCGGGCAACGTGGTATTTGCATGTTTGCTGGGTGTGGGGCCAGCGGCGCTTATTGCGTATGCACTCTATGTTTCGCGCGCGGAAAAGATCATCGGAACGACATCAGCGTTGCTCTTCGCAGTCGCGGTGGGCCTGTTGGGTCCGGTGCTTTACTGGCTTACGGCCGCACCTTTGGCGCGGCGTCGCCTAACCTCGAACCCGGCCTCGGAGTAGTCTCTTCCGCTTACACTGCAGCCTTCTTTTTGATTACGTGGTGTTTCGTCTTGGCGTCTCGAAACTGCTTGGCGGCAATAACCACGCGGTCACGGGCATACGCAGCATCACGCCAGCCCTTCATCTCCACGCGTTTGCCTTCGAGATCTTTGTAGATGGAAAAAAAATGTGTGATCTCTTTCAGCATGTGGGGATAAATGTCGGTGTAATTCCAAATGTTAGCGAAGCGCGGGTTGTTCTTTCCGACCGCGAGTACCTTCTCGTCGAGGACGCCCTGATCAAGCATCTCCAACAGGCCGATGGGGCGAACCTCTTGTACGCAGCCGGGAAAGCTCGGGCCGGGCACCAGCACGAGCACATCGAGTGGATCGCCGTCGTCGCTCAACGTCGAGGGAATGAAGCCGTAGTCGCCTGGATAGTGCACCGGCGAATGAAGGTTGCGGTCGAGCTTGAAGACGTGCAGTTCTTTGTCGTATTCAAACTTTTGGGTCCCGTCCAGGGGGATTTCGATAACCGCGCGAAACACTTCGGGGGAGCGGTCGCCGATGGGCAGTTCGAGATAGTTGACCATTTCGATTTACTTCTCCTTTGGGTTGGGGAGGGTGTTTCCGGGGCCGGGAATCAAACCGGAATTATGGCAATGACGAACAACATCCCGACGGCAAACTGCTGTGAGTGGGGACCAAGCCGCCGGAACTAATATAATCACGGATAATGAAGGCACATGTCTATGTCACGTTGAAGACATCGGTCCTGGACCCCCAGGGCCAAACCATCCAGAACGCGCTGCGGAAGATCGGATTCTCAGAGGTAACCGCGGTTCGCCAGGGCAAGTACTTCGAGCTTACCCTCGCCGAAGGGCTAGCGGCCGACGCTGCCCGCGCGCAGGTGGAGCGCATCGCTCGCGAGGTGCTTACCAATCCGGTGATCGAAGAGTACACCTACCGCATCGAGGAATAGGTTACGGGTCAGGGGTTCTGAGCGGATTCGAAACTCTGCCTTGAGCGCGGCGAAAAGGGCCCGGCTTGGTGGTCTAAGTGGTTCTATCCAAAGCACTAAATGTTTTCCTAAATGGTTACGAGATGGGGTCGAATGTTCGCCCAGGAGGTTACAGAAACCTTAGGGGTTAACCATTTTTGATATTAAATTTGGTGAAGAGCTGCTCACACGGTTAGGTTTTTGGACGAGGGGTTGTTCAGAATTGACCTCTAATTCATTGAATTGGGCTTGATCAGAGCATTGTTGAGCTAAATGCTCGGCAGGGTACGGGAGCTGGGCTCGGGTTTCAGAGGTCAGGGGTCCGGGACAGTGAACAGTGGGCAGTGGACAGATGGGCCGCTCGGTTGAGCGGTTGTGCTATCCCACCCTTTCCGCAAAATACGCGGAAAGGATGGGACCCGGCTCCGGTCCAAATGGGGCACCGGTCAGTGAACAGTTCACAGTGGTCTGGAGTATGGGAAATTTGGGGGAGGAGTCCCAGGTTTACTTCTTCCCGTAGACAGCTGCCAGGTTGGGACCGGCTTCACCGTCTTCGATCACTGGGACGGTGGTAAGTTCCAGCAGATCAGCCCACACGACTGCTCCTGCATGCATCGCAGTGGCATCGTTGGTTTCGTAGAGCGAGAATCCGCCACTACAGTCCACATTGTGCCAGCGGCCTAGAACCTTGACGCCCTCCGGCTCGCCTCCTCCGCCTGCAAGAAACTGCTCGGCTGCTGTTCTCACCGACCCCGGTAATAGGGTCCAGGTTGTCATAAATTTCATTTCTTTCGTCCTCCAGGTGGGATGGTTTCGTTGGATTGCTTCGGGGGAAGTTTTTGGACTCGAATGCATCCGCAAACGGTATCCCCAAGGGGCCACCACTTGCGGACAAGGGAAAGCAACTCCGGGAACTACTTGAAAACTCCGTTGCCTTTCGCAAGCTCATCGCGATGACCATTGTCGTCTGTGAATGAACCGAAGGCGTCAACGGACAGTGGGTGGGCTTTCGCTGAAGCACGAATCGCCGCCTGGACGGTATCCAGACCTTCCGGGGTGGGCGACACGTAAACAATCGCGAAGGTACCCGGCGCTGAAGTGTGAATTGCATTGGTGTCGATTTCGTATTCAACGATGGTTCCGTCAGCGAGCAGCTTCTCCAAATTCGGAACAAACAGGTGCTGGGCGAGCAGGTCCAGGGCATCGTCGGGCGCATCGGCCTTGAGCTTGTACACAGACACGTGAACATACCCACCCTTGTAGGCCCCCGGCTTCCAGTTGTAATAGCGGCTGACAAAAACCAAATCATAGTGCTTGGTCGGGCTGGCCGCGTTAGGAGAAGCGGACGTTTCCCCTGTCATCAACTGGTCCAGCACCTTTACCAGCCCGGCCATCGACATAGCCGACCACCAGGTGTCATGCGTCCAACCGTCCGCTGTGTGTACCAGGTTGATGTCCTCGCCATAGCCCACGATGGTTCCATTGGCCATCGCCTTTTCCATGAGCGCGTTTCGCGCCGAAGCGGACTTCTCCATATCCGCCCAATGCGCACGTGGAATCTGCCAGTTGCCGACATACGAGAACATCGGCGGTTTTTCTTTCACTTCCGTCGTCTGGGCGCCTGAGGGAACGGCACACACGGTCAACACCAAGAGCCCACACAACCACGCGGAGACACTCCACAATCTCTTGTTCATCTTCTTTCTCCTGTTGTGATTTGGTCAGAATTGCTCTGGGGAAAGCCTGACTAAGCGCAGTGTACAGGAGCAAGGCCTGAAAGTGGTTAGAAGTTTTGTGGAGGTGGGAGCCCGGTTGGGAATAGGGAATTGAGAGGCCTCTCGGTTGGAGGTATTGCTATCCCAGGGGAATCGCATGAACAAAAAAGACGGAGCGACATTCGCGGTTTGCATCGCCCCTACGGGGCTGAATGGCCATTGTTGACCGCCTTCCCCACGCTAAAGCGCTGGGCTAACGACCGCTGCGCCTCCGGCACGATAGAAATCGTAATCAGCCAGGTTAACAAAATGGATTCATGCGATTGCCCTGATTGCTATCCCAGGTCTCAAAATCGAGACCTGGGGCACCCGGCACCCGGCGGCGGGGACAGGGGACAGGGGACAGGGAACAGGGGACAGGGAACAGGGAACAGGGAACAGTAAGGCCTCTCAGTCGCGGGCTGTGGCTGTGCCCGCGAGGCGGCGCCCTTTGATATCCCGTATTGGCGGCTGGCCGAAGAATCGGCTGTACTCCCGATTGAACTGGCTTGCGCTTTCATAGCCGACCTCAAACGCGGCACTTGCGGCGTCCAGACCTTCATTGAGCATGCGTTCTCTGGCTACATGCAGTCGAAGCTGCTTCTGGTATTGAAGGGGGCTCATCGCGGTTAGAGAACGGAATTGATGGTGCAATGTAGATACGCCCATACGCGCCGTGGTCGCGAGTTCCTCAACGCGCAACGGCTTGGCGTAGTTCATCCTGAGCCATTCGACAGCCTTCGCAGTTCGATGACTCTGCTCGCCCAGCGTGGCGATGGCGCGGAGATGCTTTCCCTGCGGACTGCGGAGCAACCGGTAGATGATTTCGCGCTGGATAAGGTTGGCGAGAAATGGAATGTCCTGGGGGGCATCGAGAAGGTCGACGAGACGGGAGCATGCGTCGAGGAGTTCGAGCGAAGTGACGCCGACGGCCATGGCGCGGGCGTCGGCGGATTCTTCGCGGAGATGAAACTCCTGCTGCGAGAGAATCTCGCGTACGGCCGGCATTTCAAGCTTGAGGATCAAACCGAGAATAGGCTCTTTTTGAGTTGCCGAGATCACCTGGCTGACTACGGGAAGATCGACGGAGGTGAGGAGGAAGTTGGAACCGTCGCAGATGTAAATTGTCTTGCCGACGTTGATTCGCTTCCGTCCCTGGACGAAGACAACCAGACTGGGTTCGTATGCAGCCGACATGCAAGCGGTGGTTGAGGAACGGCGGTAGAGGCGCAGGCCTGGAATCTCGGTACGTGTATCCACTTCCTGAACGGCACGATTGGCAATCTTGTGCGCGAGCTCTTTTCGCATCTCGACCACCCGTGGATCTTCGCACACGTCCTTGTGTTTAGCGCCTTTCATCCTATTTACCCCTTCCAAACCAAGTTAACGCTGAATTGAGGATACTGTGCACAAAAATGTATATTTCGACAGAAATAGGCAATAGATTGGCAGGAATGGGATACCGCTGAGAGGACAGGTTTTCGTAATCTTTGGATTGAGAAGGACAGTGGGACAGCCGGGGACTCTGGATCTGAGACGAGAGGCTTCGGCCCTTACCGACTGACAGGTGAAACAATGCAGAAGCGCAAATTGGGAAAAAGCAATTTGGAAGTCTCGGCTCTGGGGTTGGGATGCATGGGAATGAGTTTTTCCTATGGCCCACCGAAAGACAAGCAGGAGATGATCGGAGTTCTTCATGCGGCCGTGGAACGCGGAATTACGTTTTTCGATACGGCTGAGGTGTATGGACCGCACACGAACGAGGAACTGCTGGGTGAAGCGCTCTCTGCCTTTCGTGGGAAGGTGGCGATCGCCACCAAGTTCGGTTTCAATCTCCATCCGGATGGAAGCCCAGGCTGGCAAGGATTGAACAGCCGTCCCGAGCGTATCAAGCAGGTCGCCGAGAACTCGCTGAAGCGGCTCAAAGTCGATTTCATCGACCTGTTCTATCAGCACCGAGTGGACCCGGAGGTGCCGATTGAAGACGTGGCGGGAGCGGTGAAGGAACTGATTCAGGCAGGTAAGGTGAAGCATTTCGGCATGTCGGAAGCAGGAGCAAAGACGATTCGCCGCGCCCACGCCGTGCAGCCGGTTACAGCCCTGCAGAGCGAGTACTCGCTTTGGCACCGCACCCCTGAGGCTGAAATCATCCCTACTCTGGAGGAACTGGGAATCGGATTCGTGCCTTACAGCCCGCTGGGCAAGGGGTTCCTGACGGGAAAGATGGACGAGAACTCCGAACTTGGCAAGGGCGATTTCCGGAGCACTCTGCCTCGCTTTACGCCGGAAGCCCGAAAGGCCAATCTGGCTTTCGTGGATATGCTTGGCACCATTGCAAAGCAAAAGAACGCGACAACTGCGCAGATTGCGCTGGCGTGGCTGCTTGCGCAGAAGCCGTGGATTGTTCCGATTCCGGGAACGACGAAACTCAATCGCCTGGAAGAGAATATTGGAGCGGTTGCGATTGAGCTTTCGGCAGACGATCTTCTGCAGATCGAAAGCGCCGCGTCGAAGATCACGGTGCAGGGGGCGCGGTATCCGGAGCACATTGAGAAGATGACTGGCCTTTGAGCGGTACATCGGGAAGGCGCTGGGGCACCCGGCACTTTTTGCACCCGCGGACGCCTTGATGTAATCAAACAACTACCTCGGGGTTCCCCGCTTGATGCAAATCAAGCCAATGCTGTTTCGAGCCGCGCCGGTCTTCGAATTCGCTTAACAATCTGTTTGGACCAACCTTCCACTGCGACCGAAAAAATCAAAGTTCAGGAGTTCCCATGTACAACACAAAAGCATACGCCGCAGCCAGTGCAACATCGCCGCTTGCCTCCACTACGATCGCGCGGCGCGATCCGACCGCAAACGATGTGCAGATTGAGATTCTTTTCTGCGGAATCTGCCACTCTGACCTGCACCAGGTGCGCGATGAGTGGAACGAGATGATGCCCACCGTGTACCCCTGTGTTCCGGGCCATGAGATTGTGGGCCGCGTAACGAAAGTGGGCTCAGGGGTAACCAAATTCAAGGCCGGCGACCTGGCTGGGGTCGGCTGCATTGTGGACTCGGACCGCACCTGTCCTGAGTGCAAGGCGGGCTTTGAACAGTTCTGCAACAACATGATTCTGACCTACAACTTTCCCGACAAGCACTCGGGAGGCGTGACCTACGGTGGCTACTCCGACACGATCGTTGTGGATGAGAATTATGTTTTGCGGATTCCCACGAACCTGGACTTGGCCGGGGCTGCGCCGCTGTTGTGTGCGGGAATCACTACATTCTCTCCCCTGCATCACTGGAAGGTGGGCAAGGGCCAGAAGGTGGGAATCGTCGGGCTGGGCGGGCTGGGGCACATGGGCGTGAAGTTCGCTCACGCCCTGGGAGCGCACGTGGTGCTGTTTACGACCTCGCCGGGAAAGAAGGACGATGCATTGCGGCTGGGCGCCGACGAAGTGGTCATCTCCCGTAACGCAGACGAGATGAACAAACACGCAGGCAGCTTCGACTTTATTCTGGACGCGGTCTCGGCCGATCACGACATCAACGCGTACATCAACCTGCTGCGGCGTGATGGGAACATCACGCTGGTGGGTGCTCCGGCAAAACCGCTGCAGGTTTCAGCATTTCCACTGATCTTCAGGCGACGCAGCCTCTCGGGCGCCCTGATCGGCGGAATCGCAGAGACACAGACGATGCTCGATTTCTGCGGAAAACATAACATCACCGCCGATGTCGAGGTGATTCCCATGCAGAAGGTGAACGAGGCCTATGATCGGCTGGCAAAGGCGGATGTGAAATATCGTTTCTCGATCGATATGGTATCACTGAAAAACTTGTAAACAGGAAGAGCAATCGCCTGCGGGACGCCGGACGGCGTCCCGTCGTGCTGCCAGAGTTGGGATGGGCGTCGCCGTAGGGCCGGGATCAGTCCATTTGCCAGGAGGAGATAATCTGCGTTCCGGGCCGGAGCATGGCGAGGACTGGATATAGCTGGTCTTCGGCGATGCGGATGGCGCGATTGACCGTCTCGGAGGTGAGGCTTTCGGCGCGGGCGGGCGGGTGTGAAGGGCAGGTCGCACGGATGCTGAATCTCCATTCCACCTTTGTGTCACAGTCTTTTCGCCGGGTTGTCGCATAGAATTGCAGCATGTGCGGCATCGTCGGTTACGTAGGGAAGAAGAAAGTCGTTCCAGTCATTATCGAGGGGCTAAGGCGCCTCGAATATCGTGGCTACGATTCGGCGGGCATTGCTGTGGGTAGCCCTGCGAGCCCGACGCTTGAAGTGCGCCGCGCTCCGGGCAAGCTCGGCAACCTGGAAGAAGCACTGCGCGAGCATCCCCTGTATGGTACCTTCGGCATTGGCCACACCCGCTGGGCCACGCACGGGCGCCCCACGGAGGAGAATGCACACCCACATCGCGACTGCACCGGGCGAATTGTGGTGGTTCACAACGGGATTGTGGAGAACTATCTCGACCTGAAGCGCGAACTCACGGCCCAGGGCCACAAGTTTGTTACTGAAACCGATACCGAGATTATTGCCCACCTTATTGAACAGGTGCAGAAGGACGCTGAAGCTGCGGGCGAGCCAATACTGCTGGAAGTGGCCGTGCGCCGCGCGGTGAAGCGGCTTACCGGTGCGTTTGCGCTGGGTGTTCTGTCGGCAGCCGAGCCGGACAAAATTGTGGCCGCACGCTTCGGACCGCCGGTGGTGATCGGCGTGGGCGAGGGCGAGTCGTTTGTGGCCTCCGATGTGCCGGGCATTCTGCATCACACGCGCAACATCTACTTCCTTGCGGACGGCGATATGGCCATCCTGACGCTTCATGGCGTCGAACTCACTGACTTTGACGGCAAGCCGATCCAGCGCGCGATTACGCGCATTCAATGGGATCCCATCCAGGCGGAAAAAGGCGGCTACAAGCACTTCATGCTTAAGGAAATCTGGGAGCAGCCGCGCGCCATTACCGACACCACGATGGGACGCGTTTCTTTAGACTCGGGCAAGGTGTACCTGGGCGAGATGAAGATTGCCGACGAAGAACTGGCCCTGGCCTCGAGCATCAACATTGCCGCATGCGGCACCAGTTGGCACTCCGCGCTGACCGGCAAGTACATGATCGAGCGGCTGGCCCGCATGCCTGTGGATGTGGACTACGCCAGCGAGTACCGCTATCGCAATCCCATTCCTGACCGCAATGCGCTGGGGCTGCTCATTACGCAGTCTGGCGAAACGGCCGACACGCTGGCCGCGCAGCGCGAGATGATCTCGCTGGGCTCGAAGACTGTGGCCATTTGTAACGTGGTGGACGCGATGGTGGCCCGCGAGGCCCACGGCGCAATCTATACCCATGCTGGCCCGGAGATTGGCGTCGCTTCTACCAAGGCCTTTACCGCGCAGCTTACCGCGCTCTTTCTGCTTGCGCTCAAGTTGGGGCAGTTGCGCGGCAGGATTGACCCCGCACAATCGGTTGCGCTGATCGAAGAGCTCAGCCGCATTCCAGCAAAGATTGAAGAAGTACTGCGTTCCCGCTCCGCGCAGTGCGAGCAACTCGCTGCCAGCTTTGCGACAGCGCGCGATTTTCTCTACCTCGGCCGCGGGATTCATTTCCCGATCGCGCTTGAAGGAGCGCTGAAACTGAAGGAAATTTCCTACATTCACGCCGAGGGCTACCCGGCCGGTGAAATGAAGCACGGGCCGAACGCGCTGATTGACGAGACATTGCCGGTGGTGGTTCTGGTGACGAGGGATGAAGCCGACCCGGCGTCGAAGCTGCGCTACGAAAAGACGCTATCGAACATCCAGGAAGTTACGGCGCGTTCCGGACGCGTGATCGCGGTAGCTACGGAAGGCGACACGACGATCGGCACGCTGGTGGAGCATGTCATCCACATTCCGCCGGCGATCGAGCTGCTTTCGCCGCTGATTGAGATTGTTCCGCTGCAGCTACTGGCGTACTACATCGCCGTTCGGCGTGGGTGCGACGTGGATCAGCCGAGAAACCTGGCCAAGTCGGTGACGGTGGAGTAGGGGTTCACGGGTTGCAAAAAAGTGCTGGCAGGGAAGTACGAGCGCACCGGGGCTAAAGCCCGCATATCTTATGCTTGCCTAATACGGGGGTTGAAACCTCCACCTCCCTCCGGGTAGTGTCCTTCCGTTGCGGCTCAGGCGCGCCCAGCAAACTCCTTGGTTTCCGAAAACACGCGCACCTTTTCGCCCTCTTGTATGTAGAGCGGCACCTTGATCTCCAGGCCGGTCTCCAGGCGAGCAAGCTTGGTTACGTTGCCGCTGGTATCGCCGCGGGCACCGTGCTCGGTATAGGTAACTTCGAGTTCAACTTTTTCCGGCAACTGCAAGCCGATCGGATTCCCGTTGAACTTGTTGAGCTGGATGATTGCGCCTTCCACCAGGAGTTCCAGGGCGTCTCCCATCATCCCTCCTGAAAGCTGGAGCGTTTCGAAGGTCTCCTGGTCGAGGAAGTAGGAACCGTCCGCGTCGCTGTACAGGTACGAGGCCTCAACCAACTCCAGGTCCGGCTCCTTGAACCGGTCACCGGCCTTGAAGGTCTTGTCGAAGACCGCGCGCGTGAGCAGGTTGCGCATCTTGAGCCGCACCAGCGTCTGTCCGCCTCGCGCCGTGGGAGTGGAAACCTCTGCTTCCATGCAGTAGTAGGGGGTGTTTTCAAACTCAAAGTACATCTTGCGCTTTACAGTAATTGCTTCAATCAATGCGGCCATGAATTCCTCAAAAGAGCTTAGACTTTTGGAAGCCGGAAATCCCGATGAAACCCCGTCCGGCCCCCCGTCAATTATAGGATTGCTACCCTCTCGGCCTTGAGCGATTGCCCGGAGGTTGACTCCCTCCCGGTTTGTCTGAGAAACTCACGGCCATGCGGTACAACGGAAAGTTTGAATATGCGGAGGCGCGTAAGATCCGTGAACGGAACACACGCCTCTATCGGACTTTGCACTTGCCTATATGGATTTGGGTCTTTTTTCTAGCCCCTGGTCCCCTTACCTTCAGCCTGTTTGCGCATGGGTTTTCATGGGGCAACGGGATCTGGCTGGCTGCGGTGCTGGTGGGAACCAGCATGGCCGGGCTGCGCGGCCGGTTGCCCGGCGTCGAGCCCCGCCCGTACATCCTCCGCTTCGACGAGGACAAGCCGAACCCTCTCTACCGCAAGATCTGCTACACCTTCGCGTGGAACGCGGTGCTGAGCTTCGCGCTGCTCAACCTGAGCGGCCTGGCGATTGCCGCCTTCACTGGCGAGTGGCGCATGAAGCAGATTTACACTTACGCCTATTCGCCGCTCTGCGCACTCATACTGCTTCTCGGCCTGATGGGCAAGCTGCCTCGCGTCGGGCCATCCACCAAGGGTGAGGGTACCGAGCGCCGCTATTTCTACGGCTCCGTTTGGGCGGTGACCATTGCCCAGACACTCCTGCTTGTGGTCTGGAAGCTTCTGCCGTCGAATATTGGCCCCACACAAACAGGAAGCCAGATCAAGCTCCTCGTTTTTGCCAGCTCTCTGCTGTTCATGGGCCTGGCAACCTGGCGCGGCATGCTGCCTCGGACTCGGCCGATCATGCCGGGAGAGCTGATGGTTTCAGACTGAGGCGCGGTGTCGGCCTTTCGAAGGCCGAGAAACCTCTTCATGTGATTTAAATCACAAAGCACGTTGCCACTGGCGGAGTATAAGGTAGTTGCCATGTGCTTAGCGATTCCTGGAAAAGTGGAAGAGATTACCACCGATGGCATGATCCGCGTCGGTCGGGTGAACTTCGGCGGGGTGGTCAAAAACGTTTGCCTGGACTACGTGCCTGAGGTCAAGGTAGGCGACTATACCATTGTCCACGTTGGGTTTGCTATCTCGAAGATCGATGAGGAAACCGCCGAACAAACGCTCAAAGACTTTCGCGAATTAGGCCTCTTGGACGAGGAGCTGGCCGGCGAGGAAGAGGCCTTTGCGAGAGCCGCGCTTTCGCCACAATCGTCCTGTCCCGACTGCCACCCCAACGACACGGATCCGTCGTCGGGGACCCCGATACGGAGTTGTTCGGTGAAACCCCGAAAAACCACCGTCGATTAAGATTTGAGGTCTCCTACCCTTGCGCCAGAAAAAGGCGCAAGGATGGGGCACCCAGCACTGCTGTTATCAACAAGGAAGTTGCTGCAATCCATGAAATATCTCACCGAGTTTCGCAACGGCGAAATTGCCCAGCGGATGGCGCGGGAGATTCACTCGGCGGCCACGCGCCCGTGGAAGATCATGGAAGTCTGCGGCGGGCAAACCCACTCCATCATCAGGAATGGAATCGATCAGATGCTGCCTGCGGGCATCGAAATGATTCATGGTCCCGGCTGCCCGGTCTGCGTTACCCCCCTGGAACTGATCGACAAGGCGCTGGCCATTGCCGCTCAGCCCGGCGTCATCTTTTGCTCTTTCGGCGACATGCTGCGAGTTCCGGGAACCGAGGGCGATTTATTTCAAGTGAAGGGAGCGGGCGGTGACGTGCGCGTGGTGTATTCGCCGCTGGACGCGGTTGAACTCGCGGTCAAGAATCCAGATCGTCAGGTTGTTTTCTTCGGCGTAGGGTTTGAAACTACAGCTCCGGCGAACGCGATGAGCGTCCACCTGGCCAAGCGTCGAGGCCTCGAGAATTTTTCTTTGCTCGTCTCCCATGTGCTTGTTCCTCCGGCTATTGAAGCTATTCTTCAGTCGCCTGGCAACCAAGTGCAGGGATTTCTGCTGGCGGGTCATGTGTGCAGCGTGATGGGTTATTGGGAGTATCCGCCGCTGGCGGAAAGATACAGCATTCCGCTCGTCGTCACCGGGTTTGAACCGCTCGATCTGCTTGATGGAATTCGGCGTGCTGTCATCCAACTGGAAGCTGGCCGGCACGAAGTGGAAAATGCCTACAGCCGCGTTGTCACTTACGAGGGCAACCGCGCTGCGCAAAAGCTGCTTGCTGAGGTCTTCGAGGTCACGGATCGAGCATGGCGCGGCATATGCGTGATCCCGAAGAGCGGATGGCGGCTGAGCGAGGCCTACCGCGAATTCGACGCGGAGGAGCGATTCCATATTACCGGCATTCATACACAGGAGTCGGCGCTGTGCCGCGCTGGCGACGTACTGCGCGGAGCCATCAAGCCGGCTGAGTGCGCGGCCTTTGGCAATGAGTGCACACTGCGCCATCCTCTGGGGGCAACCATGGTTTCGAGTGAGGGCGCTTGCGCTGCCTATTACAACTACGGGCGTTTTCTGTCGGCTGAAGAACTGGCAAGCGCAGGTTCGGGGCTCACCGGAGCCGCTCATGCCTGAGCATTCGAATACCGGCGCGCCGGTCTTGTCAAAATCCGTGCCGGACTTTTCGAACTGGTCCTGCCCGCTGCCTCTCGTTGGCTATCCCACCATTGTGATGGGGCACGGCGGCGGTGGAAAGCTGGGCAACGAGTTGGTTGAGCATCTGTTTCTGCCAGCCTTCCGCAATCCTGCTCTTGAAAATCTTGGCGACGCTGCTGTTCTTGAACTCACCGGCGGACGCATTGCCATGAGCACCGATTCCTTTGTGGTGCAGCCGTTGTTTTTTCCAGGCGGATCGATCGGCGAATTAGCTGTCAACGGCACGGTGAACGACCTGGCAGTGTCGGGTGCGGTGCCGCGATTCCTGAGCGCGAGCTTCATTTTGGAAGAAGGATTTCCGCTTGCGCAATTGGCGGCGATCGTCGAGGCGATGGCAAGGGCTGCGACAACTGCCGGCGTGCAAATCGTAACCGGCGATACCAAGGTGGTTGAGCGCGGTCACGGCGACGGGTGCTACATCAATACGGCGGGCATCGGTGTGCTGCGCGAGGGTATTCAAGTGGGTCCTCATCGCGCCCAGCCATGCGACGTTGTGCTGGTGTCAGGAACCATCGGCGACCACGGCATGGCGATCATGAGCGTTCGCGAAGGGCTTGAATTTGAAAGCCAGATTCGTTCCGATTGCGCGGCGTTGAATGGCATGATCGCCGATGTACTTGACGCAGTCGGCATGGCTGTTCACGCTATGCGCGACCCTACTCGCGGTGGACTTGCTTCTACGTTGAACGAAATTGCGCAATCTTCGGGCGTGGGCATTGCGATTGATGAAGCGAGCCTGCCGGTGCGTGTTGAAGTGCAGTCAGCGTGTGAGTTGCTGGGCCTCGATCCGGTCTACGTGGCGAATGAGGGCAAGGCGGTGTTCTTCGTCGCTCCCGAGGCTGCGGATTCAGTTCTGAAGGTTCTACGTGCGCATCCACTTGGCCGCGACGCGGCACGCATTGGTCAGGTGACCGCGGAGCATAAGCGGATGTTGGTGGCAAGAACCGCCATGGGGGCCAATCGGGTTATTCCGACACAGATTGGCGAACAACTGCCGCGGATTTGCTAGGGCATCTCTTAACAAACCCAATTGTAGAGCGAGCACATTCTCCGGGGCTAAAGCCCACATTGATTTGTGTGCGTTTGTGGCATGGCTGAAGCTATGCCCTTTCAAAACATCGTCTTCAAGGTTCGTGGAATCCCAGGTCTCAAACGTGCGACCTGGGGCGCCCGGCGGAGGCCATGCCCTGATGCAAAGCAAATATTTTTCAGTTTTTGACCGCAGTGACCTCAAGAAGCTCCACCGGTTCTTTGTCTGCAAACTTGATCTCTATCCCGTGGACCCAATCGGAGTTACTAAAGACGCCCAGATCCTTTCCTGTAATAACTGACCTTAGCTTGTACTTACCGGCGGGAATCAAGGGTAACTGCACTGTGGCTGAAGTTAGATTGGACTTATTGCGGAAGAGGGCAATTACGCCGTTGCCGCTGTGATTGAGGCGCGCGAAGCCGTCCCATGCTGCCGCTGACGTTTGCAGCCAACTGCCAAGAGGGAAGAAGCTCTCGCTGATTTTTGTGGAGTGGCGCAGCTTCTTGAACCACGCGATTTTTTCGTGGTACCACCTGAGGTCCGCCGCGCTCAGTTTGCGCAGGTCGCCCAGCAGCACCGGGGCCGACCCGATTGCTGTCGCAAAGCTCTCCTGAATTGTTGGCAGCTCCGCGTGCATATTACCGATCAACATGCTCTCCACGGGCATGGAGGCAGCGCGCTGGTATAGCAGCTGCCGGGCCTGCAAGGGGCCAGGCGAATCCTGCTGCCCGTCAGCAACGTTGCTCATCCAATCGAGATCGCCGGCCGCGAGAAGGCCCGCGTCGATAATGTGCTTCTGGCCCCAGAGTTCGAAGGTCAGGTCGAGAAGAACATTCGGGTGCTTCTCGTAGATCTTCGCGGTCACGTACGAGATGCCTTCGTAAATCATGTTGAGCGATTCTGCCCAGTTGCCATGATCGTGGCCTTTGGCCCAACAGCCGGGAGCCTCGCCGTAAGCATTGAAAATGGTCGTCAGATCGAGCTTTACATAGGCAAGGTGGAAGCGCTCGATGGCGTCAATGATGCGGGCGGCCGCGGTGTCTCGAAATGCCGTTGCCATGCACATGACTCCCTTGGCGCCGGCCGCGGTGCCGGTGATCTTGGGCATGCCATCCTGGTCGAGCGCTGCCCATTCAGGATGCTCGCGATAGATCGCGGTGGATGTTCCGATGGCCGCGAGCGGAATCCACAGGCCTAGCCGCATGCTCCTGGCTTCAACCACTTCCAGAATCGGCTGCAAGCCGCCCGGGAATCCGGTCAGATTCACCGTGTTCTCGCCGTATTCTTGCTGCCAGCCGTCATCGATCGTGAAAATGTCCATGCCCATCGCGCCCGCGGCATTCACAAGGTCAAGCACCAGGTCGTGGTTGACGTCACGATGGAACGGTTCCCATGTGTTGTAGATCCACAGTGGTCCCTGCTGGTCTACGCGGCGTTCCAGAACCTGCGCGGTGTATGAGGGAAGCAGCCAGTGCGGATCGTTGAAGCCATCTCCATTTCGAAATGCGACGAGCGAAACAGCGGCCGTCGTGAACTCTGTGCCACTCGCGATCGAGCGCTCGAAAGGCATCAGATCCGTGTCGTACAGAACCCCGATTCGCACCTGGTCCGGCGAGTAGAAGCCTTCAATCTCGGTGCGTTTCATATAACCGGGAACTTCGCTGAGCACGGCGATACCGTGGCCGGTGAGGCTGTTGGCCACCAGCAGTCCCGCATCTTCTGAGCGCCCAGTGTAAAAGGTCTCGCGGGGAATTGTGCCGTACTGCGTAAGCAGCGTGGTTTCATTTGCCGGCCCGAGCGCAATGCCGATGGCCTCGATGTTCAAGTGAGAAATATGAAGCGGAGAGGCGCCGGTATTGCGCAGGACCAGGTGCTTGCGGATCGCGGGATGCGAGTTATAGACGCTGTAAACCACCGACACTTCAAGTGCAAGCTCCTTGTGGCGCAATCGGATGGTCAGCGACTTTCCATTGGACAGGCTGGCCTCGTGCGCATCCAACAGGTCGAAGACCGCGTTCGTCCCCGCACAGGTATGCCCGTTGCAGAGGAACGAAAACTCCTGGCCCATGCGCATCTTTCCGGGGACAGTGAAGTCCGCATGCGTGGACAAATTGGAGAACTGCTGGGTGAACAGCCCGGTCCTGGGCAGGAAGGCAATGGTTCTTTTGATCAAGCCATTGCCGATGGTCCAGGTTTGAATTGCGTCCGCGATGGTGGGATTTGACTGTCCGTTCAGAACCTCAGTGAAAACCCGCTGCGCGCTGACGCAGCCCGACGCAACCAGCAGACCGTTCCGGATCAATTCTCTTCTGCTCACTAAAGTTCGTGCGGAGTCTCTCATTGCGGTTCCTTATTTTTCGCGATTGATTGCGACCGAATGCTATCACAGCAGCAAGCGGGCGCGATCCGGGCGATGCGGCGATTTGGATATGAATTCTGCAACACGTGGAAACACAGGAAGGAGTATTGCGGCACTGTCTGCGCTCCGCTTCTCTGCGCGGGAGGGGCCAGTGTTCTGTTTCGATTCAGTTCTAAGTATCTTGTCCATTCGATAACTCAAGAATTGCAATGAATTAGCTAAAGCTCTCTAACAATCCGTCCGAGATAAGTGACGGGTATGACGGTGAAGTCACCACCGGCGCCGGTGCGATTGGAATTTGCGAAAATAGAGCCCTTGTGCGTGGACCGGTGAGAACCTGGCAGACTGTTGCAGAACTCGGGATTTCGAGTGAAATAGGCGAACTGAGTGCTTCCGGGGCTAAAGCCCGCGTCGATTATGTTGGCTTTATGCGGGGGTTGAGCCCCCGCCTCCCTCCAGAGCGGGTTTCTATGAAAGCTATCAGGCAAATAGCTCGAATGCCTTCTCAATCCGGGCTGGCAATTCGGCCAGGGTATCGGGAAGGTTCTGGCTGATTTCAAGCACTGTAGCTGGAGGAGCTGCGAGCTTACTGAGTGCTTCTGCGGTGGCGGCCCAGTCGATGGTGCCGTCGCCCGGCCACAGGTGCTCGTCCTTTGTGCCGTGATTGTCATGCACGTGGACTGAGGCGATGCGGCTGCCTAGTGCGGAGATGGCCTCGGCCACGCCAACTGTGACGTTTGCGTGGCCCAGGTCCAGGCAGGTCCCAACATTGCTCATGTGGCCCATTTCGAGGATCGTCACCAGGTGCTCGGGAGTGGTGGGTTCGCTGAGCAGGTTCTCTACCAGGAGGCGCACGCCGAGAGGGTTCGCGAAGGCGCCCAGATGTTCGAGCGCCGTGATCGCGTACTCAATACTGCGCGGCGACCATGCGTCGGTCTGCTCTCCCAGATGCACGATGAGATTGCGAAAGGGAATATATTCGGCGGCCTCAAGAGCGCGCTTTATCTCGTCCATGGCGTCGATGCGGCGCGTCTTTTCAGGATGGAGCAGGTTCACCGCGGGCGCACCGGCGCGGCCCATCTCCCGGTCGGGATAGAGCGGCGCGTGCATCGAAAACGGCTGCAGGGGGTTCGAGCGGAACCAGGCGGCAAGTTCGGTGACGTGCTCGCGGCTGGTGTAGTCAAAGTGCTGCCGAGCAGCAAAGATCTCGACCGCTTGTGCGCCGGACCGACCGGCTAGTTCGAGCAGCCCGGGATGTAGCCGCTGGTTCAGGAACAGATGAGTAGAGAGGACGCGCAGCATGGTCAACAGGTCCCTCGCGCAGGCTCGACTTGAATGACGAACCTGACGCTAATGTTATTGTCGCATTTCTGCAACACAGTGCCGTTTGTGCCTAATATCCGGCCGCTTTGCCATAGTGGCTGCGATGGTCCTGTCCGCCCTCGAGCTCGCCGGTTTTCGGGTCGATGGCGATGCACTCCCCGTTCGACCAGTGGTGGTCTTTTATTTCGAGGGTGTATCCGTGTGAACGGAGGCCGTCGATGGCTTCCTGAGAAAAGCCCGGCTCCAGGTAGAGCTTGTCAGGCAGGTACTGGTGGTGGAAGCGCGGGGCGTCCACGGCTTGCTGAATATTGAGCCCATACTCGGCCGCGGAAAGGAAGATATTGGCGACGGTGGTGATGATGCGGGCGCCACCAGGCGAGCCGAGAACGTAGCGCAATTTGCCGTTCTCGAGCACGATGGTGGGAGTCATGGCGCTAAGGGGACGCTTTCCGGGGGCGATGGCGTCGGCAGGTCCCTGAATGAGGCCGTACATATTCGGCACGCCCATCTTTACGGCAAAGTCGTCCATTTCATCGTTGAGCAGGAAGCCCAGTGAGCCGGCGGTAACGCGGGAACCGAAGGAGTCGTTAAGGGTGGTGGTTACGGCTACGGCGTTTCCCTGGCTGTCGACGACTGAGTAGTGGGTGGTGTCGTTCGATTCGGCTCGGGGCCTGCCTGCGGTGGTGGGTGCGAGTGGCAGAAACCCATGCGAACGTATCAGCGCGGCGCTCGGAGTGGCGGCGTCGGCGGCAATGCCCGCGCGCCAGGCAGTTGCGTACTTCTTTGATGTGAGCTCTTCCACTGGAATGTTGTTGTAGTCCGGGTCGCCCAGATACTCGGCACGGTCCATATAGGCGCGGCGGAAGGCCTCCGCGATGAGGTGTATGGACGCGGCGGTGCGGTCACCGAGCCGGGGGAGATCGTAGTTTTCCAGAATATTCAGCGCGCTCAGCAGAACGATGCCGCCAGACGACGGCGGAGGCGCGCTGAGGATGGTGTAGTTATGAAAACTGCCCACGATGGGTGCGCGCTCCACCACTTTGTATTGGGCCAGGTCGTCGAGGGTGAGCAGGGCGCCGCCTTTGTTGAGCTCGTCGACCAGTTCGTGTGCAATGCGGCCGTGGTAAAAGTCTTCGGGGTCGGCGGCAATGCGTTCGAGAGTCCGCGCGAGTTCCGGCTGGAGAAAGACCTCGCCTTCTTTGTAGAGCTCGCCGTCGCGCTGAAAAATACGCTTCGATTCAGGGAATTTGGCGAGGTCGGCATCGGAGAGTTCGTGGGCCTCTTCGGCTGTGAGTTCGAATCCCTCCTTAGCCAATTTGATGGCGGGCGCCAATACACGCCTGAGGTCCAGGCGGCCGTATTTGCGCTCGGCATACACCAGACCCGCCACTGAGCCGGGGGTTGCGATGGAGCGGTAGCCAACTTCGCTGGCTTCGGGAATCACGTTGCCTAGGGCATCCAGGTACATATTTTCGGTGGCGGCAAAGGGGGCTTTCTCGCGGAAGTCGATGAAGGTGGCGTGGCCGTCGTGGGTCCGGAGCAGAAGAAATCCTCCGCCGCCCAGGTTGCCGGCGATTGGATGCACGACGGCCAGCGCGAAACCTGTAGCCACGCGGCATCCACGGCGTTGCCGCCCTGACGCAGGATTTCGAGGCCTGCATCGGAGGCCAGGTGGTGGACAGTGACGACCATGCCGTGACTGGCGCGAACGGGCTGAGCTTCAAGCCAGGGCCTGGGGTCGGGCCGGAGATGGGGATTCACCTTCTTCGCGCCCTCCTGGGCACCGGCGTGGATTGAGAGTAAAAGTGCGGCGCCGCACAGGGCGGCAGGTACGAGCGGCATGGGCCGGCGATTCAGCAATGTTCTGACAGAATAGCTTGGAAATGTGCGGTCCTTCCATTTTCATGGCGGTTCGTCTAAGACCTTATGAGTCAATTTATTCCGTTCGCCATGCCGGTCTCCGGGTGCTCCGGAACAAAGCCGATATAATCGGAATGGCTTTCCGCTGCAGTCCCAGGGGATTTGATTTTTGGGTTGGGAAGGACGAAAGAGCCGCTTTGTACGATGCAGAATACGCCATTTTTCTGGAGCATTGCTCCAGTAAGCCACGAAACGTTCTGCCGACTCTCGGCAGGGAGCGGAGCATCGGAAGTTCCCGAGAGCAGTCCCTCCTGTTACACGCTTGCAAAATCTGGGTGAATTCGAAAACGGAGACGATGATGCGAAAGAAGTGGATAATCACTACCTTTATCTTGTTTGGAATGACAGCGCTGACTGGCGCCGCGGCACGTGGCCAGGCCGGAGCTCCGGCAAAGGACCAATCCGGCGACGCGCCAAGCGAGCGGCCCGCTGCCGTGAGACACACGCAGACGGATGTAGGGCTAAGTGGTTTTGCAACCTTCACCAGCGCCACCCGTGGCAACGGCACTCAACAGACTCCGTCAAACTCAGCCGGCGGCATGCTGGAACTGCGCCATATCGTCAGTCCGTTAATCGGCTACGAAATGACTTTCTCCTTCAACCCAGCCAACCAGGCATATGTGCCGAATCCGGGCGCCTGCGGGCTGGCCTGCCAGAACCCGGCAACCAAGATCACGGGCAAAGCGAGCGAAATCGCGATAGATTATGTGGCCTCATACAAGGTTGGGAATCTCAGGCCGTTCGTTGTTGGCGGTCTCGGTTTTTTTATGGTCTTCCCCGGCCCGACTCCCTTTGGGAATAACACCTCTGTCAGGCCTACTTATATCTATGGTGGCGGGCTGGATTGGAATTTCGGTGCCCGTCTTGGTCTCCGCTTGCAGTACCGGGGCAACTACTACAAGGCTCCCAACGTCTCCTCAATCTACCCAGCGACCGGCGTGTTTACCCAAACGGCGGAGCCGATGGCAGGCGTGTTCTACCGGTTCTAAAGCGTTATCGGCCTGAATGTTTACGGTCGAGAAGGGCTTCTGTGGTCTCCCACCCTTTCCGCAAAGAGCGCGGAAAGGGTGGGGCACCCGAATTTCTGTTAATACTCGGATCAAAATTCTTTAGATCTATGACGGCATGAGATTCGAAGCCAGCAGCATGGGCTGCGAGTGTGCTTATGATCTCCTGGTCTTTTAGTGGCCGGCGATCAACATTAACTTATCGGGAACGACATGACAGGCATCGCGTCCTGTGAAATTCCATGTCGAGCCATCGGCAAGGGTCACGGAGTTCAGGTCGATCGAAAGCACGGCTGTCATGTTGGGCACTCGGAGATCGCCATTAACTTCCTTGCCTAGTCCCTGGGTCAATTGCACGTTGAGGGTCGCGACGGCATCGGGTTGATCGGACCCGGACCTTGTCTGCGTGACTCTAGCCTTTCCGCTGAGCCCATGAACCCTCACCAGAGCTGCGACCATTCGCCTGGCATCCGGATTGGTCAGGATCAGGTGAAGCATCTGGGCGATGCCTTCGGACCGGCTCTTACCCACATTCAGCAGGCCTCCATCCGCTCGATGCTGCGCACGCAGCGAGACCGGGCAGCCGATGGTGATGGGCGGGGCTGCCGTGTTTAACAATTCCATGCGGGCGACGCCATATGACGGCTGGCCTTGGCTGGCGTTTTGAGAGGCGAGAGGGATTGATCCGAAAAGGAGGGCGAATAGAACGAGGGCGGCAGACTTCATGGTGAGTCTCCTTTCGTTCGTTTCCAGCGCGTGCATGGTAAAGCCGGCGCTGGCCGGACACAAATAGGTTACTCCGGCTTCGATTCCCGATCAAGACAGGCACACGCCGCATGCAGACCCGGAGACGGCCTGGCGTCGGGTTTGCCGCAAAGTTATGCTGCCGGTATTATCATGCCCTCATGCACTTTCCGCGAGGCAGAGGCCTCTTCCTGGCTGCGGCACTCACTGCAATCGGAGTTGGCGCGTGGCCGGAAGATGCAGCAACGGCCTTGGCCCCCGCAATGTCTTCGGCGCAGATCGTCGAGCAGATGCAGCTTCACGACCAGGCGCGCAATCGGCAGTTGAAGCACTACCGGGCTCTGCGCCATTACCATGTGGAATATCGAGGCTTCTCTGCCCTGGTGGCGGCCAACATGGCAGTAGAAGTCACCTTCGACGCTGGGTCTGGCAAGAGCTTTCAAATCGTCTCCCAAAGCGGCTCGAAGTTTCTCCTTGAGAAGGTGCTCAAGCGGGCGGTCGACAGCGAAAAAGAAGCCTCGGGCAACAAGGCGTCGGCGGCCCTGACCCAAGCGAATTACAAATTTACCCTCGTCGGAACAGAGATCCAAGGCGGTCGCCCGGCCTACATCCTTGACGTGGAACCATGGCATCCGAACAAGTTTTTGGTTCGCGGCAAAATTTGGGTGGACGGGGCGGACTATGCGGTGGTGAAGATGGAAACACAGCCGGCCAAGAGTCCGTCGTTCTGGATCTCGCGGACGCTGATTCAGTACACGGGATCAAAGACGGATGACTTCTGGTTTCCACAAAAAGTCCGCAGCGAGACCAGGGTCAGGATTGGTGGCACGGCGGTGTTGACGATCGACTACGGCAGTTACCAGATTACGTTGGATCAGCAACGGACCCTACCGCCGAACTCGTACCATTGACAGGCTGTTGTTGCGATCTGTGCCCAGAGGCAATCCAGGTTTCGTTGCTGCCTCTGCTTCCCCCCGCTGTGTTACCGTTGCAATACGGCGCCCCAAGCCGGGCCGAGGTTTTCCGGCGTGTGCCGAGTGTCCGTTTTGCGGTTGGAATCGGGCGCGGCGGGCGTATACAAAAGAGAATGTCCCAGCAGCCGGAATCGACATCGTCTACGCTTACAGCGAGCCCGGCTCCGTTGCCTGGGCCTGCGGTTGGAACTGTACCCGAAGTCGCGCCGCAGCCGGCCGGGTCCGTACCGCAGCGAATTCCCCGCTGGCTGGAGCGTATCGAACTGCTTCTGCGGGTGATGCTTCGTATGTATATTGGGCTTGCCGTCTGCTATGCGCCCTGGTCGCCCGTTTTCTGGGACCGGAACCCGCTTTTCCAACAGTTTCCAACTCTCGCCAGCTTTGCCGCCAACGGTGCGGTGCGCGGAATCGTCTCGGGACTGGGCCTCTTGAATTTGTGGATTGCGCTGCAGGACGTGTTCAGCCGTCGGGAGGGATGAGCCATGGTAGACAGGAATCAGGGATCAGGGACCAGCCACCCCATCGAACAAAGATCGCTCGCTGGGGATCCCGGCAGGGATCAGGGAGAGAAAGCACCAGTTGTGCCGGAGGCCATCGTTGCCATTCCCGGCGATGGCGCGCCTCCTCCGCTGGAGCGCGCTCCGCTGGCTTATGAGAACTCCACCTTCCTGAACAGCGCCGACGGGCGCCTGATGCGTATTGTTTCTGAATATCTTGAGCCGCTGGCGCGTTTTCGCCACGAGCAGATTCAGGACACGGTCGTATTTTTCGGCTCGGCGCGTTTCCGCGGCCGCGAGGAGGCCGATCACGCTCTCGAACTGCTGGACAACACCGGCTCGAGCCAGCCAGCTCCCAGCTCCGAACAGCCTGCCAGCCCGCCCGATATCGCTGCCGGCAAGGCTACGGATCTGCAGCGCAAACGTGCTGTGTCGGCCGTCGAGATGGCCCGCTATTACGAGGACGCGCGCAGGCTGGCGCAACTGTTGACCAATTGGGCGGTCAAGATTCCCTCAAGGAAGCACCGCTTCGTCATCACTTCAGGAGGCGGGCCGGGCATCATGGAGGCCGCCAACCGGGGTGCATGGGAGGCGGGCGGGAAGACCATCGGCCTGAACATCAGGTTGCCTTTTGAGCAGGCTCCCAACCCCTACATCACGCCTTCACTCAACTTTGAATTCCACTACTTTTTCATGCGCAAGCTCTGGTTCGCCTACCTGTCCAAGGCGCTGGTGGTGTTTCCCGGCGGCTTCGGTACGCTCGATGAGATGTTTGAGATTCTCACCCTGGCGCAGACCCACAAGCTGGCCAAAAAGATCACCGTAGTGATCTACGGGTCAGAGTACTGGAAGAAGGTTTTCAACCTTGACGTCCTGGTGGATACAGGCGCCATTTCGCCCAAGGACATCGATCTGTTCCAGTTTGCCGACACCCCGGAGGAGGCCTTCGAGATCTTACGGCGGGGGCTGACGGAGAACTATCTGGCGGCCGAACTGGCAGCGGCGACTGTCGGTGCGCATCCGGGGGGCCAGCAGGCAAACCATGACGAGGACCTGATGGCTGGCTGGACTGTCGAGGATTTTCTCAGTCCCGAGATAGCCAAGACAAGCATATGAAAGGCCTTGTGACCGGGGCCCTTCCGGCCTTCTTTAGGGATTTACACTGAAATCAAGGGACAATTGGAGCCTCTACGTAACTTTATTGGTTCATTTATCAATTGAAGGGTAATTCGCTGGATATTAAACATCCTTTTACGGCAGGACCTCAAACTGGGTTCAGTAATCCGGGCACGATAGCGGATGAAGGAGCAGCCATGCCCAGTGCGACCATCTCCTATCTCTGGCGCGACAAAGATGCGCCGGGGGGGTTCACGACCGGAATCTCGTTGCACAGCCACACTAACCAGTCCCACGAAACCCTGGACTTTCTTGCCAACTTCGGCAACCAGTTCCCGGTGATGCGGCCGCTGCTTACGCGGCTGGAGCGGCGTGCGGAGGAGATGCATGGTGTGAGCATCAACTACGCGTCTAGCTACTGGACACCCCCGATACCCCCCAAACTGGCCTTTGACCTCGAGAGCAGGCAGATTGAAAAGCTGGGGCTGGTGCCGATGGTGTCTCTCACAGACCACGACAACATCAATGCGCCGATGCTGCTTCGCAGTGTGCCCAGCGCTCGCCAGATTCCGGTTTCGGTGGAGTGGAGCGCGCCCTACGGCGGAGTTCAGGCCTTCCACCTCGGCGTTCACAACCTGCCCAGCGCTCGCGCGGCGCAGTGGATGGCAACCTTCAAGGAGTTTACCGCCCGGCCGAGTGACATTCGCCTCACGGAGATTCTCAGGGCACTTCACAATGAACCGAACGTGCTGGTGGTCTTCAACCATCCCATGTGGGACCTCTACCTGATCGGCAGGGAAAAGCACCAGTTTCTGGTGAACGAGTTTCTGCAGAAGAACGGCGCCTTCCTCCACGCGCTGGAGTTGAATGGGCTGCGCAACTGGGATGAGAACCGCGCCGTGCGCCGGCTGGTCGAAAAGTGGAACATGCTGCTGATTTCCGGCGGCGACCGCCACGGTGTGGAGCCGAACGCCAACATCAACCTGACCAACGCCGCCAGCTTTACGGAGTTTGTCCACGAGATTCGCCGGCAGCGGAAGAGCAACGTGCTGTTCATGCCGCAGTATGCGGAGCCATGGAAGCATCGCCTGCTGCAGTCGACAATCGACGCGGTGCGCAACTATCCTGAGTTTCCGCAGGGCTCGCGCAACTGGGACGAGCGCGTTTATCATCCCGATACGCACGGCGTGGTGCGGCCGCTGAGTGAGTTGTGGCCAAAGCAATCGTCGCCTCTGTTGATGCGGGGCGTAATTGCACTTGTTCAACTGCTGGGCAGGGCCCCGGTGGCCGGCGGCCTGCGCATTGCCTGGAATGATTCGCACCAGTTGCGTCTTGCGCTGGGTGAGACCGAAGGCTGAAGGGTTGAAGCGGAGCTTGCATGGGTCACGGAGTGAGTGGAGCTGGCAGCGCTGGGCGCGCGTTGGCAGAGTCCGCGCCGAACCTCGACGGAATTTCCAGCCTCGCCAACTCCGCCAACTCAGCTTCCCACGAAATGAACGCATCAGTGCCGCGCGTGGCCTACTTTCCCGATTCGTTCCACGAGGTGAACGGGGTTGCACACACCAGCCGCCACTTTGAAGCATTCGCGCGGCGGCGTAATCTTCCTTTTCTCTGCGTTCGCGCGGGAGACCGAGCTCAAGCGATTACCGAGGAAGGCAGTGTGTGGACGCTCGAGCTGCCCCGAGGCTTTCTCTCCTTTGCGCTGGAAAAAGACCTCCGCTTCGATCCTGTTTTTCTGCGCCACATCCCGCTCATCGGCGAGGTGCTTGAACGCTTTCAACCGGACCTGATTCACATCACTGGGCCCAGCGAGGTGGGAATGCTGGGCGCGGGGCTGGCTCACCATCTCGAACTACCGCTGGCCGCCAGTTGGCACACCAACGTGCACGAGTACCTTGCACGGCGCTCGAACTGGTTCCTACGCCTGTTGCCATGCCGACAGTCCGCAGCAACAGGCCAGAAGATCGAAGACCTTACGATGGCAGCGGCCTGTGTTTTCTACTCCGGAGCGCGGGTGCTGTTCGCGCCCAATCCCGAACTCTGCAGGCTGTTGGAGCGAACGACTGGACGGCCCTGCCACCTGATGCCGCGTGGGGTAGACGCTGAACTCTTCCGTCCGGACAAGCGCAAGCGCGATCCCGAAGACGGCGATCAAATTCTTGGATTTGTGGGGCGGATGTCGGTTGAGAAGAATGTGAAGCTGCTCGTCAGGGTGCAGGAAGAGTTGGAGAGGTCAGGACACAGGAGCTTCCGCTTTCTCATTGTGGGCCACGGCGCCGAGCAGACCTGGCTGCGCAGGCGATTGCCGCGCGCGGAGTTTACCGGCGTGCTGAAGGGCGAGGAGCTTTCGACTGCCTACGCGAATATGGACCTGTTCGTGTTTCCCTCGCATACCGACACCTTCGGCAACGTGGTGCTGGAGGCGCTGGCCAGCGGCGTTCCGGCCATCGTGACCCCCGACGGCGGGCCATGCACTATTGTTTGCGACGGAGAAACCGGCTGCGTTGTGCCGGATGAACGGTTCGCCGCCGCCATCGCAGGAATTCTGGCCGATCCGGCCAGGCACGCCGCGATGCGCGAAGCTGCCCGCGCCTATGCACTCACTGCCAGTTGGGATTCTGTCTTCGAAGGCATCTACGCTTCATACAAGGCGCTGATGCCCCTTTGAGTTGCGCCGCCACTTGCGTTAAAGTGCCAGTTATCGGCGCGATGACTGGGGACGCAAGATTTTGGATATGAAAGCAATCGTAGCGCGTTTGAAGCCTCGCCTGCGAAAGGTACCGGGGTTTCGGGCCGCGAAATTCATCTACCACCTGGCGCGCAGCATGGAGTCGCGCAACTACACTCTTTTGTCGCTCCGGCCGCCTAAGGGACTCTACCAGCCCTACATAAAGACATCCAGGGACCGCTATCCGGAGATCTTCAGGCAGGTGCGCGAGGTAGTTGGCGATGGCGCCGATGTGCGCATCCTCTCATTCGGGTGTTCCACCGGAGAGGAAGTCTTCTCGTTGCGCAAGTATTTCCAGCTGGCAACGATCATTGGGCTGGACATCAATCCGCATAATATTCTGGTGTGCCGCTTTCGGAAGCTGTGGAACAGGGATGCCAGGCTGCGCTTTGCCGTTGCCGGGTTAACGGCTGGGGAGGAAAACGCGAGCTATGACGCGATCTTTGCAATGGCGGTCTTTCGTCACGGCGACCTCAACGTTTCGCCGCCGCCGCCGATGTGCGATGATCGCATCCGGTTTGTCGATTTCGAGCAATCCGTGGCCGATCTGGCGCGAACGCTTAAGCCCGGCGGGCTACTGGTGATTCAGCACGCCATGTTCCGGTTTGCCGATACCCGTGTGGCTGGTGAGTTCGAGACTGTTCTCAGGCAGAAGATCGACAAAAGCGAACCACTCTATGGCCGCGACGATTGCATTCTTCCTGGCGCGGAATATTCCGATGTAGTGTTTCGGAAGATCGGACGCGCCAAAAATGCGGGCCTTGCTTAGCAGCCGGATTCGTCGAGGCATGAGTGAATGAGGAGTTTGGATGTGAACAATCTGCAGGGGAAAGTTGCTGTGGTGACGGGTGCCAGCCGCGGTGTGGGCCGGCATGTTGCTGTGCAGCTGGCACGGCAGGGCGCGGTGGTGGCGTTGGTTGCACGCAGCGGAGCAGGCCTTGAAGACACCCGGCAGCAGTTGGTGGCCGAAGGAGCGCGGGCGCTGGTTGTGCCTGCTGATGTGGGCAAGACGGAATCGGTGATGCAAGCGAAGGGAGTCATTGAACGCGATCTAGGTGTACCGTCGATTCTGGTGAATGCGGCGGGAGTCTTTGGGCCGATTGACCTGATCAAAGACAGTGATCCGGACGCATGGATAGAGACAATCATGATCAACACTGTCGGCTCGTACCTGACGTGCAGGGCGTTTGTCGGCGGGATGATCGACGGTGGTTGGGGGCGGATTGTGAACGTGACCTCTGCTGCGGCTTTGCACGAACCCGGGCCGGTGAACAGCGCTTACGGGACAAGCAAGGCCGCGCTCAATCAGTTCACTCGACACCTGGCGTCGGAGTTGAAGGGAACCGGCGTGACAGCGAACGTGATCCATCCCGGAGATGTGAAGACCGACATGTGGGCATACATCAAGGCGAAATCGGAACGGCTGGGAAGTGTGGCTGATGCTTATGTGAAATGGGCGGCCTGGGTGGAGGAAACCGGAGGCGACGATCCGGAAAAAGCTGCAGACCTGGTTGCGGACTTGATGAGTGATGATGCCGCGGAGATCAACGGACAGTTTCTTTGGATCAAGGACGGGCTGCAGAAGCCGATTGCTAGTTGGCGTGAGGCGGGCGAGGTGCAGCCTTGGCGGAAGTGAGTGGCGAAGGCAATGGGCCGGGAACCTCGGCTGTCGGGGTTGGCTATGACTTCGTCTTCGGTCTTTCTGATTGCGAGTCTGAGAGGCCCAGGGTTGTCAATTCGCTCTGGGTCCCGTAAAGAGGTGATCCTGGGCTCGTGTCCTCCGGGGCAATCTCCGGAAACTTATCAAAGATCGCGGTGGTCACGGAGCTTGCCTGGTCTCCTTCCAATCCGGGCAGAACGCAGGTATGGCTCCATCCGTGTCTCACGTACAAACCGCTGGGTTCGCCTTCATCTCCGACGTTATATCCGAGCGACTCTATTTCTGAAACTGGAATTCTCACCTCGGTAGAAAACATCTTGTTGAGGTTTCCTTCGGCAAACAACTCATCGCTCGTGATGCGGAGTTTTGTTGAACCTCCCTGGATCCAGGTTGCAATTGCGGAAGCAGCGGCGGAGACACAAACAACAGCAGCGATCAGCCTAGAGAACGAAGTATTCATCTTCCAGAACATCCAGATCACAAGGAGCACAATCAATGGCGACGCGGCCCAATCGAGCCAGCCACTCTCACGGGAAATGCTGAATTCAAGGGCATTTGGAAGCTCGACCGTGGTCAATTGAACGCGTCCGAGGAGTCTCATAATCTCACCGTTGGATTACGCCGCATTTTACGGAACCAGATTACTCCGGTGCCGCGAATTTATGGCACCATGCGGTGACCTGTGCGCAGATCGAGTGCGAATGGGGTTTCCTTGTCGGTGCGCATCTCCCATCTAATTCCACGGAGGACGTGCGCTTCAGTGCTGGCGATGGTCACGCCCTCGTCAGAGAGTTTCTCCGACTCCCAGGCCTGGCCGTCACGGCTCCACGCGAGGATGGAACGATGACCTACGAAGAGGAGCAAGCCTGCTTCGACCAGTGAACGAATGTGAAGAACGGGGCGGTAGGAAATCATGGTGAACCGCTCGGGCGCGGATGTGTCGATGAGATAGGCATAGCCGCCGGAGACGGCGCAGATCTCTTCAGGCTTTGGTGTGGACCAAAGGCCGGTGGGAACGGCGGGGTCGCGAAAGCCGAGGGCGCATGTGGCGAGGAAGGGCTGTGCTTCATCTGCCTTGGTACGGATGAGCACCTCAAGGGCGCCGCGTTCTACCTCCTCGGCGTCACGTGGATAAACGAAGTGGCGTGCGGGCAGAATGACGGGCCGCTTGGGGAGGACCTCGGCCTGCCAGCGGTGGGGAAAGCTGAGGTCGATAACCGGGCCAGGGATCGGGGCAGGGACTGGGGCGATCACGGCAACGGCCTGTAATTGAGAATCCAGCGCTCCTGTGCAAGGGTCTCAGGGACGGCGCAGCCGCGTGCTGCCTGAACTGCGGCTAGAGCGGTGGCGGGCGTCCATCCGAGATGGATGAGCGCACACGCCGCGGTGACGGTGGACCTGCCGATACTGCCGCGGCAATGTATGCCAATGTGCTCTCCGGCAACGAGGCGTTCGGCGAGTCCCGCAATGAAGGCGTGGAATGCGGCGGGATCCAACGGCGTATTGGTATCGGGAATGGGGTGGGAGAGGTATTGCATTCCAGCCTTCACGGCCAGCGGGCCCTCTTTCGCAAGCCCGAGCCACTCGGCCTCATCCTTTTCAAGCAGGGAGACGATGGTTTCAATTCCGCCCTGCTTCAATGCGGCGAGGTCGTCTTTCAATGCGTCGTCGCCGGCTGGACACAGCACAACGGCAAGCGGCGCGCGCGGTTTGGTTCCGATCCAGAAGATTTCGATCACTTTCCTCAGACTCCTACAAAGCGCTCGACGCGCTCGCGCATGGTTGCGATGTGGAGACCGAGCGCCGCACCTTCCTCAATGAGCGGCAGCAGTTTGTCGAACACCGGTCCCGAGTGCGCGCCGGTAAGCGCAATGCGGACAGGATAAAACAACTCCTTGCCCTTTACGCCGGTGGCAGTTTGGATCTCGTTCATCCAAGTCTTGAAGTGCTCCGGAGTGACCGGCTCGGAATGGACACGGACGCGATCGGCGAGCTCGGCGAGCACAATTCGCGCTGAGTCGACGGCCAGCACCGGGGCATTTTCCGCGCTGTTGCGCGCAGCTTCCTGGTCGAAGCCGAAGACGAAAGCGGCCTTGGCGGGCAGCTGATTGAGGTGGTCGACATACGGAACAAAAATTGCCAGCAGCCGACAGAACCAATTGTGCAGTTCGTCCTCTTTCAAGTCCCATGGAGGAAGGCGGTCAGAGAAATAATTCCAAGCGAGCGCAGCGAGCCGCTCGGGCGCGGCCAGCTTGAGGTAATGCCGGTTGAGCCAGTTCAGCTTTTCGAAGTCGAAGATGGCGGGGCTGGGCGTTACGCGCTCGATTGAAAAGGCGCGCGTGAGTTCCTCGAGCGTGAAGGTTTCGGTCTTGCCGTCTTCGGCGCCCCAGCCTAGCAGCGCCAGGTAATTGACCATGGCCTCGGGCAGGTAGCCAGCCTCGCGGAAGCTCGCAATGGAGGTGGCTCCGTGACGCTTGGAAAGCCGCTCGTGGTCCGCGCCAAGAATTGTGGACAGGTGCGCAAACTCCGGCACTTTCCAGCCGAAGGCTTCGTAGATGGCGACTTGCTTGGGAGTGTTGGAAAGGTGGTCGTCGCCGCGGATGACGTGTGTGATTTCCATGAGGGCGTCGTCGACGGTGACAACGTAGTTATAGACCGGGACGGCGGCGCCGGGCAAACCCTTGGCGTTGATTTCCGACCGGACGAGGATCGGGTCGCTGACAGTCTCTGCGGCGAACTCGATCGGTCCGTGAACCATGTCGTGAAAGCGCAGCGGGTGGTCCTGAATTCTGAGACGCACTGCGAATGGCCTGCCGGCGGCGAGGTATTGGTTGATTGTTTCCTGGTTGAGAGAGCGGCAGCGGCCGGAGTAGACCTGCGGGCGGTGCTCGGCGACGGCCAGTTTGCGCTCCGCTTCCAACTCCTCAGGGGTGCAGAAGCAGCGGTAGGCTTTGCCCTGGGCGAGAAGGCGCTCGGTGTGCTCGGCATAAATGGCGAGGCGGGCTGATTGTCGGTAAGGGCCGTAGGCGCCCTTGTCCGGACCGTCGGCGTCGACAGGGCCCTCGTCCCAGTCCAGCCCAAGCCAGCGCAAGTCCGCAATGAACTGCGCCTCATAGTGGGCTTCTGAGCGTTCCGGGTCAGTATCTTCGATGCGTAGGAGGAAATCGCCGCCCATGCGCCGGGCGAACAGCCAGTTGTAGAGCGCCGTCCGCGCACTGCCCACGTGCAACATTCCAGTGGGGGAGGGGGCAAAGCGGACGCGGACTTTCTGGGTAGTCATGACACTTTTGATGATAGACGGTGCGGAGCGATAGGTTTGTGATTCGTGTTGCATCGAGAACGCTTTTCGGCGAGGAGGCGCGGCGAGGAGATGGGAGGCGAACTCCGATCATGTTCCTTTGGATGAAACGGCATTCCTTCGGGGCTGAAGCCCCGTCAATTTTGCAGTGTTAATGTACGGGCTGAAGCACGTACGCTTCAATGCACTCTCTTCATCGGAAGCCTCTTAGGAAAAGTGTTGCCAGCCTCGGGGTTCGAGTGGTTGTTTGTCCTGCGCGGTGAGCAGAGTGACAAGCGGGCTGCCTCGTTTGCGGCGGACGATGCGTCCGATGCGCGTGACGGGAATGCCGGAGATAGCGCGCGGCAGCTTGGCAGATTGCGGGGCGGTGAAGAGCAATTCGTAGTCTTCGCCGCCGTGGAGCGACTGGGCCAGGCTTGCGCCGGAATGGATGGGGAGAAGAACCGAATCGATCTCGGCGGAGACGCCTGACTCCTGGCAAAGGTGGGCGAGGTCGGTGGAGAGCCCGTCGCTCAGGTCGATTGCCGCAGTGGCCAGACCGTGGCGTTGAAGCCAAAGGCCCTGGGCAATGCGCGGCTGCGGGTAGAGGTGCGGGGCTAGCAGCGCTGCCAGTTTCCTGGGGATTTTCAAGGGCCGTTTGGGGAGAGACTGCGATTGGGCCGTCTCGGAAACTGCAGCCAGTTCCGCCATCCGGGCCAGGCCTGCCGCTGCGCCACCAAGCATTCCGGTAACGTAGAGCAGATTACCCGGCTTTGCACCGGAGCGGAGCAGCGCCTTTCCGCGCGGAACCGCTCCAATCAGGACAATATCGGCGACGGCGAGTGGCGACTCGGCCAGATCACCGCCGGCCAAGGGGGTGTTGTGGGCCTTGGCCAGGGCGAGCAGGCCGTCGTAGAACCGGGCGATCCAGGAGCTGGGCCAACTTTGTCCGCGGGCCGCGGGGCGGGTCAGTTCGGACGGTAAACCAAGGGAAAGAAAGGCGGCGACGGGGCGGGCGCCCATGGCGGCCAGGTCGCTGAGCCCGCGAGCGAGGGCGCGATGGCCTATCGTGTCGGGCGAGTGCCAGTCTAATCGGAAGTGACGATCAGCGATGGATAGATCGGTCGTCACGGCCATTTCCTCCCCGGTGCGCAGCCGGAGCAGTGCGCAGTCATCACCTATGCCCAGCCGCACCCCGACCTTGGGCATTTTTGCCGCCTGACCGCGAATCTGTTCGATCAGGGCCAGTTCGCCTCGCCTGCCGGCCCTTAAGGAATCAGCCATTGCGAGGGAATCTGCCCGCTTCGTTCCCATTCTTTGAGAATAGGACAAAAGGGAGCTAGTCTGCCCGGTTGGCCTTGGTAAGTCGTTCTAAAGAGTGATGATTTCTTGCCGATGTCCTGGGCAGGCGCCAATGGATGTTTTACAAAAGGTTGATTTGGTTTAGGCAGAGAATTGAACTGCAAATCTACGGCGAAGAGACATTCCAGAAATCTTTCAGCCAGGGTAAGAACGCTCGGCATTGTCAAGTCACCAAAGTTTGCACTCTTGAGAGTATTGGATTGACCTGACAGTGACCGTTTTGTTAGCCTTTTAAGACACTCAAGTATGTACGCCCGACTGGGCGAGTGGTTATTTATGGGCCGAGAGGCTCTCGGTTTTTACGCCATTCTGTGTAAGCGGCGAATTGCGGTCCTGCGGGTCGCAGGAATGAAAGGCAAACATGCTACGCAAGCGCTATTACATCCTTTTTGTCGCACGAGATGAGGACGGCCGAGTTCGAAAGATTCCGCTGCCTCTTCAGTATGCGTACGGGTTTGTGGCTGCCGCACTGATTGGCGCGTTTACTATCGTAGGTTTGGCGGGATCTTACACCCGCATGCTGCTCAAGACCGAGAGCTACAACCAGATGCGCCAGGAGCGTGAGACGCTCCGCAAAGACTACAAGCAAATGGCCCAGATTGCGCACGACCGCGATGTGCAGGTAGCCTCGCTGGGCGCGCTGGCCAATGAAGTGACCGCTCTTTACGGTCTACGCCAGAACAAGATGGCCTCGGCCAAGCCGGCAGCAGCTGCCAGCGCCGCGGCGGCAGCGCCAACTCCCGCAAGCTTGGCACAGACGGACGACCCGAGCCAGCAGCAGATTACATCTTCGATTGACCAGTTTTATGTGTTGCGCTCAGAGGCGCTCTCCGGCCGCATCTCGCGTGCCTTGGAAAGCGGCCTTTCGCCGACCTTTGCCGGCGACTGGACAACGCTTGCGGATGCGCCTTCGATGTGGCCCATCGAGGGACGCGTAGCTTCCAGCTTCGGTCAGCGCGAAGATCCGATCAACGGTGAAGGCGCATTCCACTCCGGGCTCGATATTGATGCACCCTATGGAACGCCGGTGCGTGCGGCTGCCGACGGCGATGTTTCGGGCGCATCGATGGGAGCAGGCTACGGCCGCGAGGTAGTTCTGAATCACGGCCACGAGGTGCTTACTGTCTACGGCCATTTGTCCTCGATCGCCGTGGTGCCCGGCGAGCATGTAAATCGCGGACAGGTGATTGGGTACGTTGGGCAGTCAGGCCGCGCTACCGGCCCGCATCTTCACTATGAAGTGCGCGTCCACAATGTTCCTGTCAACCCGCACAAGTATCTCCGTACCACCTACGCGCAGGTTGCGCATCTCGATAGCGATACACCGGATATTGCGGGCAACCAATAATTATCATTCCGCAATTTAAAAACTAATTTTAGAGATGCAGAAGCGGCTCCCGATAGTTAGGAGCCGCTTTTGTTTGTGTCAGTCCCAAACGACGGAATCTGCACAGTTTCCCCGACAGCCAGCCAATCACAGTGGTCAATGCATTTGGGAAGTGAAAGCCCGCTTCAGCCCCGAGTTAACCCTCTGCATTTACACTGGTAAACGGAGAAGCCTGTGTTTTTCGATAAGTTACTGACTAAGATTTTTGGCACCTCGAACGAACGTGCCATCAAGCGGCTCATGCCTTTTGTGAGGCAGATCAGCGCCCTTGAGCCTGAGATCAAGCAGCTCACGGATGAGCAGCTTCGCGGGAAGACAGTTGAGTTCAGGACCCGGATCGCCAAGAAGCTCGAAGGAATCACGGACGAAGATGCGATCAAGGCGGCTGAAAAGGAGGCGCTGGAAGAGCTGCTTCCTGAAGCATTTGCGGTCGTGCGCGAGGCCGGCTGGCGCGCCGTGCAAATGCGCCACTTCGACGTTCAGTTGATCGGTGCCATGGTGCTGCACCAGGGCAAGATCGCCGAAATGAGAACCGGCGAAGGCAAAACACTGGTGGCGACCCTCAGCTGCTATCTCAACGCGCTCGCCGGACACGGCGTGCATGTGGTCACGGTGAACGACTACCTGGCCAAGCGCGACGCGGAGTGGATGGGCAAGATCTACGAGTTCCTGGGCCTCACGGTCGGCGTCATCGTCCACGACCTCGACGACAGTGAGCGGAGAGCCGCCTATGCGTCCGACATCACCTACGGGACAAACAATGAGTTCGGCTTCGACTACCTGCGCGACAACATGAAGTTCGAAATCAAGGATTGCGTGCAGCGCGGCCACTACTACGCCATCGTCGACGAAGTGGATTCGATCCTAATCGACGAGGCACGTACTCCGCTCATCATCTCCGGCCCCACCGACCAGACCACGGACAAGTACGCGCGCGCGCGCAAGATCATTCCGCAACTGGTGATGGGCGAGGAGGTCGAAGCGACCGACCACAGGCGCCAGCAGGAACTCGGTATTCAGCTTGCCGAGGGCCAAAAGTATTTCAGCGGCGACTACATTGTGGATGAGAAGCAGCGCACCATCGGCGTCACCGACGATGGCTGGGTGACGATCGAGAAGCTGCTGGGTATCGACAACATCGCCGATGCTGAAAACTGGGAACTCAAGCACTATGTTGAAACCGCGATCAAGGCGCACGCGCTCTACAAGCGCGACGTGGAATACGTGGTCAAGGATGGCGAAGTCATCATCGTCGACACCTTCACCGGCCGCTTGATGCCGGGTCGCCGCTGGTCCGACGGACTGCATCAGTCCATCGAGGCCAAAGAGGGCGTCACCATTCGCAAGGAAGACCAGACGCTGGCCACCATCACCTTCCAGAACTACTTCCGGCTCTACAAGAAGCTGAGCGGCATGACTGGCACCGCCGAAACCGAGGCGGCCGAGTTCGAGAAGATTTACAAGCTTGAAATCGTGGTCATCCCCACCAACATGCCCATGCGCCGGCTTGAAAATCCCGACGTTGTCTACCGCACCGAAAAAGAAAAGTACAAGGCGGTGGCCGACGACATCGCGATTCTTCACGAGCAGCAGCAGCCAGTGCTGGTCGGCACAACGTCCATCGAAAAGTCTGAACGTCTCTCGGGAATTCTGCAGCGCAAGGGCGTGCGCCACGTGGTGCTGAACGCCAAGTTCCACGAGCGCGAAGCGGAAATCGTAGCACAGGCCGGTCGCCTCGGAATGGTGACCATCGCCACCAACATGGCAGGCCGCGGAACCGATATTCTGCTCGGCGGTAATCCGGACTTCATGACCCGCCAGGAGTTGGTGAAGAAGGGCAAGGCCCGCGCAATCAGCGTGGCTGAGGGAGCCATCAATCCCATGGCGCCAGCCGGCTTCATGCGCTTCTACTACCAGGGCCAGGAGTTCGAAGTCAGCGAACCGGATTGGGCTGAGAGCAACAAGGGCCACGCAGAAGCTGCGCTCAAAGATCACGAGCAGGTGATCGAGGCCGGCGGCCTGTTCATCCTCGGCACAGAGCGGCACGAGTCGCGGCGTATCGACAATCAGCTCCGCGGTCGTGCGGGCCGCCAGGGCGATCCTGGCGAGTCGCGCTTCTACCTCTCGCTCGAAGACGACCTGATGCGCATCTTCGCCAAGCAGTGGGTGAGCACGCTGCTGGAGCGGCTGGGCATGGAAGAGGGCGTGCCCATTGAGTCGAAGATGATCTCTAAGCGCATCGAGGGAGCGCAGAAGGCAGTCGAGGCGCAGAACTTCGAATCGCGCAAACACCTCCTCGAATACGACGACGTGATGAACAAGCAGCGCGAGGCCGTTTACGGCCTGCGCCGCCAACTGCTCGAAGGCGTTGACCAGCGCGAGCTGATTCTCGAAGACTACGTCGGCGGAATTCTGAGCGGATTCCTCGACGAGTTCGCCGGCGAACGCGTTCGCCCAGACCAGTGGAACATCAAGGGTCTCGGTGAAAAACTGATAGATCAGTTTGGCCTGAATCTAGATGAAACGGAGATCAAGCCGCAGGAGCTAAGCCGCCACGAACTGGGTGAGGCGATCTTCGAGAAGCTGAAGGAGCAATACGAGGCCAAGGAAAAGATCCTCGGAGCCGCCACCATGCGCTACCACGAGCGGATGGTGATGCTGAGCGTGATTGACGGGCTTTGGAAAGAACACCTGCTCTCAATGGATCACCTGAAAGAGGGAATTGGGTTGCGTGGCTATGCGCAGCAGGATCCGCTGGTGGCCTACAAGAGAGAGTCCTACGACATGTTCGAGGCCATGATGATCAAGTTCCAGGAAGACACCGCCCGGTTCCTCTTCCGAATGCAGATTCTTGGACCCGACGGGCAGCCGGTGGATGCGGCGCCACGGCCGAATCGCGCGGTGCCCAAGGCGCCGCCGGTGGCCTCTGCCGCACAACCTCTCACGCTGGATGCGGAGCCGCGAGAGATTGGAATTCACACCCGCCTGCCCTCCACCACCATCGACGCGCTGGAGAAAGAGTTTCACCGCAAGAAGCAGCGGGAACTGGATGCCGCCAGCCGCTCGGGAAGCGATGACTCTAGCCAGCCTTCGCAGCGCAGGACCGGAGAAAAGGTGGGCCGCAACGACCCCTGTCCCTGCGGCAGCGGAAAGAAATTCAAGAAATGCCACGGAGCTGAGAAGTAACAACAGCAGGATTAAAGCCGGAGCCTAGCACGCCCTCCGGCTTGCTTTTGCGCCGTTTATCTAGAACAGCGCTCTTTCTGTAAAGATGCCTGGATGCTTATTTCCCAAAGAGGCTGAAGCCTTTTTTCCGTCTCTTTTCATCGGGAAGGCCGCAGGCTACTCTGGCCATTTGCCGGATTGCGAGCGAGATGGGTGAGTCTTCAAGCGCAATCGCAGTGGCTGTGTTCTGTGTTCTGCGGGCAGTGGAGTAATCGTCGGGAATTTTCCAGTGGGCAGGCCGGGTGAGAGCCTTGGTGACTTGGCTATCGTCGAAGAGAAGAGTGTTGGGCGTATAGCGGTTGAGCACGATCTGCAGACTGCGGCCTCGAAGGGCGAAATACTGAGAAATCATGCGATTCGAGTTGCGCAACTCCGTGATCCCGACCTGGGTAATTAAATAGACGACGGTGGAATCTTCGAAAAGAGAGGAATCCATCAGGTCAATCCTCGATCCAGCATCGACCACGACGTAACTGAAGTTCTGCCGCGCGACGGCGATCAGTTTGTCGAAGGCCTCAGTGGGCGGCTGATCCTTGGGGAATTCGTTTGGAGCTGCTAGTACAGACAATCCCGAACTGTGCTTGGCCAGCAGCGAATTGAGGAAACTCCCGTCGAGCCGACTATGATCCCTTAGTGCATTGGCAGTGGAGTAATTGGACGTCATGCCGAGGTTGATCGCAGAGTCTCCAAGGGGCTGGCCGAGGTCGATCAACAGCGTGCTCTGGCTGGACTCCAAGGCTACCGCCACCGCAAAATTGGCCGCGATCAAGGTAACTCCGCAGCCCCCTTTGGTGCCGATAAAGGCAAATATCTGACCGGCTGTCTTTGGGACATGGACAGGTGCCGGCGGGGTGAACGTTGCACGCGTGAGAGCGCCGGCTACTTCGGCGGGAATCAGAGGCAGCGTAAAGTATTCGCGGGCGCCCGCCCGCATGAAGCGGACCGCCTGCTTTACATCGGCATCTGCCGAATAAACCATCACGGATGCGGAACTGCTGGCGCAGATGCGCCCGACCAGATCGAAGACGAAATCCTGGTCGCAGTCCAGGTCGATGATTACAACGTCGAACTGTTCGCCCAGGGTAAGGGGCAGGTCGTCCAGATTGGTCGGGTAGGAAGAAAACTCGCGGATCTCGGTGCTCTGGCGCCCGGAAAGAACGCTCATAAAGGCCCTGCGACGATCGTCGTTGGGGCCGATCAGGGCAACGGACAGGGCACTTTTGGCAGGGGTGTTGGGAGCGTGGCGAGAGTCCGGCTCGCCGCTCTTGCTGTTCCCAGAATCCATCATCACTACCAATCCTATCCTACGATGGACAGATTCTTCCTCCCCTTTCTTGGGACTAGTCAGTCACTAAAGGCTTAGGTCCCATAGTGAATAACTGGTTTCTAATGAGAGCCGGCTAGGATGCGCGCCTCTTGCAGCTTGAGCGCTGACCGCCCGGCAGAGCAGGGAACAGCACAAACGGGAGGTGGGGGCAGGTTCGCCTACACCTCCCACGCTGCGCCGAATGCGGAGCCTACTGGGGAGATGCGAAATTGACCTCCAAGTTCACGATTGTGTCGCCGGACCCGGGCGCGAACTTCCAATGCCGTACTGCATCCTCGGCTGCCACAGCCAGCATGTGGTTTCCGCTCACCGTCTTCACATCCTTCACCGTTCCCTCGGCGTCCACAGTGGCCTGAATATTTACCGTGCCACCGATTCTCATTCGCTTTGCAATCTCCGGGTAAACCGGCACCACCCGCGTCTTGATGGCCGCTCGCCGGCCGCCGTGGCGGGTAAAACCACGGCCAGAATCAAAGCCAGCGCGGTAGCCTGCAACATCATTATTATTCCCATATGCCCAAATCCGGTGCGACGCTTCCCAAGGTGAAAGCAATTCATAGGTCTCCTGTGCTCCTGAAGATTGGAAAAACTCAATGAGGTTATCGACCGAGCACGGCAACTGCGTGAGCGAATTTCGAATTTCTGGTTACGAAAGGGATGGAGGACGGCGGCGTCCCAGCGGCTCAGGCGCCGCCATGCAATTGCGCGAAGGATATCTAGGCAGTCCCGGAGACCGCGGCAAAGGTCAGGTCTGTGGCAGCGCAGCTGTGCTGCTCGCGCCACTGGTCGAACAGGCGTCCGTAGCTCAGCGTGATGTAATCTGCCGGGCCAATGCCGAGCCGGGCAGCGGCGCGGTCAATCCATTCGGCCGGGCCCTCCAGCTCCGCGTAGTCGCCGATGGGCGTCTCGTCCACCACACAATGCCCCTCGCCATCCTGCCACTCGGTACGCCATTTTTCGTAGCGGAAGGCGGGTACCAGGCCGAGCGACAGGAAGACTTCCTCGAGCGCCGCGCCGTCGGCTACCTCGGTCTCGGTCTCGACGCGGTGTTTGTGGCTGTCTTCGCCAATGCCGTCGTCGGGCACGCGCTTGTGGGTCACCGTCCAGCGGCCCGCATAGTTGCGGATGCGCAGGATTTCAATCCGGGCGCGCATCTCGCGGCCGGGGGTGTCGTAAAGCACGTTGCTTTCAAAACTGCGCGGTGTATGCAGCGTGAATCCTGCGGCCTCAAGCCGCCGTGCGAGGCCGGGCAGGTCCGATACTTTGAATTTGATCTCGGTCTCAATGGCCATCGTAAACAGCGAGTATACGGCAGATGGCCAGGTATTCGGTCCAGCCCCTGCCGCAGCAGGCAGGATTCAACAATCAGTCCATGTTCAAGTGGTCACTGTCTGCCGCCCCACGACGTCGCTTTCCCGCCCGGCATGTAGTTGACCACATAATGATTCGCCGATGCCCAGTCGCTGGCGGCGTCGTGCAGCCTCGTGTTCCCGCTGTTGAGCAGCTCTTCAGCCATGTCTGTGTCGCCCGATTTGTTGAGCGCATCGATCAGCGCATCCTCCGTGCCCGGATCGCCGCGCCGGATATAAAAGTCGCTGGCGCCAGCGATCACTTCCGTATTGTGCTCCCGCAGGGCCGTCGACAGAAAATTCACCGCCTGCGGGTCGTTGATCTCTCCCAGGGCATGGGCCGCGATCTGGTGGACGCGTGCATCCGAGTCCCTCATGGCGGCAATCAGCGGGCCATCTGCGCGCGGGTCTTCGATCTCGCCCAGGGCCCTGGCCGATTGCTCCCGCAGGCCCTCCCCTTCTTCCGGGTGCGGCAGCGGAAATCCGTTCGCGTCCAACTCGACAGGTCCCTTCGGCGGCGGCGTGTTGTCTTTGAGCGTTGCGATCAGCGGCTCCACTGCGCGTGGGTCTTTGATCTCCCCCAGCACCGAGGCCGCTTCCTCCCGGAGGCTGCGATTGGCGTCGTTCAGCATGGCGATCAGCGGATCGACGGCAGGTCCGCCTATCTGCACCAGCCCATCCTCCGCATATTCATTTGGGTTGTTGTCTTTCAGCGTGGCCATCAGGGGTTCAAGCGCCGGGGGCCCGAGACCGCCCAGAGCCTGGGCTAACTGTTGCTCGACCTCTGGATTGTCCTTTCCCGCCTTGAAGGCAGCAAGCAGAGGCTGGAGCGCGCGCAGATCCTTGATCTGGCCCAGTGCCTTGGCCGCATCGCCGACCACCCCGGCGTCCGTGTCTCTCAGGGCGGCGATCAACGGTTCGACCGCGCGAGAGCTTTTGAATTGGCCCAGTTCCAGTGCCGCGTTTTGCCGGACGGCCGCGTCCTGACTCTTCAGCTTGCGGATCTGAATGCTTACCCGAATGAAATGCCAGCCGCCGACAAGCGCAGACGTAAACACACAAACGCAGACCAGAAACGTAAGCACCTGGCGCCCCGTGAACGGCTGTTCAGTCCGCGCCACAACGGAGCCCCTGTTCCCATGGGGCACAGCGGAAGGGCGTTCGTCGATCGATATCTGGTCCGGACTCATGCGTTTTCCTCAGGGGTAGCGCGAAGGACCAGATGCGGGGATCTTCCCAGGCGCGAGTGTACCGGTTCGAATCGAAGTCAACCAGGTGATTTTCCACTCTAGAGCCCAGGCGCAGGTGGCGGCAATGGAAAAGAGGGAACAGTTCAGTTTTCCAGGTATTTAGGTAACATGCTGGAACCCAGGTGGCTGTTCCGGCCAGCAACCGGCGACAATAAAAGAGTGAAGACGCTGAGGTTGACCGTTAATCCCGCCCATCTTGAAGGCCCCGAGGCCGGCGAGACTCTCAACCGTGCGGCGCAGATTCTGCGCAAAGGGGGCCTGGTGGCGCTGCCTACCGAGACGGTCTACGGCCTCGGAGCGAACGCCCTGGACAGCGCCGCGGTGTCGCGGATCTTCGCGGCCAAGCAGCGTCCTGCTTGGGACCCAGTGATCATCCACATCTCTGACGAAAAAATGCTCGACGGGCTGGTAGCCAACGTTCCCGAATCGGCGCGGCGGCTGATGAAAGCCTTCTGGCCGGGGCCGCTCACATTGTTGCTGCCCCGCTCGGCGGCGGTGCCTGACGCAGTTACGGCTGGCCGGCCGCTGGTCGGAGTCCGCATGCCGTCTCACCCTGTGGCACTCGAACTGATCCGGCGCGCCGGCGTTCCGGTCGCCGCGCCCAGCGCCAACCTCTTTGGCCACATCAGCCCCACCACCGCCGCGCATGTGCTCCACGATCTCGACGGCCGTATCGATGCGGTTCTCGATGCCGGTTCAACGGCGCATGGCCTCGAATCCACCGTGCTCGACCCCTGCCAAAGCCCAATGATGATTTACAGGCCGGGAGCTGTGACGAGTCTCCAGATTCGAGACATTGGCGAGTCTGTGGAACTCTTCCGAGGTACCGGCGAGCTCCTTGAAGCCCCACGCGAAGCCCTGCCCTCGCCCGGAGTCGGCCTGCGCCACTATGCCCCCAGGGCGCGCATGGTGCTGGTCGAGGCCCCGCTGTCCGATCTGCCGGCACGGCTTGCCGCGACGGCGCTGCAATATGCTCAGGAGCGGCTGGGAATCATGCTGCCCGCTGACGTTACCCTGCCAGCCGGGCTATCACCTGTGTCTGTAGTTGCATGGGGCCGGTGGACCGCCCCGGAGGAACTTGCGCGGGAGCTCTACGCAGGTTTGCGGGCACTGGACGCCAGGGGATGCACCGTAATTCTCTGCCCGTTGCCACCAGCCACGGGGATTGGAGCCGCCATCCGCGACCGTCTCCGCAAAGCCTCGCACGAAGGGCAGGGAGGCATCTAGTCCCCGGATCCCTCATTCCCTGTTTGTCTCCTACTGCCCCACATCCCCCAGCTTGTACATGTACTTGATTGCTGACTTGTACACCAGGGTCTTGGTCCTGCCGCGCACCTTGAGAGTGTTGCGGTCGTACCATTCGAGGCAGCCTTCCACGTGCTCGCCGTCTTCGAGCACAATTACCATCGGCGTCTGCGACTGAATCTGCTTTTGCAGGTAGAAAAGTTCGGCATGGCGCAGAGGGGCATCCACCTCTGCATTACGCGCCGGGAAGCGAAAGGGAACCGGCGCAGATGAGTTGCGCCGCATGCGGAGTTGCGACCGGCCGTGATCGGCGCCGTTTTCGCCGCGAGCTGTGGGCAGAATCGGTGAAAGGCTCATGGGCGACTATCCTTCCTCAGGAAAAAACGAAATTAGTTCATGTTATCGAGCTTGAAAGCCGTGAACGGTCGAGCAGGATCCGTTACAACTCACCTGATATGAGCGGTTGGATACAGCTCGCTCAAGTGCCGAAACTTTGTCTCTTGCTTCTGGATGCCTTGAATACAAGAATGCACTGACAATCGAAAACTGTCGAGTCCCGGCAAACGTGCAATCAGTGGGAGTGCTGTTATTCCAAAAGATGCCCCAGGCTGCAGGAGGGTTGCTCTATTACTTTTCGTCCCAAAATTCTCGGACCGTCACGCCCGCTCCAGGCTGACGGCCATGGCGTCCAGAGAGAGCGAACGGAGCAGGTTGCGCCGCATTCCTTGTTCCACCTGGACCAGGGCGCGCGCGGCCCCGTCGATCCAGTCCACGGTCAAACCCTGGGCCAGGTGCTCCAGGTCGGCAGTCAGGTCCAGGTTGCGGATCAGCCCCGGGGTGCCGGCGACCACCAGCAGAAGGTCCTCAATCAGGCTGCCCAGCGCCCGCAGCAGGTTGATAGTCTTTTCCTGCCCGTCGGCGCCGGCCCGGTAGCTTTCCGTGGCGTGAAAGAGCATTGTGTAATCTGGCTCGCGGAGCGCGGTGCGCAGCAGCACAAGGGCATCCTGGCGACTGGCCAGGTAAGCGCCCAGGTCGATGGTCAGCGCTCGGCCAACTGCGCCTTCGGCGAGCCGGGCGACCAGCGCGCGGTCCTTTGGCTTAAGCTCTGGCCGCCGCTCGGCCAGCAGCGCCTCCAGATCGGTGGCCGGGATTGCGCCCAGCCGGTGAACCACGGCGCGCGAGCGGATGGTAGGCAGCAGCTCCTGCGGATTCTCGGTAAGCAAAATCAGCGATGTATGCTCCGGCGGCTCTTCGAGGACTTTCAGCAGGCTGTTGGCCGCCTCCTTCATAAATGCCGAAGAAGTAAAGATGGTGAACGTCCGCTTGGACTCTGCCGGCGGCCTGTAGTAGGCCACGTGAATTACCTGCCGCACCTGCCCCAGCTTGATCAGCAATTGCGGTGGATCGGGAGGAACAACCAGCAGGTCCGGGTGCGTCTGGATCAGGATGCGGGTTTCTTTCTTGTCGGTCTCCCGCAGGTCGTCTCGGGCGCAGATAGCCTCGGCTACCAGCTCCTCAAGATTCGCGGAGTCGCCGATGCGGGCGCAGTTCCGGCACACGCCGCAGAAGTCCGGCAGCCCGTCTGTTTCAGTCGGTTGGAGGCAGTTCACCGCCTTGGCCAGCATCAATGCCAGCGTGTATTTGCCCGCTCCGCGCGGCCCCGCCAGAATCAGCGAATGGGGAAACCGCTCGGTACGCACGGCTTCGCGCAGGTGCGTTACCGTCGCCGTGTTGCCGAGAAAGTCCTGAAAGCCCATGGATTGAGGATAGAGCATCGGCGGCGGTCTTTTGTTGCGAGCCTTCCGCCTTCAACTCCGGATTTCCGGGTGCGGGATTCTGAGGGGCGCTTGGATGGCGAAAGATATCTTCTGGGGGAGGCTGGAGAAGTACAGTCAAGCTCCACGCATGGAAGTCTGGTAGGTTCAGTTTCTGTTCGTCGTCGTGATGGTGATCTCCCAGGCGGTGAACCGCTGGAGGTACAGATGAAGAACCGCCTGCGTGTACTTCGCGCTGAACGCGACTGGTCGCATGCAGATCTCGCCGAGCGGCTGGAGGTCTCGCGTCAATCCGTAAATGCCATCGAGACCGGCAAGTTCGACCCCAGTCTGCCGCTGGCCGTCAATCTGGCGCGGCTGTTTGAGGCGACGATAGAAGCTATTTTTGCGGATGAGGTTTAAGGTCTGCGGAAATCCGAATCAGCCCTTTTGCGCCGCCAGCACCAACCGTTCAGCTACCGCCTCCACAATCTGTTCGTGAATCTCGTCGATGCTGAGGTCGCCGGGGATGAGAACTACGCGCTCCGGTTCGCGTGCGGCGATTTCGCGGTATTTTTCCCAAACGCGGCGGTGGAAGGCGTCCTTCTCCTGCTCGAAACGGTTTTCGTTCTTTCCGGATTGCGCTTCTTCGCGCGTATTGCGGCGGCGCGCTCGCGCCAAGGATGCATCAAACGACGGTAGGAGCAGGAGTGTGAGATCGGGCTGCAAATTACCGCACACGAGCCGATGCAATGCAAGTACAGTCTCGGAACCTAATCCCCGTCCGCCGCCCTGATAGGCCTCTGTGGAGTCGGTAAAGCGGTCGCAGACCACTATCTTTCCCGATTTCAGCGCAGGCTCAATCACCTCGGCAATCGCCTGGGCACGGTCGGCAAACATCAGCGCCATCTCCGCCATCGGAGCCACGCCGGTTGAACGCGAGTCAAGCAGGATCTCGCGGATCAAGTCGCCCGTAGCTGTTCCGCCGGGCTGGCGGGTGATCACCGGCTGCAGGCCGCGCTTTTCAAGCCAAACGGCTAAACGCTTGATTTGGGTAGTCTTGCCCGAACCGTCCAGGCCTTCGAGAGTGATAAACAGACCGCGTGGCATTGCGCTCCAGTCTACCACTCTGACGAACGGGGGAGACGAGGTTGGTTCAGTTGTGTTAAAAGAGGTTAATTTCCAAATGCTACCGGAAGCAGGCAACTGCTCTCTACTGGAGTCCAACATGAAGCCACGTGTCCTATGGTTTTGTTTATTAGCCCTTGTCGCGATCGGCTTGCTGGCCTCAAGCCAGCTCAATGCCCAGAACCTGACCCTGGAAGGGCAGACCGGCGGGTTTATCACGCCCACCGCATACGTGGTATACGGCGAGAAGGGCCAGTTCTTTTCTCACCCTGCCGTAGGCTACCACTTCATAAACGCCAACAAGGTCATCGGCGATATTCATACCTTCAGTATTGAGGAAGGGTTCGCCAATCGAGCCGAGGTGGGCTACACGCGCAGCGTGCACTGGACAGGCGATAGCCCACTCTTCAGTTCCTTGTGGCACTACGCCGGAATGAACATCTTCAACGGCAAAGTGGTAGCAATCAATGACGGGCAATTCGGTCCGTGGACTCCAGGTGTGGCAGCCGGGTTCGTGGTGCGCACCGGAGACCGCTTTGTCACCGGCCATCTCGACGGCAAAACCTACACCAACGGCGACGTCTATGTGGTGGCGACGAAAACCTGGCTGCATCCGCCGCTGCCGTTCCTGCTCAACTTCGGTTGGAAGGCCACCAATGCGTCCATTTACGGCCTCGGCGGGCAGGCGACGCGGTTTGGCGGGCGGCTGTTCGGAGGTGTCGGAATTCCGCTGCCGTTTTTCTTCAAGACGGCCATTGTGCCCTCGGCCGGATTTTCGCAGGAACCGCCAACTTCGAAGAATCTGGGCCCTCTCTCTGCCACCAGCGTTTATCTGCTGCAAGGCAGGGCGCACCTGCCCACGACTCTGGATTATGCGATTCGCGTGACGCAGAAAGAACATCCGCATTTCGCCCTCGATATCGGTATCGGGCAGGTGGCAGGCAATATCGGCACAACGTATTTCAATCCTCCGGGTACGACTGTTCTTGTGCCCCTGCCGGTGAATCTTGAGGCGCGCCATATTATTGGCGTCGGCCTCAGCATTCGCCCCTGAGCTTGGCGCATTCGAGAGTGGCGGGGTTCCAACTGGCATGGATCGGCCGTGTATTGTGCGTTCTGATCCAAAAGAGGCCCACGGTCATCCGTGGGCCTCTTTTCGTTTTGTGCTGGCTTGAACGGCGTCCGTTGTGGGTCCAGGGCCCGATACTCGGCGTACAACTTTCGGGTCATTTTCGATTGCGTCCTTTCTTCTTTTTCAGCCAAACTTGTCTTCGGGCAATTTTTTTGAGCAACTAGCCTCAAGAATCTGTGTTCCATTGAGCAGCCCACTTCCCCCGGGTCGCCGAGGAGACGCTAGATCCCTCTGCACCCTGGCAAATGAAGGAGTCACAATGTCTCTTCGCTCAAGATTGCGCAGCCTGTCTCTTGTCGCTTCAATGTTGGTGCCTATGCTGACCCTGCCTGTCGCGCAGGCTCACGCCGGCGTCTTTATCTCCGTTGCCGTTGCACCTCCGGTACTGCCTGTGTACGTGCAACCTCCACTGCCCGCCCCGGGCTTTATCTGGACTCCCGGCTATTGGGCCTACGGAGACGCAGGCTACTACTGGGTTCCCGGAGTCTGGGTGCGGCCGCCGAGAGTTGGTGTTCTGTGGACCCCCGGCTACTGGGGATTTGCGGGCGGCTTCTATGCATGGCACCCCGGCTACTGGGGTCCGCATGTCGGATTCTACGGTGGAGTCAACTACGGATTCGGCTATGGCGGCATCGGCTTCTTTGGCGGTGAGTGGCGGGGTGGAGTCTTTGCTTACAACCGGGTCGTGGCAAACTTTGGCACGGTCAACGTGACCAACGTCTACGAGGATCGCACCGTTATTGAGCACAACACCATCGTCAACGCGAATCACATCAGCTACAACGGCGGCGCAGGCATCCAGGCGCATGCCTCGGCCACGGAGATGCAAGCAGAACACGAGAACCATTTTCAGCCCACTCCGAACCAGACGCAGCATGAGAGCTTCGCCGCACAGGACCGATCCCAGCTTGCGTCTGTGAACCACGGCCGTCCGGGGACAATGGCGTCCTCGAATATCAATTCCTATCACCAGACCGCGCTGCAGCACTCGCAGTCACAGCCCATCTCGGCCGCTGACCGCGAAGCCGGCAGCCACTACAACCCCAACAACCGCGAGGCCAACCAGGACCAGCGCATTGCCAACGGCGAGCGCAGCGGGCAGATGACCTCCGGCGAAGCAGCACGCGCAGATCGCACCCAGTCCGCAATCGATCAGCAGGTGCATAACGATCGCATGGCGAATGGCGGCAAGCTCACCGGCCAGGAGCGTCAGCAGATCAACCAGGAGCAGAATGCCGCCAGCCGTCAGATCTACAACGAGAAGCACAACGCCAACACCGTGCAGCCAAACGAAGTGAACAACCGCGAAGCCAACCAGCAGCAGCGCATTGCCAACGGCGAGCGCAGCGGGCAGATGACCTCAGGCGAAGCTGCCCGCTCCAATCGCAACCAGGCCGCACTGGACCAGCAGGTTCGCAACGAACGCGTGGCCAACGGGGGCGCACTCACCCCACAGGAGAGACGGCAAGCGAACCAGCAGGAGAACAGGAACAGCAGGCAGATCTATAGGGAGAAACACAACGCTAACACAGCGAAAGGCGCCCCCAAGGGTCGGGAACGCTAAACCAAAGCAGCAACTCCAGGACGAAGCGATATGATTGAGCGGCCGGCGTTAATGCTGGCCGTCTTGTGTCAGGTGGCATTATCTATTCATGTTCAGGGGGAAGTCAGACAACGCAAAGGACAACTTATCAGCCGGGGATGGGTTCCAATGGGAGTAGCCTGACTGGGATATCGGTTTTAGCCACCACCGCAGTTGGCTTCGAAACGTCTTTACCGGTGGCCCGTATTTCTGGAGGTCCTTTTCACTCCGGATGGATTCTCACTTGACTGAGCACGGATTTGGACTATAGTTTTCTCCAATTCGTGGCAACCCAGCCAGTTCCTCCCTGCTCAGGGACGTTCGATCCCCTTGGCGGATCTGGCAAGAAATAAATGGAGGCTATTGCAATGAAACTCTCCCGCTCTTTACGCATATTGTTGTTGGCGCTGATCGTCGCTCTAGTTCCCGCTTCTTCCTTCGCCGGTGTCTTCATCAGTGTAAATTTCGCTCCGCCCATCCTGCCTGTCTACGATCAACCACCATGCCCGGAGCCCGGTTGGATGTGGACGCCCGGCTACTGGGCCTACGATGAAGACGGCTACTACTGGGTACCCGGCACCTGGGTGCCTGTTCCCTATGAAGGCGCTTTGTGGACACCTCCCTATTGGGGTTGGTCCGACGGGTTTTATGTATTTCATCCCGGCTACTGGGGACCACACGTCGGTTACTACGGCGGCGTGAATTACGGATTCGGATACATGGGCATCGGCTTTGTAGGTGGCATGTGGCGCGGCCACGACTTTGTCTATAACACCGCGGTCATGCATGTGAACGAGAGGTTCGTTCACAATACCTACATTGACCGCACCATCGTTGAGCGAAATACAATTGTCAACGACAGGCACGTAGCCTACAGCGGCGGCCCCGGCGGCATTCGCCACGATCCAAGGCCTGAAGAGCGGTTTGCCGATCGCGATCGGCACGTGGATGCAACCACGTTCCAGCGCTCTCACGAATCCGTCGCCATGTCCGACAGGTCAATGTATAGCCGCAACAACGGCGGGCACCCGAGCAACGCGGCTGTGGCAAGACCCTGGGGTGGTGGAAATCAAGGAGGGCCTGGAGCTTACCGGAGCGCGCCCACGCGGATGCAGCAGAATCAAGGCGGCGGTGCAGGGAACCAGGGCCCCGGCAACTACAACTCCCCACGTCCGTATAACGGCAATCCCGATAACCGTGGTTACAGCAACGCACGTCCCAGCAATGCGAACCCCGATAACCGCGGCAACTACAACTCCCCACGTCCGTATAACGGCAATCCCGATAACCGTGGCTACAGCAACGCACGTCCCGGCAATGCGAACCCCGATAACCGCGGCAACTACAACTCCCCACGTCCGTATAACGGCAATCCCGATAACCGTAACTACAACGGCCCGCACTCAAATCAGGGAAATGCTCCGTCTCGTCCGGCACCCGAATATAGGCAGGCGCCGCAGCCTCAGCAACGCCCCGCGCCGCAGTTCGAGTCCCGCCCTGCGCCTCAGCAACGCCCCGGACCGCAGTTCGAGTCGCGCCCCGCGCCTCAGCCAGAGTCGCGCCCTGCGCCTCAGCAACGTGACAACGGCGGACAAGGGCGCCATGGCGATCCCAGAGACCATTAACACTGAGTGTTGATGGCCGCTCTCCAACCAACGAGGCCCACGGTCATCCGTGGGCCTCGTTGCGTTATGCCTCTGCGATCTGCATGCCAGCGATCTCCACTTCCAGACCGCCAAAGTCCGGATGATCGTTCTCGCGGATTCGGTAGACAACATCGATGAGGCTGCCCATCTCCAGCTCCAGTTCAGCAGCCCGTCCCGCTAGGTCCCAACCGACGGCGCGAATGGCGCCGCTTGAGCTGGAGAGGACTGGGGACTCGGCCCTCTCCTGCGCGAGTTCCAGCCGGATATGCCGCTCCTTCATGATGCGCGGTGCAGCCACCAGCCGCGCCTTGCGCGCCACAAACATCGGCTCCGGATTTCCATGCCCCAGCGGCTCAAGCTTGCGCAGCCAGCCCGCCAGCACCGGCGTAATGCGGTCCAGCGGCAGCTCGGCGTGAATGCGTAGAAGGCGCTCCGGTTCCCTTGCCGCCATGTGTTCATCTGCGTAGAGGCGTAGCCGCCGTTTCAACTCCGGCAACGCGTCTGCGGGCATAGCAAAACCGATTGCAAATGCGTGGCCGCCGAATCTTGTAAACAGATCGGCGCAGCTTTCGATCGCGTTGAGCAATTGGAATCCGTCTACCGAGCGGCCTGAACCGTGAGCTACGCCATCTTCCACGCTCACCACAATCGCCGGCTTGGCCGTGCGCTCCACAACGCGCGAAGCCAGAATGCCGATCACACCGCGATGCCAGCCCTCGCCGTCAATCACCAGCAGCCGGTCAGAAGCAAGTTCGTCATCGCTCGCCAGGCGCTGCTCAATTACGCGCAGAGCGGCAGCCTCTGCATCGCGGCGTTCGCGATTCAGCCGTTCCAGCTTCGAGGACAACTCGGTTGCGCGGTGCGAGTCGCGCGTCGAGAAAAGCTCAATCACCTCCGACGCAACATCCATGCGCCCAGCGGCATTGATTCTCGGTGCAAGCCGGAAGGCCACATCGAACCCTGTCAGCTGCTTGGCTGACGGGTCGAGAGCTACCGCCGCGAACAACGCGCGCAGTCCAGCGCCTGCCGGCCGGCGCAGCTCACGTAAACCCAGCGATGCAATCGCGCGATTCTCGCCGCGCAGCGGAACAGCGTCTGCAATCGTCGCAATTGCCGCCATCTTCAAAAAGCTGGGCAGCGTCTTCTCCCGCGTTCGCGCCAGGTCGCGCCGCTCCAGCACTGCCTGCGCCAGCTTGAGCGCAATAGCCGCGCCACAAAGCGACTTCTCCGGATAACAACACCCGTGCTGATTTGGATTCAGAATCGCAAGCGCCGCCGGCACTGCGTCATCGGCCTTCGGCAAATGGTGATCGGTCACAATCAGATCCAGACCCAGCCTCTGCGCAGTCTCTGCTTCAGCAAAGGCCCTCATGCCGGTATCAACGGTGATTACCAGCCGCACGCCTTCAGCATGCGCCGCTTCCAGCACGCTCGACTGCAATCCGTAGCCCTCGCGCAACCGATGCGGAACATGGAACCGCGCCTCTCCGCCAAGCATCTCAATGGCTGCCTTCAGCAGCACTACCGCAGTGGTGCCGTCCACGTCGTAGTCGCCATAGAGAAGCACCGGCTCTTTGGCTGTGATTGCCCGCTCCAGCCTTTCGACTGCCGCTTGCATGCCAAGCATCAGAAAGGGATCGTTGAGGTGAGCAATCTCGGGATTCAGGAAGGCATAAGCTTCGCCGGCCTGCGTGATGCCGCGGGCCAAAAGCAACTCAGCCAATACTTGGGGCAGACGAGCCTCTTTAGCCAGCGCCTCCGCTGCGGCATGATCCGTTTCAGTCAGCACCCAGCGCTGACGCGGAAGACTGCGCGTCATTACATTGCGTTGTTCGGGAGTGCCGGGGGCAACTGCTGGGCCAGCCACAGAGACTTACTCGTCCTCGTCGTCGTCGTGCGTATGCGTGTCATCTATCACGATGTCCTGGAAGCTCTCGACGTCCTCAAGCAGCGTCTGGAAGCGCTCATACCACTCGGTAGTGGTCTCATGCAGAAACACCAGCCCCTGGTAAACAAAGCCGAGCTGGATATAGCCCAGCATTCCGGCGTACTTGCGAAGCCACTTGGCCTCCACAAGTTCGGTGGCTTCCTCATCGGGGAAGTTCATCTCGCCGGCTTCCTCGATCAGCGCGTCCAGTTCCTCGCGCTCCAGCGTCATCTCGCTGAAGGTCACAAAGGGAGCGCCCACGTGCTTGGCCATTTCCACAAAATCTTTCCATGCATCTGGATTGCCTTGCCCCTCCCACACGATCGAGGGAATATCCTCGGTGACGTATCCAGGCAGGCGGTACAGACCGTGGCCTTCGATAAAGGCCACCATGTCGTCTTTCAGCGAGAGCAGGTTGTCGGAACTCATAGTCAAGCACCTATTCTCGCAGATTCAGCCGGGTGGGCACTGAGGATTGTGGAAACTCAAGTGTCTGCACAGGAAGATTGAGCCCGAGGCTTTAATCTGAGATCAGCACAATTGCACCGTGCCCCATCCTTTCCGTTTCTTTTGCGGAAAGGGTGGGAAGCCACAGGCCCCAACCTTTGCATCGTTCGCCAGGAGGCTCACCGCTTGCCAGCTTTTGAACGCCACGTCTTTGTCTGCCACAACTCACGCCCCGCCGATGCACCACGTCCTTCCTGCACCGCCGATGGAAAGAGCGATCTGCACTCACGGCTGCAACAATTGTCAAAAGAAGCAGGTCTCGGCGGCCGGGTCCGCATCAACAAGTCCGGCTGCCTGGACCAGTGTGAGCACGGTTCCACGGTGGTGGTCTACCCGGAGGCTGTCTGGTACGGTAATGTGCGTCCTGAAGACGCCGCCTCCATCGTTACGGAACACCTCATCGGCGGTCGGCCCGTGGAACGGCTACGCATAGCCGACGAGTGCCTCAATTCAAAGACCTGCCCGCATCGGGGCTGAGAGGGCATAGCGCGGAGCCGGGCTACCGAAGCATCCCGCCCCCGCGTTGCGATGGCGTTATTGTGTTTTGGTAGACGTCGTATGCACGATGTGGATCTTCGTCTTGCCGTCGTACTCCGACGAACCTTTGGTGATCGTCGCCACGACGGATTCCTGCTGGCCTTTATTGGGTGTGAGAACAGTGCCGTCCGGGCTATCGAACACAGAAGCTTCGCTGCCAAACCTGGCCATGTAAAAGCTCAGAACCTGGTCCTTCGAATCCGCTGTGACATAGACGGCCGACACCATTGAACCGGTGGGCAATGTCATCCGCATGCTTCCCTTGCCGGTTTGTGCGCCAGGGTAGATGTCCGTTCCAAGGTTGGATACGCTGTACGTTTCGGTCGAGTTCGCGGTGAGGGTGCCGCCGGCTGTATGCACCTTCACCTGGTCGCCCGAGCCGGAGACGTGGACGGCGTGCGCCACGCGCCACACGAAAAACCCGAAGGCTCCAGCCCCGAGAATTCCCAGCCCTACAAACACTGCGACGATAATCAGGATGATCTTGTGCGCATTGCCTCCGCACTGGACCGGCGCGGCGGATAGTTGCGCAGGCGCCACAACTGCTACGGCTGCGGCCAGGGATGCACCGCAAGCGGCGCAGAATTGCGTGTTGGGAGATAGTTCAGCTCCACATTTCGAACAGAAGCTAGCCACGATGATCTCCTCATCATTGAAGTTTTGAACCGGAATGCCTTCCGGCTCGGGGGATAGGCCGATATACCTCAAGACGATCAGCTAAGTTCCTCTTTTTCATTCGTTTTCACTCCAAAAAATCGGACCTCGGGCAAGGGCCGTCGGCGGAACACAAACGGAAAGCCCCGCCTCTTCTCCGAGCGGTTTTTCGGTGCCTTTCTGACGATTCGCGCGCGGCCTCAATGAAATGCGCGGCCGACGCTCGCGGTGCGCCCCAGATGCTTAACCGATTCGCGCTGCTCTCCAAGTCTTTTCATCTCATTGCCGATTGCATTGCGACAACGGTGTACAGCCTGCGGTCCAATGCGCTATCCTGAGCCTTAACAAATGATTTTTTCTCGCGATTACATAGGGTATCTGGCCCGCCGCACGGTCAAGCACCTCATCGACGCCAAGATGATCACCACCAGCGACTTGAAGGTGACCGAGGCGCGCGTCAACGGGGGCCTGCTCGACGAACTGTCCCTCGAAGACCGCATCAACGAGGAAGTACGCGTCATTCTTGAGGCTTATTCCGAAGAGATGCGCAAATCCGGCGCGCAATATGCCGAGATGTTCAAGAAGGTCAAGACCGAGCTGGCCAAAAAGTACAAGGCGGTACTATGAGGATCAGCCCCGACAAGCTCAACAAGCTGGCCCACACCGTGGCCGACACCCTGGCCGAGATTGACGAGGTTGGATTCCTTGAAGATCGCAATACCATCCGCCAGGAGGCCCGCAAGGCGCTCACAGCCCTCCTCACCGACGAGGCCCGCATCGACACTGCCGCGCGTTTGAAGATCGCCAACCAGCGCAAGATCATCCTTGAAGGCTCCCAGGAGTGGGAAATTCTCTACCGCAAGTACTACAACGACGAGGTCCGGAAACTGGGTATCTAAGCAGACCTGTTCGCCGTCTATGTCTTTGGCTTCGTCCTGTTTTTTTGTTAAATTAGGAGTGTGGCCGGAGACGGCTATCCCTCAAAGTGTGTGGCGCTATCGTCTAGGGGTTAGGACGTGAGATTCGCCACCGGACTTGTCGGCTAAGCCCTAAAAATCCTTCAAATTAATTAAAATACAAGGACTTAATCGCCGATTGAGGCGTTTGCAATCTTCGGCAGTTTTGCACTAAAAGTGCTATTTTTCAGCATATTTCACAGCAATGGATAGTAAGTTTGGATAGTAATCGGTGCCAGAGAGCGCTTCCTGATACTACAAAAAACTTGTAGTATTGTGTCATGGCTCAATCGCACCGAGAAGCGTCCCAACGGCTCTTCGAACTCGCTCATCAGAACCAGGGGTTCTTCACAACGAAGCAGGCCAAAGCAGCCGGATTCGCCGAAAACACTCATCCGTATCACGTGCAGGCGGGCAACTGGATTCGCGAGCATCGAGGGATTTACCGTCTCGCGCAGTTCCCGCTGTCTGACCGTCCTGACCTGGCTCTTTGGTCGCTCTGGTCGCGGAATCGGAAGGAAGAGATCGAAGGGGTCTACAGCCATCAAACGGCGCTCAGCCTGCATGAGCTGTCAGACCTGAATCCGGCCAAGCTCCACATGACCGTTCCGACGCACTTCCGGCGTAACAGCCGCGTTCCAGGGATTGTGGTGCTTCACTACACAGACCTGCCGGCAACCGATGTGCAGACCGGACCCGGCTACAATCTCACACGACCACTGCGGACGGTTCTTGACCTGATCCAGGCCGGCACGGTTGAGCGGCTTTTCATTCGCCAAGCGATTCGGCAATCGGTCGAGCGCGGTCTGATCACGCGTCGGCAACTTCGAGATGCTGCGATGAGTGAAACTGCGCGGGAGATTGTCGCAGACGCCCTGAGAGGGGTCGCTTCATGACACCGCCCAAAACTTACGCCACGGCCGGAGCCTTTCGGAGAGCCCTGGAAGAGCGTCTTAAGAGCATGTCCATGACGGAGCAGGTCGATGTGAACCGACTCCGGCGCCAGGTGTCCTTTGATCGGTTGTTGGCAAGGCTGTTCCGAGACGATGCTGCGCCATGGGTATTGAAGGGTGGCTACGCGCTGGAGCTTCGCTTCAAGTCTGCTCGATCCACGATCGATATTGATCTGACCGTACAGCGAGTCACAGGCGCTGTGGACGACCGAGATGCGGTCCGAGCCATTCGAGAAATGCTGCAAGCGAGAGCTGATGTGTCGCTCGACGACTGGTTCGAATTCACAATCGGGGCGCCGACGATGGATTTGCTCGCAGCTCCATATGGCGGCGCTCGCTATTCGATCGAAGCACGCATGGATGGGAGAATATTTGCTCGCTTTCATCTCGATGCGGGCGTGGGCGATGTCATCCTCCAGCCGCTCGAAACAGTGGAATGCCATGGCTGGCTTAGTTTCGCGGGAATCGAGAGTCCACGCGTACGGGTGATCTCCCGTGAGCAGCAATTTGCAGAGAAGATCCACGCCTACACACTTCCCCGAAGCTCGCAAAACAGCCGAGTGAAAGATCTCGCCGATTTGGCGCTCCTGATCGGCGACGGCCAGCTTGACCGGCAAAGAGCGGTCAACGCTTTGCGGCTCACCTTCGCACGCAGAAACACGCACGCATTGCCTGCGAGTCTGTCTGCGCCGCCGGAGGATTGGCAAACGCCATTCCAGGCTCTCGCCGAAGAATGCGGAATCGACTCGAAGATCGCGGCGGTTTTCGACAGAGTGCGTATATTTTTCGAAGACGCCGTCAAAGGCAGCATGGAACGCTAGGCCAAGTGCGCAGGCACCGTGTGCGGTTACGATATTGCTAACTTAGGATCGATGAAGTGCTGGAATCTTGCGAGAGTGAGAAAAGATCTGTCGGGTTGAATGACGAATCCCCATACGAAGGCATGATGAGCAAACCCAAGTCCAAAACAGGTTGGAGTCATGTCAAAGCCAAACTTGCCGCTCTTGATCGCAATGCGGTGTTGGGACTGGTGCATGACCTTTACGCCGCAAGCAAGCATAACCAGGCATTCCTTCATGCGCGGTTTGGGCTAGGCGAAGGCGTGTTGGCGCCATACAAAAAGACAGTCGGCCGCTGGCTGTGGCCCGACGTCCTCCGCAACCAGGACGTGTCTGTCTCCAAAGCCAAGCAGGCCATCTCCGATTACAAAAAAGCCGTGGGCGAGCCGGCTGGTGTCTCTGAACTGACGGTCTACTACTGCGAACAAGCCGCCGGGTTCTGTCAGGATATCGGCTACCAAGACGAGGGATACTTCAACGCGCTTGTGCGAGCGTTTGAGCAAGCCATCAAAATGGTTGTGGAACTCGACGTGGCGAGCCGTGACCGTTACATGATGCGATTGGACCGTGTGCGGCAGATCAGCCATGATTTTGGTTACGGTGTCGGTGACGACATGGACTACCTCGTGGCTGAGCACACCAAAGACGTCCAGAAGGCAGCGCGCTAAGCATGTCCAGCAGGAATCCAGAGTCGGAGTCGTTCGAGCGGCGCGATGCCGAGAATCAACGGCTCCGCGAAGAGAATCTGCGTCTGCGGCGTCTTCTAACCGCTCACGGCATCGCTGTTCCTCTTTCCGCCTCGGAGGACGATCGTTTGACTCAGCCTCAAGAACCGGCTGCCGCGGAAACAAAGGAAGAGCGTGCTCGCAAACGGATCGCGCTATTCCGTGGCCTATTTCGCGGAAGGGAAGATGTCTATGCTCGTCGATGGGAGAATCCAGAGGGCCGTCATGGATATTCCCCTGCCGCGCTGAAAGATTGGAAAGCGATCAACTCTAGTAAGCCTGAGGATAGGAAAAAGGTCGACAAAGACACCAGAAGGTTTCTTCCCTTGACCGACACGGTCATCGAAGGCCATCTTCTTGGGAAAGAGACCGTTGGTATTTATCCGCTTCTTCAGGACGAAACGTGTTGGTTTCTAGCGGTGGACTTTGACAAGAAAACGTGGACCGACGATTCTCGGGCATTTCTTAACACATGCCGAGAATTGAATGTGCCCGTGGCTCTCGAACGTTCACGCTCTGGGAACGGTGCGCATGCGTGGATCTTCTTTGAGAGTGCTCTGCCTGCGACCACCGCGCGGAAACTCGGGTGTGCGATTCTCACTCGCACGATGGAGCGCCGACATCAACTTGGTTTGGATTCCTACGACCGCTTGTTCCCCAATCAGGACACGATGCCCAAGGGAGGCTTCGGGAACTTGATCGCTCTGCCCTTGCAATTTACGCCGCGACGCTCAGGCAATAGCATCTTCGTGGATGCAGAGCTACGCCCCTATCCCGATCAGTGGGAGTTCTTGTCGTCAATTCGGCGACTATCTGGTGCCGCCACCGAGGAGATCGTTGCCGATGCTCAAAGCCACGGTGATTTGATCGGGGTTCGCATCAGTGTCGCAGATGATGAAGATGGGCAAGATCCGTGGACTCTACCGCCATCACGAAAGCGTCTGGAGCGCCCGATTGAGGAGCCGCTGCCCGAGACTGTGCAGATCGTCCGCGCGAATCTCCTTTATATCGAGAAGCAAGGGCTTCCTTCAGCCATGCTGAACCGTTTGCTTCGACTGGCAGCGTTTCAGAATCCGGAGTTTTATAAAGCCCAGGCGATGCGGCTTCCGACATTTGCCAAGCCGCGTGTAATTGCCTGCGGCCAAGACTTTCTCAAATATGTTGCAGTACCACGTGGATGTTTGACAGACGTACTGGCCATTTTGCGCGCACATCGCATTCAGCCCCAGGTTTGTGACGAACGATTCACAGGCACGCAGATCATCGCGGAATTCGGTGCGCAACTTCGGCCAGCACAACAAGAGGCCGCGCAAGAGATTGCTGGCCACGACGAAGGAATCCTTTGCGCTCCCACTGCTTTTGGGAAAACTGCCGTTGCTGCCTGGTTGATAGCCGCGCGCAAAGTGAATACCTTGATCTTGGTCCATCGTCAACAACTGCTTGACCAGTGGCAGGAGCGCCTTGCGATGTTCTTGGGCATGCCTGCCAGTTCGATAGGACACATTGGTGGCGGAAAGATGAATCGGACCGGCCGTATCGATGTTGCGGTCATCCAGAGTCTGTATCAAAAGGATGACGTGAAGGACTTCGTTGCTGAATACGGCCAGGTCATCGTTGACGAATGCCACCATATCTCGGCTTTTACCTTTGAGCAGGTGATGAGGCAGATCAAAGCCAAATTTGTGGTCGGTCTTACCGCCACGCCCACCAGGAAAGATGGGCACCATCCGATCATCTACATGCAGTGTGGCCCTGTCAGGTTTAGCTTGAGCGCCAAGGTGATGGCGCAATCAAACCCGTTCGAACACAGGGTCATTCCTCGTCACACAGATTTCCAAATGCCGCTCAGTGCGGGCAACGCAACGATTCAGGATGTATATGCGGCGCTGTCGAACGATGCAATGCGGAATGAATTAATCGCCCACGACGTCATGCGCGCCGTCGAATCCGGCCGGACACCGCTCCTGCTCACCGGCAGGACGGAACATTTGCAATATTTCGCCGTCAAGCTGAACGTTGCCGTAAAGCACCTTTTTGTTTTGAAAGGCGGTATGGGCAAGAAGCAGCGCCGTCAGATTGCGGACGCGATGGCGGCTGTGCCGGACGATGAACCACGGGTGATTCTCGCTACGGGAAGCTACATCGGAGAAGGATTCGATGATGCTCGCCTGGATACGCTATTTCTGGCCATGCCGATCTCCTGGAAAGGAACGTTGCAGCAGTACGCTGGTCGCCTGCATCGACTCCACGACAATAAGCGCGTAGTTCAGGTTTACGACTACGTGGACAATCACGTTCCGATGCTGGCCAGAATGTACGAGCGCAGACTGAAGGGCTACGACGTGATCGGCTACTCCATCGAATGGCCTAACCTCTCTGCGCCCCTTCTCTAACGAACCCCGCTGAGCGAAGATTGATCGTGAATGACATTATGTGCTTTTGAATGAGCAATATACCCAATGATAAGTGGTAGAACGTCAGCTTCACCCTTGATTTCCGCATCTCTCTCTCAGCTAACCCCCTGTGCATCGAAATAAATCCATAAAAATCATTGATATACATTAGGCCGCGAGAGCCTTGTCAGGTGTGTGCAGTCTTGGCCAAAATTGCACCAATTTTGGTGATTTTAGGCCTGTGGATAGTAAAAATGGATAGTAAGAATCGGTGTTATTTTTGCCGAAAATTGGCGGGAGTTTCCGCACTTCGACCACTGAAGGAATTCCGAGCCAGATTACTATCCAATTTACTATCCATCGTGACGCCCGATTCGCCTGCCGTTTTCGTCGGAATGCGTGTCATCTTGGCAGTTGCAGATGAGAATGAAATATGCCGGTGGCAATCAAATCCGTCGTCGCATTCGTCCAGTCCGATGCGGCGAAAAAGAGAACGCGAATTGGAGCAACGCTCGGGCTGAAGAGCTTGGACACGCCCGCGCTGATCAGCGCAGCGAATGCCGGACTCACCTGGGCCACCGTCAAGAGATTCTTAGATGCAACTGGGTTGAGCCAACAACGAATCGCGGACTACTTGGAGATTGGCGAGAGGACCTTCGTTCGCAGGCGCGAAGCCGGAGCTCTCAACCGAGGCGAGTCCGAGGAATTGCTGCGCTTGGCGGAAATCTGGGAGGCGACATTTGACCTTTTTGACGGAGACGAGGCGCGAACCCGCGAGTGGCTTGTGGCGCCGGCCTTCGGTTTGGGAAATGCAGCTCCCATCGATTACGCTCGAACCGAGTTTGGTGGCCGTGAGGTTCGCGCTCTGATCGGACGGATTGCACACGGAGTGTTTTCTTGACCGAGGCACACCGGTCTCGAAAGGATTCAGCCTGGCAAGGTCACGTGCCCGGTCGATCCTGAGCTGCAGTCTCGACGCCGGTCTAAGGAATGCCAAGTATCCATCCCTCAAATCCTGCGACCGCACGTTCCTCATCGTTCAAGCACGGAGAGAGGAATCGACCGAGGGTTCCTTCTACATCAGCTCGGCGGAGCCATGCAGCAATCGAGTAGGCATCGTGTTGATGTGCATCGCGGTCTTCAGGATGAAGCGACTTGCTCCACAAGGCCGGGTAAACCTCCGCGATTGCCGATTTTCCCTTTGGGATCTGCCAGCCGTCGAAGGGCCAAAAGTGAACTTGCCCCGCCGTGCGGGATCGAATGAACCGCAGCCACGGGATTCCGCTGTGGGTTGACTTTGCCACGGAGCCCTGCACATCGAAGTGGAATACCGATTTAGCCCGGCAACGTTTCTCGGTGATTCGACGCCAGGTTGCCTGCCCGCATCGCAACGCGCCGTTTCCGCGAAGTCCATCGCGAACGAAATCGACGTAGATATTCTCTTCGTCTGTCGGCCAGTGGCGTTGGAAGTCATCAAGAAAGGCGATCCAATCGAGTGGGAGGTTATGCGTTTCAAAATACTCACGCGGAAACGAGAACCCGTGGTCGATGCCGATCATTGTAGGCGGGCCGGCGGAAAGCTCGGATGTGATCCATTCCGCGATCCCTCTCCGGGACCAATATTTTCGAGGGCTAAGCGGAGCGTGAAATTGTAGAGGGACTTCATGAGGCTCTTCGTCTTGCTTGGCAGCATAGACACGAAGTCCTTTAAGGCTCGACTCAGCAGTCTCGGCCCCGGAATAATCCACGCCTATATAGCGTTCAAACTGCGACATCGTCCCCCCCGGCTGTCGTCGTAGATTCTTCAGCCCTCTTCCAGTGAGCGCAAGAAGGCACTCGCACATTCGTAGTGCCAATTGGTTCGGGTTGCAGTATCGTATTGCGCGAAAGTGCAACCGGGTGTTGGTGCAATCTGTCTTCCGCGATAAAACACAGTACGTTTGCTCTTAGTCCTCTCCGTCAGTTCAGAGAACAGCGGCACATAGTCTTTGCCACCAAAGAACACGATCTCATCATCGAAATGCTCCGGGAGCATACAGAAGTCCAGGAATCTATCGGTCTTTCGGCGACGCTTATAGGCCTCGCTGCCATGCGCGCTCGAACTGAAAGTGATGTCGTAGTACGGGGTAAGGAAATCTGACCGAATCAAGCCCCATCCTGCCGAGAGGATGTAAACATTCTCGACGGAAAGCCGCTCAACCATTCGCGAATACACCCGATTCTCGTAAAGCCGAAAAGCTTGCGAAAGGCTAAGCGGATTTCCGCCCGGTGCTCGATTGTATGCGAGCACTAAATCACGCCATGAGGTTCCAGCACTTGCCTCGTCGTCAGGACGGGCGTAAAGGGCGCCGTCGATGGGAGCAACCTCGGGATGCGCGACGAAGATTACATCCCGCCCATCAGCTGCCTTAAGGTGGCCAGCGTCTGGTCGTTTGCTGGCGGCGCATTGGATCACCACAATCATCTTTCCGCCATCGCGTCCAAATACTGCTCCATTTGGTCCAGAAAACCCTGATCGTAGTCTTCATCGACATGGTTCTGATTCCACAAACCGGAAGCCCTAACGCGATCTCGGTCGCAGTAGAGGCCAAGCCAATTCGCTGAGGGAGGATCAAGCGGAGGTTTATTGAAATTGCTGAGGAGCGCAATTGAGTTTCTTTCGATTCTCCCTCGGATGCTCCTCGGGCCCGGTTCGTCCATTACGGCTAGCCAAACGAATGGCATATCGCGAATTACTTGGCTCACGGCGCATTCGAGTTCAATCTCGGAAGCCCTAACTTCACGTACAGCGGAATTCCCCTTGCCCCAAGTTGAGGAGTTGCGACTGTCGCGGCGAATCAGGGCAGTACCGACAATGAGTCGAAATATTGAGCCTCGATGATTGCCACCGCCGCTCTTTGTTTGACCCTTGTGCGTGCACAACCGGCTCCACAGCGAGGTGTCTCCTGTTTCCGTCAATGCGTGTGTGCCAACTCTGACAACTCGTGGGCCTATACCCGTATCGGACCGAGCCTCTCCCGGTTCACGAAAGAAGTAAACGCCGCGCCTCGGCCATTCCATGCGGCCGTCGCACTCTGCCAGCTTTCGCGCACCACCGATCATCGTTTCCAGGCTGTCGAGAATCGAATAAAACCGAAGAAGGTCCCGTCGCCGTGCGTCGGTCATTTTCTATCCTGCCTTCAAAAGCCGGTCACTCCCTTCGAAGTCGGTCAGCTCATCTTCGCAAGTGAATAGGACGTACTCCGTCCGCCGGCAGATTCCTTTTTTCAGGATGCTTTTCTGGATCAGGTCCTCAATGTCGCGCAGCGCGGTATCCTGGGAGCACTTTTCGATCTTCGCCCATTTCGATGACGTCAGCTGACCCTCGAAACCATTCAGCAGGCGGTTGATCATGTCTCGTTGCCGTTCGTTTAGCTCCGTTGCAGCAAAGCGATCCCAGAAGCGGGCCTTGTTGAGCACAGCGGCGAGTATGGTCTCCGCCCGCTCAAAGGCACGCCCCAAGCACACGAGAAACCATTCGAGCCAGCGGGTAACATCTAGTTCGCCCTTCTGCGTCGCTTCGAGGATCTCGTAATAGCGCCATACTTGTTCCTAACGGATATTACGTGTTTATTCCGAAGGACTCAGCGGACGGCGAGTGGAAATCAGTTCGCAAGGCAATTGAGACGAACAGCCTTTATGAATCAATCGCTTGGGAGCATGCCAGGAGAATTCTTGTGTGTCCTGAAGACACACTGAGTAAAAAGAAGTTCCCGAACTTCAAGGGCGATGCATCAATTGGAATTTCGTATTGCGTAGACGACTTTCCAACTGTTGCACGAATCGTTAGGGAACTCTACAGAATGAAGCGCCGTTATCGCCTATACATACAGGCCCCCTACGAAATCGGCGGAACATCGCTGGATAATTGCGTAAAGCTTATCAAGGAGACTGATGCAACCTTAGCAATTGTCTCCATTGAATATATTCATCGGGCACTTGATGGCAAGTCTCATATAAGCAGGGAAGTTCGAACGATGAATGGGCGCGATGGCAAGATACCGATTGTAATTCTCGGTCTTGACGAGAGGGATAGCTTAACAGCAATTCCTCTCTGGAGCTGGGCCATGATGAATGACAAATGGCACGGAAAAGAGCCCAGCATTTGTAATGACACACCTCTCCGTTTTGCCACTGAAGAAACACTTCAGAAGGCGCTCAATAAGGCTATTGACGTCATCGATAAATTTGGAGTACCGGGTTATGAAGAGTGAGTCGTTGAAACTTCTATCGGACGTTGGTGAGAAGGCGCTTATCCGGGACTTTATCAAGCCTTTCTTCAATGGTCCCGACGACCCTTCCGGCGTCGGAGATGATTGTGCAATGGTCTCGCTCGGCGATGAGGTAGTGCTTCTCTCCACAGATCGCGTGCCAAGCGATCTTACTGCCTTCAGGCTTGGGATTCTAGATTACAGTGGCCTCGGTGATTATCTTGCACGCTTGAATCTTAGCGACATCGCTGCTTGCGGGGGTAAAGCAGTCGGTTTACTCCTCAATCTCGGACTGCCCCCGGACATCAAATATGACGATGTGATTGCTCTTTGTCGTGGTTTCGGGTCTCGTGCTGAGGCGCATGGAGCCACGGTTCTCGGTGGGGATATAACCAGCGCATCGGAATTGAGCATTAGTGCGACATCAATTGGAAATACGCTCGACCCTGATCTCGAGTTCCCGTGCGCGATTTAAGAACGAGTCATAAAGTGCGGGATGAAGGTGCCGCTCAAAGAGAACCCACGGCGTCGAGGAAAGATCCTTGAGCGTCACCGATTCCTTGGAGGCGCAACTGTGCCCCTCAGGCAGCACCACGGTGAAAGGAACACACCGAAGGACGGTGCCGCTCAGGAGAGAGTCTTCAACGGAATTGCTGACAACCGCGAGGTCGAATTCGCCGCTACGAACACATGCCGGAAGTTCTGCGGGCGATCTCGTGTGAAGTAGAACCTCCAGACCAGGGTGTAAGGGGAGTTCGATGGATCGAAGAATCGTCACTAGACGCCGGTCGGTGAATACGGATTTTCCGACACTGATCTGATGAGTCACTCCACGGAGAGAGTCTCGTGCTGCCAACTCTGCGCTTTCGGAGTGGGCAATCGCTAATCGGGCGCGCGCCACATAGAGGATGCCGGCATCTGTCGTCGAAACGCTATGGTTCTTGCTGTGGCTGCGCTCAAACAAGCGCGTACCCACATGTCTTTCAACTCTCGCCACCGCACGGGTGACGCCGGATTGAGTCTTTCCAACCCTACGCGCGGCGCGATGATAGTTCAGCTCTTCGGCAAGAGCGACGACGGTACGGAGATCGTCCAGGCCCAGCGAGATTTGGTGACGCATAGGAAGCTCCTCAGCAGGTGTGCGGTTACCAAGACCTCAATGAGCTTCCAAAAACGTCCAGCTTTTCCACCGAACGATCTCGTTTTCCACAATTCTGCGAGGATTGCTTTCTGTTGTCAAGTTTGATACTTGCATCTTGCGTTCGCCGAACGGAAGGTGTAATGCGTGGCGGTCATCACACTGAACAGAATTGTCATTGGACAATGCGCCTGCAAAACGGCAGAGTTGCGACAAGGCTCGCCCATGGGCCTATATGGAGGGTCGTTCATGCGGAACGCAACCACGCCCCGTCGCATTCCAGCCGCGTCTCCGACTGCAAAATTTCCCGTCGGCTCCGCTGATTCACGAGGTGAAGCGAGAGCCGAACCGCCGGCGATGTACAACATCCTGCTCGCTCTGGAATCTGTTCACAGAATGCTCACCGTGCGCGAGGTGGCTGAGCTTCTGCAGAAATCCCATTTCTCAATCTACCGAATGGCGCAGCGTCGGCAGATACCCTCGCTGATGATTGGGGGGACACGATATTTCGATCCGTCCGTGCTGGCGCTGTGGCTATCGAAGAAGGAGCCAACGCTCGCCACCGCTGCGAGGCGCCTCAAGACTGCCTAACGACAATTCTCTACCAATACTCGGCGGGATCCCGACATCTATGCCGAGGCGGGAACTGTAAAACCAATGCAGCGGAGCCCCTTCGCAGATCTCCCGTTCATTGGAGGGCACATTTCAGGTCGCACTGTCCCACTTAGCTCCAAGGCACAACTTTCACCAAAGTGACTGATCTTCCATTCAGAGAAATACAAAACGTCGTAGAGTCGACGAATGAACTCGTCCTTATCAAACAGAAGATGCGACAAACTCCGCTTCACTCGTTCGATATCGTCTTGGTTCTGTTTCCAGAAGTAGTCAATGATCGCGGCGTATCCCCCTTTTATGAAACGGATTTGCTCCTCAAATGCATGGATGCCCATCAGGGCGGTTGACAAATCCACACGCGAAGCCGACATCAGGGATTCCCTGCTGGCGAAGACAGCACGCAGGTGTTCCAAGTTCGTGAAGTAATCTTTCGGAATCTGTGGTTTGTCGGTGTATTTCCACTCATCTCCCAACCTCAGCAACTCAAGACGCCTGTCCTCTTGCGAGCGAGGAGGACAGGTCTGCCAATCGTCGCCTGAGCCATGCGCGAGTCGAACCCAGTTCAAGAACCTATTCGTCTTGCTCCCGTTGTCACTGTTGCTCCATTCTGGCCTATGAAGGTTGTTTTCGCTTAGAACTGCCGATACCTCGTCAAATGCAGGCCGGAACTGCTCGTAGACACGCCTTCTCAGTCCTTCAAGGAAGATGTATTCCGAAGACTTCTTCTTGGAGCCGACAGAGATGTTCGCAGGTTCAGCTCTGCCCACTGCCGCCTCAACTTTTGTATTCGGATCGAAGTATTGCCCATAGAACGTCACTGAACCTTCGAATCGTTTTAGCACCTCAGGCGTCAGCACGGGTGCGCTCGACCAAAGCTCCTGGCATAATGCTCGGACCTCTGCAACCTGATCGGGGTCGTCTACCAAAATGGTAGCTTCGCGATTGCTTTGCATCCCGCCATCTGTCAAATTGGAGGACCCGATGAGAGCGCAAGAATCGAAGAGAAATATTTTGGCGTGGAAACGATGAGTGTAGTAACGAATGGCTAGATTGGGAATGCCAAAGATAGCTCGAAGCGCTGCAGGGTTCGTGGCGATGTTGAGCCCGACCAGCAGACAAACCGACTTGCCTTGATTCGCTGCGATCGCCAAATCGTCCGTCAACGTCACGAATGGTGAAGCGACAAAGAGTGAGTGAGTCCCCGCAATATGCTTCTGATACGGCTGGATCACAAAATCCTTGTTTGGCCCATTGGAGTACAGATTTGACATGAATGTGCGCCCTATCATTGTCTTAGCTCTGCTTCTGATCAACGCGGAATGGCGGCGTCGTATAGCCAAGGCATTTCGCCAAGGATCATAGCAGGCCTGACAAGTGCAGACGCATCGAATGGATTATTCCGCATAGCTAAAAGGTTGAGGCAATCACCGTTTTCATCTGTTGCCAACGTACGAGAGACCGCATCAGAATCTGATTCGGCGATGCGGACGCGCTACAGCATCGCCGCCAGTGTGGACGCCTCCACTTTGTGCCGCAGATCGTCCAGGCGAAGCGACTTCAGGTACTTCTCCGTGGTCGCGATGTTCTTGTGGCCGAGGAGCGTTTGCAGCGTCTTGATGTCGATGCCGGACTGGAGCATTTGTGTGGCGAAGGTGTGCCGCCACTTGTGCAGGTAGAACTTCTGGCAAAATGGTCCGTCGCTGCATTTTCCCTGTTGCGTCTTGCAGCGCTTGCAATTTAATTCCGCACGGTAGGCAATTTCCTTTCCGAGTTCGAGCAGGTGGGCGTCGGGCTTGTCGCCGCCATAGTTTTTCCGCTTCGGGTGCGGAGGCGTCGGGAAGATCAGCGTCGTATTCTGGTGCTTCTTCCATCGAGCACGCAGAAATTCCAGAAGCGCCGAAGGGATTGGCACGGTTCTCTCTTCGTAGCTCTTCGGGGTGAACGTGAATTCGGGTTTGGGCCGGACGCTCAGAGTGCAGCCTTCCAGTCCACATCCTCCCAGGTCAGGCACGAAACCTCGCGTGACCGGAAGCCCGAGCAAAGGAAGACCTGGAAGATAAGCCGCTCCTCGGGATTGCAGGCTTTGAAAAAGCGGGTCAACTCCTTGCGTTCGTAGATCTCGACGCGTTTGTCGATGGTGCGGGGCCAGTCGCCCTTGTGAAGTTGGATAGTCGCTCCTGCGCGGCGCATGGCCTGGAGCATCACAATCACCCGCTTATTGATCGTCTTCTGATTGAGATCCTCGTCCCTACCCGCGGCGAACAGTTTCATCGCGTCGGAACGTCCGAGCTGATCCACATAGTGTTTTTTCGAAACCTTCTGGAACCAGGCGAGGTCAGCCGAATAGGCGCGCCAAGTGGCATCGCCTTTTGTGGCCTTCACCTCGGCGAGGTAGCTTTCCACGGCGGCGCGAATCGTCGTCGAAGTGGACGCTGCTTTTGGCTCCTCTTCAGGCGCCTCGATTTCGCCGGAGAAGATGCCCGACTGCAGCTGCCACGCATCGAGCGCTTCGCGCGGCGACGTCCCAACCGATCGCGTGCGTCGTTGGCCGTTCTCCCGCCAGTCGAGGTAGAAGGTGCCGCCGGTCCCGCGCCGCGGCTTGCCGTCGATGATGACGAGCTCCGGCTTCGGCCTTCCGTTGACACTGACCACTGGGAAAAATTGCCATTTCCCGTCGTGCGAGAGATACTTCTTAAGGTGAGTTTTTCGCACGGGTTTACTATCCATGTTTACTATCCATCACGCATTCGCGCTGGCGTCGGAAGGGCAAATTGGGGACCGTCAGAGAGCCCTGCTTCCGTGTTCCAGTCTAACAAAATGGATAGTAAGTTGGATAGTAATCGACCATCAATCGCTTAAGTGATTGATTCTAAATGGCTGGAGTAGTTCAGTGGTAGAACGTCAGCATCGAGCACTGAATGCGGCGCCTCGCTCATATTTGTGAATCAGTAGTCGACTCCAACATTCTCAAGCTAAATACGTCGCCAGCGGCGAGGCTTCGATCCTATCTCGAAGCTGATCTAGTCGAAGCGACTTAAGATACTTCTCCGTGGTCGCGATGTTCTTGTGACCGAGCATCACTTGCAGACTGCGGATGTCGACAGACTGAAGCATGTTCGTCGCGAATGTATGCCGGAACTTGTGCAGGTACCAGTTGCCGCAGCGCGGAGATGAATCGCACTGGTATGCGCGCTTGGCGGTGCCTCGGATCCCTTTGTTGAGCACGTAGACGGTGTACTCGCCCTTGCAATGACCACAGTTCAAGCCGGCACGAAAGGCAATCTCCTTGCAGCGTTCGAGAAAGTGCCCGTCTGGGTTATCTCCCTTGCCGTAATCGGGCCGTGTGTGGTGCTGAGAGGTTGGGAAAACCAGAAGAGAACTGCTGTGCTTCTTGCGATCACGAAGGGCGGCAATCAAGGACATGGGTACAGGAACGCTGCGCTCTTCGTAGCTCTTGGGTGTGAAACCCATTTCCTGTTTGGCTGAGACCCCGATCTTGCCTTCTTTCCAATGGATGTCCGACCATGCGAGCGTAGCAACTTCGCGCTCACGAAAGCCCGTGCCAAGGAAGATCTGAAATAGAAGCCTCTCCTCGGGGTCGCAAGCGGCCAAGAACCGGCTCAGCTCTTCGGGTTGGTAGATCTCGACTTTCTTTTCAATCGTCTTCGGCCAGTCGCCCCTCTTCATCTCGATCACAGCGCCCTGGCTCCGCATGGCGTTGAGCATGATAATGACGCGCTTGTTAATCGTTTTCTGATTGAGCGGAGTTCCGTTGACCCGCTCTTCGCGGCCTTTGGCGAAGATCATCATTGCGTCAGAACGGTCGAGTTCGGAAACGTGTTGTTTGGTTGTCCGCGCCTGAAACCACTCAAGCTGGCGGCGGTATTCCTTGAATGTTCGTTCACCTTTGGTGGCTCGGATATCGACCAGGTAGCGTTCGATCGCCAAGGGTATTGTCAATCCCTTGGAAGATGGGGTGGGAGCTTCTTCCGGCTCGATTTCTCCGGTCAGGATTCCGCATTGCAGGTGCCAGGCATCTAGTGCTTCCCGCGGAGTGGTCCCGCAGGGGCGCTGGACCCGCTTCCCGTTCATGCGGTACTCAAGGTAGAAGGTTCCACCTTTCGAACTGACTGGTTCACCGCCGACCAAGACCAGCTTTGGATTGGGTTTGCCGTTCTCTTTGACGACCGGGACGAATTGCCATTTTCCGTCCAACCGGCGATACTGTTTGAGGTTGACGGACTGTCCGTAACTACCCATAAGGCTTCAAGAATCCTTTCCCGGACGAGGGGAAAACTTGCAGCCGGCCTCTGTCGCACTTGGGGGTCGTTCTGGAGTTGAATTTTACCAGAGTGGATAGTAAACTGGATAGGAAGTCAGGAACAACGGCCTAAGTCGTTGATAACAGGGGCGCTATCGTCTAGGGGTTAGGACGTGAGATTCTCAATCTTAAAACCCGGGTTCAATTCCCGGTAGCGCTACCAGAGATTTGACGCTAAAGCCCGCTAATTCAGCGGGCTTTTTACTTGTTACAAAATGATGCTGGCGCGTCCTGGCGTCATGAAGCTCGTTTCGTGATGCACAAGATGGTACACAGCCCTTGCAGCGGATGGCCTGAATCCCGCCGCCGGCCAGATTCAGCCGGGTTGTTGAAAGCAAAGGTGGCTCAACCGACGGTTCAAGCGGCTTTCAGAATCGGAGAACTCCGTAGCTGTATTTCGGCCCCGGAATTCCGTCAATCAGGTCCTCCAACTCGATCAAATCAAAGCTGACCTCGACTTTCAGGCCATTGGGGCCCGTGATGGTGCCCGGAATGTCAAAAATCTGGCGATTTGTTCTGGTCACGTTCTTCATCGGGGGCCCTCATTTCTAATTGGCTGTCTATGCTAATCAGGCAAAGTCAGAACGAGGTCGGTTTATGTGATTTAAAATCACACCAATTCGAAGTTCGAAATCTCAGAGACAGGAAGGATCCGCCTTTCAAATTGGCGCCGGATTCACAGGCCCAGTCAACTATCCTGAGTTAGCTTCGTCTAACGGGACGAAGGTGTCTTTCCCCTGAAAGCTATGCGAAATCAGCCTGTTCTCCTCCTTGCTCTTTTCAGTTTGGTTCTGTCCTGCCTGCCCTTAGCAACCCGCGGCCAGCAGGAAGCCCAGTCAACTGCTGACCGGCCCGTCGCAACCCTCAAGGTCCAGGTGCGCGAAGTCCTGCTGCCTGTCACCGTGCGCGACAAGCATGGTGCGTTGGCAGCGAACCTGACGGCTGCTGACTTTACGCTGACCGAAGATGGCCGTCCCCAGATCATCAAGAGCTTTACCCGCGAGAGCAACCTGCCCTTCCGCCTGGGGCTCCTCGTCGATACCAGCCGCGGCGTATCTGCGGCCATGGATAACGAAAAGAAGGCGGCTGGGAAATTCATTGACCTGATGCTGCCCGCCGACCCCAAGGGCGCAAAAGACGGTGATGCGGCCTTCCTCCTCCACTTCGACCGCGAGGTAGAGCTGCTGGAAGACTTCACCAGTTCTCGTGACATCCTGCATGGCGAACTGGACACCATGGGGCCAACAGCAAGGGAGCAGAACACTTCCAGCGGCCCCGAGACCAGCGGCGACGACCGTGGCAGCCAGTCGCGCGGCAACCGCGGCGGCACGCAGCTTTACGACGCAATCTTCCTGGCCGCCGACGAGCTGATGAAGCCCAAGGACGGCCGCAAGGCGCTTGTTGTTTTCTCTGACGGCGAAGATCGTGGCAGCAAGGAAAACCTCAACGACGCAATCGACGCTGCGGATCACGCCAATCTGGCCGTTTACACCATCTATTTCAAGGGCCAGCAGGACCGCGGCACCAACGAAGGCTTTCCCGGTGGCGGTGGCCGGCGCGGCGGAGGCGGCTGGCCGGGCGGTGGTGGCGGAGGCTATCCAGGTGGCGGCGGCTATCCCGGCGGTGGCGGCGGTTATCCTGGTGGAGGTAGTGGCCGGCGCAGCGGCGGTGATCGCGGGTCAGACATTGACGGCAGAAAGATCCTGGAGAAAATTGCCATTCGTACGGGTGGCCGCTACTTTGAGGCCAAAAGGAAGGACAACCTCGAAGAAATCTACAACCAGATCGCCGAAGAGCTGCGCGGCCAGTACATGCTCTCCTACACGCCCGACAAATCGGACAACGAGGAAGAGTTCCACAAGATCGCGCTCAAGGCAAAGAACACCGATCTGACCGTGTCGACGCGGGAAGGCTATTACGCGGCTACAATGGGGTCAAAATAGAAAATTAGATCTAGGGGACCGGCTGGTCGGCCAAGGGCGGAATCTCTTCCTCGGTGGCTACGAAAAAGCGGCGCAGGTCTGCTTTGCCGACGGCAGTGGTCATGGCAACATTGGAGGCTTCGCGACCAGTTGCCATGAGGACGCGGCCAATGCGGGGCAGGCTATTGCGGGCGTCGAACGTCCACCATCGGCCGTCAAGCCAGGCCTCGAACCAGGCGCTGAAGTCCGTGGGATGGACAACGGGACGCCGATGTCGCCCAGATAGCGGAGGACCTGATGCGGCAAATCTCCGACGGCCGACTCGCGGGCAGCGAGATTAAGAATATCCGGATAGCCTGAGTCTCGAATCAGCGTGGAGCCGCTAATGCGAAGCGGCCCCTTTGGCGCGACGAATCGGCGAATCGGTTGCCGAAGCTGTCGATGTAGCTGGTGACGGGAATGTTCGGCTCATGTTCAACTCGTCGGGCTCCAGCAAGTCATGGACGCGAGAGGGATGGACGTTCAGGAGTGCAACCATGGCCACCGTGGTTGGAATATCGAATTGAATGTCGTATGCCAGTCGGATGAACAAGCCGAGACCTCTCGTATTGAAGGTACAGGCTGGGTGTGCGCTTGTTGCAGCGCGTGGGCGATGGGCGATGGGCGATGAAACTGCTCAGATAATTTAGATGCAATTTATACGAACTGCGTCCTCGACACCCCCGAGAGTATTCCCAGGTCTCACGGGAATTGCAGGGAATAGGAACGCCTTTAAATGCAACAGTGGCGCAGCCAAATGGCTGCGCCACTGTTGTATTGCCTGCGTGCTGTTTACTGTGTGCTGTGAATGTTGCCGCCAGTCTGCTTTTCTTCAATCGCCGCCTGCGCCGCTGCAAGCCTTGCCGTTAACAACCGGAAGGGCGAGCAGGAGACGTAGTTGAGCCCGATCTTGTGGCAGAACTTGACGGACTCAGGATCGCCGCCATGCTCGCCGCAGATGCCAACCTTCAGGTTGGCGCGGGCGTTGCGTCCCTTGGCCGTGGCCATTTTCACCAGTTGCCCAACGCCAGCCTGGTCAAGGGTGGCGAAGGGATCCTGCTTGAAGATGCCGAGCCTCATATACGCCGGCAGGAAGTTGTTGATATCGTCGCGTGAGATGCCGTACGTGGTCTGCGTCAGGTCGTTGGTGCCGAAGCTGAAGAACTCGGCCTCTTCCGCAATTTGATCTGCGGTGAGGGCCGCGCGCGGCAGCTCGATCATCGTGCCCACCATGTACTCCACCTTCGCCTTTTTCTCCGCGAAGACTTCTGCAGCAACGCGGCGAACGATTGTGGATTGGTTACGCATCTCTTCAATGGAGCCGATGAGCGGAATCATGATCTCGACATGCGGATCGCCGCCCTTGCTCTTGACCGCGACCGCGGCTTCGAAGATGGCGCGAACCTGCATCTCGGTGATCTCGGGGAACGTGATGCCGAGACGGCATCCGCGCAGCCCGAGCATGGGGTTTTGCTCATGCAGTTCTTCCACGCGAGCAAGCAGGCTGCGCAGATCCTTCAGCTTCGGCGACCGAGGCTTGGTCTCTTCCAGGCGCGCAATCTGAACCAGCAGATCTTCGCGCTTGGGCAGGAACTCGTGCAGCGGTGGATCGAGCAGGCGGATGGTCACAGGCAGCGACTCCATGGCCTTCAGCAGGCCGGCGAAGTCGGCGCGCTGCATGGGCAGGAGCTTCTTGAGCGCGGCACGGCGAGTTTTCTCGTCGTTGGCCAGAATCATCGTGCGCATGTGTCCAATGCGGTCTTCTGCAAAGAACATGTGCTCGGTGCGGCACAGGCCAATGCCTTCAGCCCCGAACATGCGAGCCTGCTTGGCGTCGCGGGGAATGTCGGCATTGGCGCGGATGCGTAGCTTGCGAACCGGGTCGACCCAGCTCATGAACTTGACCAGATCCGGATCGTCGGGCTGTGCGTCGAGTGTCTTGAGCCGCCCTGCGATCACGCGGCCGGTGGTGCCGTCCAGCGAGATCCAGTCGCCCTGTTTGTAGGTGTGGCCCTTGACGCGAAGTTCCTTCTTGGCTTCGTCAACCGTGCACTCGCCGGCGCCAGCCACGCAGCACTTGCCCATGCCGCGCGTTACAACTGCCGCGTGTGAAGTCATGCCGCCGCGAGAAGTCAGAATGCCCGCCGCAACTTCCATACCGGCGATATCTTCCGGCGTGGTCTCGCCGCGCACCAGGATGATGACTTTGTAGGAGCCGTCGGCGTGACGCTTGACTGCTTCCTCGGCGGTGAAGACGATCTGTCCAACAGCCGCGCCGGGTGATGCCGGAAGGCCGGTGGCCAGAACTTCAATCTTCTCGCCCTTCTCAACAAGGCGCGGAACCAGGAAGTCGTAAAGCTGGTTGGGCTCTACGCGATGAATGGCTTCTTCCTGCGTGATCAGGCCTTCGCGAACCATGTCGATGGCAACGCGCACCGCAGCCAGTCCAGTACGTTTGCCGTTGCGGGTCTGCAGCATGTAGAGCTTGCCATCTTGAATGGTGAACTCAAAGTCCTGCATGTCGCGGTAGTGCTTTTCCATCTTTCGCGTAATGTCCTTGAGCTGCTCGTAGACCCTTGGCATGGCGCGTTCGAGCTCGCTGATCGACAGCGGCGTGCGGACGCCGGAAACCACGTCTTCACCCTGCGCGTTCATCAGGTACTCGCCGAAGAACATGTGCTCGCCCGTTGCGGGATTGCGCGTGAAGCCGACGCCGGTGCCTGAGTTGTCACCCAGGTTGCCGAACACCATGGCCTGAATGTTGACTGCTGTGCCCAGCCAGTCATCGATGCGGTTGATGCGGCGATAGGTCTTGGCGCGATCGTTCTGCCAGCTCCTGAAGACGGCATCGCGGGCAGCAACGAGCTGCTCCAGCGGATTCTGCGGAAAGTCCTTGCCGGTTTCCTTCTTGATGAGCTTCTTGTATTCGACGATGATCTTCTGCAGAGCTTCGGGCTTGAGCTCATAGTCAAACTTCACCTTCGCCGCGGCCTTTACGCCATCGAAGATATGTTCGAACTTCTTCTTGGGAACATCCAGAACCACGTCGCCGAACATCTGGATCAGGCGGCGATAGGAATCATATGCAAAGCGGGGATTATTGCTGAGCTTGGCCAGCGATTCCACGGCCTTGTCGTTCAGGCCGAGATTCAAAATCGTATCCATCATGCCCGGCATTGAGAACTTGGCGCCGGAGCGGACTGAGACCAGCAGCGGATTGTCGCCCGCGCCCAGCTTCTGTCCCTGCAGTTTTTCCAGTTGATCGAGTGCGCAAAGCATCTCGACGTCGATCTGCTTGCTGAGCTTGCCGCGCATGTATTCCCGGCAGGCTTCGGTCTGGATCGTGAATCCCGGAGGTACTGGCAATCCGGCGTTGGTCATCTCCGCGAGGCCGGCGCCCTTGCCGCCCAGAATATCCTTCATGCGGCCGTGGCCATCGGCCTTGCCGCCGCCGAAGAAGTACACATACTTGGTTGGGGTTGCGATTGTGCCTGCTTTTTCGGCAGGCGCCTGTTCCAGAACGCCCTGCGTCATGGGGTAAAGCCTCCATCTGTTAGATTCCGCGGCGGCGGTCGATACGAAAGGGTGGCGGGACGCAGGTTCAACACTCCAACTCTAAAGTCAATAGGCTGAGCACGTGCGGGTCATCCAGACATACGACGGCGCGTTGCGGCATTCATCCGTCGCTATACGAATAGCGTCCCAAGTATACGATTGCCTGTGCATTTCGTCACATTCGATTTGTACGCGCATGAAAGCCCACACAAAGAGAGGCCCCGGCTTTTGCGATTTGAGACGCATACCGGGGCCGCGCGTAGGTCTTAGGGGAGGCTTCGGCCGTGATTCAGGCAGCGTTTTGCGCCAGCCGACAGCCGGAACGTGAACTACGTTTCGCATTGTGGGATATGAGAATTCCGTCCAACCCCACCAGCGCCAGCAACTCCGCAACGTGCGGCGCGGCGTTCAAAACGCTGAAGCGGTGTCCCGCCTCGCGGGCAATGCGATAAAGCGATATGAGAGCTGCAATGCCGGCTGCGTCTATCCGCTCCACCGATTTCAGGTCGAGCGATACACTCTGGCGGCGGACCACCGGCGTCATCTCTTCAACCAGGCGACCCTCGCATCCCCTCACCAGTTCGGTTAGCTCGCAGGGCTTGGTCGACTCAACTGCCTTTATGATTGTCTCGTAGCACATTGTTCCAGTCATAAAAATCTCCTTCACAAATTCCCTTTTTCCCATTTGTGGGCGCCTGGCGAATGCCTTGAGTGTTTCGCACTTGGGAACTTGCACGTGGACGTCCAGAACCGCACCAGGGGAATATGCTGAAAATGCAGGGGAAACAAGATTTTCAAAATCCCCTGCCGCCGTTCCGCGTGTTCGATTTCGATTCTGGCGTCCGCAAATGGACACCGATTTCTAGTACGCAAAACTGGGTGTCGCCGGTTCCATGTCAAATTCGTCCACTACTCCCGCCGTCGGCTCGAACCCCAGCCTGAGTCTCAACCAGGCGCGTACCTGGGCGCTGGAGGCGGGTTTCACTGAGGCCGGTCTGGTTGCGCTGCCTCACGCAGCCGATGCGCGCGATGCAGACCGGTTTGAAGAGTGGATAAGCGCGGGCAAAGCCGGCACCATGCGATATCTCGAGCGGCGCGGCGAAGACGGGCAACTGATACGGGCACGGGTTGCGACTCTATTCCCATGGGCCCGTTCGGCCATCGTCTGTTTTGCCGGTTACCACAGCGCCCAGCCCCTTTCCACCGAGCCCACCGAAGCCGGCGCGGGCTGGATCGCACGCTACGCCTGCAGCAGTCGCACAAATCCGCAAAGCCGCCGCCAGCCCAGCGATTATCACAAGGTGCTTAAGAAGCGGCTTGAAGCTCTAGAGGCGCGCATTCGAGCAGCCCAGCCAGCCGCATTTGAGTCGCGCGCCTACGTGGATACTGGCCCCGTCGTCGAACGCTCGCTGGCCACAGCCGCCGGCCTCGGCTGGACGGGCAAGAACACCTGCCTGATCCATCCGAAGCTGGGATCCTTCGGCTTTCTGGCTGTCCTCCTGACCTCGTTGCCCGTTGAAAAGGAAGAAGTGCCCACGGCGCCGGCACTTGTCCCCGATCACTGCGGAACCTGCCGCCGCTGTATCGAGGCTTGTCCCACCGGCGCACTCATCGCCCCCTACCGCATGGATGCTACGCTGTGCATCTCCTATCTCACCATCGAGCACAAGGGCCCGATCGCCGCCGACCTGATGGCAGGCATGGGTCGCCAGGTCTTCGGCTGCGATATCTGCCAGGATGTCTGCCCCTGGAATTCGTTGCGGCGGACGCCGATCAGTGCCGATCCAGAGCTTGAGCCGCGCACCGAACTTGTCAACCCCGCATTGGATTGGTTGGGCTCGCTGGACGAGCAGTCCTTCGAACAGCAATTCAACGGCTCGCCGGTGCGCAGAGCGGGCTTCCAGGGCCTGCGCCGCAACGTCGCCATCGCCATGGGCAACAGCGGCCAGCATCGTTTTGCTCCGCTGATCGAAAAGTGGACCGAAGCCGCCGACGAGGGCCTCCGCTCAGCAGCCCGATGGGCGCTTTCAAAACTGCAGCACACAGGAACTCCGCCGCCCACCTCGTGAATCCGCCCTGCCGGGCTATCCTTGAAGTAGCGCCCTTCCGTCATTTCGGTATGGTCCCACACAAGGAGCAACAGTTGGCTGACATCTTGAATTCCGCTGCGCCCGGCGAAACGGTCATCGAGCAGGCCGGCACCGTCGATGTGGCAGAACCGGCCGCAGCAGCCGAAGCGCCGCAAAAATCCAAATGGTACCTCTGGCGCAGGGATGGCGTGGCTCTCGTCTCATACCTGTTGGACAGCGAGGTGCACACCTTCGCTTTTAGCGTCGCAGCCAACGCCATCCTCTCCTTCATCCCCTTCATCGTGCTGCTGTACACACTGGCCGGCTCGGTCTTCCACTCCAGCGCAATGATGACCGTGATTGGCGACATGGTGTATTACTTTTTGCCCGCGAACCAGGAGTTTGTAGCCGCCAGCCTGGCTGCGGTGGCTCCACGCCACGGCGTACAAGTCTTTTCGCTCATCATGATTCTCATCGCCTGCACCGGCATCTTTCTGCCGCTCGAAGTAGCGCTGAACCAGGCCTGGGGCGTCTCCAAGAGCCGCAACTACCTCTACAACCAGGCGGTCGCCCTGGGCCTCGCTCTTCTCATGGTGGTGCTGGGCATGGGCAGCGCATTCCTCAATGCCGCTGCGCGCAATGCACTCGCCGTGGTCTTCTTTCACCACATCGACAACTTCATTTTCAAGAGCATCAGCTTTTTGCTTCTCACCGCCACCACCGGCGTGGCCTCGATCCTTTTCTTCTTTTCTATTTACTGGCTTTTGCCCAACCGCAAAGTGCCCTGGCGCCCCGTTTTACGCACCGCCATCGTAACCGGAGTCATCTGGCTGATTTCAAAATACCTCTTCATGGCCCTGCTGCCACACCTCGACCTCAAGGCGCTTTACGGTCCGTTTTACGTCTCTGTCGGATTGCTCTTCTGGGCTTATACCTCAGGCCTCATCCTCTTCGCCGGAGCCCAGTTCAGCGTGGCCCGCTGGGGGCAGAAGAAAGGCTAAGGCAGCTTGAACGCCTTGTCGACGATGGCATTTGGATTGCGCCCTGTCGGCAACAGCGTGAACAGCGAGAATGAAGCGGTGCGCACCACGGCCACATCGCCCGACCGCGTATCGACCACAAACAGCAAATTGCCCCCCGCGGAAAACGCCAATGCCGAAGGCCCATCGCCCACGTGGACTGAACCCACGCGCTTGCCGTCGTTGATCCCGTAGATGCCCACATACTGCGAGTGGAAGTTGGCCACGTAGAGCAGGGAATTGTCGCCGGAAACCAGCCCGCGCATCGGCCCGTCGCCGATCATGTAAGTCGCACCCACTTCGTCTGTGCTGTTGTAGATCTCGGAGACGGAATCCGAAAGCAGATTCGATACGAACACTTCGCCGCCATCCGGTTTCAGCGCCAGTTGCACCGGGGCGTGCCCCACGTCCATCATCGCTTCCAGCTGGTCGGGCACGGCCGGCGATGCCGGTGCAGACCTGGCCTGTGAAGAAGCCGCCTGGCTCGCCCGTGCCAGCGAAATCGCCATCACCTGGTGCCCCGCCGAGCAGGCGACGAAGGCCTTCGACGAGTCGGGAAGCATCACCACGTCCGACGCTCCGGGACAGCCCTCGAAGACGGCGCGAACTGTTAGGCTCGCCGTATCGATCAGGCTCACTGAGTTTCCGCGCCGGTTGGTCACCGCCAGGGTTTTGCCGTCAGCCGACAGGCGTGCCGCCACAGGCTCCTCGCCGGCTCCAATCTGGTTCGTCTCACGCCGGCTCTTCAAATCAACCACGGAGATCGAGTTGGAACCGGAGTTGGCCACATAAGCCAGCTTGCCTTCAGGGTCCAGGTCGATCGAGACCGGCTGCCGGTGCAGCGGAATGGTGGCCGCAACAGTGTTGTTCTCAGTGTTGATCACCGATATCGAACCCACGCCGCCCGCAGCGCCGGAGTTTACCACATAAACCTCGTTGCGGGTCGGACTGGCCGCCACGGCAACAGGATTCTGGCCCACCGGCAACTCGCGGTCCAGGCGCACGTTCACCACGTCCAGCACGGTCACAGTGCCGCTGCCGCCGTTGGTCACGTACATATATTCGCGATAGTTGGCAGGGTATTGCGGAAAGTCGTGGGGACGGCAGCCTGTCAACATCAATGTGAGCATGCTGAAAGTGAAAAGGCTGACTCTGATTGCGTCCCTTGGGTTCATGGTTTTCGTGCAGATGTCCAATTTACTTCGCCTTGCCTGCATCATAGAGGCCCAGGCACTCGCCATACTTGGGCGCAACGTTCAAGTGAATTCCACGCGGCAGTGTTCGTCCAATCACAGGGGCAATCTGTTCAATCTCATTCATCATTTGCGCAAACTGTGCTGGGTAAATAGACTGCGGACCATCCGAGAGCGCATTTTCCGGCTGGTGATGGACTTCCACGATGATGCCGTCTGCGCCGCAAGCTACTCCTGCCCTGGCCATCGGCAGCACGCTGTCGCGCCTTCCGGTTCCGTGGCTCGGATCCACCAGAATTGGCAAATGGCTCACCCGCTGCACGGCCGGAATCACACTCAGATCGAGAGTATTGCGCGCGTGGTCCGAAAAAGTGCGCACGCCGCGCTCGCACAGAATCACCTCGTAGTTACCCTCGCTCATCACGTACTCGGCGGCCATCATGAACTCTTCCAGCGTAGCGCTCAGCCCGCGTTTCAACAGCACCGGCTTTCTCAGCCGCCCGGCCTTCTTCAACAGCGAAAAGTTCTGCATGTTGCGTGCGCCAATCTGGATCACATCGGCCCATTCGGCCACCAGTTCCAGGGTCTCGTTGTCCAGCGCTTCGGTAATAATGCGCAAACCAAAGCGGTCGCGAATCTCCGCCATGATGCGCAGCGCATCAATGCCCATGCCTTGAAATGCGTAGGGCGAAGTGCGAGGCTTGAAGGCGCCGCCGCGGAAGAACTGCGCTCCTGCTGCGCTCACCTGTTCGGCGATGGCAAAGGCCTGGTCTCGACTTTCAACCGAGCAGGGCCCGGCGACAATTGCCAGGTCCCGGCCGCCGATCGTGGCGTCGGTTCCCGCAAAGCGGATGATGGTGTCTTCTTCTTTCACGTCCCGGCTGGCCAGCTTATAGGGCTTTGAGACCCGGATGACCTCAGCCACCCCTGAAAGCTCTTCAAGGTTGCCGCGGTCCACCTCTCCCTGGTTGCCGGTAATGCCGATAGCGGTGCGCTGGGCTCCGGGAAGTGGATGGGCGCGGAAGCCCAACTTCTCAATATGCTCGCAGACAACCCGGATCTCCTCCGGCGTAGCCTGGGCTTTCATTACGACCAACATGGCTGCCCCCCAAACCCTCAGTCTAAGGCATTTTTAGAGATAATGCCGGGTTTTGGGTATCGGGTAGGGCTTCGCCCCATGCGGTCGAGCTGAATTTGAATGCAGAAGACTCGCGCTGCTGCATCTTGGGGGAATGAGAATCGACTGCGGTATATAGGGATTTCTTCCAGGGAGCTCAAGCCTTCGTGGGCGTATGCATTGACCTGGTCGAATCGTTGGTTCAGTTATTACAACGCAAATCCGGGGTGACGCGCATCGCTGCTCAACCTGATGCGCCTATTCTGTTTTGTCCTGTATATCGATATCTGTTGTGGCGGCAATGATCGCGGGCGCGACCACCATTCCGATAAAAGCAAGAGCGATCAATAGATCATGCATCGAACTTCTCCTTGCAGGGCTTCCTGCAATTTGCAGACACACATATGATCGGTTGGATTAGAAGAAACTTGAATACCACTAAGAACTTGCAGGCTGACAAGTCGGTGCCATGGCGTTCTCCCACGAAGGTGGTAGCTGCGATGAGACGCAGCAAAGCGCTGGAGGGGCTTTGGGACAGGATTGAGAGTTCTTCTTAAGGTATCGAATTTAGAAATCCTAATCAAAACTGGTTCGCTAGCGCGGATTGCGGCTGTTACGCTCCGCGTCGCGCTTTTGCGCCCGCCACTTGAACAAGAGCCAGACCAGATAGCCCAGTTGAAGGGTCCAGGTGATGATGTAAGCGGCTACGGTGAACTGGTGGTCGATCATTGCTCCGGGAGTCATATCTCTCCTTAGTCCTGTGTTGGAACTGCTCAGGCGTTGAGCGCGGCCTCTGCTTCAACGGCGGCAATCTTCTGGTGTTGGCGCTCAAGACGGTAGCGCAGTACAAGGATGAGCAAGCCCCAGGCCAGCCACGCCAAAATATTCCACTCCCAGGCCGCCAACATGGCTGGGTCTTTGATGCCGGAGTCCGGCCCGCCGCCAAAGACGGGCGCTGGGTGCTGTGTGCGCCACCAGCGGTTGGACATGTAGACGATGGGCGCGTCGAGGGCGCCGAAGATGCCGAGGACAGCAGCCAGGGTCTGCATCTGCGGGCCGGCGGCAAAACGCCTCATCAGCAGGTAGCTGACATAAATGAGCCACAGAACCAGGGTGGTCGTGAGGCGTGCATCCCACGTCCACCAGATTCCCCAGGCACGGCGGCCCCAGAGAGGCCCGGTGGTGAGGACAACGGTGCAGTAGAGGACGCCGACTTCAGCACCAGCCAGCGCCAACGCATCGGCTGCCTGCGCCCGGCTGGGAAGTTTGTTCCGATAGCTGAGATAGCCGATGGAGCCGACTAGGCTGATCGCGAAGAAGAGGAAGAAAAGCATCGCGTTCGGCACATGGTAGTAGAAGATGCGGGAGATTTCGCCCTGCATCGCATCCACGGGCGCGACATAGACGGCCTGATAGTAACCCCAGACCAGGAGGGCGATGGTGACAGCGACGTAAAGAACACTTGCAAATTTCTTCATCGGGGAATCCTGAACTTACGTTTCCAGTGTAGTACGGCGGTAGGACTACTCAGCGTGAAACACCACGTCAAACAGCAGCAAACTCACGGTCGTAAAGATGATGTCATAGCCCAGTAGCATCTTGATCCAGAGCGTGGGATCGCTCTCGCCGGTGAAAATCGCCGTGGTAGCTTGTACCATGGCGAGCAGGGCGGGAATGAAGATGGGAAACAGAATCAGCGACAGCAGCAGTTCGCGATTGCGGCTGCTCATGGAGAGCGCCGCAAAGAACACTCCGTTGCTCACCAGTGCCCAGGTGCCCAGTGGAAGCACCACCACCAGTAGCCAGGCTTGTCCCGCGATTTGCAGGTTATAGAAGACGAAAAAGAACGGCGCCAGCAACACCTGCACGATGCTGACAAAAAGAAAATTGACGATGACCTTCGCCAGCAGAAGTTCCGAACCCGGCGCGGGCACCATGCGCTGCGCGTCCATCACCTGGTGGCGAATCTCGCGTGCCCATGCCTGGTTCAACGCACTGACCGAGGCGAACATGGTGGCGACGCAAAGCACCCCGCCGGCGATCTGCTGCGAGAAAGCGCCGCGAGGATCGAAGGCTATGGAGAACAGCACCACCACCAGCCCCGAGAAAAACAGCATGGAGATGATCGCGTCCAGCGAGCGCCACTCGATGCGCAGATCCTTGACCAGATGCGTCCAGAGAGCTTTCGTCATTGGCCCTCCGTGATAGGCGATCCAGCATGCTTCACAGCATCCTTGGTCAGGTCCGCCGTCTGCACTTCCACATCCAGTGCCTGTGCGGCACGCAGGTAGTCCTCAGGCGAAAGAATCAACTGCGTTCCGCGGGCTCCGGCGGAGACGCTGATCTTGTCAAGCAAAATCACGGTCTCATCAACATAAACCGGGTAGGGCTTGCGCGCTCCAAAGATGGTGACGCCGCCACGGATGTAGCCGGTGAGCGGCTGCACATCTTTCAAAGGAACCATCTCGGCTTTGCGCAGGCCCGCGGCGCGCGCCAGTTTTTTGAAATCGAGTTCCGCGTCGCCGGGGATGACGGCGAAGCGGTAGATGTTCGGGCCGCCAGTAATCAGCAGCGTCTTGAAGACCTGTTCCGCCGGCATGCCGATCTTTTTTGCCACCGTGGTCGCCGACAAATCTTCAGGATCAACTTCGTACTCGCGCAGTTCGAATGCGATGCCGAGATTCTCAAGGAAGCGCGCGCCGTTGGTCTTCATAGCGTGGGGCTCCCGGGCTCGAACGAAGCTACGCGGCCAGCATGTAGCGCCAGCACCCAGTCGGCGATGGGCGCGGCGGCTTCGCGCTGGTGCGTTGTAATCACAATTGTCCGGTTGCTCTGGCGAAACCCCGCCAGCAACTCCACCATCTGCCTTACGCTCTCCACGTCCATATTTGAAAACGGTTCGTCGAGCAGCAGCAGTTCGGGGACGGGCAGCAGAACGCGGGCCAGCGAAGTACGCTGCCGCATGCCTTGCGAGTACTGACCCAGCGTCCGCGGCAAATCCGGGTCGAGGCCAACCTGCCGCAACACATCCGAAGGCGAAAGACAGGCGCGGCCCGGATAGAGGTTCGCGAAGTAGCGGAGATTTTCCTGCGCGGTCAGCTCGTCGTAAAGCATCGGCGCGTGACTCATGTAGCCGATGCGGGCGCGCGCGTCCAGAGGCTCCAGCCCGCCAAACACAGTCACCTTGCCGTGGGTCGGCCGCAGCAGCCCCGCCAGAATGCGTAGCAGAGTTGACTTACCCGCGCCGTTTTCGCCGATCAGCACGTAGCAGCGCCCAGGCTCCAGATCGACCGAAACCTGGCGCAGAGCTGCGAAGGAACCAAATAGCTTGGAAACCTGATCGAGCCGTGCGCAAGGGGAGTTGCCGGCGGCCTCGGGTAAGCTTGCGGTCATGCTTTCAGTTTGCTTTGGCGGTCTGGTTGGCCGGGGGCGTGGCTACGGAGGCTGTGGCCGGCTTTACCGGGTTGGCAGCAGGAGCGCCGTTCGGCTGAGCCGGGGCATACTTGCTGGCGCACTTGGCCTGCAGCACGGTGGCGTGGAACTCCCCGTCGCGTCCGTAGGTGCCTTGAGCCAGGGCCTGCGAATCATCCTTGAAGGTGTCCGGAGGCGGTTCGGAACCCTTGTAGATCACCTTCAGAAGGCGCCCCGTGGGCGCCTTCGGGGAATGGCTCTCGAACTCGTTGAGAACAAAGGTGACATTGGTGCCGCTCTGCTCAATGGAGCCGGGCTGGACGAAGCCTTCCACGCGCAACTGGCTGTGATAAGCCTTGTCGCCCATGCCGCCGAGTTCAGCGATCGTGACGTAGTAGCTCTTGTTCGAGCTATAGCCGGTAAGCGCCAGCCACGCAATGGTGCCCACGATAATGGCAGCCGCGATCCCGATCCGCAATGTGTTTCCGGAGATCTTCATATTCAACCTTTAACGATACGAGCTGAGATGAGGCGGGTCAATGGTATGGGTGCACACATGTGATTCAAATCACATTTTGAGCCAGGCAAATCCACCAGCCCCACAAATAGGGAAGGTGGACAGGAAAACCATTCAATGAGCGTTTTCAAGGACTTGCGCCGCCCGGTCAAGAGCCTGGGTCAGAACGGTCAACTGTGCAGCGGCCAGGTCTGGATTCCGCGCGTCGATGGCCTCATTGACGCCGGGAATCACTACTGCTGAGTAGCCAGTGAACTCTCCCGGAGCGAAGATCGTGTGCCGGTACCATGGCCGATTGGGCAGGCCAGTCTCGGAGATGAATGCGCCCTCAGTCTGGCGCAGCACCAGGTTCAGCGTGGCCAGGTCTCCTGCGGCAGCTGTTTCCAGGGCGTGCGCCTTGAGTGCCGCGTTGGCCATTCGCCCGGCAGCCGCTTCAGCGGGCGCAAAGTCGAGAGAGTCGAGCCCTGCGTCTCCAGCCTTCCGTTTGGCCGCGTCAATATAAGCGGAGATATCCTGCGCATAGGTCACGTAGTCATACGGCAGCACGTCCGCATCGGCCATGCGCAAGGCTTCTAGGCCAAACACGCGCGCCATCTCCTGCAAGTAAACAAAATGGGGATCGGCGTTCTGCGTGTACCACGCGAAGTCGTCGAAGGTGGAGTGGTACACGCCGTACGGGCCCCCGGAGTCGATATCCGTCGCGGGCACGCCCACATGCTGCAGAAACGGCGTGAAGTCTGAGCCCGAGCCAAGGACGCCGAGTTGCACGTCTGCACCGGTCGGTTGCGGATTGGAAGCGCGACGCTCGTCGCCGCCCGGGTGTTTGGCCCACCACTGCTGGTAGACCGTTCCGCCCAGCGGGCTCGGAACCGCGCGCGTCACATCGCGCACAAACTCCTTCAGCGAGGGCACTGCGGAGGCAGAAAAGTCCGGCCCCGACACCGCCACGTCCATGTTGAAGTAGGCCACGGCCCGCTTCAGCGCCTGGGCGTGCTGCTCCACCCACTCGGTCGAGCCAATCAGGCCCTGCTCCTCGGCATCCCAACTGCAAAACACAATTGTCCGCTTGGGCCGCCAGCCTTGCTTGATCAGCGCGCCGATCCCATGCGCCGATTCCAGCATGGCAGCGGTCCCGCTTGAAGGGTCCACCGCGCCGTATACCCAGGCATCGCGGTGATTGCCGGCCAAAACCCACTCGTCCGGATAATCCGATCCCTTGATCTTTCCAATCACGTCCCAGATGATGCGCCGCTGATAGTCCTGCTCCGAGACCAGGTGAACCTTCACCCCACTTGGTCCCAGGTGATAGCTGAAAGGCAGCGCGCCCTGCCAGCCTTGCTGCGGAACTCCAGGCCCCTTCAGCGTCTGCAGAATCGGCGCAGCATCGTGATAGCTGATGGGAATGGAAATGATGCCGGGCTGGTTGCCGTTCTGCCCCATAAAGTTCTTGATGCGCGCCGAGTCCGGCAAATCCAGCGTCGATGCCACGCCCGGCGTCTCCGGATCGCCTGCGTATCTGAAGAGGTATTGAACCGACCCGCGCTGCACCCCGGTCTCAGGCCGCCAAGGCCCCAGCGGATAAGGATCGCCCCTGTAGTAGCCATCGTCCTGCGGATCGGAGTAGAGTAGCACGCCAATCGCGCCGCGCTGTTCTGCCAGATAAACCTTCACGCCGCGGAAGTTCGACCCGTACCGCGCCAGCACAATCTTGCCGTGCAGGTCGATATGCTGCGCCGCTAACTGGTTGAAGTCCTCCAGGCGCCCGTAGTTTGCGTAAACCACCTCGCCCGTCACGTCACCCGATCCTGAAGAGCCGTTGAAAGGCATCACCACTCGCGGGTCGTCCTGCCCCGGGTCGCCGTCCACATGCTCCTTGGTGGGTCCGCTCATCAGCAGCTTCCCGCTCGCGTCGAAGGCCTCCACGCGCACCGTTTTAGGCTGGTTCAGCAGCACGCGGTAAGGAACAATCTCCGTGTCGAGCCCCGCGGCGCGAAACTTCTGCGCCACATATTCCGCAGTCTTGTGGTCTTCAGGCGTTGCCGCCATGTGTGGTTCGGCGGTCAGAATTTTCAGGTGCTGCCCGGCAAGCCGGGCGTCGGGCACCGCCAGGAACCTCTCCTCGACCCTGGCCTGCGCCGTAAAGTCCGCATAGCCAAAAACCGTCGGCACGGGAATCGCTGCAGGCGATTGGCCCGGCAGCGAACAGGGAATCGAAACCAGAAGGAAAACCAAGGCGAGCGACTTCAAAACAGTCATGAGCGGAACCAGCTTTACGTGCAGATTAAGGAGCCGGCGTATCGCTTCTGTGCTCCGACTCAAGTCGGTAGCACACAGCACCTCCGGCTGCACAACAATAAACTTACAGCTTACACTAAGAGCTGAGGTCACCTGTTCTGAGCGCGAACAGCGAGTTGAATCAGGAAACCCCGAGCCTGGCTGTCGAAGAAGCAGCGGCGGCTACGCAGGCCTTCGCTGCGGAGCAGGACGAAAAGTGGCCGCAAGTGGTCAGCGCCCTGCGCCATCCCAACTTCCGCCTCTTCTGGAGCGGAAATTTTCTCTCCAACATCGGCACCTGGATGCAGAACGTCGCCCAGGGCTGGCTCGTGCTCTCCCTCACCAACTCCGCATTCTGGCTCGGCGTCGTCGGATTCGCCGGCTCCATCCCATTTCTCGTCTTCACGCTCTTTGGTGGAGTAGTCGCCGACCGCGTCAACAAGCGCCGCCTTCTCCTCGCCACCCAATCCGTCATGATGCTGCTGGCTTTTGCAATGGCGGTACTTACCTGGCTCAAGATCATTACCGTCTGGGAAGTAGTCGTCCTGTCTTTCCTCAACGGCATGGCCATGGCCATCAACGCGCCCAGCTATCAGGCCCTGGTGCCGCGTCTGGTGCCGCGCGAGGATCTTACTAACGCAATAGCCCTCAACTCCGCGCAATTCAATATGTCGCGCATCCTCGGGCCCACGCTCGGCGGCTACGCCATGGCCGCCGTTGGCATGGCAGGAAACTTCTTCCTCAATGGCTTGAGTTTTCTTGCCGTGCTCTGGGCGCTCACCCGCATCCGCTATCCGGAGCAGGAGCAGCGCAATCACCCCAGCTACCTCACCAGTTTGCGCCAGGGGTTCACCTACCTGAACCGGCAGCCGCAAATGCTCATTCTGATGTGGATGACGGCCGTGGTAAGTTTTCTCGCCATTCCCTTCATCACCTTCATCCCGTTCTTTGCCAAGATGCAGTTGCACACAGGTGAGTCCGGACTCGGCTGGCTGCTGGCCGCATCGGGACTGGGCGCCGTGCTCGGCGCTGTCACTGTTGCTAGCCTCGGCGCACTTCGCCATCGCGGAAAGATAATTGTGATTGCAGGCCTGTTCTTTTTCGCAGCGATTATTGGCTTCTGTTACTCGCGCAATTTTGTGCTTTCACAATGCTTTGCGCTGGTCGAGGGCTACAGCGCCATCCTGATGATCTCTTCCTTCAACGTGGCCTTCCAGCATCTGTCATCCGACGAGATGCGCGGCCGCGTAATGAGCATCTACGCCACATGCTTCCTCGGCCTGCCGCCGCTGGGAGCACTGCTGGCCGGCGAAATGTCGCGGCACATCCCCACAGGCCACACACTAGCCCTGATGGCCGCACTTGCTGCGGCCATCTACATCGGCTTCTATCTGTTCTCGCGCCCCTTGCGCGAGATGGACTGAGCGCCGCTACGGACTTTACGCCACCGGCTGGGCGCAGTGCGCGCAGCGCTTTGCCGCCAGCGGTATCTCGCTCAGACACTCCCCACAGGTCTTCGTAGCCGGCGGAGCTTCCGGCGAGGGGCCCTTGAACCTTTCCATCAGCTTGTTCAACGGCAGCACCATGAAGAAATAAACCACGAAGGCCACAATCAGAAACGAGATGGTTGCGTTCAGGAAGTTGCCGATGTTGATTGGCGTGTCATTTACCTTCACCACTACGGCGCTGAAGTCAGGTTTGCCAATGATGGCAGCGATGAACTGCATCAGCACGTCCTTCACAAGCGACGTAACAATCGCGTTGAACGCAGCGCCCATGATGAACGCGACCGCCAGATCCATTACATTGCCACGCAGAATGAAATCCCGAAATCCCTTGAGCATCGCTCTCTCCCCTCGTACTAGGTGTTGGCCACCCTGCCCGGATTAAACCCTGAATCCCTATCCTTGAATCGCCCTGGGGTTCAGGGACACGGTTGGCTACTTCCTGCACATACTACACGTCCCACAGGAGTTATTGGAAGAATGAAATCTTGTGCCCCACCGGGATAAAGGAGAGCAACGGTGCTGGCGTGCCCGCTGGGCCGGGCCGTGCAGGGGCCTGCACTTTTGGTGCTTGCGGTAAGGGTGGATTGGCAGTTACAAAAACACCCACAAAAACAGTACCATCGCCAGAATCATCAACTCGGAATACAGCAGAATCAGAACCCCCGCGTGGTACAGGCTCCATCTGCGCCCCAGGCAGCGAGCCGTTTCCACCATCCCCCAGCACGCAAACGGCACCGCCAAGATCTGCCAGTGCGACCCGTGCAAATTCTCGATATAAGGAAACCCGGCCAGCCGCAAACTCACCGCAAACGCGCCAAGGGACAGCAGTATGCCGCGCGTGAGCGATCGCTGACGGAGCTGAAACGTGTGAGGGCGGGGAAGCACCACTTGGCTAGTGTAGAGCGTCTGCTTTACCCTGCCACCAGTTCCATATGCTTCAGCGATTCGGTGTAAGGCGCGCGCAGCACGCCGCGCTCCGTAATGATCCCGGTAATGTACTTCGCCGGTGTCACATCGAAGGCCGGATTGCAGATCCCCACCCCGTTCGGCGTCAGTTGCTTGCCGCCATGATGAGTCACTTCAATCTGCGGGCGCTCCTCAATCGGAATTGCATCGCCGGTCTTTGTTGCCAGGTCGATCGTGGACCACGGTGCCGCCACGTAGAACGGAATGCCGTGCTCTTTTGCCAGAATCGCCACGTTGTAGGTGCCGATCTTGTTCGCCGCATCGCCGTTCGCCGCAATGCGGTCCGCGCCCACAACAACTGCCTGGATCTTGCCCGCCTTCATCAGGCTCGCTGCCATGTTGTCGCAGATCACGGTTGTTGGAATCCCATCGGCCATCAGTTCCCACGCGGTCAGCCGCGCACCTTGAAGAAAGGGCCGCGTCTCGTCCGCGAACACATGAATACTCTTGCCCTGCTCCACCGCCGCACGAATCACGCCCAGTGCCGTTCCGTATCCGCACGTGGCAAGCGCTCCGGCATTGCAATGCGTCAGCACGCCGCCCTCGTCAGGCATCAATACTCCACCGAATGCGCCCATCGTCTTGCAGGCGGCAATGTCTTCCTCGTACATAGCGTGCGCCTCGGCCAGAATCCTGTCCTGCACCTGGGCGAGCGTTGCGCCGGAGTCGAGCAGATTGGCAAACAGCCCCTTCATGCGGTCGATCGCCCAGAACAGGTTCACCGCCGTTGGCCGAGTCCCGGCCAGCCGCGCGCAAATCCGCTCAAACTCCGGAGCAAACTCCGCGGCCGTCCTGGCCTTGGTGTCCTTTGCGCCCAGCGCGATGCCGTAAGCAGCCGATACGCCGATGGCCGGAGCGCCGCGCACAACCATGGTCACAATCACCTCGGCCACCTGTTCATAGCTGGTAGCGAGTACGTAGCTCTCCTCAAGTGGGAGCCGGGTCTGATCGATGAAGCGAACCCCTTCCGGGGTCCATGTAAGCGTTGGAATCATGCAATTCCAGTGTAAATGGACGACGGTATCCCGCGCGTTGCACGGCGATTTCGAATTTGAAAGCGCGTGGCTTCAAAGTTTGCCCATCGCGCAATCCCGCGCTGACTTGCTAACCCTGCGGAGCAGGGGCTGACTTGCTGCACTTGTCGAGAAACAAGTTTGTCCCCTCGCTGAAAACCTTTTCAGATTCCGCTGGACGTACCTTCGCCCCAATGCGTACAGTGGTTTCGGTACTTTTTAGAGGTTCCCGCTCGCTGACTGCAGTGCGTAAGCCGTAGCGCAGGAATCCGGGCATTTAGCAGAAAGCAATCACTCAAGGAAGCGGAGGAAGACCTCGCATGGCAACACAATCCACACCACCGGCGGCAGCAAGCGCGCCCAGCTATCTTGGACCCTTCATCACGGTCACCATCCTCTTTGGTATCTTCGGATTCCTCACCAGCCTCAACAACACGCTGGTAGCCAAGCTCGAGGACACGTTCAAACTGACCCACGGACCGGCCATGCTGGCCACGGCGGCCTGGTTCTTTGCTTACCTGGTCTTCTCTGTTCCCTCTGCCAAGCTGATTGAGGCGGTGGGCTACAAGCGCACCATGGTCATCTCGCTGCTCATCATGGTGTGTGGCGCGTTGCTCTTCGTTCCCGCGGCCAACATGGTCAGCTTTCCTATGACACTGGCGGCCATCTTTGTGCTCGCGGCTGGCGTGTGCGCACTCCAGACCTCGGCCAACCCGTATGTTTCGATTCTTGGCCCAGAGCACAGCGCCCCCGCGCGCCTTACCCTCGCCCAGGCCTTCAACTCACTCGGTTCGCTGATCGCCCCGTTGGTTGCGGCCCGATTCATCCTCTCCGATTCCAGCAAGGTTTCCACAGAGACCAGTGCCGCCCATATGCTGCAAGGGCCCTACTTGGCCATCGCCGCCGCACTCCTTCTGCTCGGCCTCACCGTCATGTTCATGAACCTGCCCGCCATCACCCTGACCCGCGCCTTCCGCCCCGGCACCGACAGCGACCCGCTGCTGGGCCGCAGCATCTGGAGCTACTCGCACACGGTTCTCGGCATGGTGGGCATCTTCTTTTATGTCGGCCTTGAGATCGCTCTGGCCGCCATCACCATCAAGTTCTGCCAGGCGCAGGGAATCGGCAGCGTCGAAACCGCCGGCTTCATGCTCACGCTCTACTACCTCAGCATGATGATCGGCCGCTTCATGGGCAGCTTCATCATGCGCTGGATCAAGGCGGAAAAGCTACTCGTCATTCTCGGCTTCCTCGGCGTCGTGCTGCTGCTCGTCTCCATGTTCACCACCGGCCAGGTCGCCATCTGGAGCCTGGTCCTCTGCGGCATCGCCAACTCCGTCATGTATCCCAACATCTTCGCCCTCGGCATCGCCGAACTCGGCCCCATGACCAGCAAGGGCTCCGGCGTCATCACCATCGGCAACGTCGGCGGAGCCGCCATCCCGCTCCTCTTCGGCTGGCTGGCCGACCGCGTCGGCATTCAGTACGCCTTCGTCATTCCCATCATCGGCTACCTCTACGTCGCCTACTACGGCCTCTCCGGCTACAAGCCCATCCGCGCCGAAAGGGCCTAGCCACAGCTGGCAACAGCCGCATCCTGCATCCGTTTTTGAGGGCCCTCCTTCCCGGAGGGCCCTGCCGTCTCCGCCCAGCCATCCCGGCCATACCCCGTGTCCCATCCTTGCGACTTCTTTCCGCGCAAGGGGGATGCCACGAACCTCAATGAGCCCCGGCAATCCCTGCACTCAGGCAGCAATGGCGCGAGGCCCAGGTCCCCAACATTCCTGTCATCGCTGAGCGGCCATAGTAAAACGAAGGGAGTCGAAAGACATGCATTTCGCTTTTCAGGCGAAACCGCGTCGAGCCAGGCAAGAAGTGTCAGGGCGCGACTTCAGTCGTGCCGCCACAAGTCGAAAATAATCGCGGGCTTTACAGGCTGCGGAAAAACTCATGTTTACGGACTGGTTTTACTTCCCTATGAGTTTTTTGTCGTGCTGAGCCTGTTTCGCCGTTGGATTTCTGTTTTTGTTTTGCTTCTGGAGGCCGTATTATCGGGCGGGCGGCCCACATCTCAGTTTCCAGCCACAAAAATGGGTGCACCGGGTCTCGATTCTGACACCTGGGACTCCGCAACTTCATCGTGCCGCAGTAGAAAAAATCCCTCTGCTGAAGAGTACGGGCTTGAAAATCCTGCCCCGGAACCGGTCCCGAATCAAGAAACCGGCCGACTCAAGTGCCGCGGAATGATGATTAGATGGCAACTGCCGGTTTTTGGTTTGCCAGTTTGCCAGTTGCCGGTTAACCGACCGGAACCACCGAAGATGACGGTGAGTAATTACGAATTTAATAGGACAGAGCAGCGGTTTTTGACTTATAGTACCTAGGTCTTCCCCTTAGCTTCCGCCAGATACCCGAAATGACAATAGATCGATCAGTGCACGCGTGGATCTGCAATTGGATCGCTATTTCGCGAACTACCCTTGGGAGCCTCCGATGAAGAAATTCTTGCCTTTCGGTCTTGTGCTGTTGTTTTCTGCAATTCCTTCGCCTGCAATGCCCGAACTCTCTCCTGAATCGCATATGGGTGCAACTTCCGCTACTGATGCAGACTTGGCCACAGTGCGCGAACGGTATGTCCGCTCAGTACTTCCGGTTGGCGAAGCGGCCGTTTCGCAGGTGGAAGAAGCGGCCCGGAAGTACGCCGCCACGCTCCGGGATGACGGGAGTTGGGCCGACATCAGATATGACGATGTGACGCCGCGATTAGTCTGGGCCAGTTCCGTGCATCTCAACAGGTTGTTGGTAATGGCGAAAGCGGCCAGAATAGCGCGGGATGAGGGACATGCAGATGAGGTGCTTGAAGCGAGGGTTCTGCTGGCGCTGCAGTGGTGGACCGCTCACGACTATCGCCACCCCACCTGGTGGTGGAACCTGATTGGCGTGCCCGAGCTAACGGGTGAGATTGGCAGCGTAATGGGCGCGCAACTACCCGATGATCAGCGTGCGAAGATTATTGCTATTTTGAAGCGCAGCGATTGGAGGCAGCCGTTTACAGTTGCATCTCTACCCGGCACACCCTCGTTTGCACTTGCACCGACGCCCGGCACAGTCCAATTGCGGCGCGTGCCGTGGATGGGTGCAAACCTGATCTGGGGCGTGGGCATTGAGATCGCTCGGGGATGCCTGGAGAACGATCCCGCACCGGTCGAAGATGGCTACAAGCGGATGTACGAAGAGATCAGGATAGTGTCGCAGCCTGACGAGGGCATCGAACAGGACTACTCATTTCATCAGCATGGCGTCCAGCTTTACAACGGCGGCTACGGTCTCGATTTCGCCAATCTTGTTGGACGATTCGTGTCGTACTCGTGGGGCACACATTTTCAGATTCCTGTTGATCGCATGTCGCTGTTCAGCGCATTTCTCCTTGATGGCCAACAGTGGATGATCCGCGGCAATACATTCGATTACACGGCGGTGGGTCGCGAGATAACGCGGCGCGATGAACTGGTCGTACCAAAAGACCAGACGGCAGGGCCCGTATCACCGATGGGGCCGCCTTACAGTCTTGGCAATGTGATCTCCATGCTGGCTTCGGAGCCCACGCCGCGACAAATGGAACTGGCGGCGTTTGCGGATCGGCTCAACGGCAAAGTCGGAGCGGCGGAGTTAACAGGCAACAAGCAATTCTGGTGTTCGGATTTCATGACGCATCGGCGAGCAGGCTACTATACATCGGTCAAGATGCTTTCTAGCCGAATGCTCAACAGTGAACTGATCAACTCCGAAGGTAAAAAGTCGGTTCACATGTCGGACGGTGCCAATTTTCTCTACGTCACCGGTGACGAGTACCGGAACATCTTTCCCGTTTGGGATTGGACGAAGATCCCGGGTACTACGGCGATCCAAGGCACACTCGAAACCGGCGAGCAGAACGCGATTGGAACGCTCGGGACGACGACGTTCGACGGCGGTGTGACAGACGGGCGCTACGGAATGGCGGCGATGGACCTGGCGCGCGGCAACCTAATTGCGAAAAAGGCGTGGTTCTTCTTCGATTCGAGCTATGTGGCGCTCGGAGCCGGAATCACCCTCAACGGCGACATGAAACACGGAGTCGTGACAGACGTGAACCAGCCGCTGCTGAGAGGCGATGTCCTGAGCAGCGAGACAGCGGGGCCGGTGAGCGGAAACCAGAACTACGATCCCGCAAAGAGTGCGTGGTTTTATCACGATCGTGTGGGCTACATTTTTGCGCCCCACACGCAGGTTAAGCTCTCGGCAGGGACACAGAGCGGGGCATGGTCAGAGATCGGCAATGGGTCCAGCACGCCGGTTACCGAGCAAGTATTCGATCTATGGATCGATCATGGCACTGGGCCGCAGAATGCGAGCTACGAATACATCGTGGCACCGAACGCGACGGTCGCAGAGGTGGCAAAGCTGGCGGCGCATCCGGATGTGGAGTTGCTGTCCAACACGGCGAAGAATCAAGCTGTCTACAACAAACCGCTCAAGCTGGCGGAGATTGCGTTCCGGAATGCGGGTGAGCTAGAGACACCGCTGGGCAAAATTGAGGTAGACCACTCCTGCCTGCTGCTGGTACGACGGTTTGCGGACGGATGGAAGGTGACGGCTTCGAATCCCGAAAACCAGGCGTTAGCACTGCACGTGGCAGTGCATGGAAAGCGAGCGACGATTGAGCTGCCGGGCGGAAACGATGCGGGGTCAAGTGTGACGGTGGATGTGAAGGAGTGAAAGCAACTTTTCCGACCACGCTTTCTCCCCGGTTCTAAAAGAGGGGGCCCTATGATTCTGTCCTGGTTGTGTGGTCGGCAAGTCGGCAGTAGCCATCGTCAGTTACCTCTCAGCCAATAGCCTCTCAACTTGCCCAAAAAGTCCTGCTCATAGTGTCGCGACCTTACCCCAAGATGCAGGCGAGAAGGCGAACTTCTTGCGCAAAGCCTCCCTGCGGTATGCTTTTCAGGGACCTGGATCGAATCCAGCCCTTTTCCGTAGACTGTCTAGCCCCTGCGGGTTTGCTCTTTGATACTGACCCATGATCCGATCCACGTAACCTCCCCAAGGAGCCGCTGTTGCCGATCCTCACCTCAGTCGACTGGCTGATCATCCTGCTCTACTTCGTTTGTGTACTCGTCATCGGCTTCTCCCTCCGGTCGAACATCAAGACCAGCAAGGATTTCCTTCAGGCCGGCCGCTCGCTTCCCGCATGGATCTGCGCGCTGGCTTTACTCGCCGCCAGCCTCGGCTCCCAGGAGATCATCGCCATGGGTGCTGCCGGAGCCAGGTACGGCCTCCACGCCGCTCTCTTCTTCTCGCTCGGCGCCATCCCCGCCATGCTCTTTGCAGCCGTCTACATGATGCCCATCTACTACGGCTCCGGGGCTCGCACGGTGCCTGAATACCTCAACCTCCGCTTCGACCGGAAGACAAGCCTGCTCAACGCCTGCACATTTGCGGTCACAACCCTGGCGAGCGCCGGCATCTCCCTTTACCTGATGGCCCGCATCTTCCAGGCTATCCACGTTTTCGATCCGCTTTTTTATGCATACGGATGGCCGCGCCAAGGCATCTTCACCTTTTCCATCCTCTTGCCGGCGGCCGTTGTGCTTGTCTATGTGCTCTTCGCCGGTCTCGTCGGAGCCATGGTCAACCAGGTACTGCAATTCCTCCTCATAGTCGCCGGCTTTCTCCCCATGGTGCTCATCGGCCTCAAGAACATCGGTGGCTGGAGCGGACTAAAATCTTCACTTCCCGCTGCTTCTCCGCAAGATGCGAGCGCCGTTCTCCACACCGGCGCGATAGGTTCGGCAGCAATAGGTCTCGCAGTCGGTTTCGTCCTCGCCGCCGGTCGCTGGTCGACCGACTTCCGCATCCTCCAGGCCGCCATGGCTGCCAAAAACATCGAATCGGCCCGCCGTATTCCGCTCCTCGCCTCTGCCGGCATGCTCTTGCTCCCGTTCCTGCTCATCCTCCCCGGCACGATCGCGATCGGCCTCCCCACCCCGCACTCCACCACCGTAGTCCGCAACGAGAACGGGGCCATCTACCACGAAATCACCATAGTTCCTCCAGAGGCATCAGCGGGACATGGCCTGGTTCCCGCCCGTCTCGACCCCGCCACCGGCAATCCGCAACTCGATGCCGCCGGCCAGCCGCAACTGAATTACGACATGGCCACGCCCAGCATGCTCATGCACTTCCTTCCCACCGGCCTGCTTGGTCTGGGAATAGCTGCTCTGCTGGCCAGCCTGATGAGCGGCCTCGCTGCCAGCGTCACGGCATTCAACGCTGTCTTTACCTGCGATGTCTATCAGTCCTGTATTCGCAAGACCGCCAGCGACAAGCACTATTTCGCCGTAGCCCGTTGGGCCGCGGTAGCCACCATCCTGCTATCCATCGGCGTGGCATATGCGCTGACCGGCTTCAGCAACAACAGCTCTCACGGCATCGTGTTCAACAACATTCTGTATCCGCTATTGCTCGTCTTTTCCCTGGTGAACGCCCCGCAGCTTGCCACCTTCCTGCTCGGCATGTTCACAAAGCGCGCCACCGGCCACGGCGCATTTGCCGGTCTAGTCGCAGGCACAGCGGCGGCCCTCCTGCACCACGGCCTCACGCTGCCCATCGACGCCAACCCCGGCCTCTACGGCGGCTGGATTGCAGTCGTCCACCGCTACCCCGGCTTCATCGCGCAATGCTTCGGGACCGCGATCCTTGCCTTCACCGCAAACCTCATCGTCACGTCAGCAGTAAGCCTCAGTACCGAGCCCAGGCCCGAGTCCGAACTCAAAACCCTGTTGCACTCCCTAATGACCAAGCCGCCAGTCGTTGTGTGGTGGAAGCGCCCCGAAGCCATAGCCGCCGCAATCCTGGTCGCAGCCATCGCTGTGGGCCTGTTCTTCGCCTAATGAAAAGGGCCTTGACCCCTGATCCCCGACCACGGAGAACCGTTCACCCCCACAGGCGCGAATAACCAGAAATTCCAACCCCAATTCGTCACCCTATACGGTTGCATCAGCGCGCCAATAGCGGCCTACGGCGCCAATAATAAGCTCATTTAGCGCTCAAAAGACCCCGTTTAGCGCAATAATCGGGAAATTCCACACAACCCTTTATCTACTTTTGGAACTTTGCGGGCAGCCAATTCGCTGTATCGGGTGGCCTGAAAGGTTAAGCCCTCAAAGAAGTACAACCTTCTAGACGAACCCTTACCGCATAAGACGCACCACATAAGCGACCATTTAACGTTATCGACGCACCCTATAAGCGGACATTTACACGCGGCTTTATTCCTGCTTCGCGCTGAACCGCATCGTCCTGTAGTCGAACGTGTACGACCTTACCTGATCCAGCGCATCCACGCCCAGCAGCCCATATACATCGTCCAGCGCCGCCGACCCCAGCGGCTGCGTCAGCACCGGAATGTAGTGCACCTGGACTGTCGTTGTTCCCACCGTGAGCGGAATCGTCTCAGCAATGTAAGCCGGATCCGGAGCTATCCCCGCCTGTCCGCGCAGCGTGTACAACTGCATCTTCTGTCCCGTGAAGTCGCTGCTATGCTCGTCGTAGTAGCGAGAAGTCAGATAGGTCTGCTGTCCACCCGCATCAATCGCAAACATGCGGTCGTCGCCGCCGCTCGCGCCACCCAGCGCCACAATCACCTGGTCGCCATCAAGAAAGAAGCGCACGCCGTCCATAAGCTTGTCGCCCTTTTCTTCCGGCGCAATCTGCTTCTCTGGTCGCACGTAGATGGTGTCACTATCGGTTACCGTCAAGCTACCAATCGCCTGCAGTGCCGCATAGCCCAACACTCCTTCTACCTGGTAATGCGTCTGCGGGAAGAAGAAGTCCTTGTCCTCGTACACAAAGGCAGTCATGTTGCGCAGCGTCAGTTGTCCACCAATAGTAAAGCGCGGAATCACCGTCGCATGCACCTCGATCGGCCGCCCAGTCAACGTGTGAATCGTCGCCGCGTCCGCTGAGACAGTCAGTCCTGCCTCTTTAGCCAGCGAGCGCGCAATCAAATTAAAAGAAGCCGTCGGGTCCAGCATCCAACTTTGCGGCCGCGCGTCCACAAACACCGGAATATCGGTCAGCCCCAGCGGATTCTTGTTCACCTGCAGCTTGAACGGGGCGCACGGATCAACCGTCATTGGCGGATAGCCCTGGGCCAGCGGCAGCATCTTCAGCGGCATCTCGATCTCGTCCTGCTCATCGCTGCCCAGCTTGCCGTTGAGTCGCGTCTCAATCGCCTGGTAGGCCGCGGAAGCTTTGGCCCAGTCGCCTTCGCGCAGGTAGTCCTCGGCCAGAGCCTTGCGCAACAACTTTTCATGCCTCGCGTCGCCGCTCGCGGCCACATCATCCACCAGCGGCTCCAGCAACTCGATCGATTTCTTCAGGTCGTTGTTGCGGTTTGCAAGAATCCCGCGATAAAACTGCGCCTGCAGCGCCGGCAACTGGTTCAGCTCACCCTCAATGCGAATGAACTGGTGATCGGCGAGCAGATTCTCTAGGCGCGTATCTGTATCGAGCCCGCTTGAGGTTCCTGTATGCACCTGCGCCCCTGCGCCCGGCTGCTGCGCGCCCGCGGGCAGAACGTCGGTCGTTGGCTGTTGAGTCTCCGGCTGCGTTTTCGGTGCCGCGGCTTGCTGCGCATGAATCGCTTTCGCCGCCATCACAAAAAACAGCACCGCAAATAGGCAGACCAATCGGCGCATTGGCGAAGGTCCGCCGCCGGCCCGCTTCGCCCCGCTCCGGTCCATTCCCGCTGCATCTGTGCATAAGCCGTTCATTCTCAGCTACGACGTTAACAGATTCATCCTGCGTCAATCTGTGCAGCCGCAAGGGATGGTGTGGTTCGCCCGGATCGCATGCTGGTACCCACGCCGCCAACCGCCCCAATTCCAGAATCTTCTGACTTTGTGGCTGCCACTTTATACGTTCCTAACGGACCGCCCGGTAAACTTGGAACAGCGATGGCGCGCAAGACGATCGAACATTACGAAATTCTCCGCCGCTTGGGCGCCGGAGGAAGCGGCGTGGTCTACCTGGCTAACGACACGCTTCTGCAGCGTCCCGTGGTGCTAAAGATTCTGCGCGCGGGTCTGCTCTCGGTCGAGCAGATGCGCTCCACCGTCCTGCGCGAGGCGCGCCTGGCCTCGGCCATCGAACACCCCAACGTCTGCGGCATCTACGAAGTCGGCGAAAGCGGCGACGAGGGCTACATCGCCATGCAGTACGTGCCCGGCCAGTCGCTCGACCTGCTCATCGCCCGCGGTCCCGCCAGCCTGCAACTGATGCTCTCGGTCGGCATCCAGATCGCCGACGGGCTCCAGGCCGCGCATGCGCTCGGCATCTTCCATCGCGACCTCAAACCGCAGAACGTCATGCTCACCGACGGCGGCCTCGTCAAAATCCTTGACTTCGGCTTGGCCCGCCGCCTCCGCCCCGAAGACGCTGCCTTCGATCCTTCCAAGCCCGTGCTGGCCAAGGATGCGCCCGTCGCAGCTACCTACACCGCCCGCGGCGGAACCATTCGCTACATGGCCCCCGAGCAGTTTGTCACCGGCCACTCCAGCGCGCAGTCTGACGTGTGGGCCCTCGGCGTCATCCTCTACGAGCTGGCCAGTGGTCGCCATCCTTTCGCCCGTCCCGACGACGAGGACTTCCAGGCTATTCGCGCCATCCAGTTCTCTGAACCCACCGACCTCAGCGAGATAGTCCCCGAAATTTCGCCGGAGCTCAAGAGCGTTATCGCGGCTTGCCTTGAAAAGAATCCCGGTGCCCGCTACGCCTCTGCCGCCGAAGTCCGCGAGGCCCTCAAAACCATCATGAAGGCGCTCCAGATCGAGACCGGTATTATTCCCGGCGAAGCCGCGGCCAACCTGCCCACCACTGGTCCCGAAGCAGAAAAGCGCGCCACCGGATTTCTCTCTATGCTTGCCGAGCGCTTTCGCGAGTCGGCCGTAGAGCGCGCGCCGCAGAATTCGCTCGTCGTCCTGCCCTTCGCCAACTTGGGCGCAACTGAGGTGGCTCCGCTCTACGGCTTCGCCCTCGCCGACGCCATCGCCGCACGCCTGGCGCGCATTCCGGCCCTCGTCGTCCGCCCCTCCAGCACCCTCATGCCTCTGCCCATCGCGCAAATGGATCCGCTCGCCGTCGGCCAAAAGCTGCTTGTCTCTTTTGTGCTCGCCGGCAACTTTCTGCGCTCTCAGAGCGGATTCGATCTAAACTGGCAACTGCTCGACGTGGCCTCGCAAAGCGTGCGCTCCGGCGGAGCTATTCGCGTTGCCTCGCTCGATCTGATTGCCGTCCAGACGGAAATCTCCAACGAAGTCTTTGCTGCGCTTCACGGCCTCTCGGCCGGTGACCAGATAGACTCTCCGCGCACAACGACTCGCCCCGCACCTAGTGAAGCCTCGCTTGCCGGTGCGTTGAGCGAGAAGTATCTGCAGGGGCGCGCCCTGCTCAGTTCGTTCATGGTGCGCACCGGTTCGCGCGCCGATCTCGATCGCGCGCATGCGCTGCTTTCGAACGTGACTCTTGGCGTTGCCCGCTTTGCCCCGGCGTGGACCGGCCTCGGCATCGCTGAGCTCCAATACGCGCGTCACGGCTTCGGCGGCCAAATTCACGTGATGCGCGCCCGCCGCGCCTTCGACCAGGCTCTCAAGCTTGACCCAGCTTCCACTGAGGCCAATCTCTACCGCATCTACATGCTGCTCTCGCGCGGCGAAAAGGAGTCCGCCCGCCACGGCATCGCCAACCTGCTTGCTGGGGCGGCCAACGACTGGAACGTGCACATGGTGGCCGGCATCGCTCTGCGCGGCGACGGCATGTACGACGAGGCGCTCACCCACTTCAGCCGCGCACTCAAGCTCAACCCCGCCAACGCGCCTATCCTCTACAACCACCGCGCCCGCGTCTATCACTATCAAAACCAAATCGAGCTGGCCGGCGACGAACTTGAAAAAGGCCTCGCCCTCGAACCGCGCCATCCGCTCCTCCGCACCTCGGCCGGCTACCAGCAAATGCGTCTGGGACATCTCGACGCAGCTATCGAAATTCTTGAAGGTGTTATTCGCGACGACGAGTCGCTGCGCATCGCCGTACCCACACTGGCGCTCTGCTACGTGCAGGCAGGTGCGCGCGAACGTGCCGCGGCGCTCTTGAAGGATGACACCCTTGCCGGCGCCGAGGCCGATAGCGAAATGGCCTACCGCCTGGCTACTTATTTCGCCGTAGAAGGCGACTCCAGCGAGGCGCTCCATTGGCTCCGCCGCGCCATTTATCTAGGCAACGAGAATTACCCCTGGTTCCAGAAGAACCCGGCGTGGAACAACCTCCGCACCAACGCCGACTTCGAGCGCATTTTAGAAGACTTGAAAAAAGGCTTCCGCAAAAACCAGAAAACCTGGAAGCGGCTGCTGGAACAAGTCCCTCCTGACGGGGAGTAAGATTATCTGAAAAATGATCACCCGCGCGGTCAACTGGGTTCAGCGAGACAATGGCTGAGGACGCAGGAGCCAATGGGAGCGAGAAATGTCGATCGTGTTGCCGCCTGACTCAATTCACTCAATCTTAGTGGCAGTGATTCAACGCAACATCGACCCAGACGAACAACTGCAGTACTTTTCGTGGTTGGGATTTGTCCTCCTCGGAGCCGTATACACTGCATTTGTCTTCGGCGGTGAACTCTCCAGGGACGGTCCTCTTATCTTCTCCCGGCAGAACGCTAGGTCAGTTTCTGAGATCCTTCTGATCCATGGAACATTTCTGACAATTCTCTTCTGTCTCCTACGGTTTGCCAACCTGACCGTGGCGCGGTTGCCATATTGGATGACCGACACGTTCAAAGCCGGCCGTGGGACAAGAGCCTCGATCGCCGAACTCATCTTCGTTCTGGCCTGTGCCGCTATGTTCTTCGTCGAGCGCCGCAGGCTTTTTGTGCCGTCGGAGGCGGACGTTTCTGCGCCCGAATCCGAATCCTCCCAATCCTCAATGACTGATGAAGACGATTGACTCCGGTTCAGTCGGCGCCAAGTTCCGGGTGCTCCTGGTCTCGGGGCGACCTACCGTTCACAGTGCCCTCAAGATGAGCGCGCCCGATCTTCCGCCCATTTTTGGAGCAAGTTCCACCCGACGGCGAATGAGGTTGGCTCAAGAATTGCCAGGTGCGGCCTCAAGCGCGACCCGGTCCCAGTGGGCGCAGTTCGCGGCTGCCTCATAGGTGCTCTGCAAAAACTCAAGCAAAGCAGCGTCGGGGTTTGCCGAGTTCCGCATCTCGTCATAGGGCAGCACGAACTCTCCGAAGTTCGCATCGAAGCGCGCTTGCGCGGGCGCGATGGAATACTCCCTGTAGCCGGTCGGCTCGGGATAAGCGTAACTGTAGAAAAGCGGCTCGACGCCGGGCATGCCCGGCCAGAACCCGCAACTGCTAACTTCGTGCGAATAGGCATCGCGTGTAACGCGGTCGGCCAGCCCCGGCATGCTGGCGTGCTCGGGCGCGGTGCGTCCGGAAAAGCGGGTGCAAGCCAGGTCGAGCGCTCCCCAGAAAAGGTGGATCGGGCTCACCTTGCCCCGGAAGCGAGCGCGAAAGATAGTGAAGACACGCGTGGTTTGCATCAGGATGCGCCAGAAACGCTGCACGTATTCAGCGTCGTAATCCTTGTGCACCTCGTCCTGCTCGAACGGGATGGGCTGGGCAACTTCGACGGGCACTGGCCAGATGCGGACCGGCGTACCGAGGCTGTCAAGCGCAGCCATCAGTTGCCCGTAAAACGCTGCCACAGTCATCGGTTTGAGAGGAATGATTCTGCGGTCGCCTTCAGAGACTTCGACCAGGAGCGCGTGGTCGACAAAATCAAAGTCAATCTGCAAGATGCGGTTGCCACACGGCATCGGTGAGGTGGTCACGCCGCGAACGGTAGGGTAAAGCGTCACGCCCCAGCAATGGTTGATGGGCGGCATAAGGGCCAGCCGCACTTTACCAACAATCTGTATCCAGAGTTGCAAGGTGGCGCAGGTAGCGCTCCACTCGCCCTGGGGCAAAGCGGGCCAGGCCTCATCTTGACCAGACGGTTGATTGAAGTGCATCGCCAGCATAGCTCCTCGCATCGGTCGTAAACATTTCACTTCTGAGTCCGTTATGCACGGGGCCGTGCCGGGTGTCTCAGGTCTTCCGTCGCGGTCTGCCACGGCGGAAGACCTGAGGCAACCACAACCGCGCCGCCTTACTTCGAGTTGACGTCCGCTTTCATTGTTGCGAAGTTTACGGGAACGGAGACGTGCTCGTGGCTGATGAGCCATTGGCCGTTGATCTTTTTGTACCCGTCTGTCACGCGAACGGTTATTTCCATCTTCTTGCCTTTTTTGTCCGTCATGGTGGCGTGCTGGATGCTATGGCTGTAGGCGACGTTTCCGCCGACAGTGACGTCGAGATCGCTGAGGGTGAAATCTGTCTTTCCGGGGAACATGGTCCAGAAACTGTCCCAATCCTTCTTGTATGCGTCCGCGCCCGTATATTGCCGCGGCACAGATACATCGAACACAATCAGGCTCTGATCGGGAACGTAGAGCGACATAATTGTGCTGGTGTCTTTAGCGTTGAATGCAGCGGTGAATTTATCCTCAAGCGCCTTGATGGCGGCTTGATCCTGTGCGGTTGTGTCCGGGGCTGGAGTGGGCGGGGGTGCTGAATTGCAGCCAACGCATCCTGCGACGAGCGCAACTAGAAATAACGCTTCGATTCTCATGGCGTTTTCTTCCTCCGGGGAATTTCTTGCCGGCGAGCAGTACTGCCCCCGACGAATGATTTCTATTTTGCAATCAGGCAATTGTCAAGAAATTTCCCCGGAGGCACCACACTTTCAGCTGATCCGTTCGTAGGGCAGATAGACTGGCTCCCACACATATTCGCGAAGCCTGTCTTTCAGCGTCTCCTCGCCGCCGCCTTCTGCCACTCCGGCTGCGATAGCCTGCAGCGCAACAGCCTCACCCACAACCAGGCCCACCTTACGCGAGTCGGCAATCGGCGGCAACAGCGGCGCGTCCTTGTCCGTGCGCGCGGGGGACAGGGAAGCCAACGTCCTGGCCGCAGCCATAATCATGGCGTCCGTAACGCGCATGGCCTTCGAAACAAGAATGCCGAGAGCGAGACCCGGGAAGATATACGAGTTGTTGATCTGCGCAATGCGAACCATCTTTCCGTTCACTTCGACTGGAGCAAATGGACTCCCGGTCCCAACCAGCGCGCGTCCTTCGGTCCAGCGCAGCAAGTCGGCAGGCGCCGCCTCGGAAACCGATGTTGGGTTCGACAGCGGAAAGATGACCGGCCTGTCAATGTGCCGGGCCATCTCGCGCACAATCTCTTCAGTAAACGCGCCCGCCTGCGCAGACACGCCAGCCAGCACCGTCACCTTCGCATTGCGCACCACATCCAGCAGCGAAATAGCGCCAGTACCGGAGAGCTTCCATTCGGCAATGTCCTCGCGCTTGCGGACCAGCGGCTCCTGTCCCGGCCGAATCCCCTGGCAACCCTCGACGAGCAGCCCATGACGATTGAAGGCATAGATTCGCTTACGCGCCTGGTCCTCGCTCAGCCCTTCTTCTTTCATCGCAGTAATCAGCAAATTCACAATGCCGATTCCCGCAGCGCCCGAGCCGAACATCGCAATCGTCTGCTCCCGCAGCGGAACTCCTGTTGCGTAAACCGCCGCCAGCAACGTCGCTGTCGTTACGGCAGCGGTTCCCTGGATGTCGTCATTGAAGGTGCAGAGCCGGTCACGATAGCGCTCCAGCAGCCGCGCCGCATTCACGCCGGCAAAATCTTCCCATTGAAGCAGAATGTGCGGCCAGCGCTTCTCGACGGCCGACACAAACTCCTCCACAAAGTCGTCGTACTCCTGGCCGCGAATGCGTTTGTGCTTCCAGCCGATATAGATCGGATTGTTGAGCAGAGCTTCATTATCCGTGCCCACATCGAGGAGAATGGGCAGGCAATGTTCCGGCGGAATCCCGGCCAGCGCGGTGTAGAGCGCCATCTTGCCGATGGGAATTCCCAATCCGCCCGCGCCCTGGTCTCCCAATCCGAGAATGCGTTCCCCGTCACTCACCACGATGCAGCGCACATCGTCATAGCGCGGGTCAGCTAATATCTGCTTGATACGGGCTTTGTTGGGGTAGCTGAGGAACATCCCGCGCGGCTTGCGCCAGATCTCACTGAAGCGCTGGCATCCCTCGCCTACGGCCGGCGTGTACACAATGGGCAGCAACTCTTCAATATTGTGCGCAATAAAAGAGTAAAAGAGAGTCTCATTGTTGTCCTGTAGATCGCGCATCAGGCGGTACTTGCTGAAGGCCGTATCGCGATTGTCCAGCGCAATCTTGCGCCGCTTCCGCTGATCTTCAAGGCTTCCGATGTGAGGAGGCAGTAAGCCGTGCAACCCGAAAGCGTCGCGCTCTTCTTCAGTAAACGCGGTACCTTTGTTGAGCCGCGGATTTAACAGCAGATCGAACCCGGAGAGACGGGTACGAATCACCGCAGCCGTGCCGAGGTGAGCCGGGCGAGTATCTGTAGTCAATATATTTTCTCCTTAATGTTCCTCAATGATAGCTAAATCCCACGGAGCGAGTGTGAATTCTGCTGCTTTCGCCACTGCCTTTCCCTCCAGCAGACTCGTTCCCGCGCCGTAGGCATAGCTTACCTTTACCTCCGCGCCCGAATAGTTGAAGTAGTAGTGCAACCGCTTGCCGAGCCTGTTGACGCCGTGTTGCACATGCACTGCCGCAGACAGTTGCTGGTCGGGTCCGCTGAGTCCGATTCTCTCCAACTCGCCCTTCAGCACCGCCGTTTGCAGCGCATTGGAGAGATAGGTTCCCTCGTATAGCAGCGTGCCCGCGCCGAAGTCGTTCTCCGTAATCGCCGCCCACTTTCCGAAGAATGAATGGTCATAACTGGCAAGCACCTTTGCGTGCTCAGGCATCAGGAACTCCGCCCAGTAGCTCACCTGGTTTTCTGTGCCCACGTGGAACGGATCGCCCTTCAGTGCCAGCGGCTTTTCCAGGTTTGAAAACTCCTGATAGCTGAATCCGGCAGCCTCGCGCAGTGGTCCCGGCGCGCGTACCCAGCGCACAGCCGAATTCTCATTCGCGAATCCGCTCTTGAATGTCATCACCACATGCCCGCCGTTCTTCACGTAATCCGAGATTCTCTGGAGTAGAGCGTCGTCAGAAATGTAAAGCGCCGGAACAATCAGCAGCTTGTATGCCGAAAAATCCGAAGTCGTCGGAAACACGAAGTCCGAACCCACGTTCAGGTCGTAGAGCGACTTGTGCAACTGCTTCACCAGCGTGTCGTAGTCGGCTGTCGCCTGCCCGGGCGCCCAGGGCAGCGATGCGTTCGAAGTAAACGGCATGAACCCGATGGCGTTGGCTGAGTCACGGCTCCAGAGAATCGCTACCTCGTTATGAATCTGCAACCCCACCAGGTGCGGCCCGATCTTTTCGAGCTCATGTGCTGTGTGGGCGACCTCCGCATAGGCGCGATTCGGCTCGAGATCATGCGAAAGGACGCCCTTCCAATACGTCTCCTGGTTGGCTGCTATCGATGCCCAATGCCAATACTCCACCATGTTGGCGCCGTTGGAGAGATGCGTATACACGTCCTCGCGCATCTGCCCGTCGTATGGCGGAAACTGGAACGCCGAACTCCAACCAGTGGTCTGCGCATTGGTCTCGGTGATCAGAAAGTTACCGTGCTTGAGCGAGCGCGTGAAATCTCCCTGAAGGGATTGGAATGAGCCGTCGTAGTGATCCTGCGTCCCGTGGTAGATGTTGTCGGCCGGAATGTCGAGGAACGAAGCGATCGCCTCCTCGTTCACGTCGTGGCGCATCATGCTGCCGTAGTCGGTGGTCACAAACTGGCTGGAACCCACGCACTCGCGAACTAGCTCCGCCTGCCAGCGCAGAAAATCCGTTACGCGCATCTGGCTCCAGCGCGTCCACTCCAGCTTGTAGCCCGTGCTTTGCGCACGATCCGGGATGGGCAGGTCTTCCCACGTGTGCAGATTCTCACCCCAGTAGTTCATAAACCAGGCATTGCTAAGCGCCTCAGGCGTGACGAATTTCTTTTCAAGATAATGCTGGAAGCCGATGAAGACATCAGGATTTGCTGCGCCGTAGCTCGAGGTTTCGTTGTCCAGCTGCCAGCCGATCACCGTGGGGTTGTCTTTGTAGTGCGCCACGATGTGCCGGATTAGCCGCTCGGCATAGAAGCGATAAGCGGACGAATCGGTGTCCATGTTCTGGCGCGGTCCGTAGGAGTTCTCGCGCCCGTCCGCGTACCGAGCCAGAATTTCGGGATGCTGGTGTGCCATCCATGCAGGAATCGAATACGTCGGCGTGCCTAGGATCACCTTAATGCCGGCCTTGCCCATCGCGTCGACGATGCGGTCCATCCACGCGTAGTCGAATTGGCCGTCTTCGGGTTCCCACAGGCTCCAGGTCGATTCGCCCATGCGCACCACATTCAGGCCCGCGGACTTCATCAGGGCCACGTCCTTGTCCAGGCGCGCAACCTGGTCTCCGGGCATGTACTCGTTGTAGTAGGCTGCGCCGTACAGCACGGTAGGAAAATTCAGGTCGGGCGTGGTTTGATCGCGCTGGCCGGCTTGTTGTGCACTCACAGTGCCGGCGGCCAACAGGGTTGCTACCGTCATCAGTCCCCAAAAGCCTTTGCATGACAGTTGCATGATTCGTCCTCTTTCCAAATCAGGAAATCAATTCAGAGGTGAAGAACCATGAGAACACTTCTACTCGAATTCGAGCAACACGATCTCCGGATGAGTCCCAACCCGCATCGGCGGACCCCACGTCCCAGCCCCGCTCGATGTGTACACATGCAGCGCACCGAAACGCTGCAGTCCATAGGTAAACTTGCCGAAGACGCGGCGCGTGGGCAACGTGAATGGAAAGACCTGTCCGCCGTGGGTGTGCCCGGAGACTTGCAGGCTCACGCCCGCCCGCTCCACGATGGGCAACCGGCTGGGCATGTGGTTCAGCAGAATGCTCGCTTCGTCCGGGCTCAGCCCCATCCCCTCCAGAGCTGCGTGGAGGCGAATAGGGCTGGTTGAGTCGCCAAAGGGTACTCCGGCAATGTGCAGGCCATCCACGGTCACTTTCTCGTTGTGCAGAACCCGCATGCCTGCGCGAGTGACCGCCTTTAGGTAGTGCTCCGTGCCACCAAACTCCTCATGGTTGCCGGTCGAAAAATAGACCCCAAACGGCGGCTCAAGCTCCTTGAAGGGCGAGGCCAGCTTATCGAGATCGGCCTTTGATCCGTCGAACAGGTCGCCGGGGATGAACACAATGTCAGGCAGCAGTCCGGCCGCCAGCACCACAATGCGCCGGCTGAACGCTGCTCCGTTAATGTTGCCCAGGTGCAGGTCGCTCAGCAGCACCGCCCTGCGCCCGCGCCAGCTCTCCGGCAGGCCCGGCAGCGTTACCGGAATCCGCCGTACGCGAATCCAGCGAGCATTCAGCAAGCCATAAATTCCCGCGGCCAAAGCCATGGCGGAAAGTACACTGGCAATCCAGGGCCGCGCCGCATCCGGGTTCGCGCTCAACCCTGAAGCCAGCCACGCGTACCACGCCAGCCAGCTCAGGCAGGCCGCCAGAAGTAAATAGTTCAGAAACCCTAGCCAAACTGCGGCAATCTTGTAGATGAGGGCAACCAATGGGTTCGCAAACCTGAAGCTGAGCAGCGCGGCAATAATGAAGCTGAATGCCAACACCAAGAGCGCAACCAGCAACGCGAGAATCGTGGTCGAACTCGGGGGATCCCAAAACTCGATCCAGGTGTGATACAGGAACCAATGAGCGAGGAGCAGAATGACTTCGATAAGGGAAATGCCCAAAACTGGCCAGGCCTTCAAGCAGCTTCTCCTTCCTTCAATGATTGCATGAACGTTAGAGGCGCGTTGTGGGGGCAGGGAAGCCGCCCGCGCCCATGAAACAATCTTCTTATGACGGCCGACCGAGACAACGCACTGGGCATTTACATCTCCATCCCTTTTTGCCGGTCCAAGTGTACCTACTGCAACTTTGCCTCGGGAGTCTATCCAGCCAGCGATCACGCGCGCTATGTTGATCGTCTGATTCACGATCTGGCGGCGGCTGAGCGCTGGGCCCTGGAAATGGGAGTAGAACTGCCGCGCCGCGTTGACACGGTTTATCTGGGCGGTGGAACTCCCAGTCTGCTGGCTCCGGACTTGCTGGCTCGTCTATTTGATGCGATGCGGTCGGCGTTTGATTTCGATTCCAGCGCAGAAATAACTGTCGAATGCGCGCCTGGCCAACTTGCCGACGACACCCTTGCCGCGCTGGTTGCCGCGGGAGTGAACCGCGTCAGCCTCGGCGTCCAGTCCTTCATTGACGGCGAAGCGCGTTCGAGCGGACGCCTGCACAATCGAGCTACAGTCGCAAATGACCTTCGCCGCCTTCGTGCCGCTGGAATTGCCAACCTGAACGTGGACCTGATCGCAGGCCTTGCCGGCCAGACCTTCGCCTCCTGGCAGGAATCGCTCGATGTGCTCATCGATTCCGGCGTTCCCCATGCCAGTGTCTACATGCTTGAAGTAGATGAGGACTCGCGACTCGGCCGCGAGATGCTCGCAGGTGGAGCCCGCTACCGCGCCGGCCTGGTTCCCTCCGACGACACCATTGCCCGGATGTACACCCTGGCAATCGAACGGCTCGAAAAGGCGGGTCTCGCTCAGTACGAGATTTCGAATTTCTGCCGCCCCGGCTTTGCCTCGCTGCACAATCTCCGCTATTGGCAGCGGTGGCCCTATCTTGGCCTCGGGCTCGATGCGTCCTCAATGCTGCGTGCAGTCCCGGACGAAATGAGTTGCGTGGAACCCAGATACGTGCTTCGTTCCACAACCACAGACGACCTGGCAGCGTTTCTTGAAGGTCCTCAACCGGTCGAAACCGCCTGGCTCTCCCCGGCGAGCCAGCAGGAGGAAGCCTGGTTCCTTGGCCTGCGTCTCAATGCCGGGGTCGATGTGGCCGCACTTGAGCGCGAGTTTGGCCGTCAAGCGGTTGCGCCGGCTCTGCAAGTCGTGCACCGCCTGGCAGATGCCGGCCTGTTCATGTTTGACGGCACCACAGCCTGCCTCAGCCCCCGGGGCCAGCTTCTCTCCAACGACGTTTTTCAGGAGTTTCTGGGCCTGGCGCCGGAAGCTGAACTCGTCCGGCCCGGAAGAGAAGGCTGAGCCGCCGCCAAAGGGACAGCGAACCAGCGATCGTCCTCACGTAACGACGTCAAAACGCCATTCCAGACGACTTCATTTCAGATACGCGTGCACCAGGTCGATGAGGTCCTCGGCCAGTTCAGGCGCAATCTGCTCCTTTGCCCCGTCGACTAGGTGAAAGCGGATGTGAGTTTCCAGGACTTCGCCCATCAGCGAGTTGACACCGCCCCGGACCGCAGCCAGCAGCATCAGTTGTCCACCGCAATCCTCATCGGCTGTCAGCGAGCGCTCCACTGCGTCGAGTTGACCGCGCACTTTTCGCAATCTTTGCAATAACTTCAGCTTCTCCCGCTCCTGATGCGACATGATTCATCTCCAGTTCTTGACAATACCTACCCCCGGTATGGTATTAACCCAGTGGGGGTATAGATCCTCCTCCATTCTATGCCCGGCCACCGTCCCATTCCGATCCTCACCTCTCTCGCCCGTCTGGCGTGCGCCTGGTCGCTCGCCGTCGGCTTGGTTGCCGCGCAAACGCCCGATCCGCTGCTTTCCGCGCCCGCTCCGGCGCCCTCTTCCGTGCAGTCAGCTGCGCAGGAAGATCCGGTCCTCACAATGGCCCCGCACTCGGAGAACGGCCGGTACTGGGTTTCCGGCCAGGCCAACAGCATCTTCCAAATGCACGGGTATTTCCACTCGCCTTACCAAGGCGCCAACAGTCTGCAGAACACTTTCGAGACCAAAGCCTCAGAAGTTGCGACGCTGTATCTCGGCTATCAACTGCGCCCCAACACTCGCTACAACACTGACCTGATCGTCGACTTTGAGAATGCCGGCGGGCGCGGCATTTCGCAGGCGCTGGGGCTGGGCGGCATCACAAACCTCGATGTGGTGCGCAATCCCACCCTGAGCGCTTCGCCATACCTCTCTCGCGGCGAGATTCACCAGATCGTGGGCCTGACGGACGAAATGGCCGACCAGGATCGCGGACCCCTCGCCCTTGCGACAAAGGTGCCGGTGCGCCGGTTTGAGATTCGCGTAGGCAAGATGAGCCTTCCTGACATCTTTGACCTGAACTCCGTTGGCACGGACAGCCATCTGCAGTTCACCAACTGGACCATTGACAACAACGGCGCATGGGACTACGCCGCCGACACGCGCGGCTATACCGTTGGAGGAGTGCTCGAGTATGACGACCGGAACTGGTCCGCGCGCTACGCCATCGCGGCAATGCCCATCGTCGCCAACGGCATCGATCTCGACTGGGCGTTCAGCCGTGCTAACGGGCAGAATTGGGAGTTCGAGTTGCGCAAGGGCCTCCTGGCCGGGCTGATCGATCTTGGGCACGGAGGGCAAAGACACGACGGCAAAAAACGTCAGGGCGCGGTTCGCGTTCTTAGTTACGTGAACCACGCGCACATGGGCGACTACCGCCAGTCGGTGCAGCAGTATCTTTCCGGAAAGATCATCACGCCCGACATCACGCAGACCGAGCGCTTCGGTGCAGTCAAATACGGCTTTGGCCTGAACACCGAGCAGGAGGTCACAGATAGCCTGCGGCTCTTCGGGCGCTTCGGCTGGAATGAAGATCAGCACGAGTCATTCGCCTACACCGAGGTCGGTCAGACGATCCTTTTTGGCGGCGACTACAACGGCCACGCCTGGTCGAGGCCCAACGACAAGGTTGGTGCAGCGTTCGTTTCCAACGCCATCAAGCGCGACCATCAGAACTATCTGCACTATGGAGGAAGCGGTTTCCTGCTCGGTGACGGCGGCCTGACCTACGCGCGCGAGGATATTGTGGAGTGGTATTACAACGCCCACCTTTGGCGCGGACTCTATTCCATGGTCGGCGGATCCTACATTGTCCACCCCGGCTACAACCGCGACCGCGGGCCAGTCTATGTGCCCACGGTGCGGGCGCATGTGGAGTTTTGAGGGCGGGGACGGGGGCCAGGGACAGGGCAATCGCATGAATCCAAGTTGTTAACCAGACTGGCTCCGATTTCTATGGCGCCGTAAGCGTTCGCCGCGACGAATTAGCCCCGCGCTTCAGCGTGAGGAAAAAAGCCAACAATAGCCAATAAGTCCCGTAGGGACGCTGCAAAACGGCGAATCTGTCATCAAGATATCGCTTATGCGATTGCCCAGGGAACAGGGAATATCCACACGCATCATCTCAACTATTTTTTGCGAAGGCTGTTGCTGAGTGTTGGCGCGCTTACTTGCCGGGGGCCGTCGGCTGTGGCTGCGGCGGGGCGGGCAGCGAGTAGATGACTTCGCCGGGCTTGGCGTAGTGGAGTTTTTCGCGGGCTTCGTGCTCGATTGCGTCCGGGTCTGTTTTGAGGCGCTCGATCTCCTGGCGCAAATGCGCATTTTCCTGCTGAATGTCCTCGATCTGTTTTTGCAGCTCGCGGTCTTCGGCGCGCTTCTGCTGCCATACAGAGAGCCCATTCTTGCCGTTTATCACATGCCACATGAGCAAGGCCGCAAGCACAACGGCAACCACGGTTCCAGCCGGACGCCAGGCTCGTTTTGCCCAGTCGATTGCCCGCTGGCGCGCAGGAACAGGCGCGGGTTCCGGCGATTTTCTTTCGGCTTGAAACATCTCGTTCTGCATCAAAATCCAACCCGTTCTTACGACAAGACAAACTTTTCGGCGGCGGCTTTCAGGGCTTCCATGTCCTGCTCGCTGCGGGCTTCGGTGTAGGCCCGCACTACCGGTTCGGTTCCTGAGAGCCTGTAGCAGACCCACGAGCCATCCTCCAAAATCAGCTTGAGCCCGTCGGTGCGCACGACTGCGCTCACCTTCCGTCCGCTCAGCTCGGTTGGATCGGCCTTCAACTTCTCAGTGAACGCGGCTTTCACCTCCGGGGTCAAGCGGAAGTTCTCGCGCACGGGATAGAAGGAACCAACCTTGGCAAACAGCTCCTTCAATTGCACGCCCAGGCTCTTGCCGCGGGTGGCCACCATCTCCGCAACCAGCAGCCCGGCAATTACGCCGTCTTTCTCCGGCACGTGGCCGCGGATAGTGAGGCCGGCAGACTCCTCGCCGCCGATGGCGATCTTGTCCGCGATGATCAGCTCGCCGATGTACTTGAAGCCGACCGGCGTCTCGTAGAGCGGAACCTTGTGGTGCTCGGCGACGGCATTGATGAGGTTGGTGGTGGCCACGCTCTTGGCCACGCCGTTGCGCCAGCCGCGGGTCTCGACGAGATAGTCGAGCAGCAGCGCAATGATGTAGTTCGGCTGGATAAAGGTTCCGTCGCCGTCCAGAATGCCGAAGCGGTCCGCATCGCCGTCGGTTGCAATGCCGATGGCCGCGCCAATCTCCTTCATCTTGCGCTTGGCGTCGCCGAGCAGGTGGTCGTCCGGCTCGGGTGCATGACCGCCGAAGAGCACATCGCGGAAATCGTGAACCGTCTCCACGGCCACGCCTGCCTCGCGCAGTAACTCGGAGCTGTAACCGCGGCCCGCGCCCCAGAACGGGTCGTAGACCACCTTGATGCCGGACTTGGCGATGGCCTTCAGGTCGACAAGCTCGGCCAGACGCTTGAGGAAGGCTGGTTTTACGTCGGCGGTCTCGAAGCCCGATGCTGGAGGATTTGATTTTGGAATGGCGACGTTGCCGGTCTGGAGCGCGGCAATGGCTGCTTCAATCTGTTTGGTCACCTCGGGCAGCGCGGGTGCGCCGTCGTGGGTGGAGAACTTGATGCCGTTGTACTCGGGTGGATTGTGCGAGGCGGTGAAGTTGATAGCGCCAGAGGTCTTGAGCGTGCGCACGGCGTAGGCGATGGCGGGCGTTGGCGCGGCCTCGGGAATCACGATTGGCGTAACACCGGCTCCGGCCAGAACGCTGGCGGCTTCGGACACGAAGCTCTCGCCCAGGAAGCGCGGGTCGTGCCCTACCAGTACACGATGGGGCTGCGGCTGGGTCTTCACGTAGGCTGCAATTCCCGCCACCGCCAAACGGATATTGGCCACGGTGAATTCCTCGGCCACAATCGCGCGCCATCCTGAGGTGCCAAACTTGATCGCTGTGCTCATCGCTCTCTCCACGTGCGCCGGCTTCGCCGACCCAAAGTCCATACTGCCTTACGGGGGCGGGATGGGCAAGCCACCGCATTCCTCAGCAACGCAGATGATGGGAAAGAGCTTTCGCGGCACCATTTTGGGAATACATTGGTTTGAGAGCCGTTTCACCGAAGAATCGATCCATGCCTGACCCCATTCCGCAAGCACGCATCGTCCTGACCACCGCGGCCAACCCCGAGGAGGCCGCGCGGCTTGCCCGCACGCTGGTCGAGGAGCGACTGGCTGCCTGCGCTTCGCTGATTCCCGGCGTTCAGTCCGTCTATCGCTGGAAGGGGCAGGTGGAGTCGGCTACCGAGACTATGCTGCTGATCAAGACCGGCCCCAATCAGCTGGCGGCTCTCCAAGCTCGCCTCCATGAGCTGCACAGCTACGAGACTCCGGAGTTCCTGGTTCTGCGGGTGGAGTCCGGCAGCCACCCCTACCTTGACTGGCTGCAGGGGAGCCTGCGGCAGGTCTGAGGCCCCCGAGCAAACCCACCATCTCTGGTATTCTTGGTTGGTTCGCTCCTATGCGCTGGTTAATGATTGGTCTTCTCGTCTCGCTTGGAGCGCTGCTGTTTGCAGCCACAGGCTTGGCGCGCCATATCTGGCTGCAGCGCAGGAAGCACCGGCTCGATGCGCTTACAGCCCTCGATGCCGCCCATGAGACCGACTTGGAAGTTGAACCCTGAGTTCGGTCCCATGGACGAAGCCCTGCCCGCGGGGGCCCCGGAACCAACCCCCGGGAGGAAGACCGGCCCGAGGACCTTTTGGAGGAATTTTTTTGAGCAAGGAACTTTCAGTACCGTTGAGCTCTGTGCCCGTATCCGCCGCGGCGCCGGCAACTTGGATGCGCGCAGCCGGCATCGTGCTCGCGGGCAGCGCTTTTGTCGCGGTCTGTGCGCACATCGCCCTGCCTCTCTATTTCACGCCGGTGCCGCTTACTTTGCAGCCCTTTGCTGTCCTGCTGCTGGGCCTGCTGCTCTCCCCGCGCCTGGCCTCGGCTACGTTGGCCACCTATCTGGCTGAGGGAGCGGCGGGACTCCCCGTCTTTACCCCTGGCCTAGTGTTCTCTGGAGGCTTGGCCCATCTGCTTGGGCCTACAGGCGGATACCTGCTTGCTTACCCTGTTGCGGTTGCCCTGATCTCCTTCCTGTGGCGCAGGACGAGCCGCAGTTTTGCCGCGGCTGCGCTGAGTGCCGCCGCAGGCAACCTGGTGATTCTGGCTTCTGGCGCCTTGTGGCTTGCTGCTCTGACCCACGCCTCGGCTCAGTCAGTTCTGACGTTTGCCGTTGTTCCGTTTCTGCCGGGTGACGCTCTCAAGATTGCCGCTGCCGCTGCTCTGGCCACCGGATTCCAGCGATTTCGCCGTAAGGCCTAACCGCATCTAAAATTCCATTGCTGTTTATTGTCTTGAAAGGACCTACCCCATCGTGAGTGCGAAGCAGACCGAACGAGCCAGTGCGAATGACGTAATCGATATCTCCATAGCCCATAGCCCCGACTCCGATGACGCCTTCATGTTCTATGGCCTGGCCACCAATAAGGTCCGCGTTCCGGGCTATCGCTTTTCCCATACTCTTTGCGATATTGAGACGCTGAATCGCCGAGCGCAGGAAGAAGCCTTTTTCGATGTCAGTGCCATCAGCTTTCATGCTTATCCTTACGTCCAGAACAACTACACTCTGATGGGATGCGGCGGCAGCGTGGGTGAAGGCTACGGCCCCATGATCGTCTCCAGCCGCAAACTGACCATCGGTGACCTGGACCGCATCAAGCTGGCGGTTCCCGGCACACTGACCACGGCTTATCTCGCGCTCAAGGTTTTCAATCCCAAGATTCAGACCGAGACGGTACCCTTCGACAAGATCATTCCGGCGATTCAGGCCGGAACGTATGACGCCGGGCTCATCATTCATGAAGGCCAGCTCACCTACACTTCGAGCGGCCTCTACAAGGTTCTGGATCTCGGTGTCTGGTGGCAGGAAACCACCGGCCTGGTGCTGCCCCTGGGCGGCAATGCGATTCGCCGCTCACTAGGCGCTGAGAAGCACAAGATCATCTCGAAGGCCCTGCGCGACAGCATTCAGCACGCCCTGGAACACCGCGAACAAGCACTTGAGTATGCGATGCAGTTTGCGCGCGAGCTTGACTCCCGGACGGCCAGCCGCTTTGTTAGCATGTATGTGAACGAGCGTACGCTTGACTACGGCGCCGATGGCCGGGAAGCGATTCGCAAGCTGCTCGAGCTGGGGCATGAGCGCGGCGTCATTCCTGTGACGCCGCAAGTGGACTTTGTAGACTGACCGCTGGATTGCGCAAGGAGCCGGCGGACCTTGACTGATCGAACGTTGGTGTAGGCGAAAATTTCTCTCTGTTTGCGGGCTCTCGCTCCTGCTGGAGACACTGCTCGGCTGCGTGTATGTGCTCGGAATTGGATTTTCGACAACTGCGGATGTAATTCTTGACCTTTGCCTGACGATGGCATTTCCCATTTACCTTTTCAGCTTGGTTTCACTGCGTGGAGCAGTCGGCGGTTTATGGATATTCTTTGTTATTCAATGGATCGACATCTGCTCTAACAAGGTACCACCGGAAATCGTTAATCCTTTCGGATGGGCACACGGCGATCTCCTATTTGCTGCTGCCATTCTGGTCAGCCTATCTACCTGGATGCTCTCCCGGGTAAGGGCGGCGAGAGGTGGGCAACACTGCACGATGTTTTAAAGCCAACAAAGGCGGGCGGTCGAGGTACCTTTTGAGTTCCTGCCGATGCTCCCGATGGTCGAGTGCTGGCCGCCTGCATTACTTTCGGCATCGGGAATTGGGCATCGGTAATTGGAATATCCCCAAAATCTGTAGTTGGAACCTAGATTTTTTCTAATCTGCGCCGATGCATCCTGTACGGAGTTATTTTCAGGATGCTTGCAAACAAACCTCCCACCTTTCTGCTCGCTTCGCCCGAGCCCGCGCTGCTGACTGCTGTTGAACCTGTGCTGATTGCAACGGGGGCGCGGGTCGAGGTGGTTCTCTCGGCGCAGGCCGCGCTGGCCGCAATGACCGCACTCAAACTGCCCGCCCTGGCGCTGCTGGATGCAAATCTGCCGGGCATGGCCACGGGGCAATTGCTGGCAGCCGTGTGCGCGGAGGCTGGCGGCAAGCGGTTCCCGATTGTCCTGATTTCGGACTCTGTGACGCAAGAATGGACCGACCGCCTATCGGAAGGCGTGATCGACGACGTGATTCTGCGCGGCGATGAAACGGCTTATTGGCAGCTTCGGTTGGACCTCGTGCTGCGCACCCACCACCTGGCGCTCGAACTCGAAAGGCTCCGTGAGTCTGCTGCGCTGAATGCCCAACTGGACTGGCTGACTGGCGCGTATAACCGCGAGGCTCTGCTGGCCTTGCTGTTTCGCGAGACCGACCGCGTGCAGAGATCGAACAGCTCGCTGTGCCTGGTGCTGTTCGACATTGACGATTTTGGCCACTGGAATTCGCGGCTGGGTGCGGATGCCTGCGACGAACTGCTGTGCCGGGTGGTGGCCCGCACCACGCGCCTGCTGCGCAGCTACGATGTGCTCGGGCGCCCCGGCAAGGATGAATTCCTGGTAGTGTTGCCTGGCTGCAGCACAACCAACGCCATGATGCTGGCCGAGCGGCTGCGTATGGATGTCTTCAGTGCGCCATTCCATGTGGCAGGGGAATCGATACGGCTCTCGGCCTGCTTCGGTCTTGCGTCCAGCAACGGCCGTTCGCCGGTGGTGGTTCTGCGCGAGGCCGAACAGGCGCTGGAACGGGCCAGGGGCGCCGGTCCCGAGAGCATCGAGTTCTTCGGCGACTCGGTGCGGCCGCTTCCCGCTGCGGTAACGTTCCTGTCGCCGACGTCAGGCGATGAGTTGCTGGCGTGGTAGGGAGTTGACACGTAGACCGGGCGGAAGTGGCCTGATGAATTTTTTTGTGGCTAAATCCAAAATTGCGGCTTGACTCGTACCTCAATTGTAGGTAAGTTCCAAGTGCTTGATCGGGCGCGTGGGAATGGGCCGGGGAGGTGCTCCGGCCCGTGTGCTGTTTGTGTCTTATTTCCGCCGCGCAGGGGCAAGGGCGGGAGCCTGTTCAAGGGTGCTCGAATTTCATTGGACCTTCAGCATGGCGATCATTACAATGACGCAACAGGCACAGCCCCGGCCCGCCTTCCCTCTTGGCGACCCTCTTATCGATGACTGAGAATCCCTCCAATCCGATGACGGCTGTCGACCGTTCCCATGACAGGGCTCCAGATCAATTGGAGAAGGCTGGAGTGGCTCCGGCCGGGGATGCGCGCTTGCTGGATCGTGTGCGTGCGGGCGATCAGCAGGCGATGACGGATATCTTCGACCGATACGGACGCATGGTGTACTCGGTGGCATTGCGGGTGCTCGAGGATCCTGGGCACGCAGAAGACGTGATGCAGGAAGTGCTCTTCAAGGTCTGGAGGGAGCCGCACACGTTTCTTGAAGGGCGGGGTTCCCTGGGCGCCTGGCTGGCGGTGATGGCCAGGAACCGGGCGATCGATGCGCTGCGGCGCAGGAGGCCTACGGAGACGGTAGATGACGTGGTGCTGGTTTCAAAGACTAACCTGGCATCGGAGATCGAGCAGAGTTCGATGATCGAAAAAGTGCGCGGAGTTCTGAAGGGTCTGCCGTTGGAGCAACAGACGTCGATGGAGCTGGCTTACTTTGAGGGGCTGAGCCACTCGGAGATTGCGGCCAGAACCGGCGACCCGCTGGGGACGGTGAAGACCAGGATCAGAGCGGCATTGATAAGTTTACGAAAGGCACTCGAGGCATGATGGACGGCGGACATATCGCGCAGGAGGATCTGGCTCTCTTTGCAATGCACAGCTGCTCAGAAGAGGAGTCAGCGGCGGTGCGTTCGCATGTGAAGGAGTGCGCCGCCTGTCGGTCAGAGCTCGAGAAAGTATCAGGGGATCTTGCGGTGGTAGCCATGAGCGTGGAACTGCACCCGCTGCCGGAAGGCGCGCGGCAGCGATTCATCGAGAGAATCTCGGCCGCTCCGGTTGCGATGGAGCGAGGCACGCAGGCGCCGGTGATTTCGATCAGAAAAGAGCAGACAGCGCGCAGGCCGCTCGCGTGGATTCCGTGGGCTGCTGCTGCGGCGCTGGCTTTTGTCGCGGTCTCGCTGGCAGTTGAGATCAACTCGCTCAACCACAGGCTGCAGAGCGAGTCGAACCAGTTGGCGGAGTTGGCCGCAGCAAATGCTCATGCGCAGGAGGTGCTGGAGGTGCTGACCGCGCCGGCTGCGCAGCGAGTGGTGCTGACTGCCGGCAAGGCAGCGCCAGCGCCGAGCGCGCGCGCGGTCTATCTGCCGGCGCGTGGAGCGCTCATCTTCCAGGCAAGCAACATGGGGCCGCTCCCGGAGAACAAGGCGTATGAGCTCTGGGTGATTCCGGCCAACGGCAAGGCGCCCATTCCGGCCGGGCTTTTCTGGCCCGATGCTACTGGCAGCGCCAGCTTGGTGTTGCCGCCGCTTCCGGTAGGCGTGGAGGCCAAGGCCTTCGGCGTTACCATCGAACGGGCGGAAGGCTCGGCCACGCCGACATCGCCGATCGTTCTTGCCGGAGCCGCTCCCACCTCGTGACGGCCTCGCGATCTTGACACCTACTCGCGAGCCGGTTGAGGATGGCTCACGAGGAATCCACGTATGCGTTTGAAGATGGTTATGGCGCTGGGCGCAATTCTGTTGCTGAGCGGTTCAAAGTTCTTGTGCGCGCAGTTAGGCAAGAATTTCCCTCACGAAATGGGCTTTACCGTCACCAGTGATGTGACCTACGCGACGGGTGCTCACGGGCCACTGAAGGCGGATGCGTTTATTCCGAGGGGCGCCGGGCCTTTTCCGGGGATTGTCTTCATTCATGGCGGAGGCTGGAAGAACGGCGATCGCCACCAGATGATCAAGCTGATCCAGGCTCTGGCGGAGGACGGCTACGTAGGATTCACGATCGACTACGATGTGGACCCAGTACACTTTCCGGCATCGTTCCATGAATCGCTCGCGGCGGTGAAGTTTTTCCGCGCACATGCCACTGAATATCGTCTGGACCCAGCGAGGGTTGGCGTAGCCGGCAGCTCGGCGGGCGGGGAACTGGCTGCTCTGGTGGCTCTCAATCCGGAGGGTACGACATTTGACAGGGCGCCGACTAAAGAGGAAGCGAAGTCGGGAGAGTCCGCACGCGTGCAGGCGGCGGTGATTCTGAACGGTGCACTGGACCTGACCTCGCAGGACGAGACTGCGTCGACCTCGGTGGCGGACTATCTGGGCGGGCCGTGCTCCTCGCGTCCGCGCGACTGTAAGGATGCTTCGCCGCTGTTTCACGTTCATGGCGGAGCGCCGCCGTTTTATGTGGGGCATGGAACTGTGGATCAGAGCGTGCCGTTCTCTGAAGCGGTTGCGTTTACCGATGTACTGAAGGCTGCGAATGTGCCGGTGCAGTTTTTCCAGGCCGAGGGCGGCAAGCATGCGTTCTGGGTAGATCCTCGATTCTATGCAGAAAACCTGGAGTCGATTGAGGCGTTCTTGGACTTGCACTTGAAGGGAAATCACAAATAGAAGCGGCCGCGCCGAAGGCTGCGCTTCAATCGCGGGACTCCGAGGCATGCGCCTTATAATTGGGGCCGTCGTGCGCGGGGCCTTTTTTTTGCGCTGCGGACGCAAATCTCTTTCTATCGGAGTGTTTAGTGAGCCTTTCTCGCCGCAAGTTTCTCGCTTCAGTTGCCACTGCAGGCAGCGCAGTTCTCGCCGCTCCCGGCGCCTTTGCGGCGCCTTACCAGGAAACCGTCGAACTGCCGGCCAAAGGTGGCGAGAGCGGAAGCACGGGACATGCGGGCAGTGGTAATACAGCTACTGGCGCGCACAAGGCCGCTGTACCAATGACGATTCCTTCCACCATGCCGATGGAGTCGGGAGCGCCGCTGGGCGGCATCGGCACGGGGTTTGTGGAGATTCGCGCCGACGGATGCTTTTACGAATGGCAGATCTTCAATGCCGGGCCGTGGGGACAGAATGTGCGCTCGACCACGACGCTGCCCACGGAGGGGCCGCAGTTGCTGCGCTTTGTGCTGCGCGTGCAAAAGGCCTCGGGCGGCGTGCCGCAGGTGCGGCGCCTCTATCTGCGGTCCGATGAAAACGATCTCTACACGCTGCCGTTTGTGCAGGATGTGGATTCGATCGACTACTCCGCATGGTTCCCGATGACCGGGCTGCGCTACAACGATCTGACGATTCCGGTGCGGGTTTCGGCTGAGTTGTTCTCGCCATTCATTCCGGGCAGCGCGCGCGACTCGGCGACGCCGGGATTCCATATGGTCTATTCGCTCGAGAACACAATTGACGAATCGGTGGAGGTTTCGCTCGCCGGGTTCATGGACAATCCACTCGCCTCTGCGCTGGCGGAGCGCAAGCTGACGAATACGGTGACGCACGAAGGCGGAGCGACAAGTCTGTTTTTCGATACCGCGGCAAAGAGCGATTTTCCGTCCGGCATTGGCAACATGTGTTTCTCGGTAACGGGTGGCGAGCGCTCTTACATCGGCGGAACGTTCCATGAATACGCATTGCCCGGTGAGTGTCACTGGCGGACGGACCGTGTGCACTCCATGACGCTGACCATTCTGGATGAGTTCCAACGGAGCGGGCGGCTGCCGAACTCGAAGGCAAAGACCGACCCCGGCATTGGGATGCCGACGGTGGCGGAGCTCGATGCGATGTCTGCGAGCGATGTGGAGCGGAAGATAAAGGAGATGAGTGCAGATGCGCTGCTGGCGCGGGTTTTCGCCGACGCTCATGCGGCCAATCCTGACGGGGGTGAGACGGCGGACAGGAACTTGCTAAAGGAGGTTTGCAGCAACCTGGGCGGTGACAGCCGGGGCCGGCACATGTCGTGGGGAACCGGGGCGCTGGCATCGACGGTGAAGCTAAAGCCGCGCGAGAAGGCGGAGATTCGCTTCACGATGAGCTGGTATTTCCCGAATCACCTGGCCAGGGACGGACAGGCAATGGGGCACATGTACTCGAACTGGTACAGCAATGCCGCCGACGTGAACCGCTTCCTGTGCGCGCAGTACGACAGGCATCGCGCGGCGACGGAGAAATTTGCGCGGACGCTTACCGAGACGTCGTGCGGCGATGCGATGGCGTTTGCGTGGTCGAGCCAACTGTCGACGCTGGTGGTGAACACCTGGTGGACGAAGGATGGCGGCTACGCAGTATGGGAGGGGCTGGGCTGTTGCGGGTTGTCGACAACCGATGTGGACTACCAAGGCAGCTTTCCGATTGTTGCGCTATTCCCAGAGCTGAAGTTGTCGCAGATGAAGCGGATCATCGCACACCAGAACGAACTGGGCCAGGTGCCGCACAACTTTGACGGCGACCTGAACAAAGTGGATCGCGGGTTTGCGCGCGTGGATATGAATCCGCAGTTTGTGATGATGGCGTGCCGCGATTATCTGTGGACCGGCGACAAGGAGTATTTAACAGCATTGTGGCCGAACCTGGTGCGGGCGATGGCATTCACCGAGTCGCTGGACACCAATGGAGATGCACTTCCTGATCGCGATACGAGCTTGCAGACGTACGACCAGTGGGGGATGCGGGGGACGCCATCGTATATTGCTTCGTTGTGGATCGGCGCACTGCGCGCGGCGGTGCGGATGGCCGAGGCGGCGGAAAAACCTGCAGATGCGAACCACTGGGCAGAACTGCTCGCGAAGGCCTCGGCCAGCTTTGATTCGCTGCTGTTCAACGGCGAGTATTACAGCCTGTGGGTGGACGGCAAGACGCGTGATGAACTGTGCATGACGGACCAGATCTGCGGCGAATGGTTTTCGCATCTGATCGGGCTGGACACGACCATCTCGCAGAAGAACTTCAACAAGTCGGTTGACAGCATTGTGAAATTCAACTTCAATCCGGAGTTTGGACTGCACAACGCGACCGCTCCGAAAGGCGGCGCCGGGCTGCTGGCGCTCACCAACTTCCAGGCCGGCGGGCTGTGGTCGGGCATCGAATTCGCGTTTGCCTCTTTCCTGATGGATCACGGGCGCTACACGGAGGGAGTGAAGATTGTCGAGGCGACGCACCGGCGGTATCTGCGCGCAGGGCGGCCGTGGAATCACGTGGAATGTGGCGGGCACTACTCGCGGGCGATGAGCAGTTGGGCAACGATGCTTGCGGCGAGCGGCTTCAAGCCCGATGTGCCGAATCAGACATTGACGATTGCGCCGGGAGCGCCCGGAGACTTCCGCGCGCCGTGGGTGACGGCATCGGGTTTTGGCGCCATCAGCCGCGCGGGGAAGACAATGTCGATTCATTGCGCGTACGGGACGCTGGGGCTGCGGAAGTTGAAGGTGTCGATGGCCGCGCAGTCCGCGCGAATGGGCGCAAAGACGCTGACGGCGAAGGCGGTGAAGACGGGCGAGGGCGTGACGCTGGAGTTTGCGAGTCCGGTGTCGTTGGCTGCGGGGCAGACGTTGACAATCGCGTAACGCCCAAGACCATATGGGCGATAAAAGTCCGTAGTTATAAGTATCCCACTTAAACCGATTCGCAAAGAGCTCGAATCAGCGAAGGTGGGGCACTCGGGTCGGATCCAATTCGAATTTGTGGTTAGACATGCGACTCGGGACAGGTACACTGTTCCCTTATAGGAGGCTTTTGCCATGCAGACGCGGATTCAGGGCACGACCATGCCGGTACTTGAAGTGCAGCTTGATCCCAATGAGTGCGTGTATTCAGAGAGCGGAGAGCTCTCGTGGATGACGGGCTCGATCCAAATGGCGACGCATACCCAAATGGGCGGTGGTGGCGGGCTGTTCGGCGTATTAAAGCGGGTGGCCGGCGGTGGAAGCATCTTCATGACCGAGTACCGGGCCTTGCAGTATCCCGGCGAGGTGGCGTTTGCCACCAAGGTTCCGGGGCACATTGTGCCCGTCGAACTGGGGCAGGGGCCGGAATACATGGTGCACCGGCACGGGTTCTTGTGCGCCACGCCGCAGGTGACTATCGGGGTGGGCTTTCAGCAGTCGCTAGGTGCGGGCATCTTTGGCGGCGACGGGTTTTTGCTGCAGAAGGTTGGTGGCGTGGGAACAGCGTGGCTGGAGCTGAGCGGCGAGCTGATCGTGAAAAACCTTGCGCCCGGCGAGACCCTGCGAGTGCATCCGGGACATGTTGGTGCATTTCAATCGTCGGTGGCGTTCCAGATCACGATGGTTCCCGGCATCAGGAACATGATCTTCGGCGGAGATGGGCTATTTCTGGCGGTGCTGACAGGGCCGGGACAGGTGTGGCTGCAGACGCTGCCGATTTCGCGGCTGGCGCATCAAATTGGTGAGTACCTGCCGCGCAATGAAGCACGGCAAACGACTGCGGCCGGAGTGGGCGGCGGGCTGCTTGGCGGGATCGTGGGCTCGATTCTGAGCGGAGATCAGTAGAGCAGAGATCAGCGGTCAGTGGCCAGGCTTGGACGGGAATCTCATGAAGACAAATTCCGGCGGTGCGATGCACGATTTTCGCAGCGATATTGTGTTCGCTTTCATCCTCGCCCTGGCTTGCTACCTGGCGTGGCTCGTCCGTGACGTGCTGGTGCTGCTTTATGTGAGCGCGTTGTTTGCGGTGGTGCTGGCGCCCGTGGTTCGTTCGACGGCTCGCTTCCGGATTGGCCGCTGGCGACCGTTCAAGGGCGCGGCCATTTTTTTCCTGCTGCTCGGCGTGGTGGCTGCGATTTGCGCTTTCGGGTTCCTCGCTTTGCCGCCAGTGATCGACGACTTGCAGGAGTTCGGCCGAGAGATGCCGGCACGCCTGCCCAGTATTTTGCAAAAGCTGCAGAGCTTTCCCCTGGCTCAACACCTGGATACCGCCGATGTCAGTACCCGACTGCAGGATTTTGCCAGCAATGCCGCCACTTATCTGCTGCTTTCCATCAGAGACTGGGCTGGCAAGCTGTTCGAAGCCATCATGGGGTTTGTCCTAACCGTCTATTTCATTCTGGAAGGCGACCAGGCCTACCGGTGGTTCCTGTCGCTCTTTCCCCAGGGCCAACGTGAACGACTCGATGAGACTCTGCAACGCGCAGAAGTCCGCATGGGCAGGTGGCTGCTTGGCCAGGGCAGCCTTATGCTCATCCTTGGAGTCAGCAGCACGATCGCCTATGTTTCACTGCATATCCGCTACGCGTATGCGCTTGGCGTGCTGACCGGATTACTCAACATCATTCCGATTGTGGGCGCTGCTGTCTGCATTGGGCTTGCGCTGATCGTGGCGGCAATCGACTCGTGGGGACGGGTGCTGGGGGTTGCTGTCTTCTACCTAGTCTATTTGCAGATTGAAAACTCATATCTTATTCCGCGCATCATGAAGAGCAGAGTAGGCCTGCCCGGCCTGGCGATTCTGGTTGCACTGCTGCTCGGCTCTGCATTTGCGGGCGTTCTGGGGGCGCTGGTTTCGGTGCCGACGGCGGTGCTGGTGGCGGTGCTGCTGGACGAATATGTCGTCCACAAGGATGCGGCGTAAAGGCGGACCTCATACGCTTTCAGGCACAGGGACGAGCCACGACCTCTCAAATTCTTCCAGCGGGAGAGGGGGGCTGAATAAGTAGCCCTGGAACGAGTGGCAGCCGAGAATAGCGAGGAACTGGCGCTGTTCTTCGGTCTCCACGCCCTCTGCGATGACCGACAAGCCCATTGCGCGGCTCAGGGAGATGATGGTTTGCGCAATAGCGCCGCTGGTGACATCGATGAGAATGTCGCGGACGAAGGCGCGGTCAATCTTCAATTGGTCGAGGGGCAGGCGCTTCAAGTAGGACAGAGACGAATAGCCGGTGCCGAAGTCGTCCAGCGAGAATCGCAAGCCGCGCGACTTGAGAGCAGACATTTTTTCGATCACGTCGTCGACGTTTTCGAGCAATATGCTTTCAGTGAGTTCCAGCTTGAGGTTTCCGGGATTTGCGCCGGTTCGATAAAGCACCGCCAGCACCTGGTCCACGAACTCAGGCTGACGGAACTGGCGGGCGCTGATGTTGACTGCGAGGGTGATGTAGGCCGTTTCCCGCTTGTGCGCCCATGCCGTGATTTGCTTGCAGGTAGTTTCCAGAACCCACTCCCCGAGGGGCAATATCAACCCTGTTTCCTCGGCCAGCGCGATGAATTCGTTTGGCGACAAAAGGCCGCGCTCCGGGTGATTCCAACGGACCAGGACCTCGGCGCCAATCAAGCCGGTTGAATCGACCTGGGGTTGGTAATAGAGCGCGAACTCGCAGGTCTTTATCGCCTGCCGGAGGTCTTCTTCCATCGCAGCGCGGGCATTTACAGCAGCCTGCAAGGCAGGAGCGAAAAATCTCATCGTGTTGCGGCCGGCCGCCTTGGCTTGATACATGGCAATCTCGGCCTGTTGCAGGATCTCGTGCGCGCTCTCTGATTGAGCGCCGAAGACCGTGATCCCGATACTGAAAGAGAAATGGTATTCGCGGCCCGCCAGCAGGTATGGCTCGCAGGCGGCAGCAATGATCTTGCCGGCGACGTGTCCGGTCTGTTCGGCGGCATCTTCCATGTTCCCGCTCAAGCCCTCGAGCAAGACTACAAACTCATCTCCGCCAAACCGCGCCACGGTATTGGCTTCACTCAAGCAGGCAGCAATTCGGCGGGCTACTTCCTGCAGCAGAAGGTCGCCGGTTTGGTGTCCGAGTGTGTCGTTCAAGGTCTTGAAGTGATCAAGGTCAATGAAGAGCAGGCTCTGCTTGCGGCGATCGCGAATGCCGGCTGCCAGAGACTGCCGAAGGCGATCGAAGAGCAGACGTCGGTTGGGCAGGCGGGTCAACGGGTCGTAGAAGGCGAGCATCCGAATCTCGTCCTCCGCGGCCTTGGCATCGGAGAGATCTCGAATTACGCCGAGGAGGCAGGCGACGCCCTCGATCTCGATTACGGATGCCGATATCAGCACCCAGAAGATTTCCCCATTCTTCTTTCGAAACCTGGCCTCGATGTTCCGGCAGAGAGAGTCTTGGCGGATGATTTCAACCATATTTTGGCGTTCGCGCTCATCGACCCAAATGTTCAGTTCCAGCGACGTACGGTCAACTAGTTCATCCCGCTCAAAGCCCAGCAGGTTGAGGAATGCCGGGTTGACATCGAGGTATTTGCCGTCGCTGAGGACGGAGATGGTGACAGGATCGAGACTGGTTTGGAAGACCGTGCGGTACCGCTCTTCGCTCGTGCGCAGAGCTTCCTGGGCCTTGACCAGTTGTAGCTCTGCGGCCTTGGCGACCGAAATATCGCGAATTACGGTGAGGATGCAGGAGAGGCCATCAATCTCGATCACCGAAACCGACAACCGAACCCAGATGATCTCTCCGTTCTTCCTTTTGAATCGGGCTTCCAAATCCCAGACGCGGGAGCCCAGGCTAAGGGCATCAATCAGGGCCTCGCGATCGTGAGGTTCAGCCCATAAGCCGAGTTCCAATGACCGGCTACCAATGACTTCATCGCGCGCGAAGCCCAGGATATCCAGGAATGCCTGGTTGACATCGACATATCGCCCATCGCTTAGCCGGCTGATAGCCATGCCGTCGAGACTGGCCTGAAAGACGGTGCGGTAGCGTGCCTCGCTGCTGCGCAGTTCTTCCTGTGTTTCGAGCAGCCGCTGTTCGGCGGCTTTGCGGGCGTTGATGTCTTCGACGAAAGTTACCAGGTGAAGTGCGCGTCCCTCGCCGTCGCGCTGGACCGAGGAGTTGCACTTGACCCATGTGAGGCTGCCATCCTTGCGGATATAGCATTTCTCCCAACTGGGAGTTCCAGGCGCACTCGACGCCAATTGCTCGAGCACCCCCGCGCTTTCCTTCAGATGCTCCGGAGGCGTGATCTGCTGGAATGTCTTGCCGGGAACTTCCTCCCGAGAGTAGCCGATGATCTCGGCGAATCGTGAGTTGGAGCGGAGGATCCGGCCTTCGAATGTGGCATGAACGATGCCGACAGCGGCCTGTTCAAAGGTTTCCCTGAAGCGTTCCTCGCTGTCGAGGTGCGCCATTTCCACCCGCTTACGCTCGGTGATGTCTTCGATGAAGCCTTCGAAATAGCGGGTCCGCCCATCGGGCCGGTAAACCTTTCGGCAACTCACCGAAACCCAGATGATTGTGCCATCCTTTTGCTTGTACTGGCACTCGAACCCCAGGACGGTCCCATGCTCCTCAAGCAGCCGCACGTACCTCGCGCGCTCCTTAGGGTCTACCCATACATCGCGAGCAGAGTCGGTGACTGAGGCGACAATATCTTCCGGTGAGTCGTAGCCCAGCATCTTTGCAAGCGCTGAATTCGCGGTAATGATCCTGCCTTCGGCGGTTGTCTGGAACATTCCCTCGAGTGCCCGGTCGAAGATATCCCGATATCGTCTTTCGGCTTCCAGGAGCGCTTGCTCGGCAACCTTGCGCCCAGTGATGTCTTTGCCGAAGACGGAGATGCCTCTCGTTTCACCACCGGAAACGATGGGGTTGAAAGCCATCTCCAGGGTCCGGCCATCGCGCAGGCAGTATTCGGTTCTAAAGGTGCCTTCTGTCAGCGCCCGCTCATAAAGCGGTGCGAAAATTGCCGCACGCTCCGGAGGCAGCAGGTCCGTTGGGAGCATTCCGGCGACAGGCGTGATGCCATAGCTGATTTCGAGAGTTCGCTGCAAGGCTGTATTGAATGTGATGAGTCGATAATCGCGGTCGACCGACCAGATGAGGTCCTCAGTGCTCTCGATCAGGGCTGACAGGTTGGCTTCGGCCTGATTGCGCATTGACGCCTCTTCGCGAACAGGGACGGTCCGATCTCTGACCGGGCTACCTCCCTCGACTTTTGCACTACGGGGGAAACTATGTGAGGGATTATAGCAACAGGAGACTTTTGGCTGTCCTTTTGTTTGCGTACAACTTTTAGGCAGGTTACTTAAGGCGAACGGCGCTTCTCATTTCGGCGTCGATCACGGCCTTCATGACGCCGCAGTTGGACAAGAGATGGACGAGATTACCGGTGAGGGGTTGGCGGGCCTGCGAAGCGAAGTCCGGGGAATCGGATTGGATGGGTAGCCCTGCGGGCCGGCTTGTCTGCGCCATCTTCATTTCGCCGGCGCCCTGGGCGTCGAGGATGAGAGCGGTGAGCTTGCGGGCCATGTCGAGGGAGAAGCTTTCGGAGATAAAGACAAGCCTGCCGCGGGTAGTGATAACGACGGGCCCCTCCGTGGTGCTGAATACCTGCTCTGCTGAGCGGCCATCGTTGGGAGCAGATGCGTGTGCGGCAACGTCTTCCTTCAGGCCGGAATATTTGCGGCCCAGGCTGTCGGCATAGAGCTTGGCGAAGGCCTGGGCTGAGGCCGAGTTTCTCCATGCCGCGAGATAGAAGAGAGCAAGGGATTTTGTTGTGCCTTGGTCCGCCGGAGTTTTAGCGCTGCGCAACTGGCCGGCCCAGTAGAGGCCGCCTTTCCAGGCTGGGGTCAGGTTGCGCGAGGCCTCGTCACCGCCAAAGAGTTCGGTGAGAATATGCACGTCCAGCTGGCCCACCTGGCCAATGTCATAGGGCTGGTAGAGCTTGTCGACGAGGGGATGGATGTCGGGCAGCAGGGGCACGGCAGGGATGTGGTGCTTCTCGTACTCGCGGGGGTTGATGATCTCCCAACTGGAGGTCGGTGGATGGTCGAGAGCGCCGCTAAAAGCCGCGGCCTGCCCCTGGTCCATCCATAAGTCCTGTTCAAAGCTGAGGCCCTCGCGATAGGGAAACAGCATGGACTCGGAGAGCAGAAGGGGAGCGCGGGCCATGACGGGCGAGTTCTCCGATCCGTTCATCTGCTGTTTCAGAATGTCCATGACCTCGGGGTCCTTGACTAGGCTCTTGCCCAGCGGCTTGAGGATGTAGTCCATCATGATGGCTGTGGCCTGGCCCTCGGCGACAGCGTCCCGTGCGGTGTCCATTTCGTCCTTGGCCAGGTGGTCGGTGTCGCCGGCGGAGTCGACGGAGACGTCGTCAGGAGTCTGGTCGTCCCACTTTTCCAGATCGGAGTGCTGGTCCTGGAGGGCGTGGGTCAGCTCGTGGGCCAGTACCGGCTTCTGCTCGTCGATATCGACCCAGTCGAGCATGTTGACGGTTTTGGTCTTGGAGTCGTAGTAGGCCTCTATCTGCTCTTTGAGCAGCGCCAGAAGAAATGGCTTGAGCGCGAAATCTCGGTCAAGCAGGCCAAACTTCTTGAGCACGATTTCGTCGCGCTGAAGGCGTTTTGCGTCCTGGTCCTCGTTGAATTTCTCTTCGAGGTAGCTCTCCACGGCAGTGCGGGTGGTGAGCTGGCGCTTGACCTTGTCCTTGATGGGAAGCCCGGTCTCATCGGAGGAGAACTTGATGAGTTCGTCAACCAGAGAGAAGAGCTGCTTTGCCTGCTCTGGGGTGATGCGGGAAGGCGCTTTGCTGCTGTCTGGGGCGGGGCTGGATTGGGAGGCACTGGATGGGGGCTTTTGCGGGCTCGGAGGAGCTGTTTGCTGTGCTGCGGCGGGGGCTGCCGCAAGGCAAAGGGCTACCGCCCAGGCACATACCTGCCCCCATCCGAAAATGGCACATTTGTTCTGGTTCGTTCCGGCCCCTGCCTGCTGCATGCTCGTCAATTCGCCCAAGTCGTCTCCTTTGAAGTCAATGCTTGTTTACCGTATTCCCATGTTTTACCCGGCTGCGGGTCCTGCCGGGGTTCAGGGCTTTCTGGCCGGCCCCGGAGTATCTACTCCCAAGGCTATAATCAGGATGCGGTCCGGCACCAAGCGCGAGCGGAAAAACTGTATCGGACAGCAGAAAAGCTCCTTATGACAGATACCGGCCTTGCCGTAACAATACAGCCCACCGCGCTGGCCACGCTGCTGGAATCGGCTCCTACGCCTCATGAACGTGTTGCCTACCGCGGCGCGCTTACGCCACGGATGTTTGACGCGCTGGAGAGCGAAATAGCGGCCCTGGTTCGAGGAGCCGCGATACACGACCTGGGTTGGATGCGGCGCGTGGCCGTACGCGGGGAAGACCGCTTCCGCTGGTTGAGCGGGATGGTAACGAATTCGGTCAATGATCTGTTTCCGAACACCGGTGCATGGAACCTGGTGTTGAACGCGCAAGGACGGATTCAGGGCGACCTGACTGTGTGGCGGGAGGGCGAGGAGCTTTCGCCGCTGCTGCGCAATCCTGTTGCCGACACGCCTGGGAAACCAGATCCCGAGCGGGGAACTCCGTTTGCCGGGGAGTCAGGACTGGAGCTGGAGATTGCTGCCGATCAGTACGAGAAGCTGATGGCGCACCTGAACCAATTCATCATCATGGACGATGTGGAGTTGGTTCCGCTGGGCGATGAACAACTGGTGGAGGCGGCCTCGATAGCGGTGGTGGGCCTTACCGGTCCGCTGGCCAATGAGGTGCTGGAGCGGTTGGGCCTGCCTGTATTTGCGCATCCCATGAAGGGACAATACGTAGAGTGGAACGGGATCGACATGAGATTTTTGCGCGGCTATGGCGTGCTGGCCCCGCACTATGAGCTCTGGGTGCCTTTGGCGAAACTGGGGTCGCTGTGGAGGGCTCTGCGCACTGCCGGTGCAACTCCGGTAGGCTGCGCGGCGCTGGAGAGTTTGCGCATTGCCGAAGGGATTCCAGCTTACGGTATCGATATAGCCGAGCGCGATCTGCCGCAGGAGACCTCGCAAATGCGGGCCCTGCACTTCAGCAAGGGCTGCTACCTGGGCCAGGAGATTGTGGAGCGCATTCGTTCGCGGGGAAGCGTTCACAGGCACCTGCGGCCGCTCGAGTTGACCGGGCTGGTACCGGAGAGCGGGACGGAAATGAATCAGCAGGACGGACTGGCTGCCGGGCAGATAACCAGCGCGGCGGAGTTGCCATTGGCCGGCGCCAGCAGAACGTTTGCGCTGGGAATGGTGCGCGCAGACGCCGAGCTTAAGAACCAGACATTCTCTTATACGGTGGGAACGGCCACGGGCTCAGCCCGCATTCTGGCTGAACCGCCGACCCTTTGAGGCAGGCGGCAAGTTGAAGGGAAACAAATCCCAGGTCGCATCCGCCGCGGCGGACCAAAACTGGGGCACCCGAAGCGTGAGCGAGCCAGCAAGACCGGCTGGAAACCAGGAGCCATGAGCGAAACCCCGAAGTTTGAAGTGATCGACCGCCGCAAGATGAAGGCGGAAGAAGAGCAGGTAAGCCAACAGGCCGGCGCGCAGGCGGCTCCGGCGGAGACGCCGAGTGCACCGGCAGAACCCGGAGCAGGACCGCGGCTGGTGGTGAACGAGGGCCGGCATTCTGGCGCGGCTGAACCACAGCAAAGCGCGACGGCGACTGAGGAGGAGCAGGAATTGCCTCCCGCGCCGACAGCCCAGGAAAGCAGCGAGCAGAAAGCCGCATACGATGCTTCAGCGCAGCGGCTTGAGGAGTTGATTCGGGCGCAGAATCCGGCCGTGGGCGCGCAGCCGTCCGTGGGCTTTGAGCACCTCGTGCAGCAGTTTTACGTTTCCGCAATGATCCAGATGGGCGCCGGGACTCAGGAGGGGCAGCGTCCGCGCGTGGATATTTTGGGCGCGCGCACCACCATCGATCTGCTGGGCGTGCTGGCCGAGAAGACCAAGGGAAACCTGAGCGAAGCCGAGGATCGCACCCTGCAGACGGTGCTTTTTGAGGCACGCATGGCTTTCCTGGAACTCACCAGCATGATTAGCCTGCAGGCCATGCAACCGCCTGTGCCACCGCCACCGGGAAAAAAGTGAAAAGCAGGGAAGAGACAGCTTCTAGCTTCCAGCTAAAGGCTCGGGAGGGACGCCGCCGAAGTTCTTCCGAGATCAATCCGCGATCTGGTATCGCGAACCAGCGGGGCGCCGGAGATGTTTTTTTCGAGATCTTGGCTAAAAGCTAGAAGCTATAGCATTTTCGGAATTGGTGTAGACCGAAGGCACTATGCTAAGTGGCTTTTTCCTCAAGAAAAAGCCACCTTTCAATGCTCTTAAAAGTCTACGTGTATTCCGAAAATGCTCTAGGAGCTGGAAGCTAATCAAGATGGAAGGCCTGCTGACATTTCTGGGAACGGGAACCTCGATGGGAGTTCCGACGCTGGGGTGCGCGTGCGCGGTTTGCACGTCGCTCGACCCGCACGACCGGAGGCTGCGGCCTTCCGTGCTGGTGCGCTGGAATGATCCTGAAGGCGGCGGGCGCGAGCGGGTGGTGGTGATTGATACCGGTCCGGACTTCCGCGAACAGGCCCTGCGCGCCGGGGTCAGGCGCGTGGATGCCGTGCTTTACACGCACGCGCACGCCGACCACATTCTGGGCATGGACGATCTGCGGCCGCTAAGCTTTACTGCTTTTCATGAGGGCGGACCGATTCCGCTCTACGCGACCGAGGAGACGGCGAGGGTGCTCAAGCACATTTACGATTACACGTTTTCGCCGGAAGCCACGTACTCGCATCGTGCCAAGGTGCAACTGGAGCCGATGGGCGATCGGACGAACGTCCATGGCGTAGAGTTTGTGCGCGTTCCGGTGTTGCATGGGGATATGGAGATTTCAGGCTTTCGCTTCGGCAATTCCGCTTACCTGACCGACGTCAGCGCGATTCCCGAGTCGAGCTTTGCGCTGTTGAAGGAGCTGGAGCATATTGTGCTCTCCGCGCTGCGCTACAAACCGCATCCCAGTCACGCCACCGTGGAGCAGGCCTTGGGTTGGGCACGTCGCATCGGCGCCCGGCACACCTGGCTCACCCACATCGCCCACGATCTGGGCCACGAAGAGACCAACCGCACGTTGCCGGATGACGTGAGGCTGGCCTACGACGGGCTGACGATCCCCGTAAGCGTGAGCCTGTGAACCTATGAGCGAGGGCCCTTCCAGAATGACGACCGAAAATCCGGAAGTTTCCGTATTTCACTCGATTGCGGAGATTCCCGCGGGCTTTGGCCCCTCAGTTGCTGCGATTGGCAACTTCGACGGTGTGCATCTAGGCCATCGCGATATTCTTGCGACGGTGGTCGAGGAGGCGCAAGGTTCAGGAGCACGCGCGGTCGCCATCACCTTCAACCCGCACCCGGAGCAGTACCTGCGGCCCGGGAATGCGCCTCGGCTGTTGACGCCAATGCCCGAGCGATTGCGGCTGCTCGCCGGCACGGGGATCGATGCGGTTGCGGTGCTGCCCTTTGACGCGGTGCTGGCGAATCTTTCGGCGAGGGATTTTGCGCGCCAGATTCTCGCCGGGGCGCTGAGCGTTCGTGCGCTGCACGAGGGTCACAGCTTCCGATTTGGCCGTGGCGCAGAGGCCGGAATTGAAGAACTCAAAGAGCTTGGCGCGGAACTTGGGTTTGCCGTGCGCGTACATGAAGCGGTGCAGGTGCGCGGGCTCGAGGTTTCGAGTTCGGCGATCCGGGCACTGGTAGCCGCAGGCGACATGCGCCGGGCGCGATGGATGCTGGGGCGGCCTTTCGCTGTCCTGTCAACGCAGGCGCGCGGACGCGGAATCGGTACGCGGCTGCTGGTCCCCACGGTGAACCTGGCGCCGTATGACGGACTGTTGCCGGCCTTCGGGGTTTATGTAACCCGGCTGAAGGTGAACGGGCACGCATTTCAAGCGGTAACGAACGTGGGCAACCGGCCTACGTTCGGCGAGGCTTCGTTTGCGGTCGAGTCGCACATTCTGGACTTTGAGCCGTTCGAGATAAATGACACGACGCCCATCGAGCTGGAGTTTCTGCAGCGCCTGCGCGGGGAGATCGAGTGGCCTTCGCCCGATGCGCTGAAGGCGCAGATCTTCAAGGATGTGGCGCGTGCCAAAAGATATTTCCGGCTGGTGCGTTGATTCGCTTCTCACTATGATCTGTGTATGAAAAACCGGTCCGTCCCCGCCGATATCGTGCTCCCGCATATCAACTATCGCAATGTGCTTGAGGCCAGTGCATGGCTCAGCCGTGTGTTTGGATTCGAGGAAGCGTTCCGCTACGGCGATCCAGTAAGCGGAATGCAAATGCGCCTCGGCGACGCGTACATCATGCTGCGCACCGCGAAGCCGGAGAGCCTGACTCCCGCGCAGCTTGGCTACGGCACGCAGAGCGTAACAGTTTTTGTGGATGACGTGGACGCGCACTACGCCGGAGCGCGGGAAGCAGGCGCGTCGATTGTGGAGGAGCTCCACGAGACCTTCTATGGAGAGCGGCAATACGGCGTAGTGGATCTGGACGGTCACCACTGGCTCTTCGCACGGCACGCGCGCGACGTGAGCCCCGAGGAGTGGGGCGCCACGGTGCGCCCGCGCAGCTGAGGCCCTAGTTCAGGGAAGATTCGCGGAAATGCCGAGGGTCTGTGCAATGCCGGAGAGCCGATTATCCCTTGTCCACAGCACGGTGGACGGATTGATGAAGACTGAAGCTATCAGGTGCGCATCGACCAGACCGATACCACGGCTGTAAAGTGACCGCGCCTCCACCATCTGCCGCACTTCGTCGAGACGCGCGACGCGTGTGCCCGGCAGTTGCTCCAGGAATGACAATGTCGCCGTGCGCTGGGGCAGGGAACCTAGGGCCAGTTCCGCAACGATGAACGGGTGTATCACAATGTTCCGGCTGGTGAGCTGCTTTCGGAGTTCGTTGTCACCGGCGCGGAAATGATCAACCCAGACGGATGTGTCCGCGAGGATCATTTTGCGTTTGCTCTGCGGCGCGGAATGAGCTTTATTTCCGGCGCGGAGCCACCCAGAGCTGCCAGCCGGCGGGCACTTTCCCGTTCGATGAGGGACTTCAGCGCCTCACGAACCAGTGCCGTTTTTTCTGACACGCCGGTGAATTCCTGGGCAATCCGCACCAGATCGTCGTCGAGAGCAAGGGTAGTTCTCATGGAACCTCCACGCATTGATTATAGCATTATTTGATGTCGCAATTGTATGCCTGGAGAGTTAATGACGTTTGCGCAGAGCCAGCTCCACTACCCGCTGCATCTCCGCTTCGGGCGCGGGCTTGCCGGTCCAGATTTCGAACTGGCGGGCGCCTTGCTGCACAAACATTTCCAGGCCGCTGATGATGGGGATTCCGCGGCTGTGGGCTAGCTTGAGGAGCGGTGTGTCGAGCGGGTTGTAGACCATGTCGAAGACGAGGCTGGCGTTCAGCTCGCTCTCCTCAATGGGCAGTGCCTGCTTGACGCCCACCATGCCGCATGGCGTGGTGTTGATGAGAGCGTCGAATTTGTTCTTCGCCAGCAACTCCTGCTTGAGCGATTTGGCATGCGCCTTGCGGGCCAGCGCCACCGCCGTCTCGTGAGTGCGGTTGACCACAAAGACCTCTGCTCCCTGCTCCACCAGGCCGAAGACAGCAGCGCGTGCCGCTCCGCCCGCGCCCAGAACCACGATCCGCGCGCCCTTGAGCCGCATCCGCTTTTCCAGCGGCCTCACCACGCCGGCCACGTCCGTGTTGAATCCGTAAAGCTTGCCGTCCGCGCCAGTGCGCAGCGTGTTGCACGCCCCTATCCTTGCCGTCAGCGGGTCCATGTTGGCTAGGTGCGGCAGCACTTCCTGCTTGAGGGGCATGGTGACGGCCACTCCGCCAAGCGGCAGATCGCGCACTATTGTCAGCAGATCGTCCAGCGCGCGCACCTTCAATGGCAGCATGACCGCGTTCACGCTCTCGCGGCGGAAGGCCGTGTTGTGCATCAGTGGCGAAAGCGAGTGGCCAATGGGATTACCAGCCACGCCGAAGATCCGCGTCGCCTGGTCCAGTTGCTCCAGGCGGTAGAGGTCCAGCATGGTTCGCGCGGACACCTGTCCGGGAGCGGTTTCCGCTCCTTCGTCCGGCGCGGCAAAGGTGAACGCGGCCCCGGCGCGTGGCCCCAGGACACGGCTCACCAGCCCCTCCTCGCCCATGGCAATTCCCACCACGTGCGACGCGAGCGAGCGGTCTTCAATCAGCCGCAATACTGCGAGATTGTCTGCGAGCGTCCGCGCCGTCGAAACCACCTTCACAAAATCCGGCTCGAAGGCCTCAATTCGGTTCGCCGCCTGCTCCAGTCCCTTGGTCCGGGTAAAGTCATGGAAACTGACCAGCAGCGCCGTCCCTGCCGCCCGCAACCCATTGCGGAATTTGGCCAGTTGCGACGCTTTGGCCTCCTCAGCCGATTCCACTTCCAGGTCCACAATCGAGCAGCCTGCCTCGGCAGTCTTGCTCAGAATCTCCAGCTCCGCCGTCAGGGATCCTGTGAAGTTGCCGCCAAACGCCTTGCGTCGGCAGGTTGCGATCGAGTTCACGTCCCGGTGTCCCGCTAAAAAGTCCTTCAGTCCCGGTAGCGCGGCGGCAGGTTTCGCCAGCGAATCCAGCCGGAACTCCAGGAATTTCGTATCCTCCGCTGCCGCGGCCCCCCGCTCCCACATTTCCGCAGGCGTGGCGGCCTGGATGGCCACGCAGAGCTTTCCCAGCCGCGGCCGGGGAACCGCCGGTGCGGGAGCAAATTCAACCGTGCTGGATACGGCGCGAGACATAGCCATCAATTGACGCATCTTAAGCGCGAATTGTCGCGGATGCAACAATAGATTTTTGTGAATTTTGCAGGCGTCTTTGCCGCCGGGCAGCGCCTGCGCCCCACCCGTTGTGGCAACCTAGAGCTTTGGAGGAGATTCCCCACTATGCCCACTCAGAACCCTGCCGCCGCCCAAACCGATACCCTTCGCGCCTGGGAGACAGGCGGAGCCGGCTCTGCCGAGGCCCTTTCTGGCTGGGTAAGCGCCCGCCTGGCGGCGCACGAATCTGCCGTGGCCGCCCTTTTGGCCGTCGAGGGGCCGCGCACCACGGAAAACACGCTCCGCCTCTACGACGAGGCAATCGAGCAGTTTAGCCTCGCCGCTGCCCAGGCTGGGGTATTGAACTCCGTGGCCCCGGACAAGGCGGTTCGCGACCAGGCCCAGCAGGAGGCCCAGCGAGTGGCCATGGCCGGGAGCGCGTTGAGTCTCAACCGCCAGGTTTACGAAGCACTTACAGCTATCGACCTCGACTGCGACGCGGCGAGTCCGGCTACAAAGCATTTCGTCCAGCGAACCCTGCTTGGTTATCGACTGGCCGGCGTGGACAAGGATCAGGCCACGCGCGACCGTATCCAGGCCCTGTACGAAAAGGCCATTCACCTCTCGCTCGAATTCAGCCGCAACATCCAGGAAGGCGGCAAGACGATTACCGCAGCCGCGGACGAGCTAGACGGTTTGCCCGCTGACTATCTCGCCCGCCATCCTCTCGACGCCGATGGCAGCGTTATTCTGACCACCGACCCGCCGGACATGCAGCCGGTGATGACATTCGCCTCGAACGCGGCGGTGCGCGAGCGCATGTTCCTGGCCTACAACACGCGAGCATACCCGGCCAATCAGCAGATCCTGCTCGACCTGCTCTCCACGCGGCAGGAGATTGCGACAGCTCTCGGCTTCCGCAGTTGGGCCGACCTGGCCACCGCGGACCAGATGATGGGCTCGGCCGCGAATGTTCGCGCGTTCTTGTCCAAATTAAACGAGGCGAGCCTGGACGGAGCACGCCGCGAGCATGAGCTGATTCTCAACTTCGCCCGCCAACGTCACTCTGAACTTGCGGCTATCGATATCACGAGCCGCGGCTATTGGTATGAGCAGTTCCGCCGCTCCGCGTTTGATTTCGATTCGCAGTCGGTCCGCCCGTACTTTCCCTACGCGCAGGTGCAAGCTGGTGTGCTGGAGACGGCGGCGCGATTGTTCAAGGTGGAGTTTCGGCCCTCGACCGCACAGGCCTGGCACCGGTCTGTCTCGGTATTCGAAGTCTTTGATGCCGACCAGCACGTTGGCCGCTTCTATCTCGACATGCATCCCCGCGTCGGCAAGGACAAGTGGTTCTCCGCTGCGCCCATCGTCACTGGCGTTCGCGGGCGCGCTCTGCCTGAAGCGGCCCTTATCTGCAATTTTCCGGGTGGCGACGGCGAGGATCCTGGACTATTGCAGTACTCCGATGTCGTCACCTACTTCCACGAGTTCGGCCACTTGATGCACGCGATCCTTGGCGGCCACACCGAGTGGGCGGGGCTCTCGGGATTTGCAACCGAAGGTGATTTCATCGAGGTACCCTCGCAGATGCTTGAAGAATTTTTCCGCGACGAAAAACTTCTTCAGGCATTCGCAAAGCACTACCAGACGGGTGAAATGCTGCCGTCAGAAACCATCAGGAAGATGAAGCTGGCCGGAGCATTTGGCCGTGCAGACTGGATCCGCTCCCAGCTCTACTACACAACTCTTTCGCTCGACCTTCACGACCAGGATCCGGCAGGCCTCGACTTGGATTCGACAACAAAGCGTCTTTACGAGGGCCTGCAACCGTGGACATGGATGGAAGGCAACCGCATGTATGCGAGCTTCGGCCACCTGACCGGCTACTCGTCGAACTACTACACCTATGCGTTTGACAAAGTAATTGCCCTGGACTTCTTTGCCCAGTTCGATCCGGAGGATCTGCTAGGCTGCGACGCGGGAGCACGTTATCGCAAAACTGTTCTTGAGCAAGGCGGTTCAAAGCCGGGGCGGGAGATGGTGCGCGATTTTCTCGGTCGCGACGAAGAATTCTCCGCATTCTCCAATTGGTTGGACGAAGAGTTTGAAGGAAAGTTGCTGGCTGCTACAAAATGACTGACTCGGACTTTCGCCGCGTGGCTTTGAGCAGTGATGCCCCGATAATCCGCATCGAATCCCTTTGACCTACATCTATGCACGAAGAGGCTTTGCGCACACAGAGCCTTTTGGCGAAGGAGATGGGCATGAAGATTGGTGTTCTTGGATCGGGCGATGTGGCAAAGACGTTGGCAAGCGGCTTCCTCAAGCATGGCCACGATGTGATGATCGGCAGCAGGGCGCAGGAGAAGCTGGCGGAGTGGGCAGCGAAAAATCCAACAGGTTCCACCGGTACGTTTGCCGCCGCGGCAACATTCGGACAACTGCTCGTCCTCGCGGTGAAAGGCACGGCTGCTGCGGACGTACTGCGGCTGGCCGGCGTCGAGAACCTTGCGGGAAAGACCGTCGTGGATGCGGTCAACCCGATTGCCGATGCGCCGCCGGACCATGGCGTGTTGCGGTTCTTCACCACACACGATCAATCCCTCATGGAGCAGTTGCAGCGCGAGTTCCCCGGCGCTCACTTCGTGAAAGCATTCAACTCGGTGGGAGCCGCTTTCATGGTCAACCCGCAATTCGAGGGCGGCAAGCCCACCATGTTCATCTGCGGCAACGATGAAGCGGCAAAGAAATCGGTGGGCAAAATCCTCGACCAGTTCGGCTGGGAGACCGAAGACATGGGCTCCGCGGAAGCAGCGCGCGCCATCGAGCCGCTGTGCATGCTGTGGTGTCTTCCCGGCTTTCTGCGCAATGAGTGGACGCACGCATTCAAGCTGCTAAAGTGATTTGTCGGTCGTAAGTCGGTTTGAAGGGTACGGGCTTCAGCCCGTACATTCTCCTAGCACTATCAACTGGGCTTTAGCCTCTGAGGTAATGTTCTTTCAAATCTACCCGCGGCCGACCGGTGCTGGTGCGCGTTCGCTGAATGCACATCCGTTATCCATATTGGTTACGCCCATCCGCTATCATTGACCGGCAATGGTAAATACAAATGACTTCAACGGCAAATGGGCGCTGGTCACGGGGGCGAGCGCAGGCATCGGCGTGGCCCTGGCGCGCGAGCTCGCCGGCCGCGGCGCAAAACTCATCCTTACCGCTCGCCGCAAGGACCGTCTCGAATCACTGGCCGCCGAACTCACGGCACATGGAACCGAAGTCCGCATCGTCGTAGCCGACCTGAACGACCGTGCGGCGCCGCAGCAGATTTACGATGCGACAGAAGCAGCCGGAATCCCCGTCGATATTCTGATCAACAATGCCGGCCTCGGCCAGTTCGGCGCTTTTCATCTCACACCCATAGAACAGGAGCTCTCGCAGATCCGCGTCAACTGCGAGGCCATGGTGCACCTCTCGCGGCTCTTCGTCCCAAACATGGTTGAGCGGAGAAGGGGCTGGGTGCTCGTCGTTGCCTCGACGGCCAGCTTTCAGCCCATTCCTTACCTGAACACGTATGCGGCTACCAAGGTCTTCGACCGCTTTTTCGCGCAGGCCCTGGCTGCGGAGGTCGCCCGCTTCGGCGTCAAAGTCACAGCGCTCTGTCCTGGTCCCACGGAGAGCGAGTTCTTCGATATAGCCCGCGCCCGCGTCTTCAAGCGTCGCGTGCAGGACACTTCCGAGGTGGCGCGGCTTGGCATTCGCGCACTTGCCCAGGGCAAGCGAATGATCATCGCGAATGTCCAGGGCCGATTCACCGCTTTCATGGTTCGCTTCCTGCCGGTCAACCTGATCACGCATTTCGTCGAGAAAGTGGCTCGGTCTGAAGCATTCCCTGGATAAGCACCCTTGCGCTCCCCAACCGCCAGCGAAGAGAATGGCCGGCGAGAGGAAATTCTTCCATGAGAGTGCACAGAATCGGTATTGCCGCAGATGTGTTGGTGTTGTTGGCCGTTACGGTCTGCACGCCGGCGCAAACCCCGGCCCCGGCACAGTCCCAGGTTCAGGCAACGGACCCGACACTGCCGCAAACCGAACGCAAGACGGCTCCCGGTCCAGGCCCCGCCGGCGTTGCGCAGGCCAACTTCTTCATCCATCGTCTCGGTACCGATCATGCCGAAGGCATAACGACGCTCGACATGAACGGCGACGGCCGGCCCGACCTTCTCAGTGGTGCCTATTGGTATGAGAACCCCGGCCCACACGGCGGCGAATGGAAGCGCCACCAGTACCGCGAGGCGGGCATTCGTGGTGAGTTCGTCTCCGACTGCGGCGAGTGGACGATCGACGTGAATCACGACGGTCATCCCGATGTGGTGACCGCCGGCTGGATGACTAACGGAGTCTTCTGGTGGGAGAATCCAGGACCCGACCACCCGGAGTGGAAGCGTCACTTCATCACCAACAGTTACGACACCGAAGGCGGCTGGAAGGCCGATATCAACGGCGACGGCCAGCCTGACCTGATCTTCGCCCACTACGACCATTCCGGAATTTTGTGGATCGATTTCTCCGGCCCCGAGCCCAAGGTGCATCACGTGGGCGGGCGCGAGCAAGATGGCCACGGCATCGGCATTGCCGACGTGGATGGAGATGGCAAGGCCGATGTGCTGACACCGAATGGCTGGTTCAAGCAGATTGACGCCGACGCGGATAAATGGGAGTGGCATCCGGACTGGAAGTTGGGCGACGCGGGATTCCCGATCATCGGATACGATGTGTTCAACAACGGCAAGACAGACATCATCTACGGTCAGGGGCACAGCTACGGGATCTATTGGCTGGAGCAAACGGGCGAGGGCGCCAATCGCCGCTGGATCAAGCACACTGTCGACGAGTCCTTCTCGCAGGTGCACGCGCTCAAAATGGTGGACATCGACGGTGATGGGCAGATGGAACTGCTGGCCGGCAAGCGCTACCGCGGCCACAACGGCAAAGACCCTGGCTCGTACGATCCGCTGGTCATCTACTACTACAAGATTGATCGGAAGACCGGGACATTCACGCGCTATCCCGTGAGCGTGAACGGCACCGCGGGCGCGGGAACGCAGTTCATCACCATGGATCTGGACGGCGACGGCGACCTCGATATCGCCACGGCAGGCAAGACCGGCGTGCACTTCTTTGAGAACAAGAAGATAGACTTCGTTCCTGGAGAGCAGCGCGAAAAAGAGATCCTGATCGACACCAATTGGCCATTCCCGAGTGAAGGGCCGCAGGTGAATCAGGATAATGAGCCGAAGAAGTAGCGGAATTCGCAGCGGCGCTGCAGCTTGGGTGGGCTGAATGGCCCTGTTAGTTTTTCGTGGTGGGAACCACGCTGAAGGAGTTGAAGAAGCGCGACACATCCTGATCCCGACGCGCGGCTTCCGAGGGAAACGCAGCGGTGAGCATGTAAAGGCGTTTGCGGGCCAGGATCAGGCGAGAGTTGATGACTCCTCCGCCCAGATTGCGCGCCGAGAATTCCCGCCCCGGAAACCCCTGCTGGCTTATTTCGGACTGGGTGACCAGCGTGGTTTGCGTGCGTGCCATCGCATCGTCCCGCGCCATGTCCAGGGTGCGATCCGGCTCATCGCTGTTTACCCGCTCCACGGGCGGATTGTCTGCCCAGGCCACGGAAAAGCAGGTCTCGGAGTCGGGGTAGGAGTAGATCATGTCCACCTGCTCCAGGCTCCCCTGTTCGTTATAGGCCGGAACCTGGATCTGCTTGAGGTCGGCCGGCATTTCGACTTTAAAGCCGTCCGGCGTCAGGTCCACCGACTGCCAGACGATGTTGGCAGGGTGTGTCGCCTGGGCGGTCTGCTCCGTTTGCGCGCTCTCGGCGATCCCGTTGCCCGGAGGGGAGACCAGACCCAGATCCTGCCGGTGCCGGTAGACGAAGATAACGCCCAGGATCAGGATTGCAACCGGGACGATATAAGGCCACCGCTTCACAATCTCAAGAGTGCCTATTCCAACCAAAGGTTGCAAGTCGATTGTTGTCTTTTGCATATCGGGCGAGCCAGACCGGTAAAAGGCGTACTCGCAGCAGCCGGATATCCCGGTCGAATTTGTCGCCACAAAAACATTCCACTTGCAACCTTTCTCGAATTAGCGCATCCTACTATGTAATTAGCAGAGGCTTCCCCGAATAACACCCTTCCAAGAAAGGTACACTCCTTCTTGAAGGTCCGTCATGGACCTCTTCCCTCAAATCCCCCCTGGACCCCCTCCTAAAATTGCCTCTCGAGCGGGCCTGCTGGAAAGCAGGCCCACATGCTCCCCTCAAGCCTCAAAGCCCATATTCCACAACTGGAATCAGCCTGCAGATAGAATCGAAGTCAGATGCGGCCCACTACCAGCCCCAGAACCACTTCCGGCCCTGACCTCAGGGAGATGGACGCCCTTTTTCACGAGGCTGGCCTGGTGCGCAGCCTGCGCGGCAAGTCCGGTGCAGGCGTCCGTGCCCGCCTGCAAAGCTCCCGGCTCGACCGCGCCGCTGCGGAGGAGTTGTCAGGTCCGGCACCACCGTCCCGCAAAGCGGAAAATTCTGTTCACTGGCTTGCGGTTCCCGGATGGCAGAAAGTTCCCTGGCTCTGGCACGGCTTCAGCACTCGCCAGGGCGGCGTGAGCCGGGCTTACTGTGCAGAGGATGCTCCAGGCGAGCTGAACCTAGGCTTTACCGCCGAAGACAGCAGGGAAGCCGTGGTCCGCAATCGCAGCCTTCTGGCCGAAGCCGTCAGCGAAGATCCCGCAACGCCGCTTGTTGCAGTTCGCCAGTTTCATTCGAGCGTGGTTCACCAAGCCACGGCCGCTGACGCCACCCGCGAACGTCCGTGGCGAGCCGATGGACAGCTTACCGACGAGCCCGGCCTGCTGCTGGGCATCCAGACGGCCGACTGCATCCCGGTGCTGGTGGCCGACCGCAAGCGCCGCGTGGTGGGCGCCTTCCATGCCGGCTGGCGGGGAACCGTCAAGCGCATTGTGGAAACCGGCGTGGGCCGCATGAGGCTGGAATTTGACTCACAACCAGAGGATTTGATTGCCGCTATCGGTCCCGGCGTCGGCGCCTGCTGCTACGCCGTCGGCGAAGAGGTGCTCTCCGAGTTCGAGTCGCAGTTCCCGTATGCGCGCGAGCTTTTTCGCGAGGTCTACTCGACTGACGCAGTGCGCAACAAGTACCCAATGCTCTTTCTAACCCAGCGCGCGCCGGGACATTCGCCCATCGGGCCCAGCCTGCACCTTGACCTTGTAGAGGCCAACCGCTGTCAGTTGCTCGCTGCAGGACTCAAGCCCCGCGCAATCCATGTGGTTGGCGGATGCACAAGCTGCCATCCCGATCTGTTCTTTTCTTACCGTGCCTCGCGCGGACACGCCGGACGAATGATGGCGGTGATAGGGATAAAACCTGATCAGCATGGACCGGCTAAGAAGCTGGCTGTGCGGAGCGCAAAAAAACGCCGTCCCGCCTCAGAAGGCTGAGGTAGAGACGGTCGCTTTGATTCTCGCAGGGCTAGGGCCCGCCTAGGATGCGCTGACGGCCTCGCCCGGGTTCACCAGGTCGCGAAGTTCCTTGGAGGGCTTGAAGTAGGGCACTCGCTTGGCGGGGACGTCCACGCGCTCACCGGTCTTGGGGTTGCGGCCAATGCGGGGATTGCGCTGGCGGATGCGAAACGAACCGAAGCCGCGAATCTCGATCTTGTCGCCGCTCTGCAGGGCTCCAATCACGGAACCGAAGATGGTTTCCACAATGACCTCGCCATCGCGGCGCGTCAGGTCACCCAAGCTGGTCACCTTTTCCACCAGGTCTGCCTTTGTCATGTGCGTAAGGCCTCCGCTCTCAGCATAACCGGATTTTCTACGGGAAAGCGTGGAAAAAGCAAGCCTCTTTTTAGAATTTAGCCTTTGCGCATCAGCAAGTTGGCCTGAAATCGTTTTGGCCCCCGATTGCGCCGGTCCCGGGGCCCACTTTGCGGTATCATGTCCTGAGCCTCCCCCGGAAGACGAGCCCGGCCGAAATGGGACCCGAGTCTAGCGGCGGTTTTTGGTGCTATGCAATATCCCAAGTACAGCATCGTGATTCCGGCCTTCAACGAGGCCGGCCGCATTCCCGCCACTCTGCGGTCGGTGGTCGACTGTATCCGGCAACGAGGCTGGTCCGCCGAGGTAATTGTGGTGGACGACGGCTCTACGGACGCAACGGTACAGGTGGTGCGCGACTTTGCCGCCAATGCTCCTGAAGTTCGGCTCCTCCAGAATCCCGGCAATCGCGGCAAGGGTTACAGCGTTCGCTCCGGCCTGCTTCAGGCACTGGGAGAAGTGGTGATGTTTACCGACGCCGACCTCTCGGCTCCAATGGAAGAAGCTGAAGGCCTCT
>DASYZU010000070.1:0-72062 GCA_035945795.1 Occallatibacter sp.
GGGCGCATTTTCCTGCGCCGTTTGCTGGACATCCACATCCGGAGCGGACTTCAGTTCCTACGAAGCCATGAAACCTCCCAGACTCAATATCAATATGTCTGAAATTTACTTTTTCAGGATCGACTAGTTTGGCCCTTAAATGGGTAATTCTGGACAACCCTTTACTCACTTTAGGTTGCTTTTAAGCAGCCAACTGGTCAATTTGGACTGCAAAAAAGGTTAACCCCTCTAAGAAATGCAACCCTATAAGCGAACGTTTAGCGCTTACGGCGCACCACCTAAGCGAACGTTTCAGCTCATAACAAACAGCTTAACCGCGCCGACGCCCCAAAAGCATTTTTGTAAGGCGCCCGAGCACCAAAAGCGAGTTCCGGGGCCCCTGTCTCCACCGCCGAGTCACAGCATCTTGTCGTCCACGCTGGCGAGAGTTGTGTCCGCGGCAGCGCGACTCCACCCGATGCGCAGATCCTTAACGTTATGCAGGGAGAACGCTCCGTCCGCTCCGCGCGGGGCAGTAATAGCGAAGAAGTCCGCGCGTTCAACACTAGACAGATAGAACGCCGGCCGTACGTCAGGCGTAGTGTTCGCAATCTCCACATGACTCATCTCGAGGTTCTTCATGTGGCGCAGAAAGAACCCGGAAGACGGCGTGATTCCAAACCGGCCCGGATCGGGATAATTGTCTTCCTGCTCGGTAGGCTGTGCTTTGGCATCTTCGGCGGTGCCTCCGCCTGCGGACTCGAAATAGATGTTCGAGAGTTTCACATCTTCGATCGCATAGCCGGGAATGCCGGTGAGGATGGAGGCCTGACGCTTGGTCGCATTGAAGCATTCGAGATTGCTGACCAGGATCCGCTTCATTGTCCCAACTTTGGTGGTCTCCTTGGGCCCTCTCAGGCGTGATCCCAGGCGCATGAAGATGGGCCCCGTGTACATGTCGCGCATGGTGGAGTTGGTGATGGTGATGTCTTCCATTAGCGCGCCGTCGACGGACTCCAGGGCATACCCCTGGCAGCCTTCCATGATGCAATTGGAGATGGTCACGTTTATGAATCCGCCGTTGGATTCAGTGCCGCACTTGATGCGGCCATTGTGGGCCAGGCGCGCATCGGGCGCAAACTTCTTGAAGGTGCCGTCGAGCACTGAGCCCAACTCGTAGTACCCGCTCACCCAGCAGCTATCGATGGTGAGATTGCGCGTTGGCCGCGCGTAGCCGAGGGCATAGCTTGACTTGGGGCAGATGCCGTCGTCCCAGGGCGAGTTGACGGTGCAGTTGGAGACGCGGACATTCTGGCAGCAATCGATATCGATTCCGTCGCGGTCGGTGTCGATTTTCAGATTGTCGATGGTGAGGTTGTCGACGCCGGTGAGCAGAAGGGCAAAGTGGCCGCCCTTGAGCATGGAGAAGTCGCGGAAGACTACGTTGCGGCAGTTCTTGAGGGCGATGGCCTTGTTGCCTACGCCGGCCTGCTCGGCGACGTAGATAGGGTAGTTGCCACGGGCGGCGCGGCCAGCGCCGAAGCTGAGGCCTTTTCCGTAGATGAGTCCCGTGCCGGTGATGCTGAGGTCGTGGATGTTCTCGCCCCACAACAGCGAGTTATGCCAGTGATTATGGCCGTAGTCCTGATAGGCGTCCCACTCTGTCTTCGGCTCTGCTGCATCGTAGACGCCGCCGTTGTAGCCGGTTGTCTGGCCGGGGAGCGGGGATTCGGCGGCGACAATTGCGCTGCCTTCCTCGAGATGCAGGCGCACATGGCTCTTGAGATGAATTGAAAAGCATAGATACATTCCCGGAGGAAAGAGAACCACTCCGCCACCCGCTGCCTCTGCCGCTTCGATAGCGTGATTCACGGCGTTCGTATCCAGCGTCTTACCGTCTCCCGTTGCACCGAAGTCACGAATATTGAAGATGCCTGATGAGGACGCGGCAGTCTTTTCTTTTGATGCCGCGAAGGAAACGGCTGGGATCGCGGCGGCCGCCATTCCAAGGCCGCCGGTGCGCAAGAAATCGCGGCGAAACGAACTGAAGTTATTCATGGAAAAATCCTCCTGATTTGAGCTGATTTGAGTAATTGGTTCGATTAGAAGATCCAGACCTTAGGGTTAGAGCCCGCGTTAATAGTACTGAGTTGACGTACGGGCTAATGCTCGTACCTTTCACCGAAACGAGTGCTTCTGCAAGCTGTGAAGTCGTGTTCTGATCCCAAAGCATTCGCGATCCGCAGCTTCGGCCGAGGGTGGTCGCGCGTGCCAAGCGCAGATCAGTCGAGGTGAAAGACTTCTTCGAGCGGAAACATATTATCATCCGCAGCGCCATCGCCGAGCGACTCGAAGAATGGCGCCATCTCGGCCTGCCAGCGTGCGTTGACCGGGTGATCTTTCATGCCGGCTGTGCACTTCTCAAAGTCGTCGGTTTCCAGATAGCCGACAAGAAGACCGTCAGGTTTGAGGAAGAGCGAGTAGTTATGCCAACCGGTCTGCCGCAGAGCATCGAGCATCTCAGGCCACACCTGTGCATGGCGTACTTTGTACTCCGCCAGTTTTTCCGCGCGCACCTTCAGAAGAAAACAGACTCGCATCTTATCCCTTTAGCATTTGCAACTTTTTCAAACAATTTGCGCAACAATCCTAGCATCTCGCGTTGGCCGAGGACAATGATGCTGTCTCATCGCGGCACCAGTGAAGTGAAGGGAGCTACGTAGGCCATCAGGTACACAACAGCTCCTACCAGACAGGCCAGCGAAAGGCTGTGGAGGAAGACAAATCGCAGGATGGTTCCCTCCTGGCCGTAGGTCTGCGTAGCGGTACTGGCTACGACGATGCTTGGCGCGGCAATCATCTTGCCCATCACGCCACCGCCGGAGTTCGCAGAAGCCATCAGCGCAGGTGAAACGCCGATTTGTTGCGCAGTCATTTTTTGCAGACTGCCGAACAGCACATTTGCCGAAGTGTCTGAACCGGTACTTGCTGTACCAAGCCAACCGATCAGTGTGCCAAAGAAGGGATAAAGCACCCCGGTGCGAGCAAACGCCAAGCCGAGCGTTGCATCAAGCCCGCAGTAGCGCGTGATGAAGCCAATCGCCATCATGGCGGCGATCGTTACCACGGTGAAGCGAATGTTGAAGACAGTCTTGATGAACTCCGTGGCCAGGGATTTGGGGCCGAGACCCATCAGGAGGCCGGCCAATAAAGCCGCAACCAGAATGCCTGTGCCTGTGGCTGCGAGCCAGTTCAGATTGAAAATTGCGGCCTCTGCCGTGGGCTTTGCTACCACCGGCGGGACTCGCTGCACTATGTTGTGCAGACCCGACACAGAAATCTTGACCGTCGTTACTACGTCAGCCCACTGCGAGAACTTCGGAATCCCCCATGCAAATACCACGAGGCTCAAAATCAGCCATGGAAGCCAGGCCTTGAAAGTCATTCCGGCGCTGTGATCGAATTTCTGTCGTACCTGACCGGTGATGTCCTCCCCGAGTGCGTTGAGCACGCGCTTCGGCTTCCAGAAGTGCAGAAAGCCGATCAGCACCACGATGGTTGATGTTGATGCCACGATGGCTACGAGCCAGGGTCCGTTATAAGTGGCCATCAGGTATTGGGTAAGCGAGAAGGTGCCGCCAGCGACAAGAATGGCCGGCCAAATCTCGATCATTGCGCGGAATCCTACATAGGCCCAGATGAGCCAGAAGGGCACCAGCAGGCAGAAGGGAACCAGGATGGTTGCGGTAATTTTAGTTAGTACCAGGAGGTCGATCCCCGTGACGGCGTGCAGCGCAAGGGTGGGAATGCCAAGCGCTCCGAAGGCCACTGGCGCAGTGTTAGCGAGGAGGGAAAGACCGGCGGCCTGGATCGGGCGGAAGCCGAGACTGATGAGAATTGCTCCGCACACTGCCACTGGCGTGCCAAAGCCCGCGGCGCCCTCAAAGAATGCACCTAGGGCAAAGGCGATCAAAAGCAATTGCAGCCGGCTATCGTCTGTGATGTTGGTTAGGCTTTGTTGCAAGGCGACGAACCGCCCGGTTTTCACGGTGAGTTGATATAGGAAGATCACCGGCAGGATGATCCAGCAGATAGGAAAGACTCCATAACCAGCACCGTAGGCGGCCGAGGTGAGCGCCAGGCGGATAGGCATGTGGAAGACTGCGACGGCAACCAGCAGCGCAGTGAACAGGCCAGCAACTGCCGCCACGTGGGCTTTGAGGCGCAGGACAGCCATTGCGCCCAACAGCACGATGATAGGAAGAGCCGCGAACATGGTGGAGAACCACCAGTGACCCATCGGGTCGTATCCCTGGGACCACAATCCAGTAGTCGGATTGGTCTTGAAAAGGTAGATTGCTGCAGCGACGACCAGGATCAGCGCGGCGACAAAAGGAATTGAAGTTGCCCGGGCGGACTTGCCGGCCGGCGCGGGCACACTGGGGCTGGTTGAAGTACGATTCGGTGCCATTAAACCTCACAGGGATATGTTTCGTAGCCTCTCCGAAACTGGCATCGGCTGGACTACGGCTTGAATATCGCATCTAGTTTACATAGGGAGGGGAAGGTTCGAACCCTGGAGAGGAAATTGGGCAGAATTCTGATTTTTGATGCGGGCGTTCTGAGGGCGGGGTTAGCCTCGGAGGCTGCGAAAGGGAGGTTCGCGTGAGAGGTCAATATGATAGCCTTCATTGGCGGGACTCATGAATGATACAGCTGACAAACGTAACCAAGAGCTACGGGACGGATAAAGCCGTTCTGGCTTTGAAGAACATTAATTTACAGATAGGACCCGCAGAGAGAGTGGCGGTGATGGGGCCGTCGGGGTCAGGGAAGTCCACGCTCCTGAACCTGGTTTGCGGGTTGGATGAGCCCTCGTCGGGTTCAGTGCAAGTTGAAGGTGTAGAGCTTTCTGGGCTTACCGACGATGCGCGTACTCGGTTGCGCCGCGAAAAGATCGGCATGATCTTTCAGACTTTCAATCTTCTGACCACGTTGACGGCACTGGAAAATGTGGCACTGCCGCTGCGTTTGCAGGGTCTCTCAAAGAAGGAGGCGGAGAGCAGTGCGGCAGCTATGCTCGGTCATGTAGGACTCACTGGCAGGATTATTCACCGGCCCGATGAACTCTCCGGGGGCGAGCGCCAGCGGGTGGCCATTGCGCGGGCACTCATCTTTCGTCCGCCATTGCTGCTGGGAGATGAACCCACCGGTAACCTCGACTCGGCCACTGGCGACGAAATTCTCCGCCTGCTTGACAATCTCCAACAGGAGTACCAGAGCACGCTCCTGATGGTGACGCATAACGCCCAGGCGGCGGGCTGCTGTAGTCGAATCGTAACGCTGCATGACGGCCAGATCGTAGAGGATGCGCCATCTGGGCACATTACCGCCAGAGATAGATTATGATTTCCGCGCTCTGGCAAGTGGCATCGCGACAGTGGGACACTCATCGTCTTCGAGTCTCGATGACGACCATGGGGATCGCTCTCGGCGTTGCTGTGTTTTTCGCGATACGCACTGCAAACTCGGCACTCCTTGAATCACTCACACTTACTGTTGAACATCTGGCCGGCAAATCGACTCTCGAAGTAACTGCCGGCGAGACCGGGTTCCCCGAAGAGACACTTGATATTGTGCGGGCGACGCCTGGAGTGCAACTTGCCGAGCCGGTGATTGAGGTCATCGTGCATACGGCTTTCCAGGACGAAGGCAACCTGATGATCCTGGGCGTGGATACGACGGGTGACCAGCAACTGCGCCAATACGAATTCGACCGCTCGCAGACACAGATCGCAGATCCGCTCACATATCTTGCCCAGCCGAATTCGATACTGCTCTCGCGGGCTTTTGCAGAGCGACACGGATTGCAGATTGGGGATCGCTTTCCGATTTTCACGGCTCACGGAAAGATGGATTTTGTTGTTGAGGGAATCTTCAAGCCTACCGGCGTTGGAGAGGTGTTCGGTGGCAATATCGCGGTGATGGATATCTACTCCGCGCAGGTTGTGTTCGATCGAGGACATAATTTCGATCGAATCGATCTGATGAACTCGCCGGCGGTTTCAGTGGGAGAACTTCAGGGGAGGCTGCACGCGAAATTGCCGGCCGGCATTGAAGTGATGCGTCCTGAGATGAAGGGACAAGCGCTGGAAAACGCCGTGACGGCTATGCGGCTGGGCATGCTGATCACCAGCTTCATCGCGCTGCTTGTGGGCGTTTATATCATCTTCAACTCTTTTACGATTGCGGTAAACCAGCGTTGGAAGGAGATTGGTATCTTGCGCGCAGTGGGGGTGGAGCGCGGAAATATCAATGCCATGTTCCTGGGCGAAGCGCTGTTCATGGGCGTGGTCGGCTCGATCGTGGGGATTGTCGCAGGATTTTATATTGCTATTTTGGCGAACAGAGTCATGGGTTCTATTGCAGCCTCTGTTTACGGCATAGTTTCGACGGCGGTGGCGCCGAGACTGCATCTTGACCTGGTTCTGACTTCGTTTGGCCTTGGCGTTGCGGCTTCAATTGCCGGTGCATGGATGCCAGCCAGAGCCGCATCGTATCTTAATCCCATCCTGGCGCTGCATAACATCGAGTCGCGCCAAAAAGAGTCCGCGCTGGGGTGGGGCCGCACGATACTGGGTGTCGCGATCCTTCTGATCAGCATGCTACTGATCCAGTTCTCGCCATCCGGAGTGGGGACGGTCGCTCAGTTCTCCTATGCTGCTTTGATCCTACTCGGACTCACCATCCTGCTGCCTATGCTGGTGCATTGGGCGGCGCGCGCCATTCGTCCTGCAATGGACAGGGTCGGCGGCTCTGAAGGGGCACTGGCGGTGGACGCAATGATCCAATCGCCGCGTCGCAGCGCAGCTACGGTTGGTGCGCTGATGGTTGGCCTGATGTTTGTGTACTCGACGGCCGCTTACATCCAAAGCTATAAGCACATGATCGCGCGCTGGACCAGCCAGATGCTGAATTCCGATCTGATGGTGTCAACATCCACGTTGCTGCGGTCCACCTCTTATCATTTCAGCGAGGACCTGGGAAAGCGCATTTCCGCGTTGCCGGAAGTTCAGTATGTCGAGGACGTTCGCTTTACGATCATTCCTTATAACGGCGACACAGCCGCTGTGAGCGCATCCGATATGGGGTTCTTTTTTTCCCGCGCTTCCAATTCTGTTCTTGGCGGCAACCAAAGAACAATGAAGGATCTGATGCCGCGAGGACAAGGCGTATTGGTCTCAAAGAACTTTGCGGCTCGCTGGAAACTCAAGGTTGGAGACAGGGTACACATGGATTCTCCGACAGGGTCGCTCGATCTGCCTGTTCTGGGCATGTTGGAGGACTACAGATCAGATAAAGGGACGATCTTCATGGACCGGGCGGTCTACAAGCGCTATTGGAATGACGACGCGGTGGACTTTATCAACATCAAATTAAAGCCGGGACAGAGCGCAACAGAGGTCAAGAAGAAGATTGAGCAGCTTACTGCCGGCTCCGAACATGCGCTGGTTTACACAAATGTGGAATTCAGGGATTGGATCGGATCTCTGGTGGACAAGTTTTTCCTCTTGAATTACATGCAGCTTGTAGTTGCAGTGCTGGTTGCAGTGGTGGGGATAGCGAACACGCTGATCATCTCCGTGGCGGAACGGCGCCGCGAATTCGGTATTATCCGGTCCATTGGCGGTTATCGCTCCCAGATTCGAAAAATGGTGTTGCTGGAGGCGTTTGCCATTTCGGTTGTAGGCGTGATTGTGGGTGCGGTTGCAGCTTTGTTTAACATACAATTCCTATCGCGGACGGTGTCCACAGTTCTGGCTGGCTATGACGTACCGTTTTACTTTCCGTGGGTGCTTATCCTGGAGACCTTCCCGGCGGTTGTTGCGGTGTCGTTGGTGGCAGGATGGATTCCAGCACGCCATGCGATGCGGGCGTCTGTGATTGAGGCGATTGGGTATGAATAGCAATCCTCGATGCAAGATTGCAATGGCTGCCAGTTTGTGCGCGTTACTTTGTACTTCCGCAACACTCTTTGCAGCCGAAACCGCTCCCAGTGCGCGGAAAATCATGGAAGACGTGTACAGGCAGGACACCAGTCACGACATCACGTTGAAGGCAAATTTCCAGGTATTCGATCAGCAAGGACACAGTTCGAAAAAGGAATTCAGCCTTCGCCGCATCGGTTCGCCCGGGGACAGCAAGACGCTGGTTGTCTTTACGGCGCCGGCGGAGATTCGCGGCGTTGCACTGCTGTCAATCAATCAGCGTGGCGTATCCGATCGTCAGTATGTCTATACTCCGGCCACGCAACGAGTTCGCAGCGTTGTTCCCCTGGAACGGTCAGCTCGTTTTATCGGCACAGATTTTACATTCGAGGATGTTGGCGAGCGTGTGCTTGACGATTTCTCATACCGCCTGATTGGCGATGCAGAAACCATGGAAGGGCACAAGACTTACAAGGTGGAAGCAACTCCTGCGGATGCATCGAACTCGCAATACAAATTCATCTATTACTGGGTGGCGCAGGATGTTCCAGTGATTCTTTTTGCAGAAATGTACGATGCGCAGGGGCGGAAGGTACGAGTGCTACATGCCACCCAGCTCAAGCGGGAGGGAGGCATATGGGGGGCGCGGCATACGGAGATGCGCACTTTGCAGGATGGCACGAGAACTATATTGACTATTGATGCGGTGAAGTTCAATACGAAGCCGGATGAAAAGCTGTTTACACCGCAGGGGCTTGCGGGAGCGCTTGGAGTTGGGGCAGGGAAGTAATCTCGTGCCTTGCGCGCAAGTGCATCCGGCGAAGCAGGCATTCCCTCAGGGGCTAAAGCCCATTTAAATATTGCGGGGTTGATGTGCGGGCTGAAGCCCGTACCCTTCGGGGAATCGAGTGTTCTCGTAGCCTGGTAATCAATGGCTTTCAGAGCTATTCATGGCAATGGAAGCTTCTCAGCAGCCACTAGTTTGTGTCCAGTTGTCCGGAGAAGCGCTCTTGGAGGGCGCGGCGGAGGAGTTTGCCGGTGTGATTGTGGGGCAGGCCGCCTGGATCGAGAATCCAGATGCGGCGCGGCGCCTTGTAGGCGGCTAGGTTCTGCCGGCACCAATCCAGCAAATCGCTTTCGCTTGCCGAGGAGCCGTCGCGCAGTTCAACCGCGGCTGCAGGAGTCTCGCCTTTTTCCTTGTGAGGCAGGCCGAAGGCGGCTGCGCGGGCAACCGCAGGGTGGGTCATTATGGTCTCTTCCAGTTCGCGGACGTAGACCGAATAACCGCCCGACTTGATCACATCCTTGATGCGGCCCACGAGACGGATCATGCCGAGGCGATTGCGCGTGGCCAGGTCGCCCGTGCGCAGCCAACCGTCGGCGGTGAGCAGGCCTTGGTCATTGACCTTGTCTTTCCAGTAATGTGGGGTGAGACCGCGACGGCGAATCTGGCACTCACCGGTCATGCCGGACCGCACGGGCCGATCGTTCTCATCGGCGACGCGGATGCGAAACGGCGGCACCGGAAAGCACAGATCGCCGTTGCCGGGAAACAGAGACGTCTCGATGCCCATCATGGCGAGGCCGCCCAGTTCGACCATGCCGTAGCCATTGAGGAGCACTGGCGGAATGCGGCGGCCGCCCGGCAACCGAACCAGCGCACCGAACTGCCGCAGGTGTTGCCGGACATGGGAGGGCAGGTTATCGCTGGCCGAGAGCCACAGGCGAACGCTCGAAAGCCGTGCGGGTTCCGGATTGCTGTTGACCAGCCTGGCAAACATTGCGGGAACGCCGACGACAGAGGTGACGCCGTAGCGTTCGATCATTTCCAGCGCAGGGTCGACGTCAAAACGATCGAGGAAACAGCCGCGAATGCCGGCCATCAAGCCGTAGAGGGCAATGCTTACGGCCATGATGTGCGACCAGGGCAGCGCGATGAGTGCGAGGTCCCTGTGCGAGAGGAACAGCCTGGCCATCACCGTGGAGGCGCGACCACCGAGCAGGGCACGGCTGGAAAGGGCGGCACCTTTGGGAAAGCCGCTGGTTCCGGAGGTGTGGAATACGGCCACAGTGGCGGCCGGATCAATGGCGGTAGGCGGGAACGCGGGGCCGGTGTTTGCGCCGGAATTGGGCGCGCGCAGGAACCCATCGAGCGTTTCTGGTTCGTCGTCCGACTGAATCCAGGTGCGCACATTAAGTGCGTCGCGTTGACCGATGTTGCGTTCGAAGACGGCTTTATCGGTGACAAGGATATCTGTGCCGCTAGTAGCCAGGATGCGGCGTACTTCGGCAAGCGAGAGCATGGGGTTGAGCGGAACCGCGATGCCCCCGGCACGGATGACGGCCAGGAACCAGCGAAGGCATCGGCGGTCGTTGGTGCGATAAATGGCAACGGGTTGGCCCGGCCGCAGTGCGACGGTTTGACGGAGAAAGGCGTCCTTAGAGCAGATTTCGGAATGCAGTTCTGCAAGATGATATGGCCCGGTGTCCTCAATGGAGACTTCGTAATCTCCATTCCGGCGATACAGCTCGTCCACGAGATTTGCGACCGTGACATTGCGATCGCGCGATAGCTGAAAGGACTTGAAGATGTTCATTCTGCAGAAACCTGCTTGCGACCCCATTCGCTGGCGACGCAGTAGTTAAACAGGTGGTCAAGGTAGTCCAGCACATGCGGCGGGCGCACTCCGATGGGTTCCAGCAGGCGCTCTGCGTTGGTGGTGTCAAACTGCATTCGCATTGTGAAATAGTCCCGATAGGCGCGGCCGTCGCGCAGTATGCGGCGTTTGCGTCCCCATAACGCCATAAAAAGTATTGGACGCACCACGGCGAAAAAGAGCTTGGGATCGACAAAGCGCGGCTCGGGAGCGTGGAAATACTCCATTGCGCGGCTGGCTATCTGCTGGATGGTGGCGCTGCCGTGCGGTCCTGCACAAATGTGGAGTGTGCTACCCAGGGCCGCCTCATCAAAAACAGCCCGCGCGACAGAGGTGGCGACGAAATCCACTGGCACAATATCCAGCACCGCGTCGGGGTAGCCAGGTACAGTGCGCCACAGGCCACGCGCGTAGATCTTCAGCGGCCAATACATCATCTTGAAACTGGAGGTGACGCCGGTGCGGGAATCGCCGACTATGATGCTGGGTCGCAGAATGACGCCAGGAAGGGAATCGAGGCGCGAGCGCACAAGGGCCTCAGCCTCGGCCTTTGTCTGCTCGTAGGTGTTGCGATAGCCCTGGCCCACAGCGAGTTCATTTTCACGCACCAGATCCGACCGCTCGCCTGCTACATAGGCCGTACCAACATAGGCCAGACTGCGCAAATGGCGCGCGCCTGCTGCGAAGTCGAGCACGCGACGGGTGCCCTCGACGTTAGTGCGGCGCGCTTCGTCGAGCGTGTGGTCGAAGCGAACGGTTGCGGCGGAGTGAATTACACGGGTAGTCTCTGCGGTCAAGCGCTGGAAGGCGGCAGCGTCCAGGCCGCAGTTGGGCTGGCCGACATCTCCGGAATAGACCTGTATGCGGGATCGGTCTGAAGGAGGCACAAACAGATCGGCGCGTTGCTGTCCGGATTGACCAGACCTGTCACGGATCAGCAGTGCGAGAGTGGCTTGCGGATAGCGGTCGAGCAGTTCGCGCACCAGGCACCCGCCGAGAAAACCGGTTGCGCCGGTGACCAGGATAAGTTCATCGCTATTCATTCAGAAACCGACCTCAGTTTGCGAACGACTCGAAGGCCGGCGACATTGACCATTGAGCACCCGGGCGACGAGAAGACTTAAGCATCATTATATTAGGTTGGTCGGCAGGCACGTATGCGCGTGCGGATTCCAGTCTGCGCGGTCCAGGAGTAGTCTCTTCAATGCAGAAATAACTGCGTAACTACCTGCCCGACCTTTCTTCGTTGCATATCCCTTCTCCTGCTCGGGAACAGACTAGCGTACTGCGTACAGAGGCGCAATGGAAACGACTGCGAGGCCGCAAACGAATAGGAGGAACATGAGGACCAGTAATCGCTTTACAAGGGATGCGCCTCCGGCAAGCTCTTTCCAGGCGACAACGCCCCAGAAGGCGCCGACCATGGTGGAGCCCTGGCCGAGCGCGTAGCTGATTGCGGGTCCTACCTGCAGCTCTCGGGGGGTGCTGGCCACCACAAAGCTCGATAGCGTGCCCTCAGCCCAGACAACGCCTCCGACGATTCCCCAGAAGTGTTCTTTGAATGTTCCTTTGAAGTAATCGCTAAAACGCAGAGGTTGCCCCTGGACCGGTCTCCGCAAGAAGTAGGCGTTGAAGACGAAAGTAGACAGAAAAATTCCGGCGGAGAAGACAAAACCAATTGCATACGGTCCGAGTCCGCGCACCAGCGTTCGCAAGATCATCGAGGAAGGGACGCCCGTTGGTTCCCATTGAGCCCAGCGTAAGTCCTGCGACGATTGAGGTGAGAAGGATACCCAGCGAGTAGCCGTAATAGAGAAGCTCGAAACGCCAGTCCTTGAAGAGCTTGACGACGTTAGCCCAGGAGCCCCAACAAGTCATTGTCAGGATGGTCATCAACAAGGCAACAACATAACTGTGAGGTGCGACCATGGTTACACCCTCAAAATTACGATCAAAGGTGATTTTCGGCTGTTGGTGGCGACGATCTTGAGAATGTGTCAAGCATCGTCGAACACTTCCTCACTGAATATCTACCTGGGTGGCGCATTTGAAGCCTTTATCTGAATAGACATGCAGCGCTGGCTATGAACTGATTAGACCAACCAACATAGGGATGCTTCAGGACAAGCGTCAAGTCGCGCTGGCCTGGAAGCGCGATTGAAGAGTGCCATATTAGAAACTCACTCACAGTGCGTATAAGAGGGCGAGTTAGAATGGAAGGTCGGAAACAAGACGGAATGATAGAGAATCGGAGTCATGCATAAATGAGCAAGATCGCTGCGGATAAGGAACAGGAACTTATTGAGCGGGCATTGAAGGCGGCACGCGATACTCGTTACCTTGCAGTAGAGCCTGGGATTCGCCATCGGACTTCCAGCATATTCTCTACTCTGTTTGGTTCACGGGAAGCTGTGATTGTTGCAGACGGAAACACCTATAAGGCCGCGGGCCGGGACGTGGAAGCGAGTTTCGCGCGGGAGAATCGACCGCTGCGGAAGTCGTTCATTTTTGGCCCGCATATTTACGCAAACATAGAGTGCGTGCAGGAACTGGTGGCAGCGCTTCGCGACCATGATGCTATTCCAGTCGCGGTCGGATCGGGAACGATCAACGATCTTACAAAGTTGGCGGCGCACCAAACGAACAGACAGTACATGGTTGTTGGGACGGCAGCCTCCATGGACGGCTACTCGGCTTACGGCGCATCCATTACCGTTGCGGGGTCTAAAGACACGATTGAATGTCCCGCACCGCTGGCGGTATTGGCAGATCTTGATGTGATCTCCCTGGCTCCCCGGGAAATGAACGCGTGGGGGTATGGGGACCTGATGGCCAAGGTTGTGGCCGGTGCAGATTGGGTTCTGGCGGATGCGGCGGGAGTTGAGCCGATTGATCCGCCGGTCTGGGAATCCGTGCAGGGACTTTTGCGGTCATGGATTGGCGCGCCGGATGCGATTGCCGCGAACGATCCGGCGGCACTCAAACACTTGGTCCACGGACTGGTGATGAGTGGATTTGCGATGCAAACATGTCTCAATAGCCGGCCAGCTTCAGGCGCTGAACACCAGTTCAGCCATCTGTGGGATATGCAACACCACACTTTCCAGGGCAAGACGCCTTCGCACGGCTTCAAGGTGGGGATCGGCGTACTGGCTTCGCTGGCGCTTCACGAAGACTTGTTAAAGAGAGACCTGCACAGTTTGGATGTTGAAGCCGCTGTCCGCAGCTGGCCCTCGATGGATGAACTGGAGCAGAGAATACACAAACTGTTTGGCGCCGGGGCGTTGGAGACAAGGGGGATTGAGGAAACACGCGCCAAATACGTCTCAGGGGATGCTCTTCGCGTGCAGTTAACGCGGCTCAAAGAGAACTGGACGGAACTGCGATCGAAACTAGACGAGCAGTTGTTCCCATTCAGTGAACTGCGGGACATGCTGTGCCGCGCTGGTTGTCCATTCGAACCCATGCAGATTGGTATTTCACCGGCACGCCTGCGCCTGAGTTATCAGCAATGCTGTTATATGCGGCGCCGCTTTACGGTGCTGGATGTTATGCAGCGGCTGGGCCTATTCGACTCAGCGCTCGATAACATTTTTAGCCCGCAGGGCTCCTGGCCAATTGAAGGTGAGGAGTTAACGTGATAGACCTCAAGCTAGTGCGCCATGTGGTTCTCGACATGGATGGCACGCTGTACAGTGGGGCACGGCTCTTCGAGCAGACTGTGCCGTTCCTGGGGGGCTTGCGCCGTCTGGGAATTGGATACACGTTTCTCACCAACAATACTTCTCGCAGCAAAGCAGATTACGTTAAGAAGCTGAGAGGGTTGGGGATTGAAGCGCACGAAAGCGAGATTTACACGCCTGCTGAGTCCACAATCAAGTATCTGCGTAGTTGCCTGCCGCATGCCAAGGCGCTTGCTATTCTTGGCACTCCGTCACTGGTGCAGGAGTTTGTGAACGCGGGATTTGTGGAGAGCTGGGATGCGCCGGATGCCGTGGTAGTGGGTTTCGATACGACTTTGACTTACGAACGGCTGTGCCGCGCAGCTTATTGGATCAATGCCGGATTGCCATTCCTGGCAACACATTCTGATCTGGTTTGTCCTACGGATGAGCCTACGGTTCTGGTAGACTGCGGCTCACTTTGCGCCTGCCTAACTGCAGCCACGGGTCGCCATCCCACTGTCTTTGGGAAGCCGAATCCGTCGATTCTGCTGGAACTGCGCGCTCGTCTCCAGCTCGCATCGGACCAAATGATTATGGTGGGAGATCGTATCTACACGGATATGAAAATGGCTCGGAAGGCGGGTATTCCTGCAGTTCTGGTCCTTACGGGCGAGACGACTGCGACGCAGGCTGCCGAGCTGCGCGAGAAGCCGGAATTGATTGTCGCCGATGTCGGAAAATTGGGCGAGTTGTTGGCGGATGCCCGGCGAACAATCGCATAAGGTACAAGTGCGCCGCATCAGAAGATGCGGACTTGTGGAATAGCTGGATTGCTGTGGTGGACCCTAATAATATGAATTCGAAATGACCCCTGGTACTACTGTGTTATAAGAGTCCGCGAAGACAGCTGGAGAGCCCGACTCCCTAATCGCCCGGTTGGAACAAGTACGCTTCATCAGCCACAATCTGGAATATGGGGTAGGAGATGCCATGGACTCCCTGCTTGTCGATTACAGCGGCACTTGACCGCCCTCGGCAGCAGGCCGTCTCGAACAAACATGCTTCGCTCCCCTGCCGAAAACTCAGAGAATCTGGCAGCAGTCCTCGCACAACACGCCCACCAAGTTCGTACCGGGGCACACCTCTTTGTAGGTGGGCGCGAACGTGGAGGATTCCACAATCCCAGACATTAAAGTCGTTGAAGCGCCTGAGTGGGGCTGGTGCTTAGCGGACTCCTGGACAGTATTCGAGCGACTGAGCCAGGAGCTCTATTGAAATATGGACAGCTCCCCTATGCCGTGGCGCGCTGGAGCAGCGGAACCGCTTCAGTTTGTGTACTCAAGTATGCGTCTACGGCTGCAGCTGCCTTGCGGCCCTCGGCGATGGCCCAGACTACGAGAGACTGTCCGCGGCGCATATCGCCGGCGGCAAAGATGCCGTCTACAGAGCTCATGTAGTTGGTTGTGGCAACGTTGCCGCGGTTGTCCAGAGCCAGGCCAAGCTGCTCGATCATGCCGGAGCGGACGGGGCCAAGGAAGCCCATGGCGAGCAGGACCAGATCGACGTCAAGGGTAAACTCGCTGCCCGCGATTGCCTCAAACTTCGGCGGTGGACCGACACGGACGCCGTGCAAGTGCTTGACGTTGCCGTTTTCATCGCCGGTGAACTTGACGCTGTTGATGCTCCAGTCGCGAATGCCGCCCTCTTCGTGAGAGCTTTCGGTACGCAACTGCATGGGCCAGAGCGGCCAGGGAGTAGAGGCGGCCCGCTGGGCAGGTGGTTGAGGCATGATTTCGAACTGATGGACGCTCTTTGCGCCCTGCCGATGGCTGGTGCCGAGGCAGTCGGCGCCGGTGTCGCCGCCGCCGATGATGAGGACACGCTTGCCAGTGGCAAGGATTGCGATGGAAGAGTCAACTATATCGCCTTCATTGCGGCGATTCTGTTGAGGCAGAAACTCCATGGCGAAGTGAATGCCCTTTAGCTCCCGGCCGGGAATATTGAGATCGCGGGGATGCTCGGAGCCGCCGCAAAGCACAATGGCTTCATAGTGCGCGGTGAGTGCTTCAACAGAGACATTGACGCCGACGTTGGCGTTGGTGATGAATTTGACGCCCTCGGCGCGCATCTGCTCGATGCGGCGATCGACGACATGCTTTTCCAGCTTGAAGTTGGGAATGCCGTAGCGCAACAGGCCGCCGATGCGGTCGTTCTTTTCATAGATGGTGACAGAGTGCCCGCCCCGGCGCAACTGCTGGGCGGCGGCGAGTCCGGCAGGGCCGCTGCCTACTACCGCTACACGCTTGCCAGTGGAATGGTCAGGCGGCTCGGGATGAATCCAGCCCTCGTCCCAGCCGCGCTCTACAATTGAACGCTCGATGAGCTTGATGGAGACGGGCGGCTGATTGATGCCGAGAACACAGGCAGCTTCGCATGGTGCAGGGCATATGCGGCCGGTGAACTCAGGGAAGTTATTGGTCGAGTGGAGGCGGCGGATGGCTGCCTCCCAGCGGTTGTTGTAAACCAAGTCGTTCCAGTCAGGGATAAGGTTGTTGACCGGGCATCCGGTGTGGCAGAAGGGCACACCGCAATCCATGCAGCGGGCACCCTGTTCGCGCTGCTTTGCTTCAGGGAATGGCTCATAGATTTCGAACCAATCCTTGATGCGCTCATCGGCCTTGCGGCGGGTGGGCTGTTCGCGTTGAATTTCGAGAAATCCTGTGACCTTACCCATGCAGTACCTCTGCAGTAGACGTCACCAGAGGCGACGCAGTAATAGGTGGAGCATAAACCGATTCGACACGAGGAGCGCCGAGGACACGTTTGTATTCGTGGGGGAATATCTTGATGAATCTTGGCTGGGCATCGGCCCAGTGCTCAAGGACCCATGCGGCACGAGGGCTGCCGGTGAGGTCGCGGTGGCGTTCGAGCAGGGCACGGACGCGCTCAACGTCGGCATCGGCAACGAGGGGTTCGAGATCGACACTGGCTGTGTTGCAGCGCCTGATTGAAAAGTCGCCCCGGCCATCGTAGACATAGGCGATGCCTCCGCTCATGCCTGCAGCGAAGTTCCGGCCTGCTTTCCCCAGGACAATGACGGTGCCGTTGGTCATGTACTCACAGCCGTGGTCGCCCACGCCTTCCACGACGGCGGTTGCGCCGGAGTTGCGGACTGCAAAGCGCTCGCCGGCGATGCCGTTGAGGAAGACTTCGCCGGAGGTTGCGCCGTAAAGAACGACATTGCCGACCAGAATACTTTCTTCGGGCAGGAAGCTGGAAGTCTTGGGTGGGTAGGCGATGATGCGCCCGCCGGAAAGGCCCTTGCCAAGATAGTCGTTGGCATCGCCTTCAAGTTCAAGGGTTACGCCGGAGGGGACGAAGGCGCCGAAGCTCTGACCTGCCGAACCCTGGAAGCGGAAGTGAATTGTTCCGTCCGGTAATCCTGCGGATCCGTATTTGCGGGCGATCTGGCCGCCAAGCATTGCACCGACAGTGCGATGAACGTTACGAATTGCGAAGCTGCCGGAGACCGGCGTCTGCGATTCGAGTGCGGGCGCGGCCTTGGCGATCAGGACATGATCGAGGGCCTGAACGAGGCCGTGATCCTGGGCCTGCACGCGGCGGCGGGCGACGCGAGAGGGCAGCGTGGGAGAGTAGAGGATTGACGAGAGGTCAATGCCCCTGGCCTTCCAGTGCGTATCGGCGACGGCTGCATCGATCTTGTCGACACGGCCCACCATTTCATCGACAGTACGGAAGCCGAGCTTGGCCATGTGCTGGCGCATCTGTTCCGCGATAAAGAAGAAGAAGTTGACCACGTGCTCAGGCTGGCCTGTGAAGCGGGCGCGCAACACAGGATCCTGAGTCGCGATGCCGACGGCGCAGGTGTTAAGGTGGCATTTGCGCATCATGATGCAACCCATGGTGATAAGAGGCATGGTGGCAAAGCCATACTCTTCGGCTCCGAGAAGAGCTGCAATCACAACATCGCGGCCTGTCTGGAGTTTGCCATCAGTCTGCACGCGGATACGGCTGCGCAGATCGTTGAGCAGAAGCACCTGCTGCGTTTCAGCGAGGCCGAGTTCCCAGGGCAGGCCGGCGTGCTTGATGGAACTGAGCGGTGAAGCGCCGGTGCCGCCGCTGTCGCCAGAGATGAGCACGACATCGGCATGGGCCTTGGAGACGCCTGCTGCGACCGTGCCGACGCCGACCTCTGAGACCAGCTTCACAGCGATGCGGGCCTGAGGATTGACGTTCTTGAGGTCGTAGATGAGCTGGGCCAGATCCTCGATTGAGTAAATATCGTGGTGCGGCGGTGGCGAGATGAGGCCCACGCCGGGGATGGAGTGGCGGGTCTTGGCGATCACCTCATCCACTTTGTGGCCGGGCAATTGTCCGCCTTCGCCGGGCTTTGCGCCCTGCGCCATCTTGATCTGGAGTTCATCGGCGTTGACCAGGTAGTTCGTGGTGACCCCGAAGCGGCCGCTGGCAACCTGCTTGACAGCGCTGCGGCGCAGGTCGCCGTTGGGGTCGCGCGTAAAGCGGGCTTCGTCTTCGCCGCCCTCGCCTGTATTTGACATGCCACCGATGCGGTTCATGGCAATGGCCAGAGTTTCGTGCGCTTCTTTGCTGATCGATCCGAAGCTCATGGCGCCTGTGGTGAATCGCTTCACGATCTCCTTGGCCGGCTCGACCTCTTCGATGGGAATGGGATGGTCGGAGTATCTGAGCTTGAGCAATCCGCGCAGAGTGCAGAGTTCGCGATTCTGCTCGTCGAGCAGGTCGGTGTACTCTTGGAAGGTGGCCGGATTGTTCTGGCGCACGGCATGTTGGACCTTGCTGATGGTGAGCGGATTCAGCAGGTGATATTCGCCGCCCTCGCGGTATTGATACTGTCCACCGACCACGAGATCGGTCTCGGATTCGGTGAGAGGCTGGAAGGCATAGGCGTGCTTAAGCTGGGCCTCGCGGGCCAGCACGTCCAGACCGACGCCCTCGATACGGGAGGCCGTGCCGGAGAAGTACGCGTCGATGAGGAACTGGTTGAGACCGACAGCTTCAAACACCTGCGCGCCACGATAGCTTTGCAGTGTACTGATGCCCATCTTGGAGAAGGTTTTGAGCAAGCCCTTGTTGATGGCTTTGATGAAATTCTTCTCAGCGTATTCGGCGCTCACGTCATCGGGCAGCAGACCGCGGCGTTTGAGGTCGTGCAGAGATTCGATGGCGAGGTAGGGATTGATGGCGCTAGCGCCGTATCCGATGAGCAGGGCGAAGTGCATCACCTCGCGCGGTTCTCCGCTTTCGATGATGAGGGCGACCTGCGTCCGGGTCTTCTCACGTACCAGGCGATTGTGAACCGCGGCCATGGCAAGCAGGCTCGGAATTGGCGCATAGGTGGGATCTACTCCGCGATCGGAAAGGATCAGCAGAGTGTACCCGGAGTGGACGGCATGCGCAGCCCTGGCGCTGAGATCTTCAAGCGAGTGCCTCAGCCCGTCCTCGCCGTCTGCGGCGCGGAACAGAGCGGGCAGCGTGGTGGCGAGCAGATCGCCTGAAGAGACGCGACGGAGTTTTTCTAGGTCGCGGTTGGTCAGGATTGGATGAGGCAGCTTGAGCGTATGGCAGTTCTCCGGAGCCTCATCGAGGATGTTGCGCTCGGTGCCGATGTAGCTGATCAGCGACATCACCATCTCTTCGCGGATGGGATCGATGGGCGGATTGGTAACCTGCGCGAAGAGCTGCTTGAAGTAGTTGAACAAAGACTGTGGGCGGTCGGAGAGGCAGGCCAGTGGAACGTCGGTACCCATCGAACCGATCGGCTCTTCGCCTTTGGCGCCCATGGGAGCCAGCAGAATTCGCAAATCCTCTTCGCTGTAGCCTGAGGCGCGCTGGCGGCGAAGCAGGGTCTCGGAATTGGAGGCAATGACGCGTGGAGGCTCGGGCAGCATGTCCATATTGATCTGCTGCTGCTGCAGCCATTCTGCATACGGCTGGCGACCTGCCAACTGCTTCTTGATTTCAGTGTCGGAGACGATGCGCTGCTGCACAGTATCGACCAGGAACATGCGACCAGGCCTCAAGCGGCCCTTCTTGCGTATGTCCTCGGCAGGAACTTCGAGCACGCCCGCCTCGGAGGCGAGCACGACCAGGTCATCCTTGGTGACGATGTAGCGGCCGGGACGGAGGCCGTTGCGGTCGAGAGTCGCTCCAATGACGCGGCCGTCGGTGAAAGCAATAGCCGCAGGGCCATCCCACGGCTCCATGAGAGAAGCGTGGTACTCGTAGAATGCGCGCTTCTCCTCGTCCATGTCGGGGTTGCCGGCCCATGCTTCGGGGATAAGCATGGCCATGACGTGGGGCAGGGAACGGCCGGACTGATAGAGGAATTCGACCGCGTTGTCGAGCGAAGCCGAATCGCTGCCTTCGGGCATGATGACCGGATAAAGCTTGTCGATATGTTCGCCGTGCAGCGGGCTGCGCAGGACCGACTGGCGCGCATTCATCCAACTGACGTTGCCGCGAATGGTGTTGATTTCGCCGTTATGCGCGACGTAACGATAAGGGTGCGCAAGCTTCCAACTGGGGAAGGTGTTGGTGGAGAAGCGCTGGTGGACAAGACATAGAGCGCTGGTGACGAGAGGATTGGCCAGCTCGAAGTAGAATTTTTCGATCTGCGGGGCCAGCATGAGGCCCTTGTAAATGATGGTACGACAGGAGAAAGAAGGGACGTAAAAGGTCTCCTTGTCCTCGATCTCGGAGGCGGCAATCTCGTTTTCCGTACGGCGGCGGATCCGATAGAGGAGGCGCTCGAAGGCATCCTCGTCGAGGCCCGCGGGCCGGCTGACGAAAAGCTGCTCGATGTAAGGCTGGGAAGCGCGGGCTTCGCGGCCCACCGCATCGCCATTGACCGGCGTATCGCGCCAGCCGAGAACGGTCAGACCCTCTTCCTGGGTAATGCGCTCGAAGATGCCCTCACACTGCAGGCGGCTGTGCCTTTCAACGGGCAGGAAGCACATAGCGACGCCGTAGGCGCCCGACTCAGGCAGTTGGATGCCGAGCTCAGCACATTCGCGGACAAAAAAGGCATGGGGAATCTGAATGAGGATGCCTGCGCCGTCGCCCGTCTCCGGGTCGCAACCGGCGGCGCCGCGATGGGTGAGGTTGATGAGCACCTCTAAGCCCTTGCGGATAATCTCGTGGCTTTTTTCACCGCGAATGCTCGCGACCAGTCCCATGCCGCAGGCATCGTGCTCATTCCGTGAATGATAGAGCCCTTGCGGCGGAGGAATGCGGAGATGACTTGAAGTATCCATGGCAGCCTTTTCAATGACCGTTTTGCTTACAAATTGCCTTGTTTGTTCTGAAAGACACAACCACGGCGCGATTCCAGTTGGGAGAAATCGCCTAAGACCTTGATCAAGAGGTTTTGCCTGAGCAGGTGCCGCCGCGTCCGGGACTACACTGACTATCTTTAATATAACGAAAAAATTGCCAGACTGCTGAACTTCCTTGCACGAAGAGGTACGAAAAGGCCCAGACAAGGGCCTGCAGGCTCGAATGTTGCTTGTTTTGTACCATATACTGAAGCTCGTGAAAAAAAGCACCCAAGAAACGATTGTCGTTACAGGCGGGGCTGGTTTTATTGGCTCCAATTTCATTTTTAACTGGCTTCACGCTGCGGGTTCCCCCGTTGTCAACCTGGACCTGCTGACGTACGCAGGCAACCCGGCCAATTTGGCCTCGCTAGCCGCGGATTCACGCTATCTCTTTGTACGTGGGGACATTTGCGATGCGGACCTGGTGAGTTCGGTTCTTGAGAAGCATCGCCCGCATGCAATTATTCACTTTGCGGCGGAAAGCCACGTTGACCGCTCGATTGTTTCCCCTGAGGCATTTATCCGGACCAACGTCCATGGCACGTTCGTTCTGTTGGAGCAGGCAAGAAAGTATTGGTCGGAATTGGACGAAGTGGGCCGAGCAGGGTTCCGCTTTCTGCACGTATCAACAGACGAAGTCTACGGCTCGCTGGGGAAGAACGATCCGGCGTTTTCCGAGACCACGGCATATGCTCCCAACAGCCCCTATGCGGCGTCGAAAGCGGCATCGGACCACCTGGTAAGGGCGTATTGCCATACCTTTGAGCTGCCGGTGCTGACCACGAACTGCTCGAATAATTACGGGCCATTTCAGTTCCCTGAGAAGCTGATTCCCCTTGTCACCCTGAACGCTCTGGAGGGCAAACAACTGCCTGTCTACGGCGATGGAAAAAACGTACGCGACTGGCTGTTCGTTGGAGATCATTGCTCTGCGATTCGAACGGTCTTACAGAATGGACGGATCGGAGAGACGTATAACATTGGCGGCAACAGCGAGCGGACCAATATCGATGTGGTGACGACGATTTGCGACCTACTGGACGAGATGTGTCCTGGAGACGCCGGGACCTCGCGGAGAAAACTGATTACCTTCGTCGAAGACCGGCCAGGACACGACCGGCGTTATGCAATCGACGCCGCAAAAATTTCCCGTGAGCTTGGGTGGAAGCCCGCGGAACAGTTTGAGAGTGGATTGCGCAAGACCGTTCGCTGGTATCTGGACAATGCTTCCTGGGTTGATAGCGTGCGAACCGGAGCCTATCGCGAGTGGATCGCACAGAATTACTCGGAGCGTAGCGAACTATGAAGGGAATTGTTCTCGCAGGTGGATCGGGCACGCGGCTCTATCCCGTAACCCATGTGGTGTCGAAACAGCTTCTGCCGGTTTACAACAAACCGATGATCTATTACCCACTGAGCACGCTTATGCTGGCCGGCCTGCGGGAGATTCTGTTGATTTCCACTCCCCAAGACACTGGGCGGTTTGCCGATTTGCTGGGCGACGGCAGCCAGTGGGGAATCGAGATTCAGTATGCTGTGCAGCCGAGCCCGGATGGCTTGGCGCAGGCGTTTCTCATCGGCCGGGATTTTATCGGAGACGCATCGAGCGCGCTGATTCTGGGCGACAACATCTTCTATGGGCAGGGGTTTTCCCATCAGCTTCAGTCGGCGGCAAAGCTGGAGAAAGGCGCGACGGTGTTTGCGTATCCGGTAGAGGATCCGCAGCGCTATGGAGTTGTGGAATTCGACGGTTCCGGTCGTGCGATCAGCCTTGAAGAGAAGCCGAAGAATCCGAAGTCGCGTTACGCGGTGACGGGGTTGTACTTTTACGATAACGAAGTTGTGAGTATTGCTTCGTCGCTGAAGCCGTCGGCACGTGGGGAACTCGAGATTACTGACCTGAACCGGCGTTATCTCGAAGCAGGAAACCTGAACGTAGAGATGATGAGCCGTGGAATGGCCTGGCTGGACACCGGCACGCACGATTCGCTGCTGGAGGCTGCTCTCTTCGTCCATACGATCGAGCGGCGGCAGGGCCTGAATATTGCTTGTCCTGAAGAGATTGCCTATCGCCAAGGTTTCATCACGGAGGAGCAGGTGGAGGCGCTCGCTCAGCCGATCAGTAAGAGCGGGTACGGGCAATACCTGTTGGCGCTGCTGCGCGAGCCGTATTTTGCCTCCAGAACTGAGAAGCAATGAAGATTCGAGAGACATCCCTGCCGGGAGTCCTAGTGCTGACGCCGACAATCTACCGGGACGATCGGGGCGTATTCTTCGAGACCTTCAACCTGCGCAGGATGGCTGAGTCAGGCCTGCCCGAGGAGTGGGCGCAGGACAACTTTTCGCTGTCGAAGAAGAACGTGCTGCGTGGCCTTCACTATCAGATGGAACAGCCGCAAGGGAAGCTAGTTCGTGTGACCCACGGGGCGGTCCTGGACGTGGCCGTCGATTTGCGCCGCGGCTCGCCCACATTCGCACGGCATGTGGCCGTGGAGCTGAGTGGCGAAAACGGCGAGATGTTGTGGATTCCGAAAGGTTTCTGCCACGGGTTTCTGGTTCTCAGCGAGGTTGCCGGATTTGCATACAAGGTGACGGACTATTACTCGCCCGCTGCCGAGCGGACGATAGCGTGGAACGACCCGGATCTGGCAATTCCGTGGCCGGTTGCCGCAGAAGATGCGATTGTCTCAGATAAGGATCGCCGGGGCGCAATGCTGCGCGACGCCGAAATATTCCCGTAATTGCGGTTCGCGTATCCTGACACCTGAATGCTGCGCGATTGGCGACTGCCAAGAGGAAATCAGTGAGGTTTTTGGCGTAAAGGGCCGTATCCTGTCCATCGCCGCCGATGGTATACTCACTTGTCAGGTGCGTGTCCGTACCGCCATTTTCACTACCGTTGAGGTTCCCATGTCCGGCCATTCCAAGTGGGCCACAATCAAGCACAAGAAGGGCGCGCTGGACGCCAAGCGCGGCAAGATATTTACCCGCATAATCAAGGAAATTTCTATCGCCGCTAAGGGTGGTGGGGATCCTGACGGCAACCCCCGGCTGCGGACCGCGATTCTGGCGGCCAAAGCGGAAAACATGCCGCAGGAGAACATCAAGCGTGCAATCCAGCGCGGCACCGGGGAACTGGAAGGGGTTAACTACGAGGAGATCTCGTTCGAGGGCTACGGTCCGGGCGGCGTCGCGATCATCGTTGATGTAACGACCGACAATCGGAACCGCGCTGTCAGCGAGATTCGTCACGCGTTCTCAAAGAATGGCGGCAACCTCGGCGAGTCGGGCTCTGTGCGATTCATGTTCTCTAAGAAGGGCATTATTGCGGTGGAGAAGTCGGCAGCCACGGAAGAGCAGTTGATGGACATCGTCCTGGAGCACGGGGGCGAGGATCTGAACGATGAGGGCGACACCTGGGAGATTCTTACCGATCCGGCGTCGTATGAGACTGTTTCCGCTGCAATTAAGGTTGCGGGAATTCCGACGGTGATGAGCGAAGTGACCATGGTCGCCTCGACCTATACGAAGCTCGAAGGCAACGCGGCGAGCCAGATGATTCGCCTTCTTGAGGCCCTTGAAGACTGCGACGACACGCAGAACGTCTACTCGAATTTCGACATGGACGCCGCACAGATGGAACATGCCGCCGGCTGAGCGGTTGTGTGGCAGGCATTGATGAGGCCGCCCGGTTGTGGCGGTCTTTTTTTGGGAGATTCGAAATTTTTGACGGAGGGATGGGAAGAATTTTGACCCTAGTTGGAAAGATTCTGCTGTCTGTTTTGGTGGTTGGAACGATGATGGCCAGGGCCGAAACCCCGGCCGGCATCTCCGCAGGTGGGAATGACGCGGCGCCTCATCCCGTAGCTCGCGACCAAATGGCACATAGCTGGGAATATGGACCGTTTGTGAACTATGGATTCGGGATCGGCGACCGGTCGAGCTACGAGTTCCTCTCGGCTGGCTTCCAACTGGGTAAGCCGATTTTTCCGGCCGTGCATGCGGGAGTTTTCAGCGGCAGGTTCGAACTCGGCGGGAACATCATGCCGCTTTGGCAGGCGTACACTCCGGCCCCACATAGCGAGACCTTTACGTTTCCGGGACAACCCCCTTATGTAGCACCAGTGGGTGGCGGTACATTTCGCGGCGTAAGCCTGACGCCCGCGATTCTGCGCTGGAATTTTATTACTAGTTCGCAACGCGTAAAGCCGTGGATTCAAGGCGCTGGCGGGCTCATCTACACCACGCACAAATTTCCGCCTACTCAACTGGTTCCACAGGGAACTCCGGGCGGGACATCAGTGTGGAATTTTTCGCCGCAAGGGGGATTGGGCTTTCACTACTTTGTTCGACCGGAAAGATCGATCGATTTAGGCGTGAATGCCGTACACATTTCTTCGGCGTCGCTGGGGGACCGCAACCCAGGAGTAAACGCAAGTATTCAGATACAAGTGGGTTATACCTACTGGAAATAACCCTCTGCGCCGGCAGCGGGATCTTGACGCAGGGGTGGAGTATTGATGAACGGACCAGTAGTAGAGTGCGTCCCCAATTTTTCAGAGGGCACAGATGCCCGGCGGGTCGAGGCGATTGTGGCCTCGATGCGCGTAGAGGGGGTGCACCTGCTGGACTGGTCGATGGATGCCGATCACAATCGCTCCGTTGTGACTCTCGCCGGAGAACCTGCAGCGATTGTGGAGGCCGCAGTGCGCGGGGTGGGCAAAGCTGTAGATCTGATCGACCTGACTCGGCAGCAGGGTGCTCATCCGCGGATCGGTGCGGCAGACGTGATTCCGTTTGTCCCCATTTCGGGCATCAAGCTGGAGCATTGTGCGCTTCTGGCCCGGCAGGCGGGTCTGGAGATTTGGCGGCGCTTCGGCGTACCGGTGTTTTTCTATGAGGCTGCGGCAGCGCGGCCCGACCGGGCGAATCTCGAAAACGTGCGCAGAGGGCAGTTTGAGGGACTGAAGGAGGCTGTGCGCAAGGAGTCTGCGCGACGGCCAGACCTTGGGGGACCAGGACTGCATCCAACGGCCGGAGCGTGCGCGGTTGGTGCACGCAAGTTCCTGGTCGCTTACAACATTTACTTCGATTCCGTGGATGTGGCCATGGTGCGCGCCGTCGCCCGAGAGATTCGCGCGGCGTCCGGCGGACTGAAGGGCGTAAAGGCGATGGGCGTTCTTGCTCATGGGCGGGCGCAACTTTCGATGAATATTACCGACTTTGAGGCAACACCGATTTCGCAGGTACATCGGGCAGTTTCAAGGCTGGCAGTTCGGTACAAGACTGAGATTGCCGAAGGGGAAGTGATTGGCCTGATTCCAGAAGCTGCCTGTGAGCGCGAGAGCGAGTGGATGCGTCAATTGATTGGGTTCGATCCGCAGACCAAGATTCTGGAGCATCGTTTGGGATCTCCATTGGCTTGGCCGGGAGAGGCCTGACTGGCCCAAAAGGGCTAGATAAACGCCGACAAGACGACACCGAGTAAAATGGAAATGTCGAATTGTTGAGTTTTTTGAAGTTTTGCGGGAGCCTAAGAGCCCACTGCTGGTAGACGAACCCCAGGACGCGATTCAAGACACATTCGGCTTTCGGAGGATGAAATTGCTTAAAGCACTTCTAAAGTATTCGATTGCACCTATGCTGCTGGCGGCGGCTAGCCTGGCTCCGGCAGCACAGTTATCCACCGACGCGCGCGGGGCCATTCCGCGCGAGGTGCAGCAATTGGTAGTGATCGACTACCGTGCAATGCAGAATTCGCAGTCGGCGATGGATTTGCGCGACCGGGTAATGCCACCGGAACTGAAACAGCTTGACGAAGCGTTGAGCAAGTCGGGGCTGAACGAAAACCACGATGTGGATCAACTGGCTTTTGCGCTTTTCAGGCCTTCGGCGGGGAGCGATTCACTTTTGACCGTTGGCGTAGCCCAAGGACAGTTCTCAATGGACGAGGTTCTGGCCAACTTTCGCAAGCAGAAGATCAAGCCGGCGATGGTCCGGACCAACAGCATCTATCCAATGACCAGGTCGGGAATGGTGCTTTGCTTTGTTGATCCGTCGACCATGGTTTTTGGCCAGAAGGACGCAGTTACTAAAGCTCTCGATGCACGGGACGGAGCGATGCAGAGCCTGCTAACTAACGGACCAATGATGGATGCAATGCGGAGCGTGGACTCTGAGCCACTGTGGAGCATTCTGGACAGCAAGGGCACCCAGACGATGATGCGCCAGTTGCTCGGAGAGGCGGGTTCTGTGACCGATTTCGAGATGGTGCAGCAGCGTCTGCAGTCCTCCTGGTACTCGATGAACTTTCAGCACGGAGTGAAGTTCGACCTGACCATCGCTACCGGCGACTCGTTTACCGCGGCTACTGTTTCCTCGCTTCTAACGGCGGCGGTGATGCTCCGCAAGATGAGTGGATCGGACACGGAAAAGCAGGCATTGAGCGCGACCTCGATCGGCTCGGACTCGGGGAAACTTTCGATCCACTTCTTAACCACGGATGGGCAATTCAGCGCCCTGCTGCAATCACCGCTGTTCCAAAGCATGGTGCACTAAAGCTGACTTATTTCGGGCGAAGGAATGGGCCGGCGAATGATCTCGAGAGATTGTTCGCTGGTCTTTTAATCAGGACAGTCGGATCAGCATTGGGAGAGTTCAAGCGATGCAATCTGGTCCAGTTAATGGGATGATGCGCCGCTCTCGCTCCGGCGCTTATACTTTACGGTCAAGAATATCTTTTCAAAAGGAGAACGCGTGAAGAGGATTCTCGTGAACGGTGCCGGTGGATTCATCGGCGGTCACATGGTGAAGCGCTTGAAGACCGAGGGACATTGGGTTCGTGCGGTGGACATCAAGCGCCACGAATATGCGACTCCCCCGGCCGATGAGTTCGTTCTTGGAGACTTGTGCGATCAGCAGTTGATGGCGGATGTGGTGGAAGGTATCGATGAGATCTACCAGTTTGCCGCCGACATGGGCGGTGCCGGGTACATCTTTACCGGAGAACACGACGCCGACGTCATGCACAATTCCGCCACTGTCAACCTCAATACGCTGCATTTTGGCGTAAAGGCTGGAGTTAAGAAGTTTTTCTACTCGTCCTCTGCCTGCATCTATCCGGAGTACAACCAGACGGATCCGTTGAACCCCAAGTGCTCCGAAGACTCGGCCTACCCCGCTGCCCCAGACAGTGAGTACGGATGGGAAAAACTGTTCAGCGAGCGGCTCTATCTGTCCTATATGCGGAACTACGGGGCAGCCGTCCGCGTTGCGCGTTTTCACAACATTTTCGGGATAGAAGGCACATGGACTGGCGGCAAAGAAAAAGCCCCGGCAGCGCTGTGCCGCAAAGTCGCCGAGGCGGAAGAAGGCGGCGAGATCGAGATATGGGGTGACGGAAAGCAGACTCGGTCCTTCCTGTATATCGACGAGTGCATTGAAGGCGTTCGCCGGCTTATGGAGTCGGAATTTCCCGGTCCTGTGAACATCGGGTCTGAGGAAATGGTCAGCATCAACCAGCTTGCAGAAATGGTTATGCAAATCGCCGGGAAGAAGCTTTCGATCAAGCACATTGTTGGACCTTTGGGAGTGCGCGGCAGGAACTCGGACAATCGCCTGATTGCCGAGAAACTTGGTTGGAAGCCATCGCGCCCGCTCCGCGAAGGATTAGAGAAGACCTATTGTTGGATCCAGGAACAGGTGGCTATCACACAATCGGCTGAGTTGGCTGCAAAGAAATAGCAGAAAAGTCAGGCCCCGGGGTTTAGCTGCGGGTGAAACTCCGCCTTGCCGGCAGGCAGCAGCACGATCTGAAGGCTGCCCTGCTGGTGCTCGGAGAGCGTGGGGCCACTGATCTGTTCATGGTGACCGTCTGCTGCCGTGTATTGCACCTTGAGTGTGCCGGTGCCCTGTATCTGGATGCGATAGTGAAAGACAGCGCCGGCTGCCAGGCTGTCGGCCCCAAAGCTGGCACTCGGATAGTCGACCTCGAGGAGCTGAATCGCTGTACCGGTGCGGTTCTGGACCATGATCTCGACGTGATAGGAACGGCAGCCTGTGGCGACAATCAGCGCGAGCAGCAAGATTACGGCCTGGAGAGCAAAGCGAATCCTGCAACAACCCGTCATTTATGGCTCCCATCCTGGCGAGGCGTGGTTTCCTTTGAAGGCAGGGCAGCGACTTGTTTCTCAAGGCGGTCCAAGCGCTTGAGCAGCTCAGGCAAGCGCTGAAAGATGGTAACTGCGCGAAGCCAGACACGGTTGTCGAAGCCTGGCGAGCCGGAGATCATCTTGCCGGCCGGAATATCGTGCGAGACGGCCGATTGCGCGGTGAGGATAACTCCGTCGCCGAGGGAGCAGTGGCCGGCAACTGCGGATTGTCCAGCCAAAATGACGTTGTTGCCAATGACAGAGGAGCCGGCTACACCTACTTGGCCACAGAGCAGCGTATTTTCGCCGACACGCGATCCGTGACCGACTTGGACGAGATTGTCGACCTTTGTCCCGTCGCCGATTTCGGTAACGCCGACGGTAGCGCGATCGATGCAAGCGTTCGCCTGGACGTCTACCCGGCTGCCCATCCGAACGGGCCCAGATTGCGGAATCTTTTCCCAGTGTCCCACTTCGTTCTTGGCGAAACCGAAGCCGTCTGCGCCGATGATGGCCCCGTTCTCCAGTGTCACGTGGTCGCCGAGGATGCAGTTTTCCCGCACGACTGCATGGGCGTGTGCGAAGAAGTAGCTGCCAGTCCGTACTCCGGGGTAGAGGACGACGTGCGGCAACAGAGTGGCATTGGGTCCGAGCCGCACGTGTGGGCCGACAACAACATAGGCTCCGATATGTGCGGCTTCGCCGATCTCGGCAGTGGGATCGATGGCCGCGGTGGGGTGAATTCCGGGTGAGTAGGCTGGAGGCTGATAGAAGAATCCTAATGCGCGGGAAAAGGCGTGGTAGGGATTTTTGATGCGCAGCGTTGCGGCTGGAATCTCCTGAAATTCAGGTTCTACGAGAACGGCCGCAGCGTGCGTGGTGCGCGCCAGGTTGGCGTAGCGAGGATTGGCTACGAAGGTTATCTCTGTAGGTCCGGCGTCCTCAATCCCTTTTACGCCGGTTACTTCCACCTTCGCGTCGCCGCGGAGTTCCGCGCCCAGTCGACTTGCCAATTCGCCTAGCTTCATCGATGAAATTGTACCGGAATGGGTGAGGGACCGTTCATGCGATGGATTTGGTTACGGTTGAACCGCATCCCCCGATGGCGTGTTGTCAGGAGGAGGAGCCTGCAGCGTGTGTGCCCCAGCCTGAGCTGCGCGCAGAACCTCGCCAGGCACGATGCCAAGAACCAACGTGGCGGCAACCGCCAGCAGCAAAGCAGCTGTAACCGCAACACCAACTTGCGACGTAGGGATTGCAGACCGGCTAGTTGGGGAAGGTTCGCGCTGTGCTGCCGCTAGAGCCAGGCGCAGGTAGTAGGCGGCCGCCAGGCCGGAGTTCAAGAGGCCGATGATCGCGAGGGCGACTGCTCCGCCATCGACCGCGGCAGAGAAGGAGTAGAACTTGCCAAAGAATCCGCCAGTAAAGGGAATTCCTACCAGTGAGACGAGAAAGAAGAGAAGCAGGCTGCCGAGCAGTGGCGCGCGGTAGATGAGGCCGCGAAAATCGTCGATCATGGGAAGCTGATCGTCGTATCCGCTTACGAGGGTGATGACGGCGAAGATGCCCACATTCATGGCGGCGTAGGCCGCTGCGTAAAAGCTTGCGGCCGCAATGCCGCTTGTTCCAAGGCCCGCGAAGGCAGCCAGAAGGTAGCCAGCATGGGCGATAGAGGAGTAGGCGAGCATACGCTTCACATTCTGCTGGCGCAGCGCGGCCAGGTTGCCTACAGTCATGGAGAGCGTGGCCACAATCCAGAGCAACGGTGCCCAGAGACTGTGGAGGGATGGGAACATCTCGTAGACCACGCGCAGCAGCAGCGCGAAGGCCGCGGCCTTGGGCGCGGTGGAGAGCAGCGCCACAACTGGGGATGGCGCGCCTTCGTAGACATCGGGAGTCCAAACGTGGAAGGGCGCGGCAGAGACCTTGAAGAGAATGCCGACAAGCATGAGCCCCAGCGCGGCCAGAACCAGGGAGTGATTCTGGGCGGTGGGCGAGAGGTGAGCGATCTCGTAGACCTGCGTTGTTCCGGTGGCGCCAAAGATAAGCGCAATGCCGTAGAGAAGGAATCCGGTGGCGAAAGAGCCAAGCAGGAAGTACTTGATGGCGGCTTCAGGGCCGCGGCCAGTCTCTTTGCGATAGCCGGCAAGAATGTAGGTCGAGGTCGAAGAGATTTCCAAAGCGATGAAGACGAGCAGCAACTCGACTGCCCCGGTGAGCAGGCACATGCCCACAGCGCCAAAGACGATGAGTGCATAAAACTCGCCCTGGTGGTGGCTGTCTTCGGGTAGTGTGTCGAGCGAGAGCAGCAGGGCCACGAGAACAATGCCACAGATGAGGACGTGAAAGAAGACGGTGAAGGGACTGGTTTCGACCGTGGAGAAGAAACCGGTTCCAACAGGCAGTGAGAGCTGCCAGAGGCTGGCCCAAAGAGCTAACGTGGTTCCAATTGCTGCGACCCAACCCAGGGGACGGCGCGGCCATCCAGAAGGAAGCGAGGCCTCAATCAGCATGACTGCCACGCCAGTGACGGTGAGGATGACCTCGGGAAGGATGCGGTAGATGTCGGGAACAGGATTCACCGCTGAACCTCCCCATGGGACGAGATCTGCAATACTGACGGAGGCAAGACGGTCGTTTCATTCAACTGCGGGGGATGCACTCCGGTTTGAATCGAGGTGAGCCAGAAGGTCGGTACAAGACCCATGACGAGCATCAGGACGGCCAGAGGTGCGAGTACAGCCAACTCGCCTAAGTGCGCATCGTCGGCAGGCTTCGATGCGGCCATCGTGCTTTCAGACCCGTAGAAGAGGCGCTGGACAAGCCAGAGCATGTAAGCCGCACCCAGAATAACGCCCAGTGTGCCCGCGATGGCCCAGCTTCGGCTGACTCCGATGAAGGTGCTGGAGAGGATTAGGAACTCCCCGACAAAGCCGTTGAGCATGGGCAGGCCGATCATGGCGAGCGTGGCAATAACGAAGAAGGTAGCCGTTCGCGGCAGCTTGGCCGCCAGGCCGCCATAGGCGCTGATCTCGCTGGTGCCGTAGCGAGCCTCGAGCGCGCCAAGCAACAGGAACAACGCAGCGTCAACAACGCCGTGATTGAGTATCTGGTAAACGGCGCCTGTCCAGCCAGTGAATGTTAGGCCGTAGATGGCCAGGGTAATCAGGCTGAGATGGCTGAGAGCGGCGAAGGCCATAAGCCGCCAGAAGTCGCGCTGTACCAGGGCTAGACATGCGCCGTAAAGGATGCCAATGACGGCAAGTGCGATGAGGTACGGAGCCGCTGCACGCGCCTGGGCAGGGAAAAGTCCAACATGGAAGCGGAGCATGGAGTAAAGGCCAAGTTTGCCTGCGACGACCATGGCCAAGGCAACCGGCGCCTCGTTAAAGGTGTCTGCCAGCCAGCCGTGCAGCGGGAAGACGGGAACCTTGACCGCGAAGGCGAAGAGAAATGCGAGCGCTACCCAGCACATGGCTGCGGCTGGAAATTTTCCATGCGCAAGCAGAAGCTGAAGCGTAACGAAGTCGAAGCTCCCGGTGCGCGCGTATAGCCACAGAATGGCAACCAGCAGCGGGGCAGACGGAATGAAGGTGAACAGAAAGAATTTGAGTGCTGCTTTGGGGCCATTCTTGCGGCCATACATGGCGATCAAGATGACCATGGGCACCAGAGACAGCTCCCAGAATCCGTAGTAAAGCATCAGGTCGAGTGAGATGAAAACGCCGACCATTGCAGTTTGCTGAACCAGGAAAAGCGAATAGAAGACCTTGCGGCGTTCCTTGATTGCGGTCCAACTGACGATGACGCCGACGGGGGCAAGAAGGCCGGTGAGGACTACGAGCCAGAGACTGAGGCCGTCCACGCCCACATGGTAAAAGATCGCGGGACTCTCGATCCACGGCAAGTTGATTTCAAACTGGAAGCCGCCCTGACCAAGCACAAAGTACGCAGGCAAGTGCAACGCAAGAACCAGGCTGGCGAGTGTCGTGAAAAGAGCAATCCAGTTGGGCAACTTGAAGCGATCGGGGACGAGTGCCACCAGCACCGCTCCGGCCAGCGGGACCAGAAGGATCAGCGTGAGAATGGATTGGTCGATTGCGTTCATATTCTCAGCGCCCCGTCACTTTCAATATCAATTGCATTGAATCCGGCCAGACCGAGGTCCACGGAACCATGACAAATAGCAGCACGGCTGCCGCACCCGCGGCTAGCCAGGCCGCATAGGAACGCAGATTGCCTGATTGCCAGCGTTGCAGGATGGCGCCGGTAAATAGGGCAATGCCTCCGAGAAGCCAGGCCAGGCCACCAATCAAGCCGATGTCTACCAACCATCCCAGCACGTATTTCGAGAAGCCGAGCAGCGGCTTGACTACCGTAGCGCTGTAGATCTCATCGACGTAATACTTGTTGGCGAGGAGTTTGTATGCGCCGGGAAGAGCCTCGGCCATCTCCGCCGGCTGTGCAGGCTTTTGCCGGTAGAGCCGGTCCGCCAAGAACCAGCCGAGAAAGGCGACAGCAACGGCTGCAAAGCTGAGGATGAGTTCAAGATGTGGGGTAGTGGATTCTGCAGCGCCGATACCGACAGAAGGCGAGAGGAAAGTGCCGAAGCGACCGAGACCCTCTCCGGCGCCTATCCAGCCTCCACCGACGGAGAGTAACGCCAGAATCACCAGCGGACCAAGCATCGACCACGGACTTTCATGCGGATGAATCTCAGAGCTGCGCGACTCGCCCATGAATGTCAGGTACCAGAGCCGGAACATGTAAAGCGAAGTAAGGAGGGCCGTGACCAGGCCCACAAACCAAAGCGCCCTTCCGCCCGGTCCCTGCAAATAGGCCGCGTAGAGGATCGCGTCCTTCGAGAAGAATGCAGATAGGGGTGGAAATCCCGCAATGGCGAAGACGGCTGCAGTCATGGTCCAGAAAGTGACGGGGAGGTGCTTGCGTAGGCCGCCCATCTTGCGCAGATCCTGCTCGCCGCCGATTGCGTGGATGACGGAACCCGCGGCGAGGAAAAGGAGGGCTTTAAAGAAGGCATGTGTGACGAGGTGGAAGATTGCCGCCGAGTAGGCCGCGACACCGCAGCCGAGAAACATGTAGCCAAGCTGCGAAATGGTGGAGTAGGCCAGCACGCGCTTGATGTCGTTCTGGACCAGCCCGATGGTAGCGGCAAACAGGGCCGTAGCCGCTCCGACGATGGCGACTACACCGAGTGCAAAGGGCGCGTGGTTGAAGAGTACATGTGTGCGGGCGATCATATAGACGCCGGCTGTGACCATGGTAGCGGCGTGGATGAGCGCGGAGACCGGCGTGGGGCCTTCCATCGCGTCAGGCAGCCAGATATATAGCGGAAGCTGCGCACTTTTGCCGGTGGCCCCCATAAGCAGGCATAGCGCGATGACGGTGAGCACGCCGCCCTGCCATGCGGGGCTTGCTGCGAGCTTCGCTGCGATCTCGCTGAAGGTAAGGGTGCCGAAGTTGGCCAGCAGGAGAAAGATGCCGATGAGGAACCCGAAGTCGCCAATGCGGTTAACGATGAAGGCCTTCTTGCCGGCATTGGCGGCCGAATCCTTCTGGAAGTAGAAGCCGATGAGCAGGTAGGACGCGAGACCGACGCCTTCCCAGCCGACGAACATCAGCAGCGCATTGCCGGCCAGGACCAGAAGCGTCATGAAGAAGAGAAAGAGGTTCAAGAAGGAGAAGTAGCGCGCGTAGCCGTCTTCATGGCTCATGTAGCCGACGGAGTAAATGTGGATGAGGAAGCCTACACCGGTGACCACGAGAAGCATGATCAGCGAAAGCTGATCGAGAACGAAGCAGAAATCGATGTGGAGCGCGCCGATGTTGATCCAGGGGATTGGACAGGTTTCTGTGTAGGGCAGGTTCACCACGCTTGGGAGGTTATTTATACCTGTCGGATCCATTAGCATCGGTAGGAGCGCGCGTAAAGCAGCGTTCAACACCACGCTGAACGCGGCGAGCGGAGCAAGCAGCGCCACGGTGGTCACCAACCACTTTGGTAGTCGTGAACCGAGGATTCCGTTGAGCAGAAACCCGGCAAAGGGCAGCAGCGGAATCAGCCAGATATTTAAGGTTCCGTTCATAGTTTCATCAGGTCGATACGGTCGACGGCCAGGGTTGCACGGGCGCGAAAAACGGCAATGATGATAGCCAGGCCCACGGCAGCTTCAGCGGCGGCGACCATCATGACAAAGAAGACGAAGATCTGCCCCTTCACCGCGTGCCACTGGTGGGCGAAGGTCACAAAGGAAAGATTGACGGCGTTGAGCATGAGCTCAATGGACATGAATACAGTGATCAGGTTGCGTTTGATGAGAAAACCGAGGACGCCAAGCGAAAAGAGTGCTGCGCTGAGCAGCAAGTACCAGGCGAGGGGGATTTCCTGAGAGAAGAGGTTCATTTGCCCGCGGTCCTTTCTCCACTTTGATGGGAGTCTCCGTGACCCTGACGGGCTAGTACCACTGCACCCAGAATTGCGATGAGGATGAGTACGGAGGTGACTTCAAACGGCAGCAGGAGCTCGTGGAAGAGTACGCGGCTGAGGTCTTCAGTGGAGGTGATGCCGTCGCTCAGTGCAGCTACACCGAGGCCCTGTGCGCGAAGAATAAGCGTGGCGAGTACGGCAAGGATGGCGACCACTGCGGGAAAGCCGACGACATGCGCCGCACGGCTGCCAAGGGTTCGCTCTTCGCGGCCTGCATTGAGCAGCATGACTACAAACGTGAACAGCACCATGATGGCGCCGGAGTAGACGATAACCTGGGCGGCGGCAAGAAACTCCGCGCCGAGGAGCAGATAAAGCACTGCCAGAGAGGTCATGACCACAATCAGCGAGAGGGCGCTGCTTATAGGATGGCTCTGAAGCAGGAGGTTGATGGCCCCGGCCAGGCAGAATCCGGCAAAGAGAAGAAACAGTATGAGGTGCATCGTTCCCTAGCGTACGGGCTGGAGCCGGTAAAAGGCCGGCCAGTTAGGGGGAGGATAGTGGAGCAAGCGATTTAAATCGCTGAAATCCTTCCCGATTGTAAATCAACGGTAAGCAAGCCAGAGGCTTGTTCCCACAATGTTGAGGATGGCGAGTGGCATCAGTATCCGCCATCCGTAGTTCATAAGTTGGTCGTAACGGAAGCGCGGCAGAGTGCCACGCACCCACACATAGAGAAACAGGAAGCAGAAAACCTTGAACACGAACCAGAAAATAGGCATCAGAGCGTGGACGAAGATGTTCTGTGGCGGCTCGATGAGGTTGCCGAAGGGGCTGGTCCATCCACCGAAAAAGAGCAGCGTCGCCACGCACCCCACGTTAATCATGTTGGCGTACTCGGCCATGAAAAACATGGCGAACTTCATGGAGCTGTATTCAGTGTGATAGCCGCCAGTGAGTTCGCTTTCGGCTTCGGGTAGATCGAAGGGAGAGCGATTGGTCTCAGCATAGGCGGCCATGAGGTAGATAAAGAAAGCCAGGAACTGGCCTCCGCCAAAGACGTTCCATGTGGCGACGCCAAGCGTGGCCTGCTGTTCGACGATGGTACGAAGATTGAGCGACCCTGCGCGGAGCACGACCCCGACCAGCGAGAGACCCAGGGCTAGCTCGTAGCTGATCAACTGAGCGGAAGAGCGGAGCGAGCCGAGCAGCGAATACTTGTTGTTCGACGACCAGCCGGCCAGCGCAATGCCGTAGACGCCGATGGAGGTGATGCCGAGGATGACGAGCAGGCCGATGTTGACGTTGGCGATTTCAAACAGGTCGAGGCCATGAGGCCCAACCTTAGGCTCGCCGAAGGGAATTACTGCGATAGAGATAAGTGCGCAGCCCAACGCGATGATGGGAGCAAGCAGATATAGCGGCTTATAAACGCCTGTTGGGATCAGGTCCTCTTTGAGAAAGGATTTCGCACCGTCGACCAGCGGCTGCAATAGACCGAAAGGGCCGACGCGGCTGGGTCCCCAACGGTTCTGAATGCGGCCGACGAGCTTGCGTTCCAGCAACACGGTATAGGCGACGCCGAGCAGCATCACCACCGTGATCACGGACACCTTGAGCAGGCTCCACAGGAAAAATTCTAAAATCGTCACTTGCCTTCAGCCTTTTCTTCTTCTTGATCTCGAGTCATCGCTAGTCTGCTGCGGATACTGCCACTTCATGCGCCTGATGATCTTTGAGTTGGAGGAGCGCGGGGCTATAGCGGCCGAGCGTTCCGGAGGTGAATAAGGTGTCGTGCACGGGAACCACAAGACCGGAACCGCTCAGTGTCGAGATCGGCACAAAGCCTGGTCCTGCGCCGGGCTCAGTCTTTACAGCATTGCCTCCGAAGAGATTGACCCGGTCCAGCACATAGCCTGGAACCAGCCTAGCGATTTCATCTAATGCTGCCAGAGGATCGAATGGGCTGAGCCGCGGTTCGAGGTTGTTGGCCGCGAGCCAGACAGAGTGCTGATCGGCCTCGCCTGCCTGCGCGCCGCGGGACTGACCTAGATCGCCTGTTACGCCGCCTTTGCCAAAAGCAACCAGAGTTTTGACATCGGCGCCCACGGCGTCTGCCAGGCGCACCAAAATCTCAAAATCCGGCTTAACGCCAGCGCGATCAGCAGCCTTCTTTACCAGCTGCACATCGCCGTAAGTGTTGGTGACTGTGCCGGATTTCTCGTAGAGGCTGGCGGCGGGCAACACGACATCGGCAAGTGACGCGGTCTCGGTGAGGAAGAGATCCTGGACAATCAGGAATGTGCTCTTGAGCGTTTCGGATGCCGCGGCCAGCTTGGGCAGTGGATTGGCGCCAACGACGAGCAATGCGGCCAGTTCGCCGCTGGCTGTGGCGGCGACCATCTGCGGCAGCGTCTTGCCGGGCGCTGCTGGCAGGCCGGGGTATTCACTGAAAGCTGCCGGTGCGGTCACGGGCACATAGCCGGGCAGGAGATCGGGCAACAAGCCCATGTCGGCCGCTCCTCGCGAATTGGAGTGATCGCCGAGGAAAGCGAAACGGACATTGGCACGTTTCAGCCCCCACGCAACCAAATCTGCAGTGGCTTGGCCTCCGCACTCCTGGCCGAAAATGACGACGAGCGACTCCTCAGCCAGCACGGCCCTGCTGAGGTCAGTCTTACCCTCGTCAAGAAGAGACGCCAAATCGTTGTAGCCATCGGACGGAAGCAACTGGGTGGCCTTGGCTTGGCGTTCAAGCTTGATGGGTTCGGAGTTCGCAATATAGAGCCGGGCGCGATTCAGGCGGACGTTGGTGCGCATGGTCCAAGCCAGAAGCGGATGCTCTTCAGTCGGGTTGCCGCCAACGAGCAGGATGGCACAAGCACTTGCGATGTCGTTCAGACTGGCTGTTCTTCCGGGGTGTCCTGCGAGGGCGCGAGCAAACTCTGAGTAGCCGGTTGTGCGCTGGTGGTCGATGTTGTTGGTGCGTAGAACGGTCCGCGCGAACTTCTGGAGCAGGTAGTTTTCTTCGTTGGTGGTACGGTTGGAGCCGATGACGCCGATGGCAGCGCCTCCTCGGCTGTCGCGAATCTCCTTGAGCTTGTTTCCTGCAGTACGCAAAGCGTGCTCCCAGGTAGCCGGTTCGAGCTTGCCCTGCGCGTTCCGCACAAGCGGCGTGGTCAGCCGCTTCGGGCTCTCTACAAAGTCGAAGCCGAAACGGCCCTTGGCGCAGAGGAAGTCGCCGTTAATTCCGCTCTTGTCGCGATTGTCAGCTCGGACAATCGCGGAGCCGTCGTTGGACTGACGGACGCCGAGAGTGACCTTGCAGCCGTCGGCGCAGTGCGTACAAACGGTGGAGACGTGATTCATCTCCCAGGGGCGCGTCTTGTAGCGATAACTGCCGCTGGTGAGCGCACCCACTGGGCAGACATCGATGCACATGCCGCACTGTTCGCAGTCCAGTTGGTCGCCGCCATTGGGCGCGATCACCGAACTGACGCCGCGATTCTGCACACCGAGCGCCCACACGTCCATTCCTTCGCCGCACATGCGAACGCAGCGATAGCAGAGAATGCAGCGGGGGCGATCAAAGTAGACGGCCGGAGACCACTGCTGTTCTTCACGGTGCTGCTTGGCCTCAGCGTAGAGGCTCTCGCCTGCGCCGTACTTAAAGGTCATGTCCTGGAGTTCGCACTCGCCGCCAGCGTCGCACACCGGACAATCGAGCGGGTGATTGCCGAGTAGAAGTTGAATCGTGGCCTTGCGAGCCTGCGCAATTTCAGCGGACTCGGTAATGAAGACCTGCCCCTCTGCAACAGTGGTGGTGCAAGCCGTCTGCAGCTTACCCACCTTTTCCTGGCGCACCACGCACATGCGGCAGGCCGCCTGCAAGCTCAGCCCGGGGTAGTAGCAGAAAGCCGGAATCTCAATGCCTGCCTTCCGGCAAGCATCGATCAGCAGCGTCCCCGCGGGAGCCGTCAGCGTCTTTCCATCGACTGTGAAGGTTACGTCTGCCATTCGTCTCCAACGCCTTTAAATTACTGCCATCTCAACATGCTTGGCGAACGGGCAGGGCTTCCCGTTCAGGTGATCCTCAAACTCCTTGCGGAACTTCTTCACAAACGCAATCGTCGGCATCGCCGCCGCATCGCCCAGCGGACAGAACGTCCGCCCCAGTATGTTCTCCGCCAGGTACTGAATGTTATCGATGTCCTTGGCCTCGCCGAATCCCGCATGAAAGCGCGTCAGCGACTTCTTCAGCCAGTCCGTTCCTTCGCGGCAGGGAATGCACCAGCCGCAGCTTTCGTGTTGGTAAAAACTAATCGTTCGCAGCGCAAACTCGACCATGCACGTCTGGTCGTCGATCACCACCACGCCCGCCGACCCCATCATCGACCCAGCCTTGCCCACCTGGTCAAAATCCATGCCCAGGTTCTCAATCTCTTCGGGCAGCAGCACCGGCGTCGACGAACCGCCCGGAACCACGGCCTTCAGCTTCCTTCCACCGCGAACTCCGCCTGCTACGTCGTACACAATCTTCTTCAGGTTGTAGCCCATCGGCAGTTCGTAAACGCCGGGGCGCTCCACGTGTCCGCTCACGCCGAACAGTCTTGTTCCGCCGTTCCGCTGCGAACCCACGGCCGCATAAGCCGCAGCCCCCATCGCTATCACGTGCGGAACCGAAGCGATTGTCTCAGCGTTATTAATGATCGTCGGCCCGCCGTAAAGTCCCACAACGGCAGGGAACGGCGGCTTGATCCGCGGCACGCCTCGTTTGCCTTCCAGCGACTCCATCAGCGCCGACTCTTCGCCCACTTCATAGGCGCCCGCACCGGTCTGCGTTATCACCTGGAATTCATTCTCAGAGCCAAAAATGTTCTTGCCCAGGAATCCCTTCGCGTAGGCATCCGCAACCGCCTTCTCCATAATCTCCAGAAGGTAGCGGTACTCGCCGCGCAGATAAATAAAGCCGACTTTAGCGCCGATCGCCAGGCCGGCGATGATCGTACCTTCAATCACAGCATGAGGATCGTGCAGGAAGATCAAGTGGTCCTTGCAGGTTCCCGGTTCGCTTTCGTCGCCGTTCACCAGCACGTACTTCGGTTTGGTCGATTGCTTCGGCACAAACGACCATTTCATTCCCGTCGGAAACCCCGCGCCCCCTCGCCCCCGCAGGTTGCTGACCTTCATCTCATCGATGATCCACTCCGGCCCCTGCGCCAGGCACTTCTTCGCCGCAGCATAACCGCCCAACTCAATATACCGATCGATCTCCGCAGCGCCCATGCCAAAGCGGCGTGAAACGATCTTCACCTCATCCAGGTGCGAGACGAGCTTACGCATTGCGTGCCGTCCCTTCTGCCTTGGCCTTGTTGCCACAGTAGCTTTTGAGGATGCCCGGCACCAGTTCAGGACTCAGTTCGTCGTGAAAGTTGTAGTTGACCTGGATGGCCGGAGCCCAGCAGCAGGCTCCGATACACTCCACTTCTTCGAGAGAGAAAATGCCGTCCGGCGTTACGCCCTTGTGACCAATGCCCAACTCTTCCTGGAAGCGCTCGTAAACTTCGTAGGCTCCGCGTAGCATGCAACTGATGTTTGTGCAGACCTGTATGTTGAATTTGCCTGCCGGCTTGAAGCGAAGCATGGAGTAGTAGGTAGCCACATTACGGACGTCAAGTACTGTGATGCCGATGCGCTCGGCGACTTCCGCAATGACCGCATCGGAGAGATAACCGACTTCATCCTGCGCATAGAGCAGCATTGGGATCAGCGCGGAACGCTTGACCGGATACTTCTCGACCAGTGCGTCAAAGCGCGCCGCCAGCTTAGGCGAAAAGAGCGTCATAGTTTCAGGGCTCATTGCATCAACTCCCGTGCCCAGGCTTCTGCTGCCAAGTCCATCTCTTCCTCGTCCGAGCTACTGCGCAATCGTCCTGTCTCGGTCAACTTCAGCGTCCCTCGGCTTCCATCTTCGCGCTTCCAGGTTATGGTTGCGCCGCTTCTTTCAATCTCCAGCCACTTATCTCTGTGGCGCGCAAGAATCCGCTTCGCATCGTGCTCAATGGCCGCCTCACGGTTGCCGTTTAGCCCGTGCACCGCGCAGTAGCTGCGGAGAAGAGACGCCAGGGAAACCCAGAGTTCACCCCAAAGCTTTTCCGAAAGATCCAGGCACGGAGTGCTCAACGGTCAATCTCCCCCAACACGATATCGATGGACCCGATCACAGCAACCAGGTCGGACAACATCCGTCCCTTGCACATGGTTTCGAGCGACTGCAATGTAGCGAATGATGGATACCGCATGTGTACCCGATAGGGCTTTGCGGTGCCGTCTGAAACCACATAGTAGCCCGTTTGCCCGTGACCCGCTTCAATGCCCTGATACACTTCGCCGGCGGGGACCTCGAAGCCTTCGGTAACGATCTTGAAGTGATGGATCAGGGCCTCCATCTGCGTCTTCATCTTTTCGCGGTCGGGCAGCACGATCTTTGGCGCGTCAGCCTTGACCGGTCCTTCCGGCATGCCGTCGAGTGCTTGCTGAATGATCTTGACGCTCTCGCGCATCTCCACGAGCCTGACTTCGTATCGCGCCCAGCAATCGCCGTCGGTTGAGACAGGGACATCAAACTGGAAATTCTCATAGCCGCAGTAGGGCATGTCGCGGCGAAGATCGAAGTCGACGCCGGAGGCACGCATTGGGGGGCCAGTGACGCCGAGCGCAATTGCATCCGCAGCGGAGAGATACCCAACTCCCTTGAGGCGGTTCCTGAAGATCGGATTGCCCGTCAAGAGATTGGCATACTCGTCGATTTTCTCTGGAAAAGTGCCGATGAACTCCTGCACGCGGTCGAGGAAATCCAGCGGTGGCTCCATGGAGAGGCCGCCGATGCGGATGTAGCTGGTCATCATCCGCTGGCCGGCCACAGACTCGAAGAGGCGAAGGATTTCCTCACGTTCGCGGAAGGTGTAGAGAAATACGGTGAGGGCGCCAATGTCCATGGCGTGCGTTCCCAGCCAGATCAGGTGCGAATTGAGGCGACTCAACTCGGCCAGCAGAACCCGAAGCCATTCCGCTTTTGCGGGGACCTCCAGTCCGAGCAGCTTTTCAACCGCCAGGGCATAGCACAGGTTATTAGACAGCGGGTCTAGATAGTTGATGCGGTCGGTGAGCGGCACAACCTGCTGGTAGAACTTGGCCTCGCAAGTTTTTTCGATGCCGGTGTGCAAATAGCCGATCTCCGGGTAGACCCGGACAATGATTTCGCCGTCGATCTCCAGTACCAGGCGCAGAACACCATGGGTAGCGGGGTGCTGGGGGCCCATGTTGATGACCATGTGCTGGCCATTGGCGGCATTCGCCGTCTCGAGGGTAGGCATGCCTGCAAGATCGGCCATCAGCGATACCCCTCTACCGGATAGTCCTTCCGCAAGGGATGGCCTTTCCAATCATCAGGCAACATGATGCGGCGCAGATTGGGATGGTCTTCAAAGCGGATGCCGAACAGGTCGAAGACTTCGCGCTCGTAGAAGTTGGCGGCAGGCCAGAGGGCAGTGATGGACTCGACAGAGGGATCAGCTTCATCGAGTAACACGCGCAGACGAATACGTTCCTTATAGGAGTGAGAGAGGAGGTGGTAGCTCAACTGGAAGCGAGGCGACGCGGGGTACCAGTCGACCGCTGTCATGTCATCAAAGAAGTTGTAGCCGGCGGCCTGAAGGCTGGTTGCAGCGGTACGAATCTCCTCGTGTGCAAGGGTCAAGGTCAACTCGTTGAAATCAAATCTTGCGTCGATCAGTGCTTCCGGTTTCCAGGCGAGAATAGCCTTGAGTGCCGGGTGTTCCGGGAGTCCGTCAAGGACCGCTGCCTTATCCACCAATGTCGGTTTGAGAGCCTCGCTCATGTCAGAGGTCCGCCTTGTCCTGGCTCCAGTTCAGGACGCCTTTGCGCACGATGTAAAAGAGGCCCACAGCAACAAAGCCCAGATACACAAGCATCTCCCAGAAGCCGAAGAGACGGGATCCCGTGATTTGGGGCAGTTTGCGGTAGACAACCGCCCACGGCATCATGAAGACCGCTTCCACGTCGAACAGGATGAAGAGCACGGCCACGAGGTAAAAACGCACGCTCAGGCGGCCGCGGGCGTCTCCTACAGCTTTGATGCCGCATTCGTAAGTGTCTAGCTTGACGACAGTGTTTCTATGCCGACCGATGAACCAGGAGGCCGTAACCATCCCCAGCCCAAGCAAAAACGCAGCAGAGATCTGCATCAACAGCGGTAGATACTGCCAATAATAGGGGGTCATCGCCGCCCAGTCCGGAAAAAGTCCAGGTAAGATGGCACCCAACCAACGGGGACAACGCTCATCTCCGATCGAAACGGGTGCTGGTTTGAGCTTAGGTTTTCAGCCTCATCCCGTCAAGGTGGGCCAACGGCGTGGGTTGGAGCCTGAGTATCCGCAAAAATTTGAATTTTCCATGTTTTTGTTCAATTTGCCGCGTCATTGTGCATTTTCTGTTTCCCTTGGGTTATGGTTTCGGGTCGGGAATGGGGTGCAACATGTGTGAGCGCCGTCACTCGATGTACTGTTTTGGTACGCGATACTTCATCGTACATTTACGGGAAACGGTACGTTCGTCATCTGAAAAAAGCGCGAGGGTGGGCCGAAAAACTAGGTGAGGATAAACACCATGGCAACTCCCACGACGACCGGCTTCCCTGTAGTAATATCTGCGCTAACAGCTGACCCCATCCGTACAGGCGCGAAACGGCGGCGGATCAGCCCGCAGGCTGGCCACGCGCTTGAAATACTCGGACATGCTATCGAATACCTTGCCGACGAGATCGTCCACGAGGGTGGCTCGTTTTCCCCTGACAACGGGCAACTACAGGCTGTGAAGTTGCTGATGGCGCTGAATCGCCAGATCTACTTCGAATGCCCCGAAGTGCCGCCTTTCGGCAAGCGCCTCCTCTCGTTCTTGCATCTGCACATGGCCTGATCCTCTGTTCAGAGGATGGTTGGTTTCGAAGACAGTTGGCTTCGAACGAACTTTTGTGCCGATTCGTGAGCACCGTAGTCCCATTGAAAGAAAACTTTACATGGATTCAGGTTTGAATTCAGTTGTTGAATGTGCGCCTACTGTCCAAAGATCAGCACGGCAAACAGCACGAGCCACGCCAGACCCATCGTGTGCCAGAACCATGCAGTTGCATCCACTGCGATTTGGCGGGATTCGACGCGCTTGAACCAGCCCAAGGCACTGAGGCAGAGAAGCAGCGCCAGTATGCCGATTGCGAGATGGGCGGCATGCAGGCCAGTGATGATATAGAAGAAGTAGCTTGCCGGCGTTGCCCAGCGATCGAACGCAAAGCCTTGCACGGTCAACTGCTTCCAGGCCAAGGCCTGACCAAGCAGAAAGAGCAGGCCCAACACCAGGGTTGCGGCCAACCAGGGTCTGGAGCGGCGAAGTGCCGGCTGGCCCAGACCCAGCCACTCCTCCAACACATCTATTTCGCGGAAGATATGCTTGCGGGCAAATTCCATAGTCAGTCCGCTGAGGACAAGCACCGCTGTATTCAGAAAAAGGATAGGAGGCAGTAGCACTGGATGCCAGTCACCGACCTGGCGCAGGGTGCGTGCGTCCATGTGCATGCTAGCCTGACGCGCATAAAAGAGGGCAACCAGCACGACGAAGAACATCATGTCACCAGCGAGCGCGCAGAACACAAAGGCTCGGGTACGGTAGAGAAGTTCGCGCGGGCCGCGGCGCGGCGATTTCCAGTCGTCGTCGCCTCCACCGCCGCCGCCACCGGTCGGGCGCCTGTCGACGGGCGGTTTGCCGCCAAATCCGGGCTCTTTCCGTTCGGTCTCCGCTGGGGACGGCGTAAAGATTGAAGGCATAGGAGACCCCTGTGAGATTGAGGGTACTCTCACTCTGGATTGGACGCATCCAGAATCGAATTAGGATGTATCAATCTACGAGACTCGCAGCAATTGAGTCAGGACCGAAACCGAACTCAGAGACCGACACCTTGTTTTATTGGGGTTGCGCTTCGGTAACAATTTTGACGAAAAGCCGATGGACCCGCCGGTCGATGGAAAGTTCAGGGTGAAAGGTAGCTGCCATGATGTTTCCCTGCCGGATCAGAGCCGGAGCACCGTTGCGCTGTGCCAAAGTCTGAACGCCGGTGCCGGTGGATACGATGCGCGGAGCGCGAATGAAGACCATTTCGAGCGGGCCACCGGGCAGCGCGGTCTCAGCGGTGAGAATGGTCGAGTCAATCTGGCGGCCGTAGGCATTGCGTTCGACCACGGCATCCAATACGCCCAGGCTGCGCTGGGCCGGATTGCGAACCTCGCGCGCAAGTAGGATGGCTCCTGCACAGGTGCCAAAGACCGGCTTATGATTACAAAACTCCAGCAATGCCTCAAGAAAACTGTGTTTTTCAATAAACTTCAGCATGGTGGTGGATTCGCCGCCAGGCAGAATCAACCCATCCAGCTCCTTTAGCTGGTCCGGCTTGCGAATCTCGCAGGGCTCAGCGCCAGTCTCAGAAAGAGCTCTGGCGTGCGCGACGTAGTCGCCTTGAATGGCCAGTACGCCGATGCGCGGCAAAGTGCGTTCTTTGGTCAACCCCGCTCACTCCTGTGAGTTCATCTGCTTACCAGCCACGCGTTTGCAACAGTTGCGATTCTTCGAGGCCGGCTGCGGCTAGTCCCTTCATGGTGCCCGTGACCTGCTCGCTTACTTCAGCCAGCACTTTTGGATCGTTGAAATGCGTGGTGGCAATCACGATCGCCTTGGCGCGGGAGACGGCTTCCTCGCGCTCCTTGGGGTTGTTTTCAACGTCGAGCGGAGTAGCGCGTTCCTTCATGAAGATGCCGGAGCCAACAAAGATAGCTTCGGCGCCCAGTTGCATCATCAACGCGGCATCTGCGGGCGTGGCGATACCGCCGGCTGAGAAGTTTGGCACCGGCAGCTTGCCAGTCTGAGCTACCATCCGGACCAGCTCGTAAGGGGCTTGGTGCTCCTTGGCAGCAGCGTAAAGCTCCTGCTGGCTCAGGACAGTGAGCGCACGCATCTCGCGCGTAATCTGGCGCATGTGCTGGACAGCATGGACCACGTCACCTGTGCCTGCCTCGCCTTTGGTGCGAATCATTGCAGCGCCTTCAGCGATGCGCCGCAGAGCCTCGCCCAGGTTGCGCGCGCCGCAAACGAATGGTGTGGTAAAGGCATGCTTGTCGATGTGATGAGCTTCGTCGGCGGGGGTGAGAACCTCGCTCTCGTCGATAAAGTCCACGCCCAGTTCCTGCAGAATCTGCGCTTCGGCAAAGTGGCCGATGCGGGCCTTGGCCATCAAAGGTATGGAGACGGCCTGGATGATTTGACGGATGAGGCTGGGTTTGGCCATGCGGGCCACGCCGCCTTCAGCGCGAATCATGGCAGGAACGCGTTCCAAGGCCATGACTGAGGTGGCGCCGGCTTCTTCGGCAATGCGGGCCTGCTCCACGTTCATCACGTCCATGATGACACCGCCTTTGAGCATCTCGGCCAAGCCTATCTTCAGGCGCAGACTGGTTCCGGTAAAAGTCTTGTTTTCATTCTGTTCTGGCATATTCTTAGACCTCGATTCGAGACGGATTCCGAGCTGGCTGTGTGCCCGGCAAACCGCATATTGCTGTCACTCTCAGTGTAGCAGCGTTATGGATGTGCAGTTTAGCTGGAAACAGCCAGCGGAGACGCCATGGAATGCAGCATTAGTTTCTTCCAAGCACTCTGCAAAGCTTCTGGTCATCCTTCTGCATATTTCCCAACCAAATGGCAACTGCGCATCCAATACCCGCGCCGGCAAATGTGCAGCCGCGTCAGCCGTTGGCAAACAGCGGCAACGAGGTGGTCAGCAATCATGCGCTGGTCACAATGCCTCCGCAGCAACAGGAACGTGGAACTGCATTTGCGATCGAGGCGCCGGTGGCGCGGCTGCCCGTTGAATTGGACGTCGCGATTCCAGTGCGTGATTTCAGAGTTCGCAATCTGCTGGCCCTGGAAGCCGGACTGGTGATCGAGTCCCAATGGGGAAACGGGGAGGACGTGCCGCTCGCCTCGAGCGAGGTGCAGTTGGCCTGGAGCGAATTTGAAGTCATAGACACGCAGTTGGCGGTGCGGATAACCCGGCTGGCCTGAGAAGGCCGCGGGGATTTTTGCGGAGGAGAGAGGCCACGTCGGCTGCTCTCGCGAGTTGAGATGAGGGAAAGGCCAGGAATGAAGCATAAAGGAAACGCAGGAGCAGCGCTGGTAAATCCGCCATCCGGCGGGCTTGCCGAGTGGTTGCTCAGGCGGCTGCTGAAGCCGTTCATTAAGAGGCTGCGTAGTGCACGGCGCCCCCAGCCGCGTCTCGAGCTTCTGGAGCGCATTGCGCTGGCTCCGCGGCAGTCGCTGGCCCTGGTCGAGGCCGAGGGGCGACGGTTTCTAGTGGCCACTTCGCCGGAGGGCGGACCGGCATTCTATGCACTTGACGGCGATGCTCGCCCAGCGATTCGCAGGGTACAGAGGGTCTCATGGTAGCCCTCTTCGTTTTGGCGCGAGCAGCTTCCGCTACCTCGATGCCGTTGCTTCCCGATCTCAACACCCGTCTGCATCCGTCGGACTCAACGCCTTGGACCATTCTTCTTGTCCTGACGCTGATCACCCTGCTGCCTGCAATCCTGATGTGCGTGACGCCGCTGGTGCGGCTGCTGGTGGTCTTTCATTTTCTCCGCCAGGCACTGGGAACACAGACTGCTCCCTCCAACCCGACCTTGATGGGCTTGGCTTTGATGATGACCTGGTTTCTGATGACCCCGGTCCTCAACCAGGTGGATCGGCAAGCGGTGGAGCCCTACCGCCAGGGACAGATTACCGGCATGGAAGCCATTGACCACGGAGCTCAGCCGGTCAAACACTTCCTGTTGCGCTACGCCCGGGAAAAGGACCTCGGGCTCTTCACGGCGGCTGGACAGATTCCGCGTCCCAATACGCCGGACGACCTGCCCATGAGAGTCGTGATTCCGGCCTACATCCTTTCCGAACTCAAGGCGGGCTTTGCGATCGGAGCGGTGCTCTATCTCCCCTTTCTGCTGATCGACATGGTTACCGCAGCCATCACTACCTCGATCGGCATGTTCCAGTTGCCGCCGGTCGTCGTTTCGACGCCGCTGAAGATTCTCTTGTTTGTGATGGTGGATGGCTGGAATCTGCTGGCCGGCTCGCTGTTGAAGAGCTTTTGAAGGAACACCGATGACCCCCGATATGGTTTCCGAACTGCTGCGCCAACTGATGAAGGAGGCAGTGATCCTGTCTGCGCCGCTGTTGATCGCCGCAGTGCTGCTGAGCTTTGTGTTGAGCCTGCTGCAGACCCTGACTAGCCTTCAGGAGCAGTCGCTGACTTCGGTTCCGCGCCTCGCGGCAATAGCCATGATTTTGTTCGTTGGGATGCCGTGGTTTTTGGGGAGGTTGACCGCCTATACGCGCCTGCTACTGATGGATTTTCACCGTTTCCTTGGATGAAAGCTGAAGGCTGAGAGCTAACGAACAATGGCCGATTGGACGACATTTCTGACCGCAATGACGCTGGCTCTGGTTCGAGTGAGCGGGATGGTGGTCTTCGCGCCATTCTTCTCCTCGACGGCGCTCCCCATGCGCGTGAAGGCGGTCTTTGTCGGTGCGGTGGCCTATTTACTGGGACCGCTTGTGGCTACGCTGCCCGGTGCGCAGGTATCGATCGGTTTTTCGGCCCTGCTGGGCGAACTGTCCATCGGGCTGGTCTATGGACTCACGCTCACGCTGCTGAACGAGATGCTGCTCTTTGCCGGACAGATTGCAGGAGTGCAGTTCAGCTTCTCACTGGTCAATCTTCTTGATCCGGCCTCAAGCATCCAGACGCCGCTGCTCGGCGAGCTTTTTCAAATGATGGGGACGCTGGTGGTGATCGGAGCCGGACTTGATCGCATCATGCTCGCTTCTCTAGTACGCAGTTTTCACGTTGCTCCGCTGGGTACTTTCGCAGTGGCGCCATCGAGCGCTCTAGCTATCGTGCGCGCGGCGGGAGGAATCTTTCTGGCGGCCGTTGAGTTGGCTGCACCGGTGCTGTCCGCCACCATGTTGGTCGAGATAGCAGTGTCTCTGATCGGCAAGCTCAGCCCGCAATTGCCTGTGATGAATCTGACGGTGCCTCTCAAGACCTTGACCGGACTTCTCATCCTCACTGGCTCCCTGGCCCTGTGGCCGCGCTTTATCGAGGCGCGCTTCGCGGGCCTGCTTGACCTGGCTGAGCGGTTGATTGCCGCATCTGGTCAGGTTTCGAGCCTGGGAGGATAGTCGATGCCAGGAGAGCGCACCGAACAGGCAACGCAGCATCGCCGCGATAAGGCGCGTCGCGAAGGCGACATTCTGCACAGCCGTGAGTTGTCGGCCGCGGCAGGAACTCTGGCTGGAGTGATAGCGTTGGGTATCCTTGGCGAGAGTACTCTCGCGGAATGGCGCGGTACCTTCGCCGCCTTCCTCGGCCTCGGAGCCTCGGCCCGCTGGGAGCCGGCCCAATTGGCGCCTACTCTGACGGCGATACGGCAGCTGTCTCTGGCCGTTTTCGGGCCCCCTGTCATGGTGATGGCGGTGGTGGCAATGGCGGCTCTTTGCATCGGAGTTCTGCAAACCGGCGGCATCAACTTGAACGTCGAGGCAGCCGGATTCATGCTCGACCGCATCAATCCGGTCTCGAATATAAAGAACCTGTTTTCGCTGCGTGCCGCGGCCCGGTTGGCCAAGTCGCTGATTCCAGCCGGCGCGCTTGCTGTCTTTGCCGTGCAGCGCATTGCCCGTCAGTTGACCATCCCTCCGTTCTCAATCACGCGGCTGGAACAGTTAGGCTCGGATGTCTACGGCCTGTTGCTGGCAGCAGCCTGGCTGCTCTTCGGCTGGTCCGCCATTGACTATCTGGTCGAATGGCAGAGCCGCGAATCGCGCCTGAAGATGAGCAAGCAGGACATGCGCGACGAGTTCAAGGAGACCGAGGGCAGTCCGCAGATCCGCAGCCGCATCCGCAACCTGCAGCGCCAGGCACGGCGCCGGCGCGTGAAGGAAGACGTCTCGAAGGCCGCCGTGGTGCTCATCAATCCCACTCATTATGCCGTGGCCCTGGGTTTCGACTTCACCACCATGGAAGCGCCGAAGGTGTTGGCCAAGGGAAGAAACCTGCTGGCTGAAGAGATCAAGGCCGAGGCCCGCTGGGTCGGGGTGCCGATTATCGAGAACCCGCCGCTTGCGCGCTCGCTCTACCGCTCGGTCGAGGTTGGACAGTCAATTCCAGCGGATCTCTATGCCGCGGTGGCCGCGATTCTGGCGTATCTGTACCGGCAACGCGTTGAGGCCGAGTTGAGGGAGCGCCGCGCCCGTGAAACCACTGCCCGTGACACCGCGCAGACACAGGCAGCCGTACGCCAGTGGCAGAGCGGCTCCGGCGCCCCGCTTGCTGGAGGAGGTCCTCGATGAGCACTGCTGCATTGGCCGCAAACGCACTCCCGTCGCAGTCCTTCTGGCAGCGGCTCCGCGAATACGCGCTGCCACTGGCCGCGATCAGCGTAATCTTCGTCATGCTGGTGCCGCTGCCGGCTTGGGCCCTCGACTTCCTGCTGGCGCTTTCGATGGCGGCATCGATCATCGTCTTCCTGTCGGCGATGCAGATTCGACGCGCTGTCGAGCTGTCAGTGTTTCCGACCTTGCTCTTGCTTCTCACTCTCTTCAGGCTTTCGCTGAACATCGCCTCCAGCCGCCGCATCCTGCTGCATGGCTCCGAAGGCACGGCTGCTGCCGGACAGGTAATCGAAGCCTTCGGCCAGTTTGTGGTGGGCGGCAACTACGTGGTCGGCTTCGTGCTCTTCCTGGCGCTGGTTGCGATTCAATTCCTGGTTGTCTCGCACGGTGCGGTACGCACCGCCGAAGTAACGGCCCGCTTCACGCTTGATGCTCTTCCCGGCAAGCAGATGGCCATCGACGCCGACATGAATGCCGGACTGATCGACGAGGTCGAGGCCCGGCGGCGACGTCAGGCTATTGCACGCGAGGCCGAGTTCTACGGCGCCATGGACGGCGCTGCGCGCTTCAACCAGCGCGACTCGCTGGCAACTATTCTGATCACGGCGATCAACATCATCGCTGGCCTGCTTATCGGTACCCTGCAGCAGGGAGTGGCGCTGGCCGAAGCGGCGCGCACCTACACTGTGCTGACAGTGGGCGATGGACTGGTCACGCTGATCCCTTCGCTGCTGGTATCGGTCGCCGGGGGCATCACGCTGACCCGCGCCAATTCGGCCGGAATGCTGGGCGGCGAAATTCGGCAACAGCTGCTGGCCCGGCCCGCCACGCTCTACCTCTCCAGCCTGGTTTCGGCGGCGATGTGCCTGATTCCGGGACTGCCCAAGCTGGCGTTTTTTATTGTGGCCGCGGCGCTCTTCTGGGGCGGGCGGCGTCTCTCTGCGAATCTCCCCGCTATGCCGGCGCCCGAGCTCGCGCCCGGCGAAAAAAAGAAAACGGAAACCGGGCAAACCTCTGATTTGACCGCACTGCTGCGCCTGGAAGATTTGACACTCGAGATAGGGTTCCAGCTGATTCCGCTGGTGGACGAAAAGCAGGGCGGGCAGCTGTTGAACCGGGTTCGCTCGCTGCGCCGCCATCTCTCCTCGGAGTTGGGTTTTCTGGTGCCGCCGGTACATATCTCCGACAATCTGCGCCTGAAGCCGCGCGAGTATCTGTTCTCGCTGCGTGGGATGGAGATTGGCCGCTGGCAGACCGAAGGCACGCATCTGCTGGCTGTATCTGGCGACCCGGGCCGCCGGCCGCTGGCTGGCAAGGAAGCGCGGGAGCCTGCCTTCGGAGTACCCGCAATATGGATCGCGCCGGCACTCGAGGACCAGGCGATTGCCGCTGGCTATTCGGTTGTGGATGCAGTCACGGTCATCACCACACATCTGGGTGAACTGGTGCGCCAGCATGCCTGGGAGTTGCTGGGCCGGGCGGAGACCAAACGCCTGATGGATTCGCTCAGCGAAAGCCATCCCAAGCTGCTTGAAGAGTTGGTGCCCAAGCTGCTGACCCTGGGCGAGGTGGGAAGGGTCCTCGAGCAACTCCTGCGCGAACGGGTTTCTATCCGCGATCTTGGCGCAATCCTGGAGGCTCTGCTCGAGACTGCGCCAGTAAACAAGAACGTCGTCGCATTGGTCGAGGCAGCCCGTCAGGCTCTGGGAAGGCGCCTGATTCGCCCGCTGCTCGATGGCGAAGGCCAACTGCCCGTCCTGCTGCTGGACTCCACGCTCGAAGAGGAGATTATGGCCATCCTCGCGCCCGAGTCCGGAAATCGCCTGCTGACCGCCGCAGCGCCGCCCGGAGTTCCGGTTCTGCGCCGCCTCGCCGATTCTGTGAGACAACTCATAGGTTCGGGCTCCGCCGCGGCACTTCCCGTGCTTCTTTGCCCTAGTCCGGCCCGCTATCACGTCAAGCGCTGGCTGGAGCCGATGTTACCCCGTCTGGCCGTAGTGGCTGCCGGGGAGATACCTCCCGAGGTCCGGCTGCGCCCGGTGGGAACGGTGCGATGAGCGCTGGCGGCGTGAACGGAGACGGGCAAAAGAAGGCGATCAAACAGGAACAAGAGAGTGAGAGGGGGGCCATGGCAATCGAAACGGGGGCCACAGCGGGAAACCAGAAGGCAACGCGCAAGGGCGCAGCAGCGGACGGTTATCCGCCTGTCGCGATGGCAACCGGATTTCTCAACAGCGAGCAGGAGCGGGTGCTTCTCGAACACCTGCCGATCGTGCGCTTTCTTGCCCGCCGCATTCATGAACGGCTTCCTCAGCATGTGGACATAGAGGACCTGGTCTCGGCTGGAGTCGTTGGCTTGATGGACGCGTTCGCCAAGTTCGACCCGGACAAAAAAGTGCAGTTTCGAAGCTACGCGCAGTTCCGTATCCGGGGAGCGATTCTCGACAGCCTCAGGACGCTGGACTGGAGTCCGCGCGAACTGCGCCGCAAGGGCCGCGCCGTTGAGGAAGCCGTCCGGGTACTGACGGCACGCGTCGGCTATGCACCTGGCGAGGGCGAGGTGGCCGCTGAGATGGGGCTTGCTCTGGAAGAGTACCAGCAGTTGCTTGGCGATCTGAAGGGCCTCGAAATCGGCACTCTGCATACGGAACGTAACGAGGACTCAGGTGAAGAAGAACTGGCCTACATTCCGGGAAAGCCGGAGGAGGATCCACTCTTTCGCTGCCTTCGCGGCGAACTTGAAGAGCGGCTTGCTGAGGCCATCGCCAATCTGCCCGACCGGGAACGCCTGGTGATGACTCTCTACTACTACGAGGAGATGACCATGCGCGAGATCGGCTTGGCGCTGGGCGTGGTCGAGTCGCGGGTTTCCCAGGTGCATGCATCGGCCGTGGTGCATCTGCGCAGCGCGCTCAAGGACCTGGCCGCGCGCGGGGCTTTTGAAAAGTCCTCTTCCCGCCGGCTGCCGGACCGTCAGCGGCGCGGAGTGGCTTGAACCGGAGAGGTCGGGAAGACAAGTGAATGACATTGCGGAAGATGCGGAGGGAATGACAGTTGATCGAAAAGACGCTAAAGCAGGATGAGATCGATGCCCTTTTCGAGGCTGCGCGAAGCTCGACGCCGGACTCTGCGAGGGCGGAGGTGCGGGCCAGGGTTGTGCCCTACAATTTCTCTTCGGCGGGACAGATATCGACCGAACAGTTGCGTGCCATCAGCATGCTGAACGATCTGTTTGCCCGCAACTTGACGCATAACCTTGCCGCCTGGCTGCGTACCCGATTCCAGGTCAACCTGGTCTCTGCCGAGCAGATTCAGTTCAATGAGTTTATGCTGCGCATTCCCGAGATCAGTTATGTAGCCTCGGTGCGGCTGGAGCCACTTGGAGCTCTCTCGGTCCTGCAACTGGATCTGGGTTTGGCTCCTCCGGTGATCGATCTGCTGCTGGGCGGAGAAGGCAAGGACGGGCCATTGCGCGAGCTGACCGACATCGAGGAAGCGATTCTGGGCAGCGTGGTCGAGATCATCTGCCGCGAACTGACCGCTGCCTGGCAGCCAGTGGGACTGAGCTTCAACTTCGAGCGTCGCCAGATGCAGACTCAGGTGGCTCGCATCATCTCGGTCAATGAGAAGACTCTCTGCCTGAGCTTCGAGATTCGCATGCCGCACAGCTCGGGCCTGCTCAACCTGGCCTTTCCCGCAGTCGTGGCCAACACCATTCTGCGAAGGCTCACTTCGGACTGGGGCCGGCGGCGCCGCCACGCAGGAGATGCCGAGGCGCGCATGGGAACCGCTGCGCGACGGATACGCTTTGGCTGTTCGCTGCAGCTGCCTCCGGTGCGCCTGGCGGCAAGCACTATCGAGAACCTGGAGCCGGGCAGCGTTCTACGGCTGGACCTGGCAGCCAACGCGCTGCCTATGTGGCGGGTCGGAGGCCAGTTGCTCTCCGAGGCACAGGCCGTGCGCCAGGGCACCCATCGCGCTGCGCGCATCGAGCGCGCGATCGCCGGGGATCAGATGACGGAGGTTGGCGGATGAAGACATACATGGATTGCTGGACCAAGGTGGCCGCGGACCTGTTTGCGCAGGCCCTCGTCGGTGAGCCTGAGTTGGTCGAGTCCCTGCCCAAGCCGCTTCAGGCCGGTTCATTCGGATTCGCCGCCACCCTCACCGGGGACGAGGAAGGGCGATTTGCTGTAATTCTCGACGTCTTAATTCTGGATTCACCGCTGCTCGGCGAAGGGACTGACCAGAAGGTCGGTTGGGGAGAGCTGCTGCGCGAGACGTTCGACGCGGCGGCAGGGGAGTTACTGGCGAAAACAGGTAAAAAGTGTCGGGTGGAGAAATTTGAGGAGAGCTCCGGTGAAAGCAAGATCACTCGCGCCTTCCAGCTGAAGTCCGGTGAGCGATCCTGGACGCTGCTGGTCCGCGACGAAGTCTGCGCTATCAGGCCGACGGTTGCTGCCGAAGCCGGAATGGCAAGCCCATCTGCATCCCCAGCCGTTTTTTCGCCTGCTGCGCCGTCAGCCCTTAGCCCGGGCCTTGAACTGCTGCTCGATGTGGAGCTTGAAGCTTCGCTGCGGTTCGGTTGCCGGGAGATGCCTCTGGGCGAAATCCTCGACCTTGGACCGGGAGATGTGGTTCAGCTGGATCGGCACGTCTCCGACCCTGTGGATCTAATTGTCGGCGACAAGATCGTAGCCCGTGGCGAGGTGGTGCTGGTGAACGGCAATTTTGGTCTGAGGGTGACCGAAGTATCCGCGCCGAGGAAGCGGCTGGAGAGCATACGATGCCTATTCTGACCCGGAATCGGGGCCGGGAAGCGCAGGGGGCGCGTCAGCCCGTTGCGACGTACGGAACCAGCCCGGACGGAGTGCGCGGCGAAGACGGGCTAGAGCGGCAAAGACGCGGCCTGGACAGGATGGGGCCAGGGATGTTTGCCGCCTGCGCCAATCCCGGCTGCAATTCCGGGTGGATCAAGCTCTGGCGAAGCCGCTCGGCGCCGGTCTTCGAGGGTGGGTGGAGCTGCTCGGCCGCATGCACGGCGGCACTAGTGGAGGCAGCATTGCGCCGCGAAGTTGAAATGCTCGGCAACGCCCAGGAGGGTCATCGTCATCGTATTCCGCTCGGCCTGGTAATGCTGGAACAGGGATGGATCACCAGTTCCCAGCTGCGCCGGGCACTCGAGGCGCAGAAGTCGGCCGGCGGCGGCCGGCTTGGTTATTGGCTGGTGCGTCACCAGGGAGTGAGCGAGCAACTGGTCACCAGGGCGCTCGGCCTGCAATGGAGCTGTCCTGTCCTGGGACTGGAACTCCACGATCCGGAGGGCCTTACCGCGCTCTTGCCTCGTCTGTTCGTGGATGCCTTTGGCACCGTGCCTCTGCGGGTTGCTGCCGGAAAGATCCTCTACATCGGATTCGAAGCGCGTTTGGATCCGGTGCTGGCTTTGGCCGTGGAGCGAATGACGAATCTGCGCGTGGAAAGCGGGCTGGTTCAGGAGTCACTCTTCCGGACGGCGCATACGCGCATGCTGAACGCGAAGTTTCCTCCCGTGGAACTGATTGAGGCTGTCTCGGAGCCGGCACTGGTGCAGGCGCTGGCGAAGCGGCTGGAGAGGGCAGGGCCGGCGGAATCACGCATGGTAAGGATGCACGATTGTCTGTGGCTGAGAATGTGGTCGCGTAGGCAGAGTGGGCCGTTGCCTGACGCCGATTCTGTTCAGGACCTGATCTGTTCGCTCCGCTCAAATTGAAGAGATGAAAGCGGTCAGGTGCGAGAACTCGTGTTTCAAGGATTTGCGGCCAACGCCGATAAAGACTTCAGCAGAGGAGCCTGGGCATGAGTGAAGTTCGCACCCTGATCGTTGACGATTCCTCGGTAATGCGCAAGATTGTTGAGCGTTCCTTGCGCCAGGCGGGTCTTGACCCGCTGGTGGTGCACGAGGCGGGCAGCGGCACCGAGGGATTGGAAATTCTTAAGGCCAAGCAGGTGGACCTGATTCTCTCCGATATCAATATGCCCTCGATGGATGGGTTGGAGTTTCTGCGCCAGATTCGCGCCCAGAACCTGGCCCCCGGCGTACCGGTGGTGATGATTACCACCGAGTCGAGCGAGGAACATGTGAAGCAGGCGATTTTGGCTGGAGCGCAGGGATACATCCGCAAGCCGTTTACGGCCGAGCAGGTGAAAGAGCGGGTTCTGCCGTTGGTGCATGCGGCCTGAATCGAAGGAGTCCCAGTGCTGTTGAACGGTGTGCGCACGGCCGCGATCGCGACAGGGCGGAGAAGCGGCGGAATGGAAATGGAGCCTACGATGGCGTTATCGTTGCGTGAATCCCTGCAGCAGGTTTCTGATCCGCGGAACCTGGATGCGAGCGTGGAAGAGGTCTTTCAACTCATGCTTGGAGTGAATTGCAGGCGCGACGCGGGACCCGCTGAGCAAGAGTTGGAATCCGTAACCGCAGTTGTTGGATTTGGCGGGTTACTGAGCGGAGCCTGTGTCTTCACGTCCGGCCGCACGGCCGCTTTGAAGATTGCCGGACACATGACCGGCATGGAGTTTCAGGAGATCGACGACACCGTCAAGGATGGGTTTGGCGAAATCTGCAACATGCTGGCTGGAGCGTGGAAAGGCAAAGTTCCGGAACTGGCCGCCAATTGCGGACTTTCCGTTCCCGCCGTAATCACCGGACGGGACTACCGGCTCCACGTCCAGGCTCCCGAGTTCCAATTGCATCATATCTATCGATTCGAGGAATCGAGCTTTGCAGTCACCATCGTCTGCGATGGCCTGCAATAGGACTACGACACGTCATCGGCAATCTATAGCATTTTCGGAATTGGTGTAGACCGAAGGCACTATGCTAAGTGGCATTTTCCTCAAGAAAAAGCCACCTTTCAATGCTCTTAAAAAGTCTACGTGTATTCCAAAAATGCTCTAAGGTCGGGACCGAATCTTCGAAGAAGGCGGTGCGAGCGACTGGCTGTCACACCAGTTCGCTGGTTAGCAGAGGACGTACTCGATTTGCCGAATTGAGCCGATTTCCAGGATTACTTCCCCTCTCATCCACTCATTCATAATTTGCTCTAATCGCTAATCCCTCTCGTGCGGTACTCAATTTGCTTGTTCTCCAGATAGTCGGGAGAGCATGCGATGGATAGTGGATACTACGCGGCGATGACCGGGCTGGTGGCACGGACCCAGGCTCTGGACACGGCTGCTGGCAATCTTGCCAACGCGCAGACTCCCGGATACAGGGCAGAGCGGGAGTATTTCCGCTCCGCGCTCTTGGGGCCCGACGCCGCGAATTCACAATTGGGCAGGACTGTGAACAACTATGGACTTCTGGGCGGCGACCGGCTGAGTATGGCCCAGGGCGCTCTGCAAACAACCGGCAATCCCCTCGATCTGGCCATCGAAGGCGAAGGATTTTTTCAGATCCAGGCAGCCAACGGTCTCCGCTACACCCGCGATGGCAGCCTCCATTGCTCACAGAATGGGCAACTGGTCACCTCGGCCGGGGAACCGGTGCTGTCAAATGCGGGCAAGACAATTACCGTTCCGCCCGGTGAGGTGTCCGTGGGGGCCGACGGAGTGCTTTCAGTGGCTGGCGGCGCGGTAGCCACCGTAGGTATCTTCGCCTTTCCTGCCGGTACTGAACTAACTCCCGAGGGTGCCGATCGCTATGTCGCAGTGGCCGGGGCAGCGCCGGTTCTTCAAAAGAATTCCTCAATTCACCAGGGCGCCATAGAGAACGCGAACCAGGATGTAATCCAGTGTTCGCTCGATCTGATCGTCATGCAGCGGCAGGCGGAGATGATGCAAAAGGCGCTGACCGTCTTCCATACCGAATTCAACAAGATCGCGACCGAAGATCTTCCAAGGGTCTAGTCCAACACGAGGGAAATGATGATTCGAGCCTTGTATACGGCGGCAAGCGGTATGAGCGCGCAGCAGATGAACCTGGACACGATCGCCAACAATCTGGCCAACTCTTCCACCACTGGCTTTCGCCAGTTGCGCTTGCAGTTTCAGGACATGGTCTACCAGAACCTGGTGACTCCCGGAGCGGCGCAAAGCCAGAACACAGTCTCAGCCGGACTGCAGATTGGACTGGGCACAAAATCGGCTGCCACCGAGGTCATCACGACCCAGGGCGCGCTGAACGAAACTGAGAATCCTCTGGACGTGGCCATCGAAGGCACCGGGTTCTTTCAGGTGCAGCGGCCGGACGGCACCATCGCCTATACCCGTGCCGGTCAATTCCATCTGAATAACCAGGGCACCATTGTGACCACCGACGGCGACCCGGTCATTCCAACGATCACCATTCCATCGAATGCTACGGCTGTCACGATCACACAATACGGTGTGGTGAACGCGACCCTGGCCGGGCAGCAGAATCCATCGCAACTCGGCCAGCTGCAATTGGCCACATTCCCCAATCCGGGGGGCCTGGAGAGCATGGGCGGAAATCTGCTTCAGGCCACGCTCACCTCGGGCGACGCGGTTCTTGGCAACCCCGGTGGAACGGAGGGCTTGGGGACGCTTCAGCAGGGCTACCTCGAAAACTCGAATGTGGATGTGGTCACCGAGTTTGTGCAGATGGTGCTTGCCCAGCGGGCCTACGAATCGAACTCCAAGGTAATCAAAGCCGCGGACGATATGTATTCTCAAATCAATAACATGACCAGATAAAGTGCACTTTTCAGATGAGCAACAAGGCGCGAACAGGCGGGGCGCGGAGACAACATGAAGATCAGGATTGGATGGCGGATTTGGCATGTAGTTCTGGCTGCTGCCTGGGCGTTGGCAGTCCTTGTCCAAGTGGCAGGTGGGGCGCAGACCTCAGCTCAGACTCGTCAGTCTTCGCTAGCTTCGGTGCAGACCGAGCAGTCAGTAGCCAGCATTGTCTTCCGGGAGATCTACGATCCCAATAGCGGGGATCATTGGCTGCTGATACACGACCCCATCCGCCCTGGCGGTCCCGGGCGGATGGTTCTGGCCAGCATTGCCTCGGTGAAGGCTGGGCAACCGGGGCCGGATGGTGCAATACCGGCTGGGCTGCGGCAGGTGAACCGGGCACAGCCTCTGCCGGTGATTCACAGCGGGGACAGGGTGATCGCCGAAGAAAATACCGCGCGCGTTAATGCGCGCCTGGAGGCAGTGGCGCTGGGTCCTGCTGTGAGCGGATCGCCGCTCAATGTGCGCCTGACCATTGGAAGCAACGTGGTGCGGGCAGTGGCCCTAGGGCCGGGACGCGTGTCCTTTGCGCCGGAAACGGCTGTGCTCCCATGAAGTCCGGAATCAAGATTGCCGCCGTTTCCTGCCTGTGCGTGGTGCTTGCAGGGTCGCTGCCGGCGACGTCGAAAAAGCCAAACCCGCCTGATTCGGTTAAGGGGACCCCTCCAGAAACGGCTCTACGCGCCTACATCGAACGGGTTCGTGCCCAGCAGGCCGCAGAGGTCAGAACTACGGGATCGATATGGAGCACGGAGGGCCGGCTGGTGAGGCTGGGGACCGATGCCAAGGCGGTTCGCCTGCACGATGTGGTCTCTATCGTGGTGACCGAGAGTCTGGCCGCATCGACCGATGGCCAGGTAAAAAACTCGCGTGCCACGAATGCCAACTCGGGGCTGACCGGTCTGATTGGGAAGCTTAAGACCGCGAACGCACTGCAGAACCTCGTTGGCATGACTGCGGCATCGGGGCTGACAGCGCAAGGGCAGAGCACCACAAATTCGAGTCTCGCAACAACCTTTGGAGCCGAGGTGGTCGAAGTGTTGCCCAACGGGATGCTGGTCGTGCAGGCGACGCGTCAGTTGACGTTCTCGCAACAAACCCAACTGATCCGGCTGCGCGGGCTGATTCGCCCGGAGGATGTGAGCGCGCAGAACGAGGTGCAGTCAACGGCTATGACCGACTTGGAACTCGAGGTGACCGGCAAAGGTATTGTCAACGACTCGACCTACCGGCCGAACCCATTGGTGCGCCTGCTCGAAAGGCTGCTGATCTTCTAGGGGTATCAGAATCGAACCAGGGTGCCGAACCTCGGCCGCTGATCAGGGGCCGGGGCAGGGAATTGCAAACAGGGAACAGGCAGGGAATTGTCAATGCGTATGACCAATCGGAATATGGTGAAGAATCCAACTGCCGGCCTTTTCCGGAGGTGGGTTGCTCTAACGTCGGTTCTGGCCCTTGCCGCCGCTGTGTCCCGGGCCGAAACCGTGGGACAGTTGGCGCGGATCAAGGATGTCAGCACGATCGACGGGATTCGCGACAACCAACTGATCGGCTACGGGCTAGTGGTTGGGCTGCACGGCACCGGAGACAGCTCGCAGACAGTGTTTCCCGCTCAGACCCTGCTCTCGGTACTGGAACGGATGGGCATCACCGTTCCTCAAACCGGCTCCAACAGCGCCAGCAACATGCAGGTAAAAAACATGGCTGGAGTCTTCGTTGTGGCAACGCTACCGCCATTTAGCCAGCCAGGTTACAAGATCGACATTACCGTCTCTTCGGCCGGCGATGCGCGGTCGCTTGAAGGAGGAATCCTGCTGATGACGCCGCTTTACGGCCCGGACGGACAAATCTTTGCCGAGGCTCAGGGGGCACTCGTGCTGGGCGGCTACATGGCGGCGGCAGGAGGCAATAGCCGGCAGATGAATCATCCCACCACGGCGCGGATTCCTGGCGGCGCGCTGGTCGAGCGGCCTGTTCCCTTCGACCTCAAGCAGATGCACACGGTTACTGTAGTGCTGAACGATGCCGATTTTCATACTGCCGAGCGGATGGCGTTGGCCATCGATAAAGAACTTGGTTCTCCCCGGGCACACACGGTCGATAGCCGACGGGTAGAGATTGCCGCCAAGCCGGATGAGGACATATCGGCGCTGCTGGACAAGGTGGAGTCAGTCGAAGTGCAAATCTTTCCGAGGGCTCGCGTCGTGGTGAATGAGCGAACCGGGACAGTTGTGATAGGGGGAACGGTTCGCCTGCAGCCGGTTTCGATTCTGCACGGCGGCCTCTCGGTCAACGTGATCTCGACAACCGAAGTTTCGCAGCCCGGTCCCATGTCTGCGGGGACGACCCAGGTTGTGCAACAAACGAGTTTGCAGGCCCAGGACAGGCCGGTGAACCGCATCGATCTGAAAGAAGGCGCAACGGTGGAGGATCTGGTGCAGGAATTACAACGGACAGGCGCAGGTGCGCGCGATGTGATCTCGATTCTGCAGGCGATGAAGGAGGCCGGGGCTCTCGAGGCCGACCTGGAGGTGCTCTGATGCAGGCTATTGCGGCTGTGGTGACAACGGTTAGTGCGGCAGGAACTAGTGCGGCACAGCCAAGACTGGTGCGCGCCGCACACGAGTTTGAGGCGCAGATGATGAAGGAACTGCTCAAACCGATGACCGGAAAAGACGGACTAACGGGCGAGGATGAAGACACGGCAGGAAACGCCGGCTCAAACGGTACTTTAGAAGAATTCGCGTCGCAAGCTCTCGGGCAGGCACTGAGCCAGCAGGGAGGATTTGGGATCGCCAAAAGCATCTTGCAGGATCTCTCCCATTCCGGTAACAAGCTCGAAAACGGGAAAGTAACCGGAAATCTGCACGGAAATACACGGATAAGAACCTTCAAATGACTAGAGTGATTAGCAAAGATGCCGATAGACCCCCTAAAGGAGCAATGTGTATGGATATTCGCAACAGTCTTGATGGATTGAAGTCGCTCTTGGGAGTGAATCGGGCGGCTCAGCCTGCGACCGGCACCCGGAGCAGCGCAACAACCAATGGGAGCGCGCTGAGCAGCGATCGGGCCACCCTGAGCAGTGCCGGAAGCGAGGTATTGCTAACGGCGGGCGATGATGCCGTGCGGACGGACAAGGTGGTTGGCGTGCAGCTGGCAATGGCAGCAGGAACCTACGATGTGCCGGCATCGGCGGTGGCATCCAAAATGGTGGATGCAATGCTGGGTGGCGGACAATAGCCGATCGCCATGTTCGGCGAAATTGGATTCTGCCGGAGTTGGTGGGCGGAACTGAGTCAAGACAGAAATAGTTTGTCTGTGACGCAGATGATACGAAACTGGGCCGTCCATGTCGCAGCGATAGGACGCCCCCGCAGACAGTTAATTGGCGGCGGCCCGGGAGCAAAGGAAGGATAGCGGGCGATGCAGGAATTTGAGATGCCTCGAAAGCATCCGGAGCTGAAGGAGTTGGTTGTGGAGGCATCGCAGGCACTCGCGCTGCTGGATGCCGACCGGTTGGAGGAGCTTTCACTATCGTGCCAGAAGCTGAATCGGGACTTGACGCAGGTAAGCGCTGAGGATCGGGAGGTGCTGGCCTGCCAAACTCGTGAGGCTGCTGGGGATATGGCAAGGTTTGCCAGGGTTCTGGAAGCGACACAAGACAACCTGAACGTGATGAACCGGTTGCGGGAGTTGCGTGCCGGCAGGCATGAGTACTACCAACCGCAGGTGCATGGGCCGTTAAGGACGGAGAGCGTCAATGGGGACAATTAACTCCGCATTCAGCATCATGTCGCAGGCTCTCGATGCCGATCAGTCGGCGCTCAATATTGTGGCCAATAACGTGGCCAATGCGAACACACCCGGCTATGCAAAGCAAATCCCAAACTGGCAGGAGAACGATCCGGTTGTTATCAACGGCGTCTTTTACGGCACGGGAGTCACAGAGACCGGCGCCACGTCGGTGCGCGATCGAGTGCTGACAGAGCGGCTGAATCAGCAGCAGCAGTTGGTTTCAGCCTCCGGCTCTCGCCTGTCGGCACTCAATACGCTGCAGGCAATGTTCTCGCCGAATCTTGGTTCTACCAGCTCGACGGCAGGAGACATCGGAAGCGACATTACCAGCCTCTTTAGCTCATTCTCATCTCTGGAAGCCAATCCCACCGATAATTCACTGCGTGAGCAAGTGCTTTCGTCAGCGTCAACCCTGGCCGGTGACTTATCCAACGCTGCAGCCAGCCTTAATTCGCAGCGGTCGGCATTGAACCAGCAGACAACCGGTGTGGTTAGCCAGGTGAATGCGTTGACAGGAGCCATTGCCCAACTGAACAAGCAGATACGGTCCACGTCGCCGAACGCCGACGCAGGGACGCTCGAGGATCAGCGCCAACATGACTTGAGCCAGCTCTCCCAGCTGATCGGAATCAACCAGGTGGCAACCGAAAACAACGGCCTCGCGATTACCACCACATCAGGCCAGTTGCTCGTCTCGGGGGATTCAAGCGTTCAGCTGACGAGCGGTACATTGGACGGGGTCGCACATTTCTTTCTGGGAACGACGGATGTGACTGCGCAACTGGCTACGGGAGGGGGGGCATTGTGCGGGGACTTGGTGGCGCGCGATCAGGACATTCCCAACGTCTTGGCCTCGCTCGACCAATTGGCCTACAGCGTCTCAACCCAAGTGAATGCCCTGAATAATGCAGGAACCGATCTGGCGGGAAACAATGGCAACGCTGGCAATGTCTTTTATGAGCCGACAGCCGTTGCGGGCAGCGCCTGGTCAATGAGCGCGGTGATGACCGATCCGACTCATATATCTGCCGGAGGTCTCGGTCAAGGAACGGGTGACAACACAAACGCCATGGCAATGGCGAATCTGGGCAGCCAGGGGATCGTGAACGGACAATCTCCGTCCAATTTTTACGCGAACTTTGTAACTACGCTGGGCTCGACGGTCTCAAATGTGCAGACTGAGAACACCGCGCAAAATGCGTCTGTGACACAGTTGCAGGCCCAAAACGATGCGCTATCGAGCGTGAATCTGAATGACGAGGCCGTTGCGATGAGCACGCTTGAGCGCAGTTATCAGGCCGCTTCGCAGGTGTTTGCAATGCTGAATACCATTATGGCCTCGGCATTGAATCTGGGAGAACAGACAACCGTCAACTAAACCGGCTGCGGGCGCCCCACAGCACATGTTCATGCCGCGCGATGGAAAAAGCGATCGGGCTGGTGGAGGAAATTAATGCGGGTGAATCCGAATTATCTTACCAATCTTGCGAATTCGCTCGATCAATCCCAGGCGGCCCAGCAGCAGTTGACGTCGGAGCTATCCAGTGGAGTGCGCGTAAACTCTTTGAGCGAGGACCCGGTGTCTGCGGGAGAGAATGTTCTGCTGCTGAATCAGATTCAACAGGATGATTCTTTTACTCTGAGCTCGAGCTTGGTGAAAGGAAAGCTCCAGGTGGCCGATTCAGTCCTCGCAAGCGTGGTTTCGCAGCTAACACAGGCCATTTCGCTTGCTACGGCCGCCAATAACGGCACCATGAATTCGAGCAACGTACAGTCCATTTCAAATCAGATCGCGGGCATTCTCGGCGAGGTGACTACGCTGGCCAATACAAGCTACCAGGGGCAGTTCATCTTTGCGGGCGGGCAGACATCGGCTGCTCCTTTCACCACTTCAAATGCCACCTCGCCTGCCGTAACCATGTACAGTGGCGACGACGCGGTCAACTACCTCCAGATGCCCAACGGTCAAAAGATACAGTTGAATGTACCCGGCGATCAGATCTTCTCGGGCAGTGGCTCGAACAACGTGTTTGCAGCGCTGAACAACCTGGTGGCCGACTATTCCAGCGGCACCGTGAACATAACCAAGGCCGCAAGCGACTCGCAGGCTTTGAACTCGGCTCTGAACTACGTATCCCAGCAGCGCGTTGTTATCGACAATTCAATTACCCATCTGACAGCCGCGGCCGATGCCGTGACCAATGAGCAAACTCAACTGATCGCCGCACAGACCAACCTGATGCAGGCCGACGTTGCGCATGTCGCAACACAAATGTCCTTGGCTGCAACCCAGCAGACGGCGCTGGAAGCCGTGATCGCACAACTTGGCTCCGCGTCGAACAGCCTGTTCAGTAAGCTGTAGAACGCTTGGCGCGCAGACCCTGCAAATACCCCGTGGAACAATTCCGTGCCGGATACATTTTCCGGTTCCTGTTTTGCACGCGCTGCTTGCAAGCGGAATAGCATCCGGTCCGTCTATACTCAATCGAAAAGGATACGCCTTGCTCGCTCCTCTCCGATTTATCTGGAATGCGACTCGCGGCCATCGCCTCGCTCCCTGGCGAAGCGAGTACCTGCGCTGGCGCGTTGAGACCTACTCCGGCATCCGGGCCGAGACGTTGACGGCCAAAAGCGTGTTGAGCTTTGTCTGGGCCTCGCGTTGGGAACTATTGAGCTTCCTCGCCTGGACAAGCCGGTTGGAGCGTGAGGTGCGCAAGCGAGTTTAACCTTGGGCGCAATCAGGAGGAGATTCAATGCTCAGAAAGATACTTTCCTTGACCGGCTATGAACTGCGCAGAAACCGGCCGAGGAATCCAAACGAACGAAATATTCCCGGCGGCGCATTGTATCGTCCGTTGTTTTCTCCATGGTTAGGTCAGGGAGATTTCAGAAAATATTACGCTCTGGCGGCGCCGAGAACCCTCGTCTCGCCTGATCGCTGTTACGTTCTCTGGATACTGCTCCGCCAGGCGCTCAATCTCAGCGGTGATATTTGGGAGTGCGGCGTCTATAGAGGCGGCACTGCGGCAATGATGGCCGCAGTCTTGCGGGATTCCGCCCAATCCGACAAGAAGCTTTTTCTCTTTGACACCTTTCAGGGGATGCCGGAAACCGATTCCCAAAAAGATCTGCACCGGAAGGGAGATTTTGGCGACACCTCGGTCCAGGCCGTTCGCGACTATGTCGGGGGGGAGATTTGCATTCTGCGGGAAGGCTTGATCCCCTATACGTTCAAGGGTCTTGAATCAGCCAGAATCGCATTTGCGCATGTCGACCTCGATATCTATAGATCGATCCTGGACTGTCTGTCCTTCGTCTGGCCACGCCTGACCGTGGGCGGCTTCATCGTCTTTGACGATTACGGATTTCCCTCATGCCCCGGTGCGCGAACTGCTGTCGATGAATTCTTTGCCCCGAGCGCCAGTGTGCCGCTCTGCCTTCCAACCGGCCAGGCAGTTGTCTTCAAAGGGGTGCCTGACAGGCACGGTGTTGGAAAATGAAGAAGGTCAACGGATTTTTGGAGTTCTTTTCCGCATGAGATTTGGATTGACCCACCTGGCCCTCTGCTTACTCGCGGCATTGCTAATGGATACCCAGGTTGCCGCAGCGCAGCAGTTGCCCCCGATTGAGCCTCCCAAGCCGATGCCGACCGCGCAGTCCGACACGACCACTCTGCGCGTGACGACCACGGAGGTGTTGGTGCCGACGCTGGTTGAGAAACGGGGTGGCGGAATCGTCTACGGACTGAAGCAGGGCGATTTCGTAGTCGAAGACAACGGGGTGCCGCAGAAGATTCGCGTGCAGGAGGAGATGGACACTGCGCCGGTTGCGCTGGTGGTTGCTGTGGAACAGGGCGGCGTGAGCGTTCTCGAGTTCGACAAGCTGGCCAAGCTTGGTCCGCTGCTCGACCTGTTTTTGGCAGACGCAAGGAGTCAGGCGGCGCTGATGGGATTCGATTCGAAGCCTCATCTAATTCGAGATTACACGCACTCCAGCGAAATGATAAACGATGCGCTCAACCACCTCGAGCAGGGCGATGGCGGAGCGGCAATTCTCGATACCGTAAGCTCTGCCGTCGATCTGCTTGAAACCCAGCCGAAGGAGTACCGCCGCGTTCTGCTTCTGATAAGCGAGGAACGCGACCACGGAAGCAAACACACCAAGCCGGCACAATTGATCCAGAAGATTGGCGCGTCCGATGTGCTGGTGTTGAGCGTGTCGTTTTCGCCGGCGCGCGCCGAACTCCTCCATGACGTGAAAGACGATGTAGTCGGCAATGGTGACCAGCCCACGATGAACATGGTGTCGGCACTGATTATGGCGGTCAAGGCTTTCAAGAAGAATGTAACCAAAGAGGTTGCCGGGATGAGCGGAGGGGAGTACACCACGTTTACCGGCGACAAACGGTTCGAGCAGCGGGTGGTCGATGCGGCCAAACATATGCGCAACCGTTATCTGATTACCTTCAGCCCATCCGACCCTTCACCCGGCCTGCACACCATCCGGGTAAAAACCGCACAGGACTACGGGGCCAGGATCGTGGCAAGGGCCAATTATTGGTCGGTGCCTCAGCCGTAGCCTGTTGTGGTAGGTATGGCCCGCCCCCGGCGTTGATTGTGAGGGGATTAGCAGCCGGTTCTCGGGACGAAGTGCGTTCTGAATAAAGAGGGTTTCCTTTCAGGTTCCGGCCTGCCAGCTAATGGCGCAGGGTGGCGCGTTCATGGTAATCTCACACTAGACACTTAAGAAGTGGACCTGAGAAGACAAGAGGAGTAACTGACGCCGTGCTGGCGACTGCAAAGAAAACCAACCTGATCGAACGCTTCCGCACCCACGATACTGACACCGGTTCACCGGAAGTCCAGATCGCGATTCTGAGTGAGCGGATTGGCGAACTGACCGAGCACTTCAAAACCCACAAGAAGGATCACGCCTCGCGGCGTGGCCTCCTGCAACTGGTCAGCAAACGCCGCCGCCTGCTGGATTACCTGAAGACGCATGATTCCGATCGCTACCGCGACGTAATCGGCAAACTCGGTATCCGCAAGTAATCAGAAAGCTGACATTGACCCGGAAGCGCCCAGACCGGAAATTGGTCACGGCCCCTGTTCCTCCCAGAACCTGGGGTCATGGTGTACCTGGCGAACTCAACCCGCAGCCAGGGACGGCGAACAGCTATCGGCTGTGCGCCGTCCCTGCGTGGCGCAGATTGCACAAGCCGGGAGAGTCCGATCTTCCGCGCGCATGCCGTTTGTTTGTGCGTGTCTCTTCCGCTGCAAGATCGCTCGCCTTTATTCCCGTACTCTCCCGCGTCTTCCCCCACACAAGTTTCTCAAGCGAACAAAACGAAAAGAGGACTCTATGTCTACCAAGCATGAAGTAGCTGTCGAGCTTGCCGGCGGCAAGCGGCTGGTCTTTGAGACCGGTCGCATGGCCAAGCAAGCCTCTGGCGCCGCACTGGTGACCACTGGCGAAACCGTCGTCCTGGCCACAGCAGTGGCTTCTCCCGATCCGAGGGAGGGAATAGACTTCTTCCCCCTCACAGTGGATTACCGCGAATACACCTATGCCGGCGGCCGCATTCCCGGCGGGTTCATCAAGCGCGAAGGACGGCCAAGCGAGAAGGAAGTGCTTACCTGCCGCCAGATCGATCGCCCCATCCGTCCGCTGTTTCCTGATGGTTTCCGCAACGAGACCCAGGTGATCGCACTGGTCTTCTCCGCCGACAAGGAAAACGACCCTGACGTAGTCGGCATCAATGCAGCCGCTGCGGCTCTGGCACTCTCCGACATCCCCTTCAGCGCCACTGTGGGCGCAGTGCGGGTTGGCCGCGTGAATGGCGAGTTTGTCATCAACCCCACCTATGCGGAGCGAGCTGCCACCACGGTCAACATCATGGTCGTTGGGCACAAAGACGGAATCGTAATGATCGAGTCCGGCGCCAAGGAGGAAACCGAAGAGGTAATCCTCGCCGCCATCGAATTTGCCCACGCAGAGATCAAGAAGATCGTTGCTGTTATCGATGAACTGGTTGCAAAGGCTGGCAAGCCGAAGCGGGCATTCACGTCGCCGGAATTCGACGAAGCGTACTTCGCAGAACTCAAGGCCAAGATTGGTGATCGCCTGAAGGATGCGCTGGACACTAAGACCCATGGCAAGACGGAAAGCTACGCGCTGATCAAGCAGATCAAGGACGAACTTACGGCCGAGCTGCCCGCCGACGACCCGGCTGCGAAGAAGAAGCTGGCTCACTACTACGAGCACATGCGTGAGCGCCTCTTCCGCGAACAGGTGACCAAGGACCGCATCCGCCCCGATCGCCGTGCATTCGACGAGATTCGTCCCATCACGATTGAGACTGGCGTACTGCCTCGCACGCACGGCTCTGCGTTGTTTACACGTGGCGAGACGCAGGCTCTGGTCACTGCAACTCTGGGCACTACCGACGATGGCCAGCGCCTGGAGAGTTATGAAGGCGAGCAGCGGAAGAACTTTATGCTCCACTACAACTTTCCCCCCTTTAGCGTTGGAGAGACAGGACGTATGTCCGGGGTAGGCCGCCGCGAGATTGGGCACGGGGCACTTGCCGAGCGCGCGATTTCCGCAGTTCTGCCCAGCGCAGAAGAGTCGCCCTACTCCATCCGCATCGTCTCTGACATTCTCGAGTCGAATGGCTCTTCGTCGATGGCCTCCGTCTGCGGTGCGAGTCTGGCGCTCTACGACTCTGGAATCCAGCTCAAGGGCTCGGTTGCCGGTGTCGCGATGGGACTGGTGAAGGAGGGTGACGACTACGCCATCCTCACAGATATCGCCGGCGCGGAAGATCACTACGGCGACATGGACTTCAAGGTAGCCGGCACGCGCAAGGGCATCACCGCCTTGCAGATGGACATCAAGATCGGCGGTCTCACCCGCGAGATCTTGCAGCAGGCGATGGAGCAGGCGCGCCGTAGCCGGCTGTTCCTTCTGGACAAGATGGACGCTGTGCTCGACGGACCGCGCACGGAGCGCTCGGCCTATGCGCCCCGCATTGAAACCGTGATGATTCCTACTGACAAGATTCGCGACCTGATCGGCAAGGGCGGTGCCACCATTCGCGGCATCATCGAGCAGACTGGCGCCAAGATCGATGTGGACGACACCGGTCGGGTTAACGTTGCCTCTTGCGACGCCGAGGGTCTGAAGAAGGCACTGGCAATGATCAGCGACATCACCGCCGTTCCGGAAATCGGCAAGACCTACCTTGGTAAGGTGGTCCGGCTCGCAGAGTTCGGCGCATTCGTCGAGCTTTTCCCCGGCACTGATGGTCTTCTTCACATCTCTGAGATCGCAGAGCATCGCGTGAAGGAAGTGAAGGACGAACTACGCGAAGGCGACCAGGTGATGGTGAAGGTCCTGGCCATCGAGGGCAATCGCATCAAGCTCAGCCGCAAGGCGCTCATCAAGGAGCAGAAGGCCAAGCTGGCCCAGTCTGCTCCGGTCGAGACCCAGGAAGTGGAAAACACCGTTTCCGAGTCCTCTCCCGTGCCAGTCGCACCAGCTAGGCCGCGGAATGAATTCGACGAGCGCCAGCCAAAATCCAACCAGAGCACAATCCTTATTGAAGGTGGAGATGATTTCGATGAGGAGGGTGGCGAGGAGTTCGACGAGGAGACCGAGCCGAACTTCAACCGCGCTGAAGGTGCGCCGGTA
>DASYZU010000071.1:0-80806 GCA_035945795.1 Occallatibacter sp.
TGACCTTGCCCCCGCAAAACGTATCCCTTAGCGAGCTGATTTAATAGCGAAAGGGACACGAAGATGCGGAATGGGAAACGAGGCAGGTACACGCTTGAGTTCAAGCAGGAGGCGGTCCGGCTTGTAGAGTCGGGCCAGACACTGGCATCGGCGGCACGCAGCCTGGGTGTGGTTGAACAGACTCTGGGCAATTGGGTCAAGCTGCATCGCGCCGGAGCATTGAAGGGTGTCAGCGGCAAAAGCGGTGTGACAGCCGAGCAGATGGAGATCAGTCGTCTTCGTGCCGAGCTGGCGCGAGTGACGATGGAGCGCGACATCTTGGGAAAAGCGACGGCGTTCTTCGCAAAGGGCCAGAAGTGAAGTACGCCTTTATTCAACACCACAAGTGGATCTGGCCCATCCGGGTACAGTGCCGAGTTCTCGGCGTAAGTGTATCCGGATATCACCAACACATGGCACGGCGCCGTGAGATAGCTCGTCGCCGTCATCTGAGCGACGAAGCACTGCTGGTGCATATCCGTGCGGCATATGCGGAGAACCGTGGAGCGTATGGCTGGCCTCGGATCTGGCGGCAGCTGCGGACTCAAGGTATCCGCGTAGGCAAGCAGCGCGTGCAACGGCTGATGCAGGAACACGGCATCCTCGCTCGTGGCAAGCGGCGTTTTCGGGTTATGACCACCGACAGCCGGCACGATCTTCCGATTGCGCCGAACCTGCTGAATCGCAACTTCAAAATGTCCGGGCCCAACCAGGCGTGGGCTGGCGACATCACCTACATCGCCAGCGAGGAAGGCTGGCTGTTTCTGGCCGTGGTCATCGATCTGTTCAGCCGCCGTGTGGTGGGCTGGTCGATGCAGCCTGACATGCGGCGCAACCTGGTTATCGATGCCCTGGAGATGGCCTGGTTCCGGCGGAGCCCAGATAGCAAGGCAGGGCTGATTTTTCATAGCGATCGCGGCAGCCAGTATGCCAGCGATGACTTCAACAAGGTGCTCAAAGAGCATGGCATCACGCCATCGATGAGCCGCAAGGGAAACTGCTGGGACAACGCCTGTTCAGAGACGCTGTTTGGCTCGCTGAAGGTGGAACGGCTGCACGGCCAGTGTTTTCAAACGATTCGTCAGGCAAAGGATGAAACCATTGCCTGGCTGCTCTGGTATAACCAATCACGCATGCACTCGACACTGGGCTATGTCAGCCCGATGCAGTTTGAACAAAACTGGACCGATGAAACGACGAGGATCGCCGCCTGAGGACTCGCGGTGATTGAAGCAGGCCGTGGAAATGACGGTTTATGGAAAGCCCGGAAAACGAAGGTACTGTTTTCCGCCCTTTCCACAAACCTTGGAAATCGATCAAGCCGATTCCCACATTCCCACCGCCACGACGACCACGAGGATGAATCTAATCCTCAAAACCAGGCCGGCTAAGAGATACGCATTCTGAGGGCAAGGTCAAGGTTCCTGCTTGGGCCGCATCCTTTTTCCCCAGAAAACTTCGCCAATCACTATGCCTTCAGAGAAATTTTAGACCAGCCAACATCAAGAATCATCTGCTTTTATAGGCCTTTTGCCGGTACTTCAGGATCGACTAACCAGCCCCTGGACCCTGCGTCAAACAAAAATCCCGGTTGCCTATATGGGCAGCCGGGATTTTCGTTGCACTGGATTCGATCAGCGTCAGGCAGCCTCAATCTCTTCGGCAAGCGCCTCTACTGCCGCAAGACATGCGGCGCTATCTACGTCGAGATGAGTCACCATCCGAATGGTGTCCTGCCCCACGGCGATCATGAGAATATTGCGTTTCTTTAGACGCGCAACCAACTCAGCCGCGTTTCGATTTCCCGTGAGCCGGAAGATTACGATGTTGGTTTCCACGGTATCCGGATCGATGGACACGCCTTTGGTGGCCGCGAGCGACTCCGCGAGCAGCCGAGCATTGGCGTGATCTTTGTGCAACCGTTCTGGTCCATGTTCGAGCGCGATAAGACCAGCCGCCGCCAACACACCTGCCTGCCGCATTCCACCGCCCAGGGCCTTGCGGAAGAGCCTCGCCCGGTCAATCAATTCCGCTGCCCCCACCAGCATCGATCCGACCGGCGCACCGAGTCCTTTGGGCAGGCAGAACATCACCGTATCGAAGCCACGCGTCAGTGCCTTTACATCTACGCCCAGTGCCGTTGCAGCGTTGAAGATTCGGGCTCCATCCAAATGCACGGGGAGCATGCGCTCTTTGGCTCCGGCCCAGATCTCCTCCAAAATATTGAGTGGTATGCAGCTCCCGCCTGCCAGGTTGGCAGTGTTCTCGATTTCGATGAGCCCCGTGGCTGCGCGAAACGCTCCGCGCGCGTAGATTGCCGGCTCGATGTGTTTCCATGCGAGGATGCCGCGATCTGCAGGAACTGCGCGTACCAGGCAGCCAGAGAAGACGGCCGTCGTGGCCATCTCCCAGTCCAGAATGTGAGCGCGTGATTCGGCGATCACTTCCTGCCCAGGTTGCGTAAGCAGCCGAATAGCAATCTGGTTGCCCATGGTGCCCGTGGGCACAAACAGCGCAGCCTCGCGGCCAAATGCATCTGCTGCACGCCGCTCGAGCAGGTTGACGGTAGGATCTTCCCCGTAAACGTCATCGCCCACCTCGGCCGCAGCCATGGCCGCCCGCATCTCCGGCGTCGGGCGCGTCAATGTATCGGAACGCAGATCGATGATTGCAGCCAATGTCCTATTCCCTTTTTCAAATTTCCAATTCTTATGGGATTTGCGCCATCGGCAGCTCAATCACCGGTGTCCGCTTACCGTCCTTCGACGCATAGGCCCACAGCCCGTGAAAATTCTGCCTGATCCCCGGCTGCGCTTTCAGAAACGCACTGAAGACCGCCGTCGCTTCGGTGCGAAGGGCGGCTGGATCGGTGACGCCAGTCGATTCGTAAACGACTGCCAGATCGGCCTGGTGAAGCGTGGGATCAAGGTGCACTGCGTCGATCCTCCATGTACGATCGCCGTCAGGAAGTGAATACGGAAATGCTTCCTGTGGCGAACCCTGGATCTGGGTCTGTTCCTGCTGGAGTTTTTCGAGGTTTGGGGAGGAGATAAAGTCCACCGGCAGCAGCAGGTATCGGGCGGCGTCATAGGAGAACCAGGCGCTCCATGGATCGACCTTCGCAAGCCCGCGAGCGCGTGCCCAATACCAGACGCCGTCATGCCCGTCGAAGATGCCCTGATGCACCGACAGGCCAGCGAGCCTCCAGCCGGAGTCAGGGCCGTCCCAGGCGAGGATGAGCCCAATCTGCCCACCCAGCGGCGCGCCCGCCGCATCGGCCAATACCACCGCGTAGCGTCCCGGCGGCAGCGCATGCATCAAGATGGTCACGGTGAGAGAGCCGTTGGCGCTTGAGCAGAAGAACTGAGTATCCGCGGGTGCGGTCATGTTGGCCGCTTCCAGCAGGTACAGATTCCGCAGTTGAACTTGCCCGCCCTTGACCAGCGGCGCGGCCTGTTCGACAGCCCCGCGAATCCCGTTCCATTCCGCCGCCTCGGCAGGCTGCAGGCCAGTCTGAAGCGTGGCAAAATCCTGCTGTACAACTGCTTCAGAAAAGCGACCGCCGATCGCAAACAAAGTAGAACGATCCTGAGGCGAGAGCTCGGCCTGCGCGGTACAGGTTGCCGCCAGGCTCACAACCGGCGCTGACATTACGGCCGCAAAGGCCAAAACCTTCCAGCAGAGGCGCATTTCCCGGTATATCCTCTCCGCCCAGCGAAACATCTTTCGAGCGTCCGTGGGCCACTGCTAGTCTAGTACAGTGGAGCGGTAAGGAATTACGGGGGCGAGATGCCTGAGCAGATGGCTGAGCGCCGTTGCCGGACGGGGGAGCCGATTTCAATGCGCACTACCGTCCCGGCACAGTACAAGGTTGCGAACGAACGGAGTGCGCGGAAGACGCTTCCCCGCCGAACACCGGTTCTCTTTGCGACGATTTTGGCTTTCGGGACACTATTTGCAGCTGCGCAACCCACGACTCAGGCACCTGCCGTGTCTACTTCCGCACACAAGCCGTCTAATCCACACAAGCGCCCATCCGTCGCCCATCCGCCTGCACAATCTATCCTGGCCGCGCCCACGCCGGTCACACCTCCTGCACCGGTGCTTCCAAACTGGCCCGCCAACGACCATCCTGCCAAAGCTACCGTCGTCTGGGATAGCCAGGGTCTGCGCATTGAAGCTTCAAACTCGAGCCTCGGGCAGATTTTGAAGGACGTCGCGACGGCCACGGGCGCTAAAGTGGAGGGCCTGGGCTCTGATCAGCGTATTTTTGGATCCTTCGGCCCTGGCAAGGCACGCGACGTGCTGTCGCAGCTACTTGATGGCTCCGGCTATAACGTGCTGATGATCGGAGACCAAGGTCAGGGAACGCCGCGAGAGATCGTCTTGAGCGCCCAGCTCAAAAGAGATGCACCGCAAGTCGCCAACAACCAGACCGGAGCGAACGACGAAAATACCGACAATGACGAGCAGCCAGTACCTCAGCCGCAGCCGCAACCGCCGCCAAACATCCGGAACGGCTTTGAGCCGGGCGCGCCACCGCGCACTCCACAACAAATCATGCAGGAGATGCAGCAGCGCCAGCAGCAGATTGAGCAGATGCAACAGCCCACCAACCCACCGCAATGAAGCCGCGATTAACAGGCAGTGGTCAGAAGTCAGCTCAGAGCAAAACAACTGACAACCGTGAACGAGGAATTCTGGACGGTTTTATAGTCCGCGGGCCACTTCCGGCTGTGTCTTGACCGGCGCAGGACGCTTTTGCGGGCGAAGAATAGCAAAGATCATCCGGAGAATCCAATATGCTGCCAGGATTCCAAACGCCATCGAGCCGATCGACGCACAGATCAACATTGCCAAATTTAACAAATCCGTCATCTTTGCCGCCATGGTTGACTGTGTAAGGTGCTCAACGTGCGCATCCGGCTGTCCGAGAACCTCCCGAACAAGCTACAAGGGATTGATGCGATTCTCTCAGAATTTACGGTCCCGTTGACCCTTATTTCTATTGACCAATAGAATACTCCCAGGGGCGATGCATGCAGTGAAAGGCCGCACGCACGCCTTGGAATTGCCAACCGATCCCTAACGTCTCACCATGCCAATTACTCACATCTCGGTGCGCGGGGCGCGCCAGCACAATCTGCGCGATATTAACGTACGCATCCCGCGCAATACGCTTACAGTGGTCACGGGCCTCTCCGGCTCGGGAAAAAGCTCGCTCGCCTTCGACACCATCTATGCCGAGGGCCAGCGCCGCTATGTGGAGACGCTTTCGGCCTACGCACGGCAGTTTCTTGACCAGATCGAGCGGCCGGATGTGGATTCGATCGAGGGGCTGAGCCCGGCTATCTCCATCGAACAGAAAACCACCAGCCGCAGCCCGCGCTCCACCGTGGGCACCATCACCGAGATCTACGACTACCTGCGCCTGCTCTATGCCTCCATCGGTACGCCCCACTGCCCCAACTGCGGCCGGCCAATAGCCCGCCAAACCGCCGAACAGATTGTGCAGCGCATCTTTGAACTTGGCCGGGGCGAGCGCGTCACCGTGATGGCGCCCATCGTAAGGGGCCGCAAGGGTGAGTTTAAGGATTTACTTGATCAGGTTGACCAGCAAGGCTTTCGCGCACGCGTGGACGGCGAATTGCGCGACCTTTCGGAACCGCTGCTGCTGGACCGACGCAAGAATCACACCATTGAAGCAATCATCGACCGCATCTTGCTCAAGCCTTCCGGGGCCGATGCTCCGCCACAGCCTGCAGGCAAACCTTCCATGGAAAAGCGGCTCGACCAGGCCGTGGCCAAGGCTCTGCAACTGGCCAACGGGCTGGTGCTTGTTGCCATCGCCGGGGGAGAAGAACAGTTGTTTTCATCCTCGATGGCCTGCCCGGACTGCGGCCTCGATGTGCCCAAGCTCGAGCCGCGGAGCTTCAGCTTCAACTCCACCTTCGGCGCCTGCCCGGAGTGTCACGGCCTGGGCTCGCTCTACGACCTCGATCCTGCCAAGGTCATCACCGATTGGTCCAAGCCGTTGCTCGATGGCGGCCTCGGGCCCGGTTCGTCCTCGCAATACCTTCTCAAACTCATCCACCTAGCCGCAGATCGCTACAAGATCGACCTCAAGCTCCCGTTCGAAGACCTGCCGGTGAAGCACCAGCACGTGCTGGTATACGGGCCGCCAAAAAATGAAGCCCCGCGCACCGGTTTTCACGGCATTCTGGACTATCTGCGCGACAGCATCGACGAAGCTCGCAGCGACGGCTATCGCGAGTACATGATGAACTACATGTCCGCCACGCCCTGCCCGGCTTGCCGCGGCAAAAGGCTGCGACCTGAGTCGCTGGCGGTAAAGATCGGTGGCCTTTCCATTGCGGACTTCACTGCCCTGCCCTTGAATCGAGCACTCTCAGCCGCCATCAACCTGAGCTTTACGGCACGCGAAGCACTTGTGGCAGAGCGGATTCGCCGAGAGGTCGTGGAGCGGCTCGAGTTTCTCTGCGCAGTCGGCCTCAACTACCTGTCGCTCGATCGCAACGCAGCAACGCTCTCCGGCGGCGAAGGGCAACGGATCCGGCTCGCCACACAGATTGGCTCGCGGCTCCGAGGGGTGCTGTACGTACTCGACGAGCCCTCCATCGGCTTGCACCAGCGCGACAACAATCGGCTGATCCAGGCTCTGGAAAGGTTGCGCGATCTGGGCAATACCGTGCTGGTAGTCGAGCACGACGAAGACACCATCCGCCACGCTGATTACGTGCTCGACCTGGGCCCCGGCGCGGGCCGTCTGGGAGGCTCCGTCGTTGCCGAGGGCACGCCTGCTCAGATCATGGCTGCTCCCGAATCGCTCACCGGGCGCTATCTTTCCGGTGCCGCCACCATGCTGCATCGCGCCAAGCCGCGGCCGCTCACCGGCAAATGGCTCGTCGTTACCGGCGCTCGTGAGCACAATCTGCAGGACATGACTATCCGCATTCCGCTGGGCGTAATGACCGTTGTCACCGGCGTAAGCGGCAGCGGCAAGAGCACGCTGATCAATGACATTTTGTACAGGTCGCTGGCCAAGACCATCTACGGCTCGCGCGAGGAGCCGGGCGCGCACGACTCGTTGAGCGGCGCCGAGCAGATCGACAAGGTGGTTCGCATCGACCAGTCGCCCATCGGGCGTACGCCACGCTCCAACCCCGCCACCTACACGCAGGTCTTCTCGCCCATCCGCGATCTCTTTGCCATGTTGCCCGAGTCGCGCGAACGTGGCTACAAGGCCGGACGGTTCAGCTTCAACGTTACGGGTGGCCGCTGCGAGGCCTGCCAGGGCGATGGGCAGCGGCGAATTGAAATGAATTTTATGCCCGATGTCTACGTGCAGTGCGAAGTCTGTAACGGGCGGCGCTACAACCAGGAAACGCTGGCTGTGAAGTTCCACGGCCACTCCATTGCCGACATTCTCGACCTGACCATCGAAGACGCGTTGCCGCTGCTGACGGACGTGCCGCAGGTACGCCAGAAGCTACAAACATTGGTCGATGTCGGCCTGGGATATATTCACCTCGGCCAAAGCGCGACGACGCTCTCCGGTGGCGAGGCGCAGCGTATGAAGCTGGCGCGCGAGCTCTCCAAGCGCCAAACGGGCCGCACACTTTATCTTCTCGATGAGCCCACTACCGGCCTCCACTTCGACGATGTGCGCAAGCTGCTCGAGGTACTGCACCGCCTGGCCGATCTGGGCAACTCCGTCATCATCATCGAGCACAATCTGGACGTGATCCGCAACGCCGACTGGGTTCTCGATCTTGGCCCCGAAGGCGGCGAAGACGGAGGCCGGGTGGTGGGCGAAGGCCGCCCCGCAAAGATTGCCGCAACGCCCGGGTCTTATACGGGGCAGTTCCTAATGCGGTATTACACTTCCAGCGACGGCCGGTTGGTGAAGGCCCAGTTCGACGAAGATGTACTATCGGTAGCAACGGACAGTGAATCCGGAAAAGGTGTGCCAGCATTGCAGTCGATCGAATCGGATATACCCGTAGCAATAGCCTCAAAGACGAAGCGTTCGGTTCAACAGAAAGCATCCAAAGGAGCCGCACCCTGGAAGAAGAAAACGGGCCGCCCATAAACAGCTTGCCCGAGCAGGAGCCCGGTCTCGAACCACGTCACCCGGAAGGCCCAGGTGTGCGCGCAGAGACGCATGTCTCCAATGCTGCGCCTTCTGACGAGTGGACGCCCGACGCAAGTCCCCTGCTGGCGCCGCCTGCGCCATTTGAGTATCCCTTTTTCGATCAGCAGAATCCCGAACGGCAGATCAACCCACCCGTGGGCGAACAGCCCATGTTCCAGTCGTATTACCAGCCGGAGATTCGCCCGCCTGCACGCATTCCGCATCTGGGCCATCTGGCAATTCTGGTTGTGTTCGCCATCTTCGGGATCCTTTGCGCCAGCGTTCTAATCAGGTCGGCTCTCTACTTTCATCTGTACGGCATTACCACCCTTCAAAAAGCCGTTACCGACATCCATTACACCCTGGGCAGCGAAGCGGTTCTCTACCTGTTCACGTTTGGCTCTTGTGTGCTTTTTTTTCCCCTCATCTGGCATCAAGGCTTCTTTGCCGGGCTGCACTGGAACGGAGCAATCGCGCTTCGCCTGCGCAGGCAGCTCTTCTTTACAGCGGCGATCTGTTTCGTGCTTGCCTTGGTCGACAGTTTCCTGCTTCCGGGCCCGACCGATGCACCCATCGACAAGATTTTTCGTGCTCCTGGAGCGGCGTGGCTGCTCTTCGGCTTCGGGGTAACGATGGCACCATTCTTTGAGGAGATGATCTTTCGCGGCTTTCTGCTGCCTGCCCTATGCACTGCCTGCGACTGGATAAACGAGAAGGCTACCGGCGCGCCGATGCGCCCGCTCGACGAGAACGGCCAGCCGCAATGGTCCCTCAACGCCATGGCCATCGCTTCTGTTCTCACCAGCATTCCCTTCGCCGGGATGCATGCTGCGCAGACCGGTTATTCCCTGGGCCCGTTTCTTCTTCTGGTCGGCGTGAGCCTGGCGCTTTGCTGGGCGCGGCTCAGTACACGCTCACTGGCCGCGAGCGTGATAGTTCACGCGTCCTACAACTTCCTGCTCTTTTCCCTCATGATGCTTGGCACCGGAGGTTTCCGGCACCTGGAGAGGATGTAAGAGCCGCTCGACGAATGGATTCGCTGCTCAGAAAGAATCGGAAGACCCTGCAAAGTTCGCGAGGCCGCAAAACCATGAAGACAATTCGATCGACAATGGCGCTGATTCTCGTAATCGCCGCAATGCACTCGCTGGCACAAAATCCAGCACCGAATATCGACGGGTTCATCTTTCAACCCCTTGAGAGCGGAAAAGCCCTGCCCGGAACGCAGCGGAACAGTCACGCCTCAACATTGGTGGAATTGAAAGACGGCGACGTGATGGCCGCCTGGTTCGCCGGAACAAGAGAAGGCGCGCCCGACGTTGCAATCTACGGGGCGCGCCTCCACGACGGCATGTGGAGCACACCAACGGAATTGGCGCGTGCAGCGAGCGTCCCGTGCTGGAACCCTGTCTTGTTTCACACACGGGACGGCCGCCTGTGGCTCTATTACAAGTACGGTCCCAAGCCTGCCGTGTGGGCCGGCGCGCGCAAGTGGAGTACGGACGAGGGCCGCACCTGGAGTAATGAAGAGCGCCTGCCGCCAGGAATCCTCGGACCTATAAAAGACAAACCGCTGCTACTTCCAGACGGCGTGATCGTAAGCGGCTCTTCGGTAGAGACCCCACGGTGGACCGCCTGGGTCGAGCGTTCTGTGGATAATGGCAGCACTTGGACTAAATTCGGTCCGATAACGGTTCCTGACAGCGCCGACGTTCCAGACGACTCCACAATTGCGGAAATTCGCAGCAAACTCGGATCAACAGGCGGTCATTATCCACCACGCATGATCACGGTTGGCATCATCCAACCTTCGGTGGTGTGGCTTGGCGGACACCACCTGCGCTTCTACGCACGCAGCCAGACTCGCTCGGCGCTGATTGCGGTCGCAGATTCGCAGGACGATGGAAAGACCTGGACCCAGGCGCACTTCATCGCTTTGCCGAACCCTAATTCGGGAATTGACGCGGTCCGGCTCAAGGATGGCCGTGTGGTTCTGGCCTTCAATAACAGCTTCGACAAGAGAACCCCTCTCAACCTTGCCGTCAGCGTGGACGGAGAACATTTCCGGATCTTCAAGACGCTGGAAGACAGCCCCGGCGAGTACTCTTATCCAGCCCTGATTGAAGCCAAGAATGGCGATTTGCTGGTTACCTACACATGGCAGCGTCAGACCATTAAGTTCGTGCGTGTGCCGCTCGGCAGCGTGCCGATGAACTAGTCCCTCGACGCCCCTTTACAATCGATTCTGATGACCACGCAAACACACGGCCAACAATTGCTCTCACTCCTCGCCCGTACCAGCTTCCGCCTCGGGCAGTTCAAGCTCTCCTCAGGCGGCACCAGCGATTACTACATCGACTGCCGCACCACCACGCTTCACGCCGAGGGCGGGCGCCTTACCGGGCACGCAATTCTCGAACTACTGGATGAGAACGGTATCAACGCCGATGCCGTTGGCGGTTTGACTCTGGGCGCAGACCCAATCGTCTCCAACGTGGCAACCGCCAGCGCCTGGCGCGCACTTTCCAATCCCAACGCTCCCCTGCTGCACGGATTTCTGGTGCGCAAGGCAGAGAAGGCGCATGGCACCGGACGACGCATTGAAGGCTTCTGCCGCGAGGGCGCGCGCGTGGTAATTGTGGATGACGTCTGCACCACCGGCGGCTCGACCATCAACGCCCTAGAGGCGGCACGTGAGGCCGGCATGACGGTGGCCGCCGTAGTGTGCATTGTGGAGCGCGAAGAAGCTAATGGGCGGCCTGCTGTCGAGGCTGCCGCAGGCGGCGCGCCGTTTCTCCGGCTCTTCTCTGCCAACGACGTTCGCGCAGAACACATTCGCCAGCAATAGCGGGATGAAGGAAGCAAACGACCGGTAAGCCGGGCCCCTACCCATAACGTAAAGAGGGCCAGCTCGCATCGCGAACCGGCCCTCGGGACCCGCTAATCACAGGCGCGGGTAAAACTCTATTCAGAAGTTACAGTCCCGAACCCTGGTTCGATGCGGTCTGTTGAGTGCTCTGATCGCTCATGTTCGAGAGCAGCTGAACCTCTACACGCCGGTTCTGTTTCCGCCCTTCAGCGGTGGTATTCGGCGCCACTTCGTGGTCCTTACCAATGCCGATCAGGTAGAACCTATGCGCTTCAACCCCGTACTTGGATGCCAGGTACTGCACAACCGCATCCGCACGGCGCTGGCTCAGGTCATAGTTGTACTGGGCAGGCCCGGTGGAGTCTGTTCCGCCGGTCACCTCGAGAATGTAGCTCTTGGCAGAACCAAGCGAGGCGGCAAAGCTGTCCAGCTGTTCCTTGTCATCTTTGGTAAGCACTGCTTTGTCAAAGCCGAAGGTCACCGAGACATCGGCCACCTGCTTGTACTGATCGAGCCCCTTCACAACGCTGTCAAGCGAGTCGGCGCGATGCACGGCCTCATTGGCCGCGGTTTCAGCTTGACTGGCTGCCTGACTGGCACTCTGCGCGTTCTGGGTGGCTACGTCTGCCGCGCCCTGCGCATGGCTGATTCCCGCCTGAGCCCGGCTGTCTACATCGTGAATCTGCTGGTTGTTTGCTGAGGTCTTCCTGTCCAATTGGTCGGTGTGTTCCACCAGGGGTGTCGTCTGCGTGCGCACATAATTCTTTGTGGCACACCCGCTCACGCCTGCTACCGCCAACGCCGCTGCCATCCAAACAAATCCAAAGCGATTCATAGTCACTGTCCTGTCCTTCTCCTCTGCCGGCTGGCGAACAGCCAAGCAACACGCATGGAGAGGGGTTCATCCTCTCGCCTATGAGTTAGCACCTTGGTTGCCATTCGCGACTATTCGCCTAAGTAGGCTGGATAAAATGCTTTGCAGGCATTCATTCAAGCAGATCCTTGTTCCTGAAGTGTGTATCTTTTACACGGTCCGGTAAGGATTGCGCAGTTTCGTTGAATCAGGGGAGAATTCGCGGGGGATTAAGCCTCCCGCTCACCGCTGCCCGGTATTCTAAGAACGAGCGTCAAGACACTGGCGTTTCGCGAACCACCCCGTCTCCATGGACCTCTACGAGAAAATCCGAACGCTTCCTACTCAGCCTGGTGTGTACCTCTACAAGAACGCCGAGGGTGAGGTCATCTACGTGGGCAAGGCCAAGAACCTGCGCTCCAGGGTGCGGTCTTATCTTCTGGAGGCTGCGCAGGCCAACGCCAAAACCGGCTCGCTGATGCGCGAGGCTATTGATCTGGACTACATCCTTGTAGCCAACGAGCACGAGGCCTTGGCGCTTGAAAACAACCTGATCAAGCAGCGCAAACCGCGCTTCAATATTTTGTTGCGCGACGATAAAACCTACCCATACGTAAAGCTGACCCTGGCCGACCGCTACCCAAAGGTGTTCGTGACCCGCCGCCTTCGCAAAGACGGATCGGCTTACTACGGCCCTTATTTCCCGGGCAACCTGGCCTATCGTGTTGTCGAACTCATTCACCGCAGTTTTTTGATTCCAAGTTGCAAGGTGGATCTCTCGCGCTACCATCCGCGCGCCTGCCTGCAGTACTATATCCACCGTTGCCTCGGCCCTTGCGTGGAAGGACTCACCACCCCCGAAATCTTCAAGGACGCGGTCCACGACGCGCAAATGTTTCTGGAAGGGCGCCACGCCGAACTGGAACGCACACTCACCGCGCGCATGATGGCCGCTGCGGAACATGAGCAATTTGAAGCAGCCGCACGTCTGCGTGACCAGCTCTCCACAGTCCAACAGCTCCAGGAGAAGCAGCGCATCGCCACCGCCGAGCAGAGCGACGACGCCGACGTCTTCGGCTACCACTTTGAAGATGGCAGCCTTGCCGTGAATCTCTTCCACATGCGCGCCGGCAAAATCGTCGACCGCCGTGAGTTCTTCTGGGAAGACCTGCCCGATCTGCTGGAAGGCCTCGCCGCGGAAGACCGTGAATCGACCGACGCATTGAAGGGTACGGGCTTTAGCCCGTACATTGATCCGCCAATTGAAAACGGGACTTTAGCCCCTGAGGGAAATGCCGACCAACTCCAGAAGGCGGGTGCCTCATCCTTTCCGCATCTTTCTGCGGAAAGGGCGGGAGACCACGAATCTCAACCGTCTTCCGTTCACCTGAAACAACCCGAAGTCCCCTTCCACGCAGGCCAGGTCTTCTCTGCCCTGCTCAAGCAGCTTTACATTGACCAGCATTACGTTCCGCGTTCAATCCTTGTCCCAGTCGACTTCGACGACCGAGAGATACTGTCCGCATTGCTGCGTGAACGCACTGGGCATCGCATCGAGCTGGCCGTTCCACAACGCGGCGAAAAACGTTCTCTTGTCGATCTGGCAAGCCAGAATGCCAAGCAGTCCTACACACAGCGCTTTCGTGTCCTGGAACCCTCGCGCAAAGCCATCCAGGAAGCCCTCGCCGACGTGCTCATGCTGCCCGAGTTGCCCCGTCGCATAGAGTGCTTCGACATCTCCCACATTCAGGGGGCCGAAACCGTTGCGTCGCTGGTGGTGTGGGAAGACGGCAAGATGAACAAGTCCGCTTATCGCAAGTTCAAAGTGATGACCGTCCTCGGTGTCGACGACTTCGCCTCCATGCGCGAGGTGGTCGAGCGTCGCTACCACCGCCTGAAGTACGAGGACAAACCAATGCCCTCGCTCGTGCTCATCGATGGCGGCCTGGGCCAGTTGCACGCCGCCGCAGAGGCGCTTGAATCCCTCGGCTTCACGTCGCAGCCGCTGGCATCGATTGCAAAAAGGGAGGAGGTTATTTATCTCTACGGCAACGAAGACGAGCCGGTAGTTCTCGATCGCCGTTCGCCGGTGCTGCATCTCGTGCAACTGATCCGCGACGAGAGCCACCGCTTTGCTGTGGGCTATCATCGCCAGCGCAGAGCCATCCGCGACCGCAGCTCCGAGCTGCTGAACATTCCCGGCGTCGGCACACAAACACGGCAGCGCCTGCTCACCCACTTCGGCAGCCTCCGCGACGTGCAACAAGCCACAGTCGAATCGCTGACTGCCGTGGTGGCACGCAAAACTGCGGAAACCATCTGGCGCCATTTCCACCAGACGCAGCCGACGACTTAAGGAACCACCTCGTGCTACGCTCACATCACCCCATTAGACCGGCCCACCCCGAGCAACCTGGAAAAGCTGGCGCCGACCTGCCCCGCGTACTGGGCGCAAGCCAGGCGACTGCCATCGTGGTCGGAACTATCATCGGCAGCGGCATTTTTCTAGTTCCCCGCGAGATGATGCTGTACGCCGGTTCCTCGTCACTCGTCTTTCTCGCCTGGATTGCAGGCGGTCTGCTCTCGCTGTTCGGCGCCATGACCTATGCTGAGTTGGGCGCAATGTTGCCTTACGCCGGCGGCGAGTACGTCTTCATCCGCGGCGCCTACGGCGACACCCCTGCGTTCCTCTACATGTGGACATGGTTTGCCGTCGCCAAGCCAGCTTCGATTGCCGCGGTAACCATCGGCTTGGCCCGCACGCTGGGCTTCTTCCCGGCCTTCCATTGGCTCGATGAAAGAGTCATCGCCGGCCCTATGCCTCTCGTCTGGTCGCAGGTCTTCGCCATCGCCGTCACCTGGCTCATCACCGGCCTCAACTGTCTCGGCATCAAGAAGGCCGGCGACTTCCAATTGATTTTCACCACCCTCAAAGTCGTTCTAATCCTAATTGTCGTGGGCTTCTGCTTTACCTGGACCTCAGGCTCCTTCGCAAACTTTTCAACCACGCTGCCGAATGCCGCCGGCGGCTTTACCGGCTTCATGACCGCACTCATTGCAACGCTCTGGGCCTACGACGGCTGGAACGACCTCACCATGGTGGCCGGCGAGGTGCGCCGTCCCGGACGAAACTTGCCCATCGCACTGATCGGCGGCCTGTTCCTCGTAGGAATTCTCTTCATGGCCACCAACGCCGCCATACAATACGTCTTGCCTGCGGCGCAGATTGCAAACAGCGATCGCCCCGCCGTTGCCGCACTCTCTGTTGTCGCTGGACCCGCCGGAGCAGGCTTCGTGGCCGCAGCCATGGCCCTCAGCATCTTTGTCGCGCTCAACGGAACTGTGATGTCCGGAGCGCGCATTCCATTCGCCGCCGCGCGCGACCGGCTCTTCTTCCGCCAGTTCGCACACATCCACCCGCGCTTCCAATCCCCTTCCACGTCGCTGGTCATTCAGGCACTGCTCTCGACAATCCTCCTGCTCTTCCTCAGCAAGTTTCAGCAGTTTTTTGAGCTGGCAGTTTTTGCCGAGTGGCTTTTCTACATGCTCACGGCGACCACGGTCTTCGTTTACCGGCGCAAGCGACCGAACGCACACCGGCCCTACAGAGTGTGGGGCTACCCGGTGCTTCCCGCAATCTTTGTCGTATGTGCCGCAGCCGTGTTGGTCTCAAGCTTTGCCGGAAACCTGAGCGGTTCGCTGCTTGGCACGGCGCTTATCCTGCTTGGGCTCCCTGTACTCTGGTTCGTTCGCAGAATTTACGGCCCCTCGAGTCCGCAAGACCTCAGTTCTCAGAGCTGAAGTGCCGATTGAAAAGCCACTGCACAAAAAGTGAGTACGATATACGCATGGATAAGGTGCGCACAGAAGTACGTATCGACAAGTGGCTTTGGGCTGCGCGGTTCTTCAAGACGCGTGCTCTGGCTAGCGATGCGTGCGATCTGGGCAGGATTCAGGCCAACGGATTGAAGGCCAAGCCAGCCCGCGAGGTTCATGCCGGAGACATGCTGCAAGTGGAGAACGAGGGCGGCCTTTTTCAGATCGAGGTTCTGCTGCTGAGCGAGATACGCGGACCAGCGGTGGTTGCGCAGACACTTTACCGCGAGACCGAAGCCAGCCGCGAGGCGCGGCTGAAACTGGCCGCAGAACGAAAGGCCATGCAGCAATTTGCGCCACTGCCGGAACGCAGACCTTCAAAGCGCGACCGGCGGCACATCATTCAGTTTCGCGGTAGGGCGTAACTGCAGCGAGTACTCATTCCCGCAGAGTTAACCACACACAAACGACACAAGACCCAGCGCACGAGCAGGGTCTTGATCGCGATCTCTGCGCGGATTATGTAGAAGAGTGCCTTTACGCCAGCAGGCGCTGGACCTTCTCTTCAATAACATCCTGCGGCACATATCCGACAATCTGATCGGTCACCTTGCCGCCCTTGAAGAACAGCAATGCAGGAATACCGCGAATGCCGTAACGCGACGGCGTAGCGCCATTCTGATCCACGTTTACCTTGGCTACCTTCAGCTTGCCTGCATAGGTAGCTGCGACACCATCGACGATGGGTGCGATGGCCTTGCAGGGACCGCACCAGACGGCCCAGAAATCCACCAGAACAGGCTGCTCACTGCGCAGAACTTCCTGGTCAAACGTTGCATCGCTTACTTCAAGAACTCCCAATCCAGCCATGTCTCTCCTTGCGGACCCACACTATTTGAAGTGTACAGGAAACCGTATATCGATACGATGCAGGAGGCCAGACCAAAGTCGCAAGCTGCGCCCCGAGGGTAAACCAAGCGTTGCCCGATTACCGGTGCAGGTCGTCGCAAATGACTTGATTCACACTGTTATGGGGCACCTGTCAATGGTCTGGAGCAAACAGAAGCGCCCGGATCCTAAAAGGACCACGGGCGCTAGAGCAGCCCTCCCCCAGAACTGCCCACGGAGCGAATTTAGGTGTAGATCCGATAAATAGCAAGCAATCTTAGGTAATCCTGTCGGTAACTTAAAAAATGGTGACTATCCAGAAAAGCACGGGTAGAGAGACAAAGGTTACCCACTAATAAACTTTCCTCTTTACTTCCCTCACCTGGCTCTGTTGATTAGACTTTTAGGCTTCCCGCCCAGGCCGACTCAATGAATTGCCGCGCCCCTGATTCTACGAAACGGCACACCAGAAGCTCCGCTTCCTGCGGACCGCTTAGTGCCGTGCGAATGGCGGCGGAGGCCTGCTCCAGGTTCTTCTCATTTTCGACAACCACAAGAACGGCAGGCCCCGCACCGCTGAGCGCTGCGCCCAGAATACCGTGCTCTCCAACCAGGGGCAGCATGAGCGGCAATTGCGCACAAATTGGTGCTCGATACGGCTGATGAATGCGGTCGCTCATGGCAATCCGCAGCAGATCCGTCCGGGCCTGGGCAAAAGCGAGTCCGAGCAGTGAAACCGATTGGATGTTGGCAACCACGTCGTTGAGCGAGTAACTGGCCGGAAGCACGGCGCGGGCCTTGCTGGTCGGCAGCGGGTCCGCAGGAAGAACCACTATGACTCGCCACTCGGCGGGAGGAACCACCTGCGCTGCATGCACGATATCCCCTTCGCAGGCTGCGGCCACAAACCCGCCCAGCCAGCAGGCCGCAACGTTATCCGGGTGGCCCTCGAGCAGATAGGCCTCATAGAGAATGCGTTCAGTGCCCCACGCGAGCTGGCCAAAATGGACTGCCAAGGCGATGGCGGCGAGACGCCCTGCAGCCGACGATCCGCAGCCCATGGCCAAAGGAATGCCGTTGCGCATCTGAATTGCCAGGGGCACAATCGGCCGATCATTGCTCGCGAGCAGTCCCTTGTAAGTTTCCAGGATGAGATTGTCTTCGATGCGACCGCAGCGATCGGCATTGCGGCCGGTAGCGGCAATCGAAAACTCGGCCGCAGGCTCGGCCTCCAACTCAAGATAGAAATCGAGAGCCACTGCGACCGCGTCGAATCCAGGGCCGAGATTGGCGGAGGTTGCCGGCAAGCGCAGCCGAAAACTTCCTGCAGATGGCTTTTGAGGGGTGTTCATCCCACTCTGCCCTTCAGCGTTGCCAACACCGCGGCCGGCGTTGCATCCACGACCACAGCGTTGCGCCGCAGGGCGTCGATCTCTGCCTCCTTACCAGCCTTTTCGTCTTCCGTCAGCAGCGTTCCGCGATGGAAGTCGATGGTGTAGTCGGCGTCCTTGAGGGTGTGTCCGGTAAGCAGCAGCACAACCGTCTCGTTCGACGCGATCACCCCCTTGGCGCGCAGCTTCTTCAACCCTGCAAGGGTTACTGCGGAGGCCGGCTCACAGCCCAGCCCCTCAGCGCCCAACTCGGCCTTGGCAATGGCTATCTCAGCCTCGGTTACATCCAGGCACCAGCCACCGGTGTCCTGAATTGCGCGGGCGGCCTTGCGCCACGAAGCGGGATTGCCGATGCGGATGGCCGTAGCGCGCGTATGCGCCTCCATAGGCTCCAGCGATGCGCCATGATTAGCGGCAAAGCTGCGAACCAGAGGATTGGCGCCCTCAGCCTGAATTACCGAGATGCGTGGCATGCGCGCCACGAGGCCCAATTCGTGCAGCTCGCGGAAACCCTTGCCCAGAGCCGAGCTGTTGCCAAGATTGCCACCAGGAACGATCAAGTGGTCGGGAACATTCCAGTCAAAGGCCTCGGCAATCTCGAATGCAGGCGTCTTCTGTCCCTCAAGCCGGTAGGGATTCACGGAGTTGAGCAGGTAGATCGGCTCTTCTTTCACGATCTGCGTCAACAGCGTGAGGCAGCCGTCGAAATCTGTCTTCAACTGGCAGGTGACAGCGCCGTAATCCATTGCTTGCGACAGCTTGCCCCAGGCGATCTTGCCGTCGGGAATCAGCACCAGGCTGCGCAGGCCAGCACGTGCTGCGTAAGCAGCCATGGCAGCCGAAGTATTGCCTGTAGACGCGCAGGCCACCCATTCGAAGCCGCGTTCGCGCGCCACGCTCATGGCCGAAGTCATGCCCGTGTCTTTGAACGAGCCGCTGGGGTTCATGCCTTGATGCTTCGCGAACAGCTGGTCGATGCCGAGAGCCTTCGAAGCGCGCGGCAAGTGGTACAGCGGCGTGTTGCCTTCAAACAGCGTGACGGCGTTACCAAAGCTGTCAAGAATGGGCAGCAGTTCACGGAACCGCCAGACGCCGGAGTGGTCCAGCGCTTCTGTCGAGCTCTTCCGCTCTCGCCACAACCACTTGAGTGCACCCGGGTTGGGACGGTCCGGGCCGCGGCGCTGGCTCCAGCCAGGGTATTCCACTTCAAAAAGTTCTCCACAGACCGCGCAGCGGAAGTCGGGCAGCGCATCAGCGCCTGCAATCCGAGCCCCGCAGCCAAAACAGCGTAACTGGTGCAAATTGTCGTTCATGCCTGGTGTTAGCCTACCAGCGTGGACGGATTTTTGCAGCGTATGGAGACCAAGGCGCCTTGATACCCAAGAGATTCTTCCCTGCTCTGCTCGGATTGGCTCTGCTGACGCCAATGCAGGGCCAGACACCTTTACGGGTGGCGGCGGCTGCCGACCTGGAGCCCGTGCTGCCGCCGATCCTCGAACAGTTCCGCCATGCAACGGGCATTCACGCCGAAGCCACCTACCAGGCCTCGGCAATGCTCACCACGCAAATCATGAACGGCGCCCCCTTCGACCTGTTTCTGTCTGCGGACCTTGGCTATCCCAAGCGCCTCATTAACGCCGGCCTCGCTGACGCCGCAGGCTCGGCGGACTCGTCAACACCCACCACATACGCCAAAGGAACATTGGTTCTGTGGGCGCGCAAGGACTCGCCCTTGCCCCCGCCATCGCTCGACCTGCTCCGCAACCCCAGCCTCAAACGGCTGGCCATTGCCAATCCGGAGCGCGCTCCCTACGGACGAGCCGCAGTGGCCGCACTCACCAGTCTCAACCTCTACGACGCTCTCAAGCCTCGTCTGGCAACGGGCGAGAACATTGCCCAGGCCGCGCAGTTTGTAGACTCCGGCAACGCTGACGCAGGCCTGATCTCGCTGACCTCCGCGCTCACGCCACACATGGCGGCCGACGGAAACTATTTCGTGATCCCGCGCGATCTCTACCCACCAATCGAGCAAGGCGCCATCATCGTGACCAAGACAACGCAACGAGCCGCAGCTAACAAACTCCTCGACTACCTACTTTCGCCACAGGTTCAGGCTCAGCTTGCCAAAAGCGGCCTCACACCCGTTCACTAGAGAAAGGCCGGCCACTCGAAAATCTGGGAGCTAACGAAACTCAACCGTAACCGCTTTATTGGAAACCATGGACTGGCAAGCGCTCGCCCTCACCCTCAGACTGGCAACGGCAACCACGGCCATCCTGCTCGCCATAGCCGTGCCTCTGGCGGCTCTGCTGGTTTTGGGTCGTGGCCGCTGGCTGGCAGCCGTTGAGGCACTCGCCGCGCTGCCGCTTGTTCTGCCGCCTACCGTGCTCGGATTCTTCCTACTCGTTTTGCTCGGCCCTCGCACCGCCATCGGCCGCGGAATAACCGGGCTTCTCGGTCATCCGCTAGCCTTTTCGTTCAGTGGCCTCGTTGTCGGATCGGTGATTTACAGCCTGCCGTTCGCAGTCCAGCCGTTAGTCGCCGGGTTTGCGGCCGTCGAGTCCTCGCTGGTAGACGCGGCGCGTCTGCTCGGCGCAAGTTCGTCACGCGTTGTATTCAGTTTGCTAGTCCCGCTGGCGCGCCGCTCGCTGGTAGCCGCTGCAGTGCTCAGCTTCCTGCACACTGTCGGCGAATTCGGTGTCGTGCTCATGCTAGGCGGCGACATCCCCGGCGCCACACGCACCCTCTCCATCGTGCTCTACAACCAGGTGGAGAACTTCGATTATGCCGCCGCCAATCGCACCGCGGCCATCCTGCTCGGTCTGAGCGTCGTGGCGCTGGCAGCCATCTACCTCACCGGGCAAATTCGCGGAGGCCGCCGTGCTTGAACTGGCACTCAACGCACGACGAGGCAGTTTCCACCTGGAAGTAGAATGCCGCCTCACGTCCGATTGGACCGTGATCTTTGGTCACTCCGGCGCGGGCAAGAGCACGTTGCTGCGCCTGCTGGCCGGTCTCGACAGGAATGCGCGCGGCGAAACGGCACAGGGTCGTGTCACCCTCGATGGCAGCATCCTCACCGACACTGCTCGCGGGGTGTGGAGCAGACCTGGCCGGCGGCGCACCTCACTCGTCGCCCAGCAGCCCTCTCTATTCCCTCACCTCAGCGTCGAAGCCAATGTCGCCTACGGACTCGCTGGCCTTGACCGAGTCATCCGCGCAAACCGCGTTGCGGAAATGTTGGAGCTAGTGGACGCGACCGATCTGGTCAGTCGCCGCCCTCAGGATCTCTCCGGCGGCCAGGCGCAGCGGGTGGCGATGGCAAGGGCCTTGGCTCCCGGTCCCAGCCTGCTGCTTCTCGATGAGCCCTTCTCAGCTCTCGATGGCACCGCCAGCGACGCACTCGTTGATCGGCTGCAAGTCTGGCTCCGCGCAAACGGCGTGCAGACAGTCCTCGCCACCCACGATGCCACCGACGCATTCTCCACCGGTGCCGAAGTAGCGTTGTTGCGCGAGGGCCGTCTGGTCGCAGTAGGACCGGCGGCAGAAGTTCTCCTGGATGAGCGAGAGAGAATAGCCCACCGCCTGATGACTCCCTAAAACCCCACCATCACCGGCTCCATGTCCAGGCTGATTCCAAATTGTGCTTCGACGGCAGCTGCAATTTCACTGGCCAAAGCAATAATCTCTTCCGCCGTAGCCCCGCCGCGATTGATGAGCGCCAGTGTGTGCCGCGAAGATATCCCCGCCGCACCCAGCGCAAAACCCTTTGGAAAACCAGACTGCTCAATCAGCCAAGCAGCCGGCAATTTAACCTGTCCTTGCCCAGCCGGAAAGCGCGGCGGCTGCTTTGCGCTTGTTTGCGCAATCTCCTGCACCCGTTCTTTCGTGACCACCGGATTCTTGAAGAAGCTCCCTGCGCTGCGACAATCAGCGTCACCCTCCACCAGCAGCATCCCCTTGGATAGTCGAACACGACGGACCCCCGCAGCCACGTCAGTAAGGCCGGGCTCTGCGCCATCCTCTCTGCCTTCCTGAATCGCCCTTTGCAGATCGGCATAGCGCAACGTAGGAGCACCGCCAGGAGTCAGCCGGTAGTCCACACGCGTAACGATGTACCTTCCGCGATCAATCGAGTTGAACCGGCTGCGGCGATATTCGAAGGCGCATTCAGCGGCAGTGAATTCGACAAAGGCGTGCTGTTCAAGATCGAACGCCCGAACCAACTCAATTGCAGAAGCAACATCCTGCCCATATGCGCCCACATTTTGAACAGGTGTGCCGCCAACTGTGCCGGGGATGCCGGCCAGGCACTCTACACCCGCACAGTTCTCCTCAACGACACGCTCAACAAAGCCGTCCCAGTCCTCACCGGCAGCAACCCGATAGATCCTCTGCCTTGAGTCTTCCTCTGTTTCGGTGCCGCGCAAGCCCACGTGCAACACCAGCCCATCGAATCCCCTATCCGAGACAAGCAGGTTGCTGCCGCCACCCAGCACAAACAGCTCAGCCCTCCGCTTCTCCGCCCAGGTGGCCGCTTCCGCAATCTCGTCTTCGCTCGCAGCCTCTACAAACCAACGAGCGGGCCCGCCGATCCCGAAGGTCGTGAACGGCGCAAGCGGCTGATTTTCCAACATATCCATCGGATAAAGCCTACACCACGGGATTTGACGGTAGAATGGATATAGGCAACTTACCTGCCGGAGGAAACATGTACCCAGAACTGATGGTAATCCCGATGCGCGAGGAACTGGTGCGCGCAGGTATCAATGAAACCCGGACGGCCGAGGATGTCGACGCGGCTCTCGCTTTGCCAGGAACTACCCTGCTCGTCGTGAATTCAATCTGCGGCTGTGCCGCCGGCAAAATGCGCCCCGGCGTGCGGTTGGCTCTTGGCAACTCCACAAACCAGCCAGACCAAAAGATCACAGTCTTCGCTGGCCAGGATCGTGAAGCCACCGACCGAGCCCGCAGCTACTTTGAAGGCAACCCTCCCACTTCCCCGGCTGTCGCCATCCTGCGCGACGGCAAGCTGGTCTACCTTATGCAGCGCTTCGTGATTGAACAGTCCACCGCGCAACAGATTGCCGGCGAACTGGTCCGCGCCTTCGACGAGTTCTGCGCCAAAACAGCGGCTTAGAAGAATTTCAGACTTTGCGGATAGGCCCGGGATACTGGGCAATCACAGCATCGGCAGTCAACAGCGTGATCCCTTCGACCATCGCCTGAGCAATCAGGATGCGGTCGAAGGGATCTTTGTGTATGGCCGGAAGATTACCAATTGCAACGGCATGTTGGCCCAGAACCGGTAGTTCTTCATAGCCATTTTCAATCAGCAATCTTCGAATCTCCATAGGATCAAAGAGAAAATCCCAACGTTGCAGACCCCTCTTGATGGCAATCTCCCAGATACTCGACACGCTGAAGAAAAGCTGGTTTGACCGATTGCTGAGAACCCTGCGTGCCGCAGAGCTTATTCTTGTGGATTCAATTGGAACCCACAGGACGAAGCGCGTATCGAGAAGAAACTTCATTCCTCGACCTCGCCGAGCATCAGCCCCTCAATCTCCTTATCCAACTTTTCGTTGATCTCGTCGAAGTTGTCCGGGAGCGAATACATACCCTTCATGAATCCAAGCCGCCGCTTCACCGGGGCTGTGGGTGCATTGACACGAATCACTTGCACCTTCGGCTTGCCGGCCTTGGCTATCACAAAAGGCTTGCCTTCCGCAGCCTCTTCAACCAACCGCGAAAGATGAGTCTTTGCCTGGTGTATGTTGATGGTGCGCATTGCGCCGCCAGATAAACTAAGTCTAGTTAGTTTAGTCCATCTTCGGCCCAAATGCAAGCGCCGATCGTCCTACAATAAAACAGCCTCGGCACATTCAAATCCCAAGTGCAACAAATTTCGTTAATAGATTCATAGAGATCGCCGTAGCCGAGCAGTGTAAAAGTGGGAAACGTTCTTTGTTTTCCATCTTTTCCATGGCTTTCTTCCGGGCATCTCCTGGCTGGTCCTGATGATGTGTTGTTGCACTTGGAGCTTGAATCCGCCCTCCCAGGCTGGAGGCCGTCTTTCTTGCTCAACCAAAACCTGCCTCAGTCGCCTTCAGCCGCCTTCGCCAGCTTCTGTACCTTGCTGTGATGAATCGAGTAGCTGAAGTAAATTACCAGGCCAACAACCAGCCAGCAAATCATAACCGTCCAGGTAATCAGCGGAAGCGTAGACATCAGGTAGACGGCCGTGATCATTCCCAGGATGGGCACCAGAGGAACGAACGGCGTCTTGAAGGGCCGATGCAAGTCAGGATGGCGCACCCGCAAAACCCAAGTGCCGGCACACACGATCGTGAAGGCCAGCAACGTGCCAATGTTTACCAGTTCGGCTAGCCGCGCAACGGGCAAAAAGGCCGGCAGAATGGCCACTACAACGCCCACCGCAATGGTTGAAATCCACGGCGTGCGGAATTTCGGATGGATCGTTGAAGCCCACTTAGGAAGCAGGCCGTCGCGGGACATCGAGAAAAACACTCGCGACTGGCCAAGCAACATCACCAACATCACGGTTCCCAGCCCGAATACCGCGCCGATCTTTACCAGCAGCGAGCCCCAGTTCACGCCTGTCACATCGATGCCCAGTGCCACAGGAGCGGCCACGTTCAGCGACTTGTAGTTCACTAGGCCCGTCAGCACGGCTGAAACCATGATGTACAGAATCGTGCAGATCACCAGTGAACCAAGGATCCCGAACGGCATATCGCGCTGTGGATTCTTTGCCTCCTGCGCTGCTGTCGACACGGCATCAAAGCCGATGTATGCGAAGAAAATTGAGCCCGCCCCTCTGGCAATACCTCCCCACCCGAAGTTTCCGTGCCCATCGGACGGCGGAATGAATGGGTGCCAGTTGAGCCGTGCCAGTTCGGGATGCTTGATCAGGAAAAAGGTTCCAAGCACCAGGAAGACACCTACAACGCCCAACTTGACCACCACAATTGCGGAGTTCAGGTTGGCGGATTCCTTGATGCCTATGACCAGAACCGTCGTTACCACCAGTATGGCCAGAATTGCAATCAGGTTGAAAAGCGCGGTCACGTGCGGCAGCCCTGTCGGATCCGTTCCCGGAGGCAACGACATCAAAGGCGTCCATTGCTCGTGGAAAAAGACCAACACTGTGCCTGGCGTCGCCGTCAGCCGCGGCGGCAGGTAAATATGAAATTGCTGCAGCAAGCTGTTGAAATACCCTGACCAGCCGGAGGCCACCGTGGCTGCGCCAAAACCGTATTCGAGTCCGAGATCCCATCCAATGATCCATGCCACAAGCTCGCCCAGCGTCGCGTATCCGTACGTATAGGCAGAGCCGGCAATCGGAATGATGGAGGCGAACTCGGCATAACACAAGCCTGCAAAGGCGCACGTGATGCCGGCCATCACAAAGCTAAATGCAACAGCAGGGCCTGCGTGCAGAGCCGCTGCCTGCCCGGTCAGCACAAAGATTCCAGCGCCAATGATGGCGCCGATTCCAAGTGTGATGAGGTTCATCGCGCCAAGGGAACGTTTCAGTGTGTGTTCGCCCTGTTCACCCGCTTCTAGTGAGAGCATCGACATCGGTTTGATTCGAAGCAGTCTGGACATGTATGAGGGACTTCCTCCTCAGGAGTCAGTTACAGATTCACTTCAGCTTGAGCCGATCTGGCCGTCCGGCGAGACCAGAAGAGATACACAGGGATACCGAGCAGGACAAGCACCAGGCCCGGCCACGTGTACTGGGGCTTGTACCGCAATAATACGATACAAATCCACATCGCCATCACGATATAGAGCGCGGGTAGCACTGGATAGCCCCATGCCTTGTAGGGCCGCGACGCGTTCGGCTGCTTGAAGCGAAGCACAAATAGGCCGGTGATGGTGAGGATATAAAAAACCAGCTCCGCAAAAATGATGTAATCCAACAACTGGCTGTAAGAGCCGGAGACGCACAGCAGAACGGTCCACGCCGCCTGCACCAGCAGTCCTGCAACCGGCGTCTTGTAATGCGGATGGAGTTTGCCTACGGACTTGAAGAATAGTCCGTCGCGGCTCATTGCGTAGAACACGCGCGCGCCGGCCAGTGTCATGCCGTTGGCGCACCCGAATGTCGAAATCAAAATCGCCCCGGCCATCAACATGGCTCCGCCAGAGTGGAAGATCTGTCCCAGCGCTGCTGTGGCCACACGATCCTCAGCCGCGTACTGGATGCCGCGGGCCACCACCGTTGCCCCGTTGGGATTGCCTTGCATTGGCAGCACCAACAGGTAAGCCAACGACACCAGGAAATAAACCGTAAGCACAAACCCTGTACCGAGGATCAAAGACAACGGAAGATTTCGCTTTGGATTCTTGACTTCGCCCGCCGTGAACGTGATGTTGTTCCACGCATCGGCGGAGAAAAGCGACCCGACCTGCACCACGGCCAGGATGACCACAAGGTTCACCAGCACGATCGGGCCGCCAACACCCACCTGCACCGGATGCATCGCGCTCCAGCCCGCATTCCGCCAGAACAGGCCGGAACCGAAATTCGCGTGCCAAGCCTCGGTTGTGCGCCCAATGGTGAAGGCGAGCAGGATGAGTGCTGCAAGTGCGAATGCCTTGGCCGATGTAAAGACGTTCTGGATCATTGCTCCAAGACCGACGCCAAAGATGTTGACGATGGCCAGAAAGACCACGATCACGATGCCTGTAAGATTTGCCGTGCTGACGCCAATCTCCATGTTGCCCAGCACCATCGGCCCGACGCGAAGAGCCGGCACATGTGCAATGTGCCAGAGCCAATGCGTTGTGGAGATGGAAGGGAAAAACACACCGAGAAACTTTCCAAACGCCACGCAGACAGCAGCGATGGTTCCCGTCTGGATCACGAGGAACAGCGTCCATCCAAAGAGGAATCCCCACAGAGGCCCAAGCGACTCGCGCAGGTAGACGTACTGGCCACCAGCCTTCGGCATCATCGCCGCCAATTCGCCGTAGCTCAGCGCACCAATCAGTGTGAGAACGGCTGTAACTACCCACGCGCCCAGAAAAAGCGCAGGAGAGCTGGTGCCCCGGGCGATGTCCGCATCGACGATGTAGATGCCGGACCCAATCATTGAGCCGATCACAATCGCCGTAGAGCTGAAGAGGCCGAGTGTCTGGGCCAGACGAGGAGCTTCGTCTGGCTTTGGAGATTCTGGGATGGGAGCGAGATCGGGAGTTGTCACTTCAAAGATTTTTACCCGATTTATCGGCGTATGTCTCCAGCTTTCTATAATTTCGTGAATTTGGCAGAGTTCGGAGACAGCTCGCGCAGCGATACCTGACCCTATAGGAGAGCGATCAGCCGAGAACTGCTTTCCACTTGCGGAACTCAGCTGCTGGGTCCGTGGTCCGGAATATGGCCGCCGAGACGGCAACAGCGTTCGCGCCGGCAGCAAGGACAGCCGGTGCTGTGTCCAGTGTGATCCCTGCCGCAGCCGTAAGAACCCGCCCTGGACCAGCTTGTTCTCGCAGTTTGCGCACGCCCTCAGGACCGATAGGAGCCTTAGAGGTCAGCTTCGTTGTGGTCAAGTAGACGGGACCAACAGCAAGATAGTCCACTGGTTCATTGAGAACACCGGGCAACAGAGCCTCGCTGCCGCCGAATGTTCCAACAATGCGATTGGGGCCGACGAGGCGTCGAGCCTCATTAGGATGCAGATCGCCCGCGTCCACATGGACACCGTCAAACCCAGTCTGTTCAACCAGATCAGCCCTGTCATCAAGAATCAGCTTCACGTTCGTCGCGGGCAGTGCTGCGCGAAGGATAGCAGCATCAGAGAGCAGCTCCGCATCGGCACCCGTCTTGTTCCTGTACTCCAGCAGCGTTATGCCAGCATCAGCCAATGCCCCGCCCAGCCGCTGCAGAAATTCCGCGCGCCCTGCGTATGGAATCGTCGAAGAATCAAGGATGGGATAGATTCTGGGAAACAAGAAGGCCATAGGGCAAGATTAGACGGTAAAGCTACCAGTTGTCAGTGATCATCTCTTGGTTTTCGAAACTGAGAACGCACAACACGTTCAAAGGTTCCTGGTCCAAGAGAGTGGCACGTGCCCCATCCTTGCGATTTTCTCTGTCGCAAGGATGGAACAGGACAACAGTTCACAGAGGGCCTTTTAGTTTCCCATTTTCTCTTGCCTATGCTCCGGGCATTTCATCCGCAGAGGGTCCGTAGGTTCCAGGGATCGGTTTGCCGAGGAGGCGCAGGTACACGCCCAACTGGGCGCGGTGGTGGATCAGGTGGTTCATCACCCAGGTGCGCCAGACTGAGTACTTGGGTTCGTCGATCCAGGCCTGGCCTCCGGCGACAAACTTCCAGTTCTCATCCCACTTTGTCGGTGCGAAGCTGCTCAGCAGAGTCCTTGTCTCCGCAGTCTCCGTGTCGAACCGTTCCAATAGCGCTTTCTTGCTGGCTGGCACATAGGGTTCATATTTTTGGTCAGCCGCCATTTCGATCTTGTCCTTGGCCAGAGTGCTCGTTGCCCATTGTCCGGCAGTCTCAGCGACATGACCGGCCAACCGGCCCAGGCTCATGGACTTGGCATGCGGCTTGTAGTTGAAATCAATAGCGGCCGGAATGGCATCAAGCATCTTGCGGGTAGTTGCGATTTCGCGGTCGTACTCAGCGATGATCTCTTTTTGAGAATCCATCAAGGCAACCTCCTATGTTGCAGAGCAAGCATAGCCTATCTGCAAATAAAAGGCGAAGAAAAAGCGATATCTCTTCTGACGATTCCTGTGGAAAAACTACCGGGCCTCCGGAAAATCGATCCGCCCTGCTCCTCGCCCTCATTTGGACAAGGCAAATGCTATATACGCCCCGCCAACCGGCCCCTTCGGATCCCGCCCGCCGCTGGAGGCAATTACCACATACTGCCGCCCATCAACCATGTAGGTAGAAGGCGTGGCGATCCCGGCAAAAGGCAGCTCCGTCTCCCACAGCAGCCTGCCCGTACGGCTGTCGAAGGCGTGGAACTTCCGGTCGTATACCGTAGCCCCGATAAATACCAGGCCTCCCGCTGTGACAATCGGTCCGCCATACAGTTCAGATCCAGTGTTCCTGATTCCCTGTTTTACGAGCACAGGGTATTCGCCCAGCGGAATCTTCCACAGATACTTACCCGTCTTCAGGTCGATCGCATTGAGTGTGCCCCACGGCGGCTTGATCGCCGGATATCCATCCGGATCAAGAAACTTGCGATAGCCTGTGAAGACGAATTCCGGCTGTGCACTCTTTGTAATCGCCGCCTGCGACGCGACATGGTCGCTCACTTCAAGAAACCGCAGCAGCGCCTCCAGGTTCGGCCCCTTCAAGTCCGGGAACGGTGGCATCGCCCCTTTGCCGTTGTGAATCTCCGCGACCGTCTGGGCGGCGGTGCTGCGGTTCCCCAGCCCGATAAGCATCGGAAACGCCGGCGAGATTCCCTCTCTGTGATCGCCGTGACAAACTGCGCACTTATCCTGATACACCGCAGCCCCGGCCATGTCCGCCGGTGCCTGGCTCGTCATGCCCAGCACACTCGGAGCGGCTTTCATCTCCGCAACGCCAGTCGGGTTAGCTGTTGGGGCAGCCGTGCGCAGGTAATCGAGCAGCGAGGCGAGCGCCTGGTCGTCCAGGTTGGGGAAAGAAGGCATTCTGCCCGTGCCCTTCTTCACCTGTTCTGTGACCCGCTCAACAGTAAGTCGGCTGAGAAGCCCAACCAGCGAAGGAAACGCTGGAGGCGCCCCCGCGCGGTCAACACCGTGACACATCGCGCACTGGCTCTGATACAGCTGCACACCGGGACTTGCGTCCTTTGTCGCCGGAACAAGTCCGCCCGTCCACGCCATCTCCGTCGAGCCGACGTAGAGGACATGCGATACAGGGTCGACGGCCGGCCCACTCCACTCTCCGCCTCCATCGAATCCGGGAAACACAACCGTCTGCTTGTCCATGGAGAATGGCAAAAACTGCCCGTCACTGCGAAGAGTACTGAACTCCTTCACCGCCCATGCGTGTGCCGCAGGTGTACGCGTAGTCAGCATGTCTTCAGTCAGGCGTTGGCGGCCAAACGGTGCAGGCGCATCAGGCATCGGCTGGGTCGGCGAGGTCACTTCGCCAGGAACCGTGCTGCCCGGATAAGCATGCTCGTGAATTGGAAACAGCGGCTGCCCGGTGACGCGATCGAACACGTAGATGTAACTCTGCTTCGTGATCTGCGCCAGCGCGTCAACCGTCTTGCCGTTCCGCTGGATGGTGAACAGCGCAGGCTGCGCCGGGAAATCGCGGTCCCAGATATCGTGATGCACGCCTTGGAAATGCCACAGCCGATTCCCTGTATTTGCGTCCAGCGCCAACAGCGTGTTGGAGTAAAGATCGTTGCCCAACCGGTCGCCGCCATAGAAGTCCATTACCGCCGAGCCGGTGGGCACGTAGACAATACCCCGCCCCGCATCGAGCGACATGCCCGCCCAGTTGTTGGCCGCCCCCGCGGTCTTCCATGCATCAGCAGGCCACGTTTCGTAGCCCTGTTCGCCCGGATGCGGAATCGTGTGGAAGGTCCAGCGCAGTTCGCCTGTGCGCACATCAAACGCGCGAATGTCGCCGGGAGGCGCCGGGTGCGCTTCAGGGTTCCGCCCGCCCACAATAATCAAGTCCTTATACACCACGCCAGGTGTGGTCAGCGCAATTGACTGCTGCTGATAGTTCGCCCGCGGATCATTGCCCAGTCCCTTACGCAGATCCACGCGGCCTTCCTCGCCAAACGCCAATACCGGCTTGCCTGTGCGTGCATCCAGGCAGTAGAGGAAGTTCATAATCCCTGCAAAGATGCGTCCTTCGTTGCCGTCGGTCCAGTAAGCAACGCCGCGGGCTGGCTGCGTCCCGCCAATCCCCGAGTCAAATTTCCACTTCAGCATCCCTGTAGCTGCATCGAGAGCGACGACCTTCTGCGTCGGCGTATAGGCGTACAGGGTGCCGCCCACGATCAGTGGATTGTCCTGAATCCCGCCCTTTTCGCCGGTATCGAAGCTCCAGGCAACCTTGAGCTGTTGAACATTGGTGCGATTAATTTGTTTGAGGCTGGAGTAGTGGTCGGCTTCCGGTCCGCCATTGTAGACGGGCCAATCGACCGTGCTCTGCGCCGCGCAGACCGCACAGAGGAGAAACGAGAGAAGGATCAGAGATGGCACGGTTAGACTGCGCCGCGGATGGGGCGCCCAGGTTCGTTGATACATCGGTCTACTTTCCGGCTTCCGCTCTTTTTGCCAGAAACCGCTCCATGAAGCCAGTATCAAAATTACCTGCTCTGAAGCCCCCATCCTGGAAGATCTCCTGATGCAGAGTGATCGACGTCTCCACGCCCTGCACCACAAACTGGCTGAGTGCACGCTCCATCTTGGCGATCGCCTCGGCGCGGTCGCAACCGTGGACGATCAGCTTCGCAATCAGCGAATCGTAGTAAGGCGGGATAACTCCCTCAGCGTATTGCGCCGTATCTACGCGAACTCCGTTACCGCCGGGAACATTGAAGGCCGTAATCTGGCCTGCCGACGGAGTGAACTTTTGTGGATGTTCCGCGTTGATGCGGCACTCGATTGCATGCCCGCGAATCTCGAGCTTTGACGGCAGAATATCCGTCAGTCGATCACCTGACGCAATCCGCAACTGCGCCTTCACCAGATCTAATCCCGTAATAGCCTCAGTGATCGGATGCTCCACCTGGATTCGCGTATTCATCTCAATGAAGTAGAGTTGCCGGTCTTTATCCATGAGGAATTCGACAGTGCCGGCATTCTGATAACCAATATCCGAGAGGCAACGGCAGAGTGTACGCCCGAGTTCTTCGCGAAGCCGAGGCGCAACCTGGAGCGAGGGAGCCTCTTCAATCAGCTTCTGATGGCGGCGCTGAATAGAGCACTCGCGTTCAAAGAGTGATGCCACGTTTCCGTGCTCATCGGCCAGCATCTGGAACTCGATGTGACGGGGATCCTCGATGAACTTTTCCATGTAGAGCTCACCGTTGCCAAAAGCATTGGCTGCTTCGGCTGTGGCCGCGTGGAACAGATTAGGGAGATCGTCTGCGGCGCGCACGATTCTCATGCCGCGTCCGCCGCCGCCGGCCTTCGCCTTCAGGATGACCGGGAACCCAACCTTCTTCGCCCACGCCTGAGCTTCCTCGACTGATGCAAGAATGCCGTCGGAGCCAGGCAGGATGGGCACTTTGGCCCTCTTCATTGCCTGGCGGGCCTTTTCCTTTTCGCCCATCAGGCGCGTCACTTCGGGAGGAGGCCCAATGAATTTGATGTTTGATGCGCGGCAGACTTCAGCAAAGTTAGCGTTCTCGCTCATCAACCCGTAGCCGGGATGAATTGCGTCCACATCCGCAATTTCCGCGGCAGAGATCACAGCAGGCACATTGAGATAACTATCTGTTAGCCGCGGTGGGCCGATGCAGATTGCCTCATCGGCAAAGCGAACGTGCAGCGCGTTGCGATCCGCTTCGCTGTAAACAGCAACTGTGCGAATACCGAGTTCCCTGCAGGCGTTCAGAACGCGCAGTGCGATTTCGCCTCGATTGGCAACCAGAACCTTACGAAACATTCATACCCTTTGCGAGCGAAACTAACCCTGCCGGACGGAAAAGAGGGGCTGCCCAAACTCGATGGGCTGACCGTTGGAAACGAGGCATTTGACGATTTCGCCGGAAGCATCGGATTCGATCTCGTTCATCAGCTTCATGGCTTCGATGATGCAGATGACCTGGCCTTTTTCGACATGATCGCCAGGGGAGACGAATGCCGAAGCGCCAGGCGAAGGCGAGCCGTAGTAGGTGCCGACAATCGGCGATTTCACCAGGTGCAAACCAGCGTCGAGATCCTCGGCTGGAGCCGCGGGGGGCGCCGCAGAAGGCGGATGCGCTACGCCAGACGCGACCTGGGCCACGCCCGGAGGGGCCGTTGCGAGCAGGCGCGCCAGATCGTTCAATCCTGCCGGTGCGGTTTCCTGCTGGTTGAACTTGAGCCGGATCTTCAAATCGCCGCGGTCAAGGTCGAACTCGGCAACTTGATATTCCTTCAGAAATTCAATCAACTGCTTCAGATCTGCAATATCCTGTGCTTTCATCAGTTCCCTAACTCTCCCACATTCGTGTGGTTCGGGCCTGTCAAAACGACGCAGTCGCCCAGGGTTTCAAAACCATGCTTTCACAATTCAATGAGAGCCTTGGGTGCGGGGGTCAATACCTGACCTCCGGTTGGAGTCACAGCAACCATGTCCTCTATGCGGATACCAAACTGACCCGCCAGATAGACTCCAGGTTCGATAGTAACAACCATTCCGGGCATCAGCCTGGTTGCCTGCCCGGCGCCGATACGTGGCGGTTCATGAATCTCCAGCCCGACCCCATGGCCGGTGGAGTGGGAAAAAGCCTCCGCCAGACCTTCCCTGCGCAATACCGAGCGTGCTACTTCGTCAACCTCGCCACACCGCACGCCCGAGCTCACCGCGGCTACTGCAGCCTCCTGGGCTTCCAGCACCGCGTTGTAGGCGTTCCGCTCCTCCGGCTTCGGCCTTCCAAGGTAGACGGTACGCGTCATATCCGAGCAGTAGCCTCCGTGGATTATACCGAAGTCGAGGGTAAGAAAGCCCCTTCGTGGCAGCAAAGCAACCGTAGCTCTTCCGTGTGGCAGGGCGGAACGCTCACCCGAGGCCACGATGGTTTCAAACGACATGCCTTCAGCACCCATTAGGCGTGCCTGGTGCTCGAGTTCGGCAGCCACTTCAATCTCCCGCAGACCGGGGCGAATGAAGCCCAGGATATGGTCAAACAGTTTGCAGCCAACCAGCGCAGCCTCAATCATCAGGGCCAATTCGTCTTCATCCTTGATGCGGCGCAAAGGCTCGACAATGGGCGCAGGTAAAGCTGAAAGGAAGGCGCGGCGCAATCGGGACGGCAGGGCTAACTTCCAGCGAGCCAGCTCCGCCACTGTGGTCCATGCGGGGTCAAATCCGGCGACCTCGACTCCTGGCTGGGCCGCCAGCCACTGGACAGCGCACAAAGCCGGGGATCCCGAAACGATCTCGACCCGCGCGCCCTTGGCCTCTTCTGCGGCCTGGGCCTTGTAACGGCCATCGGTAAACAGGCGCGCCGCCCGGCTGGTAATGGCCAATGCCGCACTTGAGCCGGTAAATCCGGAGAGATAGCGAAGATCAGGAAGGTGCGTAACTACGAGCCCCGGGAGCCCGGCTCGTGTCAGTTTGCGGCGTAGTGTGCCTATGCGGCGAAAGTGATCCACGGCGTAAGGATAACAGGGGTCAGAACGCTGGCCGGACAGGCTTCTTCTGGCGCGGATCGACTTCGGCTTCCGCAGCCTGCATGTCAGACTGCCGGTCCATCCATTCGTCCAGCCGCGAGCGCTTGAAGCGCCACCGATTGCCCAGCTTGAACGCAGGCACAAAGCCGTCCGAGGCATATTTGTAGAGCGTGTCTGGCGAGATGCCTAGATAGTCGGAGGCCTGGCGAATATCCATAACCTCGCGCACTTCAGGGACAAGCAGATTAGAGCGGACCGCGGCGTTGCGCATAATTGCCTCCTGAAGGGCGAACGACTCAGGGTGGATTCCGGAAAATCTGCCGGTAGTGTTGTATATAACTCGGATTCCCCCATAATTTCAAGGGTTTTCAGGTATTTACGGCGAATTGATCTCCTTTTCGACTGCCTTTACGGGAGGGCAAAAGCACAATGCCCGCGGGTAAACCCCGCCGGTTGCGGCAGTGCCATTGGCAGACCCAAGCGGTTGGGTTATTAGGACAGATGGTGCGATAAAATGAAACTCTGGCTGCATTGGCCGGACTATGAAAAGGCTGACGGTACTGAGCGGCCTCAATCTCGATTTGCTACCCTACATCCCCTTGCGCCACCAAGTGGTCTCTTCATCACTCAGAAATCTGGTCTTCTCGCCGCGCGACAGGTAGAAATCCAGAACATCATTCTTCTGAAAAACGGAGCAATCCGGCCATGAAGTGTCCTTGTCGAGATGAGTTTGGGTCTGATGGTTGTCAACCAGCGTGATCTCCTCGGGAGTACACTCGACGACCTGCTGGGCCTTGAGTGAGAATGCAGTACCCGAAGGCGGCTCGGGAGGCATTTGGTTTGCAATCTTCGTCAGCAACAGGATGAACACAAACACAGCTGCGAAAATGGCAATTCTTTTCATGACCGGAGAATGTCCTAGGAGAGCGCCGTTTACTCGCACTCAAGAAGAAAGCCCTAGATGCAAGAAAGGTTGGTTCCGGCTATGTGCCTTTCCGGAACCAATGTAAAGCGATGCCTTGCATAATACAAGCCCAGTGCGTAGCGGTGCGGTGCAGACAGGATTCCCCGTTTGACGGCAACGCGCCCAACCGCTACCGGCTCGTGGAAATGATCAGGCCTCAGTTCTGGTCGTCGCGCCGATGCAGCGTTGGCTTGTCGTCGCTACTCGAATTGCTATCGTCGGTCTGACTGGTTTGGCTGCCGGTAGTATCGGTTCCTGTGCTTGCCCTGCGCAGCGACGGCCTCGTGACTCCCTTGGTATCGGTCAGACGCCGCTTGTTTTCGATACGCGCCAAACGAGCCTTGACGTCGTCGAACTCCGACGTGGTTACCATGTACTCGTCCTTCGCCGGAAGAATGCGGGCGATCTCCTCCTGTGAGTGAAGGATGCGATCAGGAGTTTGCGGATGGTCGGCGAAGACCTTGGCCACGGCGCCAGGCTTGCGCTTTTCCAATGCCTGAATCTTCTCAAAGAAGGTGATGAAGGCCTGCGGATCGTAGCCGGCACGGTACATGTATTGCACACCCAGGTAGTCGGCCTGGCCCTCGAACTCGCGGGAGAACTTCATAAAGGTGATGGGGATTCCGATCGAGGCGGCTTCATATATTCCGTAACCCGTCCAGCCGCCGATAAAAATCAACGGAATGGTTCCCAACTGCGCGTAGTTCATTCGCGTCATTTCACGCACCGCATGGTGAGCGCAGACGTGGGCTGTCTCGTGGGCCATCACACCGGCCAGTTCGGCCTCCTCGTCGGCGTTCAGGATCAACCCTGAGTTGACGTAGAAGAAACCGCCCGGCAAGGCAAACGCGTTGATCTCGTCCGAATCAAGCACCTTGATCGTAAACGGCACCTTGCAGTCTGAGTTCTTGACGATATTCTGGCCGATGCGATTTACATACTCGGTGATCACCGGATCGTTGATGAACTTGGAACTCTTCTCGATTTCATCGGCGTAGCCCTTGCCCATCTTGATCTCGGTATCGGTGGAATACCAGTTACCCAGACCGCGGGCGCCGATGTCGCGATTACCGACCGCACCAACGTCCTCGATGCTGCCCGGCTTGACCTTGATCATTTCACTGCCAACCGCAACCACCTTGTCGGGGTCGACACTCTTTCCGGGCATATCCCCGCCCACTGGGGTGGTTCCAGGCGCAGGCTTCTTTGAGGAAGTCCTATCGGGAGCGCTGTTCCCGGCAGGCGATGTAGTGGAAGGTTGTGTCGTTGATGAAGCGGCTGGGATATCGCCACCGACGGGAGTTGTACCGGGCGCCGGTCCGGCTGTGGGCGCACTGGCCGGAGCTGCGGTAGAGCTCGTGGATTGTGCCCCCAATACAGTAGCCAGCGCCAGCACCAGTCCAGCCAGCACCACTGTACGCAAACGGTTGAATTCCGGCTTCATGACCTAACCTCCAGCGCGATCGCTTATGTGCCCTTGGTTCCGTAGTTCCGCACCGTTTAGACGTTAGTATCCGCTGCTTTGGTAACAACAAGAAAGAATAATTCGATCGACGGGGGAGAATCCAGGTCTCCAGCTCGGTTCTTTACGATCTTCTTGGCGCTTTTAACTGTCTGAATTAAAGTGGAGAGCACGCGGCAGCGGGGGAGGATCTTTGCGCTGGACGATCTTGAGCGTGGCTTTGGCCGCCATCTGCTGGACGATGCAACTGCTTGCCCAGGCGGCACATCCGCATCCCGGTCACTTCCCGGATGTGCTGCTGGTACCTCACCGCCAGTCAGGACCGGCCCCGTCCAAAGGCCCCAGCACCCCGGCGACGATCTTCGACGCCACCAGCCTTGGATCACCGCTATTGCTCGACAAGGGATGGCGCGTGGGAATCACTGCCGACACGTCTGCGGCTGCCCCGGAATTCGACGACTCTGCCTGGGCTACCAGAGACGCCCAAAGCACTATGGAGGATGTTCCCGACGAGAATCAAACTGCCGGCAGCTCCGGCCCGGACAAAAAGATTAGAAATCCGGCAAGTAACCAGCGGCGCTTTGCGTGGTTCCGGCTCCATATCAAGCTGGCTCCCAATCATGGACCGCTCTCTTTGCTGATTGAGCTACCGGTTTCGCAAAACACTTCTCTGGGCATAGGCTCGACCGGGCCGGGGGTAGATGTATTCGCGAACGGAAAACCAGTGAACCCTGAGGGGCCGCACGCAGACGCACCACAGCACTATCAACAGATATCCCGCATATACGACCTGACCGTCGCGCCGTCTGAAACCTCCCTGATCCTGGTAGTACGCACCCTTTACATTCCCTTCGGGTATTCCTCGTACACCAGCTTTTTTGCCAATCGCAGCCTCCACCTGGGCAACCGCGATGACCTGAACCGATCGCTGGACCTCTGGTCGGCCCAAAGCCTCTTTGAACGCCTGCCGCCGCTGGTGGATTCCATTCTGCTCGTGGTGCTGGCGCTTTTTCTGCTGGCGCTCTTTTTCGCACAGAAGGGGCATATCGAATACTTGTGGCTGGCCTTGCATGAGTTGCTCCAGGCACCCATCGGGTTTGTCGAATTAGCCGGTAGCTCCGCTCGCCTTGACAGCCTTTGGTATGCAGCGGTGGTTCTTCAGCTGGTACTGGTCTCGGCCTATGTCTACTTCGAGTTTCTGATCGCGTTCCTCGCGCTTCGCCCCAAGAAGTGGTACGTCAGGTGGCATATCAAGATCTTGCGCTGGACAGCACCGATCCTGGCCGGAGTGGGCCCCACCTTGCTTCTGGTAGGCCACAGCCAAGCCATCGGCGTTGTGCTCGCCCTCGTCCTGGTGTGGAGTTTCTTCTGGATTCTGGGTTGGCTGATCTTCATCTTCATTACCCTTATAATGGCCACCCTGCGCCGCAATTTTGAGGCAGGCTTGCTGCTGATTCCGCTGGTGCTGACCGGGTTGGGCATCATCGAGCCCGTTTTTGCTGCCGGCATGAGTGATTGGAGCGGGCGCGCTTATAACTCCCCGCTGACGCTTCAGGCCGGCCCTATTCCCATTCACTTCGCCTCCATCGCCGACTTTACGGGTATTCTGGTGATCGTGCTGATCATCTTCGTCCGCTTCCTGCGTATTCACCGCGACCAGGAACGAGTGTCAAGCGAATTGGCCGCTGCTCGCAGTGTGCAGGAACTGATGATTCCGCTTGAAAAACTGGCTACTCCAGGATTTGAAGTGGACTCGATCTACAGCCCGGCAAACGAGGTGGGCGGAGATTTCTTCCATGTGCAATCGACCGGTGACGGTGGACTGCTAGTGGTAATCGGTGACGTAGCCGGCAAGGGACTGAAAGCCGCCATGAACGTGTCCATGCTGATGGGAGCGTTGCGCCGAACCCCGGAGCAAAGCCCGGCAAAGATTCTGGAGTCGCTGAATCGCGTGCTCACCGGCAGCGACAGCTTTACCACTTGCCAGGCAGCCTGGTTTGGCGCTAATGGAGAACTGGCGCTTGCCAACGCAGGACATCTGCCGCCTTACTTGAACAGCCAGGAGATAGCGTTGCCGGGCGCGCTTCCGCTGGGTGTTCTGCCTGACATGCGATATGAAGAAGTGCGGCTCTACCTGCACCCCGGCGACCGCATTTTGCTGTTGTCCGATGGGGTGGTTGAAGCCCGACGTTCTTCCGGCGAGATTTTCGGCTTTGACCGAGTCCACAATCTGAGCAATCAATCCGCCTTCTACGTTGCTGAAGCAGCCAAAGACTTCGGGCAGGAAGACGACATCACGGTCCTGACCGTCAGGCGGCTGGCACAGACGAAGGCCGCATAGCGACACTCAGAAAGAACGCAGGATGGCAACTGTGGAAGCGGTTCCCTGTTGCCTTGACGCGACTCCCGCGCCTCTGGTCTACTTTTCTTAGCGAAATGTATCTGTACAGCCTCAACACGAGCCTTCGCATCGTCCTTCAAGGCGCTTTTCCCATCTCCGCAATGCGAATTAGCGGCTCCAATTCGCACGCGGGAAAAGAAGCCTGACGAACAAATTCTGTAGCTTATCAACACCCAGGCCACCACCCGCGATCGCGGCTGGTGGTTTCTTATTCCTGGCCACGTTTTGCTTCCCTTTCACCCCGGCCCGGGAACAGCCCTCGATCAAGAAGAGAAACTCAAGGAGAGAACGCATTGGAATCCGTAACTCTAGCCAGCATCCAAAAAGCTCGCGCGCGTATTGGCGAGGCCATTCATGTTTCCCCTTGTCACCTCTCGCATCACCTTTCCGAGTTGGCCGGCTTGCCTCTGCACCTGAAGCTAGAAAACCTGCAACGCACCGGCTCGTTCAAGGAGCGCGGCGCGCTGAACAAATTGCTCACACTGAGCGAGACAGAACGTAAGCGCGGTGTGATCGCGGCCAGCGCCGGCAACCACGCCCAGGGCGTCGCCTTCCACGCCACCGCTCACGGGATTCGCGCCCAAATCGTAATGCCACTGGCCACGCCGCTGGTAAAAGTGGCCGCAACCCGCTCGTATGGGGCCGAGGTGATCCTGCATGGCGCCAGCTACGACGAGGCCTGCGACGAGGCGATGCGGCTCTGTGTGGAGGAGGGCCGCACGTTTATTCATCCTTTCGACGATCCCGAGGTCATCTCCGGCCAAGGCACCATCGGCCTTGAACTTCTCGAACAGGTGCCTGACATCGAGGCTGTAGTGGTGCCGATCGGCGGTGGCGGCCTGATTGGCGGCATCGCTTGCGCCCTCAAGGAGACCAATCCAAAAATTCGCGTTGTCGGCGTTGAACCGGAGAAGCTGCCCTCGATGCTGCGTGCACGCGAGGCCGGCGCTCCCGTAACCATTGACCCAGAGGCCACCATTGCTGACGGCATTGCTGTCCGCCGCGCAGGCGATCTGACCCTGCCGCTCGTTATGCGTTACGTGGACGAGATTGTCACGGTGGACGACGAAGAGGTAGCCAGCGCAATTCTGATGCTACTGGAGCAGGAAAAAACCCTCGCCGAGGGCGCCGGCGCAGCCGCGCTTGCGGCGGTCGTGCAGTCCAAGACCAACCTTCGTCATCGCCGCACCGTTGTGATGGTTTGCGGCGGCAACATCGACGTTACTCTTCTGGCCAAAATTATCGAGCGAGGCCTGGTGAAGGATGGGCGCTTGCTCCGCATTCGCGTTTATCTGCAGGATCGACCTGGCGCACTGCACCAATTGACCAAGATACTTGCCCACCAACGCGCCAACATTGTCGAGACCCTCCACAACCGCGCATACTACGGTGTGAGCCTGGGTGAAACGGTGATCGACGTAACCATCGAAACTCGAGGCGCCGCCCACATCACCGCCATCAGCCATGCCCTGCGCGAGGCTGGCTTTCGCTTCGAGCGCATCCAGTAAGGAATTGCATGTACACGCCTAAATTCAACCAGGTTTCCGATCGTGCGCTCCTCATTGAGGCGATGCGGGCTTATTCGTTTGCCATTCTCTTCGGGCCCCAAGCAGGTTCTGCGTCAGACGGCTCGCCGGTAGCCACGCATCTGCCGTTGGTCGTGAAAGACGAAGGCGAACACGGACTACTCGAAGGTCATTTCGCGCGTGCCAATCCGCACTGGAAGTCCCTCGCCGGACAGGAGACACTGGTTGTCTTCAGTGGGCCGCACAGCTACATTTCGCCGACGCTTTACGTTGAGCCACTTTCGGTTCCCACCTGGAATTACATTGCGGTCCACGCCCATGGAACGCTCTCGCTGGTCGAGGACGATCTTGGCAAGGACACGTTGCTTGCCGGCCTGATCAACGCCCATGAGCCGGCTTATGCAGAAAGGTGGCGCGCGATGCCAGAAGGATTCCGCCGTTCCATGCTGGCGGGCATTGTCGGCTTTCGAATCCCAATTGCCTGCATTGAGGGCAAGTTCAAGCTCAGCCAGAATCGCCCTGAAGCTGACCGACGCAATGTGCAGGTGGCCCATGCCGCAGGCGATCCCGAACAACAGGCTCTTGCCGCATGGATGGCGCGGCTGAAGGGCTGATCCTGCGGCCCATTTCGCTTTGTAAAATTTGGCCCCTACACTGCTCCGCATCGCAAGAAGCGCAATACCTCACGAGAGCGATATACTTCTCCCGATCTTCTCGGAGGTTCATAGACTCATGCGCAGAGTTATCGCCGCACTCGGCCTGCTAATTGCAGCCGCAGCCGCATACGCCGCACCAGCGCCTACGACAACCGACTGGAAGGCTAAAGTCGCCGCAACCATGCCGTTGCTCGGCCATCGCAACTGGATTCTCATTGTTGATTCAGCCTATCCGCTCCAAAGCTCTCCGGGTGTTGAAACCCTCGAGACCAATGCCAGCCAGATCGATGTTGTTCAATCCGTTTTGAACACGATCAACAGTTCGATTCATGTCCGGCCCGACATTTATATGGATGCGGAACTTCCGTTTGTCCAGGACCAGGATGCACCGGGCGCCTCGGCCTACCGAAAGCAGATCGCAGACGTTCTTCACGCTTACACCGTCGAGTCGGTGCTCCACGACAAAATCATCCTCAACATTGGCGAGACCGGCAGTCAGTTTCATGTGCTCGTGCTCAAGAGCAATATGACGATCCCCTACAGTTCAGTTTTTATCCGGCTCGACTGCAAGTACTGGAGCGCGGATGCGGAGAAGCGCATGCGCGAAATGATGAAGGCGGAACTGCCCCCAGCAACTCGATAAGCCAACCAAAGATAGAAGCCTCAGTCGAAAAGAGAGCTTAGCCATCAACCAAGAGGTCTTGATTGCGTGAACGAAGCACTTGCATCCAATGAGGTCCGCTGCTGGGAAGAGCAGGTAACCATTCCAACCTATCCTGCCCAGGATGCCGATCCCAATCCCATGTTTCTTGAGAAGCGGGTTTACCAGGGAAGCAGCGGCAAGGTCTATCCCAATCCGTTTACCGATCGCGTAGCTCTTGAGAAAGTGGATGCAAGTTATAAAGCCGTCTTTCTCGAAAACGAATTCATTCAACTCATGATTCTTCCCGAGATTGGCGGGCGTATTCATACGGGATTGGACAAGACCAACCAATACGATTTCTTTTACCGCCAGAATGTAATTAAGCCAGCTCTTGTGGGACTGCTGGGGCCCTGGATCTCAGGAGGTGTTGAGTTCAACTGGCCACAGCATCACCGGCCGTCCACGTACATGCCGGTTCATTCTTCCATTGAAGAGCACGCAGACGGCAGCCGCACAGTATGGCTCAGCGAACACGATCCGATGTTGCGGATGAAGGGCATGGTGGGTATCCACCTCGCGCCGAGCAAGGCGCTGGTGGAGGCCAAGGTCAGGCTCTACAACCGCACTCCCCTGCCCCAGACTTTTCTATGGTGGGCCAATGTTGCGGTGCGTGTTCACGATGAATACCAAGCGTTCTTTCCGCCCGATGTAACCTTCGTCGCCGATCATGCGAAACGTGCTATCTCGTCCTTTCCGCTTGCTCGGGGCAATTACTACGGCGTGGATTATAGCCCGGGGACAGACATCTCCTGGTACAAGAACATTCCAGTTCCCACCTCCTACATGGTTACGGCGTCGAAGTACGATTTCTGCGGCGGATACGACCATGCACGTGAGGCCGGCCTCGTCCACACGTCGAATCATCACGTGGCGCCTGGCAAGAAACTCTGGACGTGGGGCAATGCCGAATTTGGTTACGCGTGGGACCGGAATCTGACCGATGAAGACGGACCTTATGTAGAGTTGATGGCTAGCGCCTACACTGATAACCAGCCGGATTTCTCCTGGCTGCAGCCATACGAGACCAAGACTTTCAGCCAGTACTGGTACCCCATCCAGAAGATCGGACCTGCGAAGAATGCCAACACCGAAGCTGCGGTGAATCTGGAAATCGATGCGGGTTGTGTACGCGTTGGAGCCTGCGTCACCTCACGTCGCAAAGTGCGCGTGACGCTCACTCGTAATGGGCGAACGGTATTGGAAGAGCAACTCGAAATGGCGCCCGGCGAGCCGTTTGTTCGTACGATGCAAATCTCCGACACCAGGCCAGAGGATTACCGCTTGTGCCTAGCGGACGCGCACGGCAACGAGCTGATTGCGCATCAACCTGAAGCACCGGTGGACAGCAAGCTGCCCGACCCGGCCACGGAGCCACCGCTGCCTGAAGAGATTGCGAGCGCAGACGAGCTCTACCTGACCGGGTTGCATCTGGAGCAGTATCGTCATGCCACGCGTTCTGCAGAGACTTACTGGCGAGAAGGCTTGAAGCGCGATCCGGACGATTCCCGAATGAACAATGCAATGGGCCTTGCGTATTTGCGCAGAGGCCAGTTTGCCGAGGCCGAGGAGTATTTTGGGCGCGCCGTTCGCCGCCTCACCATCAGGAATCCAAGCCCGTATGATGGAGAGCCGTTCTATAACCTGGGCCTGGCGCGCCAGTATCAAGGCAAGAGCGTCACGGCCTATGATGCCTTCCACAAATCCGTGTGGAACTATGCCTGGCAGAGTGCCGGATACTATGCATTGGCGTCGATAAGTGCGGATCGCGGCAACCTGAGGCTGGCGTTGGAGCAGGTGGAGCAGAGCCTGCTGACCGACGCCGCAAGCCTGAATGCACGTGCGCTGAAGGCCGCGTTACTGCGCCGCATGGGCCGCACAAACGATGCCAACAGTGTGATCGCCGAAACCCTGGCGCTGGATCGACTTTGCTTCCGCATGATGACCGAACGCTTCCTGCTGAGCCACGAGCAGCACGACCTGCACACATTCGTTTCTGCGCTGGAAGGCGACATCCAAATGTTGCTGGACATTGTCTACGAGATGGCATGGTCCGGCCTCCGTGACGATGCCTATGCTCTGCTGCAGGCTTGCAGCCAGGAAGTGCAATCGAAGCATCCGATGCCCTGGTATGCGCTCTCGTGGCTTGCCGCATCCCTCGGACACGAGCAAGAATCCAGCGACTATGCGTCCCAGGCGGCTACAGCGTCTCCGCGTTATTGCTTCCCTGCACGGCTCGAAGAGATGATTGTGCTTGAAGACGCGATCCTGCGGAATCCGTCGAGCGCGCGAGCGCACTACTATCTTGGCAATCTCTACTACGACAAGCGGCGCTATGAAGAGGCGATTCACTGCTGGCGCCGATCTGTCGAACTCGACAGAGGGTTTTCGATTCCGTTCAGAAACCTGGGCATCGCGGAGTTCAACATACTGCGCAACCCAGAGGCCGCCAACTGCATGTATGCGCACGCCTTTGCCGCAAGTCCTGAAGACGCGCGTGTGCTGTACGAGTGGGATCAGTTGAAGAAACGGGCAGAATTGGCTTCACCCGAGCAGCGGCTGCGCTCGCTTGAAGAGCAAAAGGATCTTGTAGCCCGCAGAGACGATCTAACCGTGGAGTACATCACCCTTCTGAACCAGTGCTGCCAATGGAAGGCAGCATTGGAACGCTTGAGCGCGCGGCGCTTTAGTCCCTGGGAAGGTGGCGAGGGGCTGGTCTCTGCACAGTACGTTCACGCACATCGGGCGCTGGGCATCACGGCGCTCGCCGAGGAGAACCCTGTCGCTGCGCTTGCGCACCTTGATGCTGCACGGCATTACCCGCACAATTTGGGCGAAGGCAAACACTTGCTCACCTTGGAGCGCGATCTCGACTACTTCTCTGGATTGGCAGCACAGAAGCTCGGAGACGCTGACCTTGCCCGGCGCCACTGGACAGCGGCCGCGGCGCCGCTTCCGGCTCTCGGAATCCACTCATTCTTTCAGGCTCTAGCGTTGCGCGCACTCGGCGACGACGCGGCTACTCGCACTGCATTGACAAACCTTGCGGAGTTTGCTGACCAGCTTGCACGAACCGAACCGAAGATTGATTACTTTGCTACTTCCCTGCCTAACCTGCTGCTCTTCGACGATGACCTGTGCAAGCGGAATCGCGTTGACGCGCTGTATCTACGGGGCCTTGCCAACCACGGACTTGGTGACACCGACACTGCCATGCGCCAGTTTGAACAGGTACTTGTCGAAGACCCCAATCATTTTTTCGCGGCGGAGATGATTCGATGGTTCACGATACAGATCTGGCCGACGCAGCGAGCAGATGAAGGGCGCAGCGCGCTATGATCGCTCCCATGCCCGCTTCCAATCGAACTGCAGAGCGCGAAGGCTCCTTCCGTTCTGCCTATCTCTGGCTGGCCGCTGCCGCTGGCGCGCTGGGCGGACTGCTCTTCGGCTACGACTGGGTTGTGATTGGAGGCGCAAAGCCCTTCTACGAACTCTACTTTCATCTCGCCTCGCCCGTACTCCAGGGCTGGGCCATGAGTTGCGCACTGATCGGATGCCTGATCGGGTCCGTCTCTTCTGGAGAGCTGAGTAATCGCTACGGCAGAAAACGGCTGCTCACGCTGGCCGCGCTTGTGTTTGCGCTCTCGTCGTTGGGAACCGCGTTGGCCCCACAGCTCATCTCCTTCGTGACTTGGAGAATGTTGGGTGGCTACGCCATCGGCCTGGCCTCAGGCATCTCGCCCATGTACATCGCGGAAATTTCTCCAGCACATTTGCGTGGCAGGCTGGTATCGCTCAACCAGTTGGCCATCGTGTTTGGGATACTGTTGGCGCAGGTGGTGAACTGGCTCATCGCAAGGCCTGTGCTGCCCGGCGCCACAGCACAGCAAATTCTTCTGTCGTGGAACGGCCAATGGGGTTGGCGCTGGATGTTTGCAGTCACCGCCATTCCCTCGCTGCTGTTTCTTGTTGCTACTTTCCTCGTCCCGGAGAGCCCGCGTTGGTTGGCTGCAAAGGGCTGCGACCTGCAGGCGCTCCGTGTACTTGAGCGGCTGGGCGGGCGCGCATATGCGCGACAAGTGATCGAGGACTTCAAGGCCGCAGGCGGGTCTGAGCCGCAACTCTCCATTTTGCGAGAGCTTTCCTCGCCGGGAATGGCAAAGGTTCTCCTGCTCGGAGTAACGCTCGCCGTTTTGCAGCAGTGGTGCGGCATCAACGTGATCTTCAATTACGCACAGGAGATTTTCGCAGCGGCCGGATACCAGGTCTCCGGCATTCTCTTCAACATTGTCATTACCGGCGCTGTGAATGTAGTCTTCACACTCATTGCACTCGGCGCCATCGATCGCTATGGGCGCCGCTTTCTTCTCCTCGGCGGAGTTTCCGGGCTGGTGCTCATCTACACCATTCTCGGCGCCTTCTATCATCTGCATCTGCAGGGGAAGCCGATGCTGGTGCTCGTGCTTGCCGCCATCGCATGTTATTCCATGTCATTGGCGCCTGTTACCTGGGTAGTTATTGCGGAGATATTCCCCAATCGCGTTCGGGGCAGCGCGATGTCGATTGCAGTCACCGCACTTTGGATGGCCTGCTTTGTGCTTACGTATACTTTCCCGGCATTGAATGCGGCGCTAGGCGCGGCAGGCGTGTTCTGGACTTACGCAACAATCTGCCTGGCAGGTGTGATTTTCCTTTACCTCCGCCTGCCGGAGACACGCGGCAAAACCCTCGAAGAGATCGAGACACATATCCGAATGAGCAAGTAGCAAGAGGAGCGTTATGCGTTCAGAGCGTGTAATATTCGATGAAGTTCCGAAAATTCGTCAATCGGCGATTCGACTTGTGGTCATGGTGTTCTCTTTGCTGTCCCTTCAAGTCGGCTTGGCGCGCGCCCAAGATACGCATGTAGTGCTCGATGGCAATGACAGCGGTCGTATTTTCAACGGACTCGGCGCGGCCAGTGCGGGAGCCTCCTCGCGTCTACTGATTGATTATCCCGAACCGCAACGCAGCCAGATTCTCGACTACCTGTTCAAGCCCGGCTATGGTGCGGCACTTCAGCATCTAAAAGTTGAGATCGGCGGAGACGTCAACTCGACCGATGGCTCCGAACCGAGCCACATGCGCACACCTGATGATCACAGCTCCACGCGTGGCTACGAATGGTGGCTTATGGCGGAGGCACACAAACGGAATCCGAATATCGTTTTGGAGATTCTCCCCTGGGGCGCGCCGGGCTGGGTTGACTCCGATGCTGCTCTCCAAGGTTCGACGAATAAAGCCACGCTGTACACGCCCAAAATGGCCGCATACATGGCAGAATTCATCAAGACGGCAAAGCGGGATTACGGCCTCGATATTGCCTACGCCGGACCGTGGAATGAAAAAGTTCATAACATTGCCTACATCAAGGAGCTTCATCGACGGCTCGTGGAAGACCATCTTACGACCAAGATCGTCTGTTGCGATGAGTATCCCGGACAGGGTGCGGGGCAATGGTCGATCGCCGACGAAATGCTGAAGAATCCCGAACTGGCGAATGACATTGCAGTGATCGGCGCACACTACCCGCTTATCAAAGGCAAGATCACCACGACCGACGCCGCGCGAAGGACGGGCAAGCCCCTGTGGTCAAGCGAAGATCAGCCAAACGGTGGCAGCGGGCCGTTCGTCAACCGCGACTGGGCCGTTGGTGGGCGAATTCTTGCGCATCTTTATAACCAGAACTATCTTGAAGGCTCGCTCACCTCCACGGAGATTTGGAGCCCCATTACTTCGTACTATGACAACCTGGCCGCGCCTAACTCTGGACTTATGTACGCAAACACTCCCTGGTCGGGACATTACGAAGTCCAGGGAGCTATCTGGTCTACGGCGCATACTACGCAGTTTGCTCAACCAGGATGGCAGTACCTCGATTCAGCATCTGGCAATCTTCCGGAAAAGGGAAGTTATGTAGCTCTCAGGTCAACCGACAAACGGAACTGGAGCGTGGTTCTGGAGACGATTGGCGCGTCGCACCCGCAATCTGTCTCATTCCAGCTCGTCGGCGGTCTTGCCACAACAACGGTTCACATCTGGGAAACGAACAACTCCCGCACTTTTGAGCACGTTGCCGATGTTACGCCGGTGAAGGACACATTCGAGTGCACGTTCGATCCGGATTCGCTTTATTCGCTGACCACTACCAGTGGTCAGGGCAAAGGAGCGGCGCAACCGCCGCCGCCCGCGCCTTTTCCGTTCCCATATGCAGATAACTTCGAGATGACGCCGCTGCTGCACACACCCAAGTATCTTTCGGACCAGGACGGTGCATTCGAGGTCCACGTCTGCGACGGGCGGGCGGGGAGATGTCTCGAGCAAGTGATCACCAAGCTCCCGATTCCCTGGGGCCCTCTGCCTGATCCGTTTACACTGGCCGGCAATGCGGACTGGACAGACTATGCCGTGTCTGCCGACGTTCGCTTCCTCACCGAAGCCCCGGCGGCTGTAATGGGACGCATCGACTCCTCCGATGTGTTCAAGGACGGCCATGCGCGCTGGCCGAGCGGGTATGTGCTGCGCTTGAAGCCGGACGGCGCCTGGGAGCTGCTGTCCGCGGAATACAAGAAGCCAGTAGCGACGCTTGCGTCGGGCACTGCACAAATCGATCGCATGCAGTGGCACCATCTAGAGCTCCGCTTCCATGGCAAGAAGATCAATGCATCGCTCGACGGCGCGTCGCTGGCGTGGATTGAAAATGAGGCACACACGCACGGCATGATCGCCCTGGGAACGGAGTGGGATCTGATCCAGTTCGACAACTGCGCGTGACACGGTAATTCGACTCGACCGCTGGGAACTTCAAGGCCGAGCAATCGCTCAAGAAGTCTTCACTGAGTCTCTAGCCTTGGCCACGTGTTCGAGTGTCCGCACGAGTGCGTGGACAGTTTCTTCGCACGCGGTAAATCGCTCGAATTCGTGCCCCTGGATGCCGCCCATCGCGATTCCCTGTTTACGAAAGCGGACAGGGCTGGGAACAGCCGTCCTGGCGCTGGAATGAAACTCGGTGGCGCCGGTTCCTTTCGCAATGGCCTCGACGGTCTCAGGCGAGACGCCGCCGCCGGGCATGATGACGATGCGTTCCCTGGCCATTTCAACCATCCGGGCAATCTGGCTCATGCCGCTGGTCGCGTCCGGCGCGCTTCCGGAAGTGAGAATGCGGCTGGCGCCGGTTGCAATTATGTTTTCCAGCGCCGCGGGCAGATCCGGCGTCATGTCGATGGCGCGGTGGAACGTGACGGGAAGCGGCCCGGCCAACTCTACCAGTTGCCGCGTGCGCGGCACATCGATGCAGGCGTCATGATCCAGCAGGCCGAGGACGATGCCGTCAGCACCAAGCGTGTGCGCGTGTTTGATCTCCTCCTGCATGACTTCGAATTCGAGATCGGTGTAACAGAAGTCGCCGCCTCGGGGGCGAATCATGACCCAGAGTCCGATCCGAATATGGCGGCGCACCGAAGCGATCAACCCCGCTCCGGGAGTAATTCCGCCTTCAAGCAGGTCAGAGCATAGTTCGACGCGCTGAGCGCCACCGTGCTCAGCTGCGATAGCTGACTCTACTGAATCGATGCAGATTTCTAGATTCATTACGGCTAACTTTCGTCCCGGAAATACTGAAGGTTCTAAGCTATCACCTCTCAGCATTTGGAACTTGTCCACAAACCGGTTTCTCTAGCGTTGCTCCAGTAGGAAACAACCTCATTCTCGCGGCCCTAAGTGAGTGGTTTTTCACGGAAAGTAGCTTTTTCCTGCCAAAGACAGGTCAAAATGGAGGACTGCTGCTTACCGATGAGTACTCATGTGGAAACGCTTCTGCAGCACCGAACATCAACCGGACGGAGGAATCACATACCTCCATTCTGCGCTCGCGACCCTAATTCTCCGCAAGCCGTAAAGGCCGAGACCAAGGTGCGAAGAAACAGGGATCAGAACACACTGATCAGGGGGCACTGCCCGAAGTCACAGTCTTCGGTTCAGTTCAAGTTTTCGTGCGGGTTCTCAGGCTGGATGAAAGCCGATCCTGCATCCGCCGCAAAGAAATGCGGCGGATGCAGGTCGGAGAGTTTTGTTAGAAGTTGAGGTGGCCAGCGAACTGCCAGTCACGGTTGCCTGACGCGCTGCTGATGGTGCCGAAGGTTGATGAATTGTTGGACCAAGCTGCGTTTGGGTTACCAAATGTGATGTGATTCCACACGTTAAGGCAGTCGGCCTCAAAGGTGAATGTCAAGCCTTCCTTAATCAAGGGGAAAGTTCGGCGCATGCTGGCGTCGACGTTCCAGGTGGATGGGTTCCGTACGCCGTAGGACAACGAACGAGGAGCGTTTCCGATCAGATACTGCGCCAGACTCTTGTTGCTGGGAGTGTCAAATGGGGAGATGTCCGTCGGCTCCTTGAAGCCATTCTTATCCAGATACTGAATCTTCGCCGGGCAGGTCACGCCGAGTTTGGCAACTCCCAGGTTGCAGGTGTTATAGCCGTTGGGACCATCGCCGTACTTGTAGGTAGTGTGCAACGATCCCGAGAAGGCGGGATCCAAGTCTGGCATGGCCTGCCCCTGTCCGGGGAGTGTCGTCCCGGTTGAGCCGGTCCAGGTGACCGAAAGAGGCGTGCCCGATTGGAATGAGTAGATGCCGGAGAATTGCCATCCGCCAGCCAGCGTACGGACCAGCATCGAGTCACTCCCGATTTTGCCTTTGCCGAACGGCAACTCATACACGCCGTACGCGTGTACGATATGCGGCCTGGAGATTGCAGTCCAGGAACGGTCGATCCTGTTCTGCTTGTAGCTTTTAGTTCCACCAGAGATCGCGCCGGCTGGAAGGTCATAGCCGCTGCGGAAGGTGCCGTCATCGCCCAGGTTCTTCGCGTAGGTGTAGTTGAAGTTGAATGCCAGGCCTTTGTGCATGCGCTGGTTGAGGACAACCTGGAGGGAGTTGTAGTTGAAGTTGCCCACGTTGCCATAGGTGTCGCTGACGCCGGAGTACTGCGGAAAAGGCTCAAGCATCTGTGTGACGGTGGCCGAACTGCTGACTGCTGCGGCGGCAGTGAAGAAGGCCGGGGTCGGCGCATCCGGGAAGTACGAAGACACAATCGCCGCGTTTGCGGTTGTGGCGGCGGCATTCAGGATGGGCTTGGTTCCGGTGGAATCTTTCACGCTGCCCAGTACCGCCAGATATTTGGGATTGAGCTGGTGGGACCAAAGGCCGCGAGCATTGCTGCCGGTGACGCCGGAGTTGACGATAAAGTGGCTCTCATTCGCGGCATAGTTGACGCCGAGCGTGAGGTCGGGCGTGAGGCTGCGCTCAATGCCGAAGTTCCAGAGGATAATCTCCGGAGCACGCCCCGAGAAGTAAGGATCGGCGTAGGAGACACTGCTGGCACTGACCATCTTGCCACCGCTGAGATAGAATCCGGTGTTTAGCTGCTGCGCGGCCACACCAGGGGTTGGGGCGGAGGGATAAGTGTATCCTGCTCCGAAGATGCCGGTGTTTGCCAGGCCGAGGGTCGTAAAGGCAGCACTGTTGTTCAGCCAATAAGAGGGACCTGCTGAGGCACCTGAGCCCACTTCTGTGGGGCCGGTGGCGCTCATGTTGAAGCCGGTTTGGCCGGTGCCGGTGGCGTTGCCGCCGCGGCCGCCAACGCCGCCAGCCTGCGAGTAGACCACTGCAAATCCCGAGCGGATAACAGTCTTTGGATTCAAACTCCATGCAAAGCCGAGGCGCGGGCCGAAGTTCTTCCAATAAGTCTGTACGGGGGTTCTGCAATTGCAGCTTACGGGATATCCGCCGTGGTTGCCTGCGAACTGCAACAGACCCTGAGTGCCGGTGAGGGGGTTGGTGAGGTTTGGATTCAGGAAGGTCCAGCGATCCTTGACCTCGTGGAAGGGCGGCAGGTAGTCCCAGCGCAGACCCCAGTTGACGGTGAGCTTCGGTGTGATCTTGAAGGTGTCGCTGAAGTAGGGAGACATCGGGTGATAACGTCCGCCGGTCTCACTCAATGGATACAGACCGAACGATGGCGCAGAGGTGGCGTTTGATGCATTTCCGCCGACTGCGCCCAGCATGTAGCTAGCGAACGAGAAACCGGTTGAAGAGGTGCTCAGGGCGTTTGTGTACGTGCTGTGCACCGCGTCGTAGGCGTAGTTGGCTGTGGAATACGCGTTGTAGTTCAACGCGAGGAACGCAGAGAAGCCATCCGGAGCCGCAGTGTTGATCTGCTCCCAGAGGTAGGAGAAACCGAATGTGAAGGAGTGCTTACCCCTGACCCACTGCACGTTGTCGAGAACGGCGTAGGTATTGGGGGTTACCCTCTGCGTGGAAGTGGCGGCGCCGTTGGAGGTCCATGCAGTGTAAGCCGTGCCGAAGGCCGAGGTAGTGCCGAAGGTTGCGCCGAGGAACTCAGTACCGGCCCGGCCCTGGGGAACATTGCTTATTCCGAAAGCAGAGGGCGTGTATGCCTTTATGCCGTCGGTGGCGTTGATCTGCGGCTGGGCGAAGCGCGTGAAGCTGTACTTGAGTTGATTGACGAGGCTCGAGTTGATGGTGAAAACGTGCTCCAGAATGTAGTTCTGGGGATAGATTTTGGCATATGTGCCGGAGACATAGGGCAGCGGCATCCCATTGCTGAAGTTATTCAAGTAGATATCATCGCCCTTGACGCCGATTCCCGAGATGCGCTGTCTCGAACTCATTTCGTAGTCCACGCGCCAGTCGTAGTTGTGGGCGTCATACCCTTTGGGCCAGCCGCCAAGGTAGTTGTTGTAAAGTGACGAGGGATTGCTTGGATCGGGCATGAAGGACGCCATCGCTTTGGCGATGGGCGAGATCATCCCGGCGGGGATCACGTTGTTTGTGGCGACACCATTTTTGATTCCAACAAGGGGTTGGCGCGTACAAGCGGTGCTGGGGCAGCTATTGGAAGTAGGGTCAAAGAGGATTGGAGGATTGTCTGCCCCTGTGCCTGTCCGACCGCCGCCACCCACGTTTCCGTTGAGCTCGGTAAAATCGCCCGTAAGCATGGCCTTTGATGGAATGGAATAGAGGGCCGGGTTGGCTCCAGTGCGGGCGTAATACCTGTCGTAGGCGAAGAAGAAGAACAACTTGTTTCTGGTCTTGGGGACCCTTCCGCCGATGGTTGCCGACAATTCATTCTGGTGCTCGGCAGGCTTGGGAGCTTGTTCTTTGACGCCTGCCGCGTTCACGACGGTGAGTGCCTTGGAGGTGAATCCCCAGGTGTCGAAGGCGGTGTTACGCACAAAGTCGGAGACCTGGCCGTGATACTTGAGGCCGCCGGACTTCATGGTGAAGTTCATGGCGCCGGCTCCCATGTATTCTGCCGGCGGGGTGCTGGTGAGTACCTGGAACTGATCGACTGCTTCGACGCTCATGGAGAGCGAGACGACGCGGTTATCTCCCTGCATATTGACGGTCGTTGCAGGCATACCGTCGAGGTAGAGTTGACCAAGGTAGTCGCCGGTGCCGCCAACGACCGGAAGGCGGGTTCCTCCCTGGGCTCCGGGAGTCAGCGAGCCGAAGGCAGTAGGATCCCGATGAGTCGAACCGGACATCTGGATCGGGAGACTGCTGTAGGTCGAGTTTTCGATGGTGAGGCCAAGCGCGGCATCAGCCGTATCCAGGACGGGTGGCGCAGCCGTTACGTTGATTGTTTGTGTTTCTGAGCCGACGGAGAGCACTGGATCGAAGACGCGGCTCTGAAGAGCGTTAACGACCACGTTGTCCTGCATCAGCATCTTGAATCCCTGTGCCACCACCTGCACTGAGTACGTGCCGGGAACAAGCGGGGAGATGTTGTAGAAGCCTGCCGACGACGACTGCTGCACCGAACGGACATTGGTGGCAGTGTTGGTTAAGGTAACGGTGGCGTTGGGAATGACGGCGCCCGTCGAATCGGTGACCGTGCCCTGAAGCGAACCTTGACCGGCAAGTTGCGCGGCGGCCGGAATGGCTGACCACGTAAGACAGATCGCTATTGTGACCACGACTTTTGCAATGTTGGCCAAGTATCTGTTGCGTCTAGCAATCGAATTGATCGAATTTGTGGAATTTGTCATAGGTCTGCCTGGATAGCCTCGTCGGAAATGTGTGTGGTTTCGGTTTTAGGTTCTAAGGGAACTCAACCTCCCAAAGCCCGTCTTCATGGAGGTCTGACCTTCGAAAGGAATTAACTCATTTTGATGAAACGATTGTCAATAGAAAACTTATTTTCTTTGATGCACCACAATGCGCTATAAAAGCTTGGTGGAGAAGATGCGCTCTACAGGGAAGCCAGCCTCAACCCAATTCGTCAATCTGCCAACCTACAAATGGGTCTCGTTCCGATGTGCATCGTAAATGACAGATATACTTGCCTTTAAATGACATTTCCGAAGGAATTAAGGGAAACGATACAACAACCGTGGAGCGCTTTAGCAGCCGGAAACAGAAAGTGCGCTCGAAAACAGGAGTGATCCTGACAACGTGCAATTCAGATTCATCGAGCAAGACTATGCTCGGTTTCAAGCGCGCTGAGGTCCTCCAGCCTGCGCGAGATTGTGCTATGCGAGAGGTCCGGACACCTGCAATCTCCCCGGAGGTCTGTCCAATCATGAAAGGAGTTCCCAAATCGTGATGAAACGATCTTGCATAGGCCTGACGGTTACGGCCATCCTGTTGCACGCTGCGGCGAGCCGTTGCCAGCAACCATGGCAGAGATTGCAGGATCCGACGGCAGCGGAGGTGGCGGATCGATGGTTGACGCCTCCACCAGAGTACGGACCCGAGCCCTACTACGGCTTGAACGGCAGCATCAGCATGCCCCAGGTGGAGCGGGATCTAGACACGCTGCACGGTCTCGGCTTCCAGGCAGTCACCGTGCAGGCCGGCTACAACATGCCGTTTGCGTATCTCTCACCGGAATACTTCGCCTTCTTCCGCAAATTCATTCAGGAAGCAAAGCAGCGGAACATGCGTGTTTGGATTGTCGATGATGCTGGATATCCCAGCGGATTTGCCGGCGGTAAGTTTACCTCGGAAAAACCAGAGCTGCGGATGCAGGCGCTTGAAGTGGCAGAGAAGATTCCGGTGGCCGGAGGCACCCTCCTGCATCGGGAATTAGATTTCCGAACGGTGAGCGCGGCGGCAGTAAATCAGAACGGGGTGGCGATTTCCCTCCCCCTCAATGGCAACACACTGGACTGGACCGCGCCAGCTGGTACATGGACAGTCCTGCTCGTGGATCACGAGTTCCGCACTTCGCCCACGCGCTCCGACACCAATACACAACGCGCGAAGGACACTTCGCAATCGCTCGAAGACTATCTCGACCCTGCTGCGACCGAACAGTACCTGCGCTTCACCCATGAGCAGTACAAGCTGGCTGTGGGCGATGAGTTTGGCAAGACGATTCTAGGCTTTAGAGGCGACGAGCCCGATTACTCAATCAGCGGCCTGCCGTGGACACCGAAGTTCTTCGAGCGTTTTCGCGAAATCAAGGACTACGACGTGCAGCCATACGTCGCCCTGTTTGCGCAGACGCCTTCACGCCGCGATCCCGCGGTTCCGATCCATCTGACGCCGGAGCAGATTCGCATCAAGGGCGATTATTACGACGTCTTCTCGCAGATGTTTGCCGCGGGATTCTTCAATCCACAGGGGGATTGGTGTGCTGCCAACCATCTGGAATACCAAGTGCACCTGAATCACGAAGAGATGGAGATGGAACTGACACATAGCGAAGGCTCGTTCTTTCGCGACATGCGGGCCGTCCAGGTCCCTGGAATCGACTCCATCTGGCACCAGATTTGGAAGGATACGATCTCTGATTTTCCGCGTTTGGCGAGTTCGGCCTCCCATGTTTACGGAAAGCCGCACGCGTTCACTGAGAGCTTTGCGGCGTACCGGCCGGCTCCGGATGTTGAAATGGCGCGCTACATCTTGAACGAGCAGTTTGTGCGCGGTGTGAACCTGGTGGAGACGATGTACTTTCCGGCAACGTCCTCTGGGCCAAGACCATTGTCGAATTACATGGGACAGACGGGTTTTCCGGATTTGCTCCGTTATGTGCGCCGCATGAGTTACCTGATGACGATGGGTAGGCCCGACGCGTCGGTGGCTTTGTTTCTGGACTCAAGCTCCATGTGGCTTGGCGACGAAACTGCAGACACACAGTTTGTTTCAACGGAGCGGCTGCTGAGCGAGCACCAGATCGATTTTGATATTGTGGACGAAGATGCGCTTGCTCGCGACCTGAAAGTGCTCAAGGGCAGCTTCGAAACGCTCAGCGGAAACCGATATCGCACGGTGATTCTGCCTGCGCCGTCAGTCCTCTCATCTGATGCGCTTACAAGGCTGAAAGCATTTGCCAAGGGCGGTGGTAAGGTCGTGTTCCTCGGAGGCGCGCCCGCTTGGATTGCGGGCCGCACGATGCGCGAAGCGGCACCAGTAACCAAGACTGACTTCTTGTGGGCCACCGTGGTCGACGCGAAGTTGCCACCGACTCCCACGCCACCGGCAAACCCGCTTGCTTCGCCGCCTGTACCTCAGATTGTTCCCAGCACAGTTCTCAAGGCAATCGATGCGGCGGTGATCGAACCGAGTGCGCGGTTGGATGCAGCGAACACAGCATTAAGGGTGATGAAGCGCAGATGGAATGACGCAGATGTCTACCTGTTCTTCAATGAGGGCGCCCAGGTAAGCGATCATGCAGTTACTCTTTTCAGCAAAGGCCACGGCGTGGAGGCGTGGGACGCGCAGACAGGAACCGTCAGTCCGGTTGATTCCACAAACAAGGGCGGGCGTCTGGCCATGCACCTGAAGCTGCAGCCTTACGAAACGCGAGTTATAGTAGTCCGCTGACTCATACGCGGCGCGTCCACGCGAATTCCAATGTGTCAGGCTCCAGAAGTACTTGAACTTTCAGATCGAGGCACAAACATGACAATCCAGTCGAAGGCGACAGCGCTCGCGAGCGCGGCAGCTGTTTTCATCTGCATTTATCAACCGTTGGCGAAGGCGGAGCAGCAGCCATCGCCGAAAGAATTGCAAAACATTGCCATGAACGAGAGGCGCCACTTCGGCGACGCCCCTGACAATCCCGGCCCGCTGGCGAGTGACCTGTCTTACTCCACCAAGCCCAAAGCCGTGGCCAAAGCCATGCGCAAAGTCGCCGACTGGCAACTCGAACGGTCACAGCCTTTCTTCGACAACATCTGGACATGGAGCGTTCTCTACTCCGGGTTCATGGCCACATCCGATTCTTTGGGCGATGCGAAATATCGTGACGCCATGATGGCCATGGGGCAGAAGTTCGACTGGAAGGAGAGGTCGCACTTGCCCAACGCCGACGACGAGAGCATTGCGCAGACCTATCTTGAGTTTTATCTCCTGAAAAAAGATCCGGCGATGTTGGCGCCGACGCAGTCTGAACTCGACGCAATTCTAGCTGCACCGCGAGGGTCGGCGATTCCGGGTAAGGAGATCGCGTGGTGGTGGTGCGATGCGCTTTTCATGGCGCCTCCTGTCTGGGCGCGAATGTACGCAGCAACCGGCGACAAAAAGTACATCGATTACCTGGATGAGGAATGGGCCAAGACCTCCGGCCGTCTATACGACACCCAGGAGCATCTCTTTGCACGGGACTCCACCTACCTAACAAAGACCGAGGCCAATGGAAAGAAGATGTTCTGGTCGCGCGGAAATGGATGGGTGATGGGCGGTATCATCAGAACCTTGCAATACCTGTCCAAGGACGATCCGGCACTTCCGAAATATATCGCGCAGTTACAAGAGATGGCAGCGAGGGTGGCCGCCCTTCAAGGGTCCGATGGTCTTTGGAAGGCCGGCCTGCTCGATCCCGACTCATACAATCTGCCTGAAATGTCAGGCTCCGCATTCTTCACATACGCTTTGGCCGCAGGGGTCAATCAGGGATGGCTCGATAAGAAAGTCTACCGGCCCGTAATCGAAACGGCCTGGGCAGGAATGCTGCATCATGTCTATGCCGATGGACGCCTTGGCTGCATCCAACAGACAGGTGCAGATCCGCAGCACTTTAAAGCTTCGGCAAGTTACACGTATGGCGTTGGCGCATTTCTTCTTGCAGGCAGCGAGATTCGAAAGATGAACTGACACGTGCCAGACTAGTCCGGGACTCAATGGCCGGAGTCAGCAGAAACAGCCTGGCCTTTGTCTGAGAGGTAACGTCCCAGCGGATTTCCAGCGAGCGCCTTGAGGCCCGCTACCACGCACTCCGCGTTCAACTCCGCGCCTGTGCGGCTGGTGTGCGTATGCGGGTCGGCGAACAGCGGCTCCACTTGTGCCTCGCCAAGCGAATCATAGTGGCGCGCGATAATCTCATCCAGATCGACAAATGCGGCCTTTTGTGAGTCCGCCACCTGCCGCGCCCAACCGCCATAATTTTCTGCGTTGCGCACGACCTTTCCGTCCTTCCAGATCTTGCGCGGAATGGGCGAGCACACGATTGGAATCGCGCCCTTGGCCAGCGTATCCGCGACGTACTTCCTCATGTACCAGCCGTATGTGTGCACCACCTCATGCTTCTGGGTAATGGGGTTGTCAATCTCTCTGCTCTCATCCCCAACGCCCGGCAGCGTTCCGCGTGCTCGGCTGGTGTCATCGAGCGGTCCGGAATCGTTGTGCCCAAATTGGAAGACCACAAAATCACCCGGCTTGAGCATCGTCAGCAACTCATCCCAGCGCCCCTCGGTGATATACGTGCGGCTACTGCGCCCGCCAATGGCGCGATTTACGACGTTGATCTTCGATGCATCAAAAAAGTCAACCAAGGGCTCGCCCCAGCCCCATTGCCCATTCGCGCCATCGCCCCTGCCGTTGCGCACCGTCGAGTCTCCTACAAGGTAAAGAGTCGGCAGGTCAGGGTTCTTGGCAGTTGGCAACGGAGGCCGCATTGCCGCACCGGGATCCGTCGTCTGAGCCGTGTTTGTAATCGCCGCCGATTGCTCCCCCAGCACAGGACGGTCGCCAAATGCAATCTCCTTCGGATCGTCAACGACTGAATCCGTGAACACCGGCTTGCTTCCATCAGCCGTTCGGATATAGCTATCGGTGATTGTCCAGTTTCTGGAATTGGCAATCGTGCCCGCAGTCGCTGCCTCAATATCGAGATGATCGAACCGGAAATTGTCCAGAGTTGCGTTAGGATAGGCGCTGACGTTGAAGGCGCTCTTGGCGCCGGTCGCTTTGATATTCCAGATGTGAACGTCGCTGAAGTGGGGCAGTCCCTGCTGCTCTGGAACTTTGGTTGTGAGAGTAACCCAGTAGGAGGGAACATCCGTCACGCCGGGCGGCAAGGTGGCGTAGCTGAAACTTGGGTTCCAGTTCATCGTAATGTGAACTGGAATAGCGACGCCCTCGAACGTGAGGTCGTGAATGCGTATGTCCTTCGCAAATCCTCCGCGCGTATGCGCCGATTTGAACAGCACGCCCGACGGTACACCTTTGAGCGCGGTAATGTTGTAAGCCTCGATGTTGCGGAACCCGCCCGATGTCTCGCTGCCAATGGTAATGGCAGCGGCTCCACTCCGCACAATAGAGTCGCGAATCACCACATCCTCCGTCGGCCGGTTGACGCGTAGTCCGTCGGAGTCTCGGCCGGCCTTGAGGCAAAGGGCATCGTCATTGACATCGATGTCGGCGTGTTCCACAAGCACCTTGCGTGACGAGTCGATATCGATGCCGTCAGTGCTCGGCCCTTTGCCGCCTTCGTTGTTGCGAATGTTGACACCATCGACGTGAACGTTATGTGAGAACAGAATCTGCACAGTCCAGAAGCCGGAGCGCTTGAGCAGAATTCCGCCACCTAGCTGAATATCCGACGAATTCTGAATCAGGATCAGCCTCGGCCTGCGTGCGTCGTAGTCCGAAGCCCAGCGCAGACCCTTCGGCTCATACGTCGCGCGAAGATCCCAATACGACTTCCACCAGATTGGGCCGTCGCCGTCGATAGTTCCCTTCCCGGTAATCGTGACGTTCTGCTGGTCGCGCACGTTGATGAGGGCCGCGGGCCACGTCATCTCGATGCCCGCGATGCGAGTGGGTAGCATCGGGTAATCCTCAAGTTTCTCCGATCCCACGATCGTGGCGCCGTCGGGCACAAGGAGCGTCACTCCCGATTTCAGAAACAGCGAGCCTGATAGATATGTTCCCGGTTCGAGAGTGACTGTCCCCCCAACGACGGCCGCCCTGTCAATCGCCTTCTGAATAGCCCCCGTGTCAAGCGTTGCACCGTCACCCTTTGCGCCGTATTCATTCACCACAAACATCTTTTTCACTGGAATCGGCGTCGCCGGCAAATTGAATGCATCCGCTGCGTCTGGTTGCATCGGGTTAAAGTCAGGCACATCCTTGTCGAGCAGTTTGGCAATGGGGAGTTTATCCGCGCGGATTCCCTGGATCACGCACCGTGCCAGTTCGTAAGCGCCGTATTTGTTGAAGTGGGTATCGTCGCTGATGGCCTCGGTCTGATTCGGAAAGGCATTTGCGGGATAGTGCATGAATGTCTTCAACGTGCCTTCCGGCCCCATAGCTTCAAACAGCGTTTTGCTCATCGCATTCAGGTCAATGAGCGCCACATGTTGAGCTGCGGCAATCTCTCTAACTGCATCGGGATAACCGCCGAGCGAGTTGGTGATATTACCCTTGGCATCAAGGGTTCGCCGATGCATGCTGGTTACCAGTACGGGCGTTGCGCCTTTGCCGCGAGTCTTCTCAATATATTCGGCGAGCAGCTTCTTATAGTCGTCGAGTGAGACTGCCCCAGGCTTCTGATCATTATGTGCGAATTGCATGAAGAGGTAATCGCCCGGCTGAATGAGCGACATGACCTTTGCGAAGCGTTGCTCGCCTTCAAAACTCCGAATGGTCTCGCCCGACTCGGCGTGGTTTGCCACAACGACGCCATCGCGAAAGAAACGCGGAAGCATCTGGCCCCACGCAGCCCACGGCTCCACATCCTGATCCACCACTGTTGAATCACCGGCCAGGTAGATCGTCGCCTCGTGAATCGGCTCAATGCTAATCGACCGGAAGCTTGGATGGTCGCCATTGAATTCCAGTGTCAGTTTTTTGTCCCAGTCCAGGTTGCCGACTTCGCGCGGCTTCAGCTTCACGCGATGGGTTACATCGCCTGCAATCTCCGGCACTCGGACATTGGTGTCGAAAGTCTCGGTGGCCGAGCCAGTGGCCTTTACCGAGACCTTCTCAAGCATGAGCCGGCGCGCCTCCGCCCAGACTGTAGTAGTCGAGGCCTGCTCGCCGCCAAGAACAATCTTTATTCGATAGCTTCCCTCCGGCAGCGAAACGGAAAAGAAGAACGGCTTGTCGCTCGAGCAAGATTTCGCATCAACCTGAGGGGTTGTATTCAAGTCGAAGCCCGGTGCTGTCGCAGTGTAGGTAGATGTCGCAGTGAGCTTTACAACCCCTGTCTGTGCGCTCCCGCAAACGAATTGCTGCGCGTGTCCGACAAAGGGTCCAAGGATAAGAGCAATAGCAACGATGCGTTTCATTTCATCTCCAGGGATTATTCCGGAAGTGCCTCTGAACCTGTGATCGTGAAGCCCTGTGTCACACCATTCGCAGCCGACCCTACGGGCTGCGCGCCTCCAACATAAATTTGATAGGCACCCGCGCGGACTGCGCGATGCCCCGTATCATCTACCCCACTCAAATCACGCGCACTGAGCTCAAAGTGCACAATCGTACTGGCATGCGGCTCTAGTTGCAAGCGATGAAAGCCTTCAAGGCTCCGCAACGGATTGTTACCCTGTTGCGGCGGAACAAGGTAAAGCTCTGCAACCTCGCCGCCGCCAAGGTTTCCGGTATTTGTGACCGTCACGTCAGCCGAGAGAGTCTTGCCCGCAACCAGCGAAGTTGTCGAAAGCATCAATCCGGAGTATTTGAACTTCGTGTAACTCAGGCCGTATCCGAATGGATAGAGCGGCTCGCCTTGAAAGTAGCGATACGTTCGCCCCTGCATTCGGTAATCCTCAAACGGCGGAAGCTGCTTATCAGAAGTATAGAAGGTCACAGGCAGCCGTCCTGATGGATTTGTCTTCCCGGTAAGTATGTCCGCTATCGCCTCGCCTCCCGCCTCGCCCGGATACCACGCTTCAACGAATGCAGCCGCGTGATCCTTTGCCCAGTTCATTGCAACGGCGCTGCCGCTCATCAGCACTACCACAATAGGCTTGCCGGTTGCACCCAGCGCTTCCAATAGTTGCTCCTGTGTTTTCGGCAATTCGATGGAAGTCCTGTCGCCCCCTTCAAATCCGTTGACGTGCACAGGCATCTCTTCGCCTTCGAGATCGGGCGAGAGTCCCACAAATGCCAGCACCAGGTCAGAATCCTGGGCGGCCTTTACGGCCTGTTGCCGCAATACATCTGCGGGAGCATTCCATTGAAATATGATGCCCGCAGCGTTGAATTTCTTCGCATGCGCGTACTCGACGCGGATGTCGTGTTCCGCAACATCCGGAAAAAAATAATCAAAGCCGGAAGAGCAGCTTGAGCCGGTCGTGCCGTTCACCGCCGCAGAGTTGGTGCCAATTAACTTGCTGTCAATCCAAACTGCGAACTGCTCATGCTCGTCACAACCCGAAGTGCGAAAGAGGTGTGTTACAAAGTGATAGGCGCCTGGTGCGGGAACGGAAATGGCTCCAGTCCAGCGCACACCAAAATCCATGAAGGGGACATTCGGAACAGGGCTTGCGGAGTCCCAGTTGAAATCGATCTGCTTATCGATCCGGCGCAGCACAGGCGTTCCCGCAAAAGCTGAAGAGGAGAAGTATTCGGCTTGCAGTCCCTCGGCCTTCGAGCCCTTCTCCGGATGGAATGAAGTGCGCGGCACAACAATCGGGAGCCCGTCAACATAAGATGATCCTTGCTGATAGATAACTGTCGCCTTTCCACGCAATGCGGCCTCCACCCCATCTACGGGCAGAAACGGATGCGAGGGAATGGCAAAATAGTTACCTTCGATCCCAGGCAGCGAAGCAGCATTGGGCCCGATTACTGCAACGCGGCGAATTCCTGACTTCAGCGGCAACGTGCCGTCGTTCTTAAGCAACACAATGGACTCGTGCGCGGTCTTCAACGCCAGCCCGCGGTGTTCCGGCGAATCGACGACCGAATAGGGTAGTTGCGCGTACTTTACCTGCGACTGCGGATCGAACATGCCGAGACGGAAGCGTGCTATGAAAAGCCGACGCAATGACGTATCGACTTCCGCCTCAGAGATAAGCCCCTCATGCACGGCTTGAACCAGCCCGGAATAGTCTCTGCCGCACGCTGCATCCGTACCAATTTTCACCGCAACGGCGCTGGCATGCGCCACATCGGGTGAGAAATGATGGCCACGAGGCGAGAAAAAGTCGGTAATTGCGCCGCAGTCCGATGTTACGAACCCGTCGAAATGCCAGTAGCCGCGCAGGTACTTCTGGAGCAGCATCTTGTTGCCACAGGCCGGTTCGCCGTCGATTCGGTTATAGGCACACATCACAGAATCTGCGTGCGCCTCTGTGACCGTTGCACGAAATGCAGGAAGGTATGTGTCTTCGAGATCTCGCGGGGAAACATCCACGTTGAAGTGGTGGCGCGAAGATTCCGGCCCGCTATGCACGGCGAAGTGCTTCAGGGTGGCGACTGTACGAAAGTATTTGGGATCGTCACCCTGCAGTCCTGTCACAAAAGGCACACCCATGCGGCTGGTCAGATACGGGTCTTCGCCATACGTCTCCTGGCCACGCCCCCAGCGGGGATCCCGAAAGATGTTGATGTTCGGCGACCAGATAGTGAGCCCGAAGAAGATGCGGTGAACATTGTCGCGCATAGCCTGGTTGTACTTGGCGCGCGCTTCAACGGAGACCACCGTGCCGATCTGGTGCTGAAGGCTTGTATCCCATGTGGCTGCCATTCCAATCGCCTGGGGAAACAGCGTGGCATAACCCGAGCGGGCAATGCCGTGCAGTCCTTCGCTCCAGTAGTCGTACTCGGGAACACCAAGCCTGGGAATCGCTGGCGCATGATTATTCATCTGCTCGGCCTTCTCTTCCAGCGTCATGCTCGAAACCAAAGCATCCACACGCTTGTCCAGTTGCTGCGATGCGTCGAACCAAACCTGCCCAGAGGGTTCGGGAGATGCCTTGGCCGCAGGCCGTGCAGCAGCCATCTGGGCAGGCGCGACCGGTATCAAGCCAGCCAGGAGCACAACAGTCAATACACTGAGCGAAGTAGTTCGCATGACACAACTCCTTTACGCAATCAATGAATCATCGAGTTTTTCGCGGCTGCCAGCAATCAATTCGTGGGCGGCGCCATTCTATAGGTGCCTTCAAACTCCTGCATCCTATGTTTCGGCGCGAAGTGGGGATGAGGCTAATTCGCGCACGCGGCGCGAAGAGATCTGCCACGCCGAGCGAGAAATAGAAATGCGTTGGCCAGAAAGCGCTGCAGCAGGACAGGATGCATATTTGTCGCTCGGTGCATCATGATCTTCGCACCTCCACCGCTCGCCAGAAATGTACCCGCACCGATCTCCCGCGCATGGTTGCGTGTATATGCGGCCACAATCTCCACTCAGTCGCCATCTACCAGCCGGACATTTGAGCCTCCGGCCTTGACCTAGTAATGGATGCTCATAGTCTGGTCCACGGGTAACCCCCCGTACAGCGCGTGCCTGCGTACAAAATACCACGAGCCCATCCATGAGGCGCGGGAAGTTCCTACGAGCCAGCGGTAGGCGAAGCCGCAGAGCGAGGCCAGTTGCTTGGCGACGCCGTTTGATTGCCCATCGGTCGGAGTAATCGCAAGCAGCGGCGTGCCCACCGCACTGCATCGAGAACACTCTGTGGTACGCCTGCATCGATAATGACTCCCTTCTATATGTCTGCACCTTCGGGGTTCACCATGATTCGTTCCGCATCCTTCGCTGATCTACCGGAGGCCACAAGGACGTCGTAGTTCCCGCCTGAGACAAAGGTCTCGAGCTTGATCTGCGGAACCAACTTCAGCACTTCCATCAACCGTGGAGCGACGCCTGCGTACATGCTGCACGCTTGCCCCGGGGACAAGAGGCTCGTGATCATAAGTGGCGAGTAGTCACCGGGCGCGAAGTGCGCTGGCGGCAACAATAGACTTGAACCGAAAAGAGCGGCTATCCATGACTTAACCTCGAACAAATTAGGCTGGAATTTCACTAATCGATGAAGTGGCACCAATCCCGCGCCAGAACTTCTGCACTATTGCGGTCGGGACATCGATGGCGGGGCGTCGCCTGGTGCTGAGCCCCATTTCTTGTTGGGCTTTGCGCCCATCTCGAGTACCAGTTTTCCACCACCCGTTATCTCTGCATGACTGAACCATGGCTTATCCCACGACTTGCCATTCAGTGTGGCGGACTGAATGTATATGTTCGTTTCGGAATTGTTGTGGGCCACGATTTCAAAGTCCTTCCCGTTGCCCATGTGCATAGTCACATGGTTAAAGATGGGACTTCCTAAGATGTAGTTCGGACCGGACGGATCGACAGGATAAAAGCCCATCGCGCTCATTACATACCACGATGAGGTCGAGCCCTTATCGTCCATCCCCGGAAAAGCCAGGCCGTATCGGTCACTGCCATACATGAGTTTCAGAATCTTCCGTACCAGCTCTTGCGTCTTCCACGGCTGTCCGGCCCAGTCGTAGTAATAAGCAGCCTGCTGATCCGGTTGGTTGCCCTGCACATACTGCCCGATCACTCCCGTGCAGTCGCGGCAAACTCCCTTCGGATCGTAGGGTGTGTTGAAAAACTCATCCAGCTTGGCTGCAAACTTCTCTCGACCGCCCAGCAGGTTGATCAGCCCCTGTACATCGTGCGGCACCAGCCAAAGTGTCGACCACCCTGAAGCTTCCTTCATCATAAAGTTGTAATAAGGCTCCCGCGGATCAAACGGAAAGATCCATTTGCCGTCCGAAGTCTTGCCGCGTATGAACCCGATAGAGCCATCAAAAACATTCTGATAGTTATGCGCTCTCTTGAGGAACATCTGGTAATCGTCTTCCTTGCCAAGTTTCCTGGCATAAACGGCCATCGCATAATCGTCCCAACTGTACTCGAGTGTTGTGGCCGCGCCTGCTTTGCCGCCGGCATAAGGAGGGCTTGGATTCCCGGCCGGGATGACGTCGGAGATCCAGCCTTGCTGATCGTATTCCGCAAGATAATGCCTGGGACCGTTCACATCCGTAGCGTTCTTGCGCAGATATTCATAAGTCCCCGCCCAATCGAAATCCAGCCCTCGCTCCCAGTCGCCCAGATACATCCACACTGCATTGTCGCCATGGAACGACGTACCCATGTAGCCCGACTCACGCGCCATGTCCAATTGCGAACGCAGTATGTTGACTTTCACTTCGGGCTCGATCAAGGTAAGCAGGACAACCTGGTTTCGGCCGGTATCCCAGAAAGGCACCTCGCCGTATCGGTCATACTCGGCTGTCTTCACCTTGCCATCCAGACCGGTGAACTGCTCGCCTTTCCGCGCGATCAAACGAGGGCTGTCAAATGAGTGAAGGAGGCAGGAATAGAAGAGCATCTTCTCTTTTTCAGTCCCACCTCCAACTTCGATCGAATCCAGTTTCTTTGCCCATGCATCCTCAGCCTGCTTTCTCATACCGTCGAAGTTCCAGGCCGGAGCTTCAGACTTCAACTTTTCCTCGGCTATTTTATAACTGATGCCGTAAGCAATCTTCATCTGGATCTGCTCGCTTTGTGCTGTTGTGAACTGCAGGTAAGCTCCTGCGAACGGCCCGGAAACAGTTCGAACATTCGGCTCCACATCCTTGTCTCCGACCAGCGGTTCCCTACCTGGGTTTTTCCCACTCGGAGGAATTTGCCGGAATGTGCCGAACGCCTTAAATGGTTTCGAAAACTCTGCAACAAAATAAGTCGTGAAAAGGCGGCCCGTCCTGCCGCGCACGAATTCCCCGCGTATCGTGTGATCGCTCACCACCTCAACACTCCCGCCCATACGTCCAACGTCGAGCAGGACGTGCGCTTTGTCTGTCTTCGGAAATGTGAATTGATAGATCCCCACCCATGTCGCAGCGGTCATCTCCACCCTGATTTGGAAATCGCTGAGATACACCGAGTAGTACCCCGGCGAAGACCGTTCGCGCGCCTTGTCGTAGACAGACATGCTCCGCTCCGGAGGCACCGTCCAGTCGCCAACAACCGGCATGACTGTTGGCCCACCTCCCTCTCCACTCGAAAAGCCAACCATCGTCCGGTTTAGGTAGAAGTACGGATCCGGAACTCCAGCCCCATACGATAGATCGAGATTTTTATTGATTGGGGACAACTCAGTTGAGCCGTGGGGTAATACCGCTCCCGGCGATGTAAGCCCGGAGTAAAGCTGTTCTCCTGCCGGCGGCGCGTTTCCGATGAGCTTCGGGTCGTCGAGCGGCGCAGTTCCCACCAGCCCATTGGCGTAATCCACGGGCCGCTTACTAGGCGACGTCTTGCTCTGCCCGCTCAAAGTAGAAAGGCAAAGACAACCGGCCAGCAGAATTGCAGCCTGATGCCTGATGGATCGGCACCGGGAAAATAAAAAGAACTCTGTCATGTTGATTGCTCATTTCCTGGAAGCATTTTCTGCACAAGTAGTATAGAGAGGTGTATCGACCATGTGCCGCGCCTACCCGCCATCCGCTGATTTGAGGTCCGACTGCATTCCTGACGAGCCAACACCCTTTGCCTTCCGCTATCCCTCCGCTATTATTGATAGCTGACTTGAGGAGAGCACATGTTTCGTCGGATTTCGCTGGTGTGGATTGCATTGTCTTTGATCGGTGTGCCGGCCTGTCTGGCCGCTACCAGCGTTGAAAAGATTCGAAACGAAAAAGTAATAGTGACTGAAGATACCCTGGCACAGGGAGAGACAGCATCCTTTGCAGGCAACCGGCCAGGCATGATTGTTTTCCTCTACGGGAATAAGGCTGCAATCATCCCAGGCCACGGCCAGCCTCGCAAGGAGTCCGTCAAGCGAGGGGATACGCTCCTTCAATCCGCAGATGAGAAATCAATCAGGAACGAAGGTTCTTCGGCGCTAAGCTTCGTGCGCATCGAATTCCTCGCGGCAGGCCTCAATGAAACTTGGGGCATGACAGGCCTGTCCCCGAATTACAAGCTTCTCCTTGAAAATCAGTACGCTCGCGCCTATGACATCAGAATTCCTGCTCAGGCCTTCGAACCGCAGCACACCCATCATGACCGCGTGGTCGTCTGTCTCGCTGGGGCTAAACTGGAGCACATCCTGCCCAACGGTGAGAAGCAGCCCTCAACGTTAAAGACCGGAGAAGTCGTGTGGAGGCTTGGCGCTACGCACATTGGCCATAACATGGACCACTCCGATTTATGGGTCATCGCCATCGAGCCTAAATAAGCTAAGAATCTGCGACTCGCTCAGACCAGTCAATAGCGATCTGACGCTTCTATGCTCTTCGCGGTCAAGACGGCTGCCGTCGAAGAGTGGTTGGAATCGTTGGAACTCGCCCGGCTACTAAGACGAAACTCCGCAATATCATGTTTGCGGTTTACGGCCACGGAATCCGGCACGAGTGGATTTCATTCAACCCGATTAGCAAAGTACGCTGCTCGGCAACCGGGCTTCGGGTCAGCGAACTATTTGCTCTTCGCTGGAGCGATGTTGATTTTGAGAATCTGGAGCTCAACGTCACGCGATCAATCTGGCATCAGGTAGTCGGCAACTGCAAGACGGAAGCCTCCGCCAAGCCCGTCCCCATGGACAGCTATATGGCGGAGGATCTCCTTAGGTGGCGGCGCCAGAGTGACTACGCATCAGATAACGACTACGTCTTCGCTAGCGAGACCATGAAGGGTAAGCAGCCCTACAAGCAGCCCTATTGTCCGGACAACTTGATGAAGCGTCATATAGGGCCAGTTGTTGCCAAGGCAAATGGCATCAACAAGAACATCGGCTGGCATACATTCAGGCATTCCTTCGGCACTTTGCTGAAGGCGAACAGAGAGGATGTCAAAACCGTTCAGGAGCTCTTACGGCATGCCAATAGCAGGATCACGCTTGATGTGTACACACAAGCAGTGAGTTCGAACAAGCGGGCAGCACAGAGCAAAGTTGTGGAGATGATGGTTCCAAATCTGGGTGAACTGAAGGATGAAAAACTCTCACAAAATGGGCGGTAGAACTCTTATTGCACCCATATCGAACCCAGATTTCGTTGTCACTTTAGGTCCATACGTCCCGTAAGTCTTTTGGAATGTATGGCGGGGACGACGGGGCTCGAACCCGCGACCTCTGCCGTGACAGAAGTGCTTTTGGTCATAACTCATTGAAAACATGAGCACCCTTGGCTACCAAAAGCACTGTAAGTCATTGAAAAAATCCGTAGGCAATATTCCAGCACCCTCGCCGGCACCCTCATCGACCTCTGCTTTCTGGTTACAGACCTCTGCCGTGTGGGCAGGAGGTCGCCGGAACCCGTCATTTTTCCCGTGGGTGCGGGCCAGGGTGCTGAAAAGGGTGCTGAAGCGCCCTTGCGAGAATCTCCGCCGCGTTTTCAAGAGGATACCGAACTGGCCTCTGCCTTTTCCGAGCCCATATATCCCCCGTTGTGACTTGGCATTGTCTCCAAAAGATGCAATTCCGCCGATCTTGCAAATGGAGTAGGATGGAATAGGATTGAATCCTGTTCAGGATTGGAGGTCTTCCATGCGCTCGACACAGCAACTCAGCATTACGCTGCCCAACGAAATGGCCGATCTGATTCGTGCGAAGGTAGCCACGGGCGAGTACGCCACGGAAAGCGAAGTCATCCGCGATGGTCTGCGGACACTTCTTGCCCGCGACCGTGCCGTCGAAGACTGGCTGCGGGAGACGGTCGCACCCGCATACGACGCGCTCAAAGCCGATCCATCTCGCGCCGTATCTGCGGGGCATGTGCGCTCTGCCCTGTCGAATGCCCATAAGAAGGCGCTTGCGAAGAAGGGATAATGTCCTACACCGTTATCTTCACGCCCGAGGCCGAAGCGCAGCTTGTTGAGCTGTACATCTACATTGCAGCGGAGGCGTCCCCTGAGATCGCTGCACGTTTCACCGACGGCATCGTGACGTACTGTGAGAGCCTGAGTACCTTCCCCGCTCGTGGAAACCGGCGCGATGACATCCGCCCTGGCCTCCGCATCACCAGCTACCGAAAGCGCGTCGCCATCGCCTTCCATGTGGATGAAGACCGGGTCAATATCATCGGAGTCTTCTATGGAGGTCAGGACTATGAAGCGGCCTTGCTCGAAGCTGAATGAGATGACTCAGTAGACAGCAAGAAGGGCCATCTCTGGCCCTTCTTGTTCTTTGCTCTGGGAATATGCTTGCGGCAGGGATGCTCCCAGAAGCCTCGAATTGAGATTAGCACGCACTCAAGGGCAGATCGAGCACAACTTGCAAAGATGAGTGTGCAACGGCTTGTTGCACAATTTAGGCACGGTATCGGAACGCCCAAACCCTCCACAATTACGGGCTATAAGACCGCTTCCATCCGGCGTCGTCATTCCAAAATGGAATGACGCTCGCTCAAAAAGTCATTGGACGTTCCCGCCGAGCGCCCTTAGCGTTGCGCCTAGCTGACGACACCATGTCAGCGGAGGTGCAGAATGCTGAGAGTCAGCCGCTCATTCCGATTGGAAAAGCCTCTCAATCGGTCGTCTAATTCCGCCGCTAAGCAGCGGCCACAACTCCTCTCCAAACGAAAACTCCTACATGCCGCGCACATCATGGGACCGACGCTCATTGCTCTGGCCTTTGCCGGCGTAAGTGGCGGCGTCGCCCACGCCCAGGGAACGATGGATTTCTCTGGGGCGCAAACGCTGATGTCAACCTTCAAGACTTTCGCCATGTACGCCGGGGCCGTTATCTGTCTCGGCGGTCTCATCTTTGCCGGAATCCGCATGATGAGTGGACGTTTTCAAGACGCAATCCCAGGGCTTTTCGGCGCTCTTTTTGGCGCTGGAGTGCTCGGTTGGGGAGCCGGATGGATAGGCAGCCTGACCGGGCAGTCGATGTAGGAGGTGCATCGACATGGCCATGCGGGGAGAGCCGTTACCGATCAATCAGGCGCTTAATAGGCCACGAGCCAAGCTCGGATTGGACCTCAGCGCATGGATGGCGATCGTCTTCGTCTGCGTAACGGTTTTCCTCGTTGGGTTTCGCCTCTTGGCGATGGTGGCCTTCCCCACGCTTGCCGTGAGTGCATGGCTCATCGTTCGCAAACACCCGAAGATGTTTCAGCTCTGGGGCCTGAGCCTCAACCAGAAGTCCTATTATGACCCGCGAAAATACTGAGCAAGCAATTTTCGTTCCGTGGTTCGCCAAAGCCGGAGCCGCGTGCAGCATCGTTCCGATTGCACGCTTTATAGGCCCGAACATCTTCGCCCTCAAAGGCAGTGGCTACGGGTGCTTATTTGCTCTGACCGGCATAGACGAAGAGGGCTTGACGGACCAGGAGCTTGAATCGCGGATGCACTCGATCGAGGGCGCATTGCGTGGGCTTCCCGAAGGTTCGTGCCTGTATGAATACTCCCGCGTTATGTCGGGGTTTGAGCTGCCACGCCAGAAGACGTACAGCAATCCCGTCACGCAGGTATTCGTAGATGATCGCCTCGGCTTCCTTGAGAAGACCGCCGGCTTTCGGCGCATAGACCTTCATTGGTGCCTCACATTGGAGCCGCCCAAGCTGAAAGCGTTCGAGCGCAAGCCGCAGGAGAACTCCGCCGACACATCGCGGATGCTGGCAGAACTTCGGAAGGCGGCAACAATTCTGGAAGGTCATCTCGGCGGTTTGTTAGGACTGCGCCCGCTGGATAAGAACAGCACATTCCAATTTTTCTCGTATCTCTTCAACCTTGAAGAGTGGGCTTCGCAGGCGCAGCTCCGTGACGATACCGGGGTAGACCGGCAGATCGTCAGCAATCCGGTTGCATGGCACAGCGATCATCTCCGCGTGGGCAAACGGTACGTGCAGATGTACTCCCTCAAGACGACGCCCGAAGCATCAAGGCCGTGTCTCTTTTCCGGCCTTTTGACGCTCGATTGCGATAGCGTGTTGTGCTCGACATGGCGGCCCAGGTCCACCACCGCGGCCCGCAGCGAGATCGACGCGCAGGAAAAGTTCATCTCGTTTTTCAAGGTTGGCGTGCTGACCCGCGTGATGAGCGGACGCGACACGGCATCGCTCGAAACAGGCGCGGGCGCGAAGGCCGCCAACAGCAGCGTCGATGACTTGAGCCTTGTCATCCGCGAACTGGACAAGAAGGCGCAAGGCGAATACTCGCTCCGCTTGCTGCTCGCCGCCGACAGCGCGGAGCAGCTACGCGATACCGCGCCAGCCGTGCATCGGATCTTCGTCGATGCGCGGGCGCAGGTCATCGAAGAGACGCTTGGCAATCTCTGTGCCTTCTATGCCATGTTCCCAGGCAACGGCAAATTCAATGTCTTCCCGATGTGGCTCAGTGAAGAACATCATGCACGGTTGTCCTCCGTGTTCGCCCCGCACATCGGCCACCCTCATTCCGAAGACCTCGACTCCGAATACCTCAACGTCTTTGAGACACGCACGCGGACACCATTCTTTCAGGACGTGTATGTGGACGGCGTGCGCGTCTCGCTCATCATCGGGCCTACCGGGTCGGGCAAAAGCGTCATCGGCAATGCCACCGTTGCGCTTGAGCAAAAGTACGGCGGCTTCACTTACATCTTCGACATCGGCGGCAGCTATGAGAGCGTGGTCGAGCTGTATGGCGGGCGGGTAGACCGCATCGGCAAAGATGGCCCGCGTGTCGCTTTGTTCTCTCTTGAGCCGACCGAGAGCAATATCAAGTTCCTGTACAGCTTCATCAAGCTCCTGCTCACTAACGGCGGCGCGGAGCTGGAGCCGGAAGACGACGACGTGATCCACAAGGCCGTGCAGGACATCTACCTGCTTGACGCTGAAAATCGTCGCCTCTCCAATCTGTTTCTGCCCAAGAAGCTCGATAGGTATCTCTCGAAGTGGGTTGGGAGGGGCATCTACAGCGCCATCTTCGACAACGTGGAAGACAGTCTCTCGCTGTCTCGCGTGCAATGCTTCGACTTCCAGGGTGTCAACAACCAGCAATACGCCGACTTGATAGAACCGCTGATGGTGTGGCTGATACGACGCATCAACGATGTACTCTATGACCCCGCCAATCTTGGCGTTCCGAAGCACATTTTGATCGAGGAGATTTTCTCTTCGATGAAGAATCGCCAACTACTAGAGGGTGCGCTGGCCTCTATCAAGACCGTCCGCAAGAATCTTGGCGGCGTCACGATGATTGGGCAATCGGCAGAAGACTTGGGCGAGAACGCCGACTCCATCGTGAATTCCTGTACATCGTTTCTCTTCCTGAAGGATGCGACGTTCAATCGGAAACGGTATGCGGAGCTGTTCAAGATGACGGAACAGCAACTCGCATTGTTTGAGAGTTTGCAGGACCGCGAGGCGCTGTACATGCGCCGCGATGGACTCACCAAGGTTGTTCGCCTAAATCTCGACGGCCGCAGCTACGCGACGTTCTCTACCAAACCAAAGGACCGGGTACGCCGGTCGAAGCTGATTGCCAAATATGGACTCACCGAGGGCATCACGCGGTTCGCCCAGGGTGAGTCCGCATAACCGAAAGGACCAGAGACAATGAAACCACCCATCCTCATCTTCTTCGCCTGTGGGCTTGCCTTCACCGCAACCGTTGCCTCTGCCTCTGGCCCCGGAACTCCTGAAGGAAAGCACCTCCAGCCGAATGCGCCGCGCACCATCACCGTGTCCGAGGCGGACAGGCCGCCTGTGATCTGTGCAGGCTTGTTGCAATCGACATTGATCCTCCTCCCTGCCGAGGAGAAGGTTGCCAATGTCTTCGCCGGTGACACGGTAGATTGGGTCTTCGATGGCGGCCACGTCGCCAGCCGCTTTATCAGCATCAAGCCTAAATTGGCTAACAGCACGACAGACGTGCATATCGTCTCCGACCACGGCAACGAGTACACCCTGCAGTTGCGTGAAGTCTCCGGTGACGAAGATCCCCACTACGATTCCAAAATCTTCATTACCCCCGGCGACAAGACCGCGAAAGACCGGCTGGCTGAGCTGCCCGTCTTCGTTCCCGCCGCCGAGCTGGACAAGGTGAAGCAGGAGGCAGCAGCGGCGCAGGCGGCCCAGGCCGCGACGCTGAAAGCCGAGAAGTCGCAGGAAGAGGCTTACCGCAGCCAGTATCCCGGCTCACTCCATTTTGACTACACATGGGACAAGTCGAAGGGTAAAGAGCTTGGTTTGCAGGCGATATGGCGCGATGACAAGTTCACGTATCTGCGCGGGCAGTTTCAGGAGACCCCCGCGCTCTACGAGGTGAAGGACAAGAAACCATCCCTTATCAACTTCGATTTCGCAAATGGCCTGTATACCGTCCCGAAGCAACTGGACAACGGTTATCTCGCCATCGGCAAGCAGAAGGTGGAGTTTCACCGCACCGAGGAAGCGAGGTAGCCATGCCGGAGCCAAATAAGAACGTCCCTGCGACCGTACCGGAACAGCCGGAGTCCAAACCGCCGCTGCGGAAGAGTATGCCGGTCGTCATCGCTCTGGTTGTCATCCTCGGGCTTATCGGCGTCGCCAATCTCTCCAGCCTATTGAGCGGCAATAGAAAGAACGCCCCGGCAAGCTCTATGCCGATGCGTCCGGCAGCGCCGAACGCCCAGCAGGTAAGCAGCTTCGAGTCGCAGCAGCAGTTGCAGGCGCAGCGTGACGCCGAGGCACGGCAGCATCAACAGGAGCTTAACGCCGCGCTCCAGCAGCTCCAGCGGACGGAAGGCGCTCCCGGCCCGGAGGCCGCAGGCGCACCGCCGATGACCGCCGCCCAGAGTTCGTCGATCTACGGCGATAACCCCAATGCGCCCGCACACACCTCCGAGATGTCGCAGGCCCAGGCCGAAGCCAAGCAGAAACAGCTTGCCAAAGAGAAGCAGCAACAGGACGCCATCGACAGCGACACCGTAGCGATTGACTTTGAACGGACTGCCTCATCTCCTGCAGTGCCAGAGGCCGCGCAAGAGACGGCTGCTAACGCAGCCGGCGGCGCGGCTCCCATCAAGCCAGTGTCCGCCGAAGCGAAGAAGGACGGTAAGGGCAATCCGATGGGCGGGTACGACTTCGATACCTATGATGGCAGCCTCTATCGAATCTTCGAGGGTACGGTCCTTGAGGGCGTCGTCACCAATCACATCGACGGTGGTTTCAGCGGCCCCATCATGGTTTCGCTGACCACCGACCTCTACTCCCACGACCATCAACAGCTTCTCTTGCCACAAGGAACGCGGCTGCTTGGCGACGTGCAGAATGTCGGCAATGCACAGCAGCGCAAGATGTTCGTTACCTTCCATCGCGCCATCTGCCCCGATGGGTTTTCTCTGGAGTTTGCCAAGTACATCGGCCTCGATCAGATCGGCACGACCGGGTTAGCAACAAAGGTGGATCACGGATATTTACAGGCGTTCGCCGCCGCCGCCGCTATCGGCGGCCTTGGCGGTCTCGCACAGATCGGCAACAACGGCAGTGTCTTCACGCCTTCGACGGAGATACGGAACGGCATCTCGGAAGAGTCCGCGATGGAGGGTGAACAAGTGCTCAATCACTTCCTGAATCGCCTGCCCATCATCACGCTCAAAGAAGGTTCTCGAGCCCGCGTGTATATCGGCACCGACCTTCTGATCCCGTCCTATACGGAGCACCACATCGATCCCACGTTGTAGAGAGGAGCACGGCAATGACAGGACAGTATGAACATCTGCTCCGCAAGGTCCGCCATGCCAAGCGTGGAGGGAGAGACGCATGGGGTGTGCAGTCCACCGGTGAAAAGGTTGCCGTCGCGCTCGTCCTCAATCATGCCGATTGGTTAGCCGAGATCGACTACACGATTCCCGAAGCCATCGAGCGCAGTGGCATGGAGTGGGTTGCAATCATTCCGCAGGTTGCCCGCCAGGTTACGGAGGAGGAATGACAACCATGCAGGCAATTCCGCTCTATCGCTTCTATCAAGTCTCAGGAATCATTGCCGCTATTCTTCTGGTTCTCCTGCTCATTGGGACAGCGACCGGCAGATACACTCTTGCTTGGATTTACCTCCAGTCCACTGAGACCATTTCGAGTGCAACACACTTCCACGCATTTCCCCTGGACAGGTTGGACCCGACCTGCCCGCAGTGCATGTAGTTCAACCAACCATAGGAGGCTTTTATGCAAGTCACACTGACCAACCGCCGCAAGTGGCTCATTGGGGCAGGCGCGGCGTTGCTTCTCACGGCGACGCCGGGCTTCGCCTTGTTTGGAGTCGGAGATATTGTCTTCGACCCGACCAGCTATGCCAGCCTCGTACAGCAGCTCACCACGATCCAGATGCAGTACAACATGCTGAAGAACAACATCACGCACTTCTCAGCGAAGCAGCAGTGGCAGACGACGCTCCACGCCCTCGAAAACGTGAACGTAGCCAATATGTTCGGTGAGACGGCAGGCATGAGTATCGCGCTCAACAGCAATTCGCCGTCCGCCTCAAGCACAGCATGGAAGGCCGCGACCGTCACCATGAACGGTAGCGCACCGACCTATCTTGCCAGCCAGTCTCTCGGCAGTTCCCGCACGTCCGAGCTTGCCTTGATTGAGACTTCCGATTCTGTCTCCCCGGACTGCCTTACCGCCGTCGGCCAATATCGTGCATCCAGAAGCGAAAATGCCACGGCGAACAGCTCGCTTCTGTCTTCGCAGTTCGACGTCTCCGACTCCACCAATAGCGAAGTTCAACAGCTTAATCTTCTCAACGCAGCAGAGGCGCAGAAGACAGTGGAGATGCAGTCACAAGGGACTTTGCAAGCGTGCCTTGCTTCACAGATGACACTTGCGAACATGGAGCGCCGCAACGCCCAGGCAGAAGACCTCAACACCGCCGTCTTCGTCCAGCAGCAGCGTTCCGCCAATGACACCAGCGCCGCCAACGAGGGCAGTACCTGGGACAGCTACCTGCCATAACGGAGACTGCGATGTTGAAAGCGATCAATACCAAAATCCTGCTCGCCATCCTAGCGGCTCTGACCGCGATTGGTGGTGCGCTCACCTACCAGCGGCATGAGGCGGCGAAAGCCGCCGCTGCCGCCGCCAAAGCAGCGGCCATCCTTCAGCAACAACAGAAGGAGGCCGAAGAACGAAAAGCCGAGGATGAGGCGTTCCGGCAACGTGTGGAGGCGGACAAAAAGAAGCACAACTCCGCCGCCGCCCATGAAGGTAAGACCTGGCAGAAGTACATCCCCTAAACGGCATCGAGGGAGGAGCGATATGGTTTCCGTAGCTTTGTTAGCGCAGGCGCTTCCAAGCGCGAGTTCGGGCGTCGATTGGTTGTACCAGTTCACCAACAACCTGACCAGCCTCACCACGCAGAACGGTGGGGCGCTCACGCAGCTTGGATTGACGGAGCTGGCCTGCATCTCTCTCTTTACCCTTATCAGCCTGGTCATCAACTGGAATACCACCAGCATGACGTTCCGTTTTCATGCGCAGCCTGTCCACGCAGGCGATTTGGTCAATTTCCTGTTGCGACTCATCATCTGCTGCCTGCTCGAAAACTATTGGGTGAACCCATTTCCCGGCGCGAGCTTCGGCATCAATCACTTCTTTTCGTACATCGCTCAGGCGATGGTCGCAGCCTTTGACCAAAACTCTCTCAACAACTTGCTTCAGTTGCTCAAGACAGCCGGTGACAGTACCGCGATGCCGTCACTCATGGCACCCACGCAGATCCTTTGCTACTTCGTCGTGCAAGGTCTACTTGGCATCGCGTCTGCAATCCTCTTCGTGATTAATTGCAGTGCCTTCATCCTCTATGGCGTGACTGCTTTGTTCGGCCCCATCTTCGTGCCGCTCCTAATGACTAAGACCTTTCGCGCAAAGTTCTTTCACTTCCTCGACGTGCTTATCAGCTTTGCGATGATTCGCGCCGTAGCAGCCGCATTCATCTTCGTTTGGGGCGGCTTTATGAACGCCTTTATCCAGCAGACCTTCAATGGAAATTATTCGATGGAGATGTGGCTTGCCAACCTGATTCCGTGCATCATGGTGTTTGTCGCATTCATCGTGAACATGCTCTTTATTCCGAGCATGACACAAGCAATCTTCGGTGGTGCGGCGGGAATGGCTGAAAGCATCACGAAAGTTGTTGGCACGGCTGCATCGCTAGGAATGGCGGGAGGAGGATAAGGCCCATGTTCCGCTTCGTATTACAAGTCGCATTTATTCGTCGCGTACTACAGTTGCGGATCGTTAGATTGGCGATTGTCCTTATCTTCCTCGGTTCTATTGTGGCCGGAGCTATCTACACCTACGTGGTCTTTCAAGCGGTAGAGCAAAGGAGCCATTCCCATGTCCATACGCACAGTAGGCAATGAGCAACCGATATTGACTCCGGAGCAAGCATTGCTCACGGATGAGATTGGCAATGAGGTCTATGCCTCGCACTACGCCGAACGCAAAGCCTACCGCCTCATCCTCGCCTGTGGAACGGTACTGCTTTGCGGCTCCATGTGGCTCAATCTTTCGCTGGCCCGCCGCCCTCTCGTAAATCGCTACATTCGTATTGACGAGATGGGCCGTGCTCAGGCCATCCAGTACAGCGACTTGAGCTACAGCCCACGCGAGGGAGAGGTACGGACGTACCTTACCGATTGGGCGAACTATCGGTACACCATCAGCCGGGACACCATTGCCAAGAAGTATCCCCTCAACTACTACTTTCTCTCCGGCAACCTCGCCTCGCAGCTAATGAGCGAAGACAATCAGAATCATATTCTCTCGCAGGTCGTTGGCGGACAGATCGAGCAGAGTGACGTGGAGGTGAAGGATGTCACCATCACGTCCATGTCTCAGGAGACCGTACAGGGCGCAGTCATGGCGCGTGGAACGGCGCTCCTGGCTCTGGACAAGCTCTACTCCCCAAGTCACTCGCGGGAGCCAAGGATTGAGCATTGGATGCTCAGTATCACCTACTACCTCAATCCCAAACAGGTCAGCGATCAGGCCAAGATTTACCCGCAGTACGAGTTCATCAATCCCTTGGGGTTGACCATTACTGAGTTCCACGAAAACCGCGTCTCCGTTGACGCGATTGCTCCCGGCACCGCCGCAGCCACGACAGATGGAGCAGTACGGTGAGCTTCGAGCTGATATTGCCGTTCTTTCCCGAAGAGTTGCGAGGGCTGCTGCTTGACCCGTCCATCTCCGATTTGATGATTAACGGGACGACCGGCGTGTATGCGGATCGTGGCGGGGTGGTCGAGCACATTGCGCTCTCCACGCCATACACCAACGACCGTTTGCAGGCGGCCATTGAGCGTGTCGCCCGGCTTCTCGGGCAAGACCTTACCAGCCAGAATCCCATCCTTAATACCCGCCTACCGGATGGCTCCCGCGTCGCCGTCGTCGGCTCGCCCTCGTCCATCAATGGACCGACATTCACCGTGCGCAAATTCAACCGCTGGTTCACGTCGGATGAACTGATTCGATCCGGCAGCCTCCCGGAGCAGATTAGAGACGCGGTTATCGGTTTCATCGCCGAGCGAAAGAACGGGATTATCAGTGGCGGAACCGGAAGTGGGAAGACAACTCTGATGAAAGCCTTGCTGGATCATGTGCCGTTGCAGGAGCGGCTTATTGTCATTGAGCAGCCAGCCGAGCTAAAGATAACGCATCCGAACGCCGTTCGGTGGGAAGCAGTCGAGGCGATCCCCGGCCAGGTTGCCGTCACGCCAAGCCAGCTTGTTGCCGCCGCACTGCGCCATCGTCCCGATCGCATCATCATGGGCGAGATACGCGACGAGTGCGGGTACGACCTCTTGCAAGCGATGAATACAGGTCATGGTGGAACCCTCTCCACCATCCACGCAAAGAGCGCGTGGGACGCTCTCAACCGGCTATCGGATCTCGCCTTGAGTGCGCGACCGAATCTCAATCACTCTTTCATTCGTTCTGAGGCGGCAGAAGCCATCGACTTTGTACTGTATTGCGAACGCGATCATGCGGGCCGACGCAGAGTACGCGAGCTTATCGCTGTGAAGGGGTACAGCCATGCAGACCAGTCCTTCGACACAGAGGACATCTACCGCGCTTCCTCTGCGGCAGCGGCAGCATGAAACGCGGATGGAACCGGAATCGTTATGGTATTTCACGCCCACAAACCGGAGCTGAATTGTTCCACCGAAGGATGTGTGCTTGAGCATAGCGCAGGCTGCCTAAAGACAGTCGGTTTTCGGGCAGACTTGAGGCTCTTTGCCTGGCTCTTGGTGGGGGCGAGTGAACCCTGTTCGCCGGTACATTGCATCGTCAGGAAGCGGATGGAGAGGATTGTTCAGGCGGGTGTCTCCCATATCTATCCCGCTTTCTGCACGGTCATGGCTTCGGGGTCAAACCGACGCCCGGCGGCAGGCTCGTTCTTCTGCTTCGGCTTGCGCCGCCTTCGGTTACGGTTTCCATCTGCGACGGACCCTCCGTAAATGCAGAACTTCGGCCTTGGGAGTCGGACCCACTCGCTAGGCTCCGCCAGGTGTG
>DASYZU010000072.1:0-1931 GCA_035945795.1 Occallatibacter sp.
TCAGATGGGATGAGAAGGCCGGTCTCCGACGGGATGCGATACGCTCCCAATGTTCGACGTGCTAGAAGCACAAAGAAAAGGAGACCGGCAATGCAGAAGATTAGCACTTTGCAGAGGAATGAAAGCAGGATTTTCAAAAGGCACCAGCTGACGATCGGTTTGGATCTGGGAGATCGCTGGAGCCGGTACTGCGTATTGAACGAAGTAGGAGACATAGTTTTGGAACGCAAACTGACGACCACACCGGAAGCCATGAAGCAGGTATTCGGCAAGATGCAGCGGAGCCGAATCGCTCTGGAGACCGGAGCACACTCCCCGTGGGTCAGCCGACTGTTGACGGCGCTGGGGCACGAGGTGATCGTCGCGCACGCACGGAACGTACGCTTAATCGGGGAGAGTCGGCGAAAAGATGATCGCATCGATGCACGAACGCTGGCACGGCTGGCGAGAGTGGATCCCCAGCTACTAAGCCCGGTGCAACATCGCAGCGCCCAGGCACAGATTCATCTGACGCAGATCCGAGCGCGTGCCGAGCTGGTGAAGGCCCGCACGGCCCTGGTGAATTCAGCGCGAGGGCTGGTGAAGTCGTATGGCGAGCGACTCAGTAAGTGTCACACGCAGCAAGTAGGCCAGGAACTGGCTATGGGATTGAGCCCGGAACTGCGCGAAGCCTTGGACCCGCTGTTGCGAGAGGTCGAATCGCTGAATGCACAGATTAAGGAATACGATCGGCGGATCGAAAAGATGGCCCGGGAGAACTACCCTGAGGTCGAGCTGCTCAAACAGGTGAAGGGTGTAGGGGACCTGATCGCGCTGACCTATGTCCTGACCCTCGACGACCCGCATCGGTTCCGGAAGAGTCGCGAGGCAGGCTGTTTTGTGGGGTTGCAGCCGGGACGACGGAACTCTGGGCAGAGCGAACCACAGATGCACATCAGCAAGGAAGGCGACCGGTATCTACGGACGCTTTTGGTGCAAGGGGCGCACTACATCCTCGGACCTTTTGGGGAAGATAGTGATCTGCGGCACTGGGGACTTAAGCTCGCCGAGCGAGGAGGGAAAAACGCCAAGAAACGAGCGGTGGTGGCGGTGGCGCGAAAGCTAGCGGTACTGCTGCATCGGCTGTGGGTGGGCGGAGAGGTCTACGAACCTCTACGCAATAGCCAGCGAGCGGTGTCCGCAGTCGCTTAGAGTTTGTAAGTGAACAGCCGAGTCTCGACCGCCGAGTTAGGTGACTGCGACCAAGTCCTGGGCCAAGTTCCCTTCGCCAAAGGGGAAGAAGAGGACGCTTGTCAGACGGCAGCACCTACTGAAAACGAGAACACCCAACTTGCACCGAGCGAAGAATCGCTCTACAAGAGTGCGGATGGAAGGGTGGCGACAGAGGCGGCTTGGCTCAGAGCCAAAGACCACTTAAGAAAAATCAAAATCGTCTTGACTCGTACCGGCCTTCTCATGGAAGGACTTGGCCCGACGAAACCTAGTGGGGCACGAGCAATCTGAGCATTTTACGGCTTCTGATTAATCATGAGGTGGGCATAAGGTGTTCCAGCCCACATGATCCACGTACCCGTGTCCTTAGGCTTATCTGACAAGCCCGTTTCTTTGGGGTCAAAAGGCCAGAACAGCATCCAGTGCGGAGGCTCTTTGATCGGCGTGCCGCTTGTAGCATACGGCTCGGTCGCGCTCCAGTCCGTTCCCCCAGCAAACATGTAGCCGATTCCGGGTATGGTATTCGTCGGCTTCGGCTTGTGCGCGGCCCAATCCGCGTTCCATTGCATGGCAGCCTGATCATCGCATTCAGTATTGTCCGCGACGATGCCTGGGTGTCCCGCAAAACAGGTCCATCCGTTATTGCCATCGCGGAGCACGACGGTCTTTCCTTTCTCGTCCGTTTCTACGATCTTTGCGCCTTTGGTGATCAACACTGG
>DASYZU010000073.1:0-108530 GCA_035945795.1 Occallatibacter sp.
TGCGGCGGCAGTTTGCCGCCGCACTTCTTTATGGGGATCGGGCGTTCTTTGAACGGATGGCCGCTCAGTCCCGGAAGGGACGTCCATGAAGACCTGCATGAGGATTACCCTGGCGTTGGCCGTAGCCACGTTGTTGCTGGCCGGATTGGGAGCTGGTTCGCAATCCGCGAATACCGCAACAAAAGGCAAGAGTTCCGGTAATGCGTCAACAACATCCACTGCAAGCGGGCAAAAGGACATCGCCAATGGTGGAGCTTCCTCCCGACTCCAGGCCAAAAAATCGAATCCGCTCTACGAAGACAAGGGAGAAGGTACGAACCCGCTTTATGAAGGACGTGATTCCGTAGCCAAAAACAAGGGGAGTTCCGGCTCCGGAACGCAAGATGGCTCCGCTCAGACGAACAAGGCACCATCGACTGACACGGCGGGTAGCCTCGGCGTAGTGGAGTACAAAGATGGGGATGAAGCGACGACTCGGTACAGGTCAGGGAATAACAAGACGGCCACGGTAAAACCGGCGGGCAAAACGGGTAGTTCCGGCGTCGTGGCGTACAAAGACGGCGAGGACGGGACGACGCGAACGCGGCCGAGCAATCCTAAATAACTCTCTGGAGCCGGCATGTTTTCAGGGTTCGTCCGGGCCCAATTCCCTTTCCAGCCGCTCGTGGAGTCTGTCGCTGAAGCCGGCAGGGAGTTCGAAGACACGGCTGTCGGCGATAAGCACCACGACATTGCGGGTGGAATCGAGGACTGCGGAGCAGATCTCGCAGGTCTCAAGATGGCGGTCGATATCGGCACGCAGGTCCGCGTCCACCTCGCCATCGATGTAGGCTGAGATGTGTTCCCACACGTGCTTGCAGTCGATCCTCATGCGCCCCACCCAAACAAATTGGCCCGTTTAGGCGCAAACCCTTTCAGCCGCGGAGCCAGATCTCGCTGTAGCAAGGCCCGCGCACGATGGAGGCGGACCTTCACGCTGCCCTCGGTAATGCCCAGAGTAGCAGCGGTTTCTCTGACGTCCATCTCTTCGATGTCTCTGAGCAGCACAACGTTACGGTAAATCTCAGGGAGGCCCTCGATGGCCTTGCGGAGCAGCGCACCGAGTTCCTTGCGTTCCAGAGCCTCGGCGGGCACTTCGCGCCAGCTGGTGAGAACGGCCGGGGTGTAGTCGCCGCCCTGGTCATTCGTAAGCGCATCCAGGGAGTCCTCGCGGCGGGATTCGGCCTTGCGCAGGCGGCCAAGGCCCTCGTTGCGGGCGATGGATAGCACCCAGGTGCGGAACTGCGACTCGCCGCGGAACAGGTGCAAATTCTTGTAGACCTTGATGGCCGTTTCCTGGGCTGCGTCCTCGGCCTCCGCCTCGTTGTGCAGCAGAGAGACCAGCAAAAAATAGATGGCGCGCTCGCATGGGCGGATGAGGTCGTGAAACAAATGCTTCTCACCCGCAGCGATCCGGCGAATACAATCCGCCTCGAATTCGGGGTTGGAAGCAGTCATGATCCTCGGACGAAAATGAGGTAGAGATTGGGCTGAGCGCCGTTGAGACTCTCTGAAGAAAACTATACCGCGCCCGCAGTCAACGGAGGGCAGCCCAGGAAACGAAAACTGTGTCGTGGGTAAGTTTTTCAATTTAAAAGAATCTTTGTGTGCAAAACGCGGATTGGGCTGTACAATCTCCACGAGGAGACCCATGGCCGGAGATATATCACTTACGTGCAGCGATTGCGGGCAGGACTTCACCTTCACCGCTGCTGATCAGGCGTTCTTTCAGGAACGTGGTTATTCGACCCCAAAACGTTGCAAGAATTGCCGTCAGGCAAAGAAAAACGATCAGGGGGGCTCCGGCTACCGTTCGGCTCCGGCACAGGGAACACCTGTGATTTGTTCGGGTTGCGGCCAGCCTACAACAGTGCCTTTTGAGCCGCGTGGCGATCGCCCGGTGTTCTGCCGAGATTGCTACCAGGCACGCAAGGGCAGCGGTGGCGGCGGCAGCTCACGCGGTCGTGGTCGCTACTAGTTTTGAAGCGGTCCGATTCCCGATGCGAGCATCTTGAATCGGACTTTGACATTCACGCAAAGAATTTTAAGCGAAGCCTCATAGAAGCGAGTGACCGGGCCCTGCTTGCCACTGGCGTTCTTTGGTAACTGTTTTTTTGCCTGATTTACGTTTCGTGAACTTCGATCAAATCCAGATACAAAAAGGGTAGCCGCTGGAATGTGGCTGCCCTTTTGCTTTTCAGTTTCAAACCCTCATTCAGGCTCTAGGCCAGCGGCGGAGGCGGAACCGGAGTGAGGCCGTGGCGGCGCATGATTTCCGCCATCTTTGCGCGGTCTGGCGGACCGCCCGCCGCAGAGTTGAATACCGCGGCGGTTTCGCGGAAATACTGCGGACCGATCGCGGCCGGCGTAATTATGCAGAGCGCTTTCACGTCCCGGTTTGTGTTGTTATCGAACCGGTGAATCGCGCCGCGAGGAATGCAGAGTGCCTGCCCCGGCCCAACGTCTATCTGTTTTCCATTGACGGTCCAGGTCATCACGCCGTCTAGCCCATAGATCGTCTCCTCGTAATGGTCGTGGCTATGCGCAGGTGCTGGAAGACGCTCCGAGGCAGGAACAACGAGTTCGAATGCGGCGACGCTGCCAGTCGAGTTGTCGCCGGTGAGCAGGAAGCGTAACTTGAGCGCTCCGACAGTGATGGCCTCATCGGAGGGATTGATCTGGGGATCTGCAATCAGTGATGTCATCGGGGGCTCCTTTGGTAAATTCCATTTACCGTGTTATATTAGTAAACGTAGTTTACTAAACATGTCAATGCCTTTTTCCCAGAAGAAATCGCCCATCAAAACCGAAGACATCCTCATCGGTGCTTTGCTGCGTGTTCCGGCCCAGGTAATCCATCGTCGAATCATCGCAGATCTCAATGTTGCCGGCTTTGACGAGCTTCGCTTGCCGCATATTGCGGTGCTGCAATTTCCAGGGCCGGACGGGGTCCGCCCCACCGAACTCGCTGAACGCGCCGGCATGAGCAAGCAGGCCATGAACCAGTTGCTCCGCAGCCTTGAGGACCTAGGGTATATTGCCCGTTCCGACTCTCCTGACGAAGGCCGGACGCGCATTGTCCGTTTTACCAAACGTGGACACGCGGCATACGCAAAAATCTACGAAATACTCCAGGATATTGAGCGCGAATGGAGGGATGAACTAGGATCCACGGCTTTCGGACAGCTTAAAGAACTGCTTGTCCGCGTATGGGAGAGTCCGTTGACCCTCCAGTCTTAGGCTGATTCTCCTTAAAGACGCATGAGTTTTTATCCACGTCATGAACGCCTTGCTCACGTGCACTATTACGTTCATTCTATTTAATTTAATGCGGGCTTTGACTTTGCCTGGATCAATGCCCTGCAATAGAAGGGGCGCTCCTCCGTACCTTGCTGAACCCCTCCCCTTCCATACTGATCAAATACTTGACTCGGAATTGGCTGGACCTCGGTATCGGCTTTCCTGTATATGTGAAGAAAACGCAGGAAGGAACGTGAGATGTCACGGGCTTGTCTGCTTTTGGCCTTTGCCTTGAGGATGGGGCGTGGCCGGTCGGCATGGTGGAAGCGAAAAAGCTCGGCCTAGGGAACTTGACCTCGGAGCAGCCTCACGATGCCAGGATTAATTATGCATATAGCTGTCTGGATGCTCTCGGTCACCGCAATCCTCATCTCCGCTGGATATTTCTATCAGTCAATCGGCAGTCGCCGTGACCGCCAGCGTTATACCGGCTCCGGTCGCTGGGTAACGATAGGACAGGGATGCAAGCTTTACCTCCTGGAACAGGGATCGGGTGGACCTACGGTGATTTTTGAGGCCGGCATCGGCGCTACAAATCTGAATTGGCGGCACATTCAGCAAACCGTCTCGCTCTTCACCGGAACCGCTTCTTACGATCGCAGCGGGCTAGGCTGGAGCAGCCGCTGCCGCACAGCTCGCACCCCAGGCAACATTGCCGTGGAACTGCACGACCTGTTGCAGCAGGCAGAGATCAAGTCGCCTTACATTCTCGTTGGCCACTCCTTTGGAGGGCTGGTGATGCGCCGCTATGCTCTGCTTTATCCGGAAGAAGTGACTGGCGTGGTGCTGGTGGACCCGATGCGCTGTGAAGAATGGCCTCCGCTCGACCCCAGCAAGCAGTCGCAGCTTGATCTGGGCAAGAAACTGATCCGCTGCGCGGCGCCGATCGCCTTCTGTGGCTTAACGCGGCTGGCCGTCACTTCCCTGTTCCGCCGCTCCAAGAGATTCTCAGGGAACTTGGACGGTGCAACCGTTTCCGGTGGCCGCCATGTCATAGGGCGGATTACAAGCGAAGTCGGCAAGATGCCTCGAGAGGTATGGCCGGTAGTGGCATCGCACTGGTCGCGTCCAAGTTTTTACGCCGGGATGCGTAGCCATATTGAGTCGATACCGGACACAGTAAAAGAAATGCACGAGGCAGAACCGATTAGGGAGATTCCAGTGATCGTGCTGACGCCGGGAGATTCGGCGCCGCTCTCGCAGGCGTGTCTCGGCCGAATCGGGGACAATGTGCAGCAGGTGATTGCCCCGGCGAGCGCACATTGGATTCATCTAGACGAGCCTGATCTGGTGATTGGTTCCATCCGCGAAATGGTGACGGCGGCCCCGCCTCTGTAACCATTGCAGCCACGTTCTGATAGCCAGCATCTCTCCCGCGTCTTGACTCAGGGTCACGTGCGATCCCTCCGCTGATTCGCCGCGCTGATCTCTCCAAGCAGAGCGCCGCCTCATCCTCGAAAGCGGTAGATCAGCAGATTGTGCTCCGCGTTGTGTATGGGCGCCAGCAAATGCTTTACGCCGAGCGGGAGATCCACGTTGCCCACCATGAGCAGGAGACAGCAGCGGCGTTGCTGACTTCAGTAGATGGGCGCGTGTAGGCCGATCTACGGTGGAGCCCGATCGCATGTCGGCCGAAGTAAATGCGGCGTCGCGCAAGGAAGAACTGATGCGGCTCAAGGCGATCTCGAACTGGCCTGGGCGGAGTTGCGCGAGGCAAAGGGCACGCCAGAGCTGCAGGCTACTGAGTTGAAGTCCATTGAACCGCACGTATTTCTCGAACTCTCTCTGGATCAGGAGTTGGCCTTGGCAGCGAATACCTGCCCGGATCTGATGGCTTTGGGACAGGCGCAGTCGGCACAGTCTAAGGCAGTATGCGCGGCAAAATCGGAGTTCGGCCCTCGCGTCATTACTTATGGAAACTGGGAAGATGACCGCGGATCGTTGACAAGCTCGGGAAGCAACAACTGGGTTGACGGCATCCAGATCAGCGTGGACATTATTCCACTGGGCAAGTGCGCGCAACTGGCAAGGTCAAGCGCCGCGAAGCAACGCATCGACGGGCAACTGGTGCTTTCGCAGCAAGAGCGCGTTTGCAGTGAGCCGCGCACACATTCATCGCAAGACAGCGGCCTTACCACTTGAAACCGCACGCGCAGCGATGGATCAATCCGCCAAGAACCTGCGCATTCTGAAGAACCGCATGCTGCAGGCCGAGGATGCGGTGCAGTACCTCAAGTCCCGCAACCTCGCCAAGAGCAGTGTGGAAGTATTGGTAACCACCGACAAGCTAAGCAACCTGTACGGCTTGGAAACTTCAACATCCATACACTCTACTGTCTCCGCCGGGGATCAAGATTGAACTGGCGATCGCCGAGGTAGCAGCGGCTCGTAGCTGGCATTTAACCGAAGTATCGGCGCGATCATAACAGGCAGGTTACGGGCCCCGCGTGGTAGACTAAAGATATGTCGGTTTCCCGGGCATTCCTACGTACATTACTTGCGCTTGGCTTGTGCCTCCTGGCATTCTCCTTTGCAATGGAAGCGAAGCTGGCCTGGTATGGTCCAAAGGCTGGTCCCGGGAGCGCCATACGAGCTGCAAAGGCGCTGCCCGCTGACCTTCCTGTTCTGGTCGCGCGCGGGGCTCCTGCACCGGGCCCTGTCTATCCGTTAATCCGCATTACTCTGCTATTCACATTTGCGGCCGGATGCGTGTTGGCGCATGTCAGGCCCGAACTGCGACCCACGCGCCGGCACATTACAGTTTCCGCTGAAGCCTATTTCTCTCCTCAAACTTTCTTCCGCCCTCCTCCTGCTCGCTAATACTCCCAAAGCTGTGTGATAAGTAGCGCCTGCGGTCTTACCGCATGCGAGATTTATTGATTTACGAAGTGGTCCGTGAAGGTATCCGCAATGTCGTTGCCATTTTCGGTATTTTGGCTGCGGCTTCCGGTTAAGATGGCGGCGCTATCTCAGTGCGCACGCAGCCTGAAGCAACAGCCGGGGAAGTTGACTCTTTGCCCAAGCAGAAGACGCCTCTCACGGCAAACCAGAATTGCGGCGATGGCATCCAACATATCGCTATCTCTATTACCTCGGCCCCGGTTCCTTTGGGGTACGTACCGGGACATAAGAAAGATTGATGCGATCAGGAGCATTACGCACATGAACAAGCAGATTTCATTGACGGCGGTCGCCGCATTAGCGCTGTGTGCCTCATTCGGCATTACCGCCTGCCACTCAAGCGCAGGCAACTCCGATGCCAATGCGGCCGCGGCACCAGCCGCGAAGGTCGCCACGGCGCAGCGTGGCGACATCTCCCACGTGCTGACGCTGGCCGGACAATTTCAGCCCTACCAGGTAGTGGATGTGCATCCAAAGGTGAGCGGCTACATGTCGCACATCAACGTGGACATAGGAGACATCGTTCACCAAGGCCAGACGCTGGCAGTTCTTGAAGTGCCGGAGTTAAAGGCTGAATTGCAGGGCACGGGGTTCCATCTGCAGCAAAGCAAGGAAGAGATTTCACGAGCAGAGCACGAGGTCAATCGAGCGGAGGCGATGCACGCGGCTCTGCACGCAGCATCTGAGCGGCTGAAGCAGGCGGCGGCAGGGCGGCCGGGGCTTGTTGCGCAACAGGAACTGGACGACGCACAGGCCAAAGATCTGTCGGCAGAGGCGCAGGTGGACTCCGCTAAGGCTGCATTGGCGGCGGCACAGCAGCGCGCCGGTGCGGCGAGCGCCGACAATCAGCGCGTAGAGGCACTGCATAACTACACAAATGTGACGGCGCCGCTGGACGGGGTTGTGATCTGGCGATACGCAGACACCGGCGCCCTCATCCAGGGCGGTACCAACTCCAACAGCCAGGATCTTCCCATCGTCCGCATTTCGCAGAGCAATCTTCTCCGCCTGCGCATCCCGGTACCGGAGGACGATGTGAGGTTTGTCCACTCCGGCGATCAGTTACAGGTACGCGTCGATGCTATTGGCCGGTCACTTACCGGAAAGATCGTGCGCTTTACGCGCGAAGTAAATTTCGAAACCCGGACCATGGAAACCGAAGTGGATGTGGAGAACAAGGATCTGTCCATCTCGCCTGGCATGTACGCCAACACGCTGCTGCAGTTGGCACATGTCACGAATGTGGTGACGATTCCCGTGGAGGCGCTGGTGCTGAACGGGCAGCAGGAGACGGTCTACGTGCTCGATGACAGCAATCACGTCCACATTCGAAACGTCGCTGTGGGCCTGCAGGGGTCGAAGCTCGCCGAGATCACCAGCGGGCTCAACCCCGGCGACCGGGTGGTGACAGGGGGACAGGACAAGTACCAGGAGAACGAAGAGGTCAACCCGCTGCTAACTCCTGAGCCGGCCTCTGAGACCGTGCAGGAGACGGGCGGCATGATCGACATGAAGTCCGAAGCGAGCAACGGAGGCGCACACTAATGCCGAAGTTTGCTCTCCGATTTCCCTACTTCATCATCATGTTGTGCCTGCTTGTTTCGCTTGTGGGAGCGGTCAACATCGCCAAGATGCCGGTGGATCTGTTTCCCAGGATCGACATGCCGGTAGTGGTAGTGGCCACGTTCTACAACGGCATGCCGCCGCAACAGATCGAAGCCGACATCACAAACACCTTTGAGCGCTTCTTTACGCTGGGCGCCAACATCGACCACAGCGAGTCTCGCTCGCTCACAGGCGTGAGTCTGATCAAGATCTACTTCAAGCCGGGCACCGATCCCAACGCGGCGCTGAGCAACATCGCGAACCTGGCCATGGCCGACCTGCGCAGATTGCCGCCGGGGACCCTGCCCCCGGTCGTGCTGGGCATGGATGCATCCACGCAGCCGGTGTGCCTGGTAACGCTGAAAGGCCAGGGGCTGAGCGAGACCAATCTGAAGGATCTGGCGCAGTTCGAGGTTCGCAATCAAATTTCGAATGTGCAGGGCGCGTCAGTGCCGCAGCCATACGGAGGAACGTACCGGCAGATCCAGATATACGTGGATCCGCTGAAGATGGAGGCGCGCAATCTGAGCCTGAACGACGTGGTGACGTCGGTAAACAGCTCGAATCTGATTCTGCCTGCGGGCGACGTGCGCATCGGCTCAAAGGACTACAACATCTACGCCAACAGCCAGTTTCCCGATGCCAATTCGATGAACCAGATGCCGCTCAAGTCCGTGGGAAACTCGTCGGTTCTGGTGGGCGACATCGGCAAGGCAATCGACTCAGGCGCACTGCAGTACAACGTTGTTCGCATCGATGGACAACGTTCGGTTTACGTGCCGGTCTTCAAGCAGGGCGGCGACAGCAACACCATCACCATCGTCAACGGGATGAAAGCTGCAATCAAGCATCTGGTCGACATTCCTGAATCGCTGAAGACTGCGGTGGTGTTCGACCAGTCGGTCTTCGTCAAGCTTGCGATTAAAAATGTCTCGAAGGAAGCGCTCATCGGCCTTGTCCTCACCGGAATTATGATCCTGATCTTCCTGGGCAGCCCGCGCGCCATGATCGCGGTGGTACTATCCGTTCCGCTCTCGATGGTGGTCTGCCTTCTGATCGTCGACTACACGGGCGGCTCTATCAATACGATGATTCTGGGCGGGCTGGCGCTGGTTTTCTCCAGGCTGATCGATAACGGCGTGATTGTGCTCGAAAACATCTTCCGCCACATGGAGATGGGTGAATCGCCTGCTGTTGCGGCAGAGGCGGGTGGAACTGAGGTCTCAATGGCGGTGCTGGCCGCCACATTCACGACCTCCATTGTGTTCTTTCCGGTAACGTTCTTCACCGGCGTGAGCAAATACATCTTCACTCCGATGGCGCTCGGCGTTGTGCTGTCGATTTTTGCGTCGTACTTCTTCGCGATGACGGTAGTCCCACTCTTCTGCGCCAAGTTCATTCGCTTGCACGAGGAGACCGAACATGCTCAGTCAGCGAAGCGGAATATCTTCAAGCGCTTCGAAACCAAATTTAACGAGAAGTTTCAGGCCATGCTCAACTGGTACGAATATCTTGCCATGCGAGCGATGGAGCGGCCCGGCTTTACTGCAACGGCGATCTTCGGCGGCGTGGCGGCGCTGCTTGTTGTCACTGTTCCTTTTATCGGCCGTGCGTACTTTCCCCGCACCGATCCAGGCCAATTCATCATCAACGTCCGTATGCCCAGCGGCACTCGTCTGGAAGTTAGCAATGACTACATCGCTAAGGTGGAAGACATCATCCGCAGCGTGGTGCCGGCAAAAGACCTGGACATGATCGTCTCAAACATCGGCGTCTATCCCGATCTTTCGGCGATTTACACGACCAACGCTTCGATGGACACAGCCTTTGTGCAGACCAGCCTGAAAGAAGGTCACAGCGCGGGTAGCTATGAGTATATGCGCCGCGTGCAGGAGAAGCTCTCGCGCGAGATGCCGGAACTATCGGCCTACTACCAGGCAGGTGGGTTGGTGGACTCGGTCATCAATCAGGGCTTGCCGGCTCCCATCGACATCCAGATCAAATCGCAGGACATGAAGAGCTCCTTTGCGCTGGCCACGCAACTGGCAGCGAAAATCAAGGCGATGCCGAATGTGAGCAATGTGTATATTCCGCAAAGCATCGATTATCCCGGCCTGGCACTGAACATCGACCGCGAGCGTGCTAGCCTTATCGGGCTTTCGACCAAGGACGTGGTGGACGATGTGATTACCGCGCTCACTTCAGACGGCATGGTTGCTCCCAGCTACTGGATCGATCCGAAAAGCGGCAACAACTACATGGTCACCGTGCAATACGCGAATAGCTGGATCAACAACATGTCGATGGAGGATGTGAAGAGCATCCCACTGCGCGGAGTGCGTCCTACAGGTTATGGCCCTATGCAGGAGGGTGGGCAGGCTATGCCAGTCTCCGCACAGATGGGTGGACACGGCGCCGGCTATGTGTCGCTGGGCGAGGTGGCCGACATTCAACAGATCAACACGCCGACCGAAGTGGACCACAACCAGATTCGCCGCGTGATCGACATCTATGTGGCCACCAAAACGGAAGCGCTTCAGGGCGTGGGCGCGCGCATTGATCGGCTCCTGGACGACACCAAACACGACAAGAACACCGTACTGGACGTACGCGGCGCCGTGGTGAACATGAACCAGGCATTCCACGACTTCGGCATCGGACTGATTATTGCGATCCTACTCGTTTACCTGATCCTGATGGCCCAGTTTGCCTCATTCATCGATCCATTCATCATTCTGATGGCAATTCCACCGGGCTTGGCGGGCGTTGCCGTCATCCTGTTGGTGACAGGCAGTTCGCTGAACATCATGTCGCTGATGGGCGTAATCATGATGGCTGGCATCGTGGTATCGAACAGCATTCTGATCGTGGAGTTCGCGAGTATTCTCCACCGGCAGGGCATGGAGTTGAAGGCAGCGGTGGTGGAGTCGTGCAAGGTTCGCCTGCGTCCCATTTTGATGACCTCGCTGGCCACGCTGCTGGGCATGATACCGATGGCGCTGGGGCTGGAGGCGGGCAGCGAGCAGTATGCACCGCTGGCGCGGGCCATCATCGGCGGATTGGCACTCTCCGTCGTCGTCACCATGTTCCTCGTTCCAGCGGTATATCTGGTGATCCATGGACGAGACGAAGCCAAGACCGCGGTCGCGGAGGAATAGACATGACTGAATCCAGGAAGACACGATTGATTCCTGCCGCATGTGCGCTCTCGCTGCTGGCCTTGTTGTCCGGCGTACTGCGCTCGCAACAGGCGCCTGCGCCCACAATAGCGCAGGCGCCGAAGCTGACGCTTGCCGATGCCGAGCGGATGGCCATCGAGCACAACCCTAACATCAGCGTGGCGCGGCTCATTGCGTTGGCACAGGCACAGGTGACGCGCGAGGTGCGCAGCGGCGAGTTGCCCACCGCAATTGGCAGTTTGACGGCCGTTGGCGCACATGAAAATAGCCGCATTACCGCAAGCGCTCTGAACAACCCGTCCATCTTCAATCGCGCCGCGGGTGGCTTGACGGTGAGCCAGCTGATCACAGACTTTGGACGCACGCATAACCTGGTGCGCAGTGCGCAATCAAATGCGAAAGCGCAAATGGAAAGCGAGCGGGCCACGGAGCTGGATATTACCTTGACAGTGGATCAGGCTTTCTACCAGGCGCTGACGAGCCAGGCAGTTCAACAGGTAGCTGAGCAAACAGTGGCCCAACGCCAGGCGACAGTGGACCAGATTTCCGCGCTCGCCAAAGCTAAACTCAGGTCGGATCTCGATCTGAGTTTTGCGAATGTGCAGCTCTCGCAAGCCAAGCTGCTTCTGCTGGATGCACAAAACAGTGCCCTGAACGCCATGGCGAGCCTGAACAATGTTCTGGGCTCCGAGCGGAATGAGCAGTACATGCTGGTGGATGAGACTACGGCCAATCCTGAACCCGCTCCGCAGGATGCCGATGCCCTGCTTCAATCGGCATTTGGGGCCCGTCCCGATCTGGCCGCACTGAACGACAACTACATTGCGGCTCGGCAGTTCAGGTCCGCCGAGAAGGACCTTTGGATGCCTACAGTGTCGGCACTGGCCGCGGTTGGCGGAACGCCGGTACGCGCGGACCAGATTCAATCCAACTGGTTCGGTGCAGCCGGGGCGAACATCAACATTCCAGTCTTCAACGGATTCCTGTTCAACGCGCGCGCGCAAGAAGCTAAACTGCGCGCCAGTGCAGCCGGCGAACAAGTGCGGAATCTGCGCGACGAGATTGCGCGCGACGTGCGTATGGCGGTGCTGAATTCGCAGAATGCATTCCAGCGCATCGGTGTGACTCAGGAAATGCTAAATGAGTCAAACATGGCACTCGATCTTTCAGAGGCTCGGTACCAGATCGGCTTGAGCGGGATTGTAGAGTTGACCCAGGCACAACTGGCGCAAACGGAAGCGCAAATCGCTTATACGACCGCACGCTATGCGTACCAGACGTCTTTGGCCGAACTGAGGTTTCAATTGGGACAGTAGGCTGCTGCCCAAGCCCGCACTGACCTACAGGATACTGGCGCTTTTGCGCTGGCCAAGGACAGCGGCCTTGCGACGGTCCTTGGAGGCATGGTCAATCTGCTTCCAGAAACCGATGAAGTAATCGATAGCGGAGATGGTAGAGACCAGCACTGTGAAGTAGATGGCTGCAACCGCGTACCACCTGACCGGGATCACGAGCACCCCGATCTGCCATTGATCCCAGCGATGGGCGAGGATGGCAGAGGTAACGGAGACGATCTGAACGACTGTCTTCAGTTTGCCGAGATCGCTGGCCTGGATGGTGAAGCCCTCAGACGAGGCAATGGAGCGCAGGCCGGAGATGAGGAACTCGCGAGCCACGATAACAACGGCAATCCAGACCTTGACGACCTGGGGATTGTAGGCGACCAGGGCGATGATCGCTCCAGTGACCATGATCTTGTCGGCCAGGGGATCGAGCAACATGCCCATGGTGGTAATCTGACCGCGTTTGCGAGCCAAATAGCCATCGAGACCGTCGGTGATAGAGGCCATTACAAAGAGAACGGAAGCCAGTATCTCCTGCGCGCCGTACGCCTGCCGAGGAAAATGTGGCGATAGAATCCATAAGAGCAATGGGATCATGACGATCCGACTCATCGTTATGGAGTTGGGCAAATTCATCAGATTGGCGCTGCTCCGGAACGTCTCCCCGGTTCAATTCCATTATTGCACCGGGGAGCTGGGAGGCGAATTCCCTTCCGTTTCGTTCGACGTACGAGAGTCAAATCGGGAGTGAGCACCGGTTGATTTCGCCTCCGGTCTCACTTCTTCGCTCGCGATACGCTTTGGGGATAAGAACCGATTAGATACCTGCCATGATCGCCATCGATCAGATCGAGTTCAAGCAATTCCACCTGGCCCGACATGACGAGCCGCGTCCGGTAGTAGTAGACCTTGGCCGGCTCTGCGGTGAAATGCGCCAATTCCACGCGATCATCCACGATAGACTATTGCAGAGTCGCGCAAACGTGATGCTCTCCGGGGTCGACAAAGACGGCGAACCAGGAATCGCTGCGGTCAGCACCCGCCCAGATGCCGTCAATTGTAAATTTTGTAGTTGGGTATGCAAGAGAAAAGACGTCAATAGATCCGGCGTCATGAATAAAGTAGACCCGAGCTTTGCCCGGAGGAACTGGGGCCGTTGTTTGGGGCTTATCGTCCAGTGTAACTTTGAAACTGACGTTCCCTAGCAGATGGATTGCGGGACCTCGAGAACTGGAACAAATATGAAAATAAGCAGGATTCGCACACGAGTTGCGCAATGGCGTGGAGAAACGACGCCGCTGCCGCCGCATTTTTGCACCAACCCCATGGACCTGCTTTCACTGCCGCAGGCCTCGATGAAGACGTTCACGTTTCACGGCTGGCTGATTGTGGAGGTGGAAACGGACGATGGGCTGGTGGGCATCGGCAATGCAGCTCTGGCGCCTCTGGTGACCAAGCAGGTAATCGATCAATACCTGACGCCGCTGCTGCTGGGCGCCAATCCCTGGGACATTGAATTTCTGTGGCAGCACATGTACCGCAACACCATGGCCTTCGGGCGCAAAGGCATCGGCATGACAGCCATCAGCGCCGTGGACATTGCTCTGTGGGATCTGCTGGGCAAGGCGGCGAAACAGCCGGTGTACAGGCTGCTGGGCGGGAGAACGAAGCAGCGCATTCCCGTGTATGCAAGCCGCCTGTACTCGACACCGCTGGATGAGCTTGCGTCTGAAGCGAGCCGCTACAAGGCGGAGGGCTACAAAGCGATGAAGCTGCGCTTCGGATGGGGCCCTACCGACGGCGCGGCGGGAATGCAGAAAAACGTCGACCTGGTACGCACGGTGCGGCAGACTGTCGGCGACGGGATCGACGTGATGGCGGACGCGTACATGGGTTGGACACTGGATTATGCCAAGCGCATGCTGCCTCTGCTGGAGCCGTTCAACCTGCGCTGGCTGGAAGAGCCGGTGATTCCGGACGACCTGCGCGGCTATGCGGAACTGAAGGCGTATCGCAAGGTGCCCATTGCCGGCGGCGAGCATGAATTCACGATTTATGGGTTCCGCGAGTTGCTCGAGGCGCATGCGCTCGACTACATCCAGTTCGACACCAACCGCGTGGGCGGCATCAGCCAGGCACGCAAAATCTCCGCGCTGGCCGAGTCGTTTTCAGTTCCGGTTATTCCGCATGCGGGGCAGATGCACAATTTTCACGTGGTGATGGCGAGCCTGAACTCGCCTATGGCGGAGTTCTTTCCGCCGGTCGATGTGGAAGTAGGCAACGAGCTGTTCTGGTATATCTTCGACGGGGAACCCAAGCCGACGGATGGATTTATCGATCTCGACGACAACGTACCAGGGTTGGGAATCATGATCAACGAAGAGGGGCTGAAGAAATTCCAGATTATCGAATAAGAAAAAATACCCGGCGACTTTCATATCAGCGATGAGGAGAGAAGCTGATACGAGATTCGCCGGGTTGTTTAAAACTGTTTGACTGAGGAAGCGTGGAGTTTAGACCCCACCAAATTCAGGCGCGGTGGGCCTTCAAGCCCGGGGCTAAAGCTCAATTGAATTTCCGGCCAAGTTCAGGGGCCTGATGGCACCTGCTCCTTCCGTTTTTAGCTGCACTCCTGTACACGAATAGGCGAACGCCTTCGAGTGACAATCGAAAATCAGATCACGGCACCAGCGTGATTTCCCACCGCGGAGTACGATTCCAGCCGGTCGATCGATTACATCAGGAACAAGACGCCTGCTGCCGGCGAACAGGAAATCTATGCTCCGCCTCTATCTCCTTCAAGTGGCGGATACTGCGTGGTCGCATATCTTCCCAACCCTCAACAGCTCGGCAAGGTCCTGATTCTCGCGGGCACTGATTCCGCTGCTACCGAAGGCGCAGGAGGCTTTCTGACATCGGAAGGTCAATTATCGCGCTTCCAGAAAATGCTGCATGTGACCACGCTTCCCTATTTTGAAGTGATGCTGAAGACATCGAATCTGAATGGCACGCCGATAGACTCGAAGATCGTCTCGTACCGAAACTATCCCGCCTCGCATTAGGGCAGGGTTCGCAGCCAGCCAGTCTGGAGTTGTTGTCCTACCATTAAGCTTGCCTTAGTCCTCCCCAAAAGGCGAAAGTAAAACAGTATGGTTCAGGCATTTCGCTCGACCCGTGTACTGACCCCGAACGGTCTGGCACCAGCGACCGTGGTGGTGGAGCATGGGCGCATTACTGCGGTTGTGGGTTGGGGTGAAGCGCCGCCGGAAGGCAATCTCCGCGACTTTGGCGATTCTCTGCTGTTGCCGGGCCTTGTGGACTCGCACGTGCACATCAACGAGCCTGGGCGCACGGAGTGGGAGGGCTTTCAGACAGCGACGCAAGCTGCTGCCGCTGGTGGTGTAACCGCGCTGGTGGACATGCCGCTCAACTGTGCTCCTGAGACCATCGATCTACATGCCCTGAAGGCCAAGCGTAATGCCGCCCAGGGGCAGGCGTGGGTAGACTGGGCCACCTGGGGCGGCGTGGTGCGCGGAAACGCCGAAGCATTGTTGTCGATGGTCAGCGCGGGGATTCCGGGATTTAAATGCTTTCTGATTCACGCCGGAATCGACAGTTTCGCGTGGGTAGATGAAGCCGACTTGCGGCTTGCGCTCGATCGTCTGCGTGGCAGCGGCCTGCCCCTGCTTGTCCATGCAGAATTGGCCGGCCCGGTAAACGCAGCCACGGAAGCCCTGAACGCTTCGAACGCAGACTGGTGCAAATATTCCACCTACCTGGCTTCGCGTCCGGATACAGCTGAGGTGGAGGCGATCGCGATGCTGATCCGCCTGGCCGACGAGTTCGACACGCCTATCCATATAGTGCACTTGGCCAGCGCACAAGCTCTGCCACTGCTCGCCGCGGCGCGCAAGCGCGGCTTGCCCATAACCGTGGAGACCTGCGTGCAGTACCTGTGGTTCGCCGCCGAAGAGATTCCCGACGGCGCGACGGAGTTCAAATGCGCGCCGCCGATCCGGAATGCTGAGAACCGCGAAGCGTTATGGGGCGCGCTCGCCGAGGGCCTTATCGATATGGTGACGACCGATCACTCCCCTTGCCCGCCGGCAATGAAGCGGCGCGAAGAAGGCCGCTGGGACCTTGCCTGGGGCGGAATCGCCAGCCTCGGGTTAGCTCTGCCCGTGCTGTGGACTGCCATGGCCCAGCGCGGATTGAGCATCGAGAGGCTGGGCCAGTGGATGGCTGCTGCACCAGCGCGATTGGCAGGTCTGACAGGACGAAAGGGCGCGCTCGCCGTTGGCGCCGACGCTGACTTTGTGGTCTTCAATCCAGATGCTGCCTGGACTGTGGCCGGGGAGCACCTGCATTTTCGCCACAAGCTCTCACCCTACCTGGACGCGGAGTTGCGAGGGCAGGTGCAGGAAACCTGGCTGCGCGGAGAGCAGGTTTACGACACAAATCGATTCGTTGGCAAAGAGCGCGGAAAAGAACTGGTGCGCTCATGAGAGACAGAGCCCAGCGCGTAATTACAGAATGCGGTCGGATAGCCACGATGAGCGAAGAGCCGGGACGCATCACGCGCCGATTCCTGACGACGCCGATGCACGACGTTCACGCGCTGCTGCGCGGACGCATGGAAGCAATGGGCATGACCGTGCGCGTGGATGCGGTGGGCAATCTGCGCGGGCTGTGGCAACCGCACGACGCGGGCAGCCAGCGGCTCCTGATGGGTTCGCACATCGATACGGTTCCGAATGCAGGCCCCTACGACGGCGTTTTGGGCGTGGTAATGGCGCTCGAATGGGTGGAAATTGCGAGGGAGCTGAAGTTACCGCTGGCCATCGAGGTGATTGCATTCTCTGAGGAAGAGGGTGTGCGCTTCGGTGTTCCCTTTATTGGGAGCCGCGCGGTTGCCGGACGCTTCGACAAGGCCCTTCTCGACCGCAAAGATTCAAACGGCATCACTCTTGAAGCTGCGATTCGCAGATTTGGCCTCGACCCCCACTTGATCGGCGAGGCCGCATTGGATGGAAGCGCACTTGGCTTTGTTGAGATTCACATCGAGCAAGGGCCGATACTGGAATCCGAGGAGTTGAACGTCGCCGTTGTCACTGGGATTGTGGGCCAGACGCGGCTCATCCTCGAATTCACCGGCCAGGCCAACCATGCCGGCACAACGCCCATGCGCATGCGCCACGATGCGCTGGCCGCTGCCGCCGAATGGATCACCCAGGTAGAGTCGCTTGCACTGGCCACGGATGGCCTGGTCGCCACGGTGGGCAAGGTGTCAGTCGAACCCAATGCGGCCAACGTGGTTCCGGGAGCGGCGGTGGTGAGTATAGATATACGCCACGCGCACGACGCCAACCGGGCATCAGCAGTGAAGAAGCTGATCGAATACGCAAACGCCATTGCAGAGCGTCGCGGGCTGGCCTTGCAGTCCACGGGCCAGTTGGACCAGCCGGCTGTGCCTATGGACGAACGACTGACTTCATTTCTCGCCGACGCAATTGAGGCGGCCGGAATGCCCGTGAAGCAAATGCCCAGCGGAGCCGGCCACGACGCCATGGTGATGGCCACCCGCGTACCCACGGCGATGCTCTTTCTGCGCAGCCCCGGCGGTCTCAGCCACCATCCTGCCGAAGCCGTGCTTGAGGAAGATGTGGAGGCCGCGCTGCATGTGGGCAGCGAATTTCTTGAGCGGGTGGCAGCACAGATTAGCTAAAATCGAACAACGCATTTGCAAGCGAGGTCAAGCATGCACCACCTGGGAGCAACCAGAAGCAGCCTGAAGTCCGATCACCTGCTTCAAACTCCGGACACATTTATCCGCACGCCTCTTCCCGGCGCTGAAGGCGTGGAGTTCGTAGTTCACGCCGCGCCGCAACTGGGCGCGCGCTTTACTCAGATGACCGCGGAATTCGCTGATGGCGGATCGCTGGGACCCGCTCCGGCACAACGCTTTCTGTATGTCATCGAGGGCAAGCTGGAGCTGAAGGCCGGCGGCAAAACTCACGTTCTCACTCCCGGCGGATTTGCCTATCTGCCCCAGGGCACGCCGCACACCGTGAGTGCGCTGGCTGCTTCGCGCGCTGCAATCATCGAAAAAGCCTATGAGACGCAGCCGGGCTCAGCGGCCCCGGAGATCGTCGTGGGCAACGAATCTGCTGTCGCACCCGTGGCGCTGATGGGTGATGAGTCGTTGCGCGTGCGCTCCTTGATGCCTGACGGGCCACCCTATGACTTTGCTGTGAACACCATGACCTACGATCCCGGCGCAGCGCTCAGCATGGTAGAGATTCACGTGATGGAGCACGGTCTGCTGATGCTCGAAGGCGGCGGCATCTACAGGCTCGGCGACGCGTGGTATCCAGTCGAAGCCGGCGATTTTATCTGGATGGGACCCTATTGTCCGCAATGGTTTGGTGCACTGGGCAAGCGGCCGGCAAAGTACCTGATCTACAAAGACTGGCGCAGACATCCACTGGGAGCGTGATCGATGAGCACTCGACCGCAACTGACGATAGATGGACTTATTCTGGAGCTATTGTCTCTGGGGCAAATCTCGGAGGCCGAACCTCCGGTGGTGACGCGCGTGGTTTTCAGCGAGGCCGATATGCGTGCGCGCACTTATGTCAAGAGCCTGTGCGCAAACGCTGGACTCACGATTCAGGAAGACGCAGTCGGCAACACCTTTGCCCGCTGGCAGGGCAGCGAACCTGAGCTTGCGCCCGTAGGCACCGGCTCGCACATGGACGCGATTCCCAACGCGGGCTTGTATGACGGATGTGTCGGCGTGCTGGGCGGCCTCGAAGCGATTCGCGTTTTGCAGAAACTTGGATTCAAGCCGCGGCGATCGATTGAACTGGTGATCTTCACATCCGAGGAGCCGACCCGTTTCGGGATCGGCTGCCTGGGCAGCCGCATGATGGCCAATGTTATTACGCCGAAGCAGGCGCTTGCCCTGCGCGATAAAGATGGCCGCGGGTTGGAGGAGTTGCGTGCGCAGGCCGGGTTTAAGGGTCCACTTGAGTCTGTCATGCTGCCGAAGGGACGCTTTCATCAGTTCGTCGAACTGCATATCGAACAGGGACCGTTGCTAGAAGAGGACGGGATCGATCTCGGCCTGGTCACGCATATCGCCGCGCCCGCCAGCCTGCGCATCCTCATCGAGGGCGAGGGTGGTCATGCCGGCGCCAGACTCATGCACTGGCGCAAGGACGCGCTGGCGGCCGCGGCAGAGCTGATTCTTGCACTCGAAGCGGCGGCTAAATCTACCAGAGTAATTGACACGGTGGGGACTGTGGGCGTTTGTGAGGTATTTCCAGGCGCAGTCAACAGCATCCCCTCGCGTGTGCGCCTGGAGACGGACATTCGCGATATAGACGGCGCGCGACGTGACAGCGTGCTCGACACACTGCGCCGCGCGTGTTCCGATGTGGCTGCTCGCCGCAGCGTGTCGATCACGACAGAGCTGGTGAATGCCGACCCGCCAGCCACCTGCGACCCAGAGATTATTTCGACCATGGAGGCGGCTGCCGCCGAGGCGGGCAAGACGTGGAAGAAAATGGTGAGCCGCGCGTATCATGACTCGCTCTTCATGGCTCGCATCGCGCCGGTGGCCATGCTTTTCATTCCCTGCCGCGGTGGAGTGAGCCACCGGCCAGACGAATACTCCTCACCGGAGTGGATCGGCAGCGGTGTGCATGTGCTGGCACGGACGCTGGCCCGGCTGGCCGGATAGTGCATTCGCTTTGAAACTTGGCCGTGACGTTGTATGCTATGCCTCAACCCGTTAGGCAATCCCGGCTTTCCCCTCCATGAACACGACCGCGAAAACCCGCATCGTTGGCGCTTCCGTCTCCCGCAAGGAAGGGGCGGACAAGTTGCTGGGCCGCGCGCGTTATGTTGACGACATGGAGCGCGCGGGCATGTTATATGGAGCTACGGTCCGCAGCACCATTCCGCGGGGGCTCATTCGCTCCATCGAGTTTGACCGCCAAATCGACTGGAGCGAATTTACCGTCGTTACCGCCGCCGATATTCCCGGCGAAAATCATATCCAGCTCATCGTCGCCGATCAACCTTGTCTCGCAGACGGCCAGGTAAACCACTGCGATGAGGCGATACTGCTGCTGGCGCACACGGACAAACACAAGCTGCGCGAAGCCGTGGATGCAGTGCGCATCGAGTATGATTTACTGCCTCCGGTCTTCACCATCGAAGAGAGTGAGCGGCAGGATCAGATCGTGTGGGGTTCCGACAACCTGCTTAAGAGCTTCCTACTCGAAAAAGGCAACGTGGACTCTGTGTGGGAGAGCGCTGCGCACATTGTCGAAGGCGAGTACCGCACCGGTGCGCAGGAGCATCTGTACATCGAGAACAACGGCATTATCGCGGAGTGGAGTCCAGAGAGCGGCGTAACGGTTTGGGGATCGCTGCAATGCCCCTACTACGTGCATAAGACACTGATCAAGATTTTCGATTTGCCCGACGAGAAGGTGCGGGTGGTGCAGACGGAGACCGGCGGAGCGTTTGGCGGCAAGGAGGACTACCCTTCCACACTCGCGTCTCACGCTGCTCTGCTAGCTATGAAAAGCGGGCATCCGGTCAAGATGGTTTACGACCGCATGGAGGACCTGGCCGCCACCACAAAGCGTCATCCGTCGCGCACGCGTCATCGCACCGCGCTAGACAAGGACGGGAAGCTGCTGGCGATGGATATTGACCTTGCGACGGATGGCGGCGCGTACGCGACACTTTCCTCCACAGTGCTGTCGCGCGCCACTCTGCATGCGCCGGGCCCTTATTCGTGCCCCAACGTGCGAGTGCGCGCAAAATCATGGGCAACTAACACAGTTCCCTATGGCGCGTTTCGCGGCTTCGGAGCACCGCAGGCAATCTTTGCGCTCGAGCGGCACATGGATGAGGTCGCAACTGCCCTCGGTATCGATTCGGTGGAATTGCGGCGAAGGAATTTTCTACACGATGGCGATACCACCGCGACAGAGCAGGTGATGCGCGAGCCGGTGATCATGGATCAGTTGCTCGATCGCGCTCTTAAGGAGAGCGACTATCACGCCAAGCGGGCGCGATTTGCACGTGAGAATCCATCCAGCGCGGTCAAGCGCGGTCTCGGCATCGCTGCCTTCTATCATGGCTCCGGTTTTACCGGTTCCGGGGAGCGTATTTTGAACTCGCTTGCAGGAGTGGATGTTATGCCCGAAGGCAAGGTGCGCGTGCTCGTGTCGAATACCGAGTTCGGGCAGGGCACAAATACTGTGCTCACGCAGATTGCGGCCGAATCCATCGGCATCGATTACGAAGATATCATCATGGCTGCTGCAGATACCGGCATGGTACCCAACAGCGGCCCCACCGTTGCCTCGCGCACGGTGATGGTGGTGGGCCGATTGATTGAGCGGGCCGGCTTGCAACTGGTTGTCATGCTCCGTGAACAGGCCGGCCTCGGCGAAAAGTTCACGCGCGAAGAGTTTTTTGCGGCTTGCGAGCGCCTTCGCGCTGCAAAGGGTGAGGTCGCTTCTCTGGTGCGCTACGAAGCGCCGCCGGGCATCTTCTGGGACGACGAGAAATATCGCGGCGAGGCTTATCCCTCCTATGCGTGGTCTATTCATGTGGCGCAGGTGGCCGTTGATACGGTTACCTTTTCCCCTGAGGTGGAAGAGTTCTGGGCGGTGCAGGAGGTGGGGCGGATTCTCAATCCCGTGTTGGCCACTGGGCAAATTGAAGGCGGCATTGCACAGGGCATCGGCTATGCGCTCTACGAAAAGGTGATCCTGCAGAGCGGCCATATGGCCAACAACCAGATGACCAACTACATTATCCCCACCGCTGAAGATGTTCCGCCGATTCACGTATTTTTCGAAGAGATTCCGTTTCGCTACGGCGGCTACGGCGCAAAAGGCATCGGCGAACTGCCTCACGACGGACCCGCACCCGCAATCGTGAATGCCATCAAGGACGCCACAGGCATCAGCTTCCATGCGATCCCATTGCTGCCTGAGGATTTGTTTGCCGGGCTCGCCGCTCACCAGCAAATCGAGGAGCAGGCAACCCTATGAGCACGTCCCGGCACACCATCCACTTCACCATCAACGGCAAGAACTGTGAGGTTCAGGCGCCGCCGATGAAGCGCCTGCTCGATGTGCTGCGGGAAGACCTGCATCTTACCGGAACCAAGGAGGGATGCGGCGAAGGTGAGTGCGGGTCCTGCTCGGTGCGCATGAACGGCGAGTTGGTTAACAGTTGCCTGGTGCCTGTGCTGCAGGCCGAGGGCGCCGACGTTCAAACTGTTGAAGGCCTCGCATCGAACGGCAAGCTTCATCCGATACAGCAGGCGTTCCTCGATTGCGGAGGCGCGCAATGCGGCATCTGTACGCCGGGAATGTTGATGGCTGCCGCGCAACTGATCGAACGCAATCCTCACCCCAGCATGGCTGAGATTCGCGAAGGGCTTGCAGGCAATCTCTGCCGCTGCACAGGCTTCATGCGTATCTTTGAATCGGTGCTGGCTGCTGCCACGCATGCCGCCGAATCGGTTCCGAAGAAGGTTCATCATGCGCGGTAATGCGGAGGCTCACGAGTTGATTGCACCCGGCAGTTTGCCTGCGGTGCTGGAGCTGCTTGCATCTGCGCCCGGTGAGTGGACGCCCATCGCGGGAGGCACCGAGCTGATGGTGGCGTTTGCAGCCGGCAGGCTGGGCGCGCGCAAACTTGTAAACCTGTGGGGCATTCCGGATCTGCGTTTTATCGAGACCACTGCGGACAGCATTGTCATTGGCGCTTGTGCCACGTTTCTTGACCTGCGCGCGAATTCCGGCCTGGCTACGGAGTTACCGCTCATTACCAGATCGGCAAGTTGGATCGGCTCCGTCGCGAACCAGAGCCGCGCAACCCTGGGCGGCAACCTGGTGAACGGTTCGCCTGCAGCGGACTCCTCCCCTGCGCTGCTCGTCTACGATGCGGAGATCGAAATGGTGTCGCAGCGCGGCAGACGGCGGATCCCATATGCAGAATTTCACACCGCCTATAAGCGCAACGCGATGGCTGCGGATGAATTGCTTTACGCGGTCCATTTGCCGCGTCGATTCGCCCACCATCGGCAGTACCTGCGCAAAGTGGGAACACGACGCGCAATGGCTATTTCAAAGGTCGCGATGGCTGCAACGGCGCTTATTCAAGATGACCTTGTAACCGAGATTCGGCTGGCAGCGGCGAGCCTTGCACCGTTTCCGGCGCGCCTCTACAAAACGGAAGCCGCTCTACTCGGCCAACCAGCTACGATAAAAACAATTCAGGCTGCGCAAAGTGCATTACTTGACGAGGTGCAGCCGATCGACGACATCCGGTCCACCGCTGAGTACAGGAGGCGAGTCGCCGCAAATCTGATTGAAGAGTTTTTGCTTGAGTTTTCTGCGGAGGGCGCACCGCGATGAATGCGACCCTTGCGGCCTGGAACAAAGCGGACGATGCTGCGGCGTTCGATGCAATGATCGCGTGTTGCGGAGCGCGGCGCTGGGCTTCGGCAATGGTTGCGCTGCGCCCCATCGGCAGCGTAGTGGAACTGAGCGAGGCGGCGGACCGGGTTTGGGGCACGATGAAGGAGGCCGACTGGATGGAGGCCTTCGCCTGCCACCCACGCATCGGCGGGCGCAAGGCGGCACACACCACTGAGAAATCGGTTGCGTGGTCGAAGCAGGAGCAATCGTCTGCCGCGAGCGCGGCAGAGAAGGTGTTGGCGGATCTTGCCGAAGGAAATGCACGCTACGAAGAGCGCTACGGCTTTACCTATATTGTGTGCGCAACCGGAAAGAGCGCGGAAGAGATGCTGACGCTCCTCAAACGCCGCCTGATGAGCGACCGTGCGGCGGAGTTGATTGAGGCCGCCGAGCAGCAACGCCAGATCACACAGATTCGTCTGGGAAAGTGGCTTGTAGAATGAGTGCCATTACGACACACGTGCTGGATGCTGTGCTGGGCAAGCCGGCCGCCGGCATTGCTTTTCGCCTTGAAAAACGTGAACGCCACCTGTGGAACGTAATTTCGTCCGGCGTCACGGACAGGGACGGACGTTGCCGCGATCTTGCACCGGAAGCGAAGAAGGGCGTCTACAGGCTCACCTTTGATACTCGGGCCTACCTGACGCGCAACGGCCGCGAAAGCATTTACCCGGAGATTTCGATCACCTTTATCTGCAGCGGCAAAGAGCACTATCACTTACCGCTGCTGTTGAGCGACAACAGCTACACAACTTATAGAGGAAGCTGAGAGATGGCTAAACTGGCTGGAAATCGCTACGGAAAATCACGCGTGCGGCTGTCGCGGATTACGCGCCATGGAGATCGTCACGACTTCAACGAATGGAGTGTGCGCGTGCTGCTGGAAGGGGACTTCGAATCCAGCTATACGGAAGCGGACAACAGCAAAGTGCTGCCAACCGACACCATGAAGAACACCGTCTATTATGTGGCACGCGGCTCGAAGGCGGCGACTATCGAAGAGTTTGCAATGGTGTTGGGCGATTATCTGCTGGCTAACAATGCGCAGGTCTCCGGGGTCAAAGTGGAAATTGAAGAGCGAGCATGGGAACGGATAGTCGTGGATGGTGCTCCGGAAGCAACCACCTTCAAACTCGGCGGGCCGGAGTTGCAGACGGTGCGAGCAGTTCGCGATCAGGGATGCATATGGTCAATTGCATCGGGCGTAGATGGGCTGACAATTCTCAAAACAACCAAGTCCGCTTTCACCGGATATATCAAGGACAAGCTGACCACACTCAAGCCGGCGACGGACCGCATCTTCGGTACACGGGCCACGGTGAGATGGGACTACGCATCGGGTGCGCCGGATTTTGCGAATGTGCGCTCGCGCATCGTTGCCGCATTGCTGAGAGAATTTGCCGCGCACGACAGCATGAGCGTTCAGCATACTTTGTTCGACATGGGCAAGGCTGCGCTGGAAGCTGCGCCGGAGATTGCGCGCATTCACCTTACCATGCCCAACCTGCATCATCTGCTGGCAGACCTAAGCCCCTTCGGCCAAGACAATCCCAACCATATTTTCGTTCCCATCGATGAACCTCACGGGTACATTGAGGCCACAATTGAACGATAGTCACTGGAGCTGGTTGCATAAATAATGTGCGACCACCAAGAGAATCTTCCTCAGGGGCTAATGCCCCAAGTCTTACGCACCTGATGCGGCGTGGCTAAAGCCGCGCCCTTTCAAAACCTGATTTATGCAACGAGTTCCAGAAAACTAGCACGCGGCGAAACAAAACTATTTGAAAACAAACACGGGCACGAAAGGCGGACAAGTGACTGCACATTCGAACTCGACAGGCGAGGTGTACGCACAGGCAGAAGGCACAGAAAACTACGGCCTTCGTGCGGGCGCGCTCGGACCGGTGGAGACGCTGGCGCAATCGGTATCCGCCATGGCGCCGAGCACTTCGTCGTCATTGACGATTCCACTGGTCTTTGCGCTGGCCGGCAACGCTACATGGTTTGTTTATCTGCTGGCCACTGGAGCCACCCTGCTGGTTGGCTTCTGCGTAAGCAGGTTTGCGCGCCTCTCCGCCTCGCCTGGATCTCTCTATACTTACACTGCAAATACGCTGCCGCCATTCTTCGGCGTAACGGCAGCTTGGGCGCTGCTGCTGGCCTATCTTGGCACAGGCGCATCCGTGGCGGGCGGAGCGCTCTATTATGCAAACCTGTTCTCGGAGCAACTCTTTCACTCTTCGACGCCCGCTCTTCCCTGCCTGGCGGTTGTGTGCGCGGTGTCTGGACTTATCGCTTATCGCGACGTAAAGCTCTCGGCCGAGCTAATGTTGTGGATTGAAGTGTTCTCCGTCAGTTTCATCCTGGTTGTCCTGGCTGTGCTAGTATTCCGCTTCGGATTCCAATTCGATTTGGATCAATTCAAGTTGAAGGGCGTGTCAATCTCCGCACTGGGCCCGGCGCTTGTGCTTTCCATGTTCAGCTTCGTGGGATTTGAAGCCGCCACCACGCTGGGCGGCGAGGCGCGTGAGCCGCTCAAGACCATTCCTCGCGCAGTGCTGCAGTGCGCCATTTTGGCCGGCTTCTTTTTCATGCTGTGTTCGTACAGCGAGGTTCTTGGCTTTCGCGGCCAGCCGTCGAAATTAAGTGATTCCACCAGCCCGCTGCACCTTCTGGCCACAAAAGCGGGCATATCGCCGCTCGGCGTGGTCATCGACTTTGGCGCGATGGTAAGTATGTTTGCGTGCGTTCTGGCTTGCGCAACGGCGGCCGCTCGTGTGCTGATGCGCATGGCCCACAGCGGACTTTTGCCTGCCGCTCTTGAGCGCACAAATCAACGGCATCACACTCCGGGAACTGCGGTTGCACTGGCCGTGGTGCTGATGTTCACTGCTACTGCAGCCCTGGCATTGATTGGCGTCGAGGGTTCTGAAATGTACGACCTACTGGGTTCACTGGCGGTGTTCGGCTTTCTCACCGTTTATGCACTGGTGGCGCTTGCACTGCCTTACGCGCGCAGGGCGTTAGGACAGCATTCGCACGTGGTCGCTATCGTCAGCGTTTTCACGGTCGTGGTAATGATCCTGATTGCGGTCTTCGACCTCAGATCGTCGCCTGATGCTGTACACGCGCGAATTCCGTATATCTATCTCGGCTATATCGTCGCCGGAACTGGTTGGTATGGCCTGCGCCGCAAGAAGACGGTTTCACTCGTGGATTGACGCTTCAAGGCTGCAGGTCTGTGTCGGGTTGCAACATTATCAGAAGCACAAGGCCCACTACGGCAAAGTTCCGGAAGGCCGCTTCCTGCCCATTCCAGGTGTGTGACTGCCACATCAAAAACCATTCTCCGCCCACCGCGAGAAAAGCAACCAACCACATGAGCAGGGAGAGCGTAAGCGCGGCTACCGGCACTCGCTTCGACGTGTTGAACTCGGCCGCCGGCAGGCGCAGGGCACGAAGCAGGCGCACGACACCCCACCAAAGCAGAGCAGCAGTCGCGATCTCCCACGCAATGATGGAGAGATAGAAGGTAGCGTGCCACGCCGGCGAAGGCAAAGCGCGCCACATTCCACGGTTGCCGGGGAAGGTCGTATCCATAGCCAGCACGTGGCGGACGAACTGGAAGTTCGAATCGAAATCCGTCAGGTTATTGAAAACAACCAGCGTATAAAACAGCGCGATGCCCGCCAGCAGAAGCATCTTTGAAGTACGCGTAACCATGGGTGCGGCCTCACGAGAGCTAACGCCCTGAGATATGAACCGGTTGCGGCCACTGCGGCGACAACCCGCGCAGAAATGCCCGGCTAGTGCTTTGACCGCATGAATTTGTACTTCGCGGTTGAGGTTCGTGCTGTCCCAGGTCCTAAAATCTTGACGCTGGCACCCAGCATTGGTACAAAATAAACGGTCAGAGATCTAGTTGCTCATGCTAACTTGACCATCCCTGAAACCGGAAGAAGAATATGTCGAGGCCGAGGGCTCTTCCAAGCCCAGGAAGTAATCAGCGAACGGATGAGCAATCTTTAGATCATCCTTATGCCTTAATCCATATTCTTCCTTTACTTGCAGATTCAAGCAGAGTCGGCCACGACTCGTGCACCACTGGTAACTGATCTTCCACTTCCTCACCTTTTTTGCAGGACCCCAGAAATCCAGAAGTCTCATTCTGTTACGCGCTTCACAGCATTTCAAAAAACTAAGGGAAATCCCCACTTCGAGGTCAGCCAAATGAATTATCTCAAGCGTTTTCTCCCCTCTGCATCCTCCCGGTTGCTGGCGATCGCAGCAGCCATTGCGCTGTGCGTCTCTTCCCTGTGGGCACAGCAGACGCTCGGCGGCATTACCGGCGAGGTTACGGACCCCACGGGAAGTGCGATTCCCAACGCTACGGTAACTGTGGTCGCTGAAGGGACTTCTCTGACGCGCAGCACCAAAACGAATGCGATTGGTGCATATACATTCGTGAATCTTCCCATCGGCACCTACACACTTACTTACACGGCCGATGGGTTCGATGCTCAGAAAACGCAACACATTGCGGTACAGGCCGACCGAACTGCGACGGTGAGCGCCGCTCTCAAGATTGGCGAGACGACCACCACAGTTGAAGTGGAAGCCACGCCGCTGATGAACGCGGTGGACACGACCAACGGCTACGTAATGGACACGGCGCAGATTGATGCTGCACCCCTGCCCACCGGGAGCTTTACGGGCCTGGCTACTGAGTCGACCGGCGTGAGCGCTGAACTCTCCGGCGGCACGGGAGCCAATTCCGGATTGGGCAACGCGCCGATATGGGCGAATGGGCAGCGCGACACGAGCAACAGCTTCTCACTGAATGGCGTCGACGCGAGCAACCTTTTCAACGGCAAGAGCACCAGCCAGGTTCCCTCGGCGCGCGTCATTAACAGCACCGGCGTCTCAAGCAGCACCGGGGCCGGGGGCGTGATTCCGACAGCGGCCTCTATTTATCTCTCGATCGGCAATGCACTGCCGACCCCTGCGCCCGAGACACTCGAGGAAGTACGCGTGAACGCCTCCATGTATGACGCGCAGCAGGGTTCCACTTCCGGCGCTCATATCGACATGAGCACGGCCTCCGGCACCAATAATCTGCACGGCAACTTCTATGCCCACCGCGGAACTAGCTGGCTCAACGCCGCTCCATTCTTCTTCAACCAGGATCAAGATATTCCCGCAAACAACAAGGTCCCTCAATTGCATCGCTACATTCTGGGAGGAGCGGGTGGCGGGCCGCTCATCAAGAACAAAGTCTTCTTCTTCCTCTCCTACCAACATCTTCACGTGTCGGATCAGGAGATCGGCGACTCTTTGCTCGACGTTCCCGTGGGGCTCACCGACGACCGGTCCGCTTCGGGCCTGGCCACTGTAACGAACAACTCGTTTTGCACGCCCTACGACCAGGCAAACTTTGGCTGTACTCCAATTTCGGCCGCTAATATTGATCCACTTGCGAGAATTCTTTTCAACTCACCGGCACTTGCCGGCGAGCCGGGGAAGTGGCTGATCCCCAACGACAGCCGTTACCCCCTCACGCCCACCGCCGCTCACATTGACAACGCGTTCATCCCCGGTACGGGCCGATTTACCGGAGACCTGGCCGTAGCCGACCTCGACTATAACGCCACCGCGAAGGACACACTGAGCCTCAAGTACTTTTACCAGCACGATCCCACATTGGCGCCCTACTCGTTCTCCAGTGTCCCCGGATTTACAGAGCACCTCGATTCCGGTGCTCAGGTAGCCTCGATCATCAATAGCTGGACAATCAAGCCCAATCTCAGCACTACCGAGACGCTCGGTGTTCTGCGCGAAAAGGACTGGGAGGATAATGAGCAGCCCTTTGGCCCTGGCTCCATTCCCGGCGGCGCGGCGGGCACCGGTTCAATGAACATGTTTGGGTCGAAATACTTCCCGGGCATCTCTGTCTATAACGTGCTTGGCGACTATCAACCCCAAGGAGAGTCTTCGGCAATCCTGAATATTGGTCCCAATGCTGAAGGGCAGGCACCTAATACCGGCATGTTCCAGAACCGCATAGCCCCCTCGGGCAATGCGATCTGGCTCCTCGGCAAGCATACTGTGAGCTTCGGCACGAGCTACACATACACGCAGCTGAACACCATCGACAAGCGTACCGGAACCGGCACTGTGGCCACGGACGATTTCAGCCAGATGATACAGGGCCAGGTGACCCCCGGCAGCTCGGCTACTGGCTTTTACGTCAGCTCGTTTTTGCAAGGCAATGCAAGCCGCTACTATCGCTCGAATCAGCTTGGCATGTACGTCCAGGACAAATATCAGATAACGCCGACGATTTCGCTGACCGCTGGGATCCGCTACGACTGGGACGGTGGGCTGACCGAGAAGTACGGCCGGCTTTTCAACTTCGATGCGAAGACCTACAGCTACAACGTCACGTCGGACGCGATTGTAAATCCGGGCCTGATCATTGCCGGCAACAACGCCAACGGCACGAAGGGCGTAAGCAATACGACACTTACCGGGCGCCAGTGGGGCATCGGCCCGCGCGTGGGCGCAGCATGGCAGCCTGAAATGTTCCACAGCAAGGTAGTGGTGCGTACGGGCGGCGGCATCTACTATGACCGCGGCGAACTGTTCAGCTACTTCTCACCCGGCTACGCAATCGGCACGGTCACCGGCGGCCCCTTCGGCGTCAACCAGCAATTGCCATTCGTCAATGCCTCCAGCTGCCCGTCGTCATCGCTGTACTTTTACGAGGGCTACATCCCGACCTGCGGCGGCGGCTCGGCGGCCGAGGGCAATCTCGAGAATCCCTACGGCACCTCACTGCTCGCTCCGCCAACCAATCCCAAAGCTTCTGACCTAGCGAATTTCCTGCCCACCGCGGGCAGCATCGTGAACGGCGGTCAGCCTATTTCGCTCGGCGTGTATGACCGCGCCAACAAACTGCCTTACACCATCAACTACACGCTGGACATCCAGTGGCAGCCACGGAATGACCTGGCCATTGAAATCGGCTACGTGGGCAACGTGGGCCGTCACCAGGTGATTCCACTGCCCTTCAACCAGCCGATTATTGCTTCCCCCACCAGTCCTGCACTTGCAGGCGGCCCCTACGCGCAGAAGTGGAGTTACGGCTATAACGTTGGCAACAAGCAACTACCCGATGGCAGCGACTACCAGGCAAATTACGAGGGCGGCAACGTGGACCTCCGCGTTCCCTACATTGGCTATGCGGCCGAGTCCATCACTTACAAGGCCGCCGGTATAGACGACTACAACGCTCTACAAGTACACGTTGACAAGCGCATAAGCCACGGTCTCCAGGTGGGCGCCTCTTACACCTGGTCGCACGCCCTGGATGAGCAGAGCGGGCTTGGTCTCTTTTACAACGGCAACAACCCCCTCAACCTGCGCAGCGCATATGGTTCGGCCGACTTTGATCGCACTCATGTTTTCAACCTGAACTACGTGTTCCAGCTCCATGACTTCGGAAAGATGAATACGCTGGAGGGAGACATCATCAATGGCTGGTCGCTGATCGGAAACGCCGTGTTGCAGAGCGGTCAGCCCTACAGCGTTATCGACTTCTCGGGCGCGGTCGGCAGCATCTATTACTCGACTGCCGACGGCATCACCAACCCCATCGTGCCGCTGGCAAATGGATGCACAGCGAAGTCGGCGACGACTGGCGCATCGGGCGCATGGACGCCCGGCGGCAGCAAGCCTGCTCTCAATCCAGCCTGCTTCACTTTGCCGCTACTCCCGGCAGGCGGTCTGAACGGCGCCATCCCCAGCACCGACCCATTCGAAACCGGTTTTACCAACGGACAGCGCAACATCTTCCGCCAAGCTTTCCAGAAGCGCGCAGATGCCTCGCTCGTGAAGGCCATCAGCTTCAAGGAGCGGTACAGTCTCAAGTACACCTTCGACGTTTACAACCTCACGAACACAACCAGCTTCGACATTCCGGGCAACGAAGTTACGCAAAACGCAGGCTACAACCCCTTCCCGACTTACCCGAACTCCGGTCCGGGTGCACCCACACAGGTGCTGCCTACCGGCTGCGGCACATCAAGCGCCTCGACCACCAGTTTTTATGCGTGCCCGTCTGGTCTTGGCATCGTCACTCACACTATTGGCGCTCCACGCCAGGTGCAAATGTCTCTGCACCTTACTTTCTAGTTCACGCACTTCGACGAAGAAAAGAGGACGGCTCCGATTGGAGCCGTCCTCTTTTGTGGCACGAATTTCGCAGGGTGTCTCTACTCTTCCCCGATGTCCTCGTTCCATGTTTCCGGATGAGCCGCGATATACCCTTCGAGCAACTCTCGGCATTCGCCGCTATCGATGTCGATGACATCGACGCCGTTGGCACGCAGCCAATCAATTCCGCCGGCAAAGGTGCGGCTCTCACCGACGACCAGCGTAGAGAAGCGAAACTGCCGTACCAGTCCGCTGCAATACCAGCAAGGGGCGAGCGTGGTGACCATGACCAGGTCACGATAGCTGCGCTGGCGGCCGGCTCGGCGAAAGGCGTCGGTTTCTCCGTGGACGCTGGGATCGCCCTGCTGCACCCTCCGATTGTGGCCTCGGCTCACAAGCTCTCCGGCGCGCGTAAAAATCGCCGCCCCGATTGGAATGCCCCCCTCATCGAGTCCCAGCCGCGCCTCTTCGAGTGCCACTGCCAACATTTGTTCGTACAGCCGTGGTTCCGTCACAAAGCCTCTCTTGTTTCAAGCATAATCGTTCGCTCGGGCGGGCAACGTTGCCTTCAGGAGATTACAGAGATTCGGCCCGGCGCATAGGGCCTGACAAGTTTCGGCACATCTCGACCGGTCAGGCGATGCGCTCGTTTACCAGATCCTGCGTCTTGCCTGACCGCACCGGCAAACCCGGCCCGTAAATTCCGCTCCTCGGAAAAATCGATCTCTTTGCAATTTTCTGTCCTGCAAGGTTCCCTCTCGATGCCGATGGAATTGTATACACTCTCTCTATGGTCGTTCGACTCAAAGACATAGCCGAGGAACTCGGCATTTCCATCGTCACTGTATCGAAGGCGCTCCGCGATCGCCCGGATGTCGCAAAAGAGACGAAGGCGAAGATTCTTGAACGGGTCAAGCACCTGAACTATCGCCCTAATCTGGCGGCTCGCAGTCTGGTAACAGGCCGAAGTCTATTGATTGGGCTGGTGGTGCCCGACCTGATTCATCCCTTCTTCTCTGAGATCGCCAAGGCGCTGGCCGCTACGCTGCGCAAGAAAAACTACTTCCTGCTCGTCTCTTCTTCTGAAAGCGATCCGACGCTGGAACAGGACGAGGTTGAGCATATGCTGGCGCATCGGCTGGACTGCTTCGTCATCGCATCCTGCCAGAAGAACGCTGACAATCTCAAGAAGATCGGCCAGGCAGGCGTCCCTTTGATTCTGCTTGATCGGAGTTTTCCTGGCTTTTCCTGCAATTTCGTCGGCGTGAACGACTACAAAATCGGACAGCTTGCCACCGAACATTTAATTGCGCAGGGTTGCAAGCGCATCGCTCACATCCGCGGTCCGGCGACTAATGTGGGTAACCGGCGGGCCGAGGGCTACCGGGACGCGCTGAGGCGGCATGGTCTGACCGTGCCGGAAAGCTATGTAATTACGTCAGGCGATGCGGCCGACTCCGATGGCGAGACGCGAGGAAAAAGGGCTATGAGTGCCGTACTCGCTTTGAAACCGCGGCCGGATGCTCTTTTTTGCTTCAACGACACGGTTGCTGTGGGAGCGATGGTCCGTGCGTTCGAGGCGGATCTGCGCATTCCCAAGGACATTGCCGTCATCGGCAGCGGGAACTTCCACTACAGCAGCAAGCTGCGCGTACCCTTGTCCAGTGTCGATCAGAAAGCCGGTGAGATTGGTGAGCGCATTGCGAAGATGATTGCCGCACTTTTGGAAAAGACGCCGTCCAGCCGCCCGCGCTCGGTAGTAATGGAACCAACGTTGGTTGTCCGAGCCTCATCACAGTTGAAATGAGTAATTGGTTCAAGTACAGACATTATCCTCGACGCGGTTCTTGCGTCGAGGATGATATCTGTCCCTGTGAAAGTGCCAAAGAGTAAATGGCCGAGGTACGGCGGCCGACGGCTAGAACGAAAGTTTACCCGAGAACTGCAGGATTCGTTGTGAACTCGCCGTCCCTGTAATCTGCCCAAATGTCGAAGGCGTAGTTACCGTGGCTCCCGGATTGCCCAATACCGGATGGTTGAGGACGTTGAAAGCATCCACTTTAATGTTGAAACTGAGGCTTTCGTGAATTGGGAATACCCGCGAAACCGAGGGATCAAGGTCCCAGTAATCTTGACCGTGCAATGAATTACGCCCGTTATTACCCAAGGTGCCAATAGCCGGAGCCTGAAAGGCACAGGGGTTGAACCACTGCGACCGCGTATGCACTGCACCGGCGGGCGGCGTACAAGTCGGATTGGCAGATATGGGGCCGCTCTGGTAGGGGTCTCCCACCAGGTTTGCCCTCTCATAAGTGCCGGCGTTTCCAGTCTCTGCAATGTCCCCGCCCGCGACAACATTGAAATCCTGGCCGGTTCGCGCAATAAAGATTCCGTTCACCTGCCAGTTACCAATCACGTAATCGGCCACATGGTTGCCCGTCGAAAATCTCTTGCCTGTACCGACGGGTAAAACATAGACAAAATTGGTAGAGAGCATCTGCGGAATATTAAAGCTGGCCGGTCCGCGGCTACCTCTCGGGTTATACGGATCCTCGGGGACGCCGCCCTCAACGCCGAAGAATCCGTCACCGCCCTCGTCGAGGGTCTTGCTCCATGTATAGGAAACCATGTACGAGAGCCCCGAACTAAAGCTGCGCTGCAACGCTACCTGAAGGGCGTTATAGCTGCCGTTGGCCCCGGCGTGATCCCAGGACTTTTCCGGAACCGTATAAGGGTACGGCTGCCCCCCGACACCGGCGGCTACGCGCGTAGCGAAGGAGGCATAGGTGCACCCGCTACCGCAGGGAGTGCCTGTGTTGTAATATCCGCCCACGTCCATGCGATGAGTCACCGAGCCAACATAGTTCACGCTCAGGATGCTGTTGAACCCGATCTCCTTTTCGATGCCCAGGTTGAACTGCTCGGAGTAGGGGTTCTTCCAGTACGGGCTGACCATGTAGTTCACGTTCGATGAGGTAAACGGAGTTGCGGCCGGAAGGTTTCCACCATTCTGGGCAAAGGGATCTTGCGCCGAGGTGTACACGGTGCCAGGCGTGTTGGTGCTGTTAATCTGCAAAGTGCCGGTGTCGGGCCACGACCCCTGGTAATTCTGCGGCATCTGAATCAGAGCTGACCAATTGTCGAAGAAGATGCCGAACCCGCCTCGAACGGATAATCCGTTGTTGACCCGGTAAGCGAATCCAAACCGCGGCCCAAAGTTCGCCTTGCTGCCGTGCATAATTTTTGTGCCACTGGCCACTACGACATGGGCCGGAAGGGTAGCGCTGGGCAGGCACGGAGCGTGGTTGCGCACACTGCATAGCGGCGGCAACTTCTGGATGATATAGTTCCCATTGGTGAAATCGAAGTCGCCGGTCTCGATGCTTCCCTGCAGACCGATCGAAGCGTCCGTTCCAAATGCGGGGATTACGCTTCGGTCATAACGTATTCCGTAATTCACGGTGAGTTTGGGATTCATCTTCCAACTGTCCTGCATGTAAATGCTGCCAATGCCTCCGGGGCGTTCGGTGAGCAGAACGTTGCGCTTGTTTTCATTGTTGGGGTAATCCAGCAGATAATCTACCAGCCCGAAGCCCGACTGTGCGCTGATTTGCTTGCTGGTTATCCCGGCCGGAGAGCTGGGGTTGGCGGCGAAATTTGCCGTGGATCCGCCGGTGAAGTTAACCGCGCCCTGGCGCAACTCGGCCGTGTAGTTGTCTTCGTCCCAGCCGCCGCCGGCCTGGAGTTGATGGTTCCCGATAACTTTGATGACGCTGCCCGACCACTCGTGAACGCTCGACAGATTGGACGACGGGCTGTTGACCTCACCGCCTCCAAAGCCGTTGGTTACGGTTTGTGTGATCAATATCGCGGCGCCGCCAACGAAGTCGTTGCACATATCGGTCGAGCATCCGTAGGTCTGCCACATGTTGTGGTTCTTGAACTGGGTAAGAGCGTCATCCTCCACATGAGTATTGCCATATTGAACCTGCATGCTCGTGGTGGAATTGAACACGTGATTCCAACTCACTCCGTACTGCTGCGCGGGAATGATAGTCGTGCTGAACAGCGTAGGCAGCGTGCTTGGGGAGGTTTGGGTGCTTTGGAACCCGGCATAGCGGAAGAAGAAAAAGTCTCTGGTACCAATATGCTGATCGATCCTGCCCGTGTAGTTGTAGACGGATTGGCGAGTCGGATCGGTGATCTGGAAGTTCTTGTTGTACGAACTAATTCCCGGAATTACGATGGGCCCATTCTTCCCAAACACGGCGTTGATCAGGGCCATCGAGCTCTTGTTGAATTCAGAGACGGGAACCTGATTGCCCAGGTAAGCGGGACGGTTCGGGATCGGCGCGTCGTTCGCTATGGTGGGGTCGTACAACTGACAGGCCCCGGTTGAGGCTGATGTGGCTCCAGCAACGCAGCCGCCCGCAACGCCGGTCGAGTTGCTGCTGAAATCCGCATAAGTCATAGTCTGCGGCCCACCAAAAGTGGCTTCCCCCAGTTGCGCCGCGGTGGGAATCAGAATGTTGTTCGAGCCAGCCTGAGAGAATCTGGTGCCCTCAAAACCTATTTCTATGAAGGTCTTGTTCCTGCCGTTGTAGAGGTGGGGAATCGTCACCGGGCCACCCATCTGCCCCCCGAAGATATTCAGGTGATAGGAACCAGGCGCTGAAAAGTACGGGTTGGCGTCGAAACTGCTGGCACGTACAAATTCCCACGAGCTCCCGTGGTAGTTGTTTGTGCCGGATTTGGACGCGATGTTCACCACACCGCCAATCACGCCCCCATATTGCGCTTCGCTGTGTGAGTTGATCTTGAACTCCTGGACTGTATCGATAATCGGCGGCACGGCGTACGTGTTGTACCAGGCTTGATTGTCGTTGAGGCCATCCACCATATAGAGGGTAGACCGGTTATAGGCACCGTTGATTGAAGGAAAATTGTAGGTAGAACCGGCAACCTTGGCAGTGTTGCTGCCGCTGCTGTTCTGCCCGGTGCTGATCGGGGTCACGCCTGGCGTCAGATCGAGCAGTTGCGTAAAGTTGCGTCCATTCAGGGGCAGATCATTCACCGAATGCGTGCCGATCACCGACCCCAGTTGGGCCGTGGAACTTTCTACCTCGGTATTGGTGGCCGTAACTGTGACGGACTGTTCGACCTCGCCCACCTTGAGCGATGCGTTCAGGGTCACCACCTGCGCCACTCCGACATCGAATGCGGAGATCGTCTCGGTCTGGAAGGTTCTGGCAGTGAAGGTGAGCGTATACCGCGCCGGGGGCACGTTGCCGAAGAAGTAATTGCCGGAGCCGTTGGAAACTGTATCGCGCTCGACGTTCGTGTCGGCATTCCTGAGGGTTACCTTTGCTCCAGAAACCGCTGCTCCGCTTGGATCAGTAACCACGCCGTTGATGCCTGAAGAGGAACTCTGAGAAAACACAGGGTTGACGGGAAGAATCGTCAGTCCTAAAAGAGTGAACAGAATCGTCGCTCGAAATGCATTCCTCGTGAAATTACAAAATCCTGGGTTCTGCATCTATCGACCTCCAAAATCCGGCAAAACTACTGCCGGCAGTGTTGTCAGCTTTTCTTGTTAGCAGGAAGGCTATCGTTTTCGGTTATCGTCAGCCTCCATCCTCCATTGAGATTTTCGTTGTCTATGCCCCCGGGGCCGTCTGTCGAATGGATCAATTCCGAATATGCCGCTGCCCAGCAAGGCACATCCCGGGGGACGCACAACTTGAGTCGGTCTCTTTTCACTTCCAGATGAAATGCGGCACGAACGGCTTTCCAGGAAACGCTAACGTCAACGCTTTCGTTTTCGACGTGCAAACTAATTTATTGGCTGCGAATGTCTGTTGTCAAGAGATTTTTGAGCGCCGGCAAGATCATCCGGCGGCAGTCATTCCTTGAGTCTCGACAGAGCGATCTATCTCATTGAATCTCAAGCCGCTCAGGGTGCGAGGATGCAAAGCCTGCGACCGTCAAACATCCTTACCCTAGCCATCGGTTCCGCTGCGCCTTAGAGCGTTTGCCCTTAAGGCTGATCCGGTCACAAGTGGCAATGAACATCGCGACCAAATTTGTAGATCAGCGACACGCAGGATAAAGGCGTCTTCGAAATCGCTCCCACAATCTCTGAGAAGACGGCCATTCCTCATTACGCCATGGATTTTCGCAGAACCTTTCCGGCAAGTTCGCGCCCGAACTGTCCAGTGCTCAACACCACGTGTCCATTCACCACGACATATTCGATGCCTTCAGGAAACTGAATCGGATCGACAACGTTCTCTTGTCGATAATCTATTCCGGATTGAAGACCACGCCGACTGTGTTCTGCTCGGCGAGCAGAAGATCGAACGCGGCACCAAGAGGATTCTTACCACGAATCTCGCCGATCTCATCGAGGGACTTGCCGCTGTTTTTGAATGAGCAGGCGATTCCGGTGTCGGGAGGCGTGCTCTCACTGCTGTGATCTTTCCTTTCTTATCGCACGCCGTCGTGTACTCCATCTCCATGGGATGACGCTTGGGATGTACGCAAAAGCTTTCTTCCCGGCTGAGCGTGGGCTTCACTGGCGCGCATAGTGATGCCTTCCAAACGACAGAACGATACCCGCGACGACGTCGTTGGAATGCAAATCGAAGACGCTTACGGATGGTCCGCTGGGATTTGTGGGATTCGGTTTCGTATCATTCAGGCGGCGGTAGTCGTAGGCGACGAAGATGCCGATGTGAGAAGAGATCGGGTGCAAGAGATAGCCCCCGACGAAAGGGCCGACCACCATATCGTGGGTTGTGGTTGTGCTGAGTACCGTACAACCCGGAGGAGCGGTCGGGCCGCCGGTGCCGCAGAAGCCGCTGGCTTGCGTGATGGCAGAATTTGCGACGGTTGCGCCGCCTGTAACCCCGATGTCGATGTCCATCCAGCTCACCATTCTTTGATGGGTTGCTGCTGAGACAAGTATCAGAATGTCTGCTTCAAGACCAACATTTCCTTCCTTGAACCCGGCGCTGGCATCGACGAACGTCGAGCCTGGCTGATGGCTGCCGATGGTCTTGACGATGGAACTGTCCACCCACTGGAACCCGGCCGTCGGCCCGACCAGAACTCGATTGCCCAGCGGGAAGAGCACCGCTCCATCGAACCCGGAGGTGCTGGGCCTGTTGCCGTTGATGAGACTGGCCCCGCCAAACCCACGAAGCTGAATGCTGGGCACGAAGCCGGACATGGAGACGGGACTGTGGGGAGCAGGTTGGGTTGTGCTTGTTGCGGGCGGGGGGGTGTTGGTCGGCGGCGTCTGAGGCGATGGCGGCGTTTGCGGGCCACTCGCCGGTTGTGGACTGACACACCTTCCGTCAAAGCCGAGGCTTTGGCCGGTCTGCGAGTCGACCCAGCTATTCTTGCTCGAGTCCCAGAAGAGGTTTTGTCCGGTGGTGGAATCGAACGCGTGCGTTGGGTCGCTTGGATCTTGCTTGGCCTGATGGCTCTTCAATTCGTCCGGCCCCGACACTGGCCCCTGTCCTGGGGCAATTGGCAGGGCTTGCGTGCCCGGAACAACTGGTTGGTTGGGCTGATTCTGTCCCTGGGGATAATACATGATGGGAGGAGCGGGAATTATGGTGCCATTGCTGGTTTGGGCTCCGTCGAAACCTACGCTTTGGCCGCTCTCTGAATCCACCCATGTGTTCTTGCTCGAATCCCAAGATAAGTTTTGTCCGGTGCTGGAATCAAAGGCGTGCGTCGGGTCATTCGGGTCCTGCTTCGCCTGATGCCTCTTCAACTCCTCTGGACTAGTTATTGGTCCCTGCCCTGGCGCAATAGGTAGGGCCTGAGTCCCAGGAACAACTGGCTGGCTCGGCCGGTTCTGCCCTTGGGGGTAGTACATGAAAGGAGGCGCTGGGACCACGACCCCGCAGCCGCTCTCCTGCATTCCCATCTGCTCCGACCATAGGCAGGGAGCGGCGGCAATAGTTGTCACGCCGAGAAACACGGCGGCAGAAAGGTAGCGGGGAGGTGTATGCGAGATATTCATTTTGTCTTCTCCGCCTTCCCAAGTTCCTCTCCGATTGCTTGAACGGTTGAAGCGACCTCATGGCTCGAGGGTTTCTTCTTGCTGAAGAAAAGCCTCAACACGAGCGGGATGATCGGCAAAATGATTTCGACTATCTTAAAGATCACGTCCCGTAGCTCTTCACCGGCACTGAGCACGCGTTCGATTCGTTCTATCTCGACAGCAAACTTACGGGAAGTATCGCCGCAGTCACAGGAGAACTGTATCTTTGGATGCTCGACGGTATCTCGAATCTCGTACTGCCTGATTTGGTGGACTACGCCGGGTTCTTCTTCTGACGCGTAACCGTTCCTGAAATGGAGAACACCGATGTCGCCGTCTGTTATCCAGACGGCTCGGCACGCACCGTTAGTGCAGGTTCCCGTGCACCATATGTCGACCGTGAGAGTGTTTTCACTCACAGATACCTTTGAATGTCCAACGCAATCAGCCATGATTCCTCCTTCCCAAGTGCCATCCAGGTTCGAGAATTCCCTTAAGCACGGCTGGCTCGCCTATCCATTCCGATCTGGGTTGCCCACCTTTCGACTGCGCTCAGGGCAGGCTCTTCCCGCGCCGTTTGCGGGAGGGTGGGCATTCGCGTGAGATCGCCAGCATGCCTGCTCGCGCATCATAAGCATCGCTTTTACTCCTACCCTCTCGCGCAGAGAGTGAAGACGGTGGGGCACCCCCACGCTCGTTACCCGATCGTCGAGCTGCCGTCGTCTCTTCCGTCTCCACCGTCACTTCCGCCGTTCGGACGATTCGTTTTCGCTTCAATGGCGCTCCTGGAAAACAGAGATCAGGACCAAGGGATCAGTGGCCATTTACGGGAGGCCTGGTGCAGATTCTGGTTGCATCTGTCCCGTTTCTCCACCTAAAATCGGCTTCACCGAGCCTTCCCCGGTTCCTAAATTCGGACTCCCGATCACCTTCATATTCCGGCTGCGGCTGAAAAGTCCTTAGCCCGGCCTGAATTTTTTCTGAAAGACCCATGAACGCTGGCAACCGGCACGCAAACACGCGCTTGTATGAATTCGGCGCTTTCCGACTGGATTCCGCTGAACGCGTCTTTGCGCGCAGCAACGGCGAGCGCATTCCGCTGGCCCCAAAGGCCTTCGACACGTTGTTGATCCTGGTGCAGCACGGCGGGCGCGTGGTGAAGAAGGACGAGTTGCTCAGGACCCTTTGGCCCGACACCTTCGTCGAAGAGAACAATCTCAACCAGCACATCTCGGCGCTACGCCGGGCTCTCGGCAAGGATCCGGGCGAATACATCGAGACCGTGCCGAAGCTCGGCTACCGATTCGTTGGCAAGGTCCGCGAGATTGAGGAGACGAGTCCAGAATTCGCCGGCGCAGAGACGAGCGAAACCTTCATCTCCAGGCGGACGCGCACGCGAATCGTGCTGCGGGAGGAGATCGAAGAGGAAGAGGATACACCGACAGAATCCGTGCCATTTGTGGATGAAATTTCAAACCGAGCGAGGGCAATTCCCGACCGTTCAGACCTCGCTCACTCACCAATCCGTCTGGTTTCGATCGTGACAGCCGCGATTGTGCTGGGTGCGCTCGCACTGTTGGGGTGGAGAGTGATTCGGCTTCAGACGGTGCACACCGGCGTTGCAGCCGGCAACCTCGTACGCCTGACCTCTGACGATGGGCTGACGCTGAGCCCGGCACTCTCTCGCGACGGCAGGTTCGTTGCGTATGCCTCCGATCGAAAAGGACGTGGGAACCTCGACATCTGGATCCAACCGGTCAATGGAGGCGCACCGCTGAGGCTGACGCAGGATGCGACGGATGACTCTGCTCCCGATTTCTCGCCCGATGGGCAAACCATTGTTTACCGGTCGGAACGAGATGGCGGCGGGGTTTACGCAGTCTCTGTTCACGCCGGCGAAGCGCGGCTTATTGCTGCCAATGGACGCCGGCCGAAGTTCTCCCCGGACGGGAAATGGATTGCATACTGGGTGGGTGAGGAGACGGGAGATAACACCGGGAACTTCATGGTTCCTGGAGCCGGCAAGGTTTTCATCGTTTCTTCAAGTGGTGGACCGCCGAAGGCGATTCAGCCTCATTTTGCCGCGGCGGGTTATCCCATTTGGACGCCGGATGCGCGGCACCTTCTTTTTCTGGGTAATCGCGATCCAAATCTATACAACGAGGGGGCCGTTGATTGGTGGGTCGCGGCGATTGACGGTGGAGAAGCGGCGAGGACAGGTGCGAGCGCTGCATTTCAGAAGACCGGGTTTGCGTCAGCCAGCCAGGTGCCGGATGCGTGGACCGCGGATGGAACGTCTGTGCTGACGTCGGCGGCCCTAGCCGACACCAGGAATATTTGGCAAGTTCCCATTTCAACCAAAGACTGGAAGATTGCGGGAGAGCCGCAGCGGTTGACGTACGGGACGGGGACGGATTCGCAGCCTACGATTGCCGGGAGCAGGTTGGTGTTTTCGAGTCTGACGGCAAAGCTCGAAATCTGGAGTCTGCCGATCTATGCTAATCATGCCAAGTCCCTGGGAGCTCCCAAGCGGTTGACAGAAGATGCCGATGGACACGGCTACCCGGCCGTGTCGATGGACGGAACGAAGATCGCGTTCAGTTTGCAGCGCGGGGGCAATCGACAGATCTGGATGGAGGATCTTACAACCGACAAATTAGCCCTCGTATCGCGGTCAGGCTTTCCGGCATTTAATCCGAACTTCTCACCCGATGGCAAGGAATTAATCTATCGCACCTACGAAGACCGGACCGCCGTTGCATACGAGGTCTCGCTTTCAGGCAACGACAGGCAGCCCATTTGCGAGAACTGCTCGGATTATGGCTGGTCTTCAGATAAGAAGCGGCTGGCGCTGGTTGGCGCGTCGCCGGCTGGAATATCAATTCTGGAACTCGCCACAAAAAAGAGAACTGCGTTGCTACGAGATCCGGAATACCAGCTTTGGAACGCACGATTTTCGCCGGACGATCACTGGATTTCCTTCAACGCGACGGAACCTGGCCGCTCGCGGATCTTTATTACGCCTGCCACAGGTTTGACCCTCGTCCCGCGCGAGGACTGGATCGCGATCCCTAGCGATGGATGGGACGATAAGCCACGATGGTCGCCGGACGGCAACACGTTGTATTTCGTCTCGGACCGTGATGGCTTTCGGTGCATCTGGGCACAGCGGCTGGATAGCAAAAAACATCCGCTTGGCGATCCGATCCCGGTCTTTCATGCTCACGAAAGCAGCCGGTCTATGTCGAGAGTCGGGCCCGGGGATCTTTCAATTTCAGTGGCTCGCGACCAGATCGTATTCAACATGAGCGAGCGTAACGGAAATCTCTGGCTGACCAGCCTGGATGCGCAGCACTAAGGAGATCCTCTTAGCAGAACCGATTAGCAGCTTCTTTGGAATCCCGTGCGTGAGAGAAAAATGATGGCTTCTGTGGTCTCCCACCCGAATTTCTGTTAAAGCTTGAATCGAAAATGCTCTAAAGCCCACGATGATTGCTTTGGCTTTATGCGGAGTTGAAACCCCGCCTCCCTCCGGGGTGGAGTTGCTTGCGGCGCAAACCGTACCTCGGGAGAATGACCTAAAAGCCCGTGGCTAAAGCCACTTTGATTGCAGGCTTGCATTCAGGGGCCTGAAGACCCCTGCTCCCTCCGCAAGGAAGGGTCTGAGCTTGCATTCAGGGGTCTGAGCGGAGAGTTCGCAGCGCCCGAGATCCACGAGCCGTGGCGGCTCAAGTCAGCGCGAGATATTCGTGCGCCAGCCGCACCACCATTGACCCTTCGCCAACAGCAGATGCCACACGATTCATTGCACCGGCGCGGAGGTCGCCGGCGGCAAACACGCCCGGGACACTGGTCTCCAGCAGCAGCGGCTCGCGTTGCTCCTTCCATGTGCGCGCAAATGCATCGGCCGCCATCAGGTCCCGGCCGGTGAGCACAAATCCCTTTGCGTCGCGCAGCACTTCGGCGGGGAGCCAGTCGCTTCTGGGACGGGTGCCTATAAAGATGAACAACGCATCAACTTCCTCTGACTTGGTCGACCCATCGTCGAGCGAGGTGAGCGTAACCCTCTCCACGTGACTTTCGCCCTCGACTTTTGCGATTTCCGTGAGCGGGCGGAGGCGGACATTGGGAGTCTTCTCGAGCTGCTCGATCAGATACTGCGACATCGAGTCGCGCAGGCTGTCGCGGCGCACCACGATATCCACTTCTTTTGCGTAGCGCGACAGGTACATGGCGCCCTGTCCGGCGGAGTTTCCGCCACCCACCACCAGCACGCGCCGGTCGCGAAACGCCGCCGCCTCAGTGGTTGCGGCGCCGTAGTACACGCCAGCGCCAGTGTGTTCCGCAATGCCGGGAGCGGGGTGCTCGCGGTAGAACATTCCAGTGGTGGCAAGCATCGCCCGCGTCACAATCTCGCGTCCGTCACCCAGGGCGAGCCGCTTGTATCCGCCATCGATCGTCACGCCGGTCACTTCGAGTGGCACCAGAAACTCCGCGCCCAGCCGCTGCGCCTGCGACAGCGCGCGCCGCGTCAACTCGCTCCCGCTTACTCCCGCGGGAAACCCCAGATAGTTTTCGATCCGGGAGCTGGTGCCCGCCTGTCCGCCCGGCGCATGCCGGTCAAGCAGCAGCGTCCGCAATCCTTCTGACGCGCCGTACACAGCCGCCGCAAGGCCTGCCGGCCCCGCTCCAACAATCACCAGGTCGTACACGTCGAAGGCAGCCTTCATCGGCCGGCCCAGCCGCTCGGCCACTTGCCGGATATCGGGGTTGCGCAGCACCGGCGATCCGTCATCAAAGAACAGCGCCGGAAGATCGTCGGAGCCACCCTCCGCCGCCTCCAGCAGCACGCGTGCATCCGCATCTCGCGAAACCTCAAGCCAGCGATAGGGAATCAGGTTGCTGGCCAGAAAGTCCTTGATCGCATGCGAACGAGGAGACCACTGGTGCCCCACCAGCCGCAGTCCCTTTGCCTCCGGTAGAGACTCGGCCCCCCAAGCGTCCAGCAGATCGTCGATCACAGGGAACAGCCGTTCCTCGGGCGGATCCCATGGCTTGGAAAGATAATGATCGAGGTGCGCTTCGTTGATTGCCTTTACCGCCGCCTCAATATCCGAGTAGGCAGTCAGCAGCACCCTCCGCGCCAGCGGGTAGATCGAGCGCGACTCGGCCAGAACCTCACTGCCCATCATGCCCGGCATGCGCTGATCGCTGATGATGATTGCCAGCGCGTCCCCGCGGCTCTTGAGTTCACGCATTGCATTGAGCGCCTCGTCTCCCGACGACGAGCTCACGACGGAGTAGTTTTCGCGATAACGTGAGCGGAGATCACGTCGAACCGCTGCGAGGACTTGCGGATCGTCATCAACAATGAGCAGAACTGGCTTGTTCATCGCGATGCTCCTGCGCCGTTGGGCTCGGCAATCGGCAGTGTCACTCGAAACTCCGTCCGGCCTGGCTGCGACTCGACTTCGATTTTGCCGTCGTTGTGGTGAACCAGGCGCCGAACAATATCCAGGCCCAGTCCGGTGCCCTGCCCTACCCCTTTGGTCGTGAAAAACGGCTCGAAGATGCGCTCACGGATCGCTGCCGGAATGCCAGGTCCGTTGTCCACGATGTGCACAACAACGCTCGGACCCTCGCGGTCGGCCATCACCTCCAGGCGGCCGCCCTCTGGCAAGGCATCCAGTGCATTGTCGATCAGGTTTCCCCAAATCTGATTTAGTTCACCGGCGAATCCGCGCACCCGCGGCAGCCCGTCTTCCAATTCGATGGCCACGGCTATCGATTTCCCACGCGCCTTCGACTTGAGCACCGCAACGGTGTTGCCCAGGCTTGGGGCCAGGTCCACAGGCTCGGCTATCATCGCCTGGTCCATGTGCGTGAATCCCTTGATCGCCGTCACCAGACCAGAGATACGCATCGCCGCATCCTGAATCTCCGCGGCCAGGCTGCGCACCGCGCACCCGGCCGCAGCCCAGCGCAACACCGCATCCAGCGCTGCCCCCTGCACCGTTCCGGCAAGCAGATTGAGCGCCTCGAAGGTCACTTCGGTATCGGCAAGCGCTTCCGCGCCGTCCGTGTCCAGCCCATGATCGGCTAGCCAGTCGGCAATCGCCTCTTCGCGATCGGCGCGCTCCACCGGCGACCGCACTCCGTGCGTCGCTTTAGCCAAGCAGGCAGACCGAACTTCGTCCACGGCCGCCAACTGCGCATCGCTCAGCCGGGCCACGCCCAGCGCGTGCGTCGCCGCTTCAGCCTCTTCCAGCCTGTCCTCAAGCATCGACGCGCTGCGCTCAATCGCCGACGCCGGATTGTTCAGCTCGTGTGCCAGGCCCGCTGAAAGCTTGCCCAGCGAGATCATCTTCTCGTTCTGCAGATCGCCTGAAGTGAAGTGCCTGGCGCGATCGACCATGATGTGCACCAAGATCGCCGTCACCTCATGGCACTCATGGGTCAGTGCGCGAAGACAGGCCCGCGGAAGGGATAAAAATTCGGTAGGTTCCTGGGCAATCGAGTCTCCCGGCGGGCTTCCCAACCGCGAATACGGTAACACTCCGGAGACCTCGCCGGCCCGCCATTCGATCATCTTTTGCGGCCCGGCGCCTCGGTCAACGGACAGTGTCACATGTCCCGACAAAAGCACGTAGAGGCCGTCAACCGGGACTCCTTTGTGTGACAGAGCCTCGCCGGCGTCCAGCTTTCGTAACGTACCGTGCGCCGCCAGCCACGCCAGTTCCTCCCTGGGTGCCGTGCCAAGCGTCTTGTGTTCCGCGAGCCGATCAATGATTTCCATCGCTCTTACCCGTGCGCAATCTTCTTGCTGTGGATATGGTTCTGCCTCGCTTCAAGGTAGCAGATTGAATCGATGCCAGAAAGCAAATTGATTGGGTCCGAACACCGGCACGCGACACTGGATTGGGAGCCCACAACCTCCATTGAGGTACACCGGGGGCCGTGGGTCTGCGCGCGCCGGCTGCGCGACTTGATTCAGCTGCGAGCGGTGATCTGTGGTGGAACGAACGGCGCGTACATTGATTGCACTGGAGCCCTACCTATTATTGGGATCAACTCTGGACGGGCACCGGCAACATGTTGATGAGGGCCATGAAGCCTGGCGGCACTGTTATCTGTCCGTAATTGTCTCTTCTGGGAGGTCGCAATAACCTGCAGGTTAGTGATTTTAATGGTTTTTATGGCTTGAACCAGTGCGACAGTACATGCAGCGCAGCGCCTTACCTGAAGATCGACTTACGGTCTCTCTTGGCACATCTCTCTACTGAAATTCTCACGGGTGAATCACTTCGAATCTCGCCAAATTGGATTGGTAAATGCGCCGTCTCCAGCTATATCCCATACCGCAAACCGCGCCCATGTCCAGCCCGGCGTTTCCACCAGCCAGGAGTATTCATGATCGTCGAATGCCGGCGTTGAATTGAGGTCGATAAGTTGCCGGTGTGTGTTTGCGCCGTCACCCCACACAAGTTCAGCGACTCGCAAAGGAAACGTCGAGGAAATTCTCGTTTTTACGCGAACACTGTGATCGCCTTCCGCAAACATTGTCGTCGAGGGCAGAAGGATTTCCCCGGTAGTGATGAAGCCATCGCCTTTCACAATCGACTTCAGGACGCTATCGTAGTGATCGAAGTCGGGCAGTTCTGGCAGTCGAAGATAGTTGATGTTCATGTGCCCGTAGAGCTCATCGGCCGCACCGATTTGAAACACATCGACCTCTCCGATCATGTGTTTGTGCAGCCCGAGATTATTCACGTCGTCGATGGTCTTGAATGCTCTCTCGCCAAGCCTTGGCGACGACAGGTCCGACGGCATCGCCTTCCAACCTGTACCAATATAGCTGCTGTCTTTGAAGTAGGGAGTGTCGAAGATCTTGTCCGGGTAGCCAGTGGACCCCTTGGTGCGCGGATGAGTCTGATAAGCCAATCCGCCCTCCGCCTTGATCATCTTCCACATGTCTTCGGCGTTACTAATCCGATAGACCTTGCCGTATTTATCGTCGGCACTTTCAAACGGCTTGTCCGGTTTGCGATCCTGCTGCCAATACACGGGATGGGGAAAAACCAGCCCCCAGTGGCCGCCCAGATAGATGTCCGCCTCTTCAGATGGGATCAGCAGAAAATCGCTGCCTGACTGCGCCCGGCAGGCCTTGTAATACTGGTCCAGCTCGTGGAGCCGCATATCTGTCAGGTCGCCTGCGTGCCCATCGCCGTGGAAATCCATGATCATCGCAGAGTCAATGCCGATGCTCTTCATGACAGACTTGAACGGTGGTTGCCAGTCGAGTCCCTTTTCCATGGCCTGCACTGTGTATGCAAGGTGCCAATGCGGCACAAACGTCACAAAGCCGTCGAGGTGAATAAACTTATCGTCGTGCGTAAATGCAAGAACGTTTTTCAAAGTGACGCTGGCGTCCTCCGCGCCGGGCATCAGAAACAGGCCCATCTCCTGTTTGGTATCGGGCGGTGCGTTCATCCACGGATCGATGGTGGTGTCGTCGTCGGGATACTGGTGAACTCCCAGTCCGACTCGGCCGCGCCACGAGCTGTACCAAAGGTAGCCTTGATTCGTTGTGTAATCGCGTGCGAATAGATATTGGTGAGGAGGCGGAAAGACGGCGATGCTTCCGGCTCCCATTTTGGCTGCGACTACCCGATAGTGCGCTGCAAGTGAATGACGTTCTGATCCATAAGGAGGTGTGATCTCCTGCAGCTTGCCCTCTGTGTCGTAATAGGAGATATGCGAGGCCATGTTTCCGCCGGCGGTGCGGTCCTGATCGGCCGTCATCTCCAGTCCGGCGTCATAGTAAAAGGCAGTATCGGGTTCCTGAGTGCTGACCACCGCGGCCTGCTGAATAAGGGAAGTTCCGGGATAGAACGTGTACCGCAGTGAACCCTTGAAGATTCCCAGCCGCATCCCGTCAAAACTCACTTCCACTCGGTTCCCCACCGTCTGCGCAACTACGGCAGTCGGGTGGAATTCCTGAAGGAACTGCCGCGTTCCATCGGGAGCAGCCGGCGGAAAGTCGAAGAAGGCGTCCCAGCCGCCGCGGCGTTTCCCGGTTGTGCAACGATAATACGGTTTCGCCAGCGCGACGATGTTGCGGCCATCAACTGAGATCGATGTGATCAGCGGCTTGGTCGAATCGAGAGAAAACACGGTCTGCCAATGGTGGTTCGCGGCATCGCTCCAGGCAACATTCAGAGCTTGATCCGCCGATACAACCGTTATCGGGCCCGGCTTGACGCCGGAAAGATCCGCGGTAATCGGCGCGGCGTAGGCACAGCCAAACGAGCCGGCGAGCAAAAGCATAGTGGCAAACCGCATCATCTGCACTCCTTTTCCTTTGGTCATTCACATTATCATGCGTGACCAGGATTCCGGAGCCTCGCCCGGACTTTGCAGGAACGTGGCGAGAAGTCCGCGCGAAGAGAAGAATTCAACCAGCGGTGAGCGGGGATTTTGATGGCGCATTGAATTACCCGCATCATATACTACGATTCGATTCAGGGGGTGAACGGTTGATCAAGGATGACTCAAAACCTCGTGGTGAGGATTTCTTTCCTCGAGGCGCCATCACGTTTTTCGCGGTGATGATTGCTGTCTTTGGGCTCATTTGGCTGGGAATTTATGCTTTGCTGTTGCACCGACACATGGGTCTGTAAGGAGGATCTCGAAAATGTCGATCAACGTGTTTGAGAAGCGCGCGCTACTGGGTGCCGTCGGTGCTGTCGCAGTGAGCCTGACATTGATTGCATATGCCACCTGGGGAATGGGCATCAGTGTTGCCTCCTGCATCCCTCTCGGGTCAAAGCCCTTTACTGAAGGCTCGTTCACCAAACACGATGGCAAGAATTACGAAGTTCATTTTGTGGCTCGGATGTGGGCCTTCGAGCCTAACGTTCTGCACGTGCCGACAGGCTCGACGCTTGATATTTACGCAGTGACAAAGGACGTGACCCACGGCTTCGAGATCGCGGGAACCAACGTGAACCTGATGTTGGTACCGGGAGCGGTTGCCAATGGCCGGGTACGTTTCACCAAGCCGGGAATCTACACCATTCTTTGCCACGAGTTCTGCGGCAGGAACCACCAGAACATGAATGCTCGGATAGAAGTAGGCGACCAGTTTGCCGATCTTTCAGTGGAGGGACTTCCTGCTTCGGAGGGAATGAAACTACTGGATGCAAAAGGCTGTCTCGCCTGCCATAGCGTGGATGGCAGCGCCGGCGTGGGCCCGACTTTCAAAGGAGCATGGGGGGCGCCCCTGCAATTGACCGGCGGCGGCACACGCACCCTAGACTCGGCGTTGTTCGTCGAAAAGATCCATCATCCGGAGACGATTGCGATCAAGGACTTCCCACCTGTGATGCCGGTAATACCGTTGACCGACGACGAGATCGCACAGATTGAAGCGTACCTGGAGGGACTACAAAAGTAATGGAACTCCAAACGAACTTGCGCAGAATCATACTGGCAGAGTTGCTGGTTCCGCTTGCCCTTTTCATCTTTGGCGCCTATCACGGCGTGCTGCAAACCATGTACCTCTCGGGCGTGATTCGAGCCACTTCTGTGGCCGGGATCGATTACTACCAGGGCCTGACCGCTCACGGAGTTATTAACGCTATCGTCCTGACCACCTTCTTTGCCGTTGCATTCGGGTATACGGTAGTCAGCCAGCAATTGCAGATGCAGGTTTCGATAGCCGGAGCAACGTTTTCGCTGGTGTTGATGTTGTCTGGAGCCGTTATGGCAGCAACCATGATCTTCCTGGGCAAAGCCTCCGTGCTCTACACGTTTTATCCGCCGCTTATGGCACACCCGTTGTTTTATCTCGGGCTGGTCCTTTTCATCGTCGGTTCCTGGATACCGCTATTGACGTGGATTCCGGTGTATCTGCGCTGGCGCAGAGAAAATCTCGACCAGAAAACTCCGATGGGAGTGGTGGGAATCTTCGCAACCTTCATCGTGTGGCAGATGGCGACGCTGCCGGTCGCGTTTGAAGTGCTGGTGCAGCTTCTTCCCTGGTCGCTGGGATGGTCCTCCGGCGTGAACGTGATGCTGAGCCGAACGCTGTTCTGGTTCTTTGGACACCCGCTGGTCTATTTCTGGCTGCTGCCAACTTACGTGCTCTACTACACGATGTTGCCCAAGCTTGCCGGCGGAATGCTGTTCAGCGATTTTGCGGGGCGCTTCACCTTCATGGCGCTCATCCTGCTTTCGTGTCCGCTGGGCCTGCATCACCAGTTCGCCGATCCGGGGATTTCCACGACATCGAAAGGCGTCCAGGGCGTTCTCACGCTTCTGGTCGTCATTCCGAGCTTGCTCACGGCCTTCACCCTTGCCGCATCGCTGGAGTACGCGGCGCACCAGCGTGGCGGTAAAGGACTCTTTGGCTGGTGGAACAAGTTGCCCTATTTCAATTCTGAAGTCTGGCTGTTTCCCTATCTTTTCTGCGGGCTGCTGATTTTTCTATTTGGCGGCATCACGGGGATTATCAACGCCTCCTACAGCATGAATAACGTGGTACACAACACGGCGTGGATTCCCGCTCATTTTCATCTCACTGTAGGCGGGCCCATCTTCCTTGGCATCCTGGGCGGAAGCCTGCTGATCATCACAGGACTTCTGAAGAAGCCGGTGGTTTCAGGAACCATGGCCATGATCGTGCCATATCTATGGATGGGGGGCACATTCATTTTTTCGTCAGGTCTGTTTATGGGCGGCCTGCGCGGCGAGCCTCGGCGCACCAACCTTGGCCTGACCTATATGAATCCGACTTCACCGGCATACCGGCCCGACTGGTGGGTTCCAGCGCACATGGGCATGGTGGGCGGTTGCATCATGGGACTCGCGGTGCTGCTTTACTTCATTGTCCTTGTGCGCAGCTTGGCAGCCGCACCAGTCGCAGCACTTTCAAGCGTGCCATTTTTATTGCCGACCAGCGAACCCTATCATGACGAAAACATTCCGGCGGTGCGAAACTTCGCGCCCTGGGTGGTGGCGGCTGTCCTGCTTTGTGCAGCCGCCTATTACGTACCCATTCACGATATCGTGAAGAACGGTATTCCCACTGCGCCCGGCTTCAGGCCCGATAGTCCGTCCGCAGTGAACAATGCACATTGAGGAGTATGCAACTCAAGCGTCATTTTCTTCTGCCGGCATTGGCCCTGGCTCTGGCCACAGGCACCAGGGCTGTCGCGGCAGTGCCGGCAGGCATGAATGCAGGAAGGATCCCGGATATCACCGTCTGGGACGAAGCCAATGTGCAGCACTCCTTGTGGGATGAATTGCGGTCTGCCGGGTCGGGCCCTGTCATTGTTCTGCCGGTTTACACGCGCTGCACGATGAGTTGTCCCATCCTGACGCGAATGCTGGTCCAGCAAACCGCACAATTGGGCGGCGGCGCGCCCTATCGAGTGTTGATCTTTTCCTTCGATCCAGGCGATGACGCCGAGGCTCTGCGTCAGTTTCGCACGCAAAAGAATCTTCCGCCTTCATGGATACTCGTACACTCCGGAGCCGCAGACATACGGCGCTTTTGTGATTTCTTCCACTATTCGATCATGACCGAGGGATCGGTCATGATCCACACCAACCAGATGTTTTTGTTAGACCGCAATTTTCAATGGCGAGCGACGTTCATTGACGAGCAATGGGATGCGGCAGAGCTGCGTACCTGGATGAAGCATGTGGACTCTCCCGGAGTTTCGGGGTGGTTCGCAATGAATCCGGAGATGCTGGTTTATATCGGCTTCGGCGGAATGTTGCTCAGCCTCACGCTGATCCTGGGATCCCTGATTAGGCATCCACGATCCTTGTCCAGCGCAAACCCTACCAAATAGCTGCGGCATGGAAATAACCCCGCCGCCAGACCTGTTCTTCATCCAGTGGTTTCCTGACAAGCCAGAAGATCCGGCATGCCGATACAGGATGGGCTTGGTTCTAGGAGTCTGTCGGGGATAGATTGAGTCGACGCCGGCGGGGTCGTCTTCTTTCTGCATCCTCTTTTAATATGTGGTTATGGGTAAGAGTTTTCGCGCCGACGCTCTGAATCAGTCTCTGCTTTTTCCTCCTTCCCTTCTGATTGGCTTCACTACTTCGGGGCTCTCGCTTGTCTGAATCTCGCGAATCGACCGAAACAGTAAGTCGAATTCATTTGGGAGTCCTACGGATTTCCCCCATAGTGCTTCTGATTTCATCTGCGACCGCTTGCGATGCAGACATTCAGTTCCGCTTATAAGCCGTTGATTCTAAAGTGGTAGGCGAGGCGGGAATCGAACCCACAACCCCCGGCTTAGAAGGCCGGTGCTCTATCCAGTTGAGCTACTCGCCCACGCTTTCTCATTGTAGCTTTGAACCGGGCGTCGCGGGAGGTGTAGGGGCGGGAAGCGCACCTGAAAAGGCAGTCATGACTAAGGCCAGAACGGTGGCGGCATCGGCTTGATCCCTGCCCTTGGCGCTCAGGTACGCGGTAATCCCAAATCCCTCACTCGAGCCAGCAATAGCCTGGCGGATGACGAGGACAACACTGCAATCCGCGCTGCTCTCAGAGTTGCATGCGGGGCTGCATTCAGTCAGAGCAATTGGAGCCAGCTTGGCGACATATTCACGGCAGAAAGTCTCTGCTTGCTGCCACTTGGCGAAGACCTTTTCTTCCCACGGAAGCAAGTCGATATAGCAGGCCAGCGCGTCCGGCTCCGGCTCCCACAGATCGCACTTGGAGGTCCAGAGCGGCGACACGGCGGCATTCAGCGCCAGCAGAAGAGCGCCGAGCGGAGGAGAGGCCGCGGCTTCGGAAATTTCACCTATTCGCTCGGGACGACTCCGCAAGTCAATGAATCCCGGCCAATCAGCCTCGATGACCGGCGCCCCACCACCGATCTCGACCTCCCAGTCAGCTTCCATTCGCCCCGCCAGTCACCGACTGAAGGTAGCGGATCACCGTCGCCTCAGCCCAGTGAATTTCGTCGCCGGGGTCGCGCGAGAGGAAGGCGCAGTGTCCGCCGTGGCGGGTCTCTACAAAGTCGATGTGCGGGTTGGCGTTCAGCTTGGCGCGGGTCTCAGGCAATATGCGAACGAACGGGTCGTCCTTTGCATAAAGAATGAGCGTGGGCACAGCTATGCGGTCCACCACGCGTGCGCCGGCGGCGCGGTAGTAGTAGTCGTCGGCGTCGCGGAAGCCGCAATAGCGAGCCACGATCTTGTCGTCGAAGTCGCGCAGAGAGCGCACCGGCCCGATGCCAGCGGTCTGATAGCGGCCAGGAAACAACGCTACCTTGCGGCGAAAGCGGCGCATCAGTCCGCACAGAAACCGAAACTCGTAAATGCGATTGGCCGGCTCGTGTAGCGCGTCTGAGCCCGGCGCAAGATCGACGGCCGGGCACACCGCGGCCACAGCGACGAGCGGCGGCCGGTTACCCCATTCACCCGCGAGTTTCAGCACCAGGTTGCCGCCCATGGAGTAACCCACCAGCGCCACTCGTTCAAGGCCAAACTTGCCCGCAAAGTGGCTTACCACCGCGCCCACGTCGCCTGAGAGTCCGGAGTGATAGAGTGTGGGCGTTAGCGCGTCAGTATCGCCGCAGTTGCGCATGTTCATCCGCACCACGTTGTAACCGGCTGCCCATGCGCGCGCGGAGACGCCCTGAATGTATCGAGAGTCAGACGAACCTTCCAGGCCATGCACAAGGACCACGGTAAGACGGTTGGCCCGTTCGGGTTCTGGCTGCCAGTGAGAATGGCAAAGTACGCGGCTGCCATCGGCAGGATCTACCTCGATCTCCTCCGCGACAGCGGGATGAAGAAATGGGGGACGAGGCAGAAAGTTCCCCACAATTGTCTGGAGATGGCCGTTCGACAGACCGCGCCGCGGTTCAAAAGAGGTGAGCCAACCCTGCATGCTACGGGTTGAGTCGTCAATCATTGCATTTTCAGAGGTTTCCGGGGTCACAGAGACTCGGCAAACAAGGGGGTTGAGTAGTTAGCACGAGTGACATTGGGAGACTAGTGGGGATCGAACGTTGAGACCCCCTTTGCCGCGAGTAACTTACAGAAAACAGGTTACCACAGATGCCACGAATGCCATGCATGCCGTCGACCATTGCACGCTATTGCACGCTGGAGGTCGAAGTCAGCGCGTCCCTGGGTCGATTTTGATGACCTTCGGCGGGACCCGCGGACGCTGCCGCCTGCTCTGGTCTGCTGCTACTGGTGTCCCAATGCTCTCTCCCCCTCCATTTGCACGACAAAGGGTACTCGAGTCATGAAAGTGCTGCAGGGATATTGGCTTCTTCGGTGGCCAGCGATACACTCACCGCCACTCGGCAGTTGTCCTGCTTGCCCAACAGTCCGCAGTACTGACGGGCGACTCCAATCGAATGAGTACTATTCCTGGGGAATCCCGTATCATCCACAATCCAGGCCGCCAATGCATGTTTCCGCGTCATAGCGGGAAGCACTTGGCTGCAAACCTGCTTCAGAAGCGCGTCATCGCTCCAGGCTGCTATTTGACCACTACTCGGACCCTACCAAGATTGTCGATACGGGCGAATGGTGTGTTCGCATCGCCCTCTCGCTGAGACGTTGCGCGAAGCACGGGAAAGTATGTCCCAGGTTTTGTGAACACGTGATTGATCGTCAGCGACACCCGGGTTCCTGAGCCAGTGGAATTCGATCCCTTGATTTGCTGAGCAACCGGGAAGGTTCCTTCACCTTCGAAATCCCACTCCGCAGCCACCACGTTGCCCGCATTTGGCGGAACTTCAATTACGGCGGCGAATTTGACCGGCTTGCCGGCAGCGGTCTCTGCGCGCACGCCTCCATTCGCCTTTACAGTCACAACTGGCTGAATGCCCTTGCGCTCTGCGGCCGTTGCCGGCACCACCACTTGCCCATCAACAACCTTGTAGTTGGTGCTGGCAGGAGGCGGAACACCTTTCTCGACCCATGCACTTACGTCGCGGAGCGCCTGATGCAAGTCTCCTGTGTAGCTGACCGTGTGTGTGGTGTCGACCTGACGAGCCTCGTCGCTATGAAGCGCGTGTTCCGTGAACCATAAACGGAAGTTGTCATCGAGGTGTTCGCCTAAAGCTTCTTTCACCTTCGATCGGTACCAGTCCGCCTGCCACGGCAGCGCGTCCTGGTCCATCAGGCTTTCAACTACAATCATCTTTCCTTTGAATCGTCCCGACTGGACTGAGCCCGCTCCCGTAACCATCGGGCCGATCAACATTCGCCGTTGAGGTTCAAGCGGCTTTCCGTCTGGACCCCGGAATTGATTCCACACGTAGAAATCGGGCCCAGGAACCTGGTGACGGTGGTAGTACTGGGCTGCAAGGAAATCCGAGTTGTCGAGCACCACCTGGTCCCCCGCCTTGACCGCTTTCACATCCTTGGAGTTGTCTGCTCCCAACGGATTCACCGCGATGAAGACTGTGTTTCCCAGAACTCTGCCGACCGGAAGCTCCTTTCCCGTCGAGTCTCCGCTCTGCACAACGACGAATGCCCCCTCCAAACTTCCTGTGGGCAAGTTTGCCATCTGAAATCCTATTGGCGACTCAGTCTGTAGCTGCTTCGCTGCATCCACACCGCCAAATGATGCTGTCATCGCCGGATCGGCTGCATCCACAACCTTCACTACCGTGGTGGCGTACTGAATCCTTGCCCGAGCAAGAGACGGAGAAGGGTTTGCACCTTCATAGCCGGGCACTTTCCAGAAATCCTGAAAGTAGCCGCGATCTAACATTCGAATGAGAGGAAAGAGGACGGGGAACGCTCCCTCTCCGATCGTTTTGTAGTTGAACCATCCGCCGGGAGGAAAACCCATCCTTGTGACTTCGCGAAGCGTATCACGTTGTTCTTCGTTCAGGCCTTGGTACATATCGCCACTGCCGCCCGGATCAGTCGCATCGACGATGGATGCGAACTTGTCTTTGAGCAACCGCATAGCCAGCAGGCGCACCGTGAAGACGTTGGGAATTGCCATTGGCGACCCGATCACGAACGGCACCGCACCATCCCAGGTATCCGTATGCTCAAAGCCGCTGATTGTCTTGAATGCTCCGCCGCTTCCTCCGAACGCATAACCGTACGGCCGATGCGGGCTATACATCTGCGCGGCAATCACTCGCGAATACTCCGCCGCAGACGCATTGACTCTGTAGCCGACAATGGTCTGATCGCCTGCGATCGCCGATAAGCCGCCTTCGTTCGTTAGAACAAAATAAGCTCCGCTGGCCAGCGAAAAACGCATATGCTCGTCCGCGCCAAAGCTTTGGTCATCGAGATTTTCGCTCGCCGGAACCGGTGTAACGTACTGGAAGAACCGGCCCTGGTAGAGCTCCTTGGGAGGAAAGTAAAAAGAGAACCTGGCATTGGTCCCCTCGAACCCGCCATGAACATAGCGGTGACGCACAGGTTTGTCGCGCCACTCATCGACATCCACATACGGTTCCTTGAACATGGGATCCGATGCCGCTGCGGCGCCTGCTTGCTGAGCCGTTGCTTTCCGCTGAGAATGCGCAGAGGGATCATTGCAACAAACCAGCGCGGCAAGCAGGGCGATCGTCAATGCGGTTCCATGAATGAATCCCGTCTCAGGCCCCTTAAGCATTCTCATTTGAACCTCAGCTTCCTTTCTACGTACAATTCGCGGCAAAACGTTCACCTTGACTTCGCGAACGCCCTCAAATTGCGTTGCGCCGCGCAATCGCTCCAAGGTGGGCTGCACTCGGCTTCGGCGTGCGCTTGAAAGTGGTTCGATCGACTGCGACAAGACCATATTTCGGTTTGTACCCCTGAGTCCATTCGAAGTTGTCCAGAAGAGACCAGTGGAAATAGCCGAGGATAGGGATGCCCTTTGCAAAAGCCTCATGCAACCCGGCAAGTGCCGCATCGATATACCAGATGCGGCGTTGATCGTTCACCGTATCGATGCCGTTCTCCGAAACCAGAATTGGTTTCCTGGTTAGCGCATACACATACTCGACTCCATTGCGCAGCGCTTCCGGCCTTACGTATGGAGCCATCATGCCCTCGCCTTGCGTAAAGGGGAGCGGTTCTTTTGGCGGAAGCGGCTTGCCCTTGCCGGGAATTGGAAACTGCCGGTAGACCTGCGTGCCTGTGAAATCGCCGGTATTCCTGCACACTTCAAGCCAGTCTCCATAAGCCCTTTTTCGGACATCTTCGTAAGGGCTGTCTTCGGCCGCCGGCTCGAAATCCGCGATATTCAACGTAACGCCGACTGGAAGGTTGGACCGCTCTGCCTTGATCGCGGCATAACCCTGCTGGTGACCGGCGATCAGTTGCGGCGTCATACCGTCGATGTCCGGATGGTCGGTCGTCACAAAACGTTCGCAGTCAGTCGCCTTAGCAGCAGCGGCAAGCATCGCGAGCGCTGCAGCGTCGCGCTTTGCGAATGCGGCCGCAGCTCCCGGAATGCTTGTGAAACTTCTTCGTACCTGCGGTTCGTTGATCGTAAACGCGAACTCCATTTCGCTCGCGAGCGCTTTGGCGGCCTTGGAACAATAATTGGCGAACAACGCCGGGGATTCCGGATTAAGCCAGCCGCCGGCCTGGGCGAACCAGCGAGGTGTTGTCCCGTGAAGGAATGTCACGGCCGGAGCCACACCATGGCGGTGGCACGCCTCAATCACGCGCTTGTAGTAGTCGAGTTCGGCATTCGAAATGAAACCCCGGTCCGGCTCAATGCGCGACCACTCGATCGAGAAGCGATAGGTGTTGAAGCCAAGGCTCGCGAGCAGTGCAATGTCCTCTTCGTAGCGGTGATAGCTGTCGCACGCGTCGCCCGCCCGCTCAACGTACACGGTCGGTTTGATGTTCTCGCAGAGCCAGAGGTCGGAGTTAGTGTCGTTGCCTTCGATCTGGTGACCCGCTGTAGCCACTCCCCAACGAAAGTTCTTCGGAAAGGTCTTGAGTTTCGATGCAGGGGCGGCAAACGCAGCACCGCTGCGGCCGACTGCGGCGACCACCGCGGTCCCCGCCGCTCCAGCCAGGAAGCTGCGTCGGCTAGTCGACTTGATCTTTTCGTTCAATGTCACAATTCCTCCGTATGCCCGTTTCCAAGTGTATTTACTCATGCTGAAGTTCCAATCATTGCGCGTTTGCGGTGCTTATCTGATAGCGGAGCCCAACAGGTCCAATCAGTCCCGACGATACGGGTGGGTAATGTCCCGATTGATACATCGAAACTGCGGATCCTTTCAGCGAGCTCACGTAATTAGTGAGCGAGTTGGCAACTGTTATCTCAATCTCATTCTCTCCCGGATGGAGAAGTGGTTTGATGTCGACAGCAAAGGGCTCGACGATAAGTATTCCGGCAGACACCTCGTTGACACTTACTTTTGCCGCATCCTTGACCGTTCCCAAGTCGAGAACGATTCGCTTTGCGGCCGTGAGATCCCTGGCTGAGATCGATATAGCAGTCCTATAAGTCGCACTTCCCGAGAAGGTACGCAAGGTAGGCTCGTCGAGCCAGTCGGTCAACTTCGCCATGTCTACATGGAGTTGAATACCCGCACCCTTCTCCGAGTTGCCGGCAGCGTCAATGCTCCAGCCAGAGCCGCCGACTTTCTGACTCTTCAATTCAGACCACACCACGGACGGAATAGGAGGTGCATTCCAATTTGCGTTGTTGAATGCAAGCAACTCAGACCCATAGGCGGCAAGTGAGACCACAACCTCAACGTGGCCACCGCTTCGCGCAAAGGCGGCCTTTTGGACGCCTCCAGTGAATGGATCCCAGAGTTCGGGAGCCGCATGTTCCGTAAAGTCTACAGTTGCACTGGCCTGTTTGTTATGCGGGTTTGTGAGCAGATAAAACCTGGTCGAGCCGATGATTTTCTTCACGAACGGGAGCGTGACGCCGGACCGGAAGCTCAACTGGGGACGGATGACCTTCGCCAAGGCAACGGCGGCTTTGTCCGGCCCTGCCGCCTGAATTGCGCTGGATGCATGCATCGCGCTCTGGAGATAAGAGTCAACGCGCCCCAAATCCTGCTGCATCGACTTGAAGGAGACATTCTCGCGCGGCGTACCTCCGACAAACAGCAAGGGAACTTTGGCAGCACCAAATACTTTCAAGGCCTTCGCCAGTTCCGGGGTGACGCAGGCTTCACGGGGAATGAGCAGGGCTGAGTATCTGCCTCCATCTTTAGTCGTGAACAGCGAATTCTTTGCCACACTTCTGAGGAGTGTGACCTCATTCACAAAGCCAAAACTGTAGCCAGCGGATGTGAGACTCTCTTCGATTGCCGGGAAGGGGTCCGCAACAGGACCACTGGCCGGGGCCGGACCTGTATCGTCCGTGTTGAGACCGCTGCGAAAGATCGCCACTTGAAGATCGCTCCTTCCTTGCTGAGCGATGAATTGCAACCGGGTGATGTATGCGTTGACCGTGGGGATGAACGGCCAGATAGTGTTAGTTTCGGTGACGGGCGTGCTAACCATCCGGAAAGGAAACCATCCGATGCCTTTGATTCCCACGCCAAACTTATAAGGGAAGCCATGATAGATGATTTCATTTACACCAGAGATCAGCATCTTGTCGGTGTTCGCTTTGAGTGATTCGGGTGTTGAGGTGTTCGGATTACCATGGAACACGAAGCTTTCACTAGAAACGATTGGCCTTCCGTAGTCGTATCCGGCCGACGCGGCGAGCTTCATGAAATTCACGGTATTATTGCCGCCAAGTTCTTCAGTTTCCGGAATACTGGCGTCTCCATAGATCTTGAGAATGTCTCCTGGCGCGCCGTGGGCCTGAACGCGAGAGAGCAGCTTGTGCTCTTTGGCCCATTCATCGAGCGGATGATAAAAGCGTTCAAAGATGAGTTCCGAAACCGTTTTCCAATAGTCTGCTCGAATTGCATCTCCACCAGCGAAATCGTAGAGAGGCAGGCCGCCGGTAAACGAGTCATTGGACTGGTTGTAGCCGCGCTGGCTGAGAATCGGCAGGTATGGGACAAGGTCATATCCGCGACGCTTTTTGAACTGGTCAAGGAAATCGTCGGACCATGCGAGAAATTGTTCGAGTTCGAGGCTGTCACAGAAGATGGCTCGAAGCGAATTGCCAATGTAAGGCGCCGCAACAGCGACTAATGGATCGCCTACGCGCTTGGCATGCGCAGCGAATGCTGCTTCATCAAAGTGATCCAGAACCAGCTGCGGACCGGTTCCCGATGCCCCCACGACCAGCTGTCGCGTGGGAATCTGCCGAAAGACGAAGATGTGCCAGTTACCTTCGGGAACTTGCCAGTTGAGAGTGCCGTCGGGCTGCATCTTATCGGTGAGGACAACCGCGGAACTCTGTTCCAGCAGTTCGGGTTTGCCCGGCTTGTTCCGATCTGCGTCACCGACAGTGGAGGCAACGCTGCGCATAGCAACCACCGCTATGATTTTGCTGCGGGCGGCAAAGCGCTCCTCCCAGCCCGCGGGCCAATACGGCTTGCCGCCCAGTTGAGTCATCGCGGAAGTAAGAAAATCCGGCTTCCATTGGGGGATGGCGAGTTTTCCGAAAAACGCAGACGGCCCGCTGACAAATGTATCTGCAAAGCACAGCTCAATGGACGCGAGTTCAGGCGTTATGGCCATCCCTCCCCCAAAGGGCCATCCCGTGCCGAACGTGTTGTCGATCCACATTCCATGCGACCGGGCTGCCTCTGCCGCAGTGCGCACATGCTGAAAGTAACTTGGCTGCGCAAAGCTGTTGATTCTTGTTTGCTCCTCTTTTGATACGCCTGCCTGAAAGAAAGTAACGAGAGTCTGGACTTCTGCTCCGCCGAAGCCAGCTCCGTCCAGAACGCCTATCTCGCGGATGATCTCTTCGTCGGTCACGTCATCTCCCGGCCACCACCATCGCACCATCGGGCGATATGTTTTGGCCGGAAGTTTGAATTCCTTCTTGATGGCCGCTTCATCTTGACAAGGAAGTAGACGCACGGAAGGGATCGCGAGGGCGCACAGGCATAGCAGGATCAAGCCGCGCCGAACGCCGTACGATTTGTCGCAGTGCAGCATATTGTTACCTCAGTCATCTGAGATGTTGCAGCAGCGTGTTCAATCCCCATTGCCCGGCTGCCTGTACACCTTGCCATTAATTGTCGTGGTCAGCGTTCCGGTAGCCTCAAAGATATTTGTGAATACATCGATCGACGTCTTGAACCCGCCAGGACTTGTGATTTTCGTCCCATGTGTCTTCCCCGACTGGACGAGATTCGAATGCCAATCGAGCGCGAAGACAGTGGGGCTGCGGGAGGGGAGCCGCGTGACCTCCTCAGTCCCGTTGATGATGTTGCCCCGTTCGTCGGAGTAGTCCTTGTAAGAAACAGAAACTGTCTTGAGGCCGCGGTGATCCTCCCCATCCTTGAAGATCACAGTCGCCGAGCCTGCAACTCTTCCGCGCAGGGTGTAGATCCCTTCAGGAATCGGCGTGAATCTCGGCAGCGGCGTTCCGGGGACGTAAGGCGTTCCCCACGCGACGTCATCCGAAACGGGCGCGAGTGGTTTGATGGAGAGTGGCTTGCGGCTCGTGAACCGCGCGACCAGCATCCGGAAATGCCGGCCGCCGGGCTCCGATGGCGCCGGGCAAGGAAGCGGGTTCGAGCCACCGCACGCTGGACTCACGACTTGCGCCTGCCAGAACACCACGCGCGTTCCATCGGGTGACCAGCGCGGATCAGCCATCGCATTCCAGTTTGGATCGCTGATGCTGCCGGGCGCTCCGTCACCCTCGGTAAGAAGTTGGCCTTGATAATCGCCACGATCACCGTATCGATCGATCAGATACGCCTCAAAGAACCGGCGCGGCCCGTTGTTGCGAACGGATGAGACATACGCAGTGGTGAGAAGATCGATGATCGGCGGAACGCCGCGCATGGCCGCCATGAACATCTGGCGGCCGGAGCCGCGCGTGTCAATAGCAATGATCCATTTGTCATCGGGAGACGAATCGAGCGGATCAATATATTCAGGGTTGCTGGTGAGACGCCGAATCTTTCCTGTGGTCATGTCCACGGCAAACACGTCAATGTTGCATGATTCCCACGGATAGCCGATGTAAAACGCCTCGCGCCCGTCTTTGCTGAATCCGCGGAACTCGCCGACGCTGATGGCGTCAAAGTTGAATCGCAATTGATCAAGATGCTCAGGGTCACGCTCGAGCGGCATCGCGGACACGTCTGGCCGGATCATTCTCGTGACATGGGTCAAATCGTAGCGAGGCGCGCGGGGTTCTCCGGTCTTGGGCACTGGATTGAACTCGAGCCGGGCAAAATAGCCAAACTGGCCGAAACCGTCCTTTCCAATCGACATCCCGTTGAAACCAAGATGGACATTGTCCGGGTGGAGACGCAGTTCGCGGATGTTTCCGCCGGGACCAGAACCATCGGGAGTGACATTCCAGCGAATGGGGTAAATATGAACCCGGTCGGCCGTGCACTGATCGTCCGTGAGTTGATAGGGCGAACAATCAACAATGTTCGAGCCTTCGAGGATGCGTTTTCCGTCCCGAAAAGTCTGGGGATAGCCCTGGTCTTTGCCAATACCAACGGCATTTTGTTCAGGCACACCGCAGGTCACGCACTTCCACGTGTCGCCGTTTGAAAACTTCGTCCCGTCGGCTTTCACAATGATGATCTGTCCGTCATCATACTTGCTTGCCGGATCGGGAGCTGCCGGGGCACCGACGAAGTGAACCCGGGCAAGGGCACTGTGACCGTCGGGAAGGAAGCTGCCCGATTGGAAGCTCAGCGGGGCCGTATCGATGCAGCCAGTCCGGTGTGGATTGATTGCCGGAGTGCATGCGCCAGCAGCGTCTGATGGTGCTACTGGAGGCAGCGGCAATTCCGTCACCTCAACAGGTTCAGGAACTGGAGGCTTGGGAGTGCGCGCCCCCTGCGCGCAGACCAAATCTGAAACCCAAAACCCGACAACTGCGGCCGCGATCAATGACAATACGAAATGCCTTCCAAAAATACGCGCATAGGACGCTGATAACCGAACTCGCATGTTCACTCCTCGGATGAATTGACTTGCTGAGTGCATTGATGATTGATGTGAGACGAGCTGCAAAAACTCCGCGTGCAGACCCTCTATTTGTCTGCCGCCGGCACTGCGCATTCAAAACTTGCCGAATCGTAGGGATCGCCTGCGCCCTTGTAACGAGCTACCTGCGGATACGGACAGAGCGGGCGGGTTAACTTCTTGCTTGAATCGCCCGGAACACTTCCCTGCCCGATAATGTGATCGGGCGCGACGCCTGTTTCCACCCATCTGTCCAGCGCGGCCAGTACATCGCGCTCAGGATCGTTCGGGTCCGTGACCTGCATCGGGTTGCCGAAGCGATTCGGTCCGGCGCCTAGTGCGCAATGCCCTAATCCCGGCACCATAAAGAGGCGATAGAAATCGCTGACCGGCTTCGAAGTGTCAACCCGAGGGTCGGGATAATTGGTGAGGAAATTCTCTACGCTTTCGTAATAGGCGATGGAGCCATAGGGTGAGAGTGCCGGGTCTCCCCAACCGTGATACTGAATGAGCTTGCCGTGATGATCGCGGAAAGACCGCAGATCGGGACTGGTCGCGTCAAGCAGCCATCCATCTTTACGAAACGCATACTCCAGTTCAGTGGTAAAGGTCATCTTTCGAAAATCCCATTTCGATTGTTCATTCACAACCGGGCCGTAGTACGAATTTGCAAACCGGATTTGCAGAGCATTCTCGGGCTTGGGCGCCGCGACCCAAACGCTCCACCCGCCCATTCCGTTTTCCGTGCCCTGCGCCAGGCCCGGATAAATCTGCTTGCCGTCTCTCGGATCCTTCGGGCCTGCATAAATCTTCTTCAGCGCGGTCAACTGAGGCGGTGTCAGGCAGTCGGTAGCATCCGTCCCCTGCTTGCAGGCCAGCACGTCTGGATTGAAGTGGCACACGCGCGGCTCTTCAACCAGACCGTCTTTCACGCCGTCCAGAGCGTCGCAGGCATCGAGTGCGGCCTTCTGGATCGCGGCAAGTTTTGCTGGCGGAATCGCACTGCCCGGCGTGCCCAGAAGAGCTTGCTCGTCCCATACCATCGCCGCCGAAAGTCCCGACCAGTTGTTTGCAGGCGCTCCCGCCACAATGCCGTCAAAGTCCTCGGGAAAACGCTGCGCCTCCATCAGGGCCTCGCGCCCACCATCCGAACAACCCACGAAGTAGCTCTTCTGAGCATCCTTGCCATAAAAGGCCTGCACGATGGCGTGCGCATCCATATTCGTCTCGTGAACGGCCCGATAAGCAAAATCGATGAGTTTCTCTGGATGGCCTGTTGCCCAGGCAGAATCCGTCGATCCGCCTTTGTGGCCATCGTCGGTGGCCGCGACCGCATATCCGCGCTTCAGCGAGTCCGGAAGATACATTGTCGGTATGCTTCCGGCCCACCCGCCATTTCCCCATTGCTGATACTTGCCATTCCATGTCGTTGTGGGAAGCCAGACTTCGAAATGAATCTCCGAGTCGCTCGTCGGCCTGGCAACGGCCTGAATCACGCAGTGTTCCGGCAAACTCACTTGCGGAGCCGGGACGCCGGCACGAGCAGCCGCAACCCCCTCCGGAACAGAAACGGCCGAAGTGATCGTCACATTGGGGATGCTGAGATCTTTGAGGCTCTCACAGCTCTTCTGCGCCATCGCACCGGCAGGCAACACGGTGAGTACAAGCGGAATCATCAGCCTTCTGAACATTTCTGTGCCCCTTTCGAATCCGTTGGACTGGCGCGTTCTAGCGGAGCAGTCTGGAATTGGCCGTAGCTGGCCCACACTCTGAGTTTTGGCACTGCATGCCAACTTAGTTGACACCAGATGCCATTGTCAAGTTGAGAATTGTTAAGAGAATTCCGGCTCGCCGTCCCCAAATCAAAACCGGGTTGCCCGCACGCTCCCGGCCGGCAGAAGCCTTCGGCAGACAACAACATTCGCGCCTTTCCAAACGCATTTGCAAAGATTTACATTTCATATGGCATTCAAGGTTGACAATGGCTCTTGATGTCACTAACCTTCTGTTTGCAGCATCAGGTGCCATTCTTGACGATCTGGCGCTGGCTGAACCTTTAGAAAAAGCAGCCAGCCACTGGTTCCGAGCCGCTGGAAGCGCAGGAGAAAACATGAAGGTACGCGACAAGGTCATCGTAGTAACCGGCGCCGGAAACGGAATCGGACGCGAACTCGTTCTGTGCCTTCTTGCCAGGGGCGCAAAAGTCGCCGGGATCGATCTGAACCCTACCATGCTCCAGGAAACCACAAGCCTGGCAAACACCAACGAGACTCGCTTTTCAAGCTTCGTCGCCGACATCTCTGATCGAGCCGCAGTTCAGTCGCTGCCAGACCAGGTCGTAGCTCACTTCGGAGCGGTCGATGGCCTTATCAATAATGCCGGCATCATCCAGCCCTTCACCAAACTGGTTGATCTTGACCTGCCAACCATTGAGCGCGTTATCAACGTGAACCTGCTCGGCACTTTGTACATGACCAAGGCATTTCTTCCTCAACTTCTTGCCAGGTCTGTAGGGCACATAGTCAATCTGTCCAGCATGGGCGGCTTCGCTCCATTTCCCGGACAAACCATGTATGGCGCCACAAAAGCGGCCGTAAAGCTCATGTCAGAGGGATTGGCCTCAGAGCTCGCGGATACCAGCGTTCGGGTCACGGTCGTTTTTCCGGGAGCGATTGCAACTAACATCACCGCCAATTCGGGCGTGGCCGTGAAGATGAACGTCAACACAAGTGCAGGCGGTGCTAAGATGGCGCTGCCGCCCGCCAAAGCTGCAGAGATCATTGTGAATGGGATCGAACGCAATGCGAAGCGCCTGTTTGTCGGCAGGGACTCGGCCCTGATCGACAAGTTATATCGCCTCAGCCCCACGCTCACCGCGGGCCTTATGGCTAGGATGATGAAAGCTGTGCTGCCCGCCTGAAGCGGACTTTGGGCGGAACTTTTGGGCTCCGGGGGTGCGGAATCTCGGTCCCCGGGAGCACCCGATGTCCGCCTTCCGCTTATCCTCCCGGAGTCAGTGTTGCCACTGCATCGAATCTCCCGCCGCACGTCTCGTAAAGCCCTCACTCGATTGGGCTGCCGTGATGCACATTTCTTTACAAAAAAGAGTTTGACGCTGGCACACGATGCCACGTATATTGTTCCCGGTGGCACCGTGTGCCAATTTCGACGAGCGAAATCACTCGTCTGATCCATCTTGAAAGGACCTCCGAACATGAAGAAGCTTGCAGTCACCCTCCTCATGGCATCTGCCTTTGCATTTGCCCAAGCACAGGACAGTTCCGTAACCGGTAAGTGGAAGATTCACAGCTCGATTGCAGGCAACGAAAGTGATGCGACCTGCACCTTTGCGCAGTCCGGCAACGATCTCTCCGGCACCTGCCCCGGACCTCAAGGCGAAGTCAAGTTCACCGGCAAGCTTGACGGCAAGAAAGTCATCTGGTCGTACCAGATGGACTATAACGGCAGCCCGCTCACGATGAAGTACGAAGCCACCCTCGATGCGGGAAAGATGACTGGCACTGTGACAGTTGACCCCTTTGGTGTCAGTGGCGATATGTCAGCGGTTCCAGCCACGGCCGCTGCACCCGCCGCAGCACCCGCTGCCGACGCGACGGCACCTGCGCCCGCCAACACCGCCGTCGCAGGTGATTCCTCGGTTAGCGGCAAATGGAATATTCACGCCTCGATCGCAGGCAACGACAGCGACGCCTCGTGTACCTTTACGCAGACCGGCAACGATCTGGCTGGAACCTGTCCCGGTCCCGCCGGCGAAGCAAAACTCACCGGCAAAGTGGACGGTAAAAAAGTCGCCTGGTCGTTCCAGATGGACTACAACGGCAGCCCGCTCACGTTGAAATACGAAGCCACCCTCGATGCAGGAAAAATGACCGGCACCGTGACAGTCGACCCGTATGGTGTAAGTGGCGATATGACGGCCACTCAGGCGAAGTAACCGGAAGCCCAAGGTCAAACCCTCCGGATGATCTGGCCTCTTCGACAAAAGGACCGCCCGATCGTCCTAGCTCTGTGTAATCTACGCCCGAGGAGTACGATGAATAGGCGTGCATTCCTGCAGTCGGCAACATTCGCAAGCGCATACGCGCTTGGCCAAGGAATCTCCAGCGGTCTTGACGCTGGATCCGATCCAGCGAGCGCCCAAACCGTTCGAATCCAGTCAGACATTGTGCGTGGAAAGCTGCCCCATGTCTGGGAAGAGTGCGTAGGCTCTGATAGAGCGGTCGTCGGATTGCGCGAGCAGTGGCTCGCCGATCTCGAGCAGGTTCAGAAAGCCCTCGGCTTCAAGTCGGTTCGCTTTCACGGTCTCTTCAATGACGAAATGGGCATCTGGCCCGCCGGCGCCAGCCAGCCCAACTTTCTCTATGTCGACATGGTCTTCGACGCCATGCTTGAGCGCGGCGTCAAGCCGTTTGTCGAACTCAGCTTCATGCCCGCCGCGCTCGCCAGCGGTGCCAGGACGATCTTCTGGTACCGCGGAAACACTACTCCACCGAAAGATATGGCCCAGTGGGGCGAGCTCGTCGGCGCCCTCGGCAAGCATTGCGTCGATCGCTACGGCATTCAGGAAGTCGGCACCTGGAACTTCGAAGTCTGGAACGAACCGAACATTGTCTTCTGGGCCGGCACGCAGGCTCAGTACTTCGAACTCTACCGGCAATCCGTGAATGCCTTGAAGGCCGTGGACAAGCGGCTCCGCGTGGGCGGGCCTTCAACCGCGCAGGCGGCGTGGGTCCCAGACCTGTTGAAGTTTTGCTCGTCTCAGCAGTTGCCCATTGATTTCGCGTCGACTCACATCTATCCCGACGACCCACAGGCCAAAGTCTTCGGAGAAGGAGTCCATTATCCCGTCGAAGACGTCATTGCGCGGGCGCTCGCCAAGGTCCAAAGTGAAATCAAAGCCTCTCAAACGCCTGACCTTCCTCTCTACATCACCGAATGGTGCTCTCAAAATCCTGCCTTTATCGCATATACGATAAAAAGCACCATCGGGCTCGCGGACATTATGTCCTATTGGACATTCGATAATGTCTTCGAAGAATTGGGAACTCCGAGGAGCTTCCTGAATGGCAGCTTCGGGCTGCTTGGTATGCGTGGCGTCCCGAGGCCTTCTTATTACACCTTCTCTCTGCTGCATAAACTGGGAGACGTCCAGCTTGAGAGCGGTGATGCGCCCGTGCTGGCAACCCGGCGCAAAGACGGCTCTCTCGCCAGCCTCGTTTGGAACCTCATTCCGCGACAACCCGGTAAACGATCTTCGATGGGTGACCCTCTGATTCAAACCGCGGATCAATACGAGCAAAAGGGCGACACACTGAATCTCGTACTGGCATTCGAGGGCGCCCACCTTCACAGGAGGGCGCACATCACGCGCATCGACGAGACCAGCGGAAACTTCCGCCGCGCTTATCAGGAAATGGGCAGTCCCGCCTACCCGACTGCAGTGCAAATCGAAGAATTGAAGCAGAGGAGCCAACTCGCAAATCCTGAGATCGTCCGTTTGAACGCGCAAAGGCAGATCAGAATCTCAGTTCCACCAAACGGAGTCGCCTTGGTCGAGTTAGCATAAGTCGAACGCCAAACGGTGTTACTTTCGCACGTTAAACCGTAAGGCAGAAGCAGGAGAAAAGAATGACTTCAACAATGAAACAGGTCTATTCATTTGCACTCGTAGGGGCCGCGGTCTGTGCTGCCGCAATCTTTGCCATACCGGCATTGGGACAGTCTTCCGCCACGGTCACCCCTTCTAAAATGTCGAAGCTGGCCACTGTGGACCCTCGCTTTGTTTCGTATAACGTCGAGATGGTTGAGGTAACGGGTGGCCGATTCTGGAAACCGTACAAGTCCGCCACTCCGGCCGATGCAGCGCCCAGGCCCAACACGGCAGATGCAAACCAGCAGGTGGGCGTAAGTAATGCACTCTTTCAATATCGCAAGCCAATCAACCTCGGCAATCCGCGCCTCCGCAAGCTCGCCACAGCCCTGGGGCCTGTGTATATGCGCGTTAGCGGCTCGTGGGCCAACAGCACCTACTTTCAAGATGACGACCTGCCTGCGTTGAAAGATCCGCCAAAGGGCTTCCGCGGCGTGCTCACCCGTGCGGAGTGGAAGGGCGTTGTAGACTTTTCGCGCGCCGTCGACGCAAAGATCGTAACCTCGGTTGCCGTCAGCCCCGGAGTCCGCGATGCCAGCGGAGTCTGGACGCCCGATCAAGCCAAGGCTCTCTTCGACTACACAAAGAAGATTGGCGGCAGCATCGCCGCAACCGAATATATGAATGAACCCACGTTCCCTGGCCCGGGCGGTGCACCCGCAGGCTACAACGCTGAGGCATTCGCAAAAGACATCAAAGCCTTCGAGCCTTTTCTACGCAAGGAGTCGCCTCAGACCATCTTCCTCGGCCCGGGCGGTGTGATGGAAGGCCTTTCCTTGATGCCAACCGGTGGGTTGGGCGGCATGAAGATGAACCTGCTCCCAAGCGAGGACCTACTAAAGGCAACAGGTCCTGTCTTCGACGCCATGTCCTACCACTTTTACGGAATCGTTTCGCATCGTTGCGGTGGCAACCTCAAGCTCGACCAGGCGCTCACCTCAGACTGGCTCGATCGAACTGACACCGTTGAAGCTTTCTACGCGAACCTCAGGGATAAATATCTTCCCGGCAAGGCCATGTTCCTCAACGAAACTGCCGAGGCCGCTTGTGGCGGCGATCAGTTGGCTAGCGAGTTCGTCGACACCTTCCGCTATCTCAATCAACTCGGCACCCTTGCGCAGAAGGGTGTACAGAGCATCATGCACAACACCCTCGCCTCCAGCGACTACGGCCTTCTGAACGAGGATACCTACGATCCAAGGCCTGACTACTGGGCAGCTCTGCTTTGGAATCGCACCATGGGCACCGTCGTTCTCGATCCCGGCATGCCAAAGGATCAAGCCCTCAGGGTCTACGCTCAATGCTCCAAATCCGGAAAGGGCGGCGTAACGGTCCTGGCTTTGAACACCGATACTGCGCACGAACAGTCCATCACCCTGCCTCAGGCCGCCGAGCGTTACACTCTCACTGCTCCCGACCTGAACAGTGGCCAGGCATTGTTGAATGGCACTGAGCTCAAAGTCCAGACGGATGGATCAGTGGGGCCCATCAAAGGCGCCCATGTGAGTGCCGGCACAATCCAGTTAGCGCCGGCGAGCGTAACATTCTTCACGATTCCGTCAGCACATAACCAGTCCTGCAAATAGAGCCCAAAAGACGCCGGCCCGGAGCTTGAATCCCCACGGGCCGGCGCATCTTCAAATCGCCGGTTTCATTTCGCTCCGCACTCGAACAGCATGCAACATTTTCGCCACAAATGCGGCATTTTATGTTTACTTTGGCACATAGTGTCATATATACTCAACACATCATCTTTGAAGGGTCGCGCGGATGGCGTCAGCCTTCGCGGGTAGCCAGGAAATGAGACCACTTATGATGCCCTCCCCCGCTCGCATCAAGGGCGCGCCCGAGCCCATCCCAGGGACCCTAATGTCGAGCTTCTTGATCCGGAAAACAAGAGCCCCGTGTCTTGTCGCGGCATGCTTCGCCGCTTCATCTTCCTTATCACTTCTACTGGCTCAGTCGCGAGCCCAGCTACCCGTGCCCCTTCCGGAACTTCCCCGCCCCGGCATCAACCAGTCCGTCATGCCCAGCGAGCGATCGAGCGTCAACTCAATCGACACCTCGGTTCAGGTCTCGCCCCCGTATGCTTCGAGCATCCTTGCGCCGGACGCGAGCGACACGCCTCTCACATTGACAATTGACGAAGCCATTCGCCGTGGCCTGCTCTACAACCTGGGTGCAATCTCTGCTTCCTCGCAGCGGTATTCTGCGGACGCGTCAATTCTCGGCTCGAAAAGTGCGCTCCTCCCCACCATCACCGGCAGCGTTTCAGAGAACGTCGACAGAGTCAATCTCGCCGCACAGGGTTTCGATTCCTCCTCCCTGCCGTCGATCGGGCAGTACTTTCCCTCAGCTGTCGGGCCGTTCCACTACTACTCGGCGTTGGCGCAGTTCTCGCAGAGTTCCTTCGACATGGTCGCGATTCGCAATCTGATGTCCGCGAGGGAAACTGGCCGCGCCGCCGACTTCAATCAACGCGATGTCCGCGAGCAGATTGCCCTCGCCGTGGCGGCCGCCTACCTCCATGTACTCACACAGGATGCCCGCGTCACAGCGGCCACCTCGCAGGTCAAATACGCGCAGGCCATCTACGACCAGGCCGTCGAACAGAAAGCCGCCGGCGCAAAATCCAGCATTGAGGTCAACAGAAGCCGCGTGCAGCTCCAGGCGAGGCAGCAGCACTTGATCGCGCAACTTGGCGAGACCAGGAAACAGAAAATGGTCCTCGCCAGAATGATCGGCCTCTCCTCCGACCGCGAAATTCAGTTGGCGGAAACATTCCAGTCAAGCACCCCCACTGTCCCTGCACTCGACTCGCTCTACAGCCGGGCAATGGCCCGCAACGACGTCAAGGCACTTGAGGCACAGCTACGCTCGGCTGAAGAATCGCGGCGCGCCGCATCCGCGGAGAGATTGCCCAGTGTTCGCCTCAGCGGTTTCTTCGGCGAACAGGGACCGAACTTCCAAAGCGGGGCTGCGGTCTATAACGGCACTGTCACTCTGAACGTGCCCATCTTCAACAGCGGCCAAACCCGGAGTGATGTGCAGCAGGCTGACTCCGCGCTTCAGGATCGCCGCGCGGCCCTCGCCGCCAGGCAGGAAGATGTTCGTTTCGAAGTTCGCTCTGCGTGGATCGACCTCGACACGGCAAGCGAGCAGCTTAAAGTCGCCGAAAGCAACAAGACTCTCGCCGAGGAAACACTGCAGCAGTCCATCGACAGGTTCAAGCTGGGCGCCGCCGATTCCGTCGAGGTCGCCCAATCGCAGGATGAATTCTCCGCGGCCGACCAGGATTACATCAACAGCCTCTATTCACTGCGCCTTGCCCAAATCAGTCTGGCTCGCGCCATCGGAACGGCAGAACACGACGTTCCATCCATATTGAAGGGAGTCCGTCCATGAAGACCGAAGAGATCAACGAGACAGTGGACAAGATTTTGAACGAAGGGAAACCCCAGGAAGAGAGCCAAGACACAGAACAGGCGAGTACGCCTCGTTCGATGTCTCCGCGCACGAAGGCTGTGCTTGCGTTCCTCCTTGTGGTTGCCGTCACCGCAATAGTCGCCTGGTATATGCATATCCAGACCTATGAGAGCACCGACGACGCGCAGATCGACGGACACATCAACGCCGTCAGCTCCAGAATCACGGGTAACATCGAGAAAGTATACGTCGACGACAATCAGATTGTGCAGGCCGGACAACGGCTCGTTGACCTCGACACGCGAGAACTCACAATCGCCGAACTGCAGTCCAACGCTCAGTACGATCAGGCTCTCGCAAACCTCAACGCCGAAAACCCCAACATCGCCATCACTCGCAATTCAACCCAGGCGAACCTTGCATTGGCACAGTCGCAATTGAAGGACGCCGAAGCTGGATTTGAGGCCTCAAAGAACGACCGCCAGAACATGGCTTCTCGCCTCGCGGAGGCCCAAGCAACAGCCCGCCGCGATCAACTTCAGGCCGATCGTTACAAGCAGCTTTTTGATAAAGACGAAACCTCGCGCCAGGAGTTCGAAAACTACTCTGCAACCGCACAAGCCTCGGCCGCGCGTTTGGCCGCAGCCCAAGCCGCTCTGGCCTCGGCCGACAAGACCGTGCAACAGCGCCAGGCACAGCTTGACTCCCAAACCGCTCACCTTGCGGAAGTCTCAAAAAATGCGCCCAACGAAATCGCCGTGCGCGAGGCGGCTGCGCAGTCGCAGAAAGCAGGCGTCGAGCTCGCGCGCGCCCTGAGCGACAAGGAGAAGCTTGACCTCAGCTTCGCGCACATCGTTGCGCCCATCTCCGGGGTCGTGACGCAGCGCAGCGCGGAACCAGGTAACCACATTGCTCCGGGCGAGCAGTTGCTCATGCTGGTCGACGTCTCCCACCTCTGGGTCACCGCCAACTTCAAGGAGACGCAACTCGGCATCATGCATCCAGGTTGCCGTGCAGTCATCCATGTGGATGCGCTCAGCCGCTCGTTTGAAGGCACGGTCGAAAGCATGCCCGCCATCACTGGAGCGCGCGCCAGCGTCCTGCCGCCTGAAAATGCAACCGGCAACTACGTTAAGGTCATTCAACGGCTCCCTGTGCGCATTCAACTGAACCAAGGACAGGCAGGTCTTGAGAAACTGCGACCAGGAATGTCGGTCGAAGCGAAGGTCTTCGTAAAATGAGTTCCGCAGCCCTCGCGCGTCCAGGCATTCTTGGCAAAGTATCGCGCCCCACCCTCAATCAGTGGGTGATCGCGATGAGTGTGACCCTCGCCACCTTCATGGAGGTGCTCGACTCCTCCATTGCCAACGTGGCGCTGCCGCAAATTGCAGGAAACCTGGGCGCCACTCCCGAGGAAGCAACATGGGTGCTAACCAGTTATCTGGTTTCCGCCGGAATCGTGCTCCCCATGAGCGGCTGGCTCAGCGATCTGATGGGCCGCAAGCGCTTCTACATGTTCTGCGTGTTCCTCTTTACGGGCAGTTCCATGCTCTGCGGACTCTCCACAAGTCTTCCGATGCTCGTCTTCTGCCGCGTACTGCAGGGCGCTGGTGGTGGCGGCCTGCAGCCAACCGAACAGGCGATCCTGGCCGACACCTTCAAGCCTGAGCAACGCAGCATGGGCTTCGCCGTATACGGCATGGCAATCCTGGTCGCGCCCACCATCGGTCCCACGTTGGGAGGATGGCTGACAGACAGCTTCAGCTGGCATTGGATCTTCTTCATTAATCTGCCCATCGGCGTCATCTCACTGCTGCTCACGCAGCGCGTCATCAAGGACCCGCCGCACGTAATTCAGCGGGGTATCGAGGTAAGGCGCAGGCGCGTGGACTCGGTCGGAATCACCACCATCGTACTCGGCGTTGGATTTGTGCAGTACGCACTCGACAAGGGCCAGGAACTTGATTGGCTGGCCGCCAATTCGATCCGAATCGCGCTTTTTAGCGGTGTCACATTTTTGCTGGTCATGATCTGGCGCGAGTGGACGACGGACGATCCAATCATGAAACTGCGCCTGCTCCATAACTGGAACTTCGCGGCTTCAGTGCTTTTCAACTTCGTGCTCGGTGTGGCCATGAGCGGATCGCTGGTACTCATTCCCCAATTTCTGCAACTGCAAATGGGATACTCAGCCGAACTTACCGGCATGGCGATGTCCCCTGCGGGTCTAGTTCTGGCACTTCTCATGCCGATTGGAGGGTTCATCGCAACAAAATTTGACCCGAGGAAGGTGATTGCCTTTGGCTTCTTCTGCACATCCGCGTCGCTGCTTGTCATGACCAGGATGAGCGCGCTGATCGATTTTCAAACCATCGTGTGGGTGCGAGTCGCTCAGGTCGTTGGAATCCCATTCATCTTCATCCCCATTACAACCCTGTCCTACGCCGGGATTGCCCAGCAGGAGAATAACCAGATCTCTGGCATCACAAACTTTGTGCGCAACATTGGCGGAGCGGTGGGAATGTCGTTCGTGATGACCTTCCTGGCGCGCCACCGGGCGACGAGCCGTACTGAACTGGTGTCGCATCTGACGCACGGAAATATCTTCTTCAATCGGTTCTTCAGCATGCTCTCGCATGGCGGGCAGGACCCTGGATTAACGCACCGGGCATTGGCGCAGCTCCAGATGATGGTGGACGGACAGGCCAGTACGCTGGCGTTCCTGAATGTATTTTTCGTGATGGGCATGGTTGTAATGGCTCTCGTTCCCCTGCCCTTCCTGATGAAGAGGCCAAGCAAGAGAGACCTTGCGAACTCGGGCGGTATGCACTAACAGAACGGCCGCGTGGGTTTTTGCCTGGCGCAAGCCGACCCTCAGCTGCAATGCTACGCTGGAGTTCCACCCGAGACACTTTCGCATACTATCCAGCCGCAGACTCTCACTTTTGTCATCCTGATTGACACAGCTCACTGCAACGGCATGACCGCAACTATTTCTTCCTTTTAGCCGGCATCTTGGGCACGCTTTTTCCCGGCCTCTTGCCCGCCACAGGAGCTAAGTCTCGCAAAAGAATGGCAGGTTCTTCACAGAGAATTTGAGAGAGATTAAGAAGTGCATGATTCGCTGCACTGGTTAAATCCTTGTGCTCGCCAAGGTACCAGGCGGCTGTCGCAGTATTCTGAATTAACATGGTCATCCCCGAGAGAAGGAGTGACTTCAAAGAAAACGGCGTCGAACCCTTCATGCGGGCGGAGAATGCCACTGCCAGTTTGTCCTCCACCTCCATCAGGCGTGACAAGTGCGCCTGCCTTGCAGACGGGCTCCTCTGCGCGATTTCAATGATTTGGCGTGTGTGCTCCTGGCTTTCAGTAAACTTCACTCCTGCCAGCACCGTTTCGCGAACCACCTCAAGGGGGCCAAGGCTCGCTGGACACGACTTGACTGCCTCGCAAAGTTTTTCTCCGCAATTCACGGTGTTCAGTGCAAGCAGATCGTCCTTGCTTTCAAAATAGCGAAAAAATGAACGCCGGGAGATCCCGGCTGCTTCGGCAACTTCTTCAACGGTTGTTTCGTCGAAGCCTTTCTTGGCGAACAATTCGATTGCTGCATCATAAATCGCATCTCGAACTAGCTGACGTTTGCGGGACTGCAGACTTTTCGGCATCTCTTTCACCTCGATCAGTGCGAAACCTGATAGTGCCAGTTATAGCACATCGTGACAAGAGGCTTATTCCAGGAGCATCCGACTCGATACTCTTTGGCCTGCCGCTCGGATGCATCCATCCCGCTGGCTCGAGACTGTCTTACCCCGGGCAACCCGAATACAGGCCGGGGGAATCGTCTATGATCGGCCCTCACCAAACTGCCCGTGATTGAGACTCCCCGCCAATCCTGTTCTCACTACTGCCGCGCGCCCTTGGAAGATACCTTCGGCAGCCCAAGAGCGGTGCGAAGTTCCGCCTTTAGCTCGATCACATGGAAGCCGCTGTTGGCGCAGGCGAACCATATCTGCCCAATCTTCGGCACATAGTGGACGTGTGACGCGCACACGTCGCCAGGCTTGAAGTAGCCGACCTCGACCGGCTGTTTAGGGTCGTGCAAATCGACGATCCGAAGCCCTGCCCAAGTGAACGGAAACAGGCCGAGTCGTGTGTCGGTCGCACTGTCAACGTCGTTGAAATGGGAGGCGGCGGTTCCTGGGCCACCGACTATCCCTCCGGAAGCAAGCTCAATCTTTCCCGGTGCAGGACAATTCTCTTTCTGATTCATCGCCAGTTTAAATTCACCTTCAATAAACGGATGCTTTTCATCGGCGATATTGATGATTTTGGGCCAGGCCCCCGGGCAGGCGCCAAGTTCCCCTGCGCTGACCAGATACAGTTTCCCTCCAATGTGGGCCTGCACCGGCGAATGCCACCCACCGTGCAGCGCTGTTCCAATCAAGCGCATCTTCGGATCGGGACGGCCGTCCACAATGTCACTGTTGTCGAGAATATAGATGCCGCCGGCATTTGGACCCAGGCCTTCGGCGCTTAACCGTGGAGCGTGCTCAGGATTTAGATCGTCTCCGAGCGAGGCAATTGCCCCCGCATAGATTCGCTTCTCATCCGGGCTTATTGTCACCTCGTGCGCAGCAAACTCATACGATGTACCATCTGCACGCGTCACTCCGAATTTTCCGATCAACTTCGGATGAGCCATGTCCGCGATGTCGAGGACGAGCAATCCGCCTTTCCCGGTAAATGGGGAGATGACCGTTCCATATACGCGCTGTCCGTTCGGCGACAGCGTAACCATATGCACGTTCTCGGGCCACTTGTACTCGTCCATCAGTTTGGGATTCTTGCAGTCCGAAGCATCGTAGATGTCGAGCCAGGCCGCATCTTCGGGGTGACCAGGGCGCTGGCCTCCGCCGTAAGCTCCCGCCACCAGCACCTTGCGGCCTGGCACGGAGACAGCATGAATCGTCTCAACCGAATAAATCGAGCCTTGATCGCGCACCAGGTTCACGGGCTTCGGATCTCGCGAATCGCTCACGTCGATCACGGCGACGCCGTCTTTCGTATGATCAACCATCTTGTTGCCCATCATCGCTGTCAGTGGGCCGCTGGCAGGAAAACTTGACACATAGGCGCAGCTGTCAATCGAGGCCAAATTCATGTTCCCGCCGCGATTCCAGATATTCGTATGGCCTACCACCCGCACACCCTTGGAATAGGGCTGCGCCATCACATCGCTCTTCAGGTCGTCGGGCAGCGTTTGGCCCTGAAGACCCGGCTCCAGCCGATCCGCTGAAGAAGCCTGGCCTGGTGCAAGCTCCGAGAGAAATCCACCCAGCATCACCACCGATATTGTCATCGTGAGGACCGCTCTTCGCGATTGCGTCTTCAGAATCTGCATTGCCGAATCTCCTTCTGAATTCTTTCCGGCCGGCCACGATCGTCCCCCGCCATAGCGATCGCCCCTCACCGGCCGTTAGCCTGCTATGGCTTGCCTATTCGATGACGCCCGCCTGCCGTCCGCTTTCACCCACCTTCAGCATTGACTTGTCGGTTGCCGGGCAGCTCCAGTTCGCTGCGTCCATCATGTCGCCCTGCCCGCTGTAGTGCGCCATCTCCGGAAACTTGCAGAGAGGCATCGTCCGCACCGGCGGCTTAGTCCGGTCGGCGAAAGGAGGCATCTGTGGGCTCATGCTGGGTTTCGTGGCGAACTGCGTCGCGAGCAGGCTGTCGGGGCCATTGCCCTTCTCGACCCAGTCTTCCATCGCCGAAATTGCATCGAAGCTCGTCGGACCGCAGCCGTTCATGCTGCAGTGGCCTGTTCCCGGAAGCAGGAACAAGCGCACGTTGTTCTGCAGCTTGGAATAGCCGCCGTACATCTCTGCCAACCGCTTGTAGTAGTTCAACGACATGTAGGGCGTGAGCTTTTCGTCGCTGAAGTTGGCCCAGATCAACAACTTTCTATTTACCTTGATCAGTGTGGCCGCGGCTTCAGGGCGCGTGCCGATTCCCATGCGCGCCTCCGACTCCGCAAAAGCAACGTCAGATCCTGTAGCAATCGTGTGATAGTTGGTGATCTTTCCCGAACCGCCGGATCCAAACGCGATCATTGAGTTGAGTTTGTAATTGGGATCGTTCTTGTGAGCGAAGATCTTCATCACTGCATCCGCAAGCGGAGACAATGAAATCCCGCCAACTGGTCCTCCCAACGGCACATTCAGCTCGCTGATGGTATAACCGGGGTGAACCACGTTTCCATGCTCATCCGTGATCGCGGAAACCGCCGTACTGATTGAGTCAATCTGCTCCGGTGTGAAGCAACTGTCGGCCGGATTCTTGCCATCACAGCCGGGCAGATCCCGGGCCGGAACGAAGTCACACGCGGCTGGGTTCTGAATCAAGCCATCTTTTACCCCGTCGAGCGCGTCACATTTGGCCTTGACGATGGAATCGAATTTGGCCAGAAGCGCCGGAGAAACAACAGCATCTTTGGAGCGAGAACTGGCTAACTCAATGCCTTCGGTTTGAAGCGCAACACCAACCATGTTGGCATAGGCCGAGCCGGCGATAATGCCGTCGTACTCCTCAGGGAAATACGAAGCAGCCACCAATGCGTCGCGCCCGCCGCCGGAGCACCCGATGAAATAGGAACGGGCTATCTTCTGCGCCTTCCCGGTTGCCTGGGTGTAGAAGGCCGCAGAAAACGCCTTGCCAACGGAAGCGAGCACTTTGTCTGCCCGATAGTAGAAGTCATCAATCGCGCCCTGGTCCACCTGGCCCGGCCCCTTGACGGCCCAATCTCCTCCTGCCATCGTGTCGTGCCCTTCATCGGTTGAGAACGAAGCATACCCCTTGATGATGGATTCGCCGGGATACCCCTGATTCGTGATCGTGATTACGGAGACGGCGGGGTCGCTGACATAGAAGTTACCGCAATGACCGCTGCATCCAATCTGCAGATACTTGCTGTTCCACGACTCGGGGAACACTGCGAGAAAATTCGCGGTCCTGCCGGTCTTCGAATCCGTTACAAAACTGCCCGAAACTTCGCAGAAGGCAGGTCGATCTCCGCTTGCCGTAAAATACTTTGCCCCGTCCTGAGACCGTGGCGCGTCTTTGACATTCTTTACCGTAACGCCTATCTCCAACTTTGCAGCGACGGCTTGAAGAACGTCGGCGTGGCAGGATGCCTCAAGGTTGGTTACGACAACTTTCGAAGCCGAAGCGTTCTGCCCTGCTGCGGCGGATGAGGCGCTCTGCGCTTCGCCTCGTGACACACCGTGGCTCAACAGAACTGCGAGCGCCAAACTTGCGAGCAACCTGACTCCAGTGACTGACATGATTGAGTTGTTGGTCATCTCTTCTCCAAACACTTGTGAGTTGCTGAATTTCCGTTTTGCCCGTTGAAGCTATTTCGTGAAAAGCTTCAGATCGATGCTGTCGCCCATCATTTTGTACCCAGCATCGCTCGGGTGCAGGTGGTCGCCTCCATCTGCGAGCTTTAAGTAGTGTTTTGGGTTCGCTGGATCGGCGGTCGCTTTGGCAAAGTCTACCGAGCCATCGAAATATCCGCCACTCAGAATGAAATCGTTCACCTTGTCGCGAATTGCCTGCCCCGCCGGACAGTCTGTGTGAGCGCCCTGGTAAGGCGTGAGAGTAGCTCCAATCACCTTGATACCGTGCATGTGCGCGCGGACAATCATCTGCTTATATGCGCTGATCACGTTATCGGCCGTAATCACGTCGCTCGTCTGCCTCTGCTTTTGCACGCGCCAGATGTCGTTGATGCCTTCGAGAAGAATGACGTACTTAACCCCCGCCTGGGCGATCACATCGCGGTCAAACCGGGAAAGCGCATTCGGGCCGTTGAACGTAAGATCGTGAAGAACAGCGTTGCCGCCAATTCCCTCATTCATCACACCGAGTTTCGACGTCGCCCGATTTCCCTGCAGCCTCGTGGCCAATATGTCGCACCAGCGATGGTTGGCATTGAACTTCGCGAGCGTGCCATCCGTAATGCTGTCGCCGTAACACACAATCGTGCCCTTTGCCTTCCCTGAGACATCTACAGCTTTCAGAAAACGGTAGTGCAGCGATGCACTCGGCGAATTCAAATCTTCCGCATTCAGCTGATTCCCGGAGACCTCAAAACTGGTTTGGCCCGAGTAGTCATGGAAAGTGATCGAATCGATCTTTTGGCCCGGAATGAACATTGTCACCGCGAGGTCCGAAAGCGGCTGCACCCTCATCGGGACAGGGTCGCTGATGGCAAACGAGCCCGCCGGGATAGTCACGCTCGGGCTTCCACCAAATTGCAGCAGCTTGGCGGTTCCCTGCTGAATCGCGCTACTTGGATGAATATTCGACCTTAGATAGAAAAAAACGTCCGGGCCGTTGATCGTCGGTGGCGCCGGAATTGCAACAGTTGCGCCGCCGATTTTTAGATCAGATGTTCCGAACTCGTTTGAGAGCAGGACTCGCACCGCGATGCCGCCAACCGAAACATGCACGATCTGGCGAAGCGTGGTGTTCTCTGCAAAAGCGCCCTTCGGATTCGCCTGGCTGTAGAGCCCAGTGGCCCACGTGCCCACCCAACGATCTCGGCCTTCAGATTGAGCCATCGCCAGAATCGAACTTGCGGCAAGCAGCAAGCCAAACAGAATCTGTGGATGTCTAAAACCTCGGAAGGCTCTCAGGCGAATCCTGGGTTCACTGACGCTTCGTTGCTCCATTGGAATTCCCGCCTCTCGCGACATTTGCTCATTTGGTCCGGTCAAGATGCCGCCACGATCTTGGCATGGACGCCTTCGCTCAAAATGTCGAACTTCTCTGCCCCGTGAGCCTCTGCGAAGAGTTCCCGACACTCTGTGCCACGAGCACAGTATAAGTGGCACTGGATGCCACGTCAAGAGAAGAACCGTATTCCAAGCAGGAACGAATCACGCAACATAAGGAACAATTCACTTGGAGGGTACAGCCGTGAAGGGAATTCCGGTGGGCATCCCCGGAAGGCTCATCGATCCGGAGACCTTGCCCGATGCATCGAGCGTTCCGCTGTAATTCGCCGTAATCGACTGCCCCGAAACCTTGACGGTATAGGTCCAGGAAACGGTCCGGCCATCAACTTTCCCCGTCACATTTGCGTTGCCAACCTCAGTGGCGCAATACCCGCCAAGCGTTTTATTGTTCTGCGTAAACATGCAGTAGAAGGCATTGTCGTGACCCGGAAGACTGAGATTGATCTTGTATTTGCCGCTGTAGGTGGGGCTGTCGGCCGCGTACGCGGAAACCGACACACACACGAGTACAAGTGCAGAGAGTAGTAGCTTCATTCGGTCGTTCTCCTTAACAATCGTTGCAACAGAAGTCCAATTCCTCCGGCCTGATTACAGTAACGAATCATACAGCCGCCTCTCACCGCGGCGCAGGCGTCGACATCGGAACAAGCGGCGAAGGCGATTCAGGCTCCCTCGGCGCGGTCAATCCAGGTATCGACAAAGATTGCACGGCTGAATCCGCTGCAGCGTCTTTCAAGTCGATGCCATACACATCGAGCGTCTTGCCCAGCAGTTGCCGCAACGCCGCACGATCTTTGGCATAAGCTGCAGTCGCCGAAATCAGCGTGTTCTCCGCCGACGCCAGATTTCTTGCTTGCTGCAGCACATCCTCGGTCGTCGTCGCTCCAACCTTGTATTTCTTCTGCGCCGCGTCGAGGCTCTGAGCCGCAAACTTTCGTGCAGCCTCCGCCGCATTCACCTGTGCCCGGTCGTTCTTCAGCGCATATCGCCCGTTGATCACGCCAATCTTCACCTGCGTATAGAGTTGCTGCAAACGCATCTCCGACTGGCGAAGCTCCATCCTCGAACGTGCCTGGTCGGCTTGCGCCACGCGGTTCCGCAATGGGATGGTGACATTCACACCGATCGCCTTGTCAGGTGCGCTGTTATCGAAGAGATGCCCAAACGCAGTCCCGTAGGAGATCGATGGAAAAGTTCCCGGCGGATAGTTCGAACCAGTGAAGAAGTCCAGCGCGTTGGGACTCTGCGCTCCGCCAAGACCGGTTCCTCCATAGAACGCATACAGATCCACCACAGGAAGCAGTGCGTTCCGCTCTGCCTTGATAGTGATCTCGTTGTTCTGCATGTTGACGGATGCCTGTTCAATCTGCGGATTGTTAGCATATGCCTTGCTTATCAGACTGTCGACTGACACGTCCTCTTCAGGTATACGATCCAGCCCGACTCGGTCGGTCGGAATCACTGGCGCATCCGCGAGCTCTGGATCATCCAGATTCCGCGAAAGCGCCTGCTTCACGATCAGTTGCTGATATTCGAGATTGCTCTGCGAGGCCACCAGCGCTTCCTCATCGTTCGCAACCGAGGCATCTGAGTTGACCACATCCAACGCCGCCAGCGAGCCTGTTTGCATCTGCCGGCGATTATCCTCCGCTAACTGTTGCGATTGTTTCAAAGCCCGCTCTTTGGCCTGCTCATCTTCATATGCGCTCACCAGGGCCCAGTAGATGTTCTCTACCTGGTTCACAGTCGAGAGCAGTTGCTGCCGAAATGCCGAGTCTGTGATCCGCCGATCGTTCTTGGCCTGTACGATGAACCGCCGGTTCATCCGCGGGCCAAACCCTTGCAGCAGGTGTTGCGTAACGGTCGCCCTGAAGTTTGAAGTGATCGCTGGACTGTAATTGGTGAAAGGATTATTCGTCTTCACAGAGTCATTGCTAAAGGCCACCTTCACGTCCGTACCAGACAGGAAACCTTGCGCGTACCCGAAGTTGTAAGTAGACGTGTCCGCATAAGTCTCGGCCAATCCTCCGCTGAACAGAGAATTCGTTTGCGGAGTACTCTGCGCTTCGTATTCGAGAGCACCCGTTAGTGAAGGGTCGAGCGTCTCGGGCATGGGGCCGCCACCATTCGTACTCAACACAAGCCCGCCTGCGCCCGAGCCTGCTGCATTCACCGAACCGCCCGGTCCGCCTCCACCGCTGATCGTCGGCGAAGAACCTCCGAGCGTGTTCGAGACGATTCCTGTAGAAACGCCGCGCAGCCCCGACCCCGCTTTTGCGCGAAGTATGTCTGTGTCCGCAATATCAAGGTTGATGCGCGCAATTGCGATGTCATAGTTGTCCGCGATCGCCAGCGCCACCGCATCGTTCAGGCTCAAATAGATCTTGCCGTCACGCAATAACTCTCGAAGCTTTGGTGAATTAGTCAATCGCGATGCCGGGTAATCAATCGCCTTGTAACTGCGCAGCGGATTCGGGAACAACCGGTTGCCCTTGCTGTAATCAATTGCAAACGGCCGCAAATAAAGCGGCTCATTCAGGAGCGGCACCGGTACGGTGGCCTGCCCAGATGTACCTCCGTTTTGCGCAGCCGGTGCATCCACCAGTACTGACGGACTCGCAGGCATGAGATTCTCGGCCGCGATTTCCGTCGTTGGATGAACTCCGATCGATCTACCCTGCTGCGCCACAGCGCTAGGAAATGTGCTTAAGAGCGTCACCATGACGCAGGCAGCCGATTGCAAATCTCTCACTCTCATCAATATTCTCTCCACTCCTTGGGGCCATCCACTTATTCGTAACGCAGCGCTTCAATCGGATTAAGACGCGATGCGCGGCGAGCAGGGTAATATCCAAAGGCGATTCCAATCGCCGCAGAGAACAACACCGCGAGAGTTACCGCGGGAATTGAGACCGTGAATGTCCAACTAAGCGCCAGGTCAACAATCCATGAAGCAAGCTCCCCGACAGTAATTCCGGCAACTCCTCCAATAAGGCTGAGCATGACCGCTTCAATCAGGAACTGCAATTGGACATCTCCCTCCGTCGCTCCAATGGCGATTCGGATTCCAATCTCCCTGGTTCTCTCCGTTACTGAAACCAACATGATGTTCATGATGCCGATACCGCCAACCAGCAATGCCACGCTCGCCACAGCTCCCAGAAGCAGAGTCAGAATGCTCGTGATCTGCTTCAATGTGTTGGCAAATTCCGCCATGCTCTGCACCTGGAAATCATCTTCACTTGCGGGCTGAATCTTGTGCCGGTCGCGCATCAATTTGGTGATGTCAGTTTTGACGACGTCGCTGGTCTCCGGCGAAGAAGCGTTCACAAAGACCCAGTTGAGCCAGGTGATTCCAACAATCTTCCGTTGTTCCGTTGTCAGGGGCACCAGGATCACATCATCCTGGTCCTGTCCAAATCCAGAGCTGCCCTTTGCAGCAAGGACCCCGATAATTCGGAAAGGTAGGTTTTTGATGCGAATCACCTGGCCCAGCGGATTAACAACTCCAAACAGTTTGCGGCGCACAGTCTCACCGATGACCGCAACATTCGCCTCTCTCTCCAGATCTGAGGAGTCAAATGGACCGCCAGCAGCAAATGTCCATGATCGCACCTGAAAGTACGAGGGCTCCGTTCCGATCGCCTGCGTGAACCAATTATTGTTCTCCCACACGATTTGGGTGCTGGTTTGCACTCCTCCTGCTGCACCGGTAACATTCGGCACGTCATTCACAATGCTCGCTTCGTCGGCACTCACGAGAGTTTTCGTTTGGCCGATGCCGACTTGCAGGCCATTACGGTTCATCGACCCTGGAAATACCATCAGCATGTTCGAGCCCAGTGCAGCGACGGTGCCTTGCATCTGCCCGCCCGCTCCGTTTCCAAGCGCGACAGTGGTGATTACGGCCGAAACTCCAATGACAATCCCCAGCATCGTCAGGCCGGTGCGCATCTTGTTTCGTGCCAGGGATCGGAGAGCTGGAACCAGATAGGACGATGCGAACTCCATAACTCAATCCTCCTCCAACTGTGGCAACGTCTTGATGACTTCGCTCGCATTCAGCCGATCGATAACCGACGCATCGGTGACTATCCTTCCGTCGCGAAAGACAATTTGCCGAGTTGCATATTGAGCGATGTCATGCTCGTGAGTCACGAGGATGATCGTCAGGCCGTGCTCGTTCAAGCGCTGGAAGATCTCCATGACCTCAACTGAAGTTCTACTGTCCAGATTGCCAGTCGGTTCATCGGCCAGGATCAAGCTCGGTTTGTTCACGAGAGATCGGGCGATCGCGACGCGTTGCTGCTGGCCGCCGGAAAGTTGAGATGGATAATGACCGGCTCGATCTCTTAGTCCAACAAGGGCAAGTGCTTCCTGGGCTCGATGCACCCTTTCGCCGGAACCTACATGAGCATAAAGCATCGGCAATTCGACATTTTCGAAGGCGCTCGTGCGGCCGAGGAGATTGAATCCTTGAAACACAAAACCAATCTTCCGATTTCGCAGCCGGGCAATCTCGGTCTTCGATAGCTTCGATACCTCAATACCTTCGAATTTGTAGCTGCCGCTGCTGGGCAAATCGAGACTGCCGAGTATATTCATGAACGTGCTCTTGCCGCTGCCGCTTGCGCCCATAATTGCGACGAACTCGCCGCGCTGAATATCAATATTGACGCCTCGCAATGCGTGCACTCGCGTCTCACCCAGGTCATAGTACTTATGGAGAGTGCGCACAGAGATTACCGTTGATCTCGATGCAGCATGATCCAACGCCTTTACTAGTGTCTGGCTCGGCATCTCTATCCGTCCTAGCGGCCAAATCCGGTTGGCTTTGCTTGCTCCGACGTCACAATTGCCTCACCGGGAGAGAGAGGCCCTTTGATCACCCGCATGACAGCCGTTGAAGAATGATCCGTAACACCCGTCTGAATCAGAACCGGCTCAATGCTCTTGTCTGCTCGAAGCTTCCAAACCATGGCAATTGTTGCCGGCTTACTAGTTTGCGCACCGCCAGATGCATTCGGCGCCGGCACATTCGGGATCTCGATCCCGTACTTTTTCAGGAGCGCCGAGACTTGAGCCTGGCTCATGTCGGGGTTATAGCGAAGCGCCGAATTTGGCACCGTCAGGGCATCCTTCACCGATTGCACCGGTATCGTCGCGTAAGCAGTCATTCCCGGAAACAGCTTCCGTTCCGGATTGTTGAAATCCACGATCGTTTCGTACGTCACGACGTTCTGAACGGTCGTCGCGTTCATGCGAACCTGTGAGATCCGCCCTTCAAATTTCTGTCCCGGAAATGCGTCGACCCTGAACGTCACAGGTTGACCCACTCTAACGGCGCCAATATCTCCCTCGTCAGTGCTGATGTGTAGCTGCATCTTGGTGAGGTCCTTTGCGATTGTGAAAAGGGTGGGAGTCTGAAAACTCGCTGCGACAGTCTGTCCCACGTCAACGGCGCGATTGATCACCGTTCCATCAATTGGCGCATATATCTTGGTGTACGCAAGGTTTGTCTCCGCAACCTTGAGGGCAGCCTCCTGTTGCGAGACTTGAGCCTGAGCTTGCAGTTGGAGAGCCTTATCCGCAGTGACCTGAGCGTCGGCCGAAGCCGATGTGGCTTTGGCTGCGTCGAAGGATTGGGGACTCATGATCCCTTGCCTGGTCAAATCCGCCGCGCGATCGTAATCGGCCTTGGCTTGAGCCGCCTTGGCCTGAGCGTTGGCAAGATTTGCTTTGGTGGCCGCCAGGTTTGCCTGCGCGTTCGCCACGTTTGCCTGTGACTGAAGCAGCTGACCTTCGTATACACGAGGATCAATGACAGCCAGCAACTCACCCTCGTGGACCGTAGAGTTGAAATCTGCATAAAGCTTGGAGATAGCGCCTGAAACCTGGGCGCCCACCTGCACGGTCGTAACTGCATCGATCGTGCCCGTGGCATCTACTGTGTCATCCACGTCTGCGCGGACGGCGGGTGAGGTCAAATAGGCCACATCGCGGCCACGATGGCGATAACGGCTCACCCCTACTGCGGTTACGACCAGGATTACGGCGATCACACCGGCTATCCATGGCCACTTGCTTCTGGACCTTTTCCGGCCGGAGTCGCCTCGATTAATATCACTGAAAAGACTGCTGTCGACCGCAGCTTGCTCCGCTGTTTTCGCCTCGCCCATCATCCAATTCGTCTCGCTCATCACGCCTCTACGGGTCATCGGAGTATCGATTGCGCGGTATAACTTTGCGCTAGGTTGATTTAACCGCAGATGAGGCCGTCTGAATTTTAAGAAGTGTAAATAGTGCATCCGGCAAGATCTCTCTACAACTTCCTGCTGTAATCTTTAAGTGAAAGGCCTCGCTCCAAACCATGGAAGCTGCACTTAGCTCGACAAACCAACGGTCCATCTTGTTGGTGGATGACGATACAGATCTCTGTTCGCTGATGGTCGAGTTCCTCGGCCGCAACGGATTTCTGGTGAAGACCGCGTACGATGGGCGAAGTGGATTACGTGCCGCCTTGGCCGGCGGAATAGATTTAATGATTCTCGACGTGATGATGCCTCTGCTTGATGGATTCTCGGTCCTGCACCAGTTGCGAAAGAGTTCGGCAGTGCCAATCATCATGCTGACCGCGCGAACTGAACAGGCCGATCGAATAGCCGGGCTCGATGCCGGCGCAGACGATTATCTTCCCAAGCCCTTTGGCCCTGAAGAGTTGCTGTCGCGAATTCGTGCCGTGTTGCGGCGAACATCAGCTTTTGTCGACAAAACAAATATCCTTGAGGTCGGTTCAGTTCGCATCGACATTCCCGGGCGTAAGGTCTGGCGGAGCGAACAACTTTTGGATTTGACGGCTGTTGAATTCGACATCCTGGAATTCCTCGTCCGCGCCGCAGGGCGAGTTGTGTCGCGCGACGAACTCACGACGATGCTTTATCAACGAGCAGCTACTCCTTACGAACGCACGTTGGATGTTCACATAAGTCATCTTCGCAAGAAGCTCGGCGGCGACGGACAAGATGGCATTCGAACGGTGCGTGGAGCAGGCTACGTCTTCTCCTATGGTTCCGAGCAATGATTCAAAGATCGGTAACTGCGAAGATCCTGATGTGGTGTATCGCTGCCATGCTGATTTCATTGGCAGCTTTCGTAGTAGTCTCATTCATCGGTGTAAAGCGCATCGCACCCTATTTCATTGAAATCACATCCTTGCAACGCGATGATGCAATCCGCTCCTATAAATCCGGGGGACCAGCTCGTCTCAGCGAGTACCTGGAACGTCTCCACCAACATATTCCGGTTCAGTACTTTCTCACTGACGCCTACGGCAAGGACTTGGTCAATGGAGTGAACCGCTCAGCACTGCTGGCGATGGCAGGTAGAAGGTACCAGCCGGGGCCCAATGTCGTGGTCGTGTCTCGCTCGCCTGATAGACAATATTGTTTTGTCGTTGTCGCGCCTCAGGAGAGCATCTGGACTTTCTTGCCTTTTTACCTGCTTGTGCCGCTTGCGGTCTGCCTTTTGGCATGGGTGTTGGCCGTCAATGTCGCTTCTCCGCTGCGCAGAATGGCCCGAGCCGTCGAACAGTTCGGGCGAGGCGACCTCACAGTACGAATGCGCTATTCCCGAAAGGACGAGATTGGCGGGGTTGCCAGAGCCTTCGACAATATGGCCGATCGCATCGAAATACTCCTCACAGCCGAACGGCGCTTGCTTCAGGACATCTCTCACGAGTTGCGATCGCCGTTGACGCGCATTGGATTTGCCGCCGCCCTGACCAAATCCGCGGATGATCGCGAGGCTGCCGCTGACCGGCTCACCAAAGAGATTTCGCGCCTCACAGAACTCGTGAATGGCCTGCTTCAAATGACTAGGGTTGAAGGCGATCCTTCCAACCGCATCATGCAGGAAGTATCGTTGCCGGAATTGATCGGGAGCGTGATTCAGGATTGCGCACTCGAGGCTAAAGTACGCGGTTGCGAACTGTCGTTCCATAAGAACTGCGACCTGAAGTTATACGGCGACTATGAACTATTGCGGCGGGCAGTTGAGAACGTCGTGCGCAATGCGATCTACTACACTCCTGAACAATCTTCAATTGCAGTTACGCTCGAGGGCACTGCCCACACCGCCATAATCTCTGTCCGCGACTCAGGCCCCGGAGTCCCAGACGATGCCTTGCCAAAGCTCTTTCAGCCGTTCTTTCGCGTGGACCAGGCTCGCAGTGGTTCCACGGGAGGCGTGGGGCTTGGACTGTCTATAGCCCGGCGCGCGGTTGCAATGCACGGAGGATCAATCTCGGCTCAAAATGTTCATCCCGGACTGCTCGTCAGCATCGAGTTGCCGATTGCAAATGTTGAGACACCCTAAGTCCACGAAGTATGATCGTGCCCTTCAGATTGTTGGCTCCCTCTTCGCGCAATTGAGCTTTTCGTGCGGATGGTACGCTCAGGAGCTTTGGTTAAGAACAGTGACAAGGGCAGCGGTCCCCACTATCTCTTCGTTCTTGTGCTTCGCTGATTCCTGTGCCCGTTCGAGACAGATGCTTTGCCGGCCGTAGCGGCCTCTAGAACCGGCAACAAAGCGGTTTCGTCGCCGAACACTCGTGCAAGTTCGAGAAACGCCTCCTTCGCTGCGCTGGATGGATCTTTGTACTCTCCCATGAACCAGGAACCGGTCGCCGCGTTGACAATTAACTGAGTCATCCCGGCAAGAAGAAACGGTCGCAGGAAATCCCGCGTTGGGATCCCCATCTGCGCGGAGTACGCCAATGAGAGCCTGTCGTGCACTTCCATCAGCCGTGACATTTGCGCCTGCCTTGCGGATGTGCTCCGTTGGGTAATTTCGATGATTTGCCGCGTGAATTGCTGACCTTCAGTGAACTTCACCCCAGCCGAAACCGATTCGCTCACCACTTCGAAAGGACCTACGTCCGCCGCCGATGACGCAACTGCCTCGCAAAGTACCTTGCCGCAATTCACTGTATTCAGCGCAAGAAGATCGTCTTTGGTTTCAAAATAGCGAAAGAACGAGCGTCGCGATATCCCCGCCGCCTCGGCTAACTCTTCAACGGTTGTCTCGTCGAAGCCTTTCCTGGTGAATAAGTCGATCGCTGCTTCGTATATCGCATCTTTGACCAGTTGCCGTTTACGCGACTGCAAGCTTCTTTCCATATTCTTCACCGTAATCTTTCACAACTATTCTTCTACCTAGCGTAACAATCAGTGAAACCCAGGCTACACACCGGGTTCTCTTCGTCGCTACTCACATTCTCTTGCGAATCACAGGTCTGCCCACCTCTTTAGCTTTTTTCCTGCTGCCTGTCCGAATTCAAAACGAAGGCGGCGTATAGACCTTCCCGTCAATGGTCGTCGTCATCGTGCCGCTCGACTTCTGCCCGAAAAGCGCAGGCGTGAACCCGCCATCGCCCGTAACCTTGGTTCCGCTCTGAATGCCGCTCAACTTGAGGTCGCACTTTACAACCATTTTTCCCATCATCGCCATCATGCCGCTGCCCCCACCGGCAACACGCTCCGCGCTTTCCGTACCATTGATGATGTGAAGCCCATCGTCGGAGAAGTCTGTGTAGGAAACCGAAACGCCATTCATTCCAAACATCCCCGCACTTCCGCGGAACTCCACGTCGGCACGGCCGGAGATCTTGCCAAGCAGAATGTACTTTCCAGGCTTTATGCCAGCACTCTGACTGGCGGGCGGCTTGGCTCCCGGAGCGTACGCCCACGCCCACGGAACCACATCCGAGATCGGTCTGGGTGGCGCCAGATGCAACGGCTTCCTACTCGTCAGGTGCGCAATCATGAGCCGCGTACGCCTACCGCCGGGTTCGGTCGACACCGGGCATGGACCCTGCTTCGCGCCACCACAGGCGGGCGCGGTCAACAGCGCCTGCCAGTACACAACATTCGTTCCGTCAGGCGACCACGTCGGATCGGCGCGACCGTTCCAGTTCGGGTCGCTCGGACTGCCCGGCGTGCCGGACCCTGCATTCAACTGCTGTCCGTGATAGTTGCCGCGGTCACCGTAGCTGTCAATCAAGATCGGTTCAAAGTACCTGAAGTTCGCGTTCCTCCAGGCGAAGGCGCCCATCAACCCGTCAACCATGTCTGTAAGCGGAGGAATGCCCTGCATGCCCGCGTACCACATCGCTCGTTCAGGAACAGTGCGCGTGTCCATCGCCACAAACCACTTGTCGTCAGGCGACATCTTCATTGGATCGGTATAGCCGGGATCGTTGGTGATGCGTACGCCATCCCCGGTCGCCAGGCTGGTTCTGAACAAATCGTAGTTCCCCGATTCAACGTAGCTGACGTCGAAGAACGACTTCCCGTCGCTGCTCCATCCTCGCCACTCCCCCGGCGTGCAACGGGTGTTGTGCACAATGTATCCTGGTTTCTTTGGATCCACCGCGAACATGGCACAGTCAGGCCTGGTGTCGTAGAACAAGGTCACCTTCTCCAGGTCATACCGTGGAACCAGTGTCCCGGTCTTCGGAGCAGGATTGAACACCAGCGTCGCCATGCCGCTTGCCTCGCCCAACATCGCAAAGCTGTTGAAGCCCAGATGAACGCCATCGGGATTCAGCCGCAGCTCGCGCATACTCGCCGTCGGTCCGGAACCATCCGCCTTAGTGCTCCAGTACATCGGATAGATATGCACCTTGTCCGGCGTGCAGGCCGCATCCGTCAGTTTGTACTCCCCGCACTCCACCACATTCGTACCCGCGATCATGCGCTTGCCGTCAGGAAGCGCCTGTGGATGATCGACAAGCACAAACATGGGCGCTTTGGGGTCAGGCCTGCTGAGAAAGTTGCTCGGGTCACCAGAGATCCATCCCGCGCCACGACCTGGGCCTCTGTTGGCACCCTTTTGATTCTCGGCCGGCATCCCGCAAGTCAGGCACTTCCACGCATCGCCATTGGGGAATAGCGTGCCATCGGTCTTGATCGCAATCACCTGGTTGCCAGAGTAGATACTGCCGGCTGGATCTCCGGCAAACTCTACCGGCATCAGCACGTGCTTGCCGTCCCACATATAAGACGGCCCTTCGAAGATGCCGTTGTCGTCGGCCGCAATGCACCCGGTTCCGTGGGGATTGATCGCAGCGGTGCAGGATCCCACCTCTAATGAAGGTGCCGTCGGCGGTAACGGCAACTCGGAAATCTTCACCGGTTCCGGCTTTGGCGCCGGCGGATTCTCCCGCGACTTAAGCGCGGTGCCACTCGTCTTCGATTGCCTTTGAACCGGCGATGTCTTCTCAGTTGCATTCGTCGCGGCACCGGAGGCCTGTGCCATTCCCAGCGGCGCAACCATACAGCCGACACAAACCACACTAACAACAAAAACCAACAAGAACCACGGAATCCGCATTTTCATCTTCTGACCTTTCAAAACCACTCAATGAACCTTTGGTGTAACAACAGAATCGTTTGCGACAACAAGCACCTCAGGCAATCGCAAATCAACTCCGGCTTCCGCTCCAAGAATCTATTCATGGCTCTAATCGAACCACGGTCACAGACTTGGCCGGCAGATGCAGCATCAGTTTGCCTCCCCCCGAGGCCTGCACAGTAATTGGCTGCGGCAAAACAGCATTGGGATCGTCAAGGGTGTTCACGGTATCCACCCGGTTTGCGGTCAGCACTTCGCCGACCGCCGATCCCACCTGAACGCCTTGCACATTCGTCGTGATATCCGCGGAAATGCTCGGATCAATGTTCGTGAGTGCGATCCACACCTTCCCGTCCCTGGCCCGCGCCGCGATTGCATCTACCCTGGGCACGGTTGTGTCTCCAAATTTGTAATCTCCGGCATTGACCTCGATCGGAATGAATTGTGCGTCCTGGAACGGCACATACATCGAGTAAACGTGATAAGTAGGCGTCAGCAGCATCTTTGGCCCGTCCGTCAGGATCATCGATTGCAGAACGTTTACCATCTGGGCAATGTTGGTCATCCGCACACGATCTGCGTGGCGCGCAAAGATGTTCAGATTCAACGAGGCCAGGATCGCATCGCGTAGCGAGTTTTGCTGCTGTAGATAGAAAGGCTTCGTCCCCGGCATTGATCTTACCCAAACGCCCCATTCGTCGATCACCAGCGCAACCGTTTTCTTCGGATCGTACTGGTCCATCATCGCCGACCGCTTCACGATCAGATCGTCCATTTCGTAAGTCTGCTTGACGAACCTCGCATACTCCTTCTCGCCGAAACCCGTTGCAGCATCTCCGAAGGCTGCCCCGGTGTAATGATGGACCGATATCCCGTCGAAGGCCCACTGCGGTGTGCTATGTTGCCAAGCCTTCATCTCCGCTTCGGTGTACTCGGGCTCGTCGCTTACCGCGATGCGGAACATTGGATTGGGTCCGCGCATAAATCGCGTAGCGCCACTCTGTGCCGGATCCACATTCCGGACAAATAGCGAGTAAGTCTTCATTCGATCTAAATACGCCTGGGCGGTCATCTCTCCGCCGCAGGCTTCACTCTCGTTGCCAATGCCAAGAAACTTCACGCGGTAGGGTGCGGGGTGGCCGTTGGCCGCGCGTTCTTTACCAAGTGTTGTCGGCTGATTGGTCGTAAGATACTCCAGCCAGTTCGCCGCCTCTTCGACGGTGCCCGAGCCGACGTTAACCGTGATATAAGCCTCGCTGCCAATCTGGTTGACGAAGTCCATGAACTCGTCAGTCCCGAATGCGTTCGTGTCCGTACTGCTTCCCCAACTGGTGTTGTACGTCGTTGGACGCTTATCCGCCGGTCCAATGCCGTCGCGCCAGTGATAGATTTCGGCGTAGCAGCCGCCAGGCCACCGCACGTTGGGCACTTGCAGAGCGCGCAATGCCTGAACTACATCGGTGCGGATTCCGCGGACATTCGGAATCGTGGAGTCCTTGCCAACCCAGACGCCACCATAGATTCCGTTCCCCAGTTGCTCAGCGAACTGCCCGAAGATATCGCGGCTGATCGCAGGTCCGGGCTTCTCGGGGTGCAATGTGATCGACCCATCGATCGCTGTAGATTGTGCTCTCAGCTGCATCGCGCCACCAACCAAAATCACGGCTAGCGCAATTCGCAGATCGATCTTGGAAAACATGTCTTCGCACCTCATCAGTCGATTCGCGGGCTGAACTTATATGGATTAATATCGAAAACCGGCTTTCACACCTTAATTGATACGGCCATAAACTAAACGACTCGCCAGCACCCTGCCCCCAGAATGTTCCGGCTTCGCCTTGTGTAAGGCGAAGCCGGATTCAAGTCGAGGCTCAGCAAAGCCGCCTCATCGTTAGAAGGTGAAACGTCCGGAAAGTTGAAGCTGACGAGGTGTCCAGTAAGAGGACAGGAAGGTCAGCGATCCGGTCGTTGTGTTGGGGTTGATCAGGCCCTGGGTGTTGAAGACGTTGAAAGCGTCGACGTTGATTCTTATGTTCGTGCTCTCCGTGATCTTGAATACCTTGAACAGCGAAACGTCGGCCTCGGCGTTCTTGGGTCCCTGCAGGACCGAATGCGCGAGAGGATTGAGGGCGTGACCCGGCGCGTAGGACTGGAGGGTCTTGCCGGCGGGCACAAAACCATACAAAGACGATGCACAGCCGGAACAATTCTCAAGCACATAGTTCGTACCGTAGCTCGGGACAATCGTTGCAATATGAGAGCCTGGGGTGTTGTTGATCGGCGCCTCATCGGCAACGTAGTCAGAGGGCAGGCCGCTGATGCAGTTCTTTGTGCAGGCGGGATTACTTGCGTTGGCTGTTGGCGCAATGTATCCGTTGTACCACAGGCGTGCAGGGAGACATGATCCGCCACTGCAATCGGTGATCTTGGTATTTTTGTACACCTTCAACGGCGAGGTGGCGCCCCAGTTGTCCCCCAGGTTATAGCATCCGAAGCTGAAACAAAGCTGCGAGCCGGAAATGGGCTGGAACGACTGAGATACCATCGTGCCTGTAAACGCGACCTGATAGCCGCCGAGAAGCTCATCCACCAGCCGGTTGGCGTTGCCCAGGAAGTGTTTGCCCTTGCCGAATGGCAGATCCACAACTCCGTTGTACTGCAGGCGGTACCTGGGTATCGCTGTGTCGCGCACGTAGTTCTCCAGGCGATTTAGCGCATGACTCGGGTTCAATAAGGTTCCCGGATTGACTCCTGAAGGAAGCGCGCTGGTAAGGAAAGTTGTCCCCGGGGTCAGGCCGGAATCGCGGAAGGCATTACCGCCCGCCCGGAATGCCGACGAGTACACACCATAAATCTGGTAGGCGTACCCATGCTTGAACGGCCGCTGATAGTTGAGTTGCAGAGAACTGTCGTTCGACCATCCCGTGGTAACGGAGTCAACCAGTCCGCCCCAGGTCGTGTTGTCGTAAGGTGCCGTCGTGTTTGCATTGGCCGGCGGCGCAGTCTGCGTATTCGCTACCCAGATATAGCTGCTGGGCTGGGTGTTGATTTGGAAATTCTGATCGAGGTCATAACCGTGCGCATAAACGTATGAAGCACGGACGACCGAACCATCTTTCAACGGCTGCTCTACCGTCAGGTTGTAGTTGATTACGTGAGCCCCAGGGTAGTGCGGATCAGGCGCTGTCAAGCCTGAGTACGGCAGTATTGCGTTGATGGCGTTTGTGTTCACCACGTTCGTGTCGCTCTGGGCCCCGGAGGTTTGTCCGGCTACAACTGTCTGTACCGCCCGTCCGTTGTAATTCGGCAAACCGTCCGGCGATTGCTGTGCGGTTATGTAGCTCTGCGCATAGGGGGCTACCCACGGTATTCCTGCGGTGTACCACTGAATCCCGGTCCGAATCGGCACCGGGTACATGAACGATCCCATAGCACCGCGAATCACCAGGCCATGCTTCAGGAATCCGGGAGTCCACGCAAAGCCGATGCGCGGATTGAAGTTTTTCAGGTTGTCATACGTACCCGATGCGGGCAGATTGGCCTGCGACGCCGTTTCGATCTTGGCCCCGATATTCTGAAGGTTGGTAACGATCGCCGGCGTCAACAGCCCCTCGGTGATGTAGTAGCTGGTCGGATTCGGCAATACGAGCGCATCGTTCTTGTAATCAAAAAACGCGATGTTTCCATTGCGGGCAGCTGGAGCCCAATCCAGTTCCCAGCGCAGTCCGAGATTCAATGTCAAATTGTGGTTCACATGCCAGTTGTCCTGAATGTACGGCGCTGACGAATTGTCATAGTACGCGCCGTAAGGCGAGGGCTTGGTTAGCCCGTAGCTGTCTGCATCGCCAAGGAAGAAGCTTGCATTCGCTACACCGGTATTGGCCAATGCGGTGCAACTGGCGCAGGAACTCGGGTTGTTCAGTGAGGTTGCAGTAGAACTGAAAGCGATCGCATCGCTTCCAACGGAGGTTTGGTAGCCGAAACGTTCGTGCCGGTAGCGGATGCCGAACTGAATCTGGTGCTTGCCCGCGATCTTGGTCAGGTTCTCGTCAAGGTTCGAGATGATCTGGTGGATGCCATAGGAACCCTGCGTGCCTTGCCACGCTCCGTTAAAGCCTGTGATCTGAGGAGAGCCCCCAAATCCGAAATTGTTGGGCAGGCCTAGCAACTTCTCATAATTCGTATTGTTATAGTTAGTCGTTCCGTAGAACGAGTTCAGCCATTGCTGACTCGCAACTGTCTCCGCAAAGAATGTCGGAGAAAAGAGGTGCGTGTACTGCACCGCTGAGCTGATGTTGATCTGCGGCGCGCCGCCCAGGTTACTGGAAATGCCGTATGGGAGCGAGGAGGTCGCCAGGTTAAGGTTCGTACCGAAGGCACCGACGGTACCTTCCGGCTGGTAGGTAAACCGCGCGAAGGCTCGGTTCTTTTCGTTGAAAACCTGATCCAGACGGAAGGTATATTTGGGAGCCGTCTGAGCAGCCGGGAAGTTTTGCGTCAAGTTGGGCTGACCGGACTCGGGAACAACCGACTGATTGGTCGCATGCGGCATTGCGGCAAAAATCGCTTTCGCCAGGGGGCTCATTAGTGCCGGGTTGATCGTGTTCGCTTTTCCGTTGTAGGCAAACTGCGTGCGCTGGTAACCAGTCGCTGCACCCGTCGAGGTCGCCGGATCGTAAATGACTTGCGGTACGCCGCCGACGACAACGCCGCTGAAATCTCCATTCCGCTCGGCATCCGTCATAACATCTTCCAGTTGACTGACGCCCTGACGCAGAGAGTAGCGCTCATAGGCAAAGAAGAAGAATGACTTGTCCTTGCCGTTGTAGAGCTTCGGAATGCTGATGGGGCCGCCCAGCGAGGCGCCGAACTCGTTGCGAATGTATTGAGGCGCCTTGAAGTTGACTGGGTTCTGGCGCGCCTTCGCAATGCCGATTGCGTTGTCGCGATTGGTCTCGAATGCCGATCCGTGGAAGCTGTTCGTGCCGCTTTTGGTGGTCAGTTCCACTGTCGCCGGCGTGGAAAGCGCTGCGCTCGAACCCACCGTTTCAAACCGGATTTCCTGCACCGAATCCGGATCAGGGAGCATGACGTTGGCAACCACGTGAGCGGGATCATTGTTCGCATTCTCTCCGCCGAACTGGCGATCCGTCATCGGCGCGCCGTCCTGCGTGTATTCCATCGCCTGCGCCATCAAGCCATTTGCACGGGTACCCCCGGCCTCGACGCCCGGCACTGTATCGGCTGCAAGTGCCAGCACGTTGCGCCCGTTGATCGGAAGCTGATCGATGCGGTGAATGTCCAACTGGGTGCTAACAGTACCGCTGTCATAGGTGGCTAACTGAACATCAGTAGCTGCGACAGTCACCTGCTCCGCCACTGCGCCTACCTCGAGCTTTGCGTTGATAACCGCAACCTGCCCGCCCTGCAATGCCAGCCTCACCTCGCGCTTCTTCATTCCATTCGCGCTGAAGGTGATCGTGTACGTTCCAACGAACAATCCCGGAACTTGATAGAATCCAGTGCTGTTCGTGACAGTGTGGCTGGCAACGCCAGTGGCTGTGTTCAACACATCGACGGCGCAGTTGGGGATCACGGCCGAAGCAGGGTCCTCTACCGTGCCCTGAATGCTTCCTGCGCCACTCTGCGCAAACGCGGCTGGCCTGAATATCAAAATCGACAACACCAGGATCGACAACGCTGCGGCGATCCGGCCTGAACTTTTGCGAATCATATCGACTCCCTTCGCTTTCCTTGCCTCCGAAAAGTTGAATCCGGCAGCCAGGCACAATCGAGACACAGCACGTTCGAATTGGCACTGGATGTCATGGTCACAGAAGATACATTACACTCAGTGCCATAGTCAACAAGAAAATTGGAGAATTTAATTGCTGCCGTTAGACGCCACTAACTCCATCCGCATCAACAGTTGCGCACTCTGAGCCTTTACTCATCTTGGGGCTCAGTCCCAAACTGCAACCGGCCGCCTCAACGATCGGAGAGCGGCCGGTTGTTCAGGAAAGTGCTATCGTGCGCCTTGCGCGAATCCTCATGGCGTGACGGTAAAGGTTCCGGCAAACGGCGCAGTTGAGTCTTCACCGACGCTGTAGTCAAATGTCGTCGCATCCTGCACACAACCGTGTTTTGCCGAGTTCCAGTAGGTAAGGTCGTCGGGTGTGAGCTCGAAACGCACAGTCTGCGTTTCGTGCGGCTGCAATGCGATACGTTGAAAACCCTTCAACTCACGTACCGGGCGCGAAGCGCTTCCGTACCGCTGATGAATGTAAAGCTGCGCGACAACATCGCCAGCAACATCGCCGGAATTTGTGACTTCTGCTTCAACTGAGATTGGCTGGCCTGTTTTGATGCTCGCCTGCGATGCCTTGGCGGGCTTGAATGTGAATGTCGTATAGCTCAGCCCGTACCCAAACGGATAGAGCGGGGTGCTCGCAACATCCCAATAACGAGTCCCCGCTCCCTTCGGATCCTGCGTTGAATTGTGATCGTAGTACATCGGGATTTGATTGGCATCGCGCGGCCAGGTAACAGTAAGCTTGCCTCCCGGGTTCGCCTTGCCAGAGAGCAGATCAACGAAGGCATCGCCACCGGCCGATCCTGGATACCACATCTCCAGAATCGTGGGGATGTGCTCTGCCTCCCATGGAATCGTCAGAGGCCGCCCATTGAAAAGGGCCAGAACGATCGGCTTTCCAAGAGCAGAAAGTGCCTTCAGCAGCTCCTCTTCGCGTCCAGGCAATCCAAGAGACGACCGCGAGGCAGACTCGCCAGTCATCTGCTGCAGCTCACCCATCGCGGCGATCACAATATCTGAGTCGCGCGCGACGTCGAGCGCATGCTTAAACTCCTGGTCCGATTTCTCCTGCGTCCAGGGCGCATCCGGCTTCTCAATCAGCTTGCGATCAAATGGAGAAGGATAGAGCCGGCTGATCTGGACCCCAGGCGCATAACTCACGCTCGAGAACTGTCCCGATTCAACGAGTGCCTGCCTGAGCCCCTTCACCTGGTTAATATCCCATCCATCAAACCATGGGCCAATGATGTTCTGGCGCGAGTCGCCCAACGGACCGATCAAAGCCGCCTTTGCAAACTTTCCCGGCGGAAGTGGAAGAAGCTTGTCCTGATTGCGCAGCAGCACGGCCGAGCGCTCTGCCGCCAACTTTGCAGTTTGGCGATGCTCTGCAAGGACATCCGCATCAATCCCATTGTCGTCCACGTATGGATGATCGAACAGGCCAAGTTCGAACTTCATGCTCAGAACGCGCCGAACTGCGGCGTCAAGTTCAGCCATGTTGAGCGAACCATCTTTGGCGGCAGCATTCAAACCTGCCGCATCCGTTCCCATGTTCGACATCACCTCATCGACTCCGGCATGAAGAGCCAGTCGTGACGCATCTTCACTGTTTTGAGCGAAGCCGTGTCCTACAAGATCAGAAACCGCATTGTTATCGCTCACCACGAGCCCGTTGAAGTGCCACTCTCCTCTCAGCAAGTCGGTGAGTAACCAGCGATTCCCGCTTGCAGGCACATCGTTCAGGTCGATGTATGCATCCATCACCGTTCCGGCGCCGGCATCGATAGCCGCCTTGAACGGCTTCAGATAGACATTCCTGAGCTGACTTTCAGAGAGATTTACATCGTCGTGATCACGGCCGCCAACGGATGCCCCGTAGCCGGCAAAGTGCTTCGTCGACACAATCATGTGCTGCGAGTCGATCGGGCGCGTTCCCTGGAACCCTCGCACCTGTGCAGCAGCCACCTTTGCCCCCAGATAAGGATCCTCACCCGCTCCTTCCACAATCCGCCCCCAGCGCGGATCACGGGCAATGTCGAGCATCGGTGTTGCATTCCACTGTTGCCCCGCGGTTCGCGCCTCGAAGGCCGCCTCCTGTTGAACATCCTCGATCATCTTCATGTCGAACGACGATGCCATCGCCAGCGGCACAGGATAGATGATCCGATAGCCGTGAATCACATCCGCGAGAAAGACAAGCGGTATGTGAAGGCGCGACTTCTCAACCGCCAAATGTTGAAGGCGATTGATCTCCGCCACATCCGCTTCATGGACGATCGACCCAAGTCGCCCTGCGGCAATTGAGTCGTCGACGGACTTCGACTTGAAAAAATGGAATGATTGATTGAGCTGGCCAATCTTTTCCTCGACCGTCATCTCCTTCAAGAGAGCATCGACCTTGCGGGCCTGCTCAGGCGAAAGCGGCCACGCATTTTGTGAACTCCGCACTTTTGCGGTGTCGGCGCCTTTGGCGAATGTCGAAGGTGACATCGTCAGACAATAGAGCGCGGCAGTGATGAAGAAAGTATTGACTGCAAGAAATAGTCCTGTGATTCTGATACCCATGTGCGATAGTCCCTTCAAATCTTCGCTGAAAACTCTTCTACATCCCGAATAGCCTGCCGCTGGCGAATCGAAGCATCTGTTCTTCAAATCTCCTGCTAAGCATGCAAAGCCGGTGCATGCCCTAGCCGCATTGCGAAATGCAGAAACACCAGCGCGCACGGCGAATACCCGGTATGGGCAAATCCTGTAAACGTACCGGTAACAGGCTCCATCTGCTCGCGGAAATCCTCAATGCGCAAAATCGCGTCGCACCAGTGCTGCATCAGCTCGCGCTGCTCTTTCCCTTTGCCGTAATAATCCATCCAGCGCAGCGTGCGCAGTGCGGTCAGCGCCTGCGAGCCTCCGTTCCACGAAGCATGCGGTACTCCGAGTACAAACTTTGGATCGTTCATTGCAATACTCGGAAAAGGATACGGCGTCCAGAATGCTTTCGGATTATGCAACTGCCGTTCCCAAAGCACATTGAACATCTTCCGCTCGTGCGCCATGTTGAGCCTCATTACGTGCTCTGCCGGCACGCGCAGATTCGCCACAGTCCGGATGCGAACAAAGTTGCCGTCGGGATCGACGTCATAGAAGCTCGCGTCTTCCTCGCACCACAGCTTTGCAAGGATCAGTCCGCGGATGTGCTCCGCATCATCAATCCATTTCTGTGCTTCGGCCTTTTTGCCCAGCGCCTTGGCCATTGCGCCCAGCGCCACACGCGCGCCGAACACTGTCGCCGACAGATCCGGGCACAGCCGCGGAACCGACTGCCCGGTAGGGCAATTCTTCGCATCCCCACCCGGACAGCCGTTCGATACCCCATGCCAGCGCGGGCTATCGTCCTGTCCTGTATCCCAACAGCAGAACGCCTCAACAAGCCCAGTCCTCCGTGTATCGCGATAACGCCGTAGCCACGCATCCCAACGGCTGCACGCGCTGTACGCCTCCGCGAGGAATGCCTCATCCTTCAGCAGCTGTGAAAGATCCCATGCGGTGGCCGCAATCGGCACCACCATCTGGATCATCCCCCATTCGGCGCCACGCGCCCTCAGGTTCGCCGGAATCTGGCCGTCTTCGCGCTGTTGAGAAAAGAAGGCGCGGTGCGTATTCTTCGCGACCTCGAGCGGAGAAGGTTTGCCCTCGGCAGGTTTCGCGTACTCCGCCAATTGCGCATATGCCAGGCTTTCGTGCGGGCCGCACTCCTGCCACGTTCCCCGATATTGTGTTGAGCCCTCAAACAACACCAGTTGGTCGAAGTTCGCGATCGGCTTGATGTTTGCGGCCAGCGTAGCGAACGCCGCGTCCCATGTCTTTGTCCAGGGCGCACCCGGCTCCTCGGCCCAAGCGCCGGGCACCATAGCTGCCGCGCCAGTCATCATTGCCGTCCTGATAAATTCCCGCCGTTTCATCCGCATCTTTGGTCTTCCCCCTCGAGCCATGTCTCCCCGCCAAATTTAACGCTCTTTACAATTCTCACTTGACAGTGGCATCCAGTGACACTATGTTGTCATACGGTGCCACATCCGCTGGTTGATTGGCAAGCATCGACTGAGGAAACCAAGCGATCTTTCGATGCTGCAAAGTCCACAGAGCGGGCGGTGCGCCAGCCTTGTCGAATAGGATTTTGGGAGCGATCCGCCGATCTAAAATCGGTCCCAGGAAAACCAACCCTATCGGGAGAAGGAAGAAAACCATATGTCATCTGCTCTCAGTCGTCGTGATGCTCTTAAGGGAATTGCCACCATCGCTTCCGTATCGGTCCTTTCCAAAAGCGGCCTGGCTGAAGTGAGCTCGGCAGCAGTCTCCCACACCGCCAGCGAGCCGCGGGAAAAAAGCTTCGATGAAGGTTGGCGTTTCAAGCGGGGAGATGTGACAGGAGCCGAGAGCCCCACCTTTATCGACGCAGCATGGCGCAAACTCGACCTGCCGCACGACTGGAGCATCGAAGACCTGCCTGCGCACCCTGAAACCGATGGGCGATCGGCACTCTGGGATGACACCTCAAGTCCGACGGAGATCGGGCCCTTCAGCAAGATTCACAGCGAGGGCAAAGGCGCAACTGGCTGGGTGGTAGGCGGCATTGGCTGGTATCGCAAGTCGTTCGTCACGCCCGATCGGCCCAAGGGCGGTCGAGTTGCCGTCCGCTTCGACGGCGTCTATATGAACGCCGAATTCTGGATCAACGGAACGAAACTCGGCCAGCATCCTTACGGCTACACCACATTCGAGTACGACCTCACGCATCATCTCCGCGAGCACGGCGAAAATGTTCTGGCCGTAAAGGTCAACAACAATGGCAGGAACAGCCGCTGGTACTCGGGCTCAGGCATCTACCGGCATGTCTGGTTGACCGTTACCGGTGAAGTACACGTACCACTATGGGGCGTCTATGTCGTAACCAAGGATACGTCCCCGGCTGCGGCAACCCTGACCACAACCGTGCAGGTTGCCAATGCAGCGTCTGAGGCGCGGGACGTAAAAGTTCGCCTCCGCCTGCTCGATGCAAATGGACATGCAGCCGCATCGACGGAAGCCAGTCAGTCGATTCCCTCGGCGTCATCTGCTGAAATCAAACTCGCGCCGGTGGTCAATAAGCCACGTCTCTGGTCGCCAACGTTGCCAAACCTCTACACCGCTGAGGTCGAGATCCTTGTCAACGATCGACCCGTCGACAAAGTATCCACCACGATCGGCATACGGAAGCTTGAAGTGGACGCCAGCCACGGCCTGCGCATCAATGGCGATACGTTCAAACTAAAAGGCGGCTGCCTGCACCACGACAACGGCGTGTTGGGCTCCGTCACCATCGATCGTGCCGAGGAGCGCCGCGTCGAGTTGATGAAGGCCAGCGGATTCAATGCAATCCGTACAAGCCACAATCCGCCGTCGCCCGCGTTTCTCGACGCCTGCGATCGTCTGGGCATCATGGTGCTGGACGAAGCCTTCGACATGTGGGAGGCGCAGAAGAATCCTGAGGACTATCACCTCTACTTCAAAGAGTGGTGGCAGCGTGACATCGATGCGATGGTGCTACGCGACCGCAACCACCCCAGCATCGTTATGTGGAGCATCGGCAACGAAGTCTCAGAGCGCGCCGCTCCTGAAGGCGTGGTAATCGCCAAACAATTGACCGACAGACTGAAGCAACTCGATTCCACGAGGCCCATCACCCAGGCGGTTCCATTCGCCTTCGAGTCCATGATGAAGACTGGCAAAATGCCTCCGTGGTCTTCCCAGGACGCGGCTTTCAAATACGTCGATGTGGGCGGCTACAACTACGAGTGGAGGCAATTCGAGAGGGATCACGCCCGCCTGCCGGAGCGCGTGATGGTTGAAACCGAGTCCTACCCGATTCAGGCGGGAGAAGTTTGGGAATCGGTGAATAAATTGCCCTACGCCATTGGCGACTTTGTGTGGACGGGAATGGATTATATCGGCGAATCGGGAATTGGGTCCGCGCGCCTGACGCCCGCGCCCAGCCGCTTCCCTGGCGCGGCGCCATCGGTACCGGCCATGCAGATTCCGGAAGGAATTGAATTTCCTTTCCCCACCGGTGTCGTGTTGGGCAACACGACAGACTTCCCGTGGTTCAACTCCTATTGCGGCGATATTGATCTGATCGGAAACAAGAAGCCGCAGAGCTACTACCGCGATGTGGTGTGGGACAGAAGCAAGATTGAGATGGCGGTTCTGCGGCCCCTCCCTCAGGGACGAAAAGAGCAGATCTCTTCCTGGGGCTGGTTCGATGAGCTTCGCAGTTGGACGTGGCCTGGCCAGGAAGGCTTGCCGCTGACGGTAAGAGTGTACGCAAAGGCAGATCGGGTGCAGCTTCTGCTCAACGGCAACGAAGTTGGAACCACCGATGTCTCCTTTACAACCGATCTTCCCGCAGGAAAGACCTATATGACCGCCGCGTTCACGGTTCCCTACGCGGCAGGCGAGCTGAAAGCCGTCGCGCTGAAAGACGGCAAGTCGATCGCAGAAACGAGCCTGAAAACTGTAGGTTCTCCCCATCGCGTTGTCTTGCACCCTGATCGCTCCACGCTAAAGCGCAGCCGCAACGACCTCTCCTATGTACTGGTGCACATTGAAGACAAGGATGGCAATCTGGTTCCCGATGCGGTCGCTGACATCAGCTTCAAGCTTTCGGGCGCCGGCGAACTTGCCGCAGTCGGCAACGCCAATCCCAAAGAGATGGCCAGCTATCGCCTTCCACGCAGAAAGACGTTCCAGGGAAGATGCCTTGCAGTCGTTCGCCCCACCGGAGCGGCAGGGACGATTACGTTGCAGGCGAGTTCGGATGACCTGGAGTCGGCCTCAGTAAATATCCGTGTCGGGTAGGCATACTCGATTCGGTCTTTTCGATTAGCCACGGTGATCGGAGTTCAAATGTTCCTGAATATCAAAGGCAATTACTTTGACAATGGAAATACCGAATCAAACGGTAGCCCTTGGCCTGTCCGATCATTTGTACCAGCGAGATTGTCGTGGAGCGCTCTTCCCAATCCGTCTTCTTGGCATTCAGTGGAATCGCCACGTTGTCGTTGGGATCACAAATCGCTGCGGTCGCTTTCATGAAAAGTACGGGCTCGTCCGGAACCGCCGTCCCCGACTCCGTTGCATGATTAGACTAATCAAGGCCGATACAGACGAATTTTCCCGCGGAACCAACACAGGGACCAAGCCTCGGCGAGTCTGAAACCAGAGGTAGTGCTGCCTAGCCTAGCCCGCGCAGCATGTGCAGGGACGCAGGAAGCAAAGACGAACCGGCTACATCTGGGATAATTACGGAAAGATTGCGAATCCTCCCCTCGGTATCTTGGGCACCCAGTTTCTCAGCACCAGGGCCTCCGAATCGTAATAGTCTCATGGTTCCTTCCTCTCATCCGACTCGAATATTGGATCGTGTCAATACGTAGCACGACCACCACTGAGATCGAAGACAGCGCTAGTCGTAAATGAGTTCTCCTCCGAAACAGGCCATGCCACCTTTGCACTGACTTCATCCACTTCCAGGAAGCGTCCACGCGGAATTCTCGACAGCATGAAATCAACGTGCTCCTTCGTCATTTGATCGAAAATGCGAGTGCGAACGGCTGCAGGAGTGATACGCTTCACAGCGATATTCTTCTATGTAGTCTCCTTGCCAAGTGACTTGGTGAATCCAATTACTCCAGCCTTGGAAGTGTTGTAGGCGGAAGCATTGGGATTACCTTCCTTGCCGGCAATCGATGCAACATTCACGATACGTCCGTAGTCTTGGCGCAACATGTGCGGTACAGTGGCGTGGCAACATAGAAATACGCCAAGCATGTTGATGTTGATGACCTGCTTCCAGGCGTCGATCGGATACTCCCAAGTTGTATGGTTCGGGCCTGCGATATCCGCGTTTGCGACAAGGATATCGATTTTTCCATGTCTTTCAATCGCCGTGCTGGTAGCCGCCGCCACACTCCCCGCATTCGAGACATCAATGCTCTCAGCGGATCTTCGAGCGGCTGAAGACGTAGCACGGTTTCACTGGCGGCTACACGATCGTAAGGGACTACGTGCGATCGGCGGAGTTACGCGGTCGGGAGATGTTCATTCTTCTGACGCATGCGCCGGGCGAAGCGCAGGCGGACTTTGGCGAAGCGCTGGTAGCGGTCGCCGGCGTGGAGCAGAAGGCGCACTACCTGGCGATTTGCCTGCCGCACTCGGAGGACTGTTTCGTGGCGGCGTTTCCGGCCGAGACGGCTGAGGCGTTCATCGAAGGACATGTGCGAGCCTTTGCGTACTTCAGCGCTGTGCCCACGCGGATCCTCTATGATTTTGTACCCGGGAACAAAATCGAACTTTTGAGCCGCAGGCCGTTTTGTGGCCGAGGAAGAGAATAGCCCCGTCACTGTTGGCGGTCCACGTTCTGAATGGCACATAACGTTCACAGCGAACTGAGCCATTTCATGAGTTCCTCGTCTTTGCGCCATCCACTGTTTGGGCGGAGTGCTTCCGAAGTATCTACGGGAGGTAGGCAGGCTGCAACGGCCGCTTGCTTTGTCGTAGGGTGATTTCGGCGTAGCGGTCGGTTGTACCGAGGCTGACATGCCCCAACCATGCTCGGATGACCTCAACTTCCACGCCCTGTTCCAGCAGCCCAACTGCGGTGGAGTGGCGGATGACGTGGTGCGATATACCGCGGCAGTTCTTGTCGCGAAGATGGATGCGTTAGCCTTTGGTGTGGCGCTTCACTATCTTGTAGATACCGAATCGCGTCAGGGGCTTTCGCTGGCGTGACATGAACAAAGGGCCGGATTGATTTCCATGGCTGCACCTCATCAGTTCCTTCAACAGTTCGGCGGTTTCAGGCCATAGCGGGCAGCCTCCCTATTTGTCCCCCTTTCCATGCAACCGCACGCGCTGTGGACCATCGAAACCTTCCTTGAATTGACTGCTTTTGGAGTCCTCCGGACGCCCGGCTTCGCACTCTTTGCGGTGACGGCGATAGAGCTGCTGCGCCATGATTTTGCCCTCGAAATTGGGCTCCATCATTACACTCATTGCACGCTATTGCACGCTGGAAAGGGGTAAATCTCGTAAGTTATTGATTTTAAATTGGGGCGGCTAGTGGGGATCGAACCCACGACATCCTGAGCCACAGTCAGGCGTTCT
>DASYZU010000074.1:0-1958 GCA_035945795.1 Occallatibacter sp.
TGCCAATCAATCCAATCGAAAGTGGCTGACCCGTAGTGCAAGCCTCTCTCACCTGCGCGAGTGCCTCGTCAAGCGTGCTGGCCATCTCATCGCAATACCCTGTCTCCAAGCGCAGCTGGATATGCTGCGGGTCAACCTCCACGGCGAGACACGCCCTCGTTCATCGTAATCGCCAGCGGCTGTGCTACCCCCACCAAATGTCACTCAACGAGACTTGCCACTATCCTTCCTGAATTGATGGCTTTGTTCGGCCTGGCTGCATAACACGAGCACGTAGCACTCTTTGGCAGTGCTGCGTGCTCTTTCTCATATAGACGCGGCAGATATAGTTAGAAAATCATCGGCAGCTTGAGGCCGTTTTCCTTCGCGCACTCTATGGCTTCTTCGTAGCCTGCGTCGGCATGGCGCATGACGCCGGAGGCGGGGTCGTTGGTGAGCACGCGCTCCAGGCGTTTTGCAGCCTCCGGTGTGCCGTCCGCCACGATCACCTGCCCGGCATGCTGTGAGAAGCCCATGCCGACCCCGCCGCCGTGATGGAAACTTACCCAGGTCGCACCGCTCGCGCAGTTGAGCAGAGCATTGAGTACCGGCCAATCCGATACCGCGTCGGAGCCGTCTTTCATCCCTTCGGTTTCGCGATTGGGACTAGCCACAGAGCCAGAATCGAGGTGGTCGCGGCCAATGACTATCGGCGCGCTTAATTCGCCTTTGGCGACCATTTCGTTAAATGCCAGCCCAAGCCTTGCGCGTTCGCCAAGTCCAACCCAGCAGATACGCGCAGGCAACCCCTGGAAATGGATTTTCTGGCGCGCCATATCCAGCCAGCGGTGCAGATGCGGGTTATCCGGGATCAGTTCCTTTACTTTGGCATCGGTTTTATAAATGTCTTCTGGGTCGCCGGAGAGCGCCACCCAGCGGAACGGGCCGATGCCACGGCAGAATAACGGGCGGATATAAGCGGGTACAAAGCCGGGATAATCAAACGCATTTGTCACGCCCGCCTCATACGCCACCTGCCGGAGGTTGTTGCCGTAATCGACGACCGGAATACCCTGATGGTAGAACTCCAGCATGGCGCGCACCTGCTTCACAATCGATTCCTTCGCGCGCTCGACATAGCCTTTAGGATCACGCTGGCGAAGTTCCGCAGCTTCCGCAAGGCTCAAACCGGCAGGGATATATCCGTTAAGGACATCATGCGCAGATGTTTGATCGGTGACCATATCCGGCTTAATCCCCCGGCGTACCAGTTCGGGATAGATGTCAGCCGCATTGCCCAGCAGTCCGATAGAGAGCGGTTGTCTGAGATTACAAGCTTCGCGGATCTGATCAAGCGCCTCGTCCAGCGTACTGGCGATTGTATCGCAGTAGCCGGTATCCAGACGGCGCTGGATGTGTTGTTGGTCTACCTCAACGGCAAGCATGGAGGCGCCTGCCATTGTCGAAGCGAGTGGTTGCGCACCGCCCATCCCTCCCAAACCCGCAGTCAGTATCCATTTACCGGATAAGTCACCGCCGAAATGCTGGCGGCCCATTTCCACGAAGGTTTCATACGTCCCCTGCACGATGCCCTGGCTGCCGATGTAAATCCATGATCCGGCAGTCATCTGGCCGTACATCATCAGCCCCTTGCGGTCGAGTTCGCGGAAATACTCCCAGGTCGCCCAATGCGGCACCAGGTTGGAGTTGGCGATGAGCACTCGTGGCGCGTCAGGATGGGTTTTGAACACGCCGACCGGCTTGCCCGATTGCACGAGCAGGGTTTCGTCTTCGCTTAAGTTTTTCAGTGTCTCGACGATGCGGTCGAAACATTCCCAGTTGCGCGCCGCCTTGCCGATGCCGCCGTAAACAATAAGCTCGTCCGGTTTCTCTGCCACGTCCGGGTCGAGGTTGTTCATGATCATGCGCATGGGCGCTTCCGTGAGCCAGCTTTTGGCGGTGAGCGTCGTGCCATGTGG
>DASYZU010000075.1:0-28852 GCA_035945795.1 Occallatibacter sp.
GATGATCCTGCGGAACACGCTGCTCCAACGATACGTAGCTGAACATCCCGGCCTGTACTCGCTCGTCTCCACGCATGACTATTAGACGACAGACTTCAAAACGTCGTCGCAGGACGGTACCTATTTCAACAAGTTCCTAGGCAACCCTTGGCCTCTTTTAGGCACCTTGATCGCAGCCGGAATGCGGAATTAGGTTGCTTGAAAGGTTATGTGCTCGAAAAAGTACAACCCTATAAGCGAACATTTGCCCCGAAACGCAACCTTATAAGCGAACCTTTAGCGTTTGCGACGCACCCTATAGGCGAACATTTCGGGTGCCGAAACCTATCCATCTGCGTCGCGAAATGCCTCTGCCGGCACGCAGTCAAACTCCGTTTCTCTACTCCCGCTCCAGGGCCATGGCCACCGAGTTTCCTCCGCCCAGGCACAATGCCGCTGCGCCCTTCTTCGCGTCCCTCCGCACCATCTCGTAGATCAGCGTCGTCAGCACGCGTGCCCCGCTCGCCCCAATCGGATGACCGATGGCGACCGCGCCACCATTGACGTTTACCTTGTCGAGCCCAATGCCCAGCTCGCGCGTCACTCCAATCGCCTGCACCGCAAATGCCTCGTTGAGCTCGAAGAGATCCACGTCATCAATGGACCACCCCGCACGCTCCAGCACCTTGCGCACGCCCGTGATCGGAGCCAGCATCACCCACTTCGGCGCAACGCCGCTCGTCGCCTGCGCGCGTATAGTCACCATTGGCTTCAACCCCAACTCTCGCGCCCGCTCCGCCGACATCAACACCACCGCACCCGCGCCATCATTCATTCCCGGAGCATTTCCAGCCGTCACTGTTCCATCGGGTTTGAATGCCGGATTCAGTTTTCCAAGCGCTTCCATCGATGCATTCTCGCGCACACTCTCGTCACGCCGGAACTCCACCGGCGTGCTACTGCGATCCTTCGCGGGCAATGGAATTGGCATCGTCTCCGCATCGAAGCGGCCTTCATTCCATGCTGCTGCTGCACGTCGATGGCTCTCCACCGCATATCGATCCTGCATCTCGCGCGTAATGGAATATTTCTCAGCCACCAGCTCGCCCGTCATCCCCATATGAATGTCGCAGTGCGCGCACCACAAGCCATCTTTGATCACCGAGTCCACGAGCTTCGCATCTCCAAGCCGAAGGCCCTTGCGCGCTTGAAGAGATAAGTAAGGCGCGTTGCTCATGGACTCCATGCCGCCTGCTACTGCAATCTCCGACGTTCTCAACATGATCGCCTGGGCCGCGAGCGCAACAGCCTTCAGCCCGCTGCCGCACACCATGTTGATTGTCAGTGCGCTCACGGTGTCCGCGAGTCCGCCGCGAAGCGCCGCCTGTCGCGCTGGATTCTGTCCAAGCCCTGCAGGCAGCACACATCCCATTACGCATTCGTCGACACTCTCAGCCGCAACACCCGCGCGACCGACGGCTTCGCGAACGGCCATTGCGCCCAGTTCCACTGCGCTAATGTCGCTCAGCGCACCAAGGAACTTGCCCACGGGTGTACGCACCGCACTAACAATGACGACATCTTTCATGACGAACACCTCGGTCTCAGCTCACACTGAGCTGAACCTGCAGATCGAAGCTCATTTAGGCGCCATGCGCAACGCGCCGTCAAGGCGAATGGTTTCGCCATTCAGCATGGTCTGTGCGCAGATGCTTGCGACAAGCTCCGCAAACTCTTCAGGCTTCCCCAGCCGCCGCGGAAACAGAACTGTCTGCGCCAGCGACTCCTGCACTTCGACCGAAAAGCCGGCCATCATCGGAGTCATGAACAGACCCGGCGCAATCGTCACAACGCGAATGCCGAAGCGCGAAAGTTCGCGCGCTGCAGGAAGCGTCATCCCTGCTACACCGGCCTTCGACGCCGCGTAAGCGACCTGCCCCACCTGGCCTTCAAACGCGGCGATGGACGCGGTGTTGATAATCACTCCACGCTCGCCGTCCGCCATCGGCTCATTGCTTGTCATGGCACCAGCCGCCAGACGAAGCATGTTGAACGTGCCTACGAGATTGATGGTCACAGCGCGCGTGAAACTCTCCAGACAATGCGGTCCATTCCGCCCGGCAATTCGCTCGCTGGGAGCGATGCCCGCGCAATTCACCAATCCATGCAACGCGCCGAACTTTGCTTGTGCCGTCTCTACCGCTCTAACTCCGTCCGCCTCCTGTGTAACATCGGTCGCAACAAAGCACGCGGCTTCTCCAAGTTCTTTTGCCAGCGCATCGCCCGCGGGATTGATGTCTGCCAGAACAACGTAGCCGCCGAGTTTCACGATCATTCGAGCCGTTGCTTCGCCAAGCCCCGACGCGGCGCCGGTAACAATGAATGTTTTCTTGCCGATCTCCATCCGATTTCCTCAATCCGTTACCGCGGCTCAAGCAGGCTGCGCGCGATAATTACGCGCATGATCTCGTTGGTGCCTTCCAGTATCTGGTGTACGCGCAGATCGCGCACGATCTTTTCGACGCCGTAGTCGGAAAGATAACCATAACCTCCAAATAACTGCAGCGCCTCGTTGGCAATCTTGAATCCCGCATCGGTCACGAATCGCTTTGCCATGGCGCAGAGCAGGGTTGCGTTGGTTTCCTTTAAGTCCAGTGCCGAGGCCGCGCGCCATAAAAATGTCTGCGCCACTTCCAGCTCTGTGGCCATATCTGCCACGCGGAACTGGAGCGCTTGAAACTGAGCCAGCGGCCGCCCGAAGGCCACGCGCTCCTTCATGTATGCGCTGGCTTTGTTCAGTGCGGTCCGCGCGCCTCCCAGAGAGCAGGCTGCAATATTCAGCCTTCCGCCATCGAGCGCCGACATGGCAATCCTGAATCCGCTGCCCTCCGTGCCAAGGAGGTTCTCCGCAGGCAGGCGCACATCGTCCAGAATCACCTGCCGCGTCGCCTGTGCATTCCAACCCATCTTCTTTTCGACGGGCCCAAACGAAAGTCCTTCCGTTCCCTTCTCCACGACAAAGGCCGAGATGCCGCGCGCGCCAGCAGTTCCCGTGCGCGCCATTACGATATACACATCCGCATCTCCGGCTCCGGAAATGAACTGCTTCACGCCGTTCAGTACGTAGCCGCCGCCGTCGTGTACAGCGCGCGTCTTCAATGCGGAAGCGTCCGACCCGCTTGCAGGCTCAGTAAGGCAGTACGCGCCCAGCAATTCAAATTTGCACAGGCGCGGCAACCATCGCTTGCGCTGCTGCTCGTTTCCGAATCTGTCGATGACAGACGCAACCATGTTGTGAACGGAAAAATAGCCGCTGATGCAAGGGCAACCAGTCGCAAGGCCGTCGTAGATCAGCACACCCTCCAACCGGCTGAGAGCGCTGCCGCCCACATCCTCTGCAACGCACACCCCGCCGAAGCCGAGGGCAGCGGCGCGGCGCACCACATCGCGCGGAAAGAATTTCTCCTGGTCCCACTTGATGGCATAGGGGGCAATCTGTTCCGTGGCGAACGACAATGCCAGGTCCCGGATCGCGCGTTGTTCCGCATTGAGTGCGAACTGACCCGGTGCGCTCAAATCGCTCACGGCTTTGCCTACCTCGTCTGTCCATTTCCCGACGGTGGGCTCTTGGTTGTCAAGCTTCGTACCGCGAATGGGAATCTTCCACCCTGCACAGGGAATCAAACAGAGGCAGATATTCCCACTTACTTGAGTTTTCTCCAGGAGACCTCCGACCCATGACCCTTTCCACCGTTGAATTGAACAATTTAAAATATGCCTACAGTGGAGGGCGTGTTGCCGGTCCTGCGCCAGCGCTGGAGCCCCCGCTCCTTTACTGAGCGCAAAGTAGCTCCCGCCGATCTGGCCCGCGTATTTGAAGCCACGCGCTGGGCCGCTTCCTCGGACAACCAGCAGCCCTGGCGTTTCCTCATTGGCGCACGTAACTCAATTACCCATAAGAAGATAGCGTCCGTTCTGGCAGGATCCAACAAGGAATGGGCTCCAAACGCGCCGGTGCTGATCCTGGGTACAGCCAACACAAAGAGCGGCAGCAGCGGCGCTACCAACGCGTATGCTCTCTATGACCTGGGAGCTGCCAGCTCCTACCTCACGCTGCAGGCCGCCGCCCTTGACCTCGTGTCCCACTAAATGGCTGGCTACGACCACGACGCAGCCCGTCAGGTGCTTGAGATTCCAGAGAGCTACGCGCTCGGCTCGGTTATCGCGCTCGGCTATCAGGGTGAACCCGCAGACCTGGCGAGCGATCAATTAATCACCCGCGAAACCGCGCCTCGTGAGCGCAAGCCACTAAACGAGATAGTCTTCTCCGCGTGGGGAGAGCCCGCCGACCTGGGTTGACCCTGCACGAAGCGCCGGCTCAAGAATTCGCGTTAAAGTGGAGACAGTGAAGTTTCAGAATTTGCCTGTTCTTCCCACCATCGCCAGGAGGCAATCTCGATTGACCGGCGCCCGGCCTCGTAGCCGCAACTCAACAAGCAATAAAACCCACCGGACTAGCGTGGCAAGCAGACTCGGCTCGTCCCGGCGCAGACGCCTGAGCTGGAGAGGCCGGTTGATGCTGGCTTCCAGCATGCTGATTCTGTGCCTGTTCGCCTGGGGAGCGATCGAGCGCCATCTGGCTCCCACTTCCAACACCTCGCTCACCCGCTTTGACGCCATCATCGTGCTTGGAGCTCCGGTGGACGACGACGGCAATCCAACCCCAGCGCAATTGGCGCGTGTGACAGAGGCCGTGCATGAGTATGAGCGCGGCGTGGCGCCCAGGCTGATCCTCACTGGGGGAACCGATCGGAATCATTTTGTAGAAGCGAATGTCATGGCCCGCACCGCCAAGGCCCAGGGCATCCCGGAATCCGCAATTGTGCAGGAGATGGAGGCCACGGATACCATCCAGAACGGGTGCAATGCTCTGCGCATCATGCGGCGCCACGGCTGGCAATCGGCTGAGGTGGTTTCAAGCGTCAGTCACCTGCCCCGGGCGGGACTTATTTTCAGCCGGCTGCAGCTTGAATGGCGCATGCATGCAGCCCCTTCGCTTGAACCCCAGTCAGCGGTTTATTCCAGCACCGCTGCTGCGTTGGAGACCTTGAAGACGGTGCGGTACCTGGTATGGGCTCGCGGGACCGCCCACTGCCAGCCATAGAGCTCGTTATGCGCTATGAGGTCTGCCATCCAATCTCCCTGGCTCCCTCAAAAAATCTCGAGCGGTCCGCGTTGTCCCCCATCGGCATGGTCCTGTAAGCTGATGAGTGATGCGTCTTCCAGTAAGATTTTCAGCTTCCATAGTTGCCGCGGCCGTTCTGGCTCTTTGCGCCGGGACCCGCACCGAGGCTCAGGGCACAACCGACCAAAGTTCGTCGTCCCAGAGCTCGTCATCCCAAGTCACTCCCGACCAGGCGTCCCGCAATGGCAGCTACATTGCCATCGATCCTTTGGCGCTGGTTCGGTACGACAACCGTTTTGATGTTTCGTTGGGCATGGCCTACGACCACATGAAGGCCGGGCCGAACTTGCTCCAAGGGTCAAACCTGGGCGGGCTCGATCTCAGTGGCACCATGTGGCTGAGCAAGCATTGGGGCGTTGAAGCCTCAGGCCGCGGCTATCTGGGCACCAGCGGTGCTGCGCCCAATGCTCCGAACAACATCAAGGGCCCGTTTGTGAGCGAGTACTTCTTCACAGCAGGGCCGGAATGGCTCGGACCGCATAACAAGCACGGCGCATTGATTGCCCACGTGCTGGTGGGCGGAGTGGACGGGATGTTCGAGAAGGATCTGCTTGGACAGTCGCCCTCGGTAGTGGGTTTCTACAATAACCAACTCGCTCTGGCAGGCATCGTCGGTGGCCACATTGACCTGAACCGCTCCGCGCGCTGGGTCTTTCGCATCACCCCCGACGCGGTCATTACGCGCTACGGTATCAACTACGGGAACAAAATCACCCAAACTGACGTCAACTTCGCCATTTCGGTCGGGCTGGAATACAAGTTCAAGAAGAAGCGGTAGACCAGGCGCCCAGGCAAGATCGATGGGGAAGTCTCTGCGATGTGGGCTGCCTTCGGTAGTTTTCTGCCGAACGACCGTTGCCTGGGCTGTCGTCGGCCCAATGGACAGACGACGCGGCCGGAATCCCGATGCGGTGACAGAATTACATCCCTGCAATTCCTCGACTGCACCCCTCCTAATATCCTTATCAGAACCAAACTTCCTCGATACAACGCTATGGAGATAAATGATGGGCTGCCAAGTCTATCTGTGTGTGGTATCCTCCACCGTTCAGTAGCGATTGTGGAAAAGTATCGCACCAAAATATTCCGTTCCGGATTGCGGCACTCGCTGATTGCTGCTGAAGCATCTGGAAAAGGATGACAAAGGGAGGCAGGTTCCGACGGATATGAGAGAAACACTTGGAGTATTGCTTGCAGGCGGGGCAGGAGAACGGCTCTTTCCACTCACCCGTGATCGGGCCAAGCCGGCTGTGCCCTTTGGTGGCCATTACCGCATCATCGACATCACTCTCTCCAACTGCATCAACTCCGGCCTACGCAGGGTCTATGTCCTCACCCAGTACAAGGCACTGTCGCTCAACCGACACATCCGCGAAGGATGGACGGGGATTGTGGCCCAGGAGTTGGGCGAATTCTTTGAACTGATGCCGCCCATGCAGCGCACAGGCGCCAATTGGTACATGGGCACCGCCGACGCTGTCTACCAGAACATATACTCCATCGGCAGCGAACAGCCCAAGCACGTGATCATCCTCTCGGGCGACCACATCTACAAGATGGACTACAGCCGCATGCTGGCGCATCACAAGGAAACCAACGCCGAAGTCACTCTGGCCACGCTGCCGGTTTCCCCCGACGAAGTTTCCCGCTTCGGCGTAGTCGAGGTGGGCCACACCGGAGAAGTACTCGGCTTCCAGGAGAAGCCATCTTCCACAACCTTCCGGTCGCCATTCAATTCCAATGCGGTGGATGCCTCAATGGGCATCTACATCTTCAATACCGAGACGCTGCTAAAGGCGCTCATCGCCGACGCCGAGGACCCGGACTCGAAGCACGACTTTGGCCACAACATCCTGCCCAACATGCTGGGCAAGAAAAAAATGATGGCCTACAGCTTTGTGGACGAGAACAAGAAGCAAGCGCTCTACTGGCGCGATGTGGGCACGCTGGACGCCTATTACGACGCCAACATGGACCTTTGCTCGGTTTCTCCAATCTTCAACCTCTACGACAAGACCTGGCCCATCCGCACCCGCGTGCGTCAGTACCCGCCGGCCAAGTTCGTCTTCGGCGAGCCGGGACGCTCGGGCATGGCCGTCAACTCGGTCATCACCGCCGGTGTCATCATCTCGGGCGCCTCGGTGTACAACTCCGTGCTGTCGCAGGATGTGCGCGTCAACTCCTACTCAGATGTGGATGCGAGCATCATCTTCTCTCATGTGAATATCGGCCGCCACTGCCGTATTCGGCGGGCGATTATCGACCGTGATGTACATATTCCGGAGGGAACGGTGATTGGGTACGATCCGGTGGAGGACAAGCGACGCTACTTCGTTACGCCGTCGGGGCTGACGATTGTCACGCGAGACACGTCGCTCTTTGAAAATCCTGTCGATCCGGAGTTCTTGCAGCGGTATTGATTTGCAGCGCAAACTCGTGCTATTCGCCTTTGAAATCGCAGGCAGGAGCCTGCGATTTGGGTTTATGGGTAATTGCTCAACCTAAAGCTGAGTGGTATCGCCCCTTCGAACGGAGGCATCATTGCAAGTTCCGCTTCGATTTCATGCTGCTTCCGCTTTTTTGAGCCGCTCTTTCGATCACGCTTCCGAATGGGAACTAGAACGTCAAAATGGGCCGCCGCCTCCGACATCCCCATCCATAAGAGCCTCGGATCTCCAAGGGAGATATGACGCGCCGGGCGTCGTGGGCCGAAGCCGAGAGCCCGAATAACCTGCGACGCGATAGCCCGAGCGAGCGGTGGTGGCACTGCGTTGCCAATCTGCCTTGCGCCATGCCATTTTGTTCCGTGAAAACGGAACCAATCCGGGAAGCCGTGCAGCCTAGCCATTTCGCGAACCGTTATGCAACGCGGATGTGCAAAATGAATTGGCCGAGGGCTAGTAAAGGCTCCGCGAGACGAATCTGTTCCTGCCCTTAGCGTGTTGCTGAGCCCCTCTGCCGATAATTTGTAGAAACGGGAGATCGGCTCCACCTGCCCTGGTGGCGTCGCTTCGAACCGCCGCCTCGAAATTGGCGTATGGTCGGTTCGCAGACTGGATGTGAGCAGATGACGGTCCCAATCGCGTACATAACCGAAATGCCAAGAACCGCCTTCTATACACCTCAATTCCCTTGCATAACGACTGGGACGCCCCCACCCTGCTGTCGAGACTTGGTCAGAATAATTAAGCTGCTCGAATTGCTCGGCATCAGGAAGATCGTCCAATGCTTCTCGACATGACGGCCCCCGGGGAAGCAATCCTCGCTTCTCGGCATCGGCTGGCCGGAAAAGAGCCGCTGGATATTCGGGCAATCGAAAGCCCCTTCTTGCACCCATCAGGATGAGGCGCTCACGATGCTGGGGCACACCGAATTCAGCTGCGTCTAGTACTTTCCAAGGCAATCGTGTCCGGTAACCCAAACGCGCAAACTCCTCAATGAGCTCTTCCAGAAGGCTCCTATGCTCCCCGATCGTGAGCCCCTTAACATTCTCGAAGACAAAATACGATGCCCTTAGTTCGGACACGATGCGTACGAATTCACGAACGAGGCTATTACGCGGGTCGTCAAGTGCCCGATGACCGATCATGGAGAAACCCTGGCAAGGGGCGCCTCCAAACACTACATCCACTCGCCGTCGGCCTATCCCCGCGCGCCGCCTGATCTCGTCTCCGGTCAACTCGGCAACCGACTGCGGCAATGTGGCGCAACGAGGAAAGTTGTAGGTGTGAACAGCGCAATGAATCGGGTCGATCTCAACAGCGGCCACCACATCGAAACCGGCCTGCTCGAAGCCCAATCCAAGGCCTCCAGCCCCCGCGAACAAGTCGATTCCAATCGGTCGTGGCACCTGCAAGCTCCTGTCTTCAGATATCAGCTTACTGGGTTGAGGGGGACTTGTCGATCGGAATTTTTCCGGGAGATCCCAGAAAGGAAAAGAGTCGCGCTTCCAGCTTATCTTGTGATCTAGTCTGACATTGCCAAACGGTCAAGACCCCCCATCCTAAATCGCGTAGCATCCGCCTGTCTTGCGCGTCCTTTGAGCGATTCCTCTGCAGTTTCGGTAGCCAGAACTCAGGACGGGACTTCGGGGGGCGACCAATTCGACACCCATGGGCATGCCAAAAACAGCCGTTTACGAAAATGACCTTCCGCCGCGATGGAAAAACTATGTCTGGAGTGCCGGGTAGTTCCCGACGATACAGTCGGAACCTGTATCCGAGAGCATGGAGGAGTCGACGCACTACCAATTCCGGCGCAGTATCCCTTCTGCCGATACGAGACATTAGTGCACTTCGACTTTCGGATGATCGGTTGTCCGCCATGGTTCGAAACCACGATTCGCTGAGATGAAGGACGCCTACAGTGCATTATTATCCTTACAACAAATTCCGTCCGAAAATCTCGTATGTCAACCGAAGAAGCGACGGATCGAGGCATTTTCGGTTTGTGAGGGGAAAATTGGTTCCTAACAAGAGGGAGAACAGGTACAAGCAGCTCTTGGAGCACATCTTTTTCGACAAGAAATTTGGCGCGTTTAGGAAAGGCGATAAAGAGATAGAGTTCGCGCGCAATGAACTCAACCGCGCGGCTGAGGCCCTGAAGATTGTTCTTCCCAAGAACCTCGGCGATGTTGTCTATGCCATTCGATATCGAACACCGCTGCCCAAAAAGATTATCGATATGCAGCCGGAAGGAATGGAATGGATTATCGAGGGTGCCGGTCGTGCTCGTTATAAATTCTGCCTGGTTCCAGCCAATAGAATTCTGCCCAATCCAAGCCTGAGGGCGATCAAGGTTCCAGACGCTACGCCAGAGATAATTGGCGCCTATGCGCTCAATGACGAACAAGCGCTGTTGGCAAAAGTCCGATATAACCGCCTTATCGATGTATTCCTCGGAGTGACAGCTTACTCGCTTCAGAACCACATGCGTACTACAGTTAAGGGGATTGGTCAGATCGAAATTGACGAAGTCTATGTTGCTCTCGACCGGCAGGGCGTCCAATATGTGATTCCAGTGCAGGCGAAGGGCGGCAAAGATCAGCTTGCAATAGTGCAAACGAAGCAGGATTTGGCTTGTTGTGCCGAAAAGTTTCCCACGCTGGTATGTCGATCAGTTTCCACACAGTTTATCGATATGGAAGACAAAAAAGGCAAGAAGATTGCCATGTTCGAGTTGGCAATCGACGACGAAGATGGGCGTGTTGTCATCGTCGAGGAAAAACACTACCGGCTTGTACCTTCTGCGGAGATCAGCGTGGAGGAGCTGAGGGCCTACGCGAAAAAGTGAGGCTGCTATTCTGCAGCACAGTGAGGTCGTGCCCTAGCAAATGGAAAATATCTTAGAAAGCTCCGCCAGACTGCATCTCGGGAACCATCCTTCAAAATCTTGCGTATAGCCATCCATGCAATGCGTGGGCACATTAAGCTGGAGCGGGATGGGGCTGGGGATGCTGGCGAATTGCCCCGGCGACAAATGCCTGTCGCTGAAGGCTCCTGCCAGGCCGTCTCGGCGTAGTATGGAGGCGCCGGAGATTGCAGTCCGGCGAACGCCTGCTCCCGGCGATGTGCGGAGAGGAGCGACCCAATCCCCGGCCATTTGTATGGCGCGCGCGGAGGTGAGACCGCTGGACGTTGACTGGTCCCAAATCGTCCGCCGCTGCATGGACGGTGATTCCGGCGCCTGGGCGGAGATGGTTCGCACGCACCATAAGCGTGTCTACGGACTTTGCTACCGGTTTACGGGCAACGTGGCCGATGCAGAAGACCTGACCCAGGATGTGTTCCTCAAGATCTACTCGAACCTTGCCAGCTTCGATACCAGCCGGGGCAGCCTGCAGGTGTGGATCACCACCATGACCCGGAACCTGCTGGTGGACAACTTCCGGCGCACCCGCAACCAGCGGGCTACCGGTTCCCTGGACGAAGGCTGGGATTCGGTTGAAGACCTGAAACCGATAGATCGGCTCACGGCCAGCGGCGCTTCTCAGCACGAACTTGCAGCTCAGAAAGAGCTTGCCGCCATGGTGCAGAACGCCCTGGCACGCGTCTCCGTGGAACTGCGCGAAGCGGTCATTCTAAGGGATTTACAGGATATGGATTACAAGGAAATCGCCCAGGTACTGGGCATTCCCGAGGGGACCGTGAAGTCCCGCATCAGCAGAGGCCGTGCGGAACTTGCGCGTCTCCTGGAACGTAATAAACGGGAGGTGATGTAGCCATGGCAGACCGCGTACACATTCCGAGCTCTCCAGCCTGTGGGCAATGGGAGACACTTTTGGCGGACGCGCTGGACGGGCTGCTGAAGCCCGAGGACGAAGCTACCTTTGCCGAGCACATGGCCGGTTGCAAGGCCTGCACGGCTCTGTTCGATGAGGCCCGTCGAGGCCGCGAGTGGCTGGAGTTTCTCTCCCCGGAACCAGAGGTCCCGACCGGCCTGCTAGATAAGATTCTGGCTCAAACCGGTCCGGGGCAGGTAGCAGGTTTCGGTCTCATGACTGGCAGCGGAAACGTGCTGCCCATGCCCCCGGCCTGGCAGCGTCCCGGCTTTATGGGACAGGTTCGCCGCTTTGCCGAGCCACGCCTGCTGATGACGGCGGCGATGGCGTTCTTCTCAATCGCTCTCACGCTCAATCTGACAGGTGTCCGGCTCAGCAGTGTGCGGCTCGCCGACCTTCGCCCAACAGCAGTCCGTTCGTTCATGGAGCGGCGTTTGAACACTGCTTCGGTTCCGATCGTCCGCTATTACGACCATCTCCGCTTTGTCTACGAGGTTGAGTCGAGGATGCGGGAGCTGCGCCGCAGCACGGAAAGCGAAGGACAGGGCAGCGACAACACCCAGCAGAAGCAGAGCAGCCCGGCGCCTGGCGAATCCAAACAGAATCCCGGCCACAAGGACGGAGGTTCCCGCATGGACCTTCCTCTGCAACAATCGGGCAAGCCGGTAACTGGACCGGCGCAAGACGAGTCCAGTGGTTTTCTTGAAACTTCCCTGACGTTTCACGGGACGTCCCGCGCATTCCGGCGGCTCCAAAATGGCACGACAGTAATGAAAGAACTGGAAAGGAGCACAGTATGGACTGCGTAAATCACACAGGTGTAAACGCGACAGCCTATTGCCAGAGCTGCGGCAAGGCACTCTGCTCAAGCTGTGTTCGCAACGCGGCTGGAGGGCAGATTCTCTGCGAACCATGCTGGACGGCGTGGCACAGCTACCAACAGCCTTTTGTCGCCCCGCATCCGGGTACGCCCAGCCCAGCAACAGCCGCGGTGCTGGGACTGATTCCCGGCGTCGGCGCCATGTACAACGGCCAGTTCATCAAGGGCCTTGTCCACGTGGTGATCTTCGCCGTACTGGTCAGCGCCGCCCATGTCTACGGTGTTTTCGGCATCTTCATTGCCGCGTGGATTGTCTACCAGTCGTTCGAGGCATATCACACCGCCGTGGCGCGCCGCGACGGCCAGCCACTGCCCGATCCACTGGGATTGAATGAGGTGGGCAACTGGGTGAATCCTGGCGCGCGTGGGCAATATCCGGGGCAGCCCTTCGCAAGCCCAGGCACAGTAGATCCAAGCCAGCCGCCATCAGCCGGCGCTTACCAACCGCCGTATCAGCCGGCTCAGTACCAGACCCCGTATCAGGATCCTTTCACGCCGCCCCCACCGGGCTTGGCCGATCCCGGAGCGCACCCTGTTCCACCAGTACCGCCGGTGCCGCCGGTAGGATGGCGCCGCAGGGAACCGATCGGCGCCATCGTGCTCATCGCACTCGGAATGCTGTTTCTGTTAGGCCAGCTGGATATCTTTTCCGGACGCCTGCTTGAATTCACCTGGCCGTTGCTACTGATCGGGTTGGGCGTCTGGTTGATCGTTCGCCGGCTCGGAGAGTCGCAAGGAGGGTCCAAATGAACCGTTACATTCTGATTCGCCGCCTGCGCGGCCCCGCTCTTCTTCTGTTGATTGGCGTCATCGCCTTGCTCCATTCCACGGGCCTCGTCCATAGCTTCTGGCGTTGGTTCTGGCCGTTGTTGTTCATTCTGCTGGGCGTGCTGTTGCTGGCCGAGCGCGCTGCGCTGGCCGCCGAAGGTGGTTTTCTGGGCTGGCCCTATTCGGGTGCGCCCAACCAGGATGCCGTTAACCCCGGGTCGACAACCGGCGTTCCACCTTACCCAGAGCAGCCGACGTCCATCGTCCCTGCATCCTCGCACGACTTCGGGAAGGATACCGATGGAGGACAATCATGAGCAACGTACCTCCCAACACGCCTCCGGGCGGCGGACCACCGCCTCCGTATCCACCCTACGACCCAAAGACCCAGTGGCGGGTCTACCGTGAGCAGCAGCGGGCTGCCTGGCGCGCCCAGCGCGATGCCTGGAAGGCCCAGCGGTACGCCATGAAGGCCGGCTACGCAGGTGCGTATGGCCCGCGCGTTCCTTCAATCGTTGGCCCCGTCATGCTGATTTGCGTCGGCGTGATTGCTTTGCTTGTGCTCTCCGGCTATATCAGCGGCAGTCAGTTCTGGTCCTGGTATGGACGCTGGTGGCCGCTGGTGCTGATCGGCGCCGGCCTTGGCCTGCTCGCCGAGTGGGCACTCGATCTGCGCCGGGAAACTCCAGTGCGCCGCAGCGGCAGCTTCGTCGGAATCATTATCCTGCTCGCTTTCCTTGGCTTTGGGGCCGCCGGTTGGAATCACATGGGCCCCTGGTTCAACCAGTGGAACAACAACAATGGCGACTTCTTCAACTCCTTTGGCCTGCCCCAGCACGATAACGACCAGCAAGTGCAAAGCGTGCCGATTCCCGCCAACGCCGCCATTGAAATCGAAAATCCCCGCGGGGACGTGAGCATAACCGCCGGCGACACGCCGAATGTTGAGGTGCAAGCTCACGAGGTGGCCTTCGCGGGCTCGGATTCGGAAGCTAAAAAGATTTTTGATGCCGAAGCGGCCCAACTCCAGGTCAGCGGCTCTGCTGTAATGATCAAGTCGGAAAGCAATAACAACGGGCGGGTAAACCTGACCGTGACCGTGCCCAAAACTGCGCGGATAACGGTAAACGCCGCCAGGGGAGATGTAGCCGCGGCCGGACTGGGGGCCGGCATCAGCGTTAAAACCGGGCACGGAGACACGCATCTGAACTCGATTGTGGGGTCGGTGCAGGTGCACTTTTCCAATGGCCGGCACGATTTCTCCGCTCACCAGGTTGACGGCGACCTGACCGCAGACGGCGACTGCAACGACCTGACTCTCTCTGAGATCAAGGGCCGAGTCTCCACGAACGGACAGATTTTCGGCGAGGTGCACATGGAGAACATCACAGGTCCGGTCAGCGTACACACGTCAAAGACCGACGTGCAGATCGCTGAACTTCCCGGCGACCTCACATTCGACTCAGACAATCTGCGCGTCACCGAATCCAAGGGTCTGGTGCATGTGGTGACGCGTTCCAAAGATGTTGACCTGAGCCAGGTATACGGCGACAGCTACGTGGAGGACCGTGACGGCCGTATCTCGGTAGAGCCGGCGGGTGCCTACAACGTGGAAGCTAAGAACGGCAAAGGCGATGTCGAACTGACGCTTCCGCCCAACGGCTCGGGCTCCGTGGAAGGGCGCACGCACAATGGAGATATTGTTACGGAGTTCAGCCTGAGCATCAGCGGCGATCAAGACAAGTCCGTGACCGGGAAGATTGGTTCCGGCAATTCAAGAATCGTTCTGAGCACCAGCAACGGCGACTTGCGCATCAAGAAGGGCCCGGCCTTCCCGGCTGCGCCCACGGCTTCGAATACACAAGCTCCGCTTGCTGCCCCCGTACCGCCCAATGCGCGCCACCTGAAGCCGCCAAAGGCGCCTGTTCCACCACCGGTTACACAGTAAAAACGAACTACTCCGAACGACTGTAGGCGCGGGAGGGATTCCTTCCGCGCCTATTCTGTTCTGAGCGCCTGCATGGGATCGAGGCGGGAGGCGCGCCAGGCTGGGACAAGGCAGGCTAGTGCTGCAACTGCGAGCAACGTGGCGGAGACGGCGGAGAAAACCATGGGGTCAAGGGGTTGTGTCTCGTAGAGGAGCGAGCGCATGAGACGCACACATGCGGCGCTGACGACGAGGCCGAACGCGAGGCCGATTAGGGCGGGGCGGAGGCCATCCAACATAACGATGCGAAGGACTTGATCTCGCCGCGCCCCGAGGGCGATGCGGATGCCGATCTCGCTGGTGCGCTGGGTGACGATGTAGGAAAGTACGCCGAAGAGGCCGACCGCGGCGAGCAGAAGTGACAACGTGGCAAAGGCTGCAAAGAGCGTGGTGTTGAAGCTTTCGTCGAGTGTGGATTTGCCGAGCATTTGATCCATGGTGAGAACGTCGGAGACGGGGAGGTCGTGGTCCATCTCCTGAATGATGCGTTGTACGGGCAGAGCCATTTGCTCGACGTCGTGGCTGGAACGTATAACGAGGGTACCACCGTTTTGTTTGCCTTCAGCAAGCGAGTAGTACTGCATGGGGCGCGGAGCTTCTCCGATTGAGTAGCGGATGTCGCCGACGATACCGACGATGACGCTGGTTTTGTTTTCGATCGGGACGTGGATATGTTTGCCGATTGGATCTTCGCCGGGGAAGAATTGTCTGGCTAAAGATTCAGAGATAACGACTTCGTTGGCCTGATCGAGGCGGCGATTAGCGTCGAAGGTGCGACCGCGGAGGATTGGAATTCCCATGGCATTGAAGTAGCCTGCGTCGGCCGTGCGGTCGAGGGCGACGAGCCCTTTACCCAGCGGGAGTGGTGGATGCTCGACGATGGTGAAGCCCCAATCGCCCCAATAGCCCTGTCCAGGCACGGCTGTGACGAAGGAGGCAGCGTCGATGCCAGGTAAAGCGCGCACGCGAGCAAGCAAGGTGTCATAGAAGTTCAGGAGTGTGGGCGGGGTTTTGTAGCGGGTGCTGGGGAGCATCAGCCGCATGGTGAGAACGTTTTGCGTTGTGCAGCCAAGATCGGTTGAGCGCAGCCTCTCGTAGCTCCGGAGCAGGAGTCCGGCGCCGGTCAACAGCACCACGGTGAGGCCTACCTCCAATGAGAGAAGTACTTTGCGCAACGAGGAGCGGCTCTTGCCGGCGCTGTAGCCACGGGAAGACTCGTGCAAAGTGGTGAGCACTTGCTTGTCGTTGGCGCTCCATGCGGAGATGAGGCCAGAAAACAGAGCGCAAAGGACGACGATGGCGATGGTGAAGGCCGCGACAACGCCATCGATGTGAATACTCTCAATGCGCGCCAGATTGTGGCGGGCGTGGACGAGCCAGGCGAGTGCCCCGTAGGCCAGCAGCAACCCGCACGCGCCGCCTACGGCGGAAAGCAGAAAGCTCTCCATGAGACGCTCGCGCAAGAGACGCCAGCGGCCTCCACCGAGGACAGAGCGGATGGCGAGTTCTTTGCGGCGGGCAGCGGCGCGTGCGACAAGGAGATTGGCGACATTGAGGCAGGCGATGAGGAGTACGCACGCCGTAGCGGCGAGCAATACATAGAGAGAGCGCTTGATGTTTCCAATGATGCTGTCAAGAAGGGGACGGCCATTTGCTGCCCCAAAGACGAAGGGGTTATCAAGATTGGCCTCGTGCAGGCGGCGCGAAATGACCGAGAGGTCCGCGATTGCGGATTGCATCGATACGCCGGGCAGCAATTGGCCCACGGCCCGGAAGTTGTGAATGTCAAGTGCCTTCATAAGATATGGAGGCGCGTAGTTATAGACGGGTGTCCATATCTGTGTTGAGGAGTCGGGAAAGGCAAACCAGGAGGGCATGATGCCGACGACGGTGTAGGACTTGCCATCGAGATTGATGGTTTTGTTGAGGATGGACGGATCGCCGCCGAAGCGCCTTTGCCACAGGCTCCACCCGAGAAGGGCTGTGCCGTTGGCTTCGTGGGTGTCGTCGGCAGAGTTGAAGTCGCGGCCATAGGCAGGCTTTACACCGAGCGTCTTGAGAAGATCCCAGGAAGCTGACGCGCCGTGAACTTTCTCGGGAAGTTGGCCGCCCGAAGCAATAAGGCCGTAATCCGTCGACCCAACGATCGCGAGGTCACTGAAGCTGGTATTTTGTTTCTTCCACTCGGCGTAGACGCCGCCGGCGATGACGTTGTAAGAGTCCGCGTTGACGCGCTCATACAGCATGACCAGGCGGTCGGGGTCGGCGAAGGGCAAGGGCTTGAGCAGCACGCTGCGAACGACGGTGAAGAGAGCGACATTGGCGCCGATGCCGAGGGCCATGACGATGACGGCGATGGCGGTGAAGCCGGGGGTACGGCGAAGGGTGCGGACGCCGTAGCGAATGTCGCGGAGAAACGACTCGAGGCTGTTCCAGCTCCATGTGGCGCGGGTCTGTTCGCGAAGGAGGGCCGGATTGCCGAAGGTGCGCAGGGCGGCGAAATGGGCCTCTTCAGGATTCATGCCCGCGGCGATGTTCTCGGCGATCTGATGGTCGAGGTGGAAACGCAACTCGTCATCGAGAGAAGAGGCGGCGTTGTCGCGACTGAAGAGCATTCGTACTCGCATTTGCAGTTGTGAAAGCCAGCGCATGGTTTCCTCCTCAGGCCTCGTTCACAATGAGGTTGATGGCGGTGGAGAGTCGGGCCCAATTTGCGGTTTCTGCTTCAAGCTGTTTGCGGCCGGCGGCGGTAAGCGAATAGAACTTGGCCTGGCGGCCGGTTTCGCTCTCGGCCCATTTGGCCTTGATCCATCCCTGCTGCTCCAAGCGGTGAACAGCGGGATAGAGGGAGCCCTGCTGCACCTGCAGGACTTCGCCGGAGACTTGTTGAATACGCTTGGCGATGGCCCAGCCGTGCATCGGTTCGGGTGAGAGGGTTCTGAGGATGAGAAGGTCGAGTGTTCCTTGTACGAGATCGTTTGGTTTACCCATACCTAGATTATCTACAACAAGCTTGTGTAGACCGTCAAGGTATGGGGTGAATATATTTGGATTCTGGACCGGCGGCGGGGGTTCGCAGAGCGTTTCGGACTTCTGCTGGTGAGGAGCGCGGGTTTTGATTTTGGTGGATTCCGTTGTATTCTCGACTCGCGGAGGTCGACCGCAACATAATGCATTCCCCCATCAAGGTAATTACCGTGGAGCGCGAATACGGTTCGCGCGGCGGAGAGTTCGCCCACAATCTGGCTAAGAAGCTCGGCTGGCGGTTGCTGGACTCGGAACTTGTGGCCGGAGCAGCGCGCATGGCCGGTGTAGACCCGAAGCTGGCCGCAAAGTTCGACGAGCGGCTCGATCCCTGGTACTACCGCTACGGCAAGGTCTTCTGGCAAGACTCAGGCTATTCAATGGCGGCCATCGGCGACGAGCATATCTTCGACTCCGAGCGTATGTTGGCGTTGATAAAGCAGGAGATTACAAAAGCGGCCCAGCAGGGCAACTGCGTCCTGGTGGGCAGGGGTGCGGCCTGCGCGCTCGCTGGACAGCCGGGATGTTTTCACGTCTTTGTCTACGCCACAGCCAGCGCCAAGCGCGACTGGTTCTCGCAAGCTTTCCCCAAACAGGCTCAACATGCCGACCAGCATCTGGCCGCCTATGACAAGCGCCGCGCTTCGGTCATTCGCAAGTTCTATCAGCAGGAGTGGTGCACGCGCGGCCTTTATCACATGCTGCTGAACTCGTGCATGGGAATCGAAGGTATGATCGCCGCCGTTCAAGGCGCCGCCGGCCTGGCTACCTGCCCGGAAGAGACCGTGGCGGATTGAGTTTCTCCCTGGTCCCTAAACCGCGACCCGCCGCACCCGCGCACCAATGCTCGTGAAGACCTCCCACGGAATGGTTCCTGAAGCGTCGGCGTGATCGTAAGCAGTAATCGTTTCAATCCCCTGCGTTCCCAGAATCACGACCTCGTCGCCAGCTTCAACCCCCGCAATCTCGGTCACATCCAGCACCGCGTGGTCCATGCTGACGCGGCCCACCAGCGGTGCCCGCTCGCCGCGAACCAGCAGGCTGAAGCGGTTGCCGAGGGACCGGTCAAGGCCATCGGCGTAGCCCGCCGTTACCAGTGCAAGGCGCATCGGCTCTGTGGCAACGAAGGTTCCGTTGTAGCCCACCACGGCTCCGGCCGGAACCGTGCGGACGCTGATGACCGCGGTCTTCCATGTGAGCACTGGCCGCAGTTGGGTGCGCGCAGCCTTGAGGGCCGCCGACTCCTCAGACGCAAATGGCGGATCGAATCGGGGCGTCACGCCGTAGAGCGCGAGGCCAGGGCGCAGCATCGCTTTCATCCCATGCCGTGCGGCCAGGGCAACAATGGCGCCGCATTGGCCCCCGAGCAGTGTGGCCGAGCCACCTACATTAAGCCAATCCGGATAGAGCCCCGCAGCCTCAACCCGTGCCAGCGCCTGTTGCAATTGGGCAAGCTGCGCCTGGGTGGCCCGGCTGTCGGCTTCATCGGCGGCAAACAGGTGGGTCATTACGCCTTCGAGCTTGAGCGGAGACCCTGGCTCAAACCGTGCGAGAACAGGAGCGAGCCCTTCCGGACTTGCGCCCTGGCGACTCATGCCGGTGTCAATTTCAAGATGCAGCGGCAACGAACCTGCCCGCAGTCCCGCCGTACGTGCAGCCATTTCCAGATCGTCCAGTTGCCCGGGCTCCCAGACAACGGCCGTTAGCCCATGCTCCACCACAGCCGCGCCCTGCCCGGGAATAACGCCGCCTATCACCATGACCCGCGCCTCGGGGCAAAGGGTGCGCGCGTCCACGCCCTCTTCCACGCTTGTAACGGCAATCCACCTGGACCCCGCGCGCACCACCGCTGGAGCACACAACGCCAGCGAGTGCCCGTAGGCATCAGCCTTGAGAATGGCTAAAAGCTCCACATCGGGAGCAGCCAAGCTCTCAAGAAAGCGATAATTGTCTTCGAGGGAGCGCGTGTGAATCTCAACCCAGCAAGGGCGCATTTGCATCGGGATGTCCTATCGCCAGTTTAACGCGGGTGACACGCTCCTCATCGCAGCAGCGCAAACGCAACTAACGTTTCACCCTTCTCTGGAATCTCATCGAGCAGCTTTTTCTCGAGCTCATCCGGAACCGGCATCTCGCAGCGAGCAACCTCGTCCTCGGTTGCTCCCACGAAGCACAGTTCGCAGTGGCCCAGCGCCTTCCTGCCGTCGATGCCACCATCCATGCAAACGGGCGGACCGAAGACGCGGCAGGTCATGGGCCGCCATTCGTACACATCGCAGCGTCCTGTGGCTTTGTCCAGCGCCGGACAGGCTGCCTCATTGGCGAACTCCTCAAAGCGTTCCCGATCCGCATCGAAATCGCCCAGTCGGCCTGTCTCCTGATCGCCCGGGAAGTCGGAACCGTGCGTACCAATCCAGCTCTGTGCCCGCCGCTCGATCTCAGCCGCCAGTGCTGGCTTGTCGCGCCGCAGGATCTCCATCCCAGCGCCAAGCCGCAGCGCGTCCAGCTCACCAATGGCGAACGCCCCATAGCAGCACTGCGTGCACCCCAACCGGCAAACCAGCCGCGCGCCTGCCCTCAGCGCCGCATCGGACAACGCCGCATCGACTATCTGAACCAGTTCCCGATCACCCGCGGGCAAACCCATGTCGACAAGGATACCCGATTAGATTGCACACAATTTGGTCATTGCTCTACTTCCCCACATCGGGTTACTCTTCCGGCGGAGGCCCCATGTTTGAGTCCTCAAGCACCATCATCCCCGGACATCGTTATCGCAATGCCGCAGCCGCAATTGATTGGCTCTGCAAGGTCTTTGGGTTTGAGCGCCATGCTGTTTATGAAGCCGAAGACGGATCCATCGCACACGCCGAGCTGACCCTCGGCGGCGGAATGATCATGCTAGGCACTGGCAAGGAGGACGAATTCAGCCGCGGCTTCAAGTCTCCACATGAACTCGGCGGCATTGAGACCCGTACCGTCTACATCGTGGTTCCGGACGCCGATACTGCCCACGCGCGCGCCCTGGCCGCAGGAGCCGAAGTCATCCGCCCGCTCCATGAGACACCCTACGGCAGCCGCGAGTTTGGTGTGAAGGACCCGGAAGGCCACACATGGATCGCAGGAACCTACGACCCCTGGGATGCGGGTGAGTAGCGAATTCAAGCGAAATCCGCGTTTTGCCCGCGTCCATCCCATTCACTTGGCCAACGACATTCCTAGTTGAATCGCCCATGCGATATAGTCGTTTCGTAGCTCCAGTGAGGTCCCCTTAATGTCAATTCAATTGCTTCTTCCCCTCGCGCTCTTGTCTGTTGCTGTCCCCGTTACTTTCGCCCAACACGGCCGCTTGCTGGTTGCCCAGAAGGGCGACCGGAGCCTGGCCATCGTCGATCCCGCAGCAGGAGCGGTGCTTGCTTCAGTCGAAGAAGGCGGCACCACCGGCCACGAAGTTGCCGGTTCACCTGACGGCCGCCTGGCCATTGTTCCTATCTATGGAAACTCTGGCGTAGGCAAGCCGGGGACCGACGGCCAGAACATCGTGGTCATCGATATTGCCTCGCAAAAGATTGTCGGCAACATCCAATTCGATCACGGAGTGCGCCCACACTGCCCGGTCTTTGGACCTAAGGATGGCTTGCTCTACGTGACCACAGAGCTTGACCACTCCATCACCATCATCGATCCAAAGACGTGGAAGGTTGTGGGTTCAATTCCGACCGGCCAGCCCGAGAGCCACATGTTCACGATTTCGCACGACGGGCTTCGCGGCTACACCGCCAACGTGGGTCCGGGAACCGTTTCAGTGCTGGACATCACGGCACGCAAGACGCTTGCCATTATCCCCATCTCCGGCACTACGCAGCGCATCTCCATCTCCAATGATGACCGCTGGGTGTTTACCGCCGACCAGACCAAGCCGCAAATGGCCGTGATCGACACCGCAACCAACAAGGTGAAGACATGGGTTCCGCTCAGCGGCCTCGGTTACGGTGCTGCGCTCACCACCGACGGGCACTGGCTCCTGATGCCGATTCCCGCTAAGAACGTGGTGGACGTTGTCGACCTGGCGACCATGAAGGTGGCGCACACCGTTGAAGTGGGCGCCGATCCGCAGGAGGTGCTGGCGAGACCCGGCGGCAAAGTGGCCTATGTCTCCTGCCTCGGCAGCAACTATGTGGCAGAGATCGACCTGGCAACCTGGAAGGTGTCGCGGCATATCGTAACCGGCAAAGGTACGGACGGACTTGGCTGGGCGGCTGGACATTGATTGCACGATGAAGTTAGGAAGCGTGGCAGGAATGTGTTTGCAGAGATGCTCCTAATGCGGTCTGCCGTTGCTCTTTTCGTATTTGTTGCTACCCTCGGCGTTTCCGCCTTGCACGGCCAGTCGACCTCGCCACGCCTGATCGCGCCTGGTGTCTGGTTTCTGCTCGGCGACGCGCCAAAAGGCTACAGCAACACTGCCGTCATCGAGATGCACGACTATCTCATCGTCGTCGATGCCAACTATCCCGCGCGTGCACGTGAACTCATGGCGGAAGTCAAACAACTGTCTCCCAAGCCGGTGCGCTACGTCTTCGATACACACGCCCATGGCGATCATTCCTATGGCAACTCGCTTTGGACCGCAGCCGGAGCAACCACGCTCGCTTACTACAAGATCGTCGAGGAGATGGGTCGCTACGAACCCACGCGCTGGAAGGCAGCCGAGGCGAAGCGCGAAGATGTACGCGATTTGCACCAGGACAATGTGCAGCGGCCTCTGAAGACCTTCCGCAAAAGCCCCTTTGTTCTGAAGGACGCAACCCGCGAAGTCGATTTTCTTTTCCTCGGCTGGGGACACACGCCCGCGGACGGCTATGTCTGGTTGCCCAAAGAGCGCGTCCTGTGCACCGGCGATGCAGCCGTCAACGGACCGCGCAACAAGTTATGGGATGCGAACCTCGCCAACTGGCCGCGCGCCCTCTCGAAAGCTACGCAACTTAGGCCGCTCTACGTGCTTCCCGGCCACGGCGATGCGGGCGGCATCGAGATTCTTGAGGGGCAGCGCGAGTTTCTGCTCGATCTGTACAGCGCCGTCAAAGAGCAGGTGCAGGCAGGAAAGACACTCGCCGATATCCACATCAAACTACCTGAGCGCGACAATAACTGGGTACCGAAAGACCTTGCCTGGGACATAGAAGCCACTTATACAGAGATAACTCACCACCAACCCGCTGGGGCTGTAGCGCATGTGTGGAAGTGATGACTCGAGAAAAGATAAGTCTCCGGTTTGCCCGAGATCCGGGTACGAGCCTCACTTGCTTACCAGAATCCGATGATGAGCAACACTGAATAGAGAGATGACAGCGCCAGCGCCCGTCGGCCAACCTTCATGAGCGAAAGCTGGAGCTTTGCAGCATCCTGCTGGGCATGGAGATCATACGAGTAGCCCACTACAGCCACCATCAGCGCCAATGCGATCCAGCCGCGCCCAAGGACGGCGGACATGACAGCGGCGCAAGCCAACACAACCAGCGAGATTTCGGCGGCGCGACGGAAATTTTCTCCGGCCGGCGCCGTCGAGCGCAAAGCAATACGCGCGTCCAGACGTGCGTGAACCACCAGGATTCCCGCTGTGGCCTGCAACGCCAATAAGAGCCACAACCACCAGCACCAGGGCGCGATGCCTCCGGTTGCCGAAAGCGAAGTGGCTAGCGAGCTGGATGTAAGGGCCGCCGCGCTCGCGATTTGAAACAGCGTTGACCGCTGACGGTTCTTTACATTGACGCCAATCGCCAGCACTGAAAAGACGGCTACGCCCAGGCCCATGGCCACGAGCGCCTTGAAGGGCCACACGGCCAGCAGCACAAGTCCGCTCAGGATGAGGATGATAAGCCAGCCTGCGAACCACCGCACCGCAACGGCGGTTTCAGGATGCCACTGCTTCCAGACGAAGCGCTGCCGCGCCAGCACGACCATCGGATCTTTGGCGGCCAGCGCGGCGAATGCGGCCGTCAGGGTCGCGACTTCACTCCAGCGCCACGTGCGCGAAAGAATCGCGACGCAAACAATGGGGGTCAACAACATTGCCGTGGCCCCATGTTCTCGCGGTAGGAACCAGGCGTTCTTATGCGGCTCACTCGTCCTGCTCGTGATTGGCTGTTCCGATCCCATGAATCTCCGACGCGTCTTATGTTACCTGTCACAGTCGCACAATGCGCACAACGAGTGCTGTGACTTAAGTCCTATTCGTGTCTTTCCACACCAAATATTGTTAATCGCAGAAGGATGCCATGTTGACCCTATCCGTGCCCGCAGACGAGACTTCATCAACCGAGAAAACCCCGGCAAAACAGAAGAAACCTCTGGTGCGTCGAACTTCTCCCGACCGTTCGCAACAGGTTCGCCGCGCCGTGCAGTTCGCTTTTCTTTTGCTCAACGCAATCATCGGGATCCAGTTTCTCCTGTGGGTCCGCTATTTCGAAAGCCAGGGCCATTCGCACTATTTCGAGCGGCCTGCCGGGGTGGACGGCTGGTTGCCAATCGCCGGCCTGATGAACCTAAGATATCTTCTCGTCACTCGCAATCTTCCGGAAATCCATCCTTCAGCCATGGTGCTTGTCTGCGTCTTTCTCCTGTCCAGCCTGCTGATCAAGAAGTCGTTCTGCTCCTGGCTCTGCCCGGTCGGCACAGTTTCGGAGTATCTATGGAAGCTGGGCCGCAAGTTGTTTCGCCGCAACATTACAGTGCCGCGCTGGATCGATATCCCGCTGCGCAGCCTCAAGTATCTTCTGCTGGCTTTCTTTCTCTACATAATCCTTACCATGTCGGCGCAGGAGCTCGGCGATTTCCTGGTGTCCCCGTTTGGCATTGTTGCAGACGTCAAGATGCTCAATTTCTTCCGCTACCTCGGCACCATCGGAATCATCGTAATTGCAACATTCATCGTGCTGTCGGTCGTTATCCAGAATTTCTGGTGCCGCTTTCTCTGCCCATACGGCGCGCTCATGGGCATCGTCTCCGTTCTCAGCCCTGTAAAAATCCGCCGCGATGCACAGGCCTGCATTGACTGCGGAAAATGCAACAAGGCCTGCCCATCGCATCTCTCCGTAGACAGCCTGATACAGATCCGGTCTGTCGAGTGCACCGGCTGCATGGAGTGCATCGCTGTGTGCCCCGCGGAAAACGCACTCCAATTCTCCCTGCCGCCGCGCACAGCGCTCACTCCCGATGCCCCGCCGATCGAAGCAGCTGCGGCGCGATGGCAGCATCGTGCACTCCAGCCGCGGATGGTTGCCGCAGTGCTGGCGCTTGTGTTTTTTGGATTGATAGGCGCGGCGCGCGCCACCGGCCATTGGCAGACGAACATCCCGCGTGAGATCTATATGCAGCTCGTGCCGAACGCAGAAAACTTCGATCACTGATTCTGCTACGGTGCAGCTGTCAGCAGTGCGCTCAGACCGGCCTTGTCTTTCACCACGATCTGCCGTGCATCTACATCCAACAGGCACTCGGCCTGCAACCTCATCAGATTGCGCGAGACCAATTCGCGCACTGTGCCAAGCTGGCTGGCCAACTCCTGGTGGCTCACCGGTAATTGAAATTCAATCCCGCGCGGGGTCTGTTTGCCCTCGCTCTCCGCAAGCCGCAGAAGCATGGAAATAAGGCGCTGACGAATCGTAGAGAATGAAAGCTCCTCGATGATGCCCACCAGCCTTCGGAGACGCGCACCCACCACTGCGAGCATCTTGAGTGCAACCTCGGGATGCTCCATGCAAAATGCCTGAAAATCCTGCCGCGAGATAAACGCAATCTCCACGGCGTCGACCGCCACTGCAGAAGCCGGGTAGCGCCCGCCATCGAACACCGGCAGCTCGGCCACCGACTCGCCCGCATAGTTCATCGCCAGCACCTGCTCGCGTCCATTCAACGACGTTTTGAAGATACGCACTTTGCCCCGCGCAATGATGTGCAGCCCATGGCACGGCTCGTCCTCTGAAAACAGCAGCTCGCCGCTCTCAAAGCGCTTGCGTACCGTGCGCGCCGCCAGCATTTGGAACTCCGCGCGAGACAGGCTTGAAAGCAGCGCGGTCTTCTCCAGTACGGCTTCCAGATCGATGCGTTCTCTCTCCATGGGAAGAAGTCTAGCGCATTGCCGCGAATGCGCGCTGCCGATTCATTTTGCCCCAGTGACTAAAGTCGCTGCGCTCGTTTTGCGATCCTTCTAAGGTGATCTCAGGAGAACATCATGATTGCCACTACCAAGACCGTTCGCGAGATCGCCCTCGAACAACCTCAATCCATCCGCGTCTTCGAGCGTTTAGGCCTCGACTATTGCTGCGGCGGGCGCAAGCCACTGGCCGAAGCCTGCGTCGCCAGCAACCTCTCTGTGGATGAGGTACTAGCGGCATTGGATTCCGCCGCAAACAGCGCCGCGCTCTTGCCAGTCGACTGGCAGCAGGCTTCGCTGGGAAAACTGATTGAGCATATTGTCGGCACTCATCACGCGTACGTGAAGAGCGAACTGCCGCGCCTCGCGATGCTGGCGCAGAAAGTCGTAAACCGCCACGGTGATACGCAGGCCCACTTGCCCGCCCTCCAGAATTTGCTCGCACAACTCGACGACGAGCTGATTCACCATCTCGGGAAGGAAGAGCATGTTCTGTTTCCCTACATTACCCGTCTTGAAGCCGCGCTGGTCTCAGGCAGTGCACTTCCCGATGCATGCTTCGGCAACATATCCAGTCCCATTGCCATGATGACCAGCGAACATGATGCCGCCGGCGCGCTGCTTGCTGAAATTCGCCGCTTGAGCGATGGCTTCACAACGCCCGTGGGTGCCTGCCCAACCTATCACGCTTTCTACGATGGCCTGAAAGAATTTGAGCAAGACCTTCACCAGCACATTCACCTGGAAAACAACATTCTGTTTCCACGGGCGATTGAAATGGAGTCGTCGGCCGTGGACACGACCGCCTAGCCCCTGTAGCGGATGTCTCAGCCGATTTTCCGGTCCCAGTTCTCGAGCACCTTCTTGAACTCGAGCATGAACTTGCCGGAATCGGCGCCGTCGATGGTGCGGTGATCGAAGCCCAGGCAGTAGTACTGCACCGACCGAATCGCAATCGTATCGTTGCCTTCGGCGTCGGTCAATACCACGGGATCCTTGCGGAGGCCGCCGATAGCCAGAATGGCCGACTCCGGCTGGTTGATGATCGGCGCGCCGAACTCGCCGCCGAAGGCGCCCGAGTTGGTGAGCGTGAAGGTAGACCCCGAAGTCTCATCGGGCATCAGCTTCTTGGCACGGGCGCGGCCGGCAAGGTCGGCGATGGCGCGGGCCAACTCAACGAAGCTGCGCTGCTCGGCCTGGCGGATCACCGGCACGATCAGTCCCCACTCCAGGGAGACAGCGATGCCGAGGTGGATGTTCTGGTGATAACGGATTCCGCTGCCTTCAAGCGATGCGTTGACGATCGGGAACCGGCGCAGCGCTTCAATTGTGGCAGTGGCGATGAAGGGCATGAAAGTGAGCCTCACGCCGTTGCGCTGCTCGAACCCCGCCTTCTCTCGATCGCGAAGCCGCACGATTCGAGTCATGTCCACCTTGTAGACTGTGTGCGCGTGTGGACTGGTTTGCAGGCTCTCCACCATGCGCTGGCCAATGATGGCGCGCATCTTCGTCATTGGTACCAGATCACCCGATAGCGGTGGGGGGGCCGCCTGCGGCGCGCCTGCGGCGGGTGCACCGCCGGCTCCGTGCTGGCTCAGATAGCGAAGCACATCTTCCTTGGTGATGCGGCCGTCCGACCCGCTGCCCGCGATCTGGCGCAGATCAAGGTTGTTGTCCTTCGCGATGCGCCGCACCAAAGGCGACGAACGAACTTTCTGGCCGTCGTTGACCGTGACTGGCGCAGCCGAAACCGAAGCCGCTTTTTCAGTGGTAACAACCGTGGCTGCTTTTGCCGCCTTCGTGCCGGCAACAGGAGCTGCGGCCGCCGCAGAGCCACCAATCACCGCAACCACCGTATTGATGCCGATCGTGGCGCCTTCAGGAACGCGAATCTCGGTAAGCAGCCCGGCTACTGGCGCAGGAATCTCCGCATCCACCTTGTCAGTGGAAATCTCAAAAAGCGGTTCGTCCTTCTCGACGTTGTCGCCGACCTTCTTGAGCCATTTGGTAATGGTGCCCTCTACGATGGACTCGCCCATCTGCGGCATCACCACGTCCGTTCCGCCTGCCACGTGCGGCGTAGCCGAATTTGCCTCCGGCGCGGAGACCTCCGATTGATCCGCTGCCCTGCCGATCACCGCAACCACCGTGTTGATGCCGACCGTAGCTCCCTCAGGCACCTTGATCTCGCTCAGCACACCAGCCACGGGCGACGGAATCTCCGCATCTACCTTGTCGGTGGAGATCTCGAATAGCGGCTCGTCCTTCTCGACGCGGTCGCCTGCCTTCTTGAGCCATTTGGTAATGGTGCCCTCAACGATCGACTCGCCCATTTGGGGCATAATTACGTCGGTTGGCATGAATCCTTCTCTCCGCGCTTTGGAACGCGTTTACCGCCAGTTCCTGCCGGATTATAAATCGCGGCACATACAAGGGTGGACCTGAAGGCAGGTTTTGAACCTGACTTCGCAAGAAGCCCCAGAGTAAGAAATCGGTTGAATCGAAAGCCTTGCAGCCAGCCTTCAGGCCCGGAC
>DASYZU010000076.1:0-2822 GCA_035945795.1 Occallatibacter sp.
TTCATAAAAAGACGGATTTCGAGTATATGCGGGAATCCGACCCAGTTTCAACAGAAAACTTGTTGAGTGCCGTGAACTAAACCGCTTCGCGGTAATCGTCTTCGCAGCGATCTCTAAAAGTAGTAGCCCTTGGCTGGAGCGAGGCTCCTTGAAACACTGGATCAGGTTGTTCGCAACGACCAATCCAGCCGACAAGGAGCCATCGCATGACACCGCTTCGTCAACGCATGATCGAAGACATGCAATTGCGCAACCTGGGCAGTGAGACCCAGCGAGCGTACGTTTTCTACGTAAAAGGCCTGGCGCAATTCTACCAGACCAGCCCCGATCAACTCAGCTTGGAAGATATCCGGGAATACCAGCTCCACCTCATCAACGAGCGCCGCCTCTCGCCCGAATCGGTCAACCAGTTCGTCTCCGCCGTCAAATTCCTTTACAACGTGACATTGGAAACTCCCTGGCCGGAAGGTGCACTGCCTCGCTGCCGCGTGCCCCACAAACTCCCGGTGGTACTCAGCACCGACGAGGTCTACGAGTTCTTCCGCCACGTCTGCACCATCCGCTATCGCGCCGCCTTGATGACCGCCTATGGCGCCGGTCTCCGGGTAACCGAGGTTGTGTCCCTCCAAATCGGCGACATCGACTCCAAACGAATGCTCATCCGGGTTCGCCAGGGCAAAGGCAAAAAGGATCGCTATGCCATGCTGTCCCCGCGTCTGTTGGAAGTGCTGCGCTCCTGGTGGCGCTCCCAGCATCCAGTCGGACAACCTTCCCCGACCTCTCCCCAGGATTGGCTCTTTCCCTCCTGGCGCAAAGGCCGCCACATGCGCGCCGACTCCCTGCAAACGGTCTGTCGCGAGGCCGCGCAAGCCGCCGGACTTGCCAAGCGCGTCACCGTTCATACCCTGCGCCATTGCTTCGCCAGCCACCTGCTGGAGAACGGCACCGATATCCGCATCATTCAAGCTCTGCTTGGGCACAGCCGCATCGACACCACCGCCCGTTATGCGGCCGTTTCTCCCCCAACCATTTCTGCCACTCAAAGCCCACTGGAGCGTCTCGGCCCCCAAGCCTCGGCCAATATCCGCAAAGCGGCCAAGGCATGAGCATGCCGGCGCCCGCCCTGGAACTGGCAGACATCTTTCGAATCCACGGCCCCGCCTACCGGGAGACGCACGATTTGCCCCTGCACCAGCTTCGCCTGATGCGGGCCATCGAAAACTGCCGCACTCCCGTAATGGGCGGGGTAGTCGAATGGTGCGACCACTGCCAGTACACTCACATTCAGTACCGCTCCTGTCGCAACCGGCATTGCCCCAAGTGCCAGGGTCTGGCGCGCGCCCATTGGCTGCAACAACGCCAGGCAGAACTGTTGCCAGTCTCCTACTTTCATGTGGTCTTCACCGTTCCCGAACCCATCGCTCAGATCACCTTCTACAACAAAGAGGTGCTCTATAACATTCTGTTCCGCGCTACCGCTGAAACCATCCTGACCATTGCCGGCGATCCCCGTCGCCTGGGCGTGGAGACCGGGTTCTTCGCCGTCCTGCATAGTTGGGGGCAGAACCTCCATTTCCACCCCCACCTCCACTGCGTCATCCCCGGCGGCGGCCTCGCTCCCGATGGCTCCTGTTGGAGCTATGGCCGCCGGCGCTTTTTGCTGCCCGTCAAAGTCCTCAGCACGCTTTTCCGACGGTTATTTCTGGAAGCCTTGCAAAAAGCCTACGCCAACGGCCAACTGCAGTTCTTCGGCCAACTGGCTCCACTTGCCGACCCCTCTGCTTTCTCCCGTTGGATTGCTCCGCTGAAAAAAAGCCCATGGGTGGTATATGCCAAGGCCCCGTTTGGCGGACCCCAACACGTGCTGGAGTATCTGGGCCGCTACACCCATCGCGTCGCCATCAGCAATCAGCGCTTACTGAAATTAGAGAACGGCCTAGTGGCATTCCAATGGAAAGACTATCGTGACCAACAAAACAAGGTGATGACGGTTCCCGCCGGGGAGTTCATTCGCCTCTTCCTGCAACACTCCCTGCCCACCGGATTACAACGCATCCGCTATTACGGCTTCCTGGCCAACTGTCATCGTGCCCAGCGCCTGGCACTGTGCCGCCAACTCCTGGCCTCACCCTGCGCAGACCTGCTACCCCGGCCCGGCAATTATCGCGATTTCTACCAGGCTCTCACCGGGAGGAATCTCCGCCTTTGTCCGCGTTGCCGCTTCGGCGCCATGCGACACTGGCAAACCCTATTCCCCACTCACGGACCGATACCACTATTGGTGGACACTTCATGACCAGCGCCGGCCCGCAACACCGAATCGTCCAGTTCTGCCCCAGTCGCAGGATCGTGCGGGGGTTTGCGCCTGAACATTCCAAGTTCCTCTGCCAACCCAGCGACACCCTTTTCCCGCCACTACCCGGTCATCAAGGCCTTCTGCGCCCGCCATTCCCCACCGCCTCACCCCTCTCCGCAATGCCTACCAGATCATTTCACTGCCGACTCGCCCTCCCCACCGCTACCGACCTCGGACACCACGGGCGAAAGCAAAACCCATTAAAGACGACCCTTGATCCTGCGGTTTAGTTCACCGAGCGGTTTACTCGGTGTTCGCGGCGCGCCGGATCATCCTGCTGAACCGGCTTTCCGCGCCGCGAAACCGAGTAAACCTTTTTCATTCACACCACTCTTACTCAACCCATTCAGCAACTTACACAAATCTCCCTAAGTGCGGATGGTATTCGTAGGATAGGTCGCTAGGCCTGTCCGGGCGAGCGCAGTTCGCCAGAAACTAACTTATACTCATATGTCACCAGAACAGA
>DASYZU010000077.1:0-198374 GCA_035945795.1 Occallatibacter sp.
GTCTGAATAGCTTGGCGGTTTTGCGTCAGGGTTGGCGTACTAAGACGTAGGCAGCAGAGAAACATGGGCCGAGACGATGCGCCAGCCCTCGGGCAACCTGACCCACACCTGGCTCTGCCTGCCGCGGACTGTGCTCGAGGCTGTGGCCCGCTCAAACTCGAGTGTGATGCTGGCGAAGTCGCGTCCGAAACTTACAATGTCCAGCCTGGTAACTGCGCGCGCGAGATTGGCCGCGGGCCGTTCTTTGCGGAAGGCTGCAAGCTCTTCGGGGCCGTAGAGATTCTCCGTTACGCCGAATCGCATCACCTCAGGGCCTGCCCAGAACATTGACATGAGCGTGCGGACATCATTCGAGACCAAGGCCTCTTCATAGCGCGGATAGAGCGCCCGCAGCTCAGCCACAACCTCCGGGTCGTTAATAATCATCAAGCTGGAAAGAGTCTCCTGTCGGGAAGGATTTGCTTGCTGAGTGCGGCACTTACGGTGTGCACAGGCTCGTTGACTACCTGACTCAGTCGCAACCGGAGAGCCACGCTGCACAGAATGTACGCATGGATCTCGCTGAAGCCCCAGCGGCTTACGAGCAGATCGACCATGCGGCTGGTGGCGGCGCGGGCGGTTTCAGCCAAATCGGTTCCTGTCTCTACGACGACCCAGGCGTTGGCTGTGGAGTCCGGCGCGACGGTTTCACAGGCCTCCACGAGCGGACCGGTGAGCGGCTGGTGCTTATGCAGATTAAAATGCAGCATTACGTCGAGCGGGCACTCGATGCCGTTGATGCAGACCTCACCATCACCTTGTGCGGCATGGCCATCTCCACAACTGAATAGAGCGCCGCGATTGTAGACAGGCAGGTAGAGCGTGGAACCGGCGCACAGCTCGCGCACGTCGAGATTGCCGCCGAATGGTCCCGGCGGACGCGTACGAAAGGCACCGTCATCGGCGCGCGCCACGCCCATAACGCCGAGAAACGGCCGCAACGGAACTACGGCCGGAAACATTGAACCGGAGGTCTCGCCTTTTAGATCCCAGTGAAAAAGGTAGGGCTGGCGAAACCGCTCCTTGAGAAAGCCCAGTCTCTCGATCACGCTGGACCAACCCCAGCCGCTGTGGCGAGTGGCCATCACTTCGATTTCCAGCACATCGCCGGGCTCTGCGCCGTCGATCCAAATGGGGCCGGTGAGCGCATGGATGCGAGTACGGTCGATGGTCATAAACTCCGCTGCCGTCATGCCGGGCCGCACCTGGCGGCCGCTCGCATCCAAGCACTCAATCTGCACTTCATCTCCGGGCTCAATGCGCAGACGAGGTTCCAGAGCGCGGTCCCACGCCGAGTGGGTTGGTTCGGCAGCTAGCGCGTATTCGGTCATGATTGCTTCACTCTCACGGTCATTTGAATTTCCACCAGTGCATTGCGTGGCAAGGCGCTCACGCCTACGGCTGCGCGGACATGGCGGCCCGCATCGCCGAACACTTCGACCAGTAAATCGGATGCGCCGTTAATCACTGCGGGCGAGTCGCCGAAGTCCGACGCGGCATTCACATAGCCGTTCACGGTGAGCACCTCGGCTACGTGGTCCAGGGAACCAAGTTCCCGTTTGAGCACGGCAAGCTGGGTGAGAGCGCATGCGCGCGCCGCGGCATAGCCATCGTCGATCGTGCTCCCTGCGCCGGCCGTCCCGGTCATCACACCAGCCGGACCTGTCGAGATCGCTCCTGCCAGATAGACTACTTCGCCCATCCGCTTGGCAGAGACGTAATTGCCGCCCGGCGTAGGCAACTGCGGGAGGGTGAGACCGAGGGCAGTGAGTTTTTGTTCCGGCGTTAGAATCTGGGTCATTTCCATTCGACTTTAGCACGGACGGAGCGAATTTTCTTTTGTTTTCAGGCCCTGGTAAAAGGCAGGAACCGGGCATTCGAAATGGCGCAGTCAAATCAGATTGACAGATATGAGCAGACGGGAGCATTCAAAGACGGCGGAACCGAAAGAAGGACGATTCTCATCTCTTTAAGCGGACATTCACCCGGGAGGTTGCAGCGTCTAGAATTGTGATAACCGGTGTGGCAGCAACCGACTGCCGGCAGGTCTTGATTCAGTGAGATTGACGAGGGAAACGGAGACATGCGCGAGGCTATGACGACTGGACAACGGACACACGAAGAGAAACTCGAGCGGCTCGCTGAAGTTGCGGTGCGGATCGGACTGGGTCTGCGGACAGGGCAGGAACTGCTGATGACTGCGTCGTTGGATGCGTTGCCGCTGGCGCGTCGGATTACTGAGCAGGCTTACCGCGCCGGCGCTTCACTGGTAACGACGCTCTACAGCGACGATGAAGCGACGCTGATGCGCTACCATTTTGCGTCTGACGAGAGCTTTGACCAGGCGGCCAAGTGGTTGTACGACGGAATGGGTTCGGCATTCAAAAACGGCGTGGCACGGCTGGCAATCGCAGGTGGAAATCCGACGCTGCTTTCCAATGAAGATGCCGGGAAGGTCGGGCGGGCAAATCGCGCTGTGTCGCAGGCCTACCGGCCGGCACTGGAGTTGATTACGCGGCACGCGATCAACTGGACCATTGTGGCGAGCGCCACACCGGCGTGGGCTGCGGTCGTGTTTCCCAAGGATGCGCCAGATGTGGCCGTGGCCAAACTTTGGGATGCGATCTTCGAGACGACACGAATCAATGGCGATGATCCGGTTGCCGCGTGGAAGAAACACGATGCCGATCTGCAAAAGCGCGCAGCACTATTGAATGAAAAGCGCTATGCAGCGCTCAAGTATCGTGGCCCCGGAACCGATTTTCGGCTGGGGCTTGCCGACGACCATCTTTGGTTGGGAGGCGGAACGACGGCGGGGAACGGTATCTATTGCATTGCCAACATGCCCACGGAAGAGGTGTTTACCACGCCGCACAAGGATCGTGCGGATGGCACGGTGACAGCCACCAAGCCGCTTTCGCATCAGGGGACGATGATCGAAGGCATCCGGGTGCGTTTTGAAAACGGGCGGATCGTTGAGGCGCGCGCAAGCAGAGGCGAGGAAGTGCTGCAGAAACTGATCGACACCGATGATGGTGCGCGGCGTTTGGGCGAAGTGGCGCTCGTGCCCCATTCGTCGCCAATTGCTGCAAGCGGGATGCTTTTCCTGAACACGCTCTTTGATGAGAATGCTGCGTCGCATATTGCGTTGGGGCAGGCTTACTCATCGTGCTTGCGCGATGGAGACAAGCTGACTCCGGAGCAACTTGCGGCAAAGGGCGCTAACGACAGCCTGATCCACGTGGACTGGATGATTGGCTCGGACAAGCTGGACATCGATGGCATTACTGCCGCCGATGTTGCGGAGCCGCTGATGCGACAAGGGGAGTGGGTTTAAGGGTCTGCATCGCTTCATTCTTGAAATTGAGGCTAAGAAGGCCAGAATTCAGCGAGTCGGCTATAATTCAGAGCAAAATTCGAGGGTCAAGCTGAATGAGCGGCGAGGGCCTACGTGGATGCAAGAAAACTAGGACCGGACTCCTCTACTTGTCCAAGGCTAGATATACCTGCCAAAGGCCTCAACTTGCCTGGCGCTATATTCCCTCCGTTGAACTGGCGAAGAAAGCACCGTCGAGGTTGACGTGGCGCCAAGCGCTGACAGTTTGTCAATGAGAGCTTCCATGTGGCGGATCGATATGACATTGGCTTCGATCAAAAAGGATTCATCGCCAGTGATGCGATGGCACCGGCTGATCTCCGCCTGTTCTTTGATCGAAGCCACTGTTCGCCTTACCTGCAAATCTCCACCGGGGATAGTGAGGCGAACCAGAACACGGATGGAAACGCCGAGTTTGGCAAGGTCGAGAGCGACGTGGTAGCCGGTGATAACGCCTGCTTCTTCAAGTCGGTGGACGCGCTCGGCAACTGCGGGCGTCGAGAGGCCGATTTGCCTGCCGATCTCAGCAAAGGACTGGCGGGCATTGTGCTGCAAGGCTTCCAGTATCTTCCAGGCAACTGCATCGAGTTCGAGGGTGTTCGGAACGGTTCTGTGCGCCATATGGCTTCAATCCTTAGGCAACACATCTATTATGCCTAATTTTATTAAGTAGTAATAGCCTTTCCTCCGATCAATTGCTATTTTCTGCTCCAGCGGGTGAGCCTATGCTAATGCAAAGCCGGAGCGTGCGGGCCTATTGACGCGCTCAGTGGCCAGGAAGGTCGCTATGGACGCGTTCCCCCGTTCAGCTTCCAGCCAGGCAGTGACTGGTGCCGCAGCGCCCTACCTCATTCATCAGAACTATGCGTCCTATAGCGAAGAGGAACACAGCGTTTGGACCGCGCTGGTGGACCGGGCGTTCACGGAGCTGGAAAAGCACGCGGCGCGCGAATACCTGGATGGCTTTTCGATTATTGGCCTAGAGAAGGACCGGCTGCCGCATCTGGCGGCGATCAGCGCGCGCCTGGAGCCCCGCACCGGCTGGAATACCACTCCGGTGAGCGGCTTTCTGCCTGCGCCCGCATTCTTTGAGATGCTGGCTGCGCGCCGCTTTCCGACAACCACATGGCTGCGCAGCCGGGAATCACTGGAGTACACGCCCGAGCCGGATATTTTTCACGATGTCTTCGGACATGTGCCCATGCACGCGCACGCGGTGTTTGCCGATTTTCTCGCGCACTATGGGCGTGTCTGTGCTTCCATTGCGGATGCCAGCGTGCTGGAGAAGCTGGGCCGGCTCTTCTGGTACACAGTGGAGTTTGGATTGATCCGGCAGCACGACGGCATCAAGGTGTACGGCAGCGGGCTGATCAGTTCGCACGGTGAATGCCGGAATGTGATGGAGGGCCATTGCGCAATCCACGAATTTACGCTGGACGAAGTGGTGAGCACGCCGGTAAAAGTGGATGAACTGCACAAATTGCTGTTTGCGGTGAGCAGCTTCGACCAGATCTACGAGGCCATGTACGAAGCGGAACGGCGCGCCATGTGCGGCCGCTTGTGAAATGATCTGTGCATATGGCGGAGGAACTGAAGATCGAAAACGGATTGCATTCGACGATGAATCCCACGTCGGCGCGGGCGCAGGCCAACCGCAAGGCGCTGATGGCGCTGATGGCTGCGTTGCGTGCCGAAGAGGATGCGATTCGGCAGGGGGGTGGAGCAAAAGCGGCGGAAGCGCAGCACTCCAAAGGGCGGCTGACGGCGAGGGAGCGGCTCAAACTCCTGCTGGATGAAGGAACGGAGTTCGTTGAGCTGGGGTTGTGGGCGGCACAAGGGATGTACGAGGAATATGGCGGTGCGCCGAGCGCAGGCGTGGTGACGGGACTGGCCAGGGTGAGCGGGCGGCTGTGCATGATTGTGGCCAACGACGCGACTGTGAAAGCCGGTGCCTTCTTTCCCATGACTGCCAAGAAAGTCTTGCGTGCGCAGACCATCGCGATGGAGAACCGCATCCCCACGCTCTACCTTGTGGATTCGTCCGGCGTGTTTCTGCCCTTGCAGGAGGATGTGTTTCCGGATACGGACGATTTCGGGCGCATCTTCCGCAACAACGCGGTGATGAGTTCGATGGGGATTCCACAGATGACGGCGATCATGGGCATGTGCGTGGCGGGTGGAGCGTATCTGCCGGTGATGACGGATACGGTGCTGATGACTGAGGGGTCGGGGTTGTTTCTGGCCGGGCCGTCGCTGGTGCAGGCGGCGATTGGGCAGAAAACGGAACCGGAGGAGTTGGGTGGAGCGGCGATGCACGCGGCGATCTCGGGAACGGTCGACTTCAAGGAGCCGAACGACCATATGTGCCTGGCTCGGATGCGGTCGCTGGTGGCGAAGATGGGCGAAGGCAAGGGAGCGGGACCGGAGGCTGAGATTTTTCGCCGTAGGGATTTCGATGCGAAGAAGGATGCGCCGAAGTTTGCTGCCGAGGATATGTATGGATTGCTGAATCCTGAGCTGGGTTCAAGCAACGTGTACGACATGCGCGAGGTGATTGCACGCATTGTAGACCGTAGCGAATTCGACGAGTACAAGGCGGAGTTTGGTCGAACGGTGCTGTGCGGTTACGCGTGGATTGGCGGGCGGGCCGTGGGGATCGTGGCCAACCAGAAGATCAACCAGAACCAGACGGTGGCCATGGGACCGTCGGCAGGGATGACGCAGATGGAGGTCGGCGGCGTGATCTACACAGAGAGCGCGCAGAAGGCCGCGCGGTTCATCATGGACTGCAATCAGAGCCTGGTGCCGTTGGTTTTTCTTCACGATGTAAATGGATTCATGGTGGGCAAGGAGGCGGAATGGTCGGGAATTATTCGCGCCGGGGCAAAGATGGTGTCGGCGGTGAGCACAAGCGTGGTGCCCAAGATTACGGTCATTGTGGGCGGAAGCTTTGGTGCAGGGCACTATGCGATGTGCGGCAAGGCCTACGATCCACGCTTTCTGTTTGCCTGGCCCACTGCGCGTTATGCGGTGATGAGCGGCGCCTCGGCGGCGACAACGCTGGCTGAAGTGCGTGCGCGGCAGATGGAGCGCGGCGGCAAAGTGTTGACAGAGGCGGAGAAGACCGCGCTTTACGACGAAATTCGCGATACATATGATGCACAGGCCGATCCGCGCTATGGCGCGGCACGGCTTTGGATTGATGCAATTATTGATCCAGCTCGAACCAGAGAGGTGCTAATCGGGGCGCTGGAGGCATGCGCGCTGAATCCGGATATTCCCAGATTCAATCCCGGAGTTCTGCAAACCTGAGTGTGTGTTTTGTAGGCCGCTGCGAGATACGTGCTCGTGGCGGTGGCATCCTAATCGTAAAACGACAAAACAGGGCATTCGAATTCCCCGCGAAGGAGCCTGAACATGCAAGTTGATGTGAATCCGGTCGATATTTTGTATCCATTTGTACTTACCGAGGAGCAGGAACACCTCCGCCGGGAGATACGAGAATTTGCCGCGCAGGAGATTGCGCCCCACATTGCGGCGTGGGATGAGGCGAGCGAATTCCCCCTGACCGCAGTAAAGAAGCTGGGCGCGATGGGGTTGATGGGCGTGATCATTCCCACGGAGTTCGGCGGCGCGGGGTTGGGGTATGTGGACTACGTGCTGGCAATCGAAGAACTCTCGGCTGTGGACGGGTCGATGGGACTCACAATGGCGGCGCACAATTCGCTGGGGACAAATCATATCTTCCTGGCCGGCAACGAGACACAAAAGAGGAAGTATGTTTCGCGGCTGGCGACCGGTGAGTGGCTGGCAGCGTGGGCGCTCACCGAACCTGGATCCGGGTCGGATGCGAGCAGCGCACGCACCACCGCGATGAGGAAGGGCGACAGCTATTTGCTCAACGGGAACAAGACCTTCATCACCAATGGGCGCTATGCCGATGTTGTGGTAGCGATTGCGGTAACCGACAAGAGCAAAGGCACGCATGGTCTATCGGCCTTTGTCGTTGAAAAGGGAACAAGGGGTTTCAAAGCGGGGAAGAAAGAGAACAAGCTGGGATTGCGGGCCAGCGATACCAGCGAACTGATCTTTGAGGACTGCGAGATACCGGCGGAAAACCTGCTGGGAGCCGAAGGCGAGGGATTCATTGATGCGATGCGGGTGTTGGACGGCGGTAGAATCTCGATTGCGGCGTTGTCGTTGGGGATTGCCCGCGGCGCGCTGGATACGGCGCTGAAGTACGTGAAGGAACGACGGCAGTTCGGGAAAGCAATCGCCGAGTTCCAGGGGATTCAGTGGAAGCTTGCGGATATGGCAACGGAACTGGATGCGGCGCGGTTGCTGACGCAGCGGGCTGCGGTGCTGAAGGATGCAGGCCGCAAGGTGACGCGCGAGTCGTCGATGGCTAAGCTGTTCGCGAGCGAAGTGGCCGTGCACATCTGCAATGAGGCGGTGCAGTTGCTTGGCGGTTATGGTTTTATCAAGGATTATCCGGTTGAGAAGTTTTATCGCGACGTGAAGCTGTGCACCATCGGTGAGGGCACCAGCGAGATTCAGCGCATGGTCATCGCAAGAGAAATCCTGAAGGTGTCCCCATCGCGTGGGTAATGCTGATCGTATTCACCGTGATCGATGGATGAAGAGGGATGGATGAGCGATGTGGTCATGATCGTGGAATGCCCGCGCGATGCCTGGCAGGGGCTGGCGGTGCAGATTGCACCGGAGATAAAGGCCGGATATCTGCGCAGGCTGATCGACGCGGGCTTCACGCACATCGATGCGGTGAGCTTTGTTTCGGCCGCGGCGGTGCCACAGATGGCGGACTCGGAACGAGTGCTCGAACTCCTCGGGCCTCAGAAGGACGCGGAGATCGTCGGGATTGTCGTGAATGAGAAGGGTGCGGAAAGGGCCATCCGTACCGGCGCAGTGCACACGCTGGGTTTTCCGTTTTCGGTTTCTTCCGGGTTTCTCCGGCGCAATCAACATCAGACACCTGAAGAGTCGCTCGCTGCGCTGCGAGCGGTGATTATGCGGGCAGACGGTGCGGGGTTGGGTGTGGTTGCGTATCTCTCGATGGCCTTTGGAAATCCATATGGCGATGAGTGGAGCATCGGTGGGGTGGTAGATGCGTGCGCGTTGCTGATCGAGGCAGGTGCGCGGCAGATATCGCTGGCGGACACAGTGGGATTGGCTACGCAGGAACAAATCGCGGATACGGTAGCGGCGGTGCTTGCGGTGCATGGCGGGATCGAACTGGGTGTTCATCTGCATTCACGGCGGGACGAGGCGAGCGCCCGTGTTCGCGCGGCCTATGCTGTAGGTTGCAGGCGATTCGATGCGGCCATTGGTGGGCTGGGCGGATGTCCGTTTGCACAGGATGCGCTGGTGGGGAATCTGCCTACGGAATCTTTGATGGCTGCGTTGACGGAATGCGGTGCGCGCTTGCCGAAGCTGGGGCCATTGGATGAATTGATCAAGTCAAGTGCGGAGATTGCAACGTGCGCTGGGACTCCTGTGCATTAGGGGCGATCCGTGCGCGTGTCGCAAGGTGGGAGGGAAGATTGAGCTACAGCACGATTGAAGTTGTGGAGAGCACATTGGTACGGACGATTACGTTGCAGCGACCCGAGCGGCGCAACGCGATGACTCCCGAAATGCAAGTGGAGTTGATTGCAGCGATGGGGGATGCTGCCGGAAGCGGTTGCCGGGTGCTGGTGCTGGCCGGTGCGGGTGAGGCATTTTGTGCGGGACTGGATTTGGCGGGGTTGCAGGCGATGCAAGGCAAGAGCGCATTTGAGTATCGCGCGGATGCGGCGAGAATAGCTACACTTTTTTGCACGCTCTATGAATTGCCAATGCCAACCATTGCTTCTGTGCATGGAGCGGCAATCGGGGGCGGAGCTGGATTGGCAACGATTTGCGATTTTACACTAGCGACTCCGGCGGCGAAATTCGGATTTACTGAGGTGCGGATCGGTTTTGTGCCCGCAGTGGTATCGGCGTTTCTGGCATTACAGATAGGAGACAAGCGCAGCCGGGACCTGCTTTTGACCGGACGTATCTTTGATGCTGCAGAGGCTTTTCGGCTAGGTCTGGTGAATGAGATTGTGCCGCAGGAACAACTCGCGGAACGAGTGCAGTCGCTGGCAGAAGTATTGAAGGCGAACAGCCCGCAGTCTCTGAGCGGCACCAAGCGGTTGTTGGCGGCACAGAATAGGGTCTGGCTCGACGCGACCATTGCTGAGGCGGTCGAGTTTAGCGTGCAGGCCCGCGAGACAGCGGATTTTCACGAAGGAATTGCGGCGTTTCTGGAAAAGCGCAAGGCGGTATGGAATAAATGATGGTTCTCTATGCTGCGGGATCGCGAAAGTGCAGCGAAGCCTCGGTTCGCTCTTCTACCTGACTACGCGTGACGCCTTCAGCCAATTCGGCGACTTCAAAGCCCGAGTCTGTGACGTCGAGTACGCACAGATCGGTGATCACACGATGGACGACGCCGGTTCCAGTAAGGGGCAACGAGCAATTGCGCAACAGTTTTGGACCACCGTCAGGGGCCGAATGCTCCATCAGAACGACGATGCGCCGGACGCCTGAGACAATGTCCATGGCTCCGCCCATCCCCTTCACCCGCTTGCCGGGAATCATCCAGTTTGCCAGGTCGCCGCGCTCGGAGACCTGCATGGCACCGAGGATGGCTACATCGATGTGTCCGCCGCGAATCATACCAAAGGAATCTGCACTTGAAAAGATGGAGGCTCCCGGATTGAGCGTCACCGTCTCTTTTCCGGCGTTGATAAGGTCCGCGTCCACTTCGTCCTCGCGTGGAAATGGCCCCATCCCGAGAAGTCCGTTTTCCGACTGCAAGGTGACGTTGACTCCGTCGGGAATGTAATTGGCGACCAGCGTGGGGATGCCGATTCCGAGGTTGACGTAGAAGCCGTCTTTCAACTCTCGGGCGGCTCGGGCCGCCATTTCATTACGTGTCCATGCCACTGGTTTACACCTTCCGGGTGGTCTTCTTCTCAATCCGTTTTTCAGGATTGGGATTGTGCACGAGCCGACGAACAAAGATGCCAGGCGTGTGAATTTGATCCGGATCGAGTTCGCCCGGCTCGACGATGATCTCCGCTTCAGCCACTGTGATCTTGCCGCAGGCTGCGGCATTGGGATTGAAGTTGCGCGCAGTGCGGCGATAGATGAGATTTCCGTGGAGATCGGCCTTCCAGGCCTTTACCAAAGCTACATCGGCCTGGATGCCGCGCTCCAGGATATAGGTCACGCCATCAAACACTTTTTGCTCTTTGCCCTCGGCAACCAGGGTACCGACGCCGGTTCGCGTATAGAAGCCGGGTATTCCCGCGCCTCCCGCTCTCATGCGTTCGGCCAGCGTACCCTGCGGACAGAATTCAACCTCGAGTTCTCCGCTAAGAAACTGGCGTTCAAACTCGCTGTTTTCGCCGACATAACTCGAGATCATCTTCTTGACCTGATGAGTCTCGAGGAGTAGTCCCAGCCCCCACCCATCCACGCCGGCGTTATTGCTGGCGATGGTGAGGTTGCGCACGCCGGTGTCGCGCAAGGCTCGAATCAGAGCCTCTGGAATGCCGCAGAGGCCGAAGCCGCCGATCGCCAGCAACATTCCGTCCCGCACGATGCCGTGCAATGCAGCGCGTGCGTCCGGCTGTAACTTATTCATCGAAGCGCTCACCTTGATCGTTCATTCCTGGTCACGCTTTCATTTCTTGACCTTGTTCAGCCAGTGGCTCTGGATATAACTTGCATGGTTTTTGCGAGAGGCCGCGTGAGGCGGCCCATCGCGATATGCGCGGAGGGTTACGCGGACATCACCTTGCTGAATGCGGCTTGGAATTTCTTCATTTCATCAGCCGTTCCCACGGTTACCCGAACATAGTTGGGCCAGACTGGCCAGACGCGCCCAACGTACACGTTCTCCTTGCGCATGGCGAGAACGACGTTGTTGCCGGGCTGTCCTGTATCGACCATGAAACAGTTGGAAACCGATGGCACGTACTTGTAGTTGTTCTTTTCAAGAAAGTTGAAGGTATCCTCGCGGACCTGGGCTATCAATTTGCGGCGCGTAGGGACGAGGTCTTTGACTTGGAGGCTGGCAGAGGCCGAAACCATTCCGGTGATGGGCATCATGGTGGCGCCCCATCCGCCGAGCTTGTCGAGCAGTTCGGGACGCGCGATCGCAGCGCCCGCTCGCAATCCGGCCATGCCGTAGATTTTTGAGAATGTCCGTAGCAGAACGACATCCTTCCCCTGGGCTACAAGATCGGAGTTGAAGGGCGCTCCGGCAATGTGGGTGTAGGCTTCGTCGATCATGACCACCGAGCCAGCCGGCTTGTTCGCCACGAGCCATTCGATTTCGGATTTTGGGGTCAGCGTTCCGCTGGGATTATTGGGGTTGCAGACGTAAATGAGGCCGGCGGTTGCACTGGCAGAGGCCATGGCTTTGACGTCGTGAGCAAATGTGGGTGTGAGAGGGATCTTGATGACCGGTGAGCCGATGAAATTGGCAGCGCGCTCACCGGCCTCATAGCCGGGATCGGCGATGACAAACGGGCGGGTGGGCGAAGTAAAGGCCAGAACCGCCTGATGCAATGCGGGACTGGATCCGACGAAGATGCGCACGGAGTCGGGGCTCAGATCCTCCTGCGCAGCCATTGCAGCCTGCAGTTTATCGGTTTCGCCGTAGAGGTAGCGTCCGCCCTTGGCAACGATGTTGTGGACAGCCTCCATCGCCTCGGGACAGGGCCCCAGCGGATTCTCGTTGGCGTTGATCATGACGGCGTCGGGAGGCGCATCGGTTACCTTCGAGAGTTGCGCCAGCGCCGGTTCGTCGTAGAACGGCATGGCGGAGGCTCCCGTTACTAAGGCCGCGAGCCGGAGGAAACCGCGGCGCGTGAAACCACGAAGTAGAAGATCGTCTTCCTGTTCTTTGTTCAGGATGCCTGTCATGCGTATCTCCTTTGCGAGTCGACGGGTTTGCAAGAGGAATCCCGACCGAACTCGCGCGAATTCTTCAGTTGATAAGCGTCGGACTCGCGCCGGCGAATCACCAAGGCTAATTAGCACTTTACTCGAATCCGAGGGAAAGATGGAAGTTATATCGAGATTCGGAAGCACTGCAGGAATTCTGTCAAAGCCTTCCAGGTCCGGCCGATGCTCGGCGCGAAGACAATCTCTTAAAACTATCTCAGAAAAAGTGGGTCTCCGGCGAAGTTGCGAGGCTCGGACGCCCGAACACGCAACCGCGAAGGTTGCATTGCTGTGAAACGAATTTCCACAACCAGGAAATCCTCGAAGTCCCGCTGCGCTTCTCCCGTTGTACTTCTGTTGCCGACCTGTCTTAGAGAGAACGGCCCCTCAACTGCCTGTGGCTGAGTACTCGCAGAATGCCTGTCAAAAGCATGGCGGGAGTAGGTGGACAGCCGGGAATAAAGGCGTCGACCGGAATTACCGAATCGACGCTGCCGGCCACTTCGGGACTTTCGGCGAAGATGCCACCGCTGCATCCGCAGGCGCCCACTGCAACGACAAGCTTCGGCGACGGAGTGGCTTCATAGGTTCTTTTCACTGCCTCGGCCATGTTGCGTGTTATGGGTCCGGTGACGAGCAGCATATCGGCGTGCTTGGGGGACGCAACAAAGTGAATGCCAAAGCGCTCCAGATCGTAGTAAGGGTTGGTGAGCGCGCCGATTTCAGCCTCGCAGCCGTTGCACGAACCGCCATCTACCTGGCGGATGTTCAATGCGCCGCCCACGATTGATCGGATCTCTCGTGCGGCAGAAGTCAGCGCAGCTTCGTCGCACAGAATTTCGACGCCGTGCTCGACATCCCACCGGCGCACGAGCGCTAGCCTGCTGACGCCGCATGCTACGTTTTCCGCCTGGAAGAATGCGCCTTCGCCGACCTCAACGCAATGCCCGCAACCGGTACATTTGCCATAGTCCAGGGAAAGAATCGAGCGCCCATCGACTTCGTCGATTGCGAGCGCGGATATTCCACACGAATCGACTGCACGGCGCGCGATCGATACGGTCAACGCTATGGCATGAACGTCGGGAATTCGACTGCCCAGAGAATTCGCGATCAACTCCTCGATCGATACGAGTACCTTGGGGCTGCTCAAGCTGCGTTGTACGATGTCGAAGATCATCGGTCACATCCGGAATAGGACAAGTTGAAGCTCTTATTGATAAGCGGAAAGTCCGCGCTGATGTTTCCGGCCACGGCAAACGGCAAGCCTGGCCAGTTCTGGAACGAAGGCGACTTAATGTGGCAACGAGCGATTCGGCCGTTGCGAATCCTGATCCAATACAGCAGTTCACCGCGGGGTGATTCGACCGCGGAGAATCCTTCGGCGCTTCCGTTGCGTGGCATTCGCGTGCTGATGATGCCGGCGGCCAAGTCATTCAGGGTGTCCTGTATCAAACGTGAGGATACCCGGGTTTCCTCAATACGCATGCGCGCCCGGGACAGCACATCTCCCTGCTGGAAGTGCAGAGTCTCAACCGTGATATTGCGATAGTGGCCATACGGGTGATCATGCCGGACGTCGATCCTGACACCGCTCGCGCGCGCCACCGGGCCCACGGCGCCGAAGTCGCGGGCAATCTTGTTGCTGAGGATTCCCGTTCCTTCAAACCTGTTCAGCACAGAAGGTGTGTCAAGTACAATGCGGGCCATCTCCGCAAAATCTGCTGCGGCATGAGCAACCGCATTGCCGAACTCGCGCGCGCTTTCGGCGGAGAGGTCGCGCCTCACGCCTCCGGGTGTTGCAATGCCACGCCAGAAGCGCGTGCCAAAGCAGCGGGCGGATGCCCGCAGCAGCGACTCTTTGATTCGGGCAGTGTAGGCTGCGGGAACCACGCACCCTACATCGCCACAGAGCGCGCCCGCGTCGGCAATGTGAGCCATCATGCGTTCGAGTTCAAGCCCGATGAGGCGAATAGCCCTACCGCGCGGCGGAACAGAAATGCCGAACGCGTTTTCGACGGATTGGCAGTAAGCAACGGCGTGCGCAAAGCAGTTATCGCCTGAGACGGACTCGGCCAGCGCAGGCCCGTCGATAATAGAAGTGCCTTCAAGGAGTTTCTCAGTGCCTTTATGCGTGTAGAAAAGTCGCGGCTCGAGGTGGAGAACCGAATCGCCCATCACACTGAAGCGGAAGTGGCCGGGTTCAATGATACCAGCATGCACGGGGCCTACTGGTAATTCGCAAACTCCTACTCCTTGCACTTGTAGAAAACGGTATTCAGCAGGATGGGACATGAGCGGGCGCAGGTCAGGATGCCCGTCGATCTCGATTCCGTACTGATCATGCAACTCGCGTTCATGCCAGGCCGCCGCGGGTGAAATCAGCGTAGCGGACGGAAGTGCGCCTGTGATTCGCACGCTTATGATGCGATACTCCCTATTCACGTCCGCAATGTAATGAACGCGCTTCGCCCCGCTCTCGTCCAAGCTGCCAAAAATCGAGACCAAGCGCGTGTTGCGGCTTTCCAAAAGCCGCAGTGCATCTTCCGCACTACCCTCTCCGCCTCTTGTTGTCGTGTTAATTGTCATTGCAGCACCACCAATGCCCTTTGAAGCAGGTAAGCGAATGCGTCTGGAATACGAACGCCGAACACCACCAGAAGCGCCGTACAAACGCCCATCACGGCGAAGTCGGAGGGCAGAAGTTTCAGCTTGGCTGGGACATCCGTCCGTTTGCCTGCCAGCATGCGCTGAAAGTGGTGCAACAAAGCGCCGAAGACGACAGAAAGCGACGCCATAAGCAGGATGGCGATGAGGTATCGAGACGCGCTGAACGCGGCGGTCAGGATCATGAATTCACTAATGAACAACCCGAAGGGCGGCATGCCAACGATGGCAAGACTGCCCACCACCAGGCCAGCACTGGTCCAGGGCAGTGAGCGCGCCATGCCGTGAATGCGTCTCATCCGCAATGTGCCAAAGCACTCGCGCACGTTACCCGCTGAAAAGAACATGAGCGCCTTTGCGACCGAGTGATTGAAGGTGTGCAACAGCGCTCCAAAGAGGCCCAAGTGTCCGCCGAGTCCGACGCCGATTGCAACAATGCCCATGTGTTCGATGCTGCTGTAGGCAAGCAGGCGCTTCAGGTCGCGCTGAACCACCATGAGGAGTGCAGCGACTGTAACCGACAGACCGCCGAAGACCAGTAACAAAGTATGACTGAATCCGCTGCCGATTGCGTGCGAAGTAATCGTGTCAAAGCGCAGCAGCGCGTACATGGCACAGTTCAGTAGCACCGCGGAAAGCATCGCGCTGATCGGCGTAGGCGCTTCCGCGTGCGCATCCGGCAGCCAACTGTGCATCGGAACGAATCCGATCTTGGTGCCATAGCCTACGGCAACGAAAACGAAGGAGAGTTTAATCAGGTCCCTTGTGACGCCCAGGCTTGGAGCGGCATTCATCAGTGCGGCCCAATCGAGCGCCGATTCTGGATTGACACCGCTCTTGACTGCAGCCAGGTAAAGCGCAATCGTGCCGAAGAGGGCGAACGCTATCCCCACCGTGCAAACAACGAGGTATTTCCACCCCGCCTCGACAGCTCCCTTGGTATTGTAAAAACCAACCAGCAGCGCCGAGGCCAGCGTAGTGGACTCCACACAAATCCACAGCATGCCCAGGTTGGCCGAGAGATAAACCGCCATGATGGTGAAGACGAAAAGAAAAGTCAGGCTGTAGAACCATCGAGGCGAGGAGAAGCGTCCGGCGGGGATGTGGCGCAGATAGCCGATGGAGTACACCAGCACGAGGGCGAGGATCACGCCGGCGTTCAGCAGGAAGAAGGCAGTAAGGCCGTCAGCCCTCAGGTAGCGACCAGACTGCAGGACGCCGGCGGAGCGGATTCTCCAGACGGCATTTGCGATTGCAGCCACTTCAAGCGCCCCTGCCGACATGGCCACACGGACCGCGCGTCTTGACTGTTTGCAGGTCAAGACGGTCAAGGCGGCGAGGAACGGAACCAGAAGTAGGAGAACCAGCGTCATTGAATCAGCCCCTCAACCGTCGCAACTTGGAGACATCCAGGTGCTCGAAGGTATCGCGAATACGAAAGACAAACAGTCCCATCAGGAAAACGCCCATCAACAAGTCGAAGAAGATTCCGATCTCGATAACCAATGGCATGCCGAAAGTCGTCGTCAGAGCAGCCAGAAGAATCCCATTCTCCAGCACGAGCAGCCCGATGACTTGCATGAGGGCTTTCTTGCGGCTGACCATAAGGAACGCGCCGGCGAGCAGCAACGCGACGGCAGCGGCAAGCATGTCCTCGTCCAGTCGCAATGTTCTTGCATAGGGTGCGACGGCAAAGAAAGACAAGAGAATCAGCCCGGCCATGATGAAGACGGACTGCGCTCCTGTCGTAGACGAGGCCACGTCTTGAGAAGCCTTGAGGTCTCTTACAATACGAAATAGCGCGAATGGTATCGCAACAACTTTCACGACGATCACCAATGCCGCAATAGCGTATGCTTCGATCGACTTGCCCGCGTAGGCCAGCGCCAGGATCTCCGCAGCCATGATCGCCGACTGCGTGCTGAACAGAACGATGCACGTGGAGATTCGTTTTGCCGAAGCCATCATCAGCAACGTAATAAATAGGAACACCGCGGATGAAGCCAATGCCTTTGCGGCTGCCAATTCAATCAGACCCATGTCTCACCTCATCAGCGCTGTGAACGCCACTGCGAGAATGGCCAGAGCTGAAGCCATCCCCAGAAAATCAGGGACCAGATACATGCGTAATTTAGCGATGCTGCTCTCGATCACCGCGATGGCTATCGCCAATACTGCCAGTTTGAGCACAAACGCGAGTGGGGCAAGGATTACGGCGACAATCGAATTGCTGATAGCCATACCCCAGGGCGCAAACACCCCGACGAGCAGCGCCAGGATAAGCGTGAGCTTGACGGCGCTGGCCCACTCTATGAGTGCAAGGCTCGGACCGGAGTACTCCAGCACCATAGCCTCGTGAAGCATCGTCAGTTCAAGGTGTGTTGCGGGATTGTCAACAGGAATGCGCCCTGTTTCAGCGATTGCGACCAGGACCAGCGCTCCCAGTGCAAATACGTAGACCGCGGACAAATGCAAGGGATTCTGCTGCACGGTGGAGAGTACGATGCCCGACAAGGAAATCGTGTGCGTGAGAATCGCGACTGAGGTCAAAGCCAATAGCAGCGGGGCTTCAGCGAGTGCCGAGACCAGCGCTTCGCGGCTTGCGCCCATTCCGCCAAATGAACTGCCCCCGTCCATCGCCCCTAGCATCAGGAAGAATCTGCCAAACGCCAGCAGGTAAACGAGAAGAATGAAGTCGCCACCCACGCCAAATAGTGCGGATGCGTGCAACACCGGTACGAACACTGCAGCCGTCACCGTGACCGCAAACAGAATGATCGGCGCGAGGCGGAAGAGCCAGGAGGCAGTGTCAGGAACCAGGTCCTGCTTGCGGAAGAGTTTCCACAGATCAGCATACGGCCGCAAAACGCTTGCGCCGCGGCGATTCTGTATCCGCGCCTTGATGCGCGCAATGACGCCGCGCACCAGCGGCGCAATTGCAATCAGCAGTAATGCCTGGATCACATCGAATGCAAGGCTCATGCAAACCTCATAAATACAAGCAGAGTGATGAGCGCCAGGAAGATGTAGAGCAGGTAAACCTGCATATTTCCTGTTTGTAGTCTTCGCAACCGGGCGGCCATGCCAACGATCGCATCCACTGCGGGACGGTAGAGCGACTTCTCGAACGACGTGGTTCGAACCGAGCGGTAAACGATCGATTTTGGGAAGTACGGCTCATGCGCGTATACCACCTCGACGGTCCTATCAGCTTCATATACTCTTGAGAAAACCTTGCGCAGCGGTTTTGAAAACGCCGCAGAGGAATACTGCATCCGGCTGTCCAGGGCAGCAAGACCGCAGGCCCAGGTGGGAGTAACGCGCTTGATGCGACGAATTCCAGCAACAGCGATTATCACGACGCCAACGCAAGCGGCGATCAGCGGCAAAGTGTGCGAAATGGGAAGCGCAATTTCCGGCAGTGCTGAGGTATGTATCAGCTCTCGCGCCAGCACTGTCAGCGGATTCAGCACCAGACCCGGCAGGATGCCGAGAGTCACGCAAGCAGCGGCCAAGAGTGCCATTGCCACCTGCATTGATATTGCCACTTCGGTTGCGTGTTCTGCCTCGACGCTTCGCGCCCGCCCAAGAAAAGCCACTCCATAAAGCTTGGCAAAACACGCGGCGGCGATTCCACCAATCAAGGCCAGCACTCCGGCCATAAGCGGCAGAATGATGGCGGACGATATCCCTGGGAGTTCCGTGCCCTCAATGAAGCTGCGGAACAGCATCCATTCGCCGACAAAACCGTTGAACAGCGGCAATCCGATTATCGAGCAACAGCCGATCAGGAAAACCGTGCCGGTCACTCGCATGCGTTTCAGCAGGCCGCCCAGGAACTCAATATCCAGCGTGTGCGTGGCGTCGGCAATGGCGCCCGCCCCAAGAAACAGGAGGCTCTTAAACAGCGAATGATTGAGTGCGTGCAGCAAGGCGGCAACCAGCGCTAACGTTGCCCACACCGGCGAGTTATTGGCCATGAACACCAGCGAAGCGCCAAGCCCAAGATAGATGATTCCAATGTTCTCAACACTACTGTAGGCAAGTAGCCGCTTCAGGTCGTGCTCTGTGAGTGCATAGAGAATTCCTAGCAGGCCGGTTACTGCGCCAGCCAGCAAGACCACGTATCCCCACCAGGTTGGGCCTCCGCCAAGAAAGTCAAACGTGAAACGAACAAACCCGTAAATCGCGGTCTTCAGCATGACGGCGGACATGAGAGCCGAGACCGGGCTTGGCGCAATGGGGTGCGCCTTGGGAAGCCAGAGATGAAAGGGAACGATGCCCGCTTTTGTGCCAAAGCCGACGAATGACAGCAAGAAGATGGCGGTGCGCAAGCCCATTGGCATTGAAGCCACCGCTGCGCGCATGGATATGAAGTCGAGATTGTTCGTGTGGGGAATGAAGAGAAAAAAGCTCGCAATCACGGCGGCTGCACCCGCATGCATCATCACCAGGTAAATGAAAATGTTGTGCCTGCGCCGCTCGGAGTCTCCGTCAATAAGAATGAGTCCGGCCGAGAACAGCGTCATCAACTCCCACCCGAACAGAAACGCAAACGCGGTTGAGGCCGTAACGACGAGCGCCATCGAAAGCAGGAAGAGCGGCAGAAGCGCCCACATCCAATCGGCTTTCGGTGCACTGTAGTGGCGCTCCACATACGAGGTTGAAAACAACGTAACCGGAACGCCCACGGCGCAGATCAGCAAGAGAAAGAATGCGCTCAGCCGATCAACTGTGAGCGCGAACGGAAACGGTGTCGCCCATGAAAGATCCAGAGCAAGCCTGTCGCCTCGCCAGAAACTGAAGCCGGCAACAACCGTTCCAGCCAGCAGCGCAAGTAGCAGCAGCGAGGACGGCAGCGCCCGCGTTCCTCTGTTGCGCCGACATAGCAGCGTTACTGCCGGAATAATCAGCAGCGTGACAAGGAACGAGTTGAATGCGGTTTGCATCATCGAAAATCGTGTGGGACCGGCACAAAACCAGGTGTGCGCCTTTCACTGATCTGGGCTACTTCATCACGCGAACGCAGTCTCATTTCGCAGCGGTGGGGTTGAGTTGTGAAAGAAGGTCCCTCACATTGATAAGTTGGTTATTAAAAATCTCCCGCGCATCGGCGAGTAGTCGAACGATTGCCGGGTCGGATATGGAATAGAAGACGTTTTGAGCTTCTTTCCGGGCAACTACGATGTTGCTCTTCCGCAAGACCGCCAACTGCTGAGAAAGCGTGCTCTGCTCGACAGTGAGTCGCGCGCTCAGTTCGCTTACGCCGGCCTCGCCCGAACATAGCGAATCGAGAATCCTGATACGCAGCGGGTGCGCCAGGGCTTTGAAGAACTCTGCCTTGAATTGCGCCATCTCTGACATTTGTATATATAAATATATTCATATAAGCGATCCCAGTCAACCGGGAAGAGGTTCAGGGGCAGGCATAAGACGCTTGACGCCGATAGGCCAAGGTTCCATGTCAATCCTGCAAGCTGAGAATCCCTCGAAGATCGCGACATATACGGCCGGGTCAATTACAGGGCCATGAGGCGCATAACTTCTATATATTCTGTAGTCTAGGATCATTTCAGGATAGATCTCCTGAGGCCTTAGGTCTGTATCTGGAGCGCCCCACCACTCATCAAAAAGTCGGGCCCGAATCGTCCCCAATGTCGTACATTCATCGGGGAAGAAAGAAACAATAAGTGAATAGGGTTTGAAACTGAAGGAATCCTCGCGTCGCGAATTTCTCAAAGGGATTGCCGTGTCTCCAGCGGTTGCACTTGCCACTGGCAGCCCGCTTCTGGCTCAGGCATCAGGCGCACCTCAGGTCCAATCGGTCGGTACGGTGCAGAGTCAATCTTCCGAGAAATCGAAGAAATTGGTGGAAATTCAGATCGGGGCTCGCTCATTTGTGGATGAAGGAATGGACAAATGCCTGGACACGCTTCAAAACGTCGGTGGAGTCAACACTGTCTTCGCTACTGCGTTTACTTACGGGCCAGGATTGGCGGATAGACAGGTTCATAACGAACGCTTGCCGAACCACGGGGTAAAGGAATATGACCAGATCCATAGCAGAAGTTTCACCAATGTCCATCCCAAGTTCTACGCCGAATCAGCTGGAATCGAGACGCGATGTGCAATTGCCTACGTCGGGGGAACAATACCAATCTATCCTGGTATTGATGTCGATATTCCAACCGGACTCGGCGAGAAGCGAGCGCAGCCGGAGGATGTCAAGGCGGCGACACTTGCAGCACTTAGAGCCGGAGCTCCCGGTGTGACACTTTCGCGCAAATACGCGGAGAGGAAACTTACAAACATTGCTGGAGCAAGAGAGGCGCTCCGCGAATTTGGTGCCTAGTTCATCGCACGCGCAACAAAGTCTTGGCCACTTGGAATCGGTGTAACCTGACCACCTCAGGGAGAAGCATGCTATGATCGGCGATACCAGAGTATTCAAGAAGACATGGGCCTTGGCAGGGGCGGCGGCCCTTTGTGCATTCGCTCTTGTAGGCGCAGGTGAATTCAGGAGCGCGAAGCCCAGCGTTCCGAAGGCCAAAGACGGTCAAACTGACTGGCCAGTATATGGTGGATCTCCCGATAACATTCACTACTCAAGCCTGAAGCAGATCAACACCCAAAATGTGGCGCAGCTCCAAAAGGTATGGAGCTACGACACGCAAGAACAGGGAGGCCTGGAGACGTCTCCGCTTATTATCGACGGCATTCTTTATGCCTATACACCGACGCAGAAAGTGTTTGCTCTGAATGCCGCCACCGGAAAATTGATTTGGAAATTTACCTCTCCTGGTGGAGAAGTTCCCGCACGGGCCGAACGTGGTTTGGCATTTTGGCGGGATGGAAGTGACAAGCGGATTCTGGCAGGCGTAGCTAACTATGTCTACGCAATCGATGCGACAACCGGAAAGGGAATCCCGAGTTTTGGAAAAGATGGCCGCATTGATTTGCGTGACAATCTTCGAGGAGATCCTAAGTCGCAATCTGTATCGATTACCAGCCCGGGGGTCATTTATAAAGATTTGATCATCCTTGGAGACGCAGTGCCGGAGCAACTGCCAGCTCCTCCTGGCGATATTCGAGCCTATGATGTGCGCACAGGAAAACTCCGTTGGACTTTTCACACCATCCCACATCCAGGCGAGTTTGGCTACGATACATGGCCGAAGAATGCCTGGACCTATAGCGGTTCCGCAAACAATTGGTGTGGTATGGCAGTGGATACGGAGCGAGGCATAGTGTATGTGCCCACCGGCTCTGCCGCGACCGATTGGTACGGTGCCGATCGCGTGGGCGACGACCTGTTTGCAAATACGCTCATTGCTTTAGATGCGGAGACTGGAAAGAGGATCTGGCATTTCCAGGGCGTCCGCCACGATCTTTGGGATAGAGATTTTCCGGCGCCACCTGCGCTCGTAACTGTATTACGCGACGGAAAGCAGATCCCCGCCGTCGCCCAAACCTCCAAGCAGGGATACCTGTTTCTCTTCAATCGCATGGATGGCGCACCTTTGTTTCCGATTGAATACCGGAAATTTCCGGCAAGCTCAGTGCCAGGAGAAGTTACAGCAGCAGAGCAACCTGTACCTGCTAAACCTGCACCATTTGCCCGGCAGAGTCTTACCGAAGACATGCTCACAACGCGCACACCAGAAGCTCATCGATGGGCGTTGGAGCAATTCCGCACATTTGTGAGTAACGGTCAATTCGTCCCATATCAAGTGGGCAAGCAGACGGTGATGTTTCCTGGTTTCGACGGCGGCGCGGAATGGGGCGGGCCTGCTTTCGATCCACAAACTCATATCATTTACATCAATGCCAACGACGTTGGGCTGACGAACGCTCTGGTGCCGCATGTGCCGGGTGCGGGTATTCGTTCTGTTTATCTCAGCCAATGTAGTTCGTGCCATCGTGCGGATCTCGGTGGAACACCCCCGGTTATTCCTTCGTTAGTTGATATCAGAAAGAAACTGAACGCCGGCCAGATCGCCGACATTATTCTGCACGGTAAAGAAAGGATGCCGGGGTTCCCCAACATCAAGGGAAATCAACTCAATCGATTGAGTGAATATCTTCTCAATGGCGATGCCAAGCGGCCAGCGGACTCTGCAGCCACATCAGCAACGAGCCGCGGGAAATTCAGAACTTACGATATAACCGGCTATCACAAATTCCTTGATCCGGAGGGATACCCAGCGAATGCAACACCATGGGGCACTCTGAATGCAATCAATCTAGACACTGGGGAATACATCTGGAAGATCACTCTGGGACAATATCCTGAACTCGTGGCGAAAGGCTTGCCAGATACGGGCTCTGAAAACTATGGCGGACCCGTCGTCACAGCCGGTGGCGTTCTTTTTATTGGGGCAACTGTTCTTGACAAGAAGTTTCGTGCTTTCGACAAGGCCACGGGCAAATTGCTCTGGGAAGCAACCCTTCCACTCTCTGCCAATGCAACACCCGCTACCTATCAGGTAAATGGTCGCCAGTATGTCGTTATTGCCGCGGGTGGAGACAGAGATCCAAGCACTCCGAAGGGTGGCGTATACGTTGCTTTTGCATTGCCACAGTGATTACGCGCTATCGTGGTCTCTTGATACTTGCTTTTGAGTGGTAGGCAAGGGTGACAGTGCAAACCCATCAAGCTGTTTCGATGTGGAACCCGGCGCTCGCGAATCACCGCGTTGGAGGAAGAATTTCTGTCCCCAAGTCTGCCTGCCGCATCTCCAGATATCGCCTTACCGCCGAATCACGTTCCAACCCGATTGCAATTTTGTACGCTTGCCAAGCCTCGCGACGCGCACCGGTACGTACCATCAACTCGGCGCGGGCTGCCCAATACGGCTGATATGAGCCGATGCGCGGGTCCCCGCTTACCTCGGCAAGTGCGTCCAGTCCGGCAGTTGGTCCTTCCAACTCGGCCAATGCCAGCGCCCGGTTGATCAAAGCAACGGGCGATCCCGTCAAAGTCACCAGCGCGTCATAGAGACTCAGAATAGCTCTCCAGGAAACAGATCCGGTCCGCCGCCGTTCCACGTGGGCTGACTGAATGGCCGCTTCCAGTTGGTATCGGCCAATCAGCCCCGCACCGCTGGCCCGCCGCAGCGCCGCTTCGGCTTCCTCGATCATCGCCGCATCCCAAAGTGCGGTGTCCTGCAGCCCGAGTGGAACAAATTCTCCGTCTGCGCTCCGCCGCGCTGGGCGGCGTGCTTCCGCGTAGAGCATGAGGGCCAGAAGTCCCCAAACCTCTGGCTCGTTCGGAAGGAGTTCGGTCAGCAGTCGCTCCAGGAAGATTGCCTCTCCGGCTAATTCGCGGCGTGCGAAATCGCTCCCGGCGGCATCAATCCAGCCCTCGGCAAAGCTCGCGTAGATCGCATCCAGAACCATTTCAAGGCGCTCGTACAGTTCGTTTCGGTTCGGAATTCGGAATGGAATCCCCGCGTGGCGGATCTTCGCCTTGGCTCGCACCAGCCTTTGCGCCATGGCTGCCGGAGACATCAGAAATGCCGATGCGATCTGCGCCGCATCGAGCCCCAGCACAACCTGCAGCATCAGTGGCGAGCGGATCCCGGCATCGATCGCCGGATGAGTGCAGGCAAATAGCAACCCCAGGCGTCGGTCCGGAATGTCATACTCTGCAACTTCGCCGAGCGTTTCCGCCATCGCTTCCAGTTCGTCTGTACCCGGACCGTCGTGGCGGGTGCGAATCTGGTCGATAAGCTTACGCCGCGCCACGGTCAGCAGCCACGCCTCAGGATTGGTTGGGCACCCCTTCGACGGCCAAACGGAGAGCGCCGTGGCAAAGGCCTCTGAGAGCGCATCTTCCGCGGCGGCCACATCCCCCGAACGCATTGCCAGAAACGCCACAAGCTTTCCATGACTGTGGCGCGCCACTGTCTCCGCGGTAGCCAGCGTAGTGTCTCGATCCGATGTCTCCACAGTTGCCATCCTACGAATCCTGTTACAAGGAGCGAGCGGAGCCACCGGCCCCGCTCATCCCTCGCTGTCACATGGACCAGATCGCCCGCACTTCAACAACTCCGTGTTGCGCCGCGGGACACCGTCCAGCCCACGACATCGCCGCATCCAGGTCCGGCACATCGATCAGGTAATAGCCCCCCAACTGTTCCTTCGACTCTGCAAATGGACCGTCCAGCACTTGCGTCTTCCCATTCGTAATGCGTAACGTGGTTGCTGTTGCCGATGGCCGCAGACGGTTCGAGTTCACCAGGGCCCCTGCCGCTTTGAGCGCCTCGGTATACGCCATGTAAGATGCGGCCCCTTGCTGCTGCTGCTCGGGAGTCATCTTACCCCAACCCGATTCGTCGACGTAGAGCGTCAAAAGATATTGCATTGCATTCCTCCATTGTGGATTGTAGGCGGTGACCGCCTCACTTCCATGACGAACGAGGGCGGGCTCAATCGACATGGACCTCCACTTTTTTGTAACTACATTGCAGGCACTCTTCACAGACCTTGACTCCGGGATTGATTGCCTAATTGAGGGCTTTACTCTGAAGTGCTTCCCGGCAGGACGCTAAACACGAGATGACCTGTTTTCGTGGTTCATTCTTCAGTATTCCTGGGACAGGATGTGCATGTAAGTAATTTATAATCAATTAGTTATTGTGCGATATTTCATGACATCTATGAGGTAATTCGCTCAGTCTTGATCTGGTCAACCAATAGTTCTTTCCAAGCTTCGGAGTCCAATAATCTTCGCTTCAGGCAGTCTGGCCTTCGCGGCCAATCGTTGAGTCTCGCGCAATCAGCTTTGGCTCAACAAGCAGACGCTTTTCACGGCGCTCCTGCTTTCCCGCAAGCACGGACAGGGCCAGGTTGGCGGCTTCCTCTCCCTGTTGCTGCGGTGACTGATCGATGGAACTCAGCGGCACCTCCAGATAGGCAGAGAGGCGCAGGTTTCCGCAGCCAATCACGGCCACATCCTCAGGGACACGAAGCTTGTTATTCAGCAGGCAACGAATCGCTCCAACCGCGGTAAGGTCGTTGTAGCAGAAGACTGCATCCGGACGCTGTTTCAATTTGAGCAGATCCCGCATCGCATTACCTCCGATTTGAACGCCGGCCTCTTCAAGCCTGGAGCGAATGACGACCAACTCCTGGCGAAATGGAATGTGATTTGTCGCCAGCGCCTGTTTGTAGCCATTCAAACGTCCCACCGACGTGCTGATCAGCTTGCCGCCAATATGAGCGATGCGCAGCCGGCCAAGCTGGATGAGATGCTCGGTCGCCAGGCGGCCAGCCGCTATATCGTCGGTGCCTACAAAGTACGCGTTGAGTTTTGGAAGGAGGCGATCGATCAGGATGTAGGGAACCTTCGAATTCAAGAGTGACTTGAAGCTGGCTGCACTGCTCTGGCACGACGCAATCAGCAGGGCATCGACGCCGCGTGCGAGCAAGTGTTCCACTTCCTGGTGCTCCAGCTCGGGCTCTTCTTCAGCCGAAGCAAGGATTAGTTGATACGATTCCTTCCGCAGTCCTGCACTAACTCCCTTGGCTAACTCGGCAAAGAACGTATGTACTAAATCAGGGACAATCAGACCAATCGTATAACTCTTGCCTGAGGCTAATCCGCGCGCCAGCATGTTCGGCTGATAGTTCAGATCTCTCACGCGCTGAAGAACACGCTTGCGCGTAGTTTCTCCCACGTCCGGCTTGTTGCGAAGGACCTTGGAGACCGTAACCAGGGAAATTCCCAAATCTTCGGCTATATCCTTCATTCGAACTGCCACGAAGACACTCCCTTGGTGAAGTAATGGCAATACGCAAACGTTAATGTATCACAATCACATTTTGAGCCGTTGCAAATTCAGACTGCCGTTTGCGTATTGCTCAACATACAAGTCGTGGCCGGACCGGCGCTGGGTGGACAGGTTTCTGGCTATTTCAACAATTCGCCGCTGCACGTCGCAGGAAAGTTAACGGGATCACAGCGAGCAATTGTCTTTCCAGGGAGCGTAACAACGAAATGTCCGGGCCATCGTGCCGGCTCGTTGGCCGGATAGTCGGTGCTGAGTATCTGGGCACCGCTAGCTATCATCGCGTCGCGGCGGGCTGTCGAATTGGTGCGGGCCTCCTTGGTATCTGAATCCGTGCGGGCGCGAACAAGGTACCCCTTGCGGACGAGGGCAGTGATGTCATCTGCCGGGCCGTCATTTCGTTCGATGAAAGCGGCGTCGGGCTGACCTGGATCGGCGTTGGTGAACAGAACACGGCCTCGAAGCGAAGGATGTCCGGCCAGGTAAATGGGACCGACCGGACGCTGGTCCATGAGAAAGATTGCCTTGCCGCGAGCACTTTTCAGCGTAGGCCAGTTGCCGGCAAGCACCGCCTCGTTCAGCGTGCCGTAATGGCCGCGAACATCATCGGGCGTAATGAGTTCCCTGGGTGGGAAGACGGAACGAATCTCCGCATCGAGCGCATCGAACGTGGCGGATGTGAAGGGTTCCGGCTCGGTAACTTGAGCCGGGCCGCGCGGCTTTTCCTGTTTAGTCTCAACGAGAATGAAGATGGGGATATGCTTTGGATGCGCATGCGACCAGCGGCGGACCAGTTCAAGGCATGCTGTGAAAGGCTGGCAGGTGCTGCGGTAATCAATGTCCTGCATGTGCATGACCTTGAACCCAGGCTTGGCCATGACGCCGTTGGGATCGAAGTCGGGATCGGGCGGGAGATTTGCAGCGGCAATCATTGCCGGGCCTGTCGGATGCGCGTAGCGGCCGCCTATGCTGTCGGCGAAGACATCAAGCTCGATCTGGCGAACGCCGCTATTGAATTGTTGATCCAGCGGCTGATGCCGATAGTCAAGGCTGTCAAATGCGCGTGGATTCTTTTCCTGCCACAACCTTGCTGCGCTGGGGGCAAAGCCGGCGTGATAGCTGTTGTGTGTGCCGATGACCTGGATCTCGTTGATGCGTGGTTGCTTGTTCTGCTGGGCGCAGGCTGGCAGAGCGTTCAATACAAAGCAAAGAGTGAGGGAGGGAAGCAGTACGGACTTTCGGGGAAACATCAGGACTCCTGATTGGAGATCAGATCGAAGGAGAAGTAGCGACTCCCAACTGCGGAGGAGGCCTCACGCGCCCATATCGAGCGCGTGAGGGATGAGCCGAGAGCACCTGCCGAAAGTATGCCGAACTTCCGGCGAGTGATAGTCATCGTTTCCTTCCTCTACTGTTCTGTGCGAACTCCCAGATTTAGAAGTTAAGTTTGAGGGCCAGTTGCAACTGGCGCGGTGGGAAGAACCCGGTGATGGAGCCGAATGAACCGTTTTGACGGTTGGAGTCCGGCGCCGTGTAGTTTACGTTGTTAAGAAGGTTGAACGCTTCGCACCGGAAGTCCAGGTTGGACGAGTCGTTCCAGAGCGGAAACTCCTTATGCAGACCAGCATTCGTCTGATAGAAGGGATTGTCGCGGAGGGAGTTTCTACCCGCATTGCCGTACGGCTGAGATACATCGGTGGGAACGGATACGGTTGCTGTGCTCAGGTAGCCGGTAAGCGAGGTTGGCTTCTTGACCCACAGGCTCCTTGGCGATTTCGGGTTGCCGATGACATTGGGGCGGTAGTTGAGCAGATCGCTTACGTCGAATTGCGTCGGCTCAGAGTAGATCAGGTTCACCGGTTGTCCGCTGGTGGCTGTTTCGATTACAGAGAACTGCCAGCCGCCGGCTATAGTTTGCATTGCGCGGTTGGCGTCTCCGCCCCAGTGGCGGCCGCGGCCGTAGGGCAGGTCCCAAATAGCGGTCAGTGTATCGTTGAGAGGCTGGTTATAGGCCGATTGGCCGCGCTCACCTCTGATATTTGCAAGGTTGATGCGCGAATTGTCGTTGTTGGGTGTGTCCAGATGCCCTGACGCGTTGTCAATCGCCCGGGAATAAGAAAAGGCATTCAGCAGGTAAAGACCGTTCGAGTAACGATGCTCAAGCCGGACCTGCGCACCGTGATAGATCATCATTCCGGCGTTGGATGATCCTTCGATACCGGTGAAGCCCTGAATCGGGCGTCGATTGAGCAGCGGAACGCAACCAGAGGTAACCGTATTGCTGCAGGTGGCAGATGGAACGTTGGCTGGAGCCTGGTTAATATCGTCAAGCACCCAGATATGCACTCCGTGTTCACCCACGTAGGAGACGTCGAGCAATGTGCCTTGCTTGAGTGTACGTTGCAGGCCGAAGTGCCAGGCCTGCGAATAGCCCGTTGCAATATTCTTTGGAATGTAGCGGGTCTGCGCCAGGAGGGTGCTAAAGCCGGAAGAGCTCACGAAGTTGGTGCCGTAGCCCTGTTGCTCTGGGCTGAAGCAGTTGGCGTTCTGAGCATTCGCAGCACAGATTGGGGTGTTCACGCCATTAGTGGTGATTTTCTGCGTGATTGAGGAGTTGACGATATAAGGTCCGTTGTAGGCAAGCAGGTTTTCGCCGCCCTCGCGGTTGAACTGATCGTAGCTGATTCCATAACCGCCACGAAACACGGTCTTGTCATTCAGCCCGTACGAGAAGCCAATGCGCGGCGCGAAATTCAGCATCGGCATGTTGACCAGAGCGCGGTCGGAAACCGAGCCGCCCTTTGCCTGGATCAGTGTGTTCGTCTTGGGATCGAAATTGGCCAGATGATCTCCATCCACGTACTGCGGCGTGACCAGTTCATAGCGTAATCCAGCGTTGATGGTCAGGTTGCGCCTGAGCTTCAAGTCGTCCTGGACGTACAGAAAGTGCATCTGCTGGTGGTAGTTGACGATGACAAAGTTGTTCAACTGGTAGGTTTGGCGAGCTCCTACAATAAAGTCGGTCAGGTATGCCGCCTGTTTGATGCCGGTGTCGCCGCTGCTGCTATAGCTGCCGGCATTCGCGTTTGATAATCCTGAGCTGAAGGCACCGCTATAGTTGTCCTGGCCATAGGTTGGGTTGAAATCGTCAATCTCCGTATTGATGGCCTGATACTCATAGCCAACCTTGATGCTGTTGCGGCCCTTCAAAATCGTGTAGTTCAACTTGGGATCGATAACGAAGGGGTTCTGGAATTGCGGGTTGCTCGGCTGCGCCCCGAATTGGCTGAAGCTGCTTACGTTCTGGTCGTTGAGAGAACGCGCGACGATCGGATCAGTGGGCAGTCCGGGGATGCCGGCCTGTACCAGCAGGCTGGGCTGTCCCAAACCATAAGGCGTCTTGCCGCCAATGGTCCAGGTAAACGCAACACGCGCGTCGAGGATCGAGTTCTGGTTGAACAGGAAGGTGTAGCCGGCAGCGATCTGCTTGTTGTAGTCGTGAATCGTGCCGTTGCCATTTCCGCCCGCCGGACCTGTGATCGGTTCTGCGTCCACGATGTTGAGGCGGTGATAGCTCCAGCGGAAGAACGCCGTCGTGCGCGGATTCAGGAAGAAGTCGAAACGCGCATCGGACCGGTGATCAGTAAAGTTTGCCTTGGGCACGTTCACCAGGTTGTTGGAGAAGCCAGCTGCGCCCGAGGCCGTGACGTTGGCCGTGGGCAGAGCCGGAATCACCAGCTTTGCCAATGGGCTCCAGTCTGATTGAGGAACCACGCCGTTGGCGTAGACCGCTCCGGTGAGAGGATTGTGCAACGGAACAGGTAGACCGGTGGTGTCCAGGAAGATACCCTGGCGCTGATTGACGTTCGGGACGGTCGAGGCTGAATACTGGCCCTGGACCTGCCGGTTGCTTTCATAGTCACCAAAGTAGAAGACCTTGCCCCTCAAAAACACAGGAACGGGGCCGCCAATCGCTGCGCCGAACTGGTTCTTTACCAGGACCGGCTTCTGCAGTTTTCCGGTGAGAACGTTGGTCGGCGGAGTGAAGGGTCCAATAGCGTTGAAGTCTGTGTTACGGTTGTATTCCCAAAGTTTGCCATGCACTTGGCTGGTGCCGCTCTTGATGCTCACGTTGAAGACGGCGCCGGAAGCGCGGCCGTACTCGGCGCTGTAGTTGTCTGTTGATACGCGGAACTCGCTGATCGCGTCGGGTGAGGGCTGGATTGCCTGGTTTGAGAAGCTCTGATTCGAGGTTGCGTAAGAGTTGTTGTCCAGGCCGTCGAGCATAAAGTTATTGAACTCGCTGCGCTGCCCGTTCACGTTGTATGAAGCGTCGCGGCTGGTTACCGACTGGTTTTCAAGATTATTGGCACGTACGCCGGGCGTTAGCAAGGCCAGATCGGCATAAGCGCGCCCGTTTAGCGGAAGGTTGTTGACATCGCGTGCGGAGATAATTTGCCCGCGCTCACTGTCTTCCGTATTGAGCAGGGCGGCAGCGCCGGTTACTGTGACCGTCTCGGTCGCCGCACCGGGTTTTAGGGTTACGTCTACACGCTGGCGAGCGTTCACTTCAGCGTTGAAGGCCTCCGTAACGGCCTCGCTGAATCCCGCCGCCGAGGCCTTCACTTTGTACTGGCCGATGCGCACGCTGGTAAATGTGAACTGTCCTTGCGTATCCGCAGTTACGGTCGTCTCCACGCCCGTGGCCGTGTTGACGAGGGTGACCTTGGCGTTCGGGATTACCGCTCCCGAACTGTCGTGCACGAAACCAAGGACTGACGCGGTTTCATACTGCGCACTGGCAAAGGGGCAGACGAATACGCCGAGAAGGAGGACCACGGCAGCGCCGACAAGCCTCTTGAACAAACTCAATCTAGCCATCTTTCTTTGACTCCTTTCAGGGTTCTAGATCAATCTGAATTCTGGTTGGACATGGGTACGGTGAGGCCGCGGCTAGCTGACTTGCGACACGGATGTTGGAATGCTTCGCCATGCTTGACCCAGCCGGGACCGTGGGGAATGGAACACGTGTGCATCGATCGCCGAAGGAAAGATGCCCGGAGGTCCCAGTTAGAGCTACACATCATGAAGATCGTTCCCCAAGCATCCTCTTGAGTGACCGTGGTGATAACACCGGCGGTCTTTACGAGGACAGGTGAGGACTGTAAGGAGTGATTCAGCAGAGGCAAATCGAGGTCACATTTGGTCCGGGTCACTCTGCTACCGGGTATATGCATGGCGTCTCTCCTGAGGGAGTCGAAACGCCAGAACAGCAGAGCTACGGTGTGACGCACAGGGAAGATTCATTTCATAGCCTCAAAGGTTGTAAGACTCGGCGCATATATCGGATTGCGATCGAGTCTGCAAATCCGTTAGCGCTTACGTTTACGGAACCATAAAATACCCGCAACAGCACTGTCAAGCCTTTTTTTGAGTCGGACCCAAGTGAGGCCGGCCGTTTCGGGCCCTTGTCAGTACCTATAAGATATCGATGTGTAAATCACGTTAAAGCATTGACCGGTCAGCCGTTTTTTTTGCACTGGGCCCTCCTTCAGGTCGAATGGCGGCCCCCGTTAACTCTGGAAATCGGTCCAATCTCCCGCCATTCGCAACGCCGGAACTGTATATCGCGTCAAACCTCATGTGCCCTTCAGTCGGTTCCCTGGCCGCTGCATTGAATTTTCGATGAGACGTCCATAATCCCTTAGTATTGAGGCACCACAATGATTCGCGACCTGTGCCTCTCCTTGCGTTCGTTTACACTGACCTCCGTTTTACTAGCCTGCCTGTCTATTGGTTTTGAGTGCACCTCCCAGGCGCAGGCGTCCCGGCCTGCCCCGGCTGCAAAGGCGCGCACAGCGAATCCCGTGCGGGCAGAGAACCACACCATCCCTGCGCTTCTTGTCAGCGATATTCACTTTGATCCCTTTCACGATCCCGCCAGGGTGCGGGAGCTTGTCGCTGCCCCGGTGGCCAAGTGGCAATCAATTCTTTCAGCGCCGCCATCATCCGATCAGACGCAGGCATTTGATTCGCTCCAGCAGAGCTGCCATGCGCGCGGCGTTGACACACCATTCGCCCTGCTCCACTCCAGCCTTCAGGCCATGAAGGCCCGCCAACCCGACGCGAAATTCATGGCAGTGAGCGGCGACCTGATGGCCCACGCCTTCACCTGCCGGTATTCAACGCTGTTTCCTGGCTCGGAGCCTGCCGACTATCAGGCATTCGTGTTGAAGACCCTGAGTTTTGTCGTAGGAGAACTGCGCGCGACCTTTCCAGGCATGCCCATTTACGCGGGCCTGGGCAATAACGACAGTGGCTGCGGCGACTACCAGCTCGATGCCGGAAGCGATTTTCTTGCTCAGTCCGGCAGGATCATCGCTGAAGGATTGCCGCAATCTCAGCGGCAAGAGGCGATCAAGGAGTTTGGGGACGGCGGCTACTACAGCATTACGATGGCAGTGCCGATGCACGACACCCGCCTCATCGTGGTTAACGACCTCTTCTTCTCGCCCAGGTACAGCACCTGTGCTGGCAAACCCGACGCCGCTCAGGCAAACCAGCAACTTTCCTGGCTGGAGCAGCAACTGGCACAGGCTCGGCAATCGGGACAGAGGGTCTGGGTCATGGGTCACATTCCGCCGGGAATAGATCTGTATTCAACCATGTCAAGATTCAGAGACGTTTGCGGGGGACAATCGCCAATCATGTTTTTGTTGTCGGACAAGATGGCCGACCTGATGGTTGAATATGCCGACGTGGTGCGGCTCGGCGTTTTCGGACATACGCATATGGATGAAGTGCGTCTTTTGGAACCTGAGGGCGCGGACCCTCAGAGCGCCGAGGCACATCTGGCTGCCATCAAAGTGGTTCCATCCATCTCGCCGGTCGATGGCAATAACCCGTCCTTCACGGTCGCCCGCGTCAACCCGTCTTCCGCGATGCTGGAGAACTTTGAGGTGATTGCAGCTTCAAACCAAACCGGCATTGCCACGAACTGGGTAAAGGAATACGACTATGCGCAAACCTTCCATCAAACGCAGTTCTCGCCCATGACGGTGAAAAAGATGATTGACGGGTTCACTATCGATCACAGCGCAAACACTCTGGCAAGCGAGGCCTATCTCCGCCACTACTTTGTGGGCGACCGCGCAGCCTTACTGAGCCCGTTCTGGCCGCAGTACGTCTGCGCGCTGGATAATTACACCGCCAAGGGATATGCGGCATGCGTTTGCTCAACAACTAAATAGGCATCAAGCCGGGAGGCTGTTCGAATGCTCTCCAAAACCATCATCGAGCCATTCCGCATTAAAAGCATTGAACCCATTCACTGGACCACTCGCGAACAGCGGGAGAACCTGCTCCGTGCTGTCCACTACAACCTGTTCCTGCTCTCGGCTGATGATGTACTGATCGACCTGCTCACGGACTCCGGTACCGGCGCAATGTCCACGCACCAATGGGCAGGCGTGATGGAGGGCGATGAAAGTTACGCGGGCAGCAGGAGCTTCGACCACTTCAAGCATTCCGTTCAAGACATATTCGGATTCACCTACGTGATCCCCACGCACCAAGGGCGAGCGGCGGAACGCATCCTGTTCAACGTGATGTGCAAGAAGGGTGACGTGGTGCCGAACAATACCCATTTCGATACCACGCGCGCCAATGTTGAGTTTGTCGGGGCCGAAGCGGTCGATCTGCAGATTCCCGAGGCGCGGCAACCGGAGAGGCGCCTTCCGTTCAAAGGAAACATGAATGTTGCAGCGCTGGATGCCTTGATTGCTCGGGTCGGGCGCGAGCGCATTCCGTTGGTCATGTTGACGGTGACGAATAACTCCGGCGGCGGGCAGCCAGTGTCGATGGAGAACGCGAAGGCTGTTGCCGCCGTATGCCACAAGCACGGCATTCCACTCTACTTCGACGCCTGCCGCTTTGCCGAGAACGCCTATTTCATCAAGCTGCGCGAGCCGGGTTATGCCGACAAAACGCCCAAGCAGATCGCTCAGGAAATGTTTGCGTTGGGAGACGGCTGCACCATGTCTGCCAAAAAGGACGGCATGGCCAACATTGGCGGCTTCCTCTGCACCAACGACGAAATCCTTGCGCGTCAGGAGCAAAACCTGCTCATTTTGACCGAGGGCTATCCCACTTACGGCGGCCTGGCGGGGCGTGATCTGGAGGCGGTAGCGGTCGGTTTGCAGGAGTCGCTGGAAGAAGACTATCTGCGCTACCGGATTGCATCCACGGCTTACCTCGGCAACCACATCGCCGAGCACGGCGTTCCCATCGTGCAGCCGCCGGGCGGCCATGCCATCTACGTAGACGCGAAGGCGTTTTTGCCGCAAATTCCGGTGGAGCAGTTTCCGGGCGTTGCGCTGGCAGCGGAACTTTATCTCGAAGGCGGCATCCGCTCAGTCGAGATTGGCAGCCTGATGTTTGCCGGCGCTGCGCAGATGGAACTGGTGCGCCTGGCCATTCCACGTCGTGTCTATACGCAGAGCCACATCGACTACGTGGTCGAGGTCATTCTGCGCATATGGGAGCGGAGATCGCAAATCAAGGGAATGCGGCTGACCTACGAGGCTCCATTTCTGCGACACTTTACCGCACATCTGGAGCCCGTGGCCTGAAGCATTTTTCCGCTACTCGTGTCCGATGGCGATCACAAAATAATTGGCGCTCGTCTCGCCCACATTCTTGAGGCCATGCATCACGTTCGACGCGGCAAAGACAACTCCGCCCGGTCCCACACGTTCTAATTTGCCGTTATTGTCGAACTCGAGAGTTCCTTCGCGAATCAGCATCAGTTCCGAATGCCGATGCTTATGCGCCGGATGCGGCATGTGTCCCGGCAGCAGCGTGGTCTCATGCATCTCGACCTCTTCGCCAGTAGGCAGCACGCCATGCATGACAGCCCGCGACTCTCCGTTCGGTCCTGTCTTCACCGGTAATTGATCGAATTGAAAAGATCGCTGCGCAGACAGTACCGGCAACGCCGGCGCTGTTGTCGCTGCTCCAGCCTGGCCCTTAGCCGGAAGGGCGGCAGCCATCGCTGCGAAAGAGGAAAGTGCAACACAAAGATCACGACGGTTCATGTTCATCATGGACAGAATCCTACTACGCACCACGGATTTCTGGCATCTCCAGTTGTCCTGTCTCCGCGGTCTACCCGCGTGGGATCTTACTCTCGATCCGCTTCCATCGCGACCGCGATCCGCTTCGATTTCCGATAGACATTTGCAACCGCAAGTGTCCAGCAGGGAACCAGGTCAACTCCGGGTACGAGCTTGGCAAGAAACGATGGCAGGAACTCCCAGTGCCAGCCAAGCAGGTAAGCCAGCACGCCTGCAACACTGAGGTCGAGTACGTCATCGGCAGGTGACATGGCGCCTTCGACGACCAGCGGGAAAACCACAAGCTGCAGCACATCGGCAACGATCGCCAGAATCATGGCCGTTCGAAGCCGCGGACCCGCCGAGATTGTGACAGCGTCGTGAGTCAAATCAGCCTGCCATCTCCATCGTCGTGCCTGCCCCATCTATTTTACGGCGCATAGATAATTGCATCTACTAGACTGTTCGCATGGCAATTCGCATTGGGGTGCACCTGGGTACGGCTGGCGGAGCTTCAAACGCCGTGGAGAAGGCGCGTGAAATTGGCGCCAACACTTTTCAGATCTTTTCGTCGAGCCCGCGCATGTGGCGCGCGCCTAAAGTCGACCCGAAACAAGCTGAGCGGATGCGGGAACTGCGTGCCAAGCTCGACGTAGGCCCATTGGTTATTCATACCAGCTACCTGGTGAACGTGTGCAGCCAGTCGGATGAGGTGCGCGAGAAGAGCATTGATGCATTTCGCGGAGAGATTGAGCGAGCGCTGGTGCTGGGCGCCGAATACCTGGTGCTGCATCCGGGCTCGTGGAAGGGGCTGACGCGCGAAGAGGGGTTGAAGCTGGCTGCGAATTCGATTACACGGGCCATCGATGGGCTGCCGTGGCAGGGAACCGGCTTCCATATCCTGATCGAGAACACGGCCGGAGCGGAGTTTTCGCTGGGTGGCAGTTTTGAGCAGGTCGCAGAGCTTGTCACACGGCTGCGGGCGACAGCTCCGGTTGGCGTCTGCCTCGATACCTGCCACACCCACGTGGCCGGGTACGACATGGTGAGTGCCGAGGGATACAAGGAAACAATGGCAAAGGTCGCCGGCACCGTGGGGTTCGATGCTGTCCGCGTGTGGCACTGCAACGATGCCAAGGCCGCCCGCGGGTCAAAGCTCGACCGTCACGAGCACATAGGGCAGGGAACCATGGGGGTTGAGCCGTTTCGGCGCCTGTTGAACGACCCGCGCTTTGCCCACGCCGCCTTTATTGCCGAGACGCCGGTAGACGAGCCCGGCGACGAAGAGCGCAACGTGCAGGTGCTGAAGAGTCTGGTGAAGTAGCCTGATCCGGCATTCATCTCTTCCGTTTACACTTGAAGTAGTATGGCGGAAGAAAAAGAACAGCGTTACGATCCGGCGGCGATTGAGCCCAAGTGGCAGCAGCGGTGGGCTGCGGACCCCAAACTCTATGCGGCTGAGTCCGCAACCAGCGGCAAGCCGAAGTATTACGTCCTGGAGATGCTGCCTTATCCCAGCGGTCAATTGCACATGGGGCACGTGCGCAACTACTCCATTGGCGACGCGCTGGCCCGCCACATGTGGATGCGCGGCTACAACGTGCTTCATCCTATGGGCTGGGACGCATTCGGACTGCCGGCCGAGAATGCGGCGCTCAAAAACAATACCCCGCCGCGCGAGTGGACACTCTCCAACATAGCCGCCATGAAGCGCCAGATGCAGCGACTCGGCCTGGGCTATGACTGGGCCACCGAAGTCACGACCTGCCTGCCCGACTACTATCGCTGGAACCAGTGGTTCTTCCTGCGCATGTATGAAAAAGGGCTGGTCTACCGCAAGAAGAGCAAGGTGAACTGGTGCCCGGAGTGCGCCACGGTGCTGGCCAACGAGCAGGTCATCGATGGTCGCTGCTGGAGGCATGAGGACACGATTGTCGAGCAGCGCGACCTGGAGCAGTGGTTCTTCCGCATCACCGCCTATGCCGATGAGTTGCTGGCTGGGTTGGACAAGCTGGAGGGCTGGCCTGAGAAGGTGCGCACTATGCAGCGCAACTGGATCGGCCGCAGTGAAGGCACCGAGGTGGATTTCTTCCTCGAGGAGATCCAGGGATCAGGGGGCAGGGATCAGGGGTCAGAAAAGACGCGGATTCGAGTCTTTACTACCCGCGTGGACACGATCTTTGGCGCGACCAGTGTGCAACTGGCGCCGCAGCACGCATTGGTCGCGGCTTTCACGGCTGAAAACCGAGAGCTGAAGACGCAGGTAGACGAGCTGCTCGATCAACAGAAGAAGGCGCGCGAAACCGGCGACCTGGGCGCGATTGAGAAGCATGGAGTTCCGACCGGACGCTTCGCCGTAAATCCTTACAACGGCCAGCGCGTGCCCATCTGGGTAGCCAACTACATCCTGGCCGACTACGGTACCGGCGCCATCATGAGCGTTCCGGGGCACGATGAGCGGGACTTTGAATTCGCCACCAAGTATGGACTGCCAATTGTCGAAGTGATTAGGCCCGCCGGCCAAACCCTGCCTGCGGAACTGCCCTTCCTCTCCGAAGAAGGCGTTCTGGTGAACTCCGGCGACTACGACGGCCTAAGCTGCGCAGAGGCTGAGAAAAAGCTCCAGGAGACTGCTGCGCGGGGTGGCTTTGGCGAAGCGACGGTCACCTTCCGGCTGAAGGACTGGGGTGTGAGCCGCCAGCGTTACTGGGGCACACCGATACCCATGGTTTACTGCGAGGATGACGGCCTCGTTCCCGTTCCCGACGACGAGTTGCCCGTGGAGCTTCCCCCTCAGATTGAGATCACCCAGCAGGGCGGCTCGCCTCTCGGCCGTGTACCGGAGTTTGTGAACACAACCTGTCCCAAGTGTGGCGGCCCGGCGCGGCGCGAGACCGACACGATGGACACATTCGTTGATTCGAGCTGGTACTTCTATCGCTACACGGACGCGAAGAATGCGAATGCGCCGTTTGATCCAGCGACGGCTCAATACTGGTTCCCCATCGACCAGTACATCGGCGGAGTGGAGCACGCCATTCTGCACTTGATCTACTCGCGTTACTGGACCAAAGTGATGCGCGACCTTGGACTGATCATCAATGACGAGCCTGCACAGAGGTTGTTTACGCAGGGTATGGTCATCAAGGATGGGGCCAAGATGTCCAAGTCAAAGGGCAACGTGGTCTCGCCCGACGACATGGTCGCACGCTACGGCGCAGACGCCACGCGCATGTACGCGTTGTTTGCCGCTCCTCCGGACCGCGACCTGGATTGGCAGGAAGATGGCGTCGCCGGAGTGAGCCGTTTCCTGGCCCGCGTCTGGCGGCTGGTCACCAAGTATTCTCCCTTGGCGCGTTCCGCCTCGTCCGAATCGCAGAACAGCGCGCAAACCGGCCTGTCGCTCAAGTTGCTCAGGAAGCTGCACCAGACCATTGCCAAGATCACGCTTGATTTTGAGGGCCGTTGGCACTTCAACACCTGCGTTGCAGCCATTATGGAATTGGTAAACGATCTTCAGGCTGCCGACGCGCAATTGGCAGCGGGTGAAGTTCCGGCGCCGGTCATGCGAGAGTTGTTGCGGTCGCTGGTGCTGCTTCTGGCCCCGTTCGCGCCGTTTCTGGCGGCGGAATTGTGGGAGGAGCTTGGCGGAGAGGGTGGAGTACTGCGCGCACCCTGGCCCAAGAGCGACCCCGGTTTGTCCAAGGAAGACGAACTGGAAATTCCGGTGCAGATCAACGGAAAGTTAGTCGCGGTAGTTCGTGTCGCCGCCGGGGCGGATTCAAAGACGATCGAAGCGGCGGCACTTGCAGACGAAAAGGTGCAGTCGCGCACCGCCGGCAAAACTGTGGCCAAGATCATCGTTGTGCCGGGCAGGGCAGTGAACCTGGTGGTGAAGTGACCTACCTGCGCAGGGCCGCGCCTTTGCGCGGAACCCAGTCGCTGGTCGGCTACATGGGATGGGTCAGGAATCGGCCCTTGCTTACCGCGCTCGAAGTAATCTGGCGCTGGACCTTCGGCATTCCCTTGCTTCTAGTTTGCTGGATGCAGTGGCGCCACATTCTCGCCGCGTTCCCGCTTGAGTCTTCAGGATTCAATTCAATCGATCCGCAGAACCCGTGGGTGGCGATCGTCCAGCTTACCAACGTATGGACCTTCTACCAACCGCATGTTCTATCCGTGTTTCGCTGGCTTTTGCCGGCGGCTGCGCTGGCCTGGGTTGTTATCTCAGGACTGGGCCGGAATCTGGTTTTGAAGCGAATGGAATCGCGCCTTCGCTATCGGCCCGTGGGGATGATTGCATTACAGGCGGCATGGCTGGTGATGCTGGCCGCGGTCTTCTGGGGCTGGTTTGGTTGTATGCGGTGGGCTGCGGCCTCGCACATTTCCGTAAGTGGAGAACCTGACCTCGTTGGCTTTGCGATTTGGACGATCTCTCTCTCGCTGGCGTTCTTCACAGCCTGGGCGCTGATTAGTTGGGCGTTGTCGATCGCGCCTCTACTAATGCTGCTGGAGAGGCGCTCCGCGCCTTCCTCGCTCGGAGAAAGCCTGAGGCTGGGAAAGCCCCTCACCAGCAAGCTGGCGGAGATCAACCTCGTCATGGGTATCGTCAAGCTGGCGCTGATCGTGCTGGCGATGGTGTTTTCCGCGGCTCCTTTGCCATTCAGCGACGAGCTGGGCGGCAACGCCCTGCACGTAGTGTGGGCCGCTTCTACGGTTTTCTATCTCGTGGCGAACGACTACTTCCACGTCGTACGGCTCAAGGGATTTGTAGAGTTCTGGCGGACTTTTCGCGGATCTGCAGCGCAATAGCAGGACCAGGGAAGTCGTGTCTCGGAGCCAATGCACTCAAGTTGACGCCATCAACTACTTACCAGTGGCGTTGTGCGCAGCCTCTTCCTGCAGATACAACTTGCTGAGCGTTCCTTTATTCGTCGCCACTGGCAACAACGTGGGATAAAACTGTACAAAGGTCGTGTCTACCGCGGCATGCGCTGTATGGCAGGTATAGCACGGCGCTCTCTGCGGAATTAGCGTCCCGTTTGAACTCGGCGAATCGAACGAGAAGAAAGCCCACTTGCCGGGAAACCGCGCCTCGTCCTTTATGTGAATCTCAAAGCCCATTACTCCGCCGCTTTGAAAATGCCCGCGCTCATTAATCGAGCCTTTGCCGCGCGCCTCTCTCGCCTCCAAAACCATCGTGGTCTTGTCGGGCCATGTTCCCGATTCAAGAAAGCTTCGATAAGCTTCGGGGTTCACGAAGACGTTGTCGAACATTGAGTGATCGGGCATCTCAGCGGCCTTCGGGCTATAGCTCATGTCGATGCCGGAGGTAAGAAAAATCCACTCGCGATAATTCGCGGGCGGCAACATCTCTCCACTAGATGTGTAAGCCGGCGAGGCCGCCGGTGCAGCCGACGCGGTCTTGGCGGGATGGAAAGCGACAGGAATTACAATGGCGGCAAGTAAACAGACCGTTGCCGTGATTGTGCGGGCTCTGGGGAACATAGCGTCCTCCGATGCGAGGAAGCACAATTAGTCGCGCCCCAAAACTACCACGGCTGCCGATCCTTCGAGAAAGGCGTCCACAACCTAAAAGAGCTTCAAACGGATGATGAGGTACTTTTTGGGGTCGTTGCGAATACTCTTCACCAATTGCTGAGTCTGATCCATGGTCTGGTCGGCATGATCGTAAAGCGCTCGGTTCTGGGCAAGCTGTCCAAGCGTGCCCTTGCCTTCGTCCACGCCTTTCAGAATTCCGTCCAGGCGGGTCACAGTGTCGTCGAGCTTTTGCGCGAAGACGGGGTCCTTGGCAATTTTGCCGAGCGCGCCCTTGCCTGCGTTAATCTCTGCCACCAACTGGTTGGCATTGGAGACAGCTGAGTTCAGGTTGTTATAGAGTGTGTCGTCCTTGAGCAGCTTTCCTGCGCTGCCTTTGCCCTCATTGAGGTCGGTGCTTATCTTGTCCAGCTTTTCGATGGCCGAGTTGGCGCGCGCGTAGAGCGTATCGTCGTTGACCAGTTTGCCCAGCGAGCCCTTGCCTCCAGCAATCGTGGAAGTAATGGTCTGGAGGTCAGCGGCGATCAGCTCAATCTTCTTGCCAAGGGTGGGGTCATTGATCAGTTCACCCATGGTGCCCTTCTTGCTGTTGAGCGAATCCACCAAAGTCTCAATTTTGCGCGTCAGCGACTGGACTTCTTCAATCGAGACTTGGCTGGTGCGGATTACATCCTGAATGCTTGGCGCGCCCGAAGCCCTTAGTTCTGCGTTGTTGGCTGGAGGGGGGCCGGAGGCGTGGGTTGAGTCGATATCGACGTAGCTGTCGCCAAGGACGCCGGCCTGGGAAATGGAGGCGGCTGAATCAAGGTGGAGGTCACGCAAGTACTCATGTCCCACCCGCATGGTCACTTCGACAGGAGTTGGGTTTCGATCGGGGACCACACGGACTCGGATTACGTTGCCGATCGTCACGCCTTCCAGCGTTACCGGGGCGCCATTCTTTAGACCCGCGGCGTTTTCGAAATAGCAGCGGAAAACAAGCTTGTGGGCAAACAGCCCCCCTGTGGATCCGGACATGAGAAAGATAAGCCCAATCAGCACAGCCGTGGCCGCCAGGACAAGGGCTCCGACTCTCAGTTGCGACCACTGAATCTCTTTGCGGCTTGGCACGGAGCTCCTTTTGTTGAATTGATGCAGTAGACGCCTTGAGGATACCAGAAGTTGCCGACTTAATTCCCGTCTTCGATGACCACACTGGCAGCGGCAAGTTCAGCCGTATGAGTGACAGACAGCGCGGCGCGGACAAAGCTGAGGCGGGCAGCTATCTGGGCGGCGCGCCCGTGAAACCGCAGGGTGGGCCTCCCGTTTGGCTCGCGGACTACCTCGATCTCCAGCCAGCTCACCCCTTGGCTTATGCCGGTTCCCAGAGCCTTGGCTCCGGCCTCCTTGGCGGCGAACCGGGCGGCAAAGCTCTCTGCGGAGTTGCGCTTGCGCAGGCAATAGGCTTGCTCTTCTCCCGTAAAGACACGGTCGAGAAAGCGCCTTCCATAACGATTGATGGAGTACTGGATGCGCCGAATCTCCACCATATCGATTCCAGAACCGATGATCATGCTGATTACCAAACTACAACATCTGCCATTTGCAGTGGCGGACAGCCAATGACCAGGGCAAGGGATCGGCTACTCCTGGAGTAGTGAATGTGTCAAAGCTGGTCATGTGCCGTGCTACTCCTGAACAGACTTTACTTTGGTCGATCTGGCTCCGATAAGCCCTCTGTGAGGCTGGAAATGCTGGAAAGAAACGCAGGGCAGACGATGAGCATTCCGTGGGCGATACAGTTGAATGCCGTCTCCATCGAGGAACCGGCACGCCTGGTCCAGGCCCTCGCTGGCGCAATCCTCGGCTGCGGGGGCTGGGTGCTGAGCCGAGGCGCAAACGACAGCGGGACGATAAGCATGTTGTTTGAGTTCGAGCGGCAGGCATGTGTGGATATCTACAGCGTCTTGATCGCGGCCGGGCTGGAGCTGAGCCAGAGCGGGCATCTCCGTTTTACCGAACTTTGCCAGTGCACCCGCAGCAACAAGCAGGATTGCGGCTCGGAGATTGCAAGCATTGACCTCGAGATCCAGACATTTCCAGTAGAAACTCAGAGCGGCTTGCACGCCTCCCAGGCAGTCTGACGGGGAGTTTCGCCGGGATCAACCGGCCTCAACCAGCCCATAGCGGCGTTGCCACGCCTCTCTAAGCCGCGCCCATACGCGCGCCCGCTCCTCGTCGGTAAGTTGGGCATCCGGATGGTTGGCAAACCTGTTGGCTTCCTGTTTGGCCAGCTCCAGCAATTTGCGGTCGCGCACTAGGTTAGCCACGCGGAAATCGGGCAGCCCGGCCTGCCGAGTTCCGAAGAACTCGCCGGGGCCGCGCATCGTCAGGTCAAGTTCGGCCAACTCGAAGCCATCCTGGGTTCGGACCAAGGCGTTCAAACGCTCCTCGGCGAGCGGAGAGACGCGGGGCCCGGTTATGAGAATGCAGTAGCTTTTGGCTGCGCCACGGCCCACGCGGCCGCGCAACTGGTGTATCTGTGCCAGCCCGAACCGCTCGGCGTGCTCGATGACCATTATGGTGGCGTTGGGCACGTCCACCCCGACCTCAATCACCGTTGTAGCCACCAGTACGTCGATCTCGCCGCGCTGAAAGCGGTGCATGACGATCTCTTTTTCGTTGGCATCGAGGCGACCGTGCAGCAGACCTACGCGCAGGCCGGCGAGCGGTCCCGTGCGCAGTTTCTCGTGCATCTCGACGGCCGATTTCAAGCCCGATTTTGCCGCTGGATTTGCCTCCTGAACAGCTTTCGGAAACAGGTCCGCCGTTTTGCCCTTACGACTGGATTTGGGTGCCCCAGGTCTCGCCTTCGAGACCTGGGAAGTGGGGCCAAGAGCGGAGTCCAAACCAACCTCGGGGTCATCGTGCGAGAAGTCCAACTCCGGCTGGTCATCCTTGGTCCCCTCGATAACCGGGTAGACGATGTAAGCCTGGCGCTTCTGAGCTACTTGCTTGCGTACAAACTCCCAAACCTCCTCAGAGCGTTCGCCTGGAACCCGGCGGGTGACGATGGGCGTGCGCCCCGGCGGCAGCTCGTCAAGGACGCTAAGGTCCAGGTCGCCGTAAAGGGAGAGTGCCAACGTACGCGGTATGGGCGTAGCGGTCATCACCAGCACATCCGGCTCGGGCTGGTTGGGCTTCTTCATCAGCTTGAACCGCTGCAGGACGCCGAATCGGTGCTGCTCGTCGACCACCACCAGGCCAAGCCGGTCAAACTCGACCTTCTCTTCAATCAATGCATGTGTCCCGATGACCAGTTGGGCCTCGCCGCGGTTGATCAGCCCGCGGGTGTGCCGCTTGCGATCCTCGTCGAGCGAACCGGTCAGGAGCACAATGTGTGGCTTGCGGGACGAGCGCTCCAGCAGCTTGCGCGCGGCCAGAAAATGCTGCGTGGCCAGAATCTCGGTGGGCGCCATCAGGGCCGCCTGGTAGCCGTTTTCCATCGCCACCAGCATGGCCTGGAAGGCGACAATCGTTTTGCCCGAGCCCACATCGCCTTGCAGCAGCCTCCGCATGGGGCTCGGGCTGCGCATGTCGGTCACAATCTCACCCAGAGCGCGTTTCTGCGCCACGGTGGGATGGAATGGAAGCACCTCGCGAATCGCCTCGCGGGCCTTGTCAGTAGTGGCGAACCCGATTCCGGCGCGCTCGCGCATGCGCCGGCGCTTGAGTTCCAGACCCAGTTCCAGGAAGAACAGTTCCTCGAAGATCAGTCGCCGGTGAGCGGGCGTTGCAGAGCTCTGCAGTTGAGTGAACGATGTTCCTTCGGGCGGAAAATGGACGTCGCGCAGGGCGGTCTCACGGTCCGGCAGATCGAGCCGGGCCAGCAACGTGTGCGGCAGGCACTCCGGCACGGCTCCGCGCACGGCCTCCAGCAGGTTGAAGATCACCTTGCGCTGCCACCGCGAAGTGAGCCGGTTGCCGCCCAGGGACTCGTAGACCGGCGTAATGCGCCCCACCTCAAGCAGCCGCGTTTCGGCGTCGTCGCTTGCGTCGGGCAGCAGCTCGAACTGCGGCTGAATCATCTTGAAGTTGCTGCTGGACCTCGACGGCTCCACCTTGCCGTAGATGGCGACGGTTTGCCCGGCATGAAACTTGCCGTTCAGATAGGTCCCATTGAACCAGATGCACTTCAAGGCGCAGTGCCCCTGGCCCACGGTCAATTCAAAAATCGGCGCGCGCCGCGTGCGCAGCAGGATTGAACCGCGCACCTCGGCAATCACGCTGGCCATTTCGCCGGGCTCGAGCTCGTCCAGGCTGCGCGGGTTCTGCCGATCCTCATAGCGGAAGGGCAAGTGGTAGAGCAGATCCTCGGCGGTGATGATGCCCTTTGTGGCAAGCATCTCCGAGACGCGTGGACCCACGCCGCGCACATACATTACCGGAGTGTCTAAGCCGGGCACATTTTGGATGCTAATGCATTTGTCTGGGGTGCCGTTCGCTGAACCCACACAGAACATCATTTGCCATTACATTCCAGCGGAAATGCCTGAATAATCTCCGCAACGCAGTTCACATCCGGCGAATCGGGCCCGGTTAATCCGCCAGGAGGAGAAACCCATGCCAACAGTTGCGTCCATCATGGCCGCGTTGAAAAGCAAAGGCAAAGAGCAGACCCGCAAGATATATGCGCGGCACGGCATGGACGCGACCCTCCCGGCCGTGTGCTCCGCTCCAGTAGGGAGTCATGGAAGTTAGCCCAGGTCAAGTCCGCCGCTGCGGACGCAGTCCTGGGATAGCCCCCCCACCGCCATCCCAGCCCCGTAGGGGCGATGGAGTCAGCCCAGAAAAACTCGCGCGATAGCCCCGTCCTCCCGACCGTGTATGTTTATATGCGTCGAAAATAAGCACGTCGGAGGCACTTGAAATGCACGAACTCAATCGCCGGAGTTTCTTGAGGACAGCGGGAGCAGCATCCGCAACCACAATGCTGGGCGCAAAAATCCACGCCCTCGCCGCAATGCAAGAGCCCACCAAGCTGATCGCCGCCAACGACCACATCCAGATTGCGCTGATCGGTGCAGGTGGGCAGGGGCAGAGAGACACCAAAACTGCTGTGCAAGTGCCGGGCGTGAAGCTGGTGGCCGTGGCCGACTGTTACAACGGACGGCTGGAACACAGCAAGGAACTCTGGGGCGACGACATCTTTACCACCCGCGACTACAACGAAATCCTCGCTCGCAATGACATCGACGCCGTCATCATCGGCACGCCCGATCATTGGCACAAACGCGCCTCAGTGGATGCGATGAAAGCCGGCAAAGACGTTTATTGCGAGAAGCCAATGATCCATCTCTACTCCGACGGCCCGGAGATGATAGAGACCGCGCGCCAGACCAACCGGATTATCCAGATTGGCAGCCAGCGCGTGAGTTCGCTGCTCTATATCAAGGCCAAGGAACTGCTGGAGGTAGGCGCAATCGGCAAGCTCAACATGGTAACTGCGCGCTGGGACCGCAATTCTGCAATGGGTGCATGGAGCTACACGGTTCCGCCGGATGCCTCGCCGGAGACATGCGACTGGCCGCGCTTTCTTGGCACCGCGCCGAAGATTCCCTTCAATCCCGAGCACTTCTTCCAATGGCGCAAGTGGAAGGCCTACGGCAGCGGCGTTGCGGGTGACCTATTCGTTCATCTCTTCAGCGGCACGCACTTCATTACCGGCTCGCATGGGCCCACGCGGGGCATGGCGACGGGTGGCTTGCGCTTTTGGAACGATGGCCGCGATGTGCCCGATGTGATGCTGGGTTTGTTCGACTATCGGGAAGGCTTTAACCTCAGCCTTCGCGTGAACTTTGTTGATGGCGGTGCAGAAAGCGAAGGGCTTATCTTTACCGGCTCTGAAGGTACAATGGAGATTGGCGGGGGAGCCGTGACGGTTACCCGCGTGCCGCGCGAACAGGCTCCGGGCTATATGATCGGGAGCTTCACTGAGGCGACGCAGAAACAGATTCTGGTTGACTACGGCAAGAAGTATCCACCGCACTCGGGATCCGAATCACTGGGTGGGGCGGAGAAGTACGAAGCGCCGCGTGGCTACAGCGACAGCTACGACCACTTCAAGAACTTCTTTGAAGCGGTCCGCTCTCGCAAGCTGGTAGTAGAAGATGCCGTGTTTGGATTCCGTGCGGCCGGCGCGGCATTGTTGAGCAATCTCAGCATCGAGCGCGGCGAAGTGGTGAAGTGGGATCCAGACTCAATGAAGCTGCTGTAGCGGGGAACGCGTCCGGCGTAATTTCCCTTCTTTGCCGCCCAAAAGCGCGACGCAGCAAGGAAGGGCATCCAACGCGTGAAGTGAAAAATTTGTCTCAATTTGGGTTGTCCCAGGAACCAACTTCCATTAAACTCAACCGCGGGCTTGCCGGCCTTTGGATAGGTATAGGCATCAGAGACTGCTCCGTCGTAGCCCCGCGCATCTTTTTCGGGAAATACGCGTGAATTGCCCGCATCAAAGCTTCTCTATCTAGATAGGGCCTTTTGTTTTCGTAACGGGCGGCCCAGCAAACCTGGTTCAAAATATCCCGCGGGTAACATGACCGCAACTCCTGGCCCAGGGTGTGGTGAACGAAATCAATCAGATCGTCGGGTATCTCCGGGTTAAACGGGACCTGCATATCACTTGACACGCGACGGAAGATCTCGCGGAACTGTTCGTTTGAGACCTCGCCAAGTCTGATCTTTGTTTGAATCCTTCGCAGGAACGCAGGATCCGCCAGTTTTTCAGGTTCGAGGTTGGATACAAATACAACCAGCATTTCGAACGGAACCTCGATCTTCCTGCCTCCAATCAGGCTTAGAAAGTCGATTCTCCGATCGAGCGGAACGATCCAGCGATTCAGAAGCTCCTCGGGGCGCATCCGCTGCCGTCCGAAATCATCGATGATCAGAACGCCATTATTGGCCTTTAACTGCACAGGGCCTGTATAGAACTTTGAAACGGGATTGAATTGCAGGTCGAGCATGTCAGTCGTCAGTTCACCGCCGACCAGAACTGCCGGTCGCTCGCAAAGCACCCAGCGCATGTCGTGATTCCCCGGTTCTTTTTCCTGCACCCGCTTGTGAATTGCTGGATCGTAGACCGTGATGATCTGACCGTCTACTTCTACCGCGTAAGGGATCCACACCTCATCCTCGGCAATCACCCGCGACAGGATCTCCGCCATGGTCGTCTTGCCGACTCCGGCCGGACCATAAAGGAGAATCGAACTTCCGGAATTGAGTGCGGCGCCGAACTGGTTCAACGTCTCTCTGTCGATTACGAGATGGGCAAAGGCGCGCTTTACATGGGCCGCGCGTACTTCGACTTTCTGGACGCTTTGCTTCCTCACCTGCTGCACATAGCTCTCGAGCGACACCGGGGCAGTGCCCCAGTATTGATTCAGCGCCTGCAATTCCGCGGCTCTGGCTCTGCCCTGAGATGTAATGGCAATCTGAGCGATATTGCCGGACATTCCAGTGACCATGCAGAGCGAATCCGCGCACAGCCGGGCAAGCAACTCGTTTATCACAGCAAAGTTGAGCCGCAGTTTATCGCAGAGATCAAGAATGGAAAGGGAACCGGACAGGTAGACAATCTTCAGTAATAGATCTTCGAGAATCGACTGGCGCACGTCGAGTTCTGAGACGGACTCCGGCCTATGTTCCGGCCCGGAGGTAGGCTCGGAACTCAGGAAGTCGCAATTTTCATCTTGCAATTTCGGCAAGGTTGCCATTTGCTACTCCCCAGCGCTATAGCTACTCTAACCATCCCTCGGAATCTTATATCTGCCTCTTTGGTCGCTTCCTTGATCACCCATTAGTAGTACCGAGTGATGTTTCCCGTGGGCTCGATCCCGAAATAATACGGCAGGGTTGCGTGGCAGAAGGAATTCCGCAACGTGCAAAGAGCCAGGTGCGGATTGAAGAACCCGCTTTGCTACACTTTTCCTTAAACCGTTCCCCTGGTCTGCCGCTGGCCAATCTGCACGAAGAAAGCGGCGGGAGAACCCATGCCAGTTGTTGAACTTGCGGGAGTTACAAAGGCCTACGAGAGCAAGGTCGCCGTTAACAACCTGAGTCTCTCCATCGATGCGGGTCAAATGTTCGGCCTGCTCGGTCCAAACGGGGCGGGCAAAACCAGCTCCATTCGTATGATGATGGGCATCACGATTCCGGACTCGGGCGGGATCAGCCTTTTCGGAAAGCCATTCGAACGCAAGAGCCTGGAGCGCGTTGGCTATATGCCGGAAGAGCGCGGCCTCTACAAGAAGATGAAGGTTATCGAGCAACTGGTCTTCTTTGGCCAGTTGCATGGGCTTGCCCACGAGGACGCGCGCAAACGGGCCACCGGGTGGGCAGAGCGCATGGAAATTGCCGACGCGCTGCACAAGAAAACTGAAGAGCTCTCCAAGGGCATGCAGCAGAAGATCCAGTTCATCTCATGCCTGCTTCATGAACCCGGCCTCATCGTCATGGATGAGCCATTCAGTGGCCTCGATCCAGTGAATGCGGTGCTGGTCGAGCGAACCCTCCTGGAGCTTAAAGACAAGGGAAATGCCATCCTGTTCTCGACACACCGCATGGACCAGGTAGAGAAGCTTTGCGACGCCATCTGCCTCATCAACAACGGTAAGGCTGTGCTTGAAGGTAAGGTGCGCGAGATCAAGAGCCGCTACGAACGCAACCGCGTCATCGTCGAGTTCGAAGGCGACTCAGCATTTCTGAACAGCGAAGAAATTGCAGAGGCAAAAAATTACTCCGGCCACGCTGAAATCCGCCTCAAGCCTCACGGTAACGCGCAAAAGCTACTCCACGAAGTCTCAGCAATGGCCACCATCTATCGCTTCGAGCTCGTCGAGCCATCGCTTGAAGAAATCTTCATTCAGACCGTAGGGGGCAAGGCCAATGAGTAACATGTTGCTGATTGCCAAACGCGAATACCTCGAGCAGATTCGCGGCCGCGCCTTTAGAATCTCCACCATCGTCCTGCCCCTATTGAGTGCCGCACTGCTCAGCTTCAGCTACTACCTGGACCACAAGGCAAACACAGGCACGCGCTTCGCTATTGTGGCCGATGACGCGTTTCTAGCTAACCAGGTTCGGCAGCAACTGCTCGACGACAAAGACTCTCATTACTCGGTGGATGTGATTGCGCCCGCCACCAACGAACAGCGCAACGAACTGCGGAAACTGGTGCGCTCCAAGGCGATTGACGGTGTTCTTTCCATCGATTCCTCCAATCCCCAAATGATCACGGCTACCGTTACTTCGCTCTCTGCCGCTAAAGGCAACCAGTTTGGACGCCTGCAGAGCGCGTTGAATCGCGGGGTTATTAACGAGCGGATGATTGGCAGCGGCATGACCCAGGCACAGGCCGATAAGATGCTCGCCAAGGTTTCCGTCGAGGCTTTGCAACTGAATAAAGATGGAAAGATCGGCAAGAGCAACGGAAGTGTGACGGTCTTCAAGGCGACTCTCATGCTGATCATGCTCTCCCTTCCCATCATGCTCTACGGGCTCGACGTGGCCCGGGCCATCATTGAAGAGAAGACCTCGCGTATCTTCGAGGTGATGCTCGCGGTGGTAAAACCCAGCGATCTACTGGCCGGCAAACTGCTGGGGGTAGGCTGTGTCGGCATCACGCAGATTGCCATTTGGGTTTTGGGGGTCTCGGTGTTCATGGGAACCACGCTGGCCACCGCGCTGCTTACCGGCGACATCGCCATCCACTTCTCCTGGGCCGAGGGCGCCTTCTTTCCCATCTATTTTGTGTTGGGATTCGCTCTCTTCAGCGCCATCTTTTCGGGTCTCGCGGCTACCTGCGAATCCGCACAGGACCTGCAGAAGTTCATGTGGGTGGCCATCGTTCCGCTCTACACAAGCATGGGCTTTCTTCCGGTAATGATCAACGACCCCAACTCCGCATGGAGCATTGCCGCAACGATCTGTCCGCTCACCTCGCCCTATACCATGATTTCGAGGATGGGCATGACCGCGGTTCCTTTCTGGCAGATTGCTCTCTCGGTAATCCTGCTCGTACTCACGATTTGGGGTGTCCTCTGGTTCTCCTCGCGTCTCTACCGCGTTGGCATCCTGATGTATGGCAAGCGCGCAACCCTCCCTGAAGTGCTGCGTTGGCTTCGCTATTCCTGAGTTCCAAAGAAACTCGACTCGGTGAGGGTACCGGCTTCAGCCCTTACCCAAACCTAACCACGAGTAACCCAATCATTATTCTCCCTTCAAAAAGTCTGCAAGTGCGTGCCGTCATAAGCCACAGAACATACGCGCCGTAGGCGCAACGTTCATTGGCCCGCGCTTCAGCGTGGGAAGGAATAAACCAACATGAAAAATGAGTCCAGTAGGGACGGCGTTCTGAAAGGTATGGGCTTCAGCCCGTATGCAAACTGCACTCTGCCGACGTGGGCTTTAGCCCCTGAGGGAATGTTGGCTTCGTTTCGGGACGTCTCGCAACACCGCCAACTCCGCTAGAATCGAGAGAGTGACCACTGACCTCACATCAGATCGCGTACCCCAGGTCTCGTCCGCCGCGGCGGAGAAACCTGGAAGACCACATTTCACATTTAGCCAACGCATAGCATTGGCCGTGATTCCGCGCGTCGTCTGGGCAATGTTTTCTCTCGTCGGTCTCACCTGGCGATTTGAAGAGATCGCCGAAGAAGGCATCGTTCCTCTTTTGTACGGCGCCGGCGCGGGCGCTCGGATCTTCTGCTTCTGGCACCAGTGCGTACTTCCGTGCACCGTCTATTTCCGCCGCACACACGCCACCATTCTCATTAGCCAAAGCTTCGACGGCGAACTGATCACACGAGTTCTCGGGCTGTTCGGCTTCCGTGCCGTGCGCGGCTCCAGCTCCCGCGGTGCGCGCGAGGGGCTGCTGGGGCTCAAGACCGTAATCGAAGCCGGAGGCCCTGCGATCTTCACCGCCGACGGCCCGCGCGGCCCCATCTACCGCACCAAAATGGGACCCATCAAGCTGGCAAAATTGACCGGCGCACCCATCGGCGCCTTCCACCTCGAGCCGGAACACGCCTGGACGATGCGCTCCTGGGACCACTTCATGGTGCCCAAACCATTCACGCGGATCGTGGTCAGTTGGGCGCAATGGACGCATGTCCCGGCCGATCTTCCCGAGGAACAGTTTGAACAAAAGCGCAAAGAGCTGAACGCTGCAATCGAACGTGCGCGCCTACGGGCGCTCCAGCACTTCAAGAAAGCCCAGCCGTGAGCGGGAAAGCCATGAGCGGGCAACTTGTCACCGACTTCGATTTTGACCTGCCTCCGGAACTGATTGCGCAGCAGCCGCCCGCACAGCGCGGTGCGAGCCGCATGCTAGTGCTCAATCGAGCCTCCGGCGCCTTGCGGGATGCAACATTCGTGGAATTTCCAACGTTGCTCCGGCCCGGCGACCTACTTGTTCTCAACGACAGCCGTGTGATCCCGGCGCGCCTCTACGCCCTCCGCACGCTACGTCGCGACCATGAGAAACCAACCGGCCGCATCGAAGTCATGCTCACCGAGCCCACAATCCCACAAACGCTGGATGCCCCATCCTTGCGCATTTCTTCTAGCGCAGGGGTGGGAGACCACGAACCACAACCCGCCGGCGAAAACCTTTGGCGCGCACTCGTCCGCCCGGGCAGAAAGGTCGCCATTGGCGAACGTCTCGTTTTCCCCGCACCCACCGGCGATATCATGCTTGAAGCAGAAGTCATCGAACGCGGCAAGTTCGGCGAACGGCTGCTCCAGTTTGCGCCAGTGGATGATTTCTTCGCAATCCTCGACCGCATTGGACACATGCCTCTTCCGCCCTACATCCACCGCGACGACGCGGTCGAAGACCGCGATCGTTACCAAACCGTCTTCTCGCGCGAACGGGGTTCGATAGCCGCGCCCACAGCCGGCCTCCACTTTACTGCGCAGACTCTGGACGCGCTGGTTACTGGCGGTGTTGAAGTTGCGCGCGTCACTCTGCACGTAGGCCTGGGCACCTTCGCCCCTCTCCGCGTCGAAAAGCTGCAGGATGTAAAGCTGCATCAAGAGCGTTACACGCTGAGCGCCTCAACTGCCGATACCATCAATCGCGCCGTCAAAGAGGGAAGAAGGATCGTCGCCGTCGGCACCACAGTAGTCCGCACGCTGGAACATTGCGCGCTCCAGGCAGCCGGCAGCGAGCTCAAACCGCACTCCGGAGCAACAGAAATATTCATTTCGCCCGGCTTCCAATTCCGCTTGGTTAACGCCTTGCTGACCAATTTCCATGTCCCCCAATCCAGCCTCCTGATGCTGGTCAGCGCTTTTGCCGGCCGCGAACGGGTCCTCGCCGCCTACCGCCACGCGGTCGACGAAAAGTACCGTTTCTTCAGCTACGGCGATTGCATGTTTATCCAGTGATACCGGGTACTCCACCCTTGCCGCGTTTTTAGCGGCAAGGGTGGGTTTCTCTGACCCCTGATAGACTTTGTAGCGTGACTGAACAAGCCAAACCGCCCGTCTTCCTGCTCGACACCATGTCGTTCATCTTTCGCGCATACCACGCGATGCAGCGCAGCCGCCCCATGTCTACGCGCGGCGGCCTGCCCACGGCGGCCACTTACGTCTTCGTGAACATGATCAAGAAGCTGCGCCAGGACTTTTCGCCCCGCTACTTTGCGGCAGTCTTCGACATGAGCGGCGAAGTCTTTCGCGACGAGCGTGCGCGTACCATGGGGCCGCTGCGCAAGTGGAACTCGAAGACCCAGAGCTTCGACGAAGTTAGTTACGAAGGATACAAGGCAAATCGCGAGGCCATGCCCGAGGACCTACGCCGCCAGATTCCCTACATCCGCCGCGCTCTTGAAGCCTTGCGTATTCCTATCCTCGAGGCCGTCGGTTTTGAGGCGGACGACGTAATCGGAACCCTCGCTCGTCAGGCCGCTGAGCGCGCGCACGAGGTCTTCATCGTCTCCGGCGACAAGGACATGATGCAGCTCGTCACGCCGCAGGTGAAGATCCTCAACCCGCAAAAGGACAACCTGATTCTGGACCCCACCGGCGTCATAGAGACACTGGGCGTGCCGCCGGAAAAAGTAATAGACGTGATGGCCTTGCGCGGCGATGCAGTCGACAACATTCCCGGCGCGCCCGGCATCGGCGACAAGGGAAGCGTGGACCTTATCCGCGAATTCGGTAGCGTGGAGGCCGTGCTTGACCGTGCCGCGGAGGTCAAGCGCAAGACCTATCGCGAATCTTTGGAGCAGAATCGCGACGCCGTTCTCTTATCGAAAGAGCTGGTCACCATCGATAACCGCGTACCGCTCGATCTGGATTTGAGCGCCATGGAGACCCAGTCACCGGATATCGGAGCCTGCCGCGAGCTTTTCACGGAGCTTGAATTCACATCGATGCTCCGCGACCTTGCGCCCTCCGAAAGCGCGACGTCACTCGAGCTCATCGAGGAGCCCACCGAAGCCCAGGCCGCCGAATTCTACCGCGCAGCGCAGGCGCACGGATTCGCCTTCGCACTTGACGCAGCGGCCCCTTCAGCCTCAGACGGGGCAGAAGATGAGCTGCCCCCGGCCCAATCCCTCCTCGATCTGGCCGAGGCAGAAGAGAAACGCGCCAGCCTTGAAGTGGGCGTATGCGCCGAGCCTGGTGTCGCTTTGCGCCTTCCGCTGGCACCTGAATTACGTAAGCTGCTTGAACAGGATGCGGCTCCAAAGCGTACGCACGACTTGAAGTTGGCCATGCATTTGTTTGATGCGCAAGGAGTTGTATTAGGAGGCGCAGTAGACGACACGATGCTGCTTTCCTATGCGCTCAATCCGACCCACGCTACGCAGGCACTCGCCGACGTTGCCGCGCGCCACAGCCAGCCCGTGCCCTCCACGCAGACCGCAGCCGCCGCGGCAATTCGTGCACTCGTTCCGGCACTGCTAGCGGAAGCGCAAAAGTCCGGAGTCGAGCGCGTCTACCAAGAAATCGATCTGCCGCTTGCGCCGGTTCTCTACCGGATGGAGCAGGCAGGCGTCCGCATCGACATCGGGGTGCTCGATGGTCTTTCCAAGCGATTCAGCCTGGAGCTCGAACGCGTCGGAGAGCGGATCTTCGAACTCGCCGGCCGTCGATTCAACATCAACTCACCCAAGCAACTCGGCGAGGTGTTGTTCACGCACATGGGCCTTGCGGCGCCGCCGAGCCGTGGAAAAGGCAAGGCGCTCTCCACCGCGCAGGACGTCCTTGAACAACTCGCCGAGCAGAACGAGGTTCCCAGGCTGGTGCTGGAATACCGTCACCTGTCCAAGCTCAAATCCAATTACATTGACGCCCTGCCGCTCCTGGCCGATTCCCAATCACGTGTCCACACCACCTTCCAAGCGGCAGCCACGGCCACCGGCAGGCTCTCGTCCGTCAATCCCAACCTGCAGAACATTCCCACGCGCACTGAACTGGGCCGCGAGATTCGCGCGGCATTCACTGCTTCGCCCGGCACGCAACTGCTCTCGGCCGATTACTCGCAGATCGAGTTGCGCCTGCTTGCGCACTTCAGTGCTGACCCTCTGCTGATGCGCGCCTACGAGGAGAACATCGACATCCACGCCCTCACTGCGAGCGAAGTCTTCGGCGTGCCCGCAGAAACCATCGACAAGGAGACACGCAACCGCGCCAAGGCCGTCAACTTTGGCATCGTCTACGGCATTTCGCCGTTCGGGTTGGCGACACAACTGGGCATTCCGCAGGCTGAAGCGAAGGCCTATATCGAGCGCTATTTTGCCCGTTACGTGGGTGTGAAGGAGTTCATAGAAAAGACATTGGACCAGGTGCGGCGAGAGGGTTATGTACGCACGCTGTTCGGCCGCATGAGGCCCATACCCGACATGGAAAGCCGCAACCCGAACCAGCGAGGATTTGCCGAACGCACCGCCATCAACACGCCACTGCAAGGCACAGCCGCCGACCTCATCAAGCTCGCCATGATCTCCATCGACAGAAAGTTGACCGAACACAAGCTGAAGACGCGCATGATCCTCCAGGTCCACGACGAACTTATCTTCGAAGTTCCTCTCGACGAAAAAGCCGAGATAGAAACGCTGGTACGGACCGAAATGGAAGGCGTCGTAAAGCTAAAAGTGCCGCTGGTAGCGGACTTGGGGTTCGGCCCGAACTGGAGAGATCTCAAGTAGAGATTGCAGCGAAGCTAGTGGGAGACAGGTGCGTCAATCAAATCTTGAACGGTAGCTCGGCCTCTCCCGCAGTTCCGCTTTTCGCCAACAAAGGCATGTTGCAAAGACGGACACCACTCGCCGAAAAGATTGCGTTGCCCAAAGCAGGCGCAATACACACGAGGCCGGATTCACCCGCGCCCGCCGAAGGCAAATCCTTCCGGTCCAGCAGAACAATTTCGATCTGCGGCATGTCACTGAACCGCGGAAGCCGGTACTGTGCGAAGCGCGGATTCAGGATGCGGCCGTTGTCGAAGAGAATCCTCTCAAAGAGAGCGCCGCCGATCCCCTGCATGATTGCGCCCTCATTCTGATTGCGTAGGCCGTCGGGATTCACGATCGCGCCCGACTCCCACGCCTGCACAACGCGGCGGATCCGCAGTTTTTTAGTTGAGGAATCAATCTCAATTTCCACACAAATTGCAACGTAGCCACCTTTATCGGTTCCGCAGGCCATGCCAAATCCGCGCTCGGGCGTAGATTTCGAGCCACTCCAACCGAACTTGCCGGCCGCCGCTTCCAGAACTGCGCGCAACCTTTGGTCGGTAATATTCTTCAGTCGAAATTCCAGCGGATCCATGCCCGCCACGTGGGCCAGCGAATCCATGTGCGACTCGCGCGCGAAGTGGTTGGCCGCAGCGGCGAGCGATCGATACGAGCCTTGGCGCAGGGGCGACCGCACCGGATGGTATTGGATGACTTGGTTCGCCACCTCGTACGGAGTGCCAATAGCTGCTGAGCCGGAGTTGTAGTTGTGATGCTCCCAGGCCACCAGCGTTCCATCGCGCCGTGCGCCTGCTTTGATCTCGATGACTCCAGCAGGCCTGAAGTAGGCCCAGCTGAATTCCTCTGTGCGGGTCCAAACCACCTTGACGGGTTTGCCGGCTGCCTTGGCCAGGCGGGCGGCTTCAATCGCCGCTTCGCCGGTATGCTTTCCGCCATAGCCGCTTCCCATATCCGGCTGGATTACGCGCACCTGCGCTGGAGGAATGTGAAATGCCTGCGCAAGCTCATCGCGAACTCCGAAGGGCCGCTGCGTCCCTGTCCAGACAGTCACTTTGTCGCCGGTCCACTCGGCCACAGCAGCGCGCGGCTCAAGGGGCGCGTGGGCGATGTACTGAACGGTGTACCGCGATTCCAGCTTCACCTCAGCGGTATCCATGACTTGCGCTACAGAGCCCGCCGTGTGCTCGGGTCCATTGTCGCGGCCGGATTCAGGATTGTTCTTGAGATACTCGAAGAGATCGCGATTCGATGGCTGCGCGGGCACGTTCCATTTCGCCTGGATCGCAGAGATCGCTTTTTGTGCGGTGAAGGCGTCTGCAGCGACAACGCCAGTGAAGTCTCCGTCGCGCACAACCTGGACACCCGGAAGCTTCTCCACCGCATTGGTATCGAGCGACTCAAGCTTCGCGTTGTATCCATCCGGACGGAGCACGGCCCCAAAGATCATTCCGGGCCGGACGATATCGGAAGGGTATGTGTGTTTTCCGGTAACAAAGTCGCGACCCTCGGCTTTGGGCACCGGAGTTCCCGCGATCTTCCATTCGCTGGCAGGCATCAGGTTCTCCTGCGCAGAGATCACTTTGACTAGATTTTCTCCGCGCGTAAGTTCGCCATAACTGAGCGCGCGCGAGTTCTGAGCATCGGTGACCTTCGCATCTGCCGCCTTCAAGCCATCCGCAGCCACATGCCAGCGATCAGCGGCCATCTGCAACAGCATCTGGCGCGCGGCTGCAGCCATCGAGCGCAACTGCGGCGCCATGGTAGGCGTGGTGCGGCTTCCAAAAGTGCCCATGTCCCAAGGAGTCAGGTCGGTATCACCCATGACCATCGTAACGGTGTCAAAGGGAGCCCGCAGTTCCTCGGCCACAGCCTGCGCGAGAGAAGTTCGAATGTTCTGTCCAACCTCAACTTTGCCTGTAAAGGCCTTTACCTGGCCATCGGCTGCAATGTGCAACCACGCGCCCACATCTTTTGGAAGCTCATGTCCGCCGAAAGCCCTTCCTGTCTCTTGTGTTCTTGAGTTCGCGGTGCTCAGGCATATGAGCAACCCGCCGCCAAGCAGTTTCAGAAAGTCGCGGCGATCAACGCGGTGGCTGCCCGATGGTCCCCAGTACTCCTCCTGGAACGATTCAAGATTAGGTTCATCGCGGGGGATCATCATGCGCCTCCCCTGGCCGCCAGGTGCGCGGCGCGCTTCACCGCACTCACGATTCGTGGATGGGTTCCGCACCGGCAGACGTTTCCATTCATCGCCGCGACAATTTGCGCATCGCTGGGATTCGGAGTCTTACTCAGCAACGAAGTGGCGCTCAGAATCATTCCGGAAGTGCAGTAGCCGCACTGGAACGCACCCTCATCAAGAAAAGCCTGCTGGACAGCACTAAGCTTGCCGTCCTCCTCGAGACCTTCGATGGTAACGATCCTCTTGTTGACAGTTGCGGCCGCTGGAATCAGGCACGAACGCGTGGCCAAGCCGTTGAGTAGGACAGTGCAGGCTCCGCACTGACCCTCGCCGCAACCGTACTTGGTCCCGGCCAGATTGAGCCGATTGCGCAGCACCGAGAGCAGTGACTCTTCAGGTGGAGCGCTTACGTGGAGGGGAGCGCCGTTGACGTTTAGAACAAACTCGCCCATGTGAAACTCCGTCTGCGGTTGGGCAGTTCAAGCGCATCCAGAATAGCGCAATCGGCTCTGATGTGCTCCGCACCTGCGGCAGAGGAAGCGACCGTATTACAGATTGGGCTGTGTTGCAAGCCATTGCCTCAAGTTCGGCTCTTGCAGGAACCGGAACTCGATGCACCCGTTGATGCGCTCGACGGCGTGCTTCAGTGTCCTGTCGGAGGAAGAGACCTTGTGCGTCGAGAAGAAGCTCTGAACATCATCGCGCGCATCTGCGGAGCAGAAACCGCCGGTGGCGCCGACCAGGTAGGAACCCATATCGGTGGTCAGTTGCGCCTGGACCTTATCCCAATGAGTTTTGATGTAGTCCCAGGCCTGGTTGCGATTGGCAGCTATCTGCAACGAGATGGAGAATTGGATGGCCGCGTCCTGATTGCGGACCTTGCTTGAGGTCGCGTAGTCAAGCGAGCGCTGCACCAGGGCGGAGTCCTCAAACTCGGCGAGAAGCCGGAGCGCACTGTCCTGAAGGTCAGGATTTGTCGATGTTTCATAGACTTTCTGTAACTTGTCGTACAAAGCAGCGTCGCCGTTACGGGCAGCAATCATGAGTGCCGTCTGGCCTAGGGTTGGATCGACCGAGGCAGGATCGGCCAGGTATCTCTCAGTAATCTCGGCGGCCTGGGCCAAGACGGCGGGGTCCTTGCCGTAGTAGCCGAGGACGCTGAATAGCAGGGCCCGCATGGCGCGGGTGTTGGGCGTGTCGCCCGGCAAAGAAGGACCGAGTTTGGCGTATTCAGGCCCAAACGTGCGGCGAAGCCAGGCGGCAAGCGCAGCTTTTTCCTCGGGGGTGGCGGCCACGCGTTCCACAATCGCGTCGACGCCGCGAAGGGCGTTGGAGACAACCTCAGCGTTAGGGTCGGTCTTGAGGGCGGCTGCGAGTTCAAGATAGTCGCCCACTCTTGTTTTGTTGGAACGGACCTGTGCCCATTCGTCGCCGGTGAAGCTGATTCGTTCGGTCGGGGTCAGCGCAGTTTCAATTTCGGAAACGAGTGCCGCATAAACGCTGGGAGTATAAGAGCTGCGGTAATATCCCTTGCCGCCGGCGTTGGCGAAGAACAGGCTGCCGGCGGGGACTTTCAGCGTGGCAGCCTCGGGGGTGAGAAGCTGGCAGTCCTGCAAACCTGCTTTGGTTTTGAAACAAACCGGCAGAGTCCACTTCTGTTTCGGGTCGGGTTGAGCACTGGGGCTCAAAAAGAAGCGCTTCTGCTCGACTGTAACCTGTCCGCTTGTCGGCTGGCCGAATGTAAGCATCGGCGCGCCCGGTTGAGCCACGAGCGAGTCCATGATCTTGTCAACCGGCTTGTGGCTCACAGCGGTCTGAGTATTCCAAAAATCTTCCGCGGTCGCGTTCCCGTAGCGGTGCTCCGACAGATAGGCATGCACACCTTTGCGAAAGGTCTCTTCGCCGAGGTAGTTCTCGACCATGAGCAGTACGTCGCTGGCCTTGCCGTAGGCAATGCCGTCGAACATCTGGTTGATTTCCTCGGGCGTGTCGGCCTTGGCGCGAATGGCGCGGGTGGTTATCTGTGCGTCAAGGTCTAGGGTGCCGTCTTCGCCGCCAACTACGCTCTGGTCGATGTTCCACTCCGGATGCATTTCGGCAACCGGCTTGTTCTCCATCCAACTCGCGAATCCCTCATTCAGCCAGACGTTGTCCCACCACTGCAGGGTTACCAGGTCGCCGAACCACTGGTGCGCCATCTCGTGAGCGATCACGCTGACTACGTTTTCCTTCACTCCGTCAGATGCAGTCTTTGGATCGATGAGCAAATCGGTTTCGCGGTAGGTGATGGCGCCGAAGTTCTCCATCGCACCGGCCTCGAGGTCGGGCAAGCCAATCAGGTCGAGCTTTTTGAGCGGGTAGGGAATTCCAAAGTAAGTGTTGTAGTAGTGCAGCACGTATTTGGCAACGCCAACGCCGTAGGAAGTGAGTGCGACCTTGTCCGGAGTGGAGCAGACGCGGATTGCGACGCCGTCCTGTTCGCCAACCGTGCATTGAAAGTCGCCAACCAGGAATGCAACGAGATACGTGGACATCTTTGGCGTTGTAAGGAACTTGAGTGTGTGCTTGCCGGCGCCGGGCCCGGGCTCATCACATACAATCGGACCGTTCGAGATCGCCGTGTCTCCAGCGTCGACGACCAGCGAAACGTCGAATGTAGCTTTGAAGGCCGGTTCGTCGAATGAAGGGAACGCGCGGCGCGCGTCGGTAGATTCGAACTGGGTGACGGCGTAGTTGCGGCGTGCCGTCTTGGAGAGATAAAAGCCGCGCAGTTCGTTGTTCAAGATTCCGGTGTAGGTGATGGAGACAGTAGCCTTGCCCACACGAATCGGGGCAGGGAATGTGAAGGTCGCCTGCTGCTTTTCAGCGTCGAGGGAAACCGCGGCTGCTTGCTGGTGGCCTGCGGCAGTAACGGTGACCGACTGGAACGCAATCTCAGCAGAGTTCAGTGTGATCGAGTTGACCGCCGTCTTAACTGTCACATCAATGGACTCAACGCCCGAGAATGTAGCGGCCTTAAGGTCGGGGGTCAAAGTAAGCGAGTAGTGTTCGGGAAAAACAGTCGCGGGCAAGCGCTGTGCGCCCGCGGGGTAGATCGCGGCCAGAATGAGAACAGCAGAAACAGTTGCGGCGCTAAGCACAGCGCGCAAGGAAGAGGAGAGACACATGATCCAATTTTCACACAATGTGTTACTTCATGTGCGCCGGAGCGAGCTTGGGCGTGATGCTGTGAATGATGAGGAACGCCACAGGGTAGGCAGCGCACGCAATTACAAAAAGCGTCACATAGCTGTGCGTCAGGTAAACGATCACCCCCGTGCCCAACTGCAACAGGACTCCGCCAACTGCGCCCGCCATGCCGCCGATGCCGGTCACGCTGGCCACAGCCGATTTGGGAAACATGTCGGAGGGCAGAGTAAATAGATTCGCCGACCAGCCCTGGTGTCCGGCAGTGGCCAGTCCCAACAACGCAACCACCACCCATAGCTGATGAGCGAACGGCGCGGTGAAGATCGGCAAAATCAACAGCGCGCAGATCAGCATCGTTGTCTTGCGGGCCACATTGGGGGTCTTTCCGTGATCGATAAACGCTGAGAAGACCACTCCGCCGCCAATGCTGCCGATGATTGAGATGGCGTATGCCAGCATTACCGGCACACGGCTTTGAGAGAGGCTCAGGTGGAAGGTCGACTGCAGGTATCCTGGGATCCAGAAAAGATAGAACCACCAGATGGGGTCAGTTAGAAACTTGCCGATAGCAAAAGCCCAGGTCTCCTTGCAAGGCAGCACGTGACTCCAGGGAACGCTCTCAACCTTCTCCACAGGGTCGCTCAGAATCAGTTCCAGTTCAGCCTTTGAGACGCCGGGATGTTCTTCCGGCCGGCGGTAGTAGATAAGCCAGAAGATCATCCATACGATGCCCCCGGCTCCCGCCACCACAAAAGCGCCACGCCAACTTACCAGGGATACCAGGAACGGCACCGCCAACGGCACTACAATGTTTCCGACATTTGCTCCGGAGTTGAATATCCCTGTGGCGGTTGTCCGCTCCCGCTTGGGAAACCACTCGGCCACCGTCTTGATGCACGCTGGAAAGTTGGCGGCCTCTCCCAGACCCAGCAGAAACATGGCCACGCCGAAGGTGATTACCGAGAACGCCGCGCCTGGCAGCATCGCCGCCACACTCCACATGCAAATGGCGATAGCGAACGCCTTGCGCGTGCCGAGCTTGTCGGTCAGGCCGCCTGCCGCAACCATGCCAATGGCATAGGCCGCTGTGAATGCGGCCGTAATCATGCCGTACTTCACGTCATTAAGGCCCGGAATCACGTTCTCGAGTGTGTTCTTAAGGTAAGCAATAACGCCACGGTCCACGTAGGCAAGCACCGTGGCCAGAAAAAGGAGCGCGCAGATTATCCAGCGCTTGTGTGTCATGCGATTCGCAAGCCCCGCGTCTGCGATCATCGAGGCCGGCCCGGAATCCTGTGAAGACATTTCTGCGCTCCCAAAACCATTCGATTGGTTGCGCCGAATTATAGCTGGCAGGGGCTGCCTTACGTCTGGAGCATTTTCTTCCGTCGGTGGTGCCGGAAGATAGTCGCAGTATTTTAGCTAGTTGCCTCGTGAGTGGGGATCTTTCTCGGCTTCACCGAATCCAGCATCAGCAAGAACGCTCCAATCACAATCGAAGAGTCGGCAACGTTGAAGTCGGGCCAGTGATACGCGTAGATGTGAACTTCAATGAAGTCGACCACAGAGCCGTAGGCGATGCGATCGTGAACGTTCCCCAGCGCTCCTGCAAGGACGAACGCGAGCCCGATGGTGGTGATGTTAATGCGGCTGCCGAAACGGATCAGGGCGCCGATGATCACGAGCGCGGCGAGAATCGAAAACAAGACTAGTGCCCATCGAACGGTGGACGGGGAAGCGGTATCGGCGAAGAGCGAGAAGGCCGCGCCTTCGTTGGTCCAGTGCGTAATGCGAAGCACGCCCGGAATAACAGGGATGGCTCCGCCCAATGGGATGTGCGCGCCGACCCAGATCTTCGTAAGGCGGTCGGCAACAAGGATCAGCGCTGAGAGCGAGAGCAGAAACGGCAAGCGACGAGGTGGTCTATAGCTCACTGGGCAGCCTCCGCAGGCTGTGGTGGGGCAATGCCCATCTCTTTGAGCGCCGATTGGCAGCGTGTGCAGACATGCTGCCAGATACCATATTCGCCAACTTCAGGCATGAAGTTCCAGCATCGTGCGCACTTGCTCCCAGTGGCTGGCAGAACCTTAACCGCCAATGCCGAGCCCTCGACCACGTTGACGGCGGAGACATTGATGGCTTCTTTCAGGCCCGCCGCATGGCGCCAGAGAAGTGCAAGCTGATCGCCGGATGCTGTGACTTCAAGTTCAGCTTCCAACCCCTTGCCGATGATCTTGTTTTGCCGAGCCTCTTCAAGAACGCGAAGAGCTTCGTCACGCACTGCGAACAGCTGCTTCCACTCATCGAGCAACTTCGCCGGATCTTCCGAGAAGACCTCTTTAGGCTTCGGAAAGAGCGCCAGGTGAACGCTCGTTTCGCGGCCTGCAACGGCCGGCAGATACTCCCAGACCTCGTCGGCAGTGAAGCTGAGGATAGGCGCAACCAGCCGGACCAGCGTCTCAGTGATCTGCCAGAGCACAGTCTGCGCTGACCGGCGTTCCTTGCTCGTCGGCGCGAAGGTGTACATGCGATCCTTGAGAACATCGAGATAAAAGGAGCTGAGATCGACAATCGCGAACTCGTTGACCGCCTGATACACGCGATGGAACTCAAAGCCCTCGTACCATGCAAGGATCTTTTCAGTGAGCTCACGAGTGCGGGCCAGCATGTAGCGATCCAGCGGCAGAAGCTCTGCTTCGGGGACGCGATTCCTCGCAGGCTCGAATCCGTTAAGGTTGCCGAGCAGGAAGCGGAAAGTGTTGCGAAGCTTGCGGTAGAGCTCCGCACAGCGCTGCATCAGGTTCTCGCTAGCTGCCATGTCTTCCCTGAAGTCAACTGACGCAACCCACAGCCGGACGATCTCTCCACCCATCCGATTCGCAATATCCACCGGATCGACGCCGTTGCCCAGCGACTTCGACATCGCACGACCCTGTTCGTCGAGCGTCCATCCCGCAGTAGTTACGTGCGAGTAAGGAGCGCGCCCGCGAAGAGCTACCGAGGTCAGCAGGGAAGAGTGGAACCAGCCGCGATGCTGGTCGCCACCCTCCAGATACAAGCACTCTGTGTGCTTCGCACCGTTCGCGTTTTGGAACGCAGTGTAGGACGGTTTAAGTTCGGGGTCAGACTCGCATACCGCGAACCAGCTTGTTCCCGAGTCGAACCACACATCCAGGATGTCGGTCTCCTTGCGGAAGTGCTTGCCTCCGCAGTCAGCGCAAGTGGCACCAGTGGGGAGCAGTGAAGCGATGTCTGTGGTGTGCCAGCCTTCAGCGCCTTCGTTTTCGAACAGGGCCACGATCTTGCCGTTGAGTGCGTGATCGAGAATCGGTTTCTGGCAGCCTTCGCAGAGGAAGACGGCGATTGGCACACCCCAGATGCGCTGGCGGCTGATGCACCAGTCGGGCCGCGTGGCAATCATATTGGTGATGCGTTCCTTGCCCCAGACAGGGTCCCAGACAACCTTGTCGATCTCTTCAATCGAAAGCTGGCGGAAAGTCGTCTCGGAGCCGTCCGTGCGCTTAACCGGAGTTTCGAGCGAGATGAACCACTGCTCCGTGGCACGGAAGATCACAGGATGGTGGCAGCGCCAGCAATGCGGGTAAGAGTGCTCCAGCGGCGCACCGGCGAGCAGGACTCCGCGCTCTTCGAGCATCGCGACGATCACCGGATTGGCGGCAAACACCTTCATGCCATCGAATGCGGGCGGGGCAGCATATGGCCACGCAGCGGCATCTACATGAATATGGCCCGCCGCATCCACGCGGCACGTGGAGTCAAGACCGTAACGCTGGCCAGTATAGAAATCGTCCGCACCGTGCGAGGGCGCAGTGTGCACAGCGCCGGTACCGGTGTCAGCGGTGACGTATGTAGCCAGTACGCCGAGAATGGAGCGATCGAGAAACGGATGCTGGAAGGTGACGCGATCGAGCACGGCGCCTTTGAAGCGGGCCAGTTCGGTGGTCGGTCCCAGTTTGCAGGCTGCAGCCACCTTCTCAGCAAGTTCGGCGGCCACAATGTAGACCGGTGCGTCAGCGCCATCTCCGGTTGCCAAAGCTACGTAGTCAAAGTCGGGATGGAAGGCAACCGCCAGCGATGCCGGTAGCGTCCATGGCGTAGTGGTCCAGATGATCGTGGATACATTGTTGTGTCCGGTAAGCGCCGGGGCAATGGCCGCAGGATCGGAAGTAAGCCTGTAACGCACGTAGACCGAGGGACTGGTATGCATATCGTACTCAACCTCGGCCTCGGCCAGGGCGGTGCGGTCGTGGATGCACCAGTAAACGGGCTTCAAGCCGCGATAAACAAAGCCCTTCTCAAGGAAGCCGTAGAAGGCCTCCAGCGTACGGGCCTCGTAGTCGCGCGACATGGTTCTGTAGGGCGTTTCCCAGCGGCCCAGGCAGCCAATGCGCTCAAACTGGGAGCTTTGCAGGTCGACGTACTTCTGCGCATACTCCCGGCAGGCACTTAAAACGGCAGGAACCGGCATCTCCAGCTTTTTGCGGCCCAGTTTTTCGTCCACCTTGATCTCAATCGGCAGGCCGTGGCAGTCGTATCCGGGGACGTAAGGAGCGTCAAACCCGGCCATGGTCCTGGATTTGACCACGAAATCCTTCAAACCCTTGTTCAGGGCGTGGCCAAGGTGGATGGGACCGTTGGCGTAGGGCGGGCCGTCGTGGAGCAGGTACCAGGAACCGCCGGCTTTGCGGCGCCCCTCGCCGGACTTCCGCAACTCGTCGTAGAGGTGCAGCGAGGCCCAGCGGGCCAGCCTCAGGGGTTCATTCTGTGGCAGATTGGCCTTCATGGGAAAGCTGGTTTGCGGCAGGGTGAGGGTCGCCTTTAACTCCGGCGCTGCGGGCATCGTATCTCCGTGGAGCTGTGCAGACTTGTTCATTTACCAGTGTAAATGGACAGGGAAGAATTTTTAGGTAACAAACAGGGTGACCTCTTCGTCTATTGTTTATGGGAGCCTTGAACAGACCGGAATATGATTCTTTGGAGGATAATTGTCTCGAAAAAGTGACAATCGATTCCGAGACAAGGTCGGGGGCAGTCAAGCATAATGAGTCATCAGCCCTGAGCGAGGTAAAACTCCTTGGCGGACAGGGAGCCGGGCAGGCGAGGTTGGCAAAGCCAGCAACAACTATGGCAAACACCTTATTCACACAGGCGGACTCGGACAGTGAAGCGGCTGCGGTCATGCCGGATGACCACGAGCTTCTTGATGCCCTGATGGGCAGGACATTTGAGGATAAGCCAATCTGGTCAAGCCTGTGGGAGAGCGTCAACGACGTCTTTTTCCCACGCAAGCTGCCGCCGTTGGTCCTGACCTCGACGCCGATACCGGTGCCTGACCGGATGGCGGTAAAGCCTAACCCTTGGGCGATCGGGATCTCGACGACAGTCAACCTCACAATTCTGCTGATTGTGCTGTTCTTTGTGGGCAAAAAGATCATCGACACGGTCAACAAGCCCACCGTGGTCACCTCCATCGACGTGGGTGATTACAACGCGCCCAAGTCCCAAAACAAGGTTGGCGGTGGTGGTGGTGGCGGAGACCGCAGCATTATCGACGCCAGCAAGGGGAAACTGCCGAAGATTGAGAAGGATCCGGTCGTACCTCCCATGGTGCAGACCTTCGACAAGCCAAAGATCGCCATGCCGGTGGCTATCGATGTGCAAAAGGACATCAAACTACCCGATAACCCAATGCTGCCCGATATCGGCATGAAGAGTGGCGTAAATGTAGTGCTCTCCAACGGGACAGGTTCCGGCGGCGGCATGGGTTCTGGTTCCGGCGGCGGCCTGGGTTCTGGAAACGGAATTGGATACGGGCCAGGATCGGGATGGAACACAGGCGGAGGCCTAGCACAGGTGGGTGGCCGGGTTTCGGCGCCGGTTCCGCTCTTCCAGCCCGAGGCTGAGTTCTCTGACGAAGCGCGTCGGGCTAAGTATCAGGGTGTTTGCCTGGTCGGCCTCATCGTCGATGCACAGGGTAATCCGCAGAATGTCCACGTCGTTCGCGCTCTCGGAATGGGTCTGGACGAAAAGGCCATGGAGGCGGTTCGCAAGTACAAGTTCAAGCCGGCCATGCGGGATGGCAAGACGCCAGTACCCGTGTATGTCAACGTCGAGGTCAACTTCAGGCTGTACTGATCATCTAATGCGATTGAGAAACAAGAGAGCGGGACGCATAAGCGCCCCGCTCTCTTTGTCATAAGCGCGAATGGGTTAAAACACCCAATAAACGACCAAACGGCCACTAGCCAGGTGAATTTCAAAATTTGCAGGTAGCGAAAGGACGATAAGATCGGCTCTGGCAGGGCTTGACGGCGATACGCTCAGAAACCTCCACTCGTTCAACCTGGACCATGCCGTTCGACCAGGCAGTTCAGTCAACTCACTCTTTGAATCCCGGCAAGTCCACACGTCTCGCTACGTGGTCCTGAATCCAGTGGCTATCCCACCATTCCTTCGGGTCGATCTGCACTCCGTCGAGCTGCATGGCGAAGTGAATGTGATCGCCTCCTGCCATTCCGGTCATCCCGCTCTTGCCCATCACCTGGCCTCGCTTAACCATGTCGCCTTCGTGCACATCGATATGGCTCATGTGCCCGTAGATCGTCTGCAGTCCGTAGCCATGATCCACGAAACGCAATTGCCGTAGATGCCGAGCGGAGCCGCATAGACAACACGGCCGTCGTTAGATGCTTCCACGCCTACGTGCTGGGTAACCGCAAGATCGTATCCGAGGTGGACCTGCTGATCGATCTTTTTCCCCTGATAGATATAGTTCCGTACGTCGGCAAACGTTGCTTCAGCCTGCGAGTGAGTCTGCCGGGCAAACGGTTGCGAAAACAGGAACCTGTCAGCGGTCTTTAGGCGAAGATCAGACAGTGTTTTATTATTGGCGCGGCGCATGTCGGTATTGATTTTGACGAAACGAGTGACGGCATCGCCCGAGCCGTTTGGGTCAAGCTCGCCGACAACCTTCTGCATGAAGGCGTCGCTCACCTGCAAGTCGTGAACGGTATATTTCGGCTGCTCCTTTTTTGGGAATTGCACTGTGATCGGGCTGGTCACGTCGCTCCCTGGGCCATTGCCGGCGAAGACCTTCGGAATCGTGTCGGCGGGCATATTCCACGCAAAGGCAAAGAGCGAAAACAGTCCAGTCTTGCCGCCCGGCATAGGCCAGGCACGATACGTTTGATCGCCGACACGCACACCTGCTTCACTCCAACTGCCGGAGACGCTGAAGGTTGCCAGATCGGCCATGCCGAGATAGAGGTAGTGCTGTTCTGAATCGACACTCACTGTTGGAAGTTGCGTCACCACCGTAACATCGCACTCTAAACGAGTTGTCTTCCTGCGCAAATCGTTCGATGTAGCCTCAACGATCTATTTCGCTTTGCCATCTTTAAGTTGCGGCGTGGTTTTGACACCGGCCACGAAGCTCCAGGTGCTATCGGCCGCACGCGAAGGTTGAGTTAGTTCCCACACTGGAAACTGGACGCCATTCTGCTCAACAAACGCCGCGACCCTGCGGACGCCATGCGGATCTTGCACATGTACGGTAACTGGCGTGGCCTGTCCGAGAGACGGGGTTGGAACTGGCATGTCCACCAGAGGAATTGCCGACCGCATAAATACAACGGCAATTGGCAAAAACACGACGATCGGAATCACAACAAGAATGGTTTTTCGCACATCCCATTGTAGCTTCTGAACTGAAATCAGGGCCCATCTGCACTTGAGCAAAGGGCAGAACACTCGTGCCAATCTTGGCACCTCTGTGGAGCCAATAAACCTTGTTCGGTGACGACAAGAGATTATGGGAGGGGTCAAAATATTGGTTGGGGATGAGTGGGCGGTCAACCGTCAACAATCGCGAAATCAAGGGCCGAACCTCTCGGATCCGGCCATGTGAAAATGTACATCTTCTCGATTATCCCCGGGCGAAGCCGATCACTGCACCGCGCCTGTGATTGTGGTTAGGAGCGAAACGCCCTTACTTATCGTCCATCGTCACTGTCGTCCTCCTCGCTTCTACGGACTCCTGCGCGTAGACGGTTGCGACACCGAAGGTGAGCATCATCGTCATAAATGCGATGTGTTTCATATTCGACGTGATGTGGTCTTCATAGGTTCTCCTTTGTGATTTTTCAACTGCTAGACTTTGCTTTGCGTACACATTTGAGCATCGAGTTCAGGCAAATCAACAGAGCGTTATTGACGCCCTGCGCGTGATGCAAATCTTCCGACGCGATTCATGTTCGACCTCCGGAGGAGTCAGGTTTGAGATCACACCGACTCCGTCCAGCGGGATCATCTCGATCTGAGAGCCACACTCCGGGCACCATGCCCGCAGCGACCTCTGCCCCTGAAGAATCAGGAGTGAATCAGTCTCGATCGTGATCTTCGTCTGCATCGCCATGAGTCACGCCCTTATTTGCTTTTTTGCCAGCGCCGCCTGAGGACGGCACTCGACTTCAAACTGGCCTCCGAGCTTGCACTAGAAAGTGAAAAATGAGTCCTTCGCAACCTTGTTATGATTTCTGATTATTTTTCGCATTCGTCTAAGCAAAAGAAAACTAAGACACTTAAGTGATGGCGCAGGCAAGTCCTGACCGTCGGGAGGAAGGCGCGTCCGTGCTAAAATTCGGTTCCTAGCTCTTTTTCCCGACCCTAAGCAAGGTGCTACCAATGACCGCAGGCGCAGAGCAAAGAGCGAAACAGCTCTACGAGTTCGGCCCCTTTCGGGTCGATCCCGAGAAAGAACTGCTGCTTCGAGGGGAGGAGACCGTCCCGCTTGCGCCGAAGACATTCCAGATTCTTCTTGTGCTGATGCGTCACAAGAAATCGGTCGTGACCAAAGATGAATTGATGAAATCAGTTTGGCCCGACACATTTGTCGAGGAGGCCAACCTGAGCCGCAACATTTTTCTCCTGCGCAAGGCGCTGGGCGAGAGTCCGCAGGACCATCAGTACATCGTGACCGTGCCGGGACGGGGTTACCGGTTTGCGGAAGAAGTTCAGCATGTGCCGGAGCAGGAACTCAGCATCGTTGCCGCGAGCCATGCGAAGGTGCAGATCGAAGTCAAGGAAAGCAGCCGAGGGCGATGGCTGGCGATTGCGGCGGTCATCCTGCTCATTCTGGCCGCGGGTGCTGCAGGCTTTTTCTATTTTCACCGCTCAAAGGTTCTCACCGAGAAGGACACCATCGTGATCGCCGACTTTGCGAATTCGACCGGCGACCCGGTATTTGACGGCACATTGCGCCAGGGCTTGGCGGTCGAACTTGAGCAGTCGCCGTTCCTCACTCTCATTCCCGACCAACGCATTCAGCAGACATTGCGGCTCATGGGCCAGCCGCCCGATGCTCGTATTACGCCGCAGATTGCGCGCGACCTTTGCCAAAGGACGCAAAGCGCGGCCTACCTGACTGGTTCGATTGCCAGCCTTGGCAACCAGTTCGTTCTTGGTCTGAAGGCCGTGAGTTGTGCTTTAGGCGAGGTCCTCGCCGATGAACAGGAAACCGCCAGTGGCAAGGAAAAGGTGCTCGCAGCTCTGGACACGGCGGCCGGTAAGTTGCGTGGGAAACTTGGTGAATCATTAAGCACAGTTGAGAAATTCGATACGCCGCTCGAGCAGGCCACCACGCCGTCACTCGAGGCGCTGCAGGCATACACACTAGGACGGAGAACCCAGGTCGGAAAGGACGAATTCGCCGCAGCAATACCTTTTCTCCAGCGCGCTATCCGTTTCGATCCGAATTTCGCCGTGGCGTACGCTTTGCTCGGTTCGCTCTACTGGAATATTGGAGAAACTGTGCAGGGCGCGGAATATGCGCGGCGGGCGTATGAACTGCATGCGCCGGTCAGCGAGCCGGAGAGGTTCTATATCGAGTCCACCTACTATCACTACGTTGTGGGAGACCTCGATAAAGCGCGTCAGGTCTACGAAGTCTGTATCCAGAGCTATCCGCGAAACTCATCTGCGCCAATACGTCTCTTTCAACTCTATGGCGAAGAGGGAAAATATCAAGACGCCCTACCGCAAATACGCGAAGCCAACCGACTCGATCCCTCAAAGGAAGGCCTGACGTCCGCGGATCTCGTAGACAACTTGACTCGTTTGAATCGATTCCAAGAGGCTGGCGTTGCGGCTCAACAGACAATTGCCAAAGGGTTCGACTCCTCAGGTCTTCGCCTCGATCTCTATCGGTTGGCCTTCTTGGATGATGATGCCTCGGGAATGGCGCGGCAGGTCCAGTGGATTACCGGCAAACAGAATCCTGAAGCCAAGATGTTCGAACTGCAGGCCCAGACCGCTGCGTACTCCGGGCATTTGAGAGAATCTCGGGATTTGTCGCGGCAAGCGATAGCTTTGGCAATGCGCCTGCAAGAAAGAGAAAACGCAACCGATTTCGAGGCGAATGCGGCCTTGCAAGAGGCGCTGTTCGGAAATATGGCTGCCGTCCGTTTACTTGCCACGCCAGCGCTTGGAATTCCGACGGGCAGACAAGCACAGTTCGCCGCGGCACTGAGCTTCGCCATCACCGGGGACTCCTCTCGCGCTCAATCTTTGGCCGATGATTTAGCCAAGCGCTATCCCGATGACACGCTTTTGCGATTTAATTTCCTTCCATCCATTCGTGCTCAAATTGCATTGAATCACAACGACCCGATGAAGGCGATCGAACTTCTTCAGTCGACCGAACCGTACGAGCTGTCAGACGTGTTGGGTTTCCTGGGTCCTATCTATGTGCGCGGAGAGGCTTATCTAATGGCACACAAAGGGACCGAGGCTGCCGTTGAGTTTCAGAAGATCGTCGATCATCGCGGGATCGTGGCGAATTCCCCAACCGGTGCACTCGCCTACCTTCAATTGGCGAGGGCCTATGCACTGATGGACGACAGCACTAAGGCGAAGAGTGAATACCGGGAGTTCCTCACCCACTGGAAAGATGCCGACCCCGACATTCCAATCCTGCAGCAGGCCAAAATGGAGTACGCGAAGTTATAGCATTTTCGGAATTGATGTAGACCGAAGGCACTATGCAAAGTGGCTTTTTCCTCAAGAAAAAGCCACCTTCAATGCTCTTAAAAAGTCTACGTGTATTCCGAAAATGTTCTAAAATGACGGCCGCTCTTGAACGGCCAACAACCGCTGTGTTTTACGGGCAATCTCACCAGTTCAATTGGTGGTTTCCGGTTGGTCGCCAATCCGTCCCTGACCCCGAAGCTGGTAGGCTGCCGCAGATTCTGGGAGGGCCCAAGGCACGGGTTGGAGACGTGCAGGCGGCAATACGGGAATGACTCTTCTCGTGCTGAACTCTACTCAGAACGAAACGCCATGCTGAATCAGGCGATGCTCGTAGGCCTGGCGTTCAAGGTGCTCGCGGAAGTCGGGGTGAGCGATGGAGATGAGCGCCTTGGCGCGCTCCGCGACTGACTTTCCCTTCAAGTTGACCATGCCGTATTCGGTGACGACGTACATTACGTCAGAGCGCGGCGTGGTGACGATGTTACCGGGCGTCAAGTCGAGCACGATGCGGCTGCGGGGCTGCCCCTGCTTGCAGTAGGTGGACGAGAGACAGATGAAGGACTTGCCACCCTTGGACGCGTAGTCGCCGCGCACGAATTGCAGTTGTCCCCCCGTGCCGCTTATGTGCCTGTGCCCGTCCGATTCGGATGCGGCCTGACCCTGCAGGTCGATCTGCGTCGTGTTGTTGATTGAGATCATGCGGTCGTTCTTCATGATGATGTGCGGCGCGTTGGTATAGTCCACCGGGTCGCAGCAAAAGTCGGAATTGCGGTCGGCCGTGGCATACGTAGCTCTGGAGCCAAGGGCAAAGGTGTAAACGACCTTGCCGGGGTCGAGCGTCTTTCTGGAGCCGGTGATTCGACCCGTCGTATAGAGCTCCGCAATTCCATCCGTGAGCATCTCGGTATGGACGCCAAGATCGCGAACCCCGCTTTCAAGCAGCAGCGTGCAAACCGCGTTGGGCATGCCGCCGATACCGATCTGCAGGCAGGCGCCGTCATCAATCTCGCCGGTGATGAGGCGCGCAACGGCGTGGTCGATCTTGGTTGGCTCCGGGTTGGGCAGCTCAGGCGCAGGTTCGTTGCCGCCCTCGATAATGTAGTCGACTTCGCTGACATGGACGCCGTTCTGGTTTCCGAACACATACGGCTGGCCCTCGCTCACCTCGACGATGACCATCTTTGCGCTCTCAACGACCGCGCGGTGCCACACATTCGCGGCGCTGAAGTTGAAGTAGCCGTTCTCGTCCATCGGGCATGTCTTGAGAATGACAATATCCACCGGAGCGAGGAACCGCCGGTAGTAGTCCGGCACCTCGCCCAGGTTGAGCGGCATGTAATTGCAGCGCCCGGCGTCGTGTCTCTTGCGGTCGTAGCCGGAGAAGTGCCAGCTGAACAGGAAAAAGTGATTGCCTTCGGGATCGTCTTCCACTACTGCCCGCGGCCTCATTGAGAGGCAGCAGCGGATTTTGACGTTTTCGAGCGACTCGCCCCGGGTGGCGAGCGCTTTGTCGAACACGTCGGGCTGGCAGAGCCCAGCACCGTAGTCGAGCCACATGCCGGATTTGACGAAGCTCACGGCCTGTTCGGCGGAAATGGTTGGTGCGGGAGCGCAAGTGATCCTCTTGGGCATTCGTGCTGCCTTTCCACGGGGGTGTATTTCAGATAATGCCGAAGAGACTGCCTAAGAATGAATCACTGAGCAATTTTCGCACGATTTTGCCAGTCGTCGCGTTGCCTATTTTCCAGTCCAGCAAGGAGTGCGTTTCTCCAGGAAAGACGAGATGCCTTCCTGCGCGTCATGAGTGAGGGCGTTGGTGCTCATCACCTCTTTGGCGTAGACGTAGGCTTTCGGCTGATCCAGATCGATCTGCGTATAGTAGGCCTGCTTGCCCAGTGCCAACACATGGTCGCTCGCTTCGGCGATGCGGCCGGCAAGTTGCCGCGTCTCCGCCCGCAACCTGTCAGCGGAGACCACTCGATTCACCAGGCCCCAATCGGCCGCTTTGTGTGCATCAATCAACTCACCCGTGAGCAGCATCTCGAGCGCGCGCTTGCGCCCGATTGCGCGACTGAGAGCCACCATGGGGATGGTACAGAACAGTCCGATCTTGACTCCGGGAGTGGCAAATGCGGCATCCTCAGAAGCGATGGCCAGGTCGCAGGTGGCGACCAGTTGGCACCCAGCGGCCGTGGCGATACCTTGCACCTCGGCGATCACTGGTTGAGGAATCGATTGTAGCTTCTCCATCAACTCTGTGCAGACGTCGAACAATTTCCGGTATTCGCTGATATCGCGGCCTATCATCTCCGAAAGGTCATGACCAGCGGAAAAGACTCTCCCGTTTGCCGCCAGAATTACTGCGCGCAGATCACGTCGGCTCCCGATCTCATTCAGGCAGTCGATCAACTCCTGCATGAGCGCGAGTGAAAGAGCGTTACGTCGTTGCGGCCGATCCAGGGTGACCAGAGCAATGTTGCCTTCGGACGCGAAGCAGATATTTTCGTAGCTCATCCGATGATCTTAAGGCCAAATTCCAATCCGATGGATATTTCTGCCGTTTTTGTAGAAGGGTTCCGGGCGAGGTCGCCAAACCGTCCGTGTCGCCAAACCGTCCGTTACCTTTTTGCCCACACCGCCGGAATCGGTGTTAGTCACACCGAAGAGGCACGAATCGAAAGAAGCCTATTCGATATTTATTGAGAGGCGCTTGGGGACGGAATAGGAATTGATTGAATTTCAAAAACTCGGCCAGGTTTTAGTTGTTTTGACAGGATACTTCCATATTTGGTCACTGAAGAGCACCCGCCCCGCAGCCTGCTTTTTCAGGAATTGCCAATAATTGTCCGATAAAAACTGGCGACCATTTGCAGCCCCAAGGTGTAAGGCATAACACCAAAGCAGCAACCGCAAGTGCATTGGCGCCAATATTTTGAACCGGAAATCCCTATGTTGCAGTTGAAAAGGGAGAGGCCAGGGGTAGCATCCCACGGTAGTTGTATTGATGCTCCGTCGGAATTCCCATACTGTGTGTCCACGAGGGATTTAGTTGCCCTATGGAGCCAGTCACCGTCTGACCCGAGTTCGCGGTGTGGCTCAGGTGAAATGCGCCGTGGAAGGCAAGAGGCCGGTCACTTATTCCCACGGTAGGACCGGCTGGATTACGAGGAGAACGCATGAAATTTAGAGCTTACGTGCTGGTGCTGGGTCTTTCCCTACTCGGTTATTGGACGCTCGGTCTTTTTAATGCTCCCGTAGCTGGTTCCCAATTGCAGATCTCCTCAAACAAGGTGGTTGAAGACCAGGTGACGCAGTACAACATTGCAGTAAGAGCCGGCACAAAGATGGATAGATGCGTTCAGGCTGGCTTCGTAGCCTCGGCATACAGCCAGGCCAAAGACGAACCGAACTCGGAGGAGTGGACGCGCATACGACGCGACGACTGCCAGGCAGCGGGTCTGCCTCAGTAGTTCATGTTCCGGGGGGTGGGCAGCGTTTCTCATACGCCTGACAGAAGCTCTTCTAAACCGTCGGCCCGAATTAGTTAAGTTTTAAATGACTACGTAAATAATGCAAGTAGAGATAGTTAACTATATAGTCGCCAAGACAGAAAAGGCCCCTTCGGGGGCCTTTTCTGTTGGATTTCGAATGATTTCAATGGTGCGCCCGGAGAGATTCGAACTCCCGACCTACTGATTCGTAGTCAGTCGCTCTATCCAGCTGAGCTACGGGCGCACAATGAGTCGGTTCCTGGCAGAACCATTGACAGATTATCAGGGATTGGACAGAGGCGCAATCCGTTGCATCAGGCCGCAAGCGTGGGTTGGGGCGGCGGAGGAATCAGCGGCAGTTCCTCGGCTATCTCCAGGCCGGTCAGTCGGATGAGCTTGGTCACAGTAGCGGCATTGAGCCGGGTGGCGTCAAATTCCACCCGAAGTGTGCGGGCATCGGCATCGATGCTGATGCGCCGGACGCCATATACGTCGCGTGTGCTGGCCAGAGCAAAGGTTATTGACTCAGTCGGCGGCGTTGTGTAGCGATAGAAAATCTCTACCGTGGTCATAAGCAAATAATACCAAGGCCGGTGTGGCAGGAGGGTTACACGCATGGTTCTTCTCCGCATTGAGATTCCCGGATCGGCGAAGATTTTCAATTGTGGGAACTGAGAGCGCGTCGCTCGCCAGGACCTTCTACACGACTCTAAAGTGTCTTGAGGAAGGCGCGAATCTCAGGATCGGACCAGTCCTGTGCGCCAACGTACTTGCTGCGGATGAAGCCTTTGCGGTCGATGACGTAGGTTTCCGGCCACATGTCAGTATGGAAGAGCTTGGCGGCAGACTCAGAGGGATCACGCACAGTGATCAGGTCCACGTGGCGCCGAGCGATGAAGCGTGTGTAGGCGTCAGGGTCTTCGTCTATGCTGACGGCCAGGATAATGAGATTGGGCTGGTCGTGGTGAAGCTGGAGAAGCGACGGCAACTCGACCAGGCAGGGCTGGCACCATGTCGCCCAGAAGTTGAGCAACACAACCTGCCCGCGATAGTTGGCCAGGTGAACAGATGTGGTTCCATCTGAAACAGTGAAATCTGGTGCAGGCTTATCGGTCTGCGCTGGATGGGAGCCGCGGTTGCAGGCGGACACAAGGGCCAGCGGGAGGAGGACAAAATAGGCGAAAGAACGAGGGAGCCGCACATACTTATAATACGGAGCGACAGGCCGGAAACGAAAGGGTGAGGCGCAATGGGGAAGGACGAACCTGATTTAAGCGGAGTGGCCAGGGGCGCGGGGTGGAAACCGGTCCTTGGCCTCTCCGATGAGCCGGCAGCGCCAGTCGACTGGCGGGAGTGGGCCGGCAAGACCGTTGCGGGCACCGTATTTGCGCAGCCGGAACCGGAGAAACTGATCGAGCTCACCGTCATCGTCCCTGCGCGCGATGAGGAGGATTGCCTCGGTGCGTGCCTGCAGTCCCTGGTCAGCCAGTCGGAGGAGATCTTCGAGCTGGGCAAGGACTGGGAGCTGATTGTGGTGGACGATCACTCCAGCGATAGGACAGACGAGATTGCGCGCGGATTCGTGGGAGTAACAGTACTGGAGGCAGGAAAGCTTGAGCCAGGATGGACCGGCAAGGCGAACGCCATCTGGACGGCCGCCACGCATGCCAGGGGGCGCTGGTTGCTATTTACCGATGCGGACACAATCCACGAGCCAGGAGACCTGCGCCGTGCGATGCATGAGGCGGAGCGGCACAAGGCTGGGATGCTGAGCTATTCGCCGCGGCAGATTGTGCGCGGGCTTGCGCAGCGTTCGCTCATGCCGCTGGTCTTCTGCGAACTGGCGCTGGCCTATCCGCCGGCCAAGGTCTCCGATCCGAACCAGCGGATTGCCGCGGCCAACGGACAATTCCTCCTTGTAGAGCGGGAGGCTTACCGGCGCGTTGGGGGACACGCCAGCGTAGCGGAAAAGGTACTGGAAGATGTGGAGCTGGCATATCTGGCCAAGCGGCGCAGGGTGGGGCTGCGATTCCGGTACGCCGATGATGCGGTGGCCACACGGATGTATCGCACGACGACGGCGATGATCGAAGGCTGGACGAAGAACCTGGCTCTACCGTTTGACAACACCTTGGCCCTGTCCCTGTGGCGGGCACTGGATTTCCTGCTGCTCTTCGGCCTGCCGGTACTGGCCGCTGAGCTTTGGAACGCGCGGCTGGGTGCGCACTCGCTTGAGTGGCTCGGAGCGGGCTGGGTGCTGGCCCTGCTTTGGGTACGGACCCTCGTCCGCTTCTACGCCCGGGTCGCCAAATCGAACTTCCCGTTTGTGGATTGCGCGCTGTCGCCATTGGGGTTGCCCTTGTTTGTGGTGCTGCTTTACCGAAGCTGGTTTCAGCACCGGATTCTGAAACAGGTAAGCTGGAAAGGGCGGAGCTATAAGGCGTGAAAAACAGTCTTTAGCTCCTAGCCTCTAAGGCTCTGAACTCTTGTTGTTGTACTAATGTTGGGTATCCAACCCTCGGCGCGCCTTTGTTTTTGCGCCTAGAGTGGGATACCACAGCACTTCAACGCAACGGACGAAATCATCAGGTCAAAGACCTGGGTTTCCTTGCATGCCTTCACGGTGTAGATTCCCAGCAAAGGCTTCTCGGACACGGAAGAGCTGGAGGCTGGGACCTAAGAGTTTGCCCTTTCAAAGTTGAAGCGAATCCGTAGTTTGCAGCATCTTCTTAAGTGAGGGGTCGAAATGATTTTCTTAACTCGGCGGGCGACCTTCTCCGCTTCGCACTACTACTGGAACGAAAACTGGACGGTGGAAAAGAACGAACAGGTGTTTGGCCGCTGCGCCAACTGCAACGGGCACGGGCACAACTACACGCTGGAGGTGACTGTCGCTGGCGAACCTGACTCCGTGACCGGTTTCGTTGTCGATCTCAAGTGGCTCAAAGACGTGATGGAACAAAAGGTGCTCGCTGTCTACGACCATCGGCATCTAAACCTTGAGGTACCGGAGTTTGCGGGGTCGAAGCTGATTCCGACGAGCGAAAACATCGCGATTGCTGCGTGGAAACGTCTCGAGCCGTCGATCACCGCAGCCGGCGGGGCACGCTTAACCTGCGTGCGAATCTACGAGACGCCGGAGATTTTCGCCGAGTATCGAGGTCAGGCGTGAAGGCTTATTTTGGTCGCCGCTACATGCTGAGTGCCAGCCATCGGCTGCACTCGGACGCGCTCACGGCGGAGCAGAACCAAGCCGCGTATGGAAAGTGCAACAACCCCCATGGCCACGGACACAACTACGTAGTTGAAGTGCTTGTAGGTGGTCCGGTGGACCAGGAGACCGGCATGGTGGTGAATCTGGCAGTGTTGGATGAAGTGGTGCGCAACAGCGTAGCCGATCGTTTCGATCATACGAACCTGAATCTCGATCCGTTGTTTGCGAATTGCGTACCGACCACCGAGAATCTATGTAGGGCAGTATTAGTGCTCCTGAAAGATGCGCTGCCGGCCGGTGAACTGGAATATGTGCGCGTGGAAGAGACCGAGAACAACTTCTTTCAGTGCTATGGCGTGGGCTGAATACAGAAGGGTTTTGAAAGAGCGCGGCGGGGCACCCTCTGGGTCCCGCGCCGAATAGGATGCAATACGAACTTGGGCTTTAGAGCCCCTGTGGGAATGCTGAATCGTCATGCAAGCTCATTCAGTGATTCCTCGACCGATGCAAAACACCCCTGTTCCCTAGGGTGAGAGGATAAAAAACAATGGCGCAGCCGATTGCAGTGAGCAAGCCGATTCGCAGGGCAGTGGAGATCGATGCAGGGCTGAGCGGGTTCAGCACGGAGGAGATGTATCGCGAAATTCTGAACCGGCTGGGCGAGGACACAAGCCGCGACGGACTTCTCAATACGCCTGCGCGCGTCGAGAAGTCGATGGCCTTTCTGACCAAGGGCTACGACGAAGATCCGAAGGCGATTCTGCGCGGGGCCATGTTCGACGTGGACTACGACGAGATGGTGATCGTGAAGGATATTGAGATGTTCTCTTTGTGCGAGCACCACATGTTGCCTTTCTTCGGCAAGGTACACGTTGCCTACATCCCCAAAGGAAAAGTCATCGGGCTCAGTAAGATTCCGCGCCTGGTTGAAGTTTTTGCGCGGCGCCTGCAGGTGCAGGAACGGCTCACTCGGCAGATCGCGGACGCGATTCAAGAGGCGATTGCGCCGCAGGGCGTGGGCGTCGTGATTGAGGCGCGCCACCTGTGCATGATGATGCGCGGAATTGAGAAGCAGCACTCATCCACAGTGACGTCGGCAATGGTGGGCTGCTTCCGGCAGAAGGAGACGCGGACGGAATTTCTGACCCTGGTGAGGCAACCGGCGACAGGCGGGTTGTAAATATTTCCCGCGCGGCGTTGAAATACGGTGTCGCTGCAAGGTTGTGGGTTCACGGTTCAGCAATGGTGAAGCCACTATAGGCGCCGAGATAGATCGTTCTCATCGCTTGAGTGCAGGATAACGCAAGTTTGAACGTACTGCGTTCCATCTCATCGATCTTTTTAAGCGCTGTGCGATCTTTTGTGGGGTCAAGCACTGTTTCCGCAATCTTCTTGAGTTCCTGCCAGTCGTGCCAATTGCCGATCTGCTCCTTGACCTTCTCCAAAGCATCCGCGAAGTCGGGGTTCGCATCTTCGCCCAGTTGCAGCACAATGCGCAGCTTCTTCACCTCGATGCGGAAAGCATGGAGATTCTCAGCGTGGAGTGCAGGCCAGCGGCTCAGCTCATCCATGAGCTTGTTTGCCGCGTCGGCATGGAGCTGATTGCCGGTAGTTTTGGCAGCCCTGCGAGAATTCGTTCTCTTGAAGCGCCCTTCGATTTGAATGGAAAAGTCCTTCAGGCTGCGGCGAGCATCCTTTCCATGACTGGCGACTGTCTCCAACAATTTGCCCGCGCTCTCAATGCGCATGGCCTGCAAATGTTCCAGCAGAAGTGCCACAGAATCGTTGCGGTGACTGCCGCCGAGAGCGCGTGTCTTGGCTGCCAGTACATCCATATCGCGCACCGCGCCTGCTGCCTTGCACACCGGCTTGAGGGTTTTCAACAGGCGGCGGTTCTGCTTCATCTTGTCGGGCATGTAGATAGTGATGATGGTTTCGAGGCGGCGTGCGCGCGTGCGCAGATCATGGACATCCTGCACTGAAGGGTTGCTGGGCAGACTTTTTAACGACTTGCGCAACTGCCGAATCGGTCTGCGGACGTTGCCGGCTTCCAATTCCATCATTCATCAGCATAGGAGGCTGCCGCGATGATTGGCAAAGCACGCGTAGCTGGAACTGGTTGCATAGCTCCGGTTTTGGAAGAGTGCAGCTTTCACAGAGCCGTAAAGTGTGGAGTAGTTTTGAAAGGGCGCGGCTTTAGCCGCGCCGCAAGACTCGGTCCGGAGGGGGGAGGTTTTAACCCCCGCGTAAAGGCAACCCAATCCCCCGGCTTTAGCCCCGGACCTTTGCCCCGCATGGATTCTCGACGATGTGGCCACGCAACGCCCACAGCGAAAATGCTCTACAGTGTTGAAGGGAGCGGGTTTTATCTTGAATGGATTACTGGTAATCGACAAGCCCGGCGGGATGACCAGCCACGATGTGGTGAACCGGCTGCGGAAAATCACCGGAGAAAAGTCGATTGGGCACCTGGGCACTCTTGACCCGATGGCGACCGGAGCGTTGCCGTTGGTGCTGGGAAAATATACTCGTCTGGCGCAGTATTTTGCTGCCGCCGAGAAAAGTTACACCGGGGCGATCCGCTTCGGATTCTCAACAGACACATACGACACTGAGGGCCAGGCTACAGGGCCAGACCTTTGGCCAGAGATAGGTTCTGCGCTGACGCTCGAACAGGTGCGCGCCGCGGCCGCGCGTTTCCACGGTGAGATGGAGCAGATGCCTCCGCCTTTCTCCGCCAAGAAGATTGCGGGGACTCCGGCTTATAAGCTCGCCCGTGGAGGAAAGGCTGTGGAACTGAAGGTTGCGAAGGTCCGTATTGTCTGCTTTGAGATTGTTGCGCTGGAAGGTGCTGAGGCGGAGTTCGCCATGAGCATCAGTGCTGGAGGATATGTGCGTTCGGTGGCCCAGGAAATTGGGCAGGCGCTGGGCTGCGGAGCGCATCTGAGCCGGTTGCGGCGCACGCGGGCCGGGGCTTTTACGCTTGATGAGGCGCATACGCTGGAGGAGTTGGGAGCCGTGGCAGGAGACGTCAAAGCGCTGGAGACTTTCTGTGTGCATCCCCGATTGCTCTTGCCCGAGATGCCCGCGGTAACCGGCGATGAGCATGCGCTGGGACGATTGCGAAATGGGGCACAGGCGAACTTGCCTGAGCTTTCGCGGGCGTCGCTGGTGAAGGTGTTTGCAGGACAGCGTGAACTGGTCGGGATTGCGAAGAGAATAGCCGGCACCTTGTTTCAGCCACTGATGGTGATGGGGTGAAAAAGCAGGGATCTGCGGTCAGGGATCAGAAACGTCCCCCCGTGCCCCATACTTGCGCCTTTCTTTTGGCGCAAGGGTGGGAAACCACAGACCCGAAAACCACCCGTCCTCACAGTCATGACAAGCGCGAAAAATGACACCCAAGTCCGAGCCTTCCAGAGATGCAATGTACAGAAAACACCGCCAAATTGCCGTTATTAGACAAAAAGGCTCCAATTTACGCACATTTCGGGAAATTCTGAACAACCCTTAGCTCAATTTCGTAACCTTTTGAACGACCTATTCGCAAAATCGAGCACCCTGAGAGGTCAACCCCTCAAGAAAGTGCAACCATCTAAGCGAACATTTGCCACCGAATCGTAACCATTTAAGCGAACATTTGGCGCGTTTGACGCACCACCTAAGCGAACATTTAACGTTTAGGAATGAATCACTTAAACAACAGTTTGCAGCCCCTGATCTCTGTTATTTTTTGAGCAGCGGCTTCAGCGCCGGCAGCAGAGTCTTCGCAATGATATCGGAGCCTTTGGCAGTCGGGTGGATACCGTCCTGCTGGATGGTGCCTGGGACGTGGATGAGGTCTTTGTAGATCATGGGCACAAACGCGACGTGGTGCCCGGAGGCGAGAGTACGGAAGACCTGATCGAAAGACTGGATGTACTCGGGCCCGTAGTTGGGTGGCAGCGTAATGCCGGCCAGCAGAATCTTGATGTGAGCGGCTTCAAGCGCAGTGAGTACCTGTTCGAGATTGCGCCGTGTCTGCTCAAGAGGCAGCCCGCGAAGACCGTCGTTGCCTCCAAACTCAACAATGACGGCCTCAGGATGAAGGCGCATTACGGACGGAAGGCTGGCGACAGCGTCCTTGGTGGTGGCTCCGCTGGTGCCCTGATTGATGATCTTGTAGTGATAGCCCTGGGCGTCAAGTTGACGCTGCAGTGCATCAGGGAATGATTGGCCGTTGGCAAGGCCGTGCCCGGCGGTAATGCTGTCGCCGTAGCAGACCAGGACATGCTGATCGGCGGCGAGAACCGGGACAGCAAGAGCAAGCAGGCAGATTGAAACGAGAATCGCGCGGCGAACGTCCACATCAGTAGTGTAGCCGCGCAGGGCAGGGAGCAGTCGTTGAGGAGAGTGGCAGAGTGATTGAAGTTCGTGACGCAAAGAAGTGGATCCAAAACGGCGCCCGCCGCGTAGAAATCCTGAAAGGAATCACGCTCACGATTCCTGCAGGTCAGTTTGTCGCGATCATTGGCGCGAGCGGAAGCGGGAAGAGCACGCTGCTTGGTCTGCTTGCAGGCCTGGACACGCCGAGCTCCGGAGAGATATGGCTGGATGGCGCGCCGATTCACAACCTGGCAGAGGCGGAGTTGGCCACGGTGCGTGGGCGGAAGATCGGGTTCGTGTTCCAGTCCTACCAGTTGATCCAGACGTTGACGGCTTTGGAAAATGTGCTGTTACCGTACGAGTTGAATGTTGAAGGCAGCGGTCTGAAGCAGGCACGGCGACTGTTGGACGAAGTAGGTCTGACGGAGCGAGTGGATCACTACCCGGTGCAGCTTTCAGGAGGCGAACAGCAGCGCGTGGCGCTTGCACGAGCCTTTGTTGTAGAGCCGCCGATTGTGATGGCGGATGAGCCGACAGGGAACCTGGACTCAGTGAACGGACGGTTGGTGTTGGACCTTCTGCTTGAGCGGAACAAGAAGGCGGGGACGACTCTCGTGCTGGTCACGCACGACCCAGAGGTGGCGAGCCGAGCGGACAGGAAGATTGTGTTGAAGGACGGGATGGTGGTCGAAGATACACTGCCGTATGCCGAGGCGCTAGCCGGCGGCGAAGCTCGCGGGATGCTTCTCCAAAACGAGGGGAAGAATGGCTAAGCGGGCATTGAGCTGGAAGCGGGCTGGAGCTATCAGCTGGCGCGACTTGAAGTCGGCGCCCGGCAAGTTCGGATTCGTTGTGATGTCGGTGGCGATTGGGGTGGCGGCGCTGGTGGGGGTGCGCGGATTGAGCGACAGCTTCCGGCGGACACTCTCTGGCGAGGCTCGTTCGCTTATGGCTGGCGATCTGAGTGCGCGCATCTTTCATCCGCCCACGGCCGAGGACGAAAGCAAGATTGCGGCGATTCTAAAGCCACAGGGTAGCGGGTCGGGCTCGGCTGGGATCCGGTCTACCTGGGTAACGGAGACGATCTCAATGGCGTCGGTGCCTCCGGATCCGGTGCCGTTGCTGGTTTCGCTGAAAGCTGTCGATCCGAGCGAGTACCCCTACTACGGAACGGCCGAACTGGAACCGGCGATGAGTCTCCAGCAGGCGCTTGACGGTGATTCGGCGGTGGTGGCGGATGAGTTTCTGATCCGGTTAAATGCAAGGGTTGGCCAGACGCTACGACTAGGGGGCAAGAACTTCAGAATTGCGGCGGTGCTTAGGCAGGAGCCGGATCGAATCACGGCCGGTGCAGGGCTAGGCCCTCGCGTGATGATTTCGCAGGCTGCGCTAGTACGCACGGGACTGGTAGCACCCGGGAGCCGCCTGAGCGAGCGGATGCTGGTGAAGCTACCGGAGAAGGTTGCTGGAGGGCGCTCAGGAGATGCGGAGGCCGCGGCAGTTCACACGCAGCTTGAGTCGGCACTGCCGGATGCCCAGGTGATGGATTTTCGTGAGGGCAATCCCGCGTTGAGCCGAGGGCTGGATAATGCGACGGCGATTCTGAGTTTGATTTGTCTGGTGGCGATGGTGCTTGGTGCGATCGGCGTGGCCATGGCGATGCATGCGCACCTTGAACAGCGCATGGACATGCTGGCAATTCTGAAGGCTCTGGGCGCGGGTTCCGGGGATTTGCTGCGGATTTTTCTGCTGCAAACGCTGGGGCTGGGGCTGGCCGGAGGTGTGCTCGGTGTGGCCGCTGGCGTGGGCGTGATGGCGGCGCTCCCGTCAGCCTTCGGGAATCTGCTGCCTGTGCACGTGGTGTTGAACTTCCCATGGCAGTCGGCGCTAGCGGGACTGGGAACAGGACTGCTGACGACACTGCTGTTCTGCTTGCCTCCGCTGCTCGACGTGCGCGGAGTGAGGCCAGTACTGGTCCTGCGCAGGCTGGTGGAATCAGGACCGGAGGGAATTCGAGGCTGGCTGGCAAAGTGGTGGGCGCGGCGGCTGCAACTGGCAATTGCCGCTCTTGTGGTGGCGGCCCTAGGGGGAATTGCCTGGGCGCTGTCGGACTCGGCCAAGGTGGGAACGTGGTTTGCGGTGATGTTTGCTGTTGCGCTGGTGGTTCTGTTGGTGCTCGCGGCGGTCGCGTTGTGGACGGTGCGCTTTCTGCTTGATCGTGTCCGGTTGCAGCTGCCTTCGTCGCTCAGACATGGGCTGGCAAATCTTTATCGGCCAGGAAACCAGTCGGCTGCCGTGTTGGCGGCGTTGGGTACAGGCGTGATGCTGATCCTCGCGGTGTACCTGATGCAGGCGCAATTGTTGCGTGAGCTTAAAGAGACGGCTTCGCCAAAATTGCCGAATATTTTTCTGGTGGACGTGACAACGGACGAAGTTGCAGGTGTGAGGAATTTTTTTGCGCGCCAGCCGGGCGTGAACCAGGCGCTGGATCTGATGCCGGTGGTGCAGGGCCGGTTCGTTTCCATCAATGGACAGCTGGTGGAGCAGATGAAAGGAAAACACTATCCGCGGCGGATGCTGGAACAGGCGGAGCTGACCTGGGCCGATGCGCCTCCAGTGGGCGACAAGGTTATGCAGGGCGCCTGGTGGAAGGGTGGAGGCGCTGCGGAGCTGGCAGTAGGTGAGGGTGTGGCGCGGCGGCTGAACCTGGGCGTAGGTTCCGCGGTGGAAATCGAGACTGGCGGAACTGCGAGAGCGCTGAAGGTAGGCGCGATTTATAGGGCAGACGGTCAGCACCTGGGGGCGCGGGTCGAGTTTGTGCTTCCTTCAGGTCAACTGAAGGACCAGCCTTCCACTTGGTACGGTGGCGTGCACATTGACCCGACGCAGGTGGCGACGATGGAGCGGGGTCTGTTTGCGGCGTTTCCAACGGTTACGGTAATCAACGTTGCTGACGTGTTGCAGCGGATCGAGAGTGTTGTGGATCAGATCACGTTTGTGGTGCGGCTGCTGGCGGGATTCTCGATTTTGGCAGGGCTGACGATTCTTGCATCGAGCATTGCAAGTACAAGGTTTAGGCGAATGCAGGAGGCGGTGGTTCTAAAGACCCTAGGGGCTACGCGGATGAGAATTGTGCGCACGTTTAGCGTGGAGTTCAGTGTACTGGGGCTTCTTGCGGGGTTGGTGGGAGTGGTTTTTGCCAATCTGTTGACGCGGGTGCTGCTGCATCGGCTCGAAGCTTCGTTTCATATTGAGTGGGGAGCTACGGCGATCGCGCTAGTGGGAACAGCTGTGTTGGCTACGGCTACGGGATGGATTGCGAGCTACCGGATTCTCGGGTTGAGGCCGCTGCAGGTATTGCGCGAGGAGTGAGTACGGCAGGGAACAGAGAGAGACTTAACGGCAATCAAATCTTACACTGGCGCGCTCAGTCTGCTGCGCCAATATGGGTTTGACCGTCGTGGAGAATGCACTTATGATGAATAGGTTGGCTTTTGAGGTCTGGCGTTCTACCGGGCTCGAGCCGATACGGCCGCAAGACCAGCCATGCATTACCCTTGCTGCCCCCTCGTTCAATGGTAGGACAGCTGCCTCTGGAGCAGCATATCGGGGTTCGAATCCCTGGGGGGCAGCCAAATAAGCCCAACAAATGAGTAGTCGAAATGGTCGACTGGAAGGTGCGTACTTAACGCTAAAGGTTCGCTTAAAAGGTTGCGAATTTAACGCAAATGTTAGTCTATACCCAAAGCAAGGCTCACTGACATGCTTGGTGACGCTGTTACGCAAATCTCTCTTCCGTGCTAAAAACTTTCGAACTCGCTCAAGTCATTAAAAATAAATGGGATACTATCTCAAACCCTGGAAGAGAAAAATCGCGAAAGCCGTACTTTCGAATTGCTCAATGGACGGCGTAAATCTCCCATTCAGCTATAGAAAGCCATTCGATCTGATCGTTGAAAGTGGCAAAAACGAAGAATGGCGGAGAGAGTGGGATTCGAACCCACGGTACTCGTTAAAGTACACACGCTTTCCAAGCGTGCGCCTTAAACCACTCGGCCATCTCTCCTGGGGGTGGTCTGTCTGTTTGAATCTAACATACTGCGCTGGGTATTGACGTGTACCAAAGGCGGAAGATGGCAGTCGTAGTGAGCCCTGTTTGCGTGAAAATGAAACCGTTTACTCTAATCCTCCACCTGATATATAGTTCCCACTTGCTCGCTAATCGGGGTTTTGATTTCATGTGTGGCGAGCCTCCACGCCCCCAAAAGGACCCCTGTGTCTACAATTTCTCGCCGCGATCTGCAAAGTTCTGGCTTGGCACTTTCGGCTTCATCTATCATTGCGCGGTCTGCGCGGGGACGCAGTGCGGCGCCGCCTGCACGCTTTACTGGAAGCTGGTTCAGCCGAGGCGGTGCCTGCCGTTGCGCCGCTGGAGCAATTGTTCTTCGACTTCGGTTGGAAGTTCCAATTCGGACATGGCACCGACCCGGCACGCGACTTGGGTTTTGGTGTCGGGCAGGGAGATTTTGCAAAGACCGGCGACTTTGCTTTTTCGAAGGCAGAGTTTGACGATAGCAAGTGGTGCGCGCTCAATCTGCCGCATGACTGTGCCGTGGAACTGCCGTTTGTGCGCGACGAGGAGCAGAGATCGCACGGCTACAAGCCGCTGGGGCGGCGGTATCCTGAGGCCAGTGTGGGGTGGTACCGGCGCGAGTTCGACATACGGAGTCTATCCTGAAAAAGTAAATTTCAGGCATATTGATATTGAGTCTGGGAGGTTTCATGGCTTCGTAGGAACTGAAGTCCGCTCCGGATGTGGATGTCCAGCAAACGGCGCAGGAAAATGCGCCCAAAAGCTCCGAGGAGCTTGTGGAAGTTCATGGCTGCGGCAGCCAACACAGCATTGATCGCATTGCCAGCAACGCCCTTCAGTCGGTTGCGTTCCAAGCGGTGTTCGTTCTTCAAGTGTCCAATGCTTGGTTCCACTGCGGCGCGACGTTTCATCCATCGCCATAATGCTCGTGGCGTCCTGCCTCTTCGCCGCTTATCGACATGCACCGCAACAGCGCCATCATAGTCGTGGCCGCGGTAGCCCATGTCCACGTGAACCTCGCTGACCTTGTTTCCGATTAAGTTTTTGACCTGCTCGATCTGCGCTGCCAGCGTGTGGCCATCATAGGGGTCTCCCGTGAAGCTCTTTGTGCCGACGAACCATCCGCCGCGACTGCTCACCGCGACACTGACCTTGTTACCAAACTCATACTGCTTGCCTGCCTTGCCCTTGGCGATGCAATGCACTTCAGGCTCATGGACGCTATAGATCTTGTCCTTGTCAATCGTGACCTGCAGCATCTGCTCGGCTCCGGCTTCGCCCAGCCGCTTGCGCCAGCGCGTCATACTCGACGGATCGATCGGCATCCGATATTGAAAATAACCCACGCCGCTGAAGTGCTGCCAGTAGGAGTTCTCAACCCAAACCGCAACCATATCTTCATCGCTCAGGCCGTGCTGATACTTCTGGTAATGCAGCGCAACCATTAGCCGCGTTGTGACGCCCGGAGCGCCCTGGCTGGGGTGGTAAGTATTGCTCAGAGTCCGCTCGAAAGAAGACCAATCGATACAAAGACCGAGACCAACCAGAGGATGGTTCATGTCGATCAACTGCTCCAAATCTATCTGAAATAACTCCCGCCATGGCTGCTCAGGTTCCTGCTTGGGCCGCATCCTTTTTCCCCAGAAAACTTCGCCAATCGCTATGCCTTCAGAGAAATTTTAGCCGCGCTCTTTCAACGTCCGATTTATGAAACCAGTTCCAGGGCTTTAGCTCGGAAGTCTGGGGAGGAGTTTCTAAACGCGGGTTTGGCAGCTTAAGTGCTTCTCTTTGACACCGCGTAATAAGGTTGGTTCGAGAGGGTTGCATTGAACGCTGGATGGAACCATGCTGAGCCGGCTCCAGCGCGGAGTTCAAAGTAATACTGCAATGGATAGACGGAGTCTGTGTACTCTGCCGGAATGGCCGCACTATAGCTGCCGTGGTCGCCTTGCATCTCCACTGACAACCAGCGCTCTGCCTGATTGACGTGCCGGTAGCAGAGGAGGACAGAAGCAGGCTCATCCTTGGCCCCGGCAGGAACAACCACAGACAGTTTGAGTGGCGCTCCAGGGTGGAAGCTCGAGGGGGCCGTATGCTGGCAGTGAGTGGATGGACGATTTGGTTTGCCCGTAGCGGCGGCAATGGCGCGCGCCGTATTCTCCGCCGATCCCGATGAAGCGGGCGGCGATTGCAGACTTGCCTGTAGCGCTGCAATGTCTGTATCGATGGCGGGAAGCCGATCGATCCAGTGGCCGCGGCGCATGGGAACGTCGCCATAACCAAGATCGGAGCGATAGACTTTGCCGGCGCGCTCTGCCATGGTTGCCCATGCCTGACGGGCTTTCTGGTATTGAGCAAGCGCGAGTTTGCCGGCCTCCGGGCTGCCTGTTTGCTGGTAGATTTCATACAACACAGCACTGCGCAATTTGGCCGCGAAGTACTTGCCCAGGCCATTCTGGATGAGAACGTCTTCTTCTGCGCGACGGAACTCAGGCGAGGCACGCTTGGTTGCTTTGGTGCGCGCGTCTGCAAGTGCTTGACCGGATGTTGCGGTGAAACCTTCAAGCCATTGCGCCACTTCGATTGGAGAGTACTTGGCGTTTGGCCGGCCGGCAAGAAGGCCCTTGGCGTACTCGACGACCGTCGAGAATATTTGCGGGTCGAGAGGGCTGACAGTGCCAAAGACTTTTGGATCGGGCGTGTCGCCGTAGGGTGACCGTTCGCTGCCCTGGACTATGGGCATGCAGGTGTTAAGCTCGGGCCAGAATGCGTGGTTGGAGGCTGAACAGAGATGGGCGGAGGTGACGAGCGGAAGGACGCGGCTGGCGTTGGCTACCGCACTTTCCACCGGGCCTGCTCCTGGCCCGTACAGGCTTCTCAGGTAGCGACCCCAGGATTCCGGATCGGCATTTGGGTTGTAGAGGCAGCGGCCCCAGACACGATAATAGTGTTCAAATTTCTCCCAATCGGCGTTGGGATTGAGAGATTCATCCGCATAGCCGCAGCGGCCGCCCGTTGACCCGGAACCTTCGCGTCCTTTGAAGGTCAATGGTTCCATCAGGTCGATACCGGCTGCGCCGCAGAAGTGTGAAGTGCGGGAGTAGGCGGCGGCCATCTCAGGATCGGCAGAGAGCAGGTGCCGCTGTGTACCCGGCCACAAACGGTAGACAATCTGAGCTTTGCTTCCTTCCTGAAAGAAGTCCCCATATCCGTAGCGGGTGAACAGGCGAGTGCCGGCGCTCAGGCTGAACAGTGCAGACTCCTGGCGGCCGGGTTTGGGAATTTCGAGTGCGCGGATGTCAGTCTGGTTATAGCCGAGGCTCTGGTGTTCCGCAGAATATTTGGCGCCTAACTTGACCGGCATGCCGGTAGCCACAGCTATGTCAATCATGGTCTGATTGACCCCCTTGGCGTGCATATCGATTTCAACCTGGCGGCCACAGTTGGTGATGGCTTCAAACAAAGTCTTCCAGAAGGGATAACTTCCTTCAGGGATTCCGCTCTCACCATGCACGCGCATGGTGAGGCCCTTGATCTCGGGACACTCCTTGAGAATGATGGCCAGGGCATCGCGGCAATAAGCCGCGTGCGTCTCCGGCGTCAGGCCCTCAATGCTGTGATAGGCGTGAGGACTATCGGTCCATTTGTAGGCGTGGGTCCAGATTCCCAATTGGAAATGAAGTCCGCGCGCGCCGGTTTCGGCGGCAATGAAGCGCAACATCTCAAAGTTCTTTGCCTTCTCTTCCTGGCTGAGTTTGACGGGAGAAGGAAGGACCTTTCCATCGGGTGTAGTCAGCTGAAGTACATGGACACCTTCATAACTGGGGACATCGAAAAGATAGGGATAGGGGAGGTGAAGATAGTCGTCTGTAACTCCCCTGGGGAAGTCGTATTCAAGGCCGTAGGCCATTGTGAAACGGTTGAATCGGCTGGCGACGAGCGTGTCGAGATAGTCTCCCCAGAAAGCCTTGTCATAGTACCAGGACTTATCTTCCAACTCACTGCAGAAGTAACGGCTGACGCAGCGGACGTGATTCGCTGGCACCTCTTCGATCGTTTCGGCCAAATGCAATGCGGCCTTGGGATCGGAATTGAATTGGACGCGCTCAGCCAACTCGAGCAATCCGTAGATATAGCCTCTCGGGTCGATGGCGGAGACGAGGATGGCAGGAGCACCTTCAAAATGTCCGGAAGCAAGGCGGATACTTTCCGCGCTCATCTCGGCTTTCGCCTGCGGAAAGCCCTTTGCCATGTCGGATTCGGAAGCAGCCACGACGATGCACGAAGTGGAGTTCTTTGCTTCATCCACGGATTGCGCCATGCTGCAATTGACGCCCTTGGTGGCAAGCGCCTTACTCAATTGCTCTGCGGCTCGCTTTACGGGCGCGCCGGATGAGATGGGATTGTTGGCGTCGATGAGGATGGAAACTCGGCCTCCTACCTCTGCCAGAGCTGTGCGAGTAAGACTGAAGAGCGTGACTGCTCCAGCGGCTTTGAGAAAGTCCCTGCGCTGAATAGCTGAAAGTGGATCGACTGCCATGTAACTTATCTCCTTGATACCTGGGGTTTACAACCGTTTATAACTGCGGCCCGATGTTGGCTGGACATTCTGCATAACTCGTCTGCTTCAGCTTCTTAGAAAATCTGCCGAACAGATGAATCGGGCGTGCGGTGAACTTGCACGCCCGATTCTAGCTCTGACCGTTTATTTTTGTAACAATGCTGCGTGCCCCAGCGTCCCGATTTTGGATCTGGGACAGCACGAACCTCAACTGCGAAGCACAAATTCATGCGGTCATAGCACTAGTTGAACAAACATCGCCCTGCCTAGAAGATCACCTTCAGGGCGCCCTGCATGATGCGCTGGTCTCCCGCAGTCGTGATACGGCCGAAGGAACTGGAAGAAAGAGTGAGATTCGGTCCGAGGCCGACGCCCGTTGAAGGCGTAGGACCGCCAAAGTTTGGATGGTTGGTTACGTTGAATGCCTCGACACGCGCGTCGATGCTTATGCGTTCCGTCGCTTTGAAGGTGCGGCTGATTGCGGCATCGACGTCGAAATAACTCGGGGTTCTCAAACTGAAGTGGCCTGCATTCCCAAAGGTTCCGGCAGCATTTTGTGTGAAAGCGGCCGGATTAACCCATTGAAAGAGCTTCGACGAGCGGGGCGAACTGCTGTATTTCGCCGCCCCGGGCACAACATTCGGCCGGTCCAGGCCTATACCGGTCAGAGAGTTATCCAGTCCGGATCGCGGGGTTACCGGAAATCCGGTTTCATAGCGCATGAGGGGTGCGATTTGCCAGTCCTTGAGCAAGTAGGAGACAAGGCCGGGATGCCCATAGTGGCTGAAGTAGACGACGCTGACATTGAAGATATTGGGAACATCGTAGCTGCAGGGGCCATAGTCTTCGCGTGGGTTCGCAGGGTTCATGATTACTGCGCCACCCAGGGAAGTTACCGGATCAACACCCATGCATTTCGACCATGTGTAGTTGGCGAGAATAGTGTAGTTGTCCGCCAGACGATGTTCAATCGATGCGAGCATACCCTCATAGTTCGCGCTTATGCCCTCATCCGCAAATGTCATGCTGGAAAAGTATTTGCCCTGGTTGGGATTGATTTGATTAAGGAAGCGCCTGGCCTGCGTGTTCTTAGTCGTCGAGCAGGCTGAGCTACCGCAGGTGCCGGGAATGTAAACGGCTGGGTTGATCTCATTCCCAATCATCAAATGGGATGTTTCGTTGCCGAGGTAGGTGACGGAAGCTATCCAGTTTTCAGCGAACTGGTGTTGCACGCCAAGATTCCAGGTTTTTGTTGTAGGGGGCAGGTCCTGCGAGGGAAGAAAGAGGTCTGAAGCGGAGAGCGGGAAGGTGTAATTGTGAGGCGGGAAGAGCGGTAGCGGGAATGGATTCCCACCAGCGACATTACCCCACGGGTTGCTGAACTGATAAGGTCCGCTGGTTTCACTTACCGTTGCGCCCCAGGGAGCATTCTGTCCCGAGACGCGGTAGGTCAGGAATGTACCCAAGGAGTCGAAGAGAACTGCACCGCCGACGCGGATGGTGGTTTTGCCATCGCCGTGCGGGTCAAAGATAAATCCAATGCGAGGCGATAAGTTGAGCCAGTGGTCGGCTGTGAATGACTTGGTGACGCCTTTATCGCCGTAGAAGTATTGGCCCGCAGGCCCATTGGTAAATACCTGACTGACCTTGCCTGCGGTAAAGCCCGCCAACGAAAACACGCTGCCCCTGTTGAAGTAGTCGTGCGATGGCAGTGTCGGCTCCCAGCGGAGGCCGATATTGGCCACCAGCCTGGGGGTCAGGCGGATCGTGTCCTGTGCGTATAGCTCAACGAGGGTCTGACGATAAGAGAAATCCTGCTGGAGCGTCTGTGTGAAGTTGTTCATAGTGCCGGTAAGAAAGTCCAGAAGGGGATCGTGGCTGTACTGGCCGTTAAAGCTGAAGGTTCCGGAGTCGTTGTATTCGTCGTTCTGATTATCCTGGGTGCGTATCACTTCTCCGCCGAAGGCCATCTGGTGCTTTCCGCGAACCACATCGACGTCGTCGGCTTCCTGCCATGAGTTCACACCCCATTTCGAGAACCCGCTGCCGCCGGTATTGAAGCTGCTGGAGATAGACATCTGCAGATTGTCAGTTGCAAGGGGCGGCGTATAAATGTTTTGCACACCCAGCTTGGCGGGATCGATGCCATTCGTATTTGGAAAGCGTGCGACATACTTGCGCCCGAATGTGAAGTGAAAGGAGTTGAGCGTGCTCGCGTTAATCGCATAGGTCTCACCGAGTACGAAAGTCTGCGGCCTCTGAGCAAGCCCCAATGTTGTTGTGTACAGGTAGTTGGTCGCACTCCAGGGCGCGGGCTGGTCGTAGTTGTCCTGCAGATAGCGCCCGTACAGTGAATGCTTGGCGTTGATTGTCCAATCGACGCGTGTTACGTATTGACGGGCGTTGTAGATTACAGGCACACCATAGGATATCTTTCCGCAGGAATTCGCAGAAGATACAGGAATGTATTTCATGAATGCAACCGCCGCTGGATCGAAGCGATTGGGATTGATGAAATCGTTTGTGAGCGGCGTGCCGGTTGCCGGATCGACGATGGCACGCGCAACGCCACTGGTCTGGCAACCGGCGCCATCGAGTGCACTGAAGTCGCCGTTGAGCGCGGCCGTCGTGGGGATGAAGGCGCTGCTTCCGGAGGGATTCTGGCGGACGATTGTTTCCTGGATACCGCCGAAGAAGAACAACTTGTTGGGAATGATCCTGCCGCCGAACGTGCCGCCGAACTGGTTCCTTTTCAGGCTGTCCTGCTTGGGGGCGAAATAGTTGATTGCATTTACGTCCCCATTACGGACGAACTCAAAGAAATCGCCGTGCCACTGATTCGATCCGGACTTGGTTACCGCGTTGACCACGCCGCCCGGATGCAGTCCATTGCGCGCCGGCAGAACACTGGTCTCCACGCTGAATTCGGCCAGCGCGTCGGGAAAGGGGAACGGCATATTCACGTTGGTAAAGCTGTCGTTATTGTCACCGCCGTCCAGCAGGTAGTTGGTGGTGTCGCCCGCGCTGCCGGCGATGGCAATGGATTGCGAGGTGTAGAAGCTCTTGTTTCCGGTGTTGGTGCCGTCGGAGTGGTTGACGGCCGCGCCGGAGATGGTGATGAGCTGGGTTGGATCGCGGCCGTTCAGGGGCAGCTCCACAATGCGCTGCTGGTCCATGACCTGCGAGACCATGTTCTGCTGCGTCTGCACCATGGTTGCATCCGCTTCTACTTCCACCGTCTTGGTTACTTCACCTACCCTCATCGAGACGTTGATTTGAAGGGCATCATTCACCCGCAACTTGAGCCCCTTCTGCACGTAGGTTTGAAATCCGGGGGCGGTTACTTCCAGCGTATAGGCGCCGATGGTCAAGCTCGGGAAGCTGTATGCTCCTCCCGCGTCGGTTACGGCAACGTGAACTAGTGCCGTATCCACAGCGGTTATCTTTACCTGTGCGCCGACTACAACCGCGCCCGACGGGTCCACGATGCGGCCAGTCACCGAGGCGATGGAAACCGCCTGTGAAAGCATTCGCGGAACGTTGGCAAGCGTCAGGATAGCTAGCAGAATATAGCTAGCGGCAGCGAATTTTCCCGAAACGTTGGACATGGCCTTAGGCTCCTCGCAAGTATTGAAATGTTGGTAAGCCAGTGGAAATATTGGTTCGGCAAGGTCGGAGTTGCTACGACTCATTCATTGGCAGAACCGCCGTTTTGTCAGCAGAGTTTGAAACCTTCTCCGGATACTCCCCTGGAAGTTGAAATTGCCTTGAGATCATCACCGAGATCCACATAGACGGCATCTGCGAATCCCAGAGGCGGCAGATGCGAGCGCCTGGAAGAATAGCCAAGAGCACCGATCCGCGCGCCCTGATTGTTGGTCAAGAGTCCTGAAATTGGCCACGGTAAGCGTTTACTTGGGCATCCCGTCAGTTAAGAACCCTCACTGCGCCTGCCAAAAAGAGGTCACGCGCGACACGAAAAATCCAAGACTTGATGACCTTCTGCGTATTGCACTGGGTCCGCCACTTGGGGTAACCGCTGATGCTTCAGCGCAAATTGACGGCTTGTTTCAAGAACAAACGGATGGTAGATTGGTCCTACCAAACGTGTCAAGCAAATTATCGTGGTTACCTGGAGATTTTTTGCGTGCCAAAAAGGGATCGGCGTGGGACGTACAATCGATTTCAATGCAGCAACATCCAGCCGAAGACGCGATTCATTGTGCTCGAACGTTTAACGAGAAATGAGGCCCACAGGTTCTACTCCAGACGAACTCCGGAAGCGCATAACCGGCAAGAAGGCGTCTGCTAAGCAGCCTGTTGCTAGGAGTATGATGGGTCCGATTAGCGCAGACCGACGAAGAAGTAAGCCACAGAATTCAACCTTCTGATGACTGGCTTATGAGCGGCGCAACCATTCAATGGAGACGATGCGAGATGCTTGAATCAACGTGGAACCGCCGGCGGTTTTTGAAGGTGCTTGGTACTACCGCTGTGGCAGCGAGTGTTTCTTCGAAAGCTTTCGGCGAAAACGCTTTCGCGGTTTCGATCGTAGTCGATCCTGCGGATGAGGTTGCATCAGCAAAGCCTGTGCAATGGGCCGTGAAACAGCTGGCGCAGGCATTGAAGGCCCGGGGCGCTACCGTGACGCAAGTTGGGAAGCCGCAAAGCGCAAGCGATGGTAGCATGTGGATCATGGTTGCGGACGCGAAGAGTTTCGCGGCACAGCTCATTTTGCGTGACGCAAAGGTTTCTGTGGCTGACACAGCTGAAGCATTGGGGCTTGGGTTTGGTATTTCAAGGTCTCAAAAGCGAGACCTGGGGCACCCCAACTCTTTTCTGAATGTTCGCCGGCGAATCCCTCACGTTAGTTTGCTGGGGTGGCGTCGAGAGTTGGAGTCGGTTGGCCTTCAATGGTTCGGCCCGGAGCGCCTTCCAGGTCGAAGACGATTACATCGTTTGTACCCTGCTTTAGCCAAGGAGCGGGGAGATAGAGGGTTTTCTGTGGGCCGATGTTCCAAATGCGGCCGAGGGCGTGGCCATTGATCCATACAAAGCCTTTGGTGAAGTTGCTTGTGTCGAGGAATGTGTCGGCGATGTGGTCGACCTGCAATGTGCCGCGATAGAAGCATGGGCCTGTGCAGGCGGCGGCGTGAAAGGTGAGTTGGTCAGGGGCGTGCATGGGCAGCGAATAGATTAGCCAACCGGTGAGCGGCTTGCCTGCCAGAGTTACCTGGTTGGTGATGCCCTTGCGCTCGCCGCGCTGGACCGTGGTGAAGTTAACGCGGCCGGTGTTTTCAACCAGGATGTCGAGGCGCGTATTGGAGTTTTTGAGATCGACAGTGAGATGGCTCTGATCGACGCGGCGGTCGAGGGTTCCGATGAGAGTGCCGTTGGCGTAGATTTGCGCGTAGTCATGGAGCTCGTCGAGGGCGAGTTCACCTTGCATTGGGTCGGCGACCACGGTGCGATAGAGGATGTAGCCGTAGGCCTGGTTGAGATCTTCCATAGAGAGCACTTGTTTGGAGACAACGGGGTGCGGGAGAGTTTGCCAGATGGAGATGGAGCGCCTTAATTGGAGTGCGGGCAGGGTGATGGGCGGCTCCGTTGATGGCACGGGCGGCGGAGCGATGCCGGTTGCTTTGGAGATGACATCGCGGAAGAGATTGTACTTGAGGGTGGGACGGCCGCTTTCGTCGAGAGGGGCGTCGTAGTCGTAGCTGGTGACGTCGGGCTCGTACTTGCCGTGGTTGATGTTGGCGCCGTTCATCCAGCCGAAGCTGGTGCCGCCGTGAAACATGTAGATGCTGATGGAGTAGCCCTGTCGGAGAATCCAGGCGAGCTCTTCCGATTGTTGTTTTGCGTCAGTGCGTTGGTGCTTTTCGCCCCAGTGATCGAACCACCCCGCCCAGTATTCGCCGGTCATGAAGGGGCCGTTGGGACGAAGGCGATGGAGGATTGCGAAGTCCTTCTTTGCTTCGCCGGGGCCGAAGTTGATAACAGCGGGCAGCTCGGGTAGTGAGCCGTCAGGCAGTTGGACGGTGCCGTCGGCGGTGTAGAGGACAGACTTGTTGAAGCCGGCGTCGATGAGGTCGTGATGAATCTGCTCCATGTAGGCGTGGTCGTTGCCGAAGGAGCCGTATTCGTTTTCGACCTGGACGGCGATGATGGGGCCACCGTTGGCGATCTGGAGGGGTGCGAGTTCCTTGCCGAGGCGCAGAAGCCAGCGGCGCGCAGGATCCATGAATTTGGGATCGGTGCTGCGGACGACAATGCCGTGGTCCTTGAGGAGCCAGGAGGGATAGCCGCCCCACTCCCACTCGGCGCAGGCGTAGGGACCGGGGCGCAGGATGACGTAGAGGCCTTCGCTCTGAGCTTCACGGATAAACTCCGCGACATCGCTCTGTCCGGAGAAGTCGTATTGGCCGGGGCGGGGCTCGTGGACGTTCCAGAAGACATAGGTGGTGACGGCGTTGAGGCCCATTGCCTTGGCCATGCGCAGGCGGGCGCGCCAGTACTGGCGGGGAACACGTGCGTAGTGCATTTCGCCGGAGATGATTTGGAAGGGTTGGCCGTCGAGGAGGAACTTGCCGTCTTCTGCGCGGAAGGAGTGCGGGGTTGACGCGGGAGATTGGGAGGCGTGCGTCGTTTGGGGAAGGGCTAACAGGGCAACTAAGACGAAAGCGGGAATGAGCTTGAGGCTGTTTCTCATGGAATGGAAGTGCCCGGTGATGGAGTGGGCTGTAGCTCCTTTCGAAGGGCCGCAAGGTTGAGGACAGGGAATTGAAAACAGTCCGGAGAGCAGACTTGCGTGACGAACTCATGATAAGTTACCGAGGTGCGTGAGGCGGGTGCTCGCGTAGTAGACTTGGCCTTTGGATGGGGCACGGGACAATCGTGGAGTGCCGTCTGTTTCTGGTTGAGATTCGTGCTATCCCACCCTTGGCGCAAAAACAAAGACGCGCCAAGAATGGAGTACCCGGCATCGTTGAAGCTTGAGGGTTGTTTGTTCGGCGGGTAAGGGAGATTCGTTGATGCGGATTGTGTTTGCGGCTTCGGAGTGCGTGCCGTTTGCGAAGACCGGCGGCCTGGCCGATGTGGTGGGCGCGTTGGCGCCGGAGATGGTGAAGCTGGGCCACGAGGTGACGGTGTACCTGCCGCTCTATGCGCGGGTGCTGTCGCACATCGAAGGTGAACTTGAGTATGTGGCGCGGTCGATCACGATTCCGTTCGAGTCCTACAACCGGTTTGTGGGCATTGTGGATGGCGGTACGCGGGATGGAGTTAGGTACTACTTTGTGGATTGCCCGGAACTGTTTGACAGGCAGGAACTTTACGGGACGAGGAGCGGGGATTATCCGGATAACGCGGAGCGGTTCGGGTTGTTTTGCAGGGCGGTACTGGAGGCGACGAAACTGCTTGGCGTGCCTGATGTTTTTCATATACACGACTGGCAGGCGGCGCCGATTGCAATCTACCTGCGAACCGTCTATGCGTCTGACCCGGTGCTGCGCGGGGCCGCGGTGGTACTGACGATTCACAACGCGGGCTACCAGGGGACGTTTCCGTCGGTGACGACGGAGAGGCTGCTGTTGCCGTGGGAGATCTTCACCATGGATAAGGTGGAGCAGTTCGACCAGTTCAATTTCTTGAAGGGCGGGCTGGTGTTCTCCGACATTTTGACCACTGTGAGCCACAAGTATGCTGAGGAGATTCAGACAGCGGAGTTCGGCGAGGGATTGGACGCTGTGCTGCGGGGACGGGCGGCGGACCTGCGTGGAATATTGAACGGCGTGGATTATGACAAGTGGGATCCGGCGACAGATGGAAATTTGGCAGCGCACTATACGGCAGAGGATTTGACGGGCAAGACTGCGTGCCGCGTGGATCTGTTGCATGCGTTTGGCCTCGAAGAAGTAGAGGAGACGACTCCGGTGATCGGAATTGTGTCGCGGTTTGCTACGCAGAAGGGCTTCGACCTGGTGCAGCAGATTGCCGGGAGGTTGTCGGACCGAGAGGTTGCGGTAGTGGCCCTGGGCACGGGCGAGCCGGTGTACGAAAAGTTCTTCCGCGACTGGGCATTCTGGCACAAGGCGAATGTGGCCGTGAAGATTCGCTACGACAATGCGCTGGCGCACAAGATCGAGGCGGGGGCGGATATTTTTCTGATGCCGTCGAAGTATGAGCCTTGCGGGCTGAACCAGATTTATTCGCTGAAGTATGGGACGGTGCCGGTGGTGCGAGCGACGGGCGGGTTGGACGACACGATTGAAGAGTGGAACGCGGAACTGGGAACGGGAACGGGCTTCAAGTTTTCGGGGTACACGGCGAATGGCTTACTGGCGGCTGTGGATCGGGCGCTGGAGGCTTTCAAAAATAAAAAAGCGTGGGTACGCTTGATGCAGAATGGGATGACACGGAACTATAGCTGGGCGCAGCCGGCGCGGGAGTATGCGGCTGTTTATGAGGAAGCGGCGCGACGGAGATCGTAAGGTGAGGGAATAGAAAGACTCCACGGTTGAGGTTTGTGCTTTCCCACCCATGCGACGAAAAAGCCGCATGGATGGGGCACCCGGATCATTTTTGGATGTTAGGATCGCGCCTATGACCATGGAACAACCGACACGCCGCGAGGTTCTGAAAGGGATGGCTGCTATGTCTCTAATTCCTGCAAAAATGCAATCTGAGATGGCGTCTTCACCGCTTTGTTTTACGAGCGCGGTGGAGATGGCGCAACTGATTCGTGAGAGGAAACTATCGGCGCGCGAGGCGCTGGCGGAGCATCTGAAACAGATTGAGCGCGTGAATTCCAAGGTGAATGCGATTGTGACGCTGGCGCCGGAGATGGCGGCTGAGGCCGCGGCGAAGGCGGATGAGATGCAGGCGCACAATGAGACGCTGGGGCCGCTGCATGGGCTGCCGGTCGCGCACAAGGACCTGATTGAGACGCGTGGCATTCGCACGACGTTTGGATCGCCGCTGTTCAAGGACTATGTTCCGAAGGAAGATGACCTGATTGTGGAACGGATGCGGCAGGCCGGGGCGATCATTATCGGAAAGACGAATACCCCGGAGTTTGGGGCGGGGTCGCAAACGTTTAATACAGTCTTTGGTGCAACGCGCAATCCTTACGATTTGACGAAGACCTGCGGAGGATCGTCGGGCGGGGCTGCTGTGGCGCTGGCGTGCGGAATGACGCCGGTGGCGAGCGGTTCCGATGCGGGCGGGTCGCTGAGGAATCCGGCGGCGTTCTGTAATGTTGTGGGCTTCAGGCCGTCGGTTGGGCGGGTGCCGAATCCGAAGGCGGGGTTTGCGTGGTCGACGCTGAGCACATTGGGCTGCCTGGGGCGATCGGTGATCGACCTTACTCTGGGGTTGAGCACGATTGCGGGGCCCGACGGCAGCGCGCCGCTCTCGATCAACGAACCGGGAAAGATGTTTGCGCGGCCGCTGGGGCGGAACTTCAAAGGCGTGCGCGTGGCGTGGTTTAAAGACCTGGGCGGAGTGCCGTTCGATGCGCGGGTGCGGACGGTAGTGGATGGGCATCGCGCCACGTTTGAATCACTGGGGTGCATTGTGGAAGAGGTGGAGCCCGACTTTGCGCCTGCGGAGATTTCGTTTCGCGTGATCCGCGCGTGGGTTGCTGCGACTACATATGGAACCCAACTGCACGATCATCCGGACGCGTTCAAGGACACGCTCAAGGAGGAGATCGAGCGGGGGTTGCGACTGAGTGGCGTGGAAATTGCGCACGCGGAGATTGCGCACGGGCAGATGTGGCGGCGGTTTCAAGCGTTCCTTGAGGAGTATGAATACTTCGTTCTGCCCACGACGCAATTGCCGCCGTTCGATGTGACGATGCCATATCCGACTGAGATTGCGGGTGTGCAGTTTTCGAATTACATCGACTGGATGAAGGCCTGCTGGTATATCTCTGCGACGGGGAATCCGGCGGCGTCAGTACCGGGAGGGTTTACGGCGGAGGGGCTTCCGGTAGGAGTGCAGATTGTAGGGCGGGACAAGGCGGACTTCAGCGTGCTGCAGATGGCGCATGCATTTGAAGAGGCTACAGGGTTCGGGAAAAAGAGGCCGGCGATTGCGTAGGCAGGTCGATTCGTGGTTTCCCACCCTTGCCGCGATAAAGCTGCGTTGCCCCGACCCAGAGGGTACGCCGATGCTCAGATGGGGCACCCAGAGTTTGTTTCTGATAACCTGTGAACGCTTGAGGAAGACTCTTTGAGCGGAGGTTTGGAATGCGGATTCGGTTGATGGCAGCGTTTTGTTTATTGGTTATGGGTTCTCTGGCTGCGGCGGCGCAGATGGGAACGGGCGGCACGGCGAAGGGGCCTGATGCGGGAACCATTGTGACGCCGGCGGTGGCACTCGATTCAGAGTTGAGCCTGATAGAAGGGGAGATGATGGGCGCAGTGAAGGCGATGCCTGCGGAGAAGTTCGGATTTGCGCCGAGCGCGTCGATCTTTGTGCCGGGGCAGACGATTGAGTTTGCAACGGTGAGGACGTTTGCGCAGCAGGCGACTCATGTGGCGCAGGCCAACTACTTCTTCTTTGCGACCCTCAGCGGACTGAAGCCGGAAGTGGATATGAAGGCAATGGCAAAGCTGACAAACAAGGACGACGTTGTGGCCGCGCTGGCAGGTTCGTTTGCATTTGGCCACAAGGCGATTGCGACGCTGACGGCGGCTAACGCTTTTGAGGTATTGAAGACGCCAGAGCCGGGAATACAGACGCGTTCAACGTTTGCGGGGTTTGCCGTCTCCCATGCCAACGACCACTACGGGCAGATGATCGAGTACTTGAGGATGAACGGGATTGTGCCTCCGGCGAGCGCGAAGTAGGCAATTGCACGGATTGCATTGTTGCGAGGAGCCATGAAGACGCTGGCCAATGCGAAGGACAAGGCTGAGATCGTGCAGCGGTTGGGGGCGATCGGGCCGGCGAGCCGACGGCGATGGGGGAAGATGACCGTTGCCGAGATGATCTGTCATTTGAACGAGGCCTTTCGCGTGGCCATGGGCGAGAAGGTAGCCCTGCCAATCAGCAACTTGTTTACGTGATCGGTGATGAAATGGGTGGCGCTGCAGCTCCCGTTTCAGTGGCCGCACGGGGTTTCCACGGTGCCGGAGTGCGAGGCGGGGGGGAGGGGTACTCCGCCATCAGAAATCGAGCGACACTGAACGAGCTGCGGGAGCTGCTGGAGAGATTTTCGAGGCGGCCGTGGAAGCCTGAGTTAGCTGAACACGCGATCTTTGGAAAGTTGTCGGAAGCAGAATGGTTGCGCTGGGGGTATTTGCACATGGACCATTATCTACGGCAGTTTGGCATTTAAGAGCGGGCTGCCCGGCCTATATTCAACACCTCTTCAACGATGTCGGCGGCCTGTCCGAGTCCGTCTGTTCGAAGAATGGCAGCTTGCAGTTTGCGCGCCGCACGGCGATAGGATTCATCTTCAAGGACTGCGCGCAAGGCCGAACGCAGACGCTTTGCAGTCAGCCTGCGCTGGGGCACGACGACACCCGCTCCGCGTGCCGCGACGCGCGATGCAACTCCCGGTTGGTCGTTACCCAGTGGGATGCACACCAAAGGCACGCCCTCAGCCAGCGACTCCAGTGCCGTGTTTATGCCGGCATGGGTGATGACTGCCGTCGATCGCTTCACGAGTTCCAATTGCGGCGCATACTTTACGACAATCGGATCGCCGCTTAGAACGCCAAGCCGCTCCCGGTCGATGCCGCCGCCAAGCGAGATGACCAACTGCACAGGTAGACCCGCGCACGCTTCGGCAATGATCCGAAAGACTCTTTCTGAACCGTTCTGCAGCGTCCCGAGAGATGCGTAGACGAGCGGGCGACCGTCGAGCCGGCTCCATTCAAAGTCGATCTTTGGCCGCTGTTCAGGATCCACAAACGGGCCTGTGTAATGGAGCAGCGGATACCGATCGCTCATCGGAATCTCAAACTCAAGTGCAGCCGGTAACTGTGCGACCTGAGCCAGGGGCGATAGCGCTTCGGTCCAATCCATCATCGGCTTGATTCCCCACGCCGTGCGCTGCTGATTGACGACCTCGAAGATGGGCGCAGCAACACGAGAGAGAAAACGCATGGCGATTTCATTGCGCAACCGGCTCGGCCACCCTTGGCCCGCGGGCCAGCCAAAACAATAGGGTGGAATCCGGTTGTCCCAAACCATAGGCGGAATGATTGCAATCGACACGAAGGGTAGACCAAGATAATTCGCCACGTTGCCTCCGAAGTCCGCTTCGTCAACCAGAAGGGCTTCCACATTAGCGCGGCGAGCCGCTTCCGGTCCGTCGCGGAGCACCATTCGCGCGGTGTTCTTGATCCGTTCGAGAGTGAACCGGAAGCTTGCCAGGCCCCTGAGTTCGCTCAATCGCCGGTCGAGCTGTTGCAACGTTCCTGGCGGGTAGTCGCTCTGGCCGATCAGGCAAAATTCAATTCCTGCCGCTTTCACGCGGGCCTCTACATCAGCGATTCCAAAGATCACGACTGCGTGGCCGCGCTGCTGGAGACGTCGCGCCAATGCGGACAATGGGTTGAGGTGCCCGGTTCCCGGAAAACAAAACGCGCCGATCCTTGCCAAGCTTGACTCCCACTGTTTCTGGATGAGATGAGGCCTGCCCGCAGTAAGCGGGTGAGCATGATTGGATTCTCTCAGATTGGGGGATGGGAAAGAGGGAACAGGGAAGGATCACCCGGTTGAGGTTCGTGCTCTCCCACCCTTCGTCAGAAGAAAGGCGAAGGATGGGGCACCCAGACGTTTGTGGCTAGCTCAAGGGTGGGCCACACGCCGAATTAATGACTCAGGACGCTAGTACAACAGTTGCAGATCGCCGATTCCGAAGGGAGCCGGGGGCTTCAGCCCCCGGAAAGAACCCGAATCAGCGGGGCACGGGCTCTTACCCTTTCTTCTACGGCATGCCCAATCCGGAATGAACGCTTCTGAATCTACCGCAGGCAGAGCGTTTTCGCCCATTCGCGCACTGCCTCGGGCCTGATCTGTTGCCCGCCCGCGTCGCTCGAAGCCAGTTGCACCGCAAGGCTGCCGATGGTGGAACTCTCCGTTTCGCCGATCTCAACAGGTAGCCCGGTGCGCTGCTCCGTGAGTTGAACCAGCAGCTTATTCCGATTCGCCCCGCCAAGCATATGGATAGCGGAGAGCCTGCGCCCCAGCATTTTCTCCAGGCTCGCGAGCGCGGCAGCATAGCGCATCGATAGGCTCTCGAAAATCAGCCTTGCAAAAATCGGCTCATTCCCGGCTACATCGGGAATCGGCTCGAAGCCCGCCTTTGTCAGCTCATTATTGATGCGCTGCGGCATCTCGCTGTCGAGCATCAGGGACTCAGCGTCCATGTCCAGCAGCCTAGTTGAAATATTGCACGCGCCGGCCTGCTGAACAATATCTTCAATCTTCCACGCACGCCCCTGGGCGGCCCATCCATCCATGCACTGCTTCAGCACCCACATGCTGTTGATCAGGGAGTGGAACATAAGGTCGCCTGTGACCGCGCCCAGGTTGGTGTAGCCGGAGTCGAAGGCCACGCGCGTGGTGACGGGAACAGTAGTGAGCGTACCGACCAACGACCATGTACCTGAGCTGATGTAAGCAGCGGAACCAAGGTTGGTGGGAATGCCGGCAATCGCGGAAGCCGTATCGTGGCAAGCGGGAACAATGAGTTCGGTCTCCCGGAACGCGTCGAGCGCGGCCAACGGCCCACGCATATGGCCAACAACGGTTCCCGCATGAACAATGGGTGGCGCAGCATCAATCGGAATGCCGAGCATGCGGAAGACTTCAGGAGACCAGTCGCGGGTCTTCAGATCCACCAGCCCGGTGTGAGTGGCTTGTGTGTATTCTGACACCCGCTGCGCGCCCAGCCAGTGGAGAATAAACTCGGGCATCATTACCCACGGCACATGAGGATCAATGCCGGCCGCAAGGTCGGCGAGCAGTTGATATACCGTGTTGAGGCGCATTGGAAAGACGCCGGTACGCTGGTAAATCTCAAACGGCGGAATGATCAGATCCGCCGCCTCTTTGCTGGCGACGGTACGCTCGTCGCGATAGCAAAAAGGCTCTCGCAACGGGCTGCCGTCCGGGGCCAGGCGCACGTAGTCCACACCCCAACTGTCCACACCGATTGACGCAATGCCCTCAGGTGCAGCTTGCGAGGCTTTACGAAGACCGTCTTCGAGCCCTGCGAGAATTTTATCGAGAGGCCAGTGCAGCGAAGCGCCGCGATGGATCGGCCCGTTCGGAATTCGATGGATGACTTCGATCTTGGGTTTGCCGCCAACCCAGCTAAGCAGGGACACGCGGCAGCTTTCAGCGCCTAAATCAATGGCAACACGGGCACGTTCTTGCATGACTGCAGATCAATCTCCGTTTCATTTCATCGCAAAAATGCTTCAGTTAGACCTCCGTCCACGGGGATCAAATGTCCCGTGGTAACGCGGGACCGGGGACTCGCCAGAAAGAGAATTGCCTCCGCGCAGTCAACCGGATCAATCGACTTCTGAGTCAGCGTGCGCTCGGCGTAGAAGGATGCCAGGCGTCCGCGCAGTTCCTCGTCGCTGAACGATTCCTGGAAAGGAATGTTGTACTTCGTTAGCGAAGCGATCACGCGGTCGCGCGGAAACATCGTGGAACCTTTCACCACCGTGGCCGGGCTGATGCCATTCACACGCACATCAGGTGCCAGGGTCACGGCCAGTTCGCGAATCAGGTGCGAGAGTGCGGCTTTGCTTACGTCATAGGCCTCGCTGCCGTTCTTGGCGACCACCGCATTGGCCGAACTCGTAAACACGATGGTGCCATGCAGTCCCTGCTCTGCAAACAGCTTTGCAGTTTCGTCGGCGAGCAGGTAGTTGGCAGTCACGTTCACATCCAGCGTCGTGGGCCAAAGACTGTCGGGGATGACGGCGTCGGGCGAGGACGGAAACAGCGCCGCGGTGTTGATCAGGATGTCGACGCCTCCAAACGCAGCCGCCGTCGCCTTGAGCGCATTGGCAATTGCTTCGCGGCTGCGAATATCCACACCTGTGCTGGCGATGGACTCGGCCGAAGCAACAGTCTTCAGTTCGTTGGCCACGGCTGCAGCGCCAGCCTCGTCCCGGTCGGCTATCATCACGTGCGCGCCGCGTGCAGCAGCAATCTGCGCGACCTCGCGGCCAATTCCGCTCGCGCCGCCCACAACCAGCGCGATCCTGCGGCTGAACTCCTTTTCAGCCGGCTGACGGCGAATCTTGGCCTCTTCAAGTGCCCAGTATTCAATGCGGAAAGCCTCAATGGCGGGCAGGGCCACATAGTTGGTGAATACCTTGAAGCTCGCCGGATCCATGCCTTCAGGGCATTGCGGAACCGTTCCCGTCACTTCGCCTTCACCCAGCAGGCTGGCGCCCTCCATCACGTGAATGGCATTGGTATAAAACTCACCGGTAATGCGGGCTTCGGTCTTGTTCTTGCCAAAGCTGAACATGCCCAGCCCCTGAATCAAGACGACCGTGGGGCTGGCGTCGCGCAGAGCGGGCGAATCCGGAGTGGCAAATGCCTTGTAGTAGGCGCGGTATTGCTTTCGGTACTGCGCCAGGGCAATGGCAATCTGCTCCCTCAGAACTCCCAGATCGGTGCCTGCTTCCCATGGCACAAACAGCGGACGAATCTTGGTCCGGATAAAGTGATCGGGGCAACTGGTGCCGAGGAACGCAAGCTCCTTTGCGTGCACCGAGTTGACGAACTGTAACACGTCAGCGGCGTCGGTGAAACTCGCAATCCAGCGGCGCTGAGCGCTGATGCGACCGCGGAGGAACGGCGCAATCTGGACGGCAAGGTCCCTGCGATCCATCCGCGCTGCGATGGCCTGCCCGCCAAAACGGGTTGCGCCCTTGGCGATTCCGTGCCGCTCAATGAACTGGCCAATCTGGTCGATGACGTTGAGAGTGTTCAGGTAGCACTCGCGCTGCGTCTGGCCCCACGTAAACAGTCCATGTCCGCCCAGGACGATGCCGTCGCAGCCGGGGTTTTCCTGAATGGCGCGCTTCATCATCATCGCCAGTTCAAAACCGGGGCGCTGCCAGGGCAACCACACAAGGGAGTGACCGAACTCGCGGTTGAACTCCTCCATCTTGACTTTGCCGTTGGCGGAGGCGGCCAATGCGATACCCCAGTCGGGGTGCAGGTGGTCTACGTGCGGGAATGGAAGAAACCCGTGCAATGGTGTGTCGATCGAAGCAGCCACAGGATTGCCGCGGAACGCGCAAAGCGGGTACAACTCGACCATGTCGTCTTCGCGGTCGGCGCCTTTATAGCTCCGCTCGAGTGCCAGCAGCTTTTCCTGGTAGAGAGTAGCAAAGCCGGTGCGCTTGATGCTGCCCAAATCGCCGCCCGAGCCTTTGACCCAGAGCACTTCGACCCGTTCGCCAGTCAGGGGGTCAGTATCTGCGATCTTCGAGCTGGTATTGCCGCCGGCAAAGTTGGTGATGCGCAGATCCGAGCCAAGCAGGTTGGAGCGATAGCGCAGGAGTTCGGGTTCGTCGAGAGTGTCAGCAACCTTGGGGTCCCAAAGGTCCTCAAGAAAAGCCAGCGCAGGGGAAGAAACGGCTGCCTTGTTCATACATACCAGTTTACGAGGAACTGCCCAAACCTGACCAACTTATCACCCCAGAAAGCAATAGAAAATGTTCTTCTTCGGCCTGTTATGCCTCAATGCCGGCCGGGGCAAGCGCTTTCCACGCCGTGCCCACTGCTCCCTTTTCCGCAGAAAGGGATTCCGGGGTCACCGCCCGGTGACGGACGTAGTTGTAAGGAGGGACGATGTTTCCGCGCAAAAGGGCAATCCCCAACTGGATTAGACGGGGACCATAGGTTTCCACCTCGTGGGAGATGGACCCGATCAGCGCGCTCTTGCCCGAACTCATCTCTTTCAGCACTTCGGGAATGCAGTCAAATCCGGCGATGGCAAAATCATGCTCGCACCCCAACTCGCGCGCGGCGTCAAGAACGCCCAATGCGCTGGAATCGGTAGTCGCAGCCACCAGGATGCGCTCGCCGCTGCGGTGGCCCCGCAGCACTTCCCTCATTGCCAGGCGGCTGGGTTCCCTCATGCCGCGGCCTTCAATCTGCACAAAGCGGTCGGGAGCCAAATCAGGGAGCCGTTCGCGAATCCCATCGAAAGCCCCGGTAATGCGGCTTTGGACAAAGCTGCCCGCCTCGCCAAAACCCACGCCGATCACTCGATCGACGTTGCTATTCCACTTCCGCTGAGCGTGCTGGGCCAGCAGCGAACCCACTTCGTGGCCCGCCTCAAAGTTGTCCACCCCAAAGTAGGTGGAATTGGGGTGAGGCACATCGATGGCTATCAGTGGAATATCGGCTTTTCTGAAGATGTGGGCAATTCGCGGCGCAACCATCTCCTCCACCTGGAACTCAAGCACCAGATCCACCCTCTTGGCCACAAACTCCCCTGCATTTTGGATCGCGACGTCAGGATCGTATTTATTGTCCAGGATCAGCAGTTCCACGCCTGAGGATGCCGCGGCCGCGGTCACGCTCTGGGCCACGGCGTCGGAAAATGGCATATCGGCGCTCTGCACGGCAAAGCCAAAACGCAAGCGCCGTGGACGCGAAACCAGCCGGTACTGACCGTTCTGTGACTGCGCCAGGTAACCGCGGTGAACCAGTGTCTTGAGAATGCGGTAGACGCTGGTCTTGGAGATATGCGTCTTCTGGTAGACGTCCTCCAGGGTCAGCGGAGCATGGTGCTGTTCCAGCAACTCGATCACATCGAGCGCCTTTGACAGAATCGGTATCAGGTAGAGCCGCTTGATCTTCGTCTTGGCCAACCGTTCATCTCCCTGCGCGCAATTCGGTTAACTGAAAATCAGCACTTATCATAGCCCATCCCTCAAGCGTAACTGCTCACTGCAGAGGACCGGCTTCCTCGCTCCCGCCCGATCCGCTCCACATAGCCGCAGGAGCGGAGGGCCGCCAACGGATCGGTGGGCAGTCCGTGCGCCTCGCGCCAGGCTGCGGTAAGCGGGCGTACGTCCTCCCAGAAAGTTCCCCGGAACAGCTCCTCGGCGGCCACCAGGTCGCAGGATTGCTGCAGCGCGGACAACCGCTCGCGATCCACAAGGGCAGCCTTCAGATAGAGTTCCTGGGCCGTCACCACTGTCTGCACCATGGCTTCCATCTTGCCCTTCAGGTTATGGCTCTGGTCGATCATGTAGGCAATGTCGAGTTCCAGCCCGTCCGCAGCAGCCGCGTGAATCTCATGGAAGATGCGGAAGATCTGGTAAGGATCGATGGAGCCGAGCGTCAGGTCGTCGTCGGCATAACGGCGATCGTTGAAGTGGAAGCCCCCAAGCATGCCGGTATGCAGCAGCCAGGCCACAATCTGCTCGATGTTCTGGGAAGAATAGTGATGCCCGGTATCCACCAGTACGCAAGCCTGCGGTCCGGCCTGCCGCGCGAAGTGGGCAGACATACCCCAGTCGGCAATATCGGTGTGATAGAACGCCGGCTCAAAGGGCTTGTACTCCACCAGCAGTCGCTGATCGGTCCCAAGGTGGTCATGCGAAGCACGCAGTGCCTCCTCAAGCCAGCCAATCCTTTTGCGAATACTCTGGGTGCCGGGATAATTCGAGCCGTCGGCCATCCAAAGAGAAATGTCGCGCGAGCCCAGCGCCTTGCCGATCTCAATCGAGTCCAGCATGTGGGCCACGGCATGTGCGCGGATCTGCGAAGAGGGATTGCACAGCGAACCGAACTTGTACTCCTGGTCCTGGAAAAGGTTGGGATTGATGGAACCCGAGCGAATGCCAAAACGCCGTTCCAGCGCCTGCACCACCGGCACATCCTTCAGACCGTTCGGCAGGTCCCAAAGCACGTGCAAAGCGAGCGTTGGCGTCACGCCGGTAAGCCGGTTCACTTCGGCCGCGTCGGCGAACTTCTCCTCAATGGTTGTAGCGGCCGCGGCCTGCACAAACTTGCCGAAGCGCGTGCCGGTGTTGGCGAATCCCCACGAGGGAATCTCAATCTGGAAAGTGTCCAGAGCCTTGAATGCAAGGTCGAGTTTTGCGGATTCCGTAAGTTTCATCATTGGTTTCCTCTTTGAACCTGTCGAAAAACTGCCGTAGCGGATCAGGTTTTGAAAGGGCGTGGCTTTAGCCATGCCATAAGCGTCGCAAAATCACCCGGGCTTTAGCCCCCGAGGGATTGGTTCTTCAGTTCTCGTCAACCCCGGAAGAATTTCCCAGCACGCTCTTTCCGTGCCGATTCTTGCGGTCTTCAATTCAAAATTGGTCACACACCCTGATCATGAACCAGGATCACATGCAAAAAACGTGGTCCGTGGACACCCTTTATCCGTGTCATTTCAATGTCTGCCGTGGCGCTGGGTCCTGAAATATAAGTGGCGAGTCCCGGCGCCTGCTCGCAGCGCCCAAAGTACTCCGGCAATGTCTCTACCACCTGGCTGGCCCGCAAAATGCAAAGATGCCAGTCGGGCAGCAGCGTCAACACCCTGCGTCCCTCCGTACTGGAGTGGTGCAGCACGATCGTTCCCGAATCGGCGATCCCGCAAAAAGCAGCGGTAACAACCCCCTCGGCCTGCTCAATCTCTACGGAAGTCAAGTCGCGGTCCATCTTCCAGTCAAACCCATAAGCCAGCCAAGCGGCGGGCAATCCGGTAGGAGCAACGAACCGACGCTTGCCGCTCGACTCCAGTTGTGCGGCAATCGTTGCCGGAACCTCGTCAGGCGCGCACTCAACCACCTCTGCGTCATATTCGCGCAGCCGTTCAATCATCAAAGCGATGCGGTCTTCGCTGCTCAACCAGCCTGCGCGAATATAGCTCCGCGGCAAGGCTGCATAGGCGCCCTCAAGTTCGCCGGGGCCTTTGGCAACAAAGACCGTAGCCCAGTGGATTCGGTTAAGAATCTTTTGCCGTGCTGAAACAGGCACGCTCATTGTGCCTCCTTTTGCCGCGTCGCCCACCAGCCGTGAAACGTCTGTTTCGGAAGACCGCGTAAATCCCGTGTCTCGGTCCATTTGCCGCCGACACTCGGCAGGGAGTGAATCCATCCGTCCTTGCGCGTGAAAAGCTTCAGTCCGATGCGGCCGAAGTACTGGGCCGCATGGAAAAGCCACGCCCTCGAAAAAATAAGATTGGAGATACGTAAGCCCAGGTACATCGGGTCAAAGAACCGGACGGTTTGCCGCCGCTCCTGGTTAACAACCTGCGAACGCAACTCTAGCAGCACCTCGGGAATATTGATCTTGACCGGGCAAACCTCGTAGCATGCTCCGCAAAGCGAAGAGGCATAAGGCAGCGACTGCGCATGATGCATCTGCATCAGTTGCGGAGTGAGAATTGCGCCGATCGGGCCGGGATAAACCGAGCCGTATGCGTGCCCGCCCGTCTGCCGATAAACCGGGCAGCTATTCATGCAGGCCGCGCAGCGAATGCACCGCAGCGTCTGCCGCTCGGTCTTCTTCGCCAATATTCCTGAGCGCCCGTTGTCCAGCAGAACCACATGGAACCGTTGCGGTCCGTCCCCCGGTGTAACTCCCGTCCAGAGCGAAGTGTACGGACTCATGCGCTCGCCAGTTGCCGAGCGGGCCAGCACCTGCAGCATCACCTCGAGATCCTGGAACCGCGGCAGCACCTTCTCAATGCCCGCCAGAGTAATCATGGTGCGCGGCAGGGTAAGGCACATGCGGCCGTTGCCCTCCGACTCCACCACCGCCACAGCCCCGGTCTCGGCCACCAGGAAGTTAGCTCCGCTGATGGCCGTAGGAATGTTCAGAAACTTCTGGCGAAGATAATGTCGCGCCGCGGCCGTCAGTGCATGTGGATCGTCGGAGAGCTCCTTTAGCCCCATGCGCCGTGCAAAAATCTCCCGCACCTGGCTGCGATTCACGTGCAGCGCAGGTACGACAATATGTGACGGTTCTTCATCGCCGAGTTGAAGAATAATCTCCGCAAGATCCGTCTCGTATGTGCGAATACCCGCAGCCTCAAGAAACGGATTCAGCTGAATCTCCGCCGAAGTCATCGTCTTGATCTTGATGACCCCTGACGCCTTTTCCTCGTGCAGAATATCGAGAATAATCTGGCGTGCCTCGGCAGCATCCCCAGCCCAGTGAACCGTGCCTCCGGCGGCTGTGCATCGCTCTTCAAACTGTTCGAGGTAGGCACCCAGATTTTCCAGAACATGTTCACGGATGGCGGCTCCAGCCGAACGCAGCTCCTGCCAGTCGGTCTTCTCGGCCACCAGCCGTCCGCGCTTGGCCTGAATCACGTCGATCGCGTGGGCCACGTTTTTTCTCAGTTGCGGATTGCGCAACACCGGCAACACTGCCTGCGAAAAGGGCGGCGCCAGCGCCGGATCGAGCACGGGATGGTTGCCCACGTGGCTCATGCCAGCGCCTCCGCCGGAGCCACTTCAGTGCTGGCCAGAATCTCCGCTAGATGAATCGTCTTTATCCCCGCATATTGTCTGTGCATGGCCCCGCCCAGGTGCATAAGGCAACTATTGTCCAGAGCGGTGCAGAACTCCGCTCCCGTGGACACTATGTCCTGCAGCTTCACAGCCATCATGGCGGATGAGACCTCTGCATTCTTGACAGAGAAGGTCCCTCCAAAGCCGCAACAGCGGTCAAGATTCGGCAATGGAACCTGTTCCAGCCCGCGGACCTTGTTCATCAGCAGCCACGGCCGCTCGCCCAGATGCAGCGCACGCAATCCATGGCAACTGGCGTGATAGGTCACTGTGTGCGGGAAATACGCGCCCACATCCTCCACCTTCAGCTTGTCGACAAGAAACTCGCTTAGTTCGTAGATGCGAGGCAGCAAGGCCGCGAACTGCTTCCGCAGCTCCTCGTTGCCCAGTTCCTCAAACAGCAAAGGATATTGATCGCGAATCATGGCCACGCACGACGAAGAAGGGATGACGATGTTCTCTGTGTCCTGATATAGCCGGACAAATCGCTTGGCCTGGCAAAAGGCTTCTCCGCGGAATCCTGTATTGGCATGCATCTGGCCGCAGCAGGTTTGCTGTGGATGAAAGTCGAGTTCTACGCCCAGTCTTTCCAGCAGTTTGACCACCGCGCGCCCTGTCTCAGGAAAGAGCGTGTCGTTATAGCATGTAATGAAAAGCGATGCGCGCATAGAATGGGACCAGCTTACAGAACGTACCTCGGAAAGCGAATAATATACGATAAGAAATCAATTGTCTATTGCAATATCAGTTTTGCCGAATTCGCGCACATTCAGACGCGTTTCCAATACCAGATCCTCACTCTGCAAGCTCTCCCCGACCGCTGCTTCAAACTTCCTTTTTGATAGCCAGACTCTGGGTAAAAAGTGCGGGCTTGATTAGCGGACAACGGCCCCCAGTGAAGGGTACAGGCTTCAGCCCATCAATTAAGGCTGGAAGGAAGTAGGGTGGACATTCCGAGCTTCGGAAAAACTCGATCCGGAGGGAGGCGGGGGTTTCAACCCCCGCATAATAGCAGCAAATTAACGAGGGCTTCAGCCCCGGAGGAACGCTTTTTCCGTCCCGCCGCCACCCTCCGCCGCCTTCCTTTACCAAGGCTCGGCGTTCGCGTTTCAATGGACTTCCCCCGTCAACCTTCTCTGCTCATTTACGTCCAAGATACGTAGCTGTTCTCCCTGGTTCAGTTGACAGCCGTCCTTTCTTCCACAAGGTCCCTCAGACGTTTCTCATTTTTAGTTTTTCAAGTCGTGCAAAATGCACCCACAACCTTGGGGCCGTTTCTTAACACCGCAGAAACGTTCCCACGCAAGAATCTTTCATGGGCGTTGTAAGCCGCGGAGCTGCAACTCCATCTCAATGCGCAACGTCAGGATATGATGGCTGTGGCATTTAGATCGACAGTGCAATGCGGTCATGCTACCTTCTTATCGGAGTTTTTTCGCTTGTGACGACAACTTTTCTGCTTCTGGTGGGTTGTCTCCAAAGAAAGGTCCAACAATACCAACATGGCAAATCTGCGTACGTTTCCCTTCTGTGCACTGGCCGGTGTACTGCTATGTTCCGCTGCACTCACTGCACAGAACGCCACCCCCGCCATTCGAATCGTCAACCCCATAGACGAATCCCAGCTTGTAACGCTCAAGGGCACTGTGCACCCGCTGGCCAACGCCAGAAACGATCGCGGAGCCGCGCCTGACAGCATGCAGGTTGGGCGCGTGCACCTGGTTCTCAAGCGCAGTGACAGCCAGGAAGCCGCCCTCAAGCAGCTCATCGGCGACATGCACAATCCCACCTCGCCCAATTACCACAAGTGGCTCACGCCCGATCAGTTCGGCGCCCAGTTCGGCCCTTCCGACCAGGACATCGCAACCGTCGAGACCTGGCTTACCGGCCACGGCTTCAACGTCACCAAGGTAAATCCCGGCAAGCAGACCATCGAGATCACAGGCAACGTCGCCCAGTTGCGCACCGCATTCCACACCCAGATCCATAAATATGATTTGAATGGCGAAACCCATTTCGCCAATGCCAGCGATCCGCAGATTCCTGCGGCGCTCTCATCTGTCGTCAGCGGCTTCATGTCGCTCAACAACTTCCCGCTCAAGAGCTACGCCAAGGCGCTGGGCAAGGCCAGCTACGATCCCAGCACAGGCAAGGCCACGCCACAGTGGACCATAGGCGGCGGCACCGTAGCCACTGAAAATTTCGTTCTCTCTCCCGGCGACTATGCCGTCCAGTACGACCTGAACCCGCTCTACACCACTGGCACCAACGGCGCAGGCCAAACCATCGCCATCATCAACGAATCCAATATCAACATCGATCTCGTGAATCAGTTCCGCACGCTCTTCGGCCTGCCGGCCAATCCGCCCCAAGTAATCATTGAAGGCGATGATCCGGGCGTTGACGGAATCAACAACTTCGATGGTCCCAACTACGCATCGGTCGAAGCCTACCTCGACGTAGAGTGGGCCGGAGCGACAGCCCCTGGCGCCACAGTCGACCTGGTAATCGGAGCCGACACGGCGCTTTCAAGCGGCCTCGTCCTCGCTGCCGAGCGCGCCGTCTACGGCAACATCGCCCCCATCATGAGCGTGAGCTTCGGCAACTGCGAAAAGAGCCTCGGCTCTGAGAATCCCCAACTGAGCAAACTGTGGGAACAGGCCGCAGCGCAGGGCATCACGGTGGTGGTTTCTTCTGGCGACGCCGGCTCGGCGGGATGCGACAACGACAATGCGCAGTACTTTGCAACCGGCGGCCAGGCCGTCAACGGCTTCGCCTCCACGCCCTACAATATCGCCGTCGGCGGAACCGACTTCTATTACAGCGACTACGCGACCGGCGGCGCCAGCAGCGCAAACTATTGGAGCACCACCGCCAGTAACACCACGCCTGCGGTTTCAATCAATGCAGCGAAAGCCCCCATCCCCGAACAGCCCTGGAACAACAGCCAGTTCGGACTCAACATTTACAGCGCTTATGTCAGCAGCGGCAATCAGTCCACCAGCATCGCCGGCGGCGGCGGTGGGGCCAGCAACGCCGCCATCTGCAGCGGCAACAGCTACAGCACCACTGGCCTCTGCACGACTACCGTCTCCGGATACCCCAAGCCCTCGTGGCAATCCGCGGCAACCGCGCTCGGCGTGCCCGGCGACGGAGTGCGCGACCTGCCCGACGTCTCCCTCTTTGCCGCCAATGGAAGCAACAAAAGCTACTACCCCATCTGCGCCACCGACGGCGATTGCCAGCCGGTAACCAGCGGCATTGTGCAGATCTTCGGCGTAGGCGGCACGTCTGCTTCGACGCCTGCGTTTGCGGGCATCATGGCGCTGGTCAACCAGAAGTACGGACGCCAGGGCCAGGCAAACACCATCCTGTATCCCATGAAGGCGCAGTTCCCTACAGCATTCCACGACGTGACCAACGGCACCAACTCCGTGCCATGCGAGTTCTTGCCCACCTTGTCGCCTAACTGCATCGCTGTTACCAACCCAATTACAGTGACCGATCCAAATCTTGGCACGGTGACGGAAGGCCAGATCGGAACCGGCACAACACCCGAATACAAGGCTACTGCCGGCTACAACCTCGCCACCGGCCTGGGCACCGTCGACGCCAATGTCATGGTCACCAATTGGGGCAACGTGCATCTTGCCACTACATCCACCACCATGACGCCCTCCACAACCAGCTTCACCCACGGAGCCGCAGTCACCATCAACGGAACCGTGACCACTGGTACCGGCACGCCAACCGGCGACGTTGCTCTCATGACCGACAGCACCGAGCAGGCCCAGCAGGGGCAGAAGGTCTTTACGCTCAGCAGCGGTTCTTATTCGGGAAGCACCAGCACGCTGCCCGGCGGCACATACAACATTTGGGGCCGGTACGGCGGCGATTCCACCAACGGCCCAAGCACCTCCGGCAAAACGCAGATTACCGTCGCCCCTGAAGCCAGCGCCATCGACTTCAACATTTTTTCAGCGGGTACGCACTACACCTCCAGCAGTGGCCCCGGGACTTCGGTAGATTACGGCACGCAGTTGATGCTGAGCGCCCTGGTGGCTCCCAGCTCGCAGGCTTCTGCACTGCAGACTTGCGTGATCAGCGGCACAGGCTGTTCTTCGGTCAACTTCACGATTCCCACCGGAACCGTTAACTTTACAGATAACGGAGCGGCACTCAACACGGCGCTCATCAACGCCGAAGGCGATGCCGAATACAATGCGCCATTCACCGTCGGCTCGCACTCGGTGACGGCCACCTATGCCGGAGACAAGAGCTACAATGCCGCGCCGGCGACCTCGCCAATCACCTTTACTGTTGTGAAGGATAGTCCGGTGATTTTGTACAGTTATTCGACTTACAACATTTCTCAAAACCCGCAGAACGGCACGGGCCAGCCAACGGTGCTTACGTTCATCGTTGAGAATAATGCCCAATCTTCCGCCTCGACATCGACGGCTAACTATCCCGTTCCGGTGGCTGCACCTTCGGGCACCGTCACCTTGAGCAGTTCACTATCCGGGCTCTCCGGAACGGCGACACTCGGCCCGTCGGTAGATCCAAGCAACAGCGCTGTCGCGGGCGTGGCCACCTACACTGTTCCGGCCGGCACAGTGAACGGAACCTACAACATCACATTTTCCTATAGCGGAGATGCAAATTACACCGCGGTCACAGGGGTGACTGGCTCAATCACCATCCAGAACGTAAATTCCAGCGGCCTCAAATCGTCCACTACCACCGCAACCATGACCGGCAGCATCTCGCCCAATTCAACCGTGACAATCTCCGGCCAGGTTACCGGGAGCGGCACCACAGCCCCCACGGGCGGTGTTTATATTTATTCGTCCGGGAACATCCCCACCTCGGCCTCCTTTAAGTCGAGCAGCGGCAATGTGTCTAATTTCTCAGTAGCGCTGAGCAGCCAAACTCTGATCCAGGGTGCGAACTACATCACCGTCCAGTACTCTGGCGACACCGTCTACAATCCGTCCGCGGTTGTCCTGAGCACGGCCATCTCCAACCCGCTCTCTGACTTCACGCTAATACCCAACACCACCATCGTTCCGGTCACCGCGGGCAGCAACGGCACAACCACAATCAATCTGGCTTCGGTCAACGGCTTTAGCGGCACGGTGAATCTCACCTGCGCGGCGGCCACAGGCATCACCTGTACCGTTCCCGCCTCCGCCACCCTTACCAGCGGCGGCAGCACCACTGCAACGTTCACCGTGAACGCCCCATCCGGCGCCACCACCGGAAACTACAACGTACTCGTCACTGGCAAGGACACAACCGGCCTATACATACACACGCTGGGAATGACCGCTGCAGTCACCGGCACAACCAGCGGCACACCTGGCTTCACAATTGCCAACAGCGGCAACATCACAATCAGTGCCGGAGCGACCACCGGAAACACCTCCACGATTACCGTAACGCCGACGAATGGCTTCACCGGTCCAGTTGCTCTAAGCTGCGCGGTAACAACCGCCCCGGCTGGAGCCACGAGCCCCGTTACATGCAGCATCCCGACGCCCCTCACCATCTCCGGTGTTTCAGCGGGAACCGCGAATCTCACTGTTAATTCAACCGCGACCACGACCGGCGGCACATACGTCGTCACGGTCACCGGCACTTCGGGCAGCATCACTCAAACCACGCCCGTCACCGTCGCCGTCAGCGTACCAGGCTTCACTCTGGCCAACAGCGGCAGTATCACCATGCTCCAGGCGGCAACCTCCGGCAACACTTCCACCATCACCGCGACGCCGACCTACGGATTCACCGGCGCAGTCACCCTCAGTTGCACAGTCACCACCATCCCCACGGGAGCCACCAGTCCGGTGACGTGCAACATTCCGTCTTCGGTAACAATCAGCAGCGCGTCGGCGCAAACGGCAACACTCACCGCGAATAGCACTGCCTCCACCACCGCCGGAGCTTATGCGATTACGGTCACCGGTACATCGGGTACCATCACGCAGACGACCGTCGTGAGCGTTACCGTAACATCAACCTCAGCCTCCTACGCCATCGGCAACAGCGGCAACATCACCGTTACGAAAGGTGCAACCACCGGCAACACATCCACGATTTCCGTTACCCCGTCAGGTGGATTTACCGGAACCGTGAACCTCACTTGTGCCATCACCCCAACGGCCGCAAGCGATCCGGCAACGTGTGCCCTCTCATCGCCTTCCGTCACCATCTCCGGCACCACCGCCGTAACCTCAACACTGTCCGTCGGCACTACTGCCGCAACCGCCTTCAACAAGCCTCTCAAGCTCTTCTGGCCATCCACCGGTGGAGCGGTGCTCGCGCTGCTCTTCTTCTTCGGTGTACCCAGACGGCGCCGTAACTGGCTCGCCATGGTCGGACTCTTGGTGCTCTTCGTGTCCGGCGTTGCAATCGGCTGCGGAGGAGGAGGTGGCGGCGGAGGCAACAATTCCAACCCAGGCACCTCGTCCGGCACTTATACGGTCACTGTAACGGGCACGTCCGGAGCCACCACCAAGACCACCGCAGTAACCCTGACAGTGCAGTAGCGCGCCGCAACCAAAACAGCCAAGTGGGTCTTCCCCCGGCGAGGGCCCATTTGTTTTCAATCCGGGACCGTCACCAATTGTCGGGCGCTCCCGGTCTCGTCCGCCTGATATTTGAGACCTGGCAAAGCTAAAAAGCAGCTCGGTGGCCCAAGGCCGGTACCCCATCCTCGCCACGTTTTTGTGGCTAGGATGGGATTCCTCTTACCTCAGTTCTCCAGCCTCATCCCTTTCTCCAATGGACGGCTGGGAATTCACGCCACTCCCCCAATACCCACCAATTACACTTCAAACAGAATGGTTCCCCGAGACCCAATCGCGCCGCAACTCGACCTCACTTTCGACGACCCGCACCCCTCCCGCCGCATCTGGCCGGTCCATGAACTCGTCGGCCAGGTCCGCGAACTCGTCGAGCAGATGTACGGCGACGTCTGGGTCGAAGGCGAAATCTCCAACTATCGGCCCGCTCCCTCCGGCCACGTTTACTTCACTCTCAAGGACGCCGACGCCCAGCTCCCCATTGTCCTCTTCCGCCGCCAGGCCATGCTCCTCCGTTTCCGCCCGGAAGACGGCCTCCATGTCCTGGTCCGCGGCCGCGTCAGCGTCTACGAGCAGCGCGGACAAATGCAGCTTGTCGCAGAAACCATGGAGCCGGTCGGCGCCGGATCCCTCCAGCTCGCCTTCGAGCAGCTCAAGGAGCGCCTCAAAGCAGAAGGCCTCTTCGACGCAGCGCGCAAGCGCCCTCTCCCCGCCTTTCCCCGCACCGTCGGCATCGTCACTTCACCTTCGGGCGCCGTCATCCGCGACTTCCTCAACATCGTCGCCCGCCGCCACTCCGGCCTCAGCGTCCTGCTCTACCCCGTCTCCGTACAGGGCGAGTCAGCCCCAGCCGAAATCGAATCCGCGCTGGCCGAGCTCAACGCGGCAACCATCGCAGGTTCTGGCCTTGTCGACCTCATCGTCCTCGCCCGCGGCGGTGGCTCTCTCGAAGACCTCGCCGCCTTCAACTCCGAACGCGTAGCCCGCGCCATCGTCACCTCTCAGCTCCCCGTCGTCTCCGCCATCGGCCACGAAACCGACTTCACCATCGCCGACTTCGCCTCCGACCTCCGCGCACCCACTCCCTCAGCCGCCGCCGAGCTCATCACTGAGGCGCAGCACAAAATCACCGAGCATCTCGCCACGCAATCCCACCGCCTCGACCGTGCCGCGCGCTTCCACTTGATGCAGATCCGCGAACGCCTTACTCGCCTGTCCCTCGACCGCACCGAGTCGCGCATCTCCACGCTCCTGTACCGCGCAGCCCAGCGCCTCGACGACTTCTCCTTCCGGCTTGAGGCCGCCGTCACCGCACAACTACGCGAACGCCAGTCCCGCGTCGCAAACCTTGCCGCCGCTTTTCTGCACCACGATCCCCGCAGAAGCGTCCTTCATGCCCGCGAGCACCTCGCCGATTTTCGCGCCCGCCTCGACCGTTCCATCGAACGCACATTGCAGCGCGCCGCTATCCGCATCGGCACCCTCGAAGCCCGCCTCAACTCGCTCTCGCCCCTTGCCGTCCTCGACCGCGGTTACGCCCTCGTCCTAAGCTCCGAAGGCACCCTGATCCGCTCCACAACCCAGCTAACCTCCGGCGAACAACTCACCACCCGCCTCGCCGATGGCTCCTTCACCAGCCGCGTCGAATCCACAGCTCCCAACAAACCCGCCCCAGCGACTAAAATCAAGACTACTAAGATAAAGAACTGAAACCATGACCGAACCCACCCGCAAGCTCTTCGGCACCGACGGCATACGCGCCGCCGCCGGCGAATCTCCTCTCGACCCCATCACCATCTTCGCCACTGGCCTCGCCCTCGCCCACTCGCTGCGCAAATTGTTGCCATCGCCCAAAGTCATCCTCGGCCGCGATACCCGCGAGTCCAGCCCCTGGATCGCCGCCACCCTCGCCGCCGGCCTTCGCTCCGCCGGCGTGCACGTTGAATCCGCCGGCATTGTGCCCACTCCGGCCGTCGCCTTTCTCGCCCGCACGCACGGCTTCCAGGCCGGAGTCGTCATCTCCGCCTCGCACAATCCATGGCAGGACAACGGCATCAAGCTCTTCGGCGGCGACGGCTTCAAGCTCCCGGACTTGCTCGAACTCGCAATGGAAGACGAGATCCTCCACCACGCTTCCAAAATCGCAGCACCCAATCCTGCCAGCCTTCCGCCCGTCGAAGACAACTCCGCCTACCAGGCCGACTACATTCAGTTCCTCATCGACTCCGTGCCTGGCCTCTCTCTCTCCGGCCTTAGCATCGTCGCCGACTGCGCCAATGGAGCATCCGCCGCCATTGCCCCTTCACTCTTCCGCCGACTTAACGCCGGTGCTGGCATGACCCTTCTCAACATCCTCCCCGACGGCCGCAACATCAACGCCAACTGCGGCGCTCTCCATCCCAACTATGTCGCGAAAGAAGTCCAGGCACGCGGCGCAAGCCTGGGCCTCACCTTCGACGGCGACGCCGACCGCTGCATGCTTGCCGGTGCCAACAACAACGTCATCAATGGTGACGCCATCCTGCTCATGGCCGCACGCGACCTCAAAGCCCGCGGCCTCCTCACCGGCGATCTGGTCGTCGCCACCACCATGTCCAACATGGGCCTTGAAGCAGCTCTCAAGCGTTCCGGCATCCGCATGTTCCGCGCCCCTGTAGGCGACCGCTACGTCCTTGAGGAAATGCTCAAGCAAAACTCCGCCCTCGGCGGCGAGCAGTCCGGCCACATCCTCCTGCCCCATCTTGCCACCACCGGTGACGGCCTGCTTACCGCGCTCGTAGTTCTCGACCTCATCGCCCGCACCGGCAAATCCATCGACGAACTCACCGCTGACCTCAAAGTCTTCCCCCAGGTCATCATCAACGTAAAAGTCCGCGAGAAAAAGCCGCTCAATTCAATCCCTGCTGTCGTCACCGCCATCCGCGCCGCCGAAGAAGAATTGAAAGACACCGGCCGCGTCGTCATCCGCTACAGCGGCACCGAAGCGTTAGCAAGAGTCATGATCGAAGCCGAATCCGAACCCGCAATGCGCTACCACGCCGAAGCCATCGCCGCCGCCATTCGTCAGGAACTCGGCGTGTAACCGCAGATGATCGAACTTGGAAAAGCACTCCTCGGGCTAGGACTCCTGATCGTCCTCATCGGCGCTCTGCTCTTGCTTGCAGGGCGCTTCGGTCTCCCGCTCGGCCGACTACCCGGCGACTTCGCTTACCGGGGCAAGAACGTATCTGTCTTCATCCCCATTGGCACATCGATTCTCGTCAGCCTGGTCTTGTCCGCGATCTTCTACCTGATCTCCCGCTTCCACCACTAAGTTAAAACCCGGCTGCCCCACAGAACCGGGTGCCCCAGGTTCGCACAGCTTCACCGTGCCTAATCTGGAATAGCCCCACCTATCTACAGCTTTTTATGGTTCTTTATTCTTTCCCCCGCCGCACACCAGAATCCCCAGTAATGAAAAGCTCGAGACTGGAAACTGGAATTCAATGTCCGCGCCTACTGAACGACAGCATGCTGTATAGCCCATAGAGCGGCGGCGGCCCGCGTCGATACGCTGATCTTGTTGTAGATGTGTTGGATGTGGTGATCGGCGGTCTTAGGCGAGATGAACAACCGGTTGGCAATCTCCTGCGTTGTCAGTCCCCTCGCCGCGAGGCGCAGCACATCCACTTCGCGATGAGACAGCCCGCCCGGATTCTTCGGCTGGCTGGCCGCGGATACTTTTGTGTCACCGTGACCCGCAGCCGCGAGCACAGCGTTCGCCGCGCGAAGGTCAAGCACGCCTTGCGCGGCGAGCCTGCGCACTTCGGCCGCGGCGTACTCCGCGGAGAAACGCGCACGGTCAGCCCGCTCGGTTGTCAGGCCCACGTAGATTTCCGTAGCGGCGAGCACGCACACTCCTGGATCGGCGGACTCGGCGTGCACACGCCTGTGGTAGCCTGACCCGTCACATTTCTCGTGGTGCGCAGACGCGATCGGGTTCAGTGCCGCCAGCGCCGCCGAGCGGCGCAGCATCTGCTCGGTCAGCATCGGGTGAAGCTCCACGCGATCGAACTCCGCACGCGTAAGCGGACTACGCTTGTCCAGGATCGAGTTCGAAATCCCGGTCGTGCCGAAGTCGTGTACCAGCGCTGCCCTGCGGACTGTGGTCACGTCATCCTCGGTCAGCCCGAGCACTCGGGCGGCGTCGGCGCTCAACTGCGCGCATCGCCGGCTGTGCCCACCCATGTAAGGCGATTTCAGGTCGATAAAGTCCGCCGCCACCGTGAGAGCGTTGTCGAGAGCTTCCCCGTCCAGCAGGCGTCGTGGTTCCGGCTCTAGGTCGAGCACTGCATCCCATGGCTCCATCTTGCCGAGTCTGTCGAACCAGCCGGATCCATGCGCCACGAACACATCGACGAGTGCCGGGTCGTATGTCCGGTCGCGACGATCACTGGCGGCGTCGATTGCCTTGGACGGCGAAAACAAGCGGCCAATCGCCTCCATGTCCTGACTGAGGTGCACCACGCGCATTGCCAGCGGGATCGCCTGGCCGCTCGCGTGTGCAGGAAAGCCATTGCCGTTCCACCGCTCGAACGTGAAGCGCAACGCATCGCGAACGCCAGGGCCAAAGTCGAGCCGTTGCGCGAGCATGTCCGCCACTTCGCATCCGGATTTGAAGTTGTGCACCGCCCAGTCGTGAGCGGTCTGCTGGATCATCCGCACAATCTGCTCGGACTCTTCCTTTGAACGGCCGGCCGTCGCAAAGGCCACCACGTCGTGCATCACCTCTGCGGGATTCGCAGCGTCATGTACCAGCGTCTGGGCGCGGATGGCAATCTCGTCGCCGAAGACGGTTGCCACCTCATGGGCGTGCCCGGTGCAGCCCACATAGCGCAGCAGCGCAACCCAATAGACGGTGTCGCGTACTTCCTTGTCGAATTCCGCCGCCTCGCATATCCACGAGGCGAGCAGGCACGACCGAAGCTGTGACTCCAGTGGCTGGCCGAACGCGTTGTCCTGCGCCAGGGCCAGGGTGGCGACAAATTCACCTAAACGAAGCGGTTTGGCAAAAATAGGGAATTCTCCCGATGCGCGGCCCGAGAGGCTTGAGTATTACTGGTACTCAATCGATCACCTTATACCGATGGTGGTCAAGCAGAAAGTTCATTCGCAAAGCGCGAAACCAAGCCGGTGCGGTTACGCAGCCTTCAACAACGTCGCACCGACTTACCACTAACCAGATTTTCGAGGAGAGAATGTCATGAATCAATCAAACTCAGTTCGTCAATCGATCAAGGTGGGGGTAATCGCGGAGCAGACCGGTGCCCTCTCGTTCGCAGGTATCGCCAACGCAAACGTGGCCAGAATGATAATCAACGATATCAATGCAAAGGGTGGACTTTTGGGGCGCCACTTAGAGCTCTGCCTGGAGGACGGTGCAACCACAGACAGCGTCGCAGCAGCCAAAGCAACAAAGCTCGTCCAGCAGGATCACGTCGATGTGATCCTCGGCGGCATCTACAGCTCCACGCGGCAGGCTATCAAGGGGCCGGCTGTTGAACAAGGCAAGACTCTCTACATCTACCCCGAGCAGTACGAAGGACAGGAATGTCACCCGCTCATCTTCTGTACCGGACCGGTCCCGGCGCAGCAGGTTGAACCTCTTATTCCCTGGCTGATGCGGAAGACGGGAGCGAAGAAATTCTACTTGCCCTCAGCGGACTATATCTGGCCGCACACGATGAACAGGAAGCTCCGTGAACTGGTCACGGCAAACGGTGGCAAGATAGTCGGAGAGGAGTACTTCCCCCTCGACCACGCCGACTATCGCGCGACCGTCGACAAGATCATGTCCACCGGCGCCGAGGTCGTATTCAACACTATCGTTCCTCCCGGGGTCGTGCCATTCCTCGAGCAGCTTCACAACTCCGGCTTCGCCAAGCGCGGCGGACATCTGGTCTGCACGTACATGGACGAGAACTTCCTGAATCTGCTCCCGGCTGCACACCTTGAAGGTATGTACAGTTGCCTCGACTACTACCAAACCATCAGCGATCCATTCAGTCAGGGACTGCTTAATGAATACGACAATCTTTTCCCAGGCAACGCCAGGTTCACCGCTGGCGGTGCGTGCACGGGCCTGTACCGGGGTCTCAGACTTTGGGCAGCGGCCGTGAAAGAGGCAGGCTCGCTCAATCAGGAAGAAGTAATCAAGGCGCTCGACCACGCAAAAATCGCCGAAGGGCCGGGTGGTCCCGCCGAAGTGGTGCCCGGTCAGCATCACGTTCGCATGCACATGTACATTGCCCAGGCCAAAAGCGGCGTCTTCAAGATCGTGAAGGACCTGGGAGTAATCGATCCAAAGGAAAGCGTGCTGGCTGTGAAGGAAGCAGACCAGATCCTCACAGCCTCAATTTGAAATCACTGGAGACCGCATGGCCGCGTTGCGACATTCGCCTAATTCGGCCGGTATGCCGGTGAAACGGGCGGAACCTTCAAGGCCGTGTTGCAGAGCGTGGCCGAGAGTGACGATAGCAGCGTGGTCGTCATTCATCGCAACTCCGCGAGGCGGGCGGCAAACTGCTGGATGTTGAGTGCTGCATTGTCTTCAAGCTCAAAAGGAAGGACAGATTGCATCGGGGACCGAGCGCGTTTACGATCTCTACTCCTGGGACGAATTCTGGTCATAGCCCCGACGGAGTGAGTGGACGATCCTTCTTCAGGCGATCCCCAGCCACCCCAAAAGCGAGCTCCCTTCTTGCCGCAGTTCAATCGCGGCAAGAGGGAGAACCCGTGAATCATCGGATTCGGATTCTGGGTGAGTGGTCGTCTATCCGGCAGTGTTCTTGGCAAGTGCAGATGTCCGGTTTGATAAATCAGCCAGTTTGCCAACGCGGCGCTGGCCGCGATGGGGTAAAACCTGCGCGCCAGTAAGCAGCTCGCGCATATGGATCACCCCGTCAGCGGTGCAGAGCTAGCAGGTCGGATGGGGGTTCTTGAACACAATTTCGATCGGTAGCCAGTCTGAGAGGCGCTTCGCGTCTACTTCGGCATCTCCGGCCTGGCTGGAGAGCGACGAGCGGGCAAGCGCCACGGATATCTTTATTTTCCCCTTAATGCAGTAAGCCCCGAGAAACCTCGACAGTCCCTTATCTGCCTCATCCATGTAGTCCGCGGGAAGGGAGCCTTCCGCGCCAGAGATATCGACCGGTGCCATAATCATCTGGTTCATCATCGGTCCCTGTTTCGTAGCCCCCGAAGTGTCGAATTTCACCACCAGGCTGGCTCTTTTCTCCAGCGCGTCAGGATTCGCCGTGTACTTGATGGCCGGAATGGTGACGCCCGCCGGGTTTGGTTTTGATGCCTGCGTGTCAAACGCGATATGGTAGGGAGCCCCCTGCCATTTGGGCTTAATGGGAATGTTGGAAGCCTTGTCCCCCTGGTTTCCGCACCCCGCCAAAAGCGTTAATCCCCCGATCGCCAATATGATGCTTTTTCTCAAATCATCCTCCTCGTTCCTATAAGTCGACGTGCCAGAATACCACTCCTGTGTCTCACTGGAACAATGATCGCGAGGAGTCGTCGGCCGAGTGTCTCTCGGCGCGTATTTTTTTGCGCTTAACCTGGGAAAGCTCCACCGATCCATAGCTTCTATGGCTCTTTATTCTTTTCCCCGCAGCACACCAACATCTCCCCCAGGTAAGGAAAAGCCAAAGGCTAGAAGCTGGAAGCTAGGAACTAGGAACTAGGAACTAGTACGATTAATCCATGCCCGACTTTCCCCCCGGTCAAACTCTACTCATCGACGCCGACGACACCCTCTGGGAAAACAACATCTACTTCGAGCGCGCCATCGCCGCCTTCATCAGCTATCTCAATCACCACGAGTACTCGCCCGCCGAAGTCCGCCAGACCCTCAACGCCGTCGAGCGCGAAACCATCCTCTCGCACGGCTACGGCCTCACCAGCTTCACCCGCTCGCTCGTCACCTGTTTCGAGCGCCTCAGCCCCCACCCCGTCACTGAAGAAAAACGCGAGCGCATCCGCAGCTTCGCCCGTTCAATCTCGGAGCAGGAAATCGAGCTTCTCCCGGGCGTCGCTGAAACCCTTACCGAGCTGGGCTCCCGCCATCACCTCATCCTCATGACCAAGGGCAATCGCGCCGAGCAGGCCGACAAGCTGGCCCGCTCCGGCCTCGCCTCTCACTTTTCCGCAGTCGAAATCGTTGCTGAAAAAGACCCACCCACCTACAGCCAGGTTATCACCCGCCACGAGCTAACGCCCCACACCAGTTGGATGATCGGCAACAGCCCCAAAAGCGACATCAACCCCGCCCTCGCCGCCGGCCTCCACGCCGTCTTCCTCTTCCACAAAGACACCTGGATCCTCGAACACGCCACCGTCGACGCCGCCCCTCCCGGCCAGCACCTCATCGAGCTAGACTCTTTCGCCAAACTCGGCAATATCTTCTGATGTTCTGGTATAACGCCCCCGTCACGACCCTCAGTTCTCCGTAGGCGTCTTCTCCACGCTGTCGATCACCACCTGCTCGACCTTCGCCTTGCGCTGGTCCAGCTTCAGCCCGAGTTTCTCCACCGATGTAAATACACTCGAGCCTCCAATTGGGTCCGACACTGCCGAGGCCGGCAAGTTGTTCGCAGTCCCGCTACCCGCCGGAGCCGCCGGTAAATTCATGCCCAACTCGCGCGCTTTTTCTCGCGCCATCGCCATAAGATCCGCAAGAGAAACGTCCACGGCCACCTGGTAGTTGCCCTTGAGCTCCGTCATGTCCACAACCTGCCGCCCGCCTCCGCCACCCATTTGCAGCAGGTTAGTCAACTGGTCGGCGAACCCAGCCATCGTCACCATGTTCGATTCCATGTGCACCATCTGCGTCTGCATGTCGATCTTCTGCGTGATGATGCCTTTCGCGCCCATATTCATCGTCGTTGAGCCATCGCTATTTCTGGTCACGCGGATTGGCCCATCCGGCCCGTCCATCTTGAACTCGCCGGGCTTCAACGGAGCGTTCTCGTCGATCGGTTCGGGAGCCGCAGTCGATTCCTTCAGCTTTGGCCCTCCCTTGCCAACCACCAGTGCAAGCACCGGGTGCTCCTGCGTGTCGCGATGAACTGTAAGCTTGAACCGTTCTTCCAGCAGCACCTGCAACATTTTTGGAGCGTCTTCCTTCTGAGCTCCCTCCGGCATCTTGGCCACAATATCGAATCGCTCCGAACCCAGCCATCCCGGCCCCGTGACCTGATACGCCTTCACGTCGTAAGCGTTGGCGATCAGATCTTTCAGAGACATGTAGTTGTACTCCGCGCGCGACGCATCCACATGCGCCCCGAATCGCGGCATCTTCCCGGCCTGCATCTGCGCCGCCAGTTTCGCCAGGTCCAGTGGAGCCGACGGCCTCACCGACGCCACTTCGAATGCAAGCTTGCCGGGCGCCGTCTGCCCAAAACTCACAACGGCCGCAAGAAACACATTAGCAACCAAGAAAGATAGAAAGACCTTTAACTTATGAATCGGAGTCCCTTTCCCATAAACGAATTCGCCGCAATTATACCGCCGTTCCAGCTTTCTGACGGGTTCCTCAGGTCTCGCTTCTGAGACCACGGGATTTCGCGAACCGTCCCCCCCGCGAGTTCGCTGCGCTATAGTAAGCCCTAGCCGCTCCACTCCAGGGAGACTCCGGTCATAGCGATTCGATACCGCCCCATACTCAGCTCGCACCTCGCCGGCAAGCCCACGCACTCGGCGAGCCGCTTCTCGGCCGCCAGGCGTCTTGTTCTGGCCACTTTGATTTGTGCCCTGGCAGCGTCTCTCGCCGCACAACAGCCTCTTTCCCTCGCCGACGCCGACCAGCGTGGCCGAAACATCTTTGAGCAGTCGGCCGTGACCGGCATGGTGCTGGTAGTCGTGCGCGGCCACGAGGCAATGATCAAGACCTACGGCGAGACCTTTCCCGGCAGCGGCCGCAAACCCGACGACAACTCCGAAATTCGTCTCTGTTCCATTTCCAAAGTCCTTACCACCGACCTGCTTGTCAGGTTGGTCACTGAAGGCAAGGTCACACTCGCCGACCCCTTGCAGCGCTATGCGCCAAAAGGAAGGCTCATCCCCCAGTTTGCTGCCGGTCAACCCATCACGCTCCTCAATCTTGCCACGCATACAGCCGGCCTGTCCCGCGAAGTCTCCTCCTACCCCCGAAAAACGCCGCATTTCACATTTCCCGACTACAAACTCCGTTGGACCTGGCTGCCGAAACAGGAACTCAAGACTCCCCCCGGCACGGCAGCACTTTATTCCAACATCGGTTTCGATCTGCTCGGCGACGTCCTGGCCTCCGCCACCGGCAAGAGCTACGCCCAGCTCTTGCACGAGAACCTTTTGCAGCCGCTGAACATGTGGGATACAACCCTTGTGCCCTCGGCCGAGCAATGCTCCCGCCTGCTGCGCGGAACAAGAGACGAAGGCCCGTGCACCGATACGCAAGCCTCGGGCGCCAGCGGGGGTGTCTATTCAACCCCGGCCGACATGGTCAAGCTGCTGCAGTACCTGCTGCATATTCCCGGGGCTCCCGCACAGCCTGCCGGAGCTCTCGACGTCTACCTCAAACCGGAACAGCTCAAATCACTCGAAGGCCTCAACCATGCAGGCGACCCCACCGGCATTGGCCTCGGATGGATTCAGCTCGGCGACCCAGCCAGCCCTTCCATGCTGATGGAAAAAACCGGAGGTGGCGCAGGCTTCGGCACCTATATTGCCCTCAGCCCCAAGAGCCAGACCGGCATCTTCCTCGCCGTCACCGATGGCAAAGGTGCATCGAAGATCGATTTCTTCCACGAAGCCAACAGTCTGCTCGCTGCCCTTGCCAACGTTCCGCCCCTACCACCCAAAGTCCACGTCTCGCACCCAGTCAAGCGCCATCCAAAACCCCGCCGGCAGAAAGCTAAGCCTCGTTCCTCCTCCGCCCCCGCCTGATAGAGCGGGCGCCCTGATTGCCCCACATACCTATCTATAGCTCTTTAGATTCTGGCTCTTCCGCCCCTAACCCCCACCTATGAGAAACTAAAAGAGTCGAAGTTCTCCGGGGCTGCACGCGCACCGCGCCCCACAACCTCGCTTCAACCGATCCGGATTCGGGCCCGCGCGGCCACTGCCTAGCTGCGGCCCGCGCACGGCAACCGGAATCAAGTTTAGGAACCAGCAATCATGCTAAGTGTCAGCAATGTCTCAATGCGCTACGGCTCCAAAGTCCTCTTTGAAGACGTAAGCGTCAGCTTCGTCCCCGGCCGTCGCTACGGCCTCACCGGACCCAATGGTTCCGGCAAGTCAACGTTTATGAAGGTCCTGACCGGCGAGCTCGACGCCCAAAAAGGCAACGTCGTCCGCCCCCGCAAATTCGGCGTTCTCCGCCAGGATCAATTCGCCTTCGACGCCTATCGTGTCATTGACACCGTCATCATGGGCAACAAGCCTCTCTGGGCCGCCCTTGAAGAGCGCGACCGCATCTACGAGAAGCCCGAGCTCTCCGACGCCGACGGCATGAGGTTAGGCGAGCTTGAAGGCGTCATCGGCGACGAGGACGGCTACACCGCCGAAGCCGACGCAGCAGTTCTCCTCGACGGTCTCGACATTCGCGAAGAAATCCACGAGCGCAAAATGGGCGAGCTTCAGGGCGGACAGAAAGTCCGCGTCCTCTTAGCCCAGGCCCTCTTCGGCAAGCCTGAAGCCCTCCTCCTCGACGAGCCCACCAACTATCTCGATCTCGACTCCATCCACTGGCTACAGGACTTCTTGCAGAACTACAACGGCACGCTCATCTGCATCTCGCACGACCGCCATTTCCTCAACTCCGTCACCACCCACACCGCCGATATCGACTACGAAACCATCATTGTCTACACCGGCGGATACGACGATATGGTGATGGCCAAGACCCAGATTCGTTCAACGCTCGAATCGCATAACGCCCAGCGCGAAAAAAAGATCGCGCAGCTCAACGACTTCATCGCACGGTTCGCCGCCGGAACCCGCTCCTCCCAGGTCACCAGCCGCCGCAAGGAAGTCGAGCGTCTCCAGACCAACGACCTCGCCCGCTCCAACATTGCGCGCCCCTATATCCGTTTCGACCAGACCCGCCCCAGCGGCAAGCACGTCCTCGAGTTCAAGCACGTCACCAAGCTTTACGGCGATCTCAAAGTGCTTGACGGCTTCACCGCCAACCTAATCCGCGGTGAAAAAATCTGTCTCATGGGCCGCAACGGCGCCGGCAAAACCACGCTCCTCAAGAGCCTTCTGAATAACTACCCCGGTTTGGCCGACAAGGACTTCGTTCTCGACTCCGGCTCCGTCTTCTGGGGCCACGAAGCCCAGATCGGTTACTTCCCGCAGGATGTGGGCGCAACAATCGAGCACGGCCTAACGGTTGCCGAGTGGCTCCATCGCTGGAACCCCGCCGCCCACGTAGAAGAAATTCGCGGCATCCTGGGTCAAATGTTATTCAGCGGCGAAGAAGGTGACAAGCAAACCAAAGCATTAAGCGGCGGCGAACAAGCCCGCCTCGCTTTCTGCAAACTAATTCTGACCAAGCCCAACATCCTGATCTTCGACGAGCCGACGAATCACTTGGACCTCGAAGCCATCAACGCCTTAAACATCGCCCTCCAGCGCTACGAAGGCACAGTCCTTCTGGTCACTCACGACCACGACCTGATCGACGAAGTAGCCACCAGGTTATGGAACTTCAAAGCGGACGGCATAGAAGACTTCCAGGGCCCCTATGCCGAATGGAAGGGCAAACACAACTAACCATTTTAAAACCCGATTATTGCAACCAGTTCTAAGCCAGGAAAGTTAGGATTCCGGGGCTTCCTACTGCCGCATACTGGCCCGTGAAGGTCAGCAGCCCTGTGTCTTGGTTACGCCGGAACAACGTAATGCTGTCGCTTTTCTGATTGCATACGTAGAGGAAATTTCCGCTCGGATCGATACGGAAATGCCTGGGATAATCGCCCATGGTTGAAGTTTCTCCGAGGTGTTTCAGCCGGCCATCAGTCTCGATGGCGCAGATAAAAATCGTGTCATGCAGGCGGTTGGCGCTGTAAAGAAACTTTCCATCGGGTGATACCACGATCTCCGATGCGAAGCTCGTGCCGGCAAATCCCGTGGGCAGCGTGGAGATGGTTTGTTGCGAGGAGAGAGCTCCGTTGGCGGGATCGAAATGGTAGAAGGCGATTCTGGACGCTTCTTCCTCGAGTAAATACAGCCAATGTCCGTTGGGATGAAAGGCGAAGTGGCGGGGGCCGTTGCCTGAGGGTAGGGAAGCGAAGGGCGCGCTTTCAGCGGGCGTGAGTTTTCCGGATGCGGCATCGAACCGGTAGACGTAGATTCGGTCCTGCGCAAGGTCAGTTGCCAATACGAATTTGTTGCTGGGGTCGGGGAGAATCATGTGCGCGTGCGGGCGGTCGTGTCCGCTGATGGCAAAACTGCCTCGCGGCGCATCGGTGGCGTGGCGGGAGCCGAGAAAGTCCTCGTCGCGATGGACATCCACTGCCACACCCAGCGAGCCGTCAGACTGGATAGGAAGCACGGCGATGCTTCCGCCTGCGTAATTTGCTACGAAGGCGTATTTGCCCTGTGCGTCGAGGCTCATGTGTGCTGGGCCGGCACCTCCAGAACTTACCGTGTTGAGCACAGTGAGATCGCCACTCACGGGATCGACTGAGAAGGCAGTTACCGAACCGCTACCGCCCTCGTAGTCATTCATTTCGTTGATGGCGTAGAGATATTTCTTTGAAGGATGAATGACAATCCACGATGGATTTGGAACTTTTGCGGCTAACTTTAGGTCGGAAAGCTGGCCTGTTTGCCGATCTACTTCGAAGAGATAAATTCCTTCTCCATTTGCGCCACCGTCCACTGCTTTGGTATAGGTTCCGGCGTAGGTGAGCAGTTTTCCGCCCTTCGAGATTACGGCAGAGGTTTCTGTTGCAAGCGCGGAAGGCGCGAGCGCAAAAGCCGCCGTGCTCATGAGGAAGTTTCTGCGGGACAAGTTCTCGTGCGAGATTTTGTAGATCATTCCATCCATCCTTTTTGAAGTGTTCAGTACAAATTGGCTGCAATACACTGCATCTCTGATTCTCAGAAAGTGTTTCATGAATGGTCGAGGTGTCGCATTGGCAGCGCCTCCGGGGTTAAAACCCCTTGCTTCATCCTGACGCCTTCGGCATGCGATTCAGAGGGTACCCCGGTCGTGCACTGACACAAAGCGGATTTATGGATCATGCGCAAGTTATGCGAAATGCCAGGCGACGGCTGTGAAGCCGAGGGCAGTAATGGAGATGATGGTTTCGCTCACCGACCATGTCTTCATCGTTTGCCCAACGGTCATGTTGAAGTACTCCTTCACCAGCCAGAAGCCGCCGTCGTTGACATGCGAAAAGATGAGTGCGCCTGCTCCGGTTGCGATGGCCAGCAATTCGGGATGAACTCCGGTGCTGTGCAGCGCGATGGGAGCGACGATGCTGGCAGCGGTGGCCATGGCAACCGTTGCCGAGCCCGTGGCAAGTCGCAATGCGGCGGCCAAAAGCCAGGCCAGCAGCAACAGGGAGACATGGCTCTTCATGGCAACGACAATGATGGCGCCGGAGACGCCGCTGTCCTGCAAAACGCGCCCGAAGCCGCCGCCAGCGCCGATCAACAGAGTGATGGCCGCTGTAGGTTCAAGACATTGATTGCTGAAGCGCAAGACGGTCTCCCGCGAAAAGCCCCTCATGGTGCCCAAGGTGAGGAAGCTTAACAGTACGCCGATGAGCAGTGCCATGTCATCGTTTCCTATCAGGCGCAAGCCGTTGTTCAGCGAACTGCCGGACGCGGAGAAGGCGTCGGCCCAACTGCCGATGAGCATCAACATCACTGGCAGAACGATGGTGAGCACACTGAGCCAGAAGCCGGGGAGGCTGCGTCTTTCATCGTGGTGAGTGAGCTGATCGGCCATCGGATTTTCCGCCGATAGCTGGATATGCGGCGCAATGAGCTTTGCGTAGAGCGGCCCGGCGATGATCGCACAGGGAATGCCGATGAGCAGTCCGTAAAGAATGGTGCGCCCAAGATCCGCGTGATAGATGGTTACCGCAAGCATGGCAGCGGGATGCGGCGGGACGAGTCCGTGGACCACTGAAAGTCCAGCTACCATGGGCAGGCCAGCCATGATGAGCGATGTATTGGTACGCCGCGCCACCGTGAAGAGAATCGGAATGAGCAGCACGAAGGCAACTTCAAAAAAAGCCGGCAGACCGACAAGCAGCGCGATTACGAGCATCGCCCAGGGAAGATTTTTCTCGCCGAAGGTTCTGACCAGCGTATAGGCGATCTGGTCCGCGGCGCCGGACTCGGCCATCATCTTGCCCAGCATGGTGCCGAGCGCCACGATGATTGCGATATGTCCCAGGGTTCCTCCCACGCCCGCTTCAAAAGAATGAATCACGGTGGGAAGCGGCATGCCTGCGACGATGGCGAGTGCGAGCGCGGTGAGAAAGAGAGTGATAACCGGGTTGAGCTTGACGACGGCAATCAGCACTATCAGGCCGACGACCGAGACCAGCGCCGCGATAAGCAAGAAGATACTGTGAGAATCGATCATAGGCATAACTCCGGCGCCGGTGAAGTCATAAGTGCCGAGCGAAAAAATGGGTGAAGGGTGGATAAGCTCCGGATCACTTGTCCGGGTCCTTATAGGCCACGCAGTCGATCTCTACTTTGCAATCGACGACCATGCTGGATACGACGCAGGAGCGCGCGGGAGGATTGGCGCCGAAGTATTCTTTGAAGACCGAATTGAAGGAGGAGAAATCGCGCGGATCGTGAAGCCAGACACCGCAGCGAACAACGTGCTCGGGGCCATAGCTGGCTTCCTTGAGAATCGACAGGAGATTTGCGATTGTCTGCCGGGACTGGACGATGATGTTACCTGCGACTAACTCGCCGTTAACCATCGGAGTCTGGCCGGAGACATAGAGCCAGCCGTCTGCTTCTACAGCGCGCGCAAAAGGAAGATGCTGACCGCCTGTGCCTTTGCCGCCCTCGACGCCATACCGCCTGATGCTCATGCTGCGCTCCTTTCGGTTGGTGCAGAGCTAATTCTCGCGTAACAGATGCTAAGTTACAGGATTCCGGACAAACAAATTTCTGGCCAAGATATCTCTCATCAAGTTCAGGTACCTTCGCAAGCATTCCCTCAGACACTAAAGCCCACGCTCATTTTCAACCACTTGGCACGGCACCCCGAGGGTACCCGGCCGCGTTCTACCAGAACACCGACGTGTTCAAAGGTTATTGAATCCAGGGTGTCTTGCCGCGGGGCAGAAAGCGTCCTGCACGGCTTCCGGTTGCTCCTTTGGCAGTATAGGAGAGAGCGCCGTTCACCCACACGGCAGCGATTCCTGTTGCGGGGTTGATAGGATCGGAAAAGGTGGCGGTGTCGAGGATGGTTTCCGGATCGAAGAGGACTAGGTCGGCGGCATAATCTTTCCGGATGAGTCCACGCCCGGCGAGGCCGAATCGCTGCGCCGGCATGCCGGTCATTTTGTGAACGGCGTTGGGGAGCGAGAACAGTTTCTCTTCGCGGCTGTAACGGCCAAGGACGCGGGGGAATGTTCCCCACAGGCGAGGATGCGGCCGCGGATCATTGGGCAGGCCGTCAGACCCGATCATGGTCGCAGGGTGGGCGAGGATACGGCGCATGTCATCTTCAGAGATGCTGTGATAGATGGCTCCGGCGGGGCGCAGTTGCTGCGCCGCTTCAAGCTGGGTTATGTTCCAGCCTTCGGCGATCTGCTGCAGAGGTTGCCCGGCGACTTCAGGATGAGGTGTGCTCCAGGTGATCGTGATCTTGATGCGCTCGTCTACCTGGCGCAGGTCGAGCGTACTGGAACCGGCTGCGTAGGGATAGCAATCGCAACCGGCCGATTGGGTGCGCTGCGCTGTTTCGAGGGCCTGCAAAACTTCGCCGCTGCGTCCCCAGTTGGCAATGCCAGCACACTTGAGATGAGAGACAATCACGGGGACGTGGTTCATGCGGCCGATCTTGAAGGCCTCGTCCAATGCGTCGAGAATCTTCTCGGATTCGGTTCGCATGTGGGTGGTGTAAATGGCGCCGGCCGCCGCCAGTGGCTGCGCCAGAGACATCACTTCCTCAGTGGTGGCGGAGTTGGCGGAGAGATAGGCAAGTCCGGAGCTCAGACCGAGGGCGCCGTCTTCGAGCGCCTCTTTAAGTTGGTTGCGCATGGCATTGATTTCAGATTCGGTTGCGGTGCGGTCGAGGCGGTCCATGTGGTTGTTGCGCAGAGCTGTGTGGCCGATAAGCGCGCCAACGTTCACGGCGGGTTGAGCCTCGCGGATCGCGTCAAGATAGGCGGCAAAGGTGGGGTAGCGGAAGGCCTCGGCATCGCCAAGGAGGTTCATGGGGTCGGGCGGCTCGCCGCGCAGCATTACCGGCGAGGCGCTGATGCCGCAGTTGCCTACGATCACGGTGGTAACGCCTTGCGAGAGCTTGGGGAGCATTGCCGGCGTGCGGATGACGGCGGTGTCGTCGTGGGTGTGGACGTCGATGAAGCCAGGAGCCAGCGCGAGGCCATCTGCGTCCAAGGTCTCTGATGATCCGAATGCGAGCTTATGCGCGATCTCGGCGATGCGATCGCCACAAATGGCGACATCTAGCTGCTCGGGTGCGGCGCCGCTGCCGTCGAGCACTCTTGCGTTTCGGATTAGAAGGTCGCAACTGGTCATCTATGCACCGTCAGGATATAGGCTATATGCATTGCGTGATCTTCATCTATTGCATTTGTCCTATTGAATCGTATCGGAGGTTCATTTGATGAGCCAGCCAAGTCCAGCGCAAGCGGCCGCGCCTTCCGCCATTTCTCCCCTGAACAAGGGGCTGGGTTTCCTCGATGAAGCGCTTGCACCAGAAGAGATTGCAGCGCTGGGCTGGAATCTGCTCAAGGAAGATATTAGCCTGCCTTGCGCAGTGCTGTATGAGGACAAACTGCGGCACAACCTGGAATGGATGCGGCAATTCATCCGGGCGTACGGAGTACAATTGGCGCCGCACGGCAAGACAACGATGGCTCCCAAGCTATTTCAGATGCAGTTGGAGTCGGGAGCGTGGGGAATTACGCTGGCCACCGCACACCAGACGATGGCGGCATGGCGGCATGGGGTACGCAGGGTGTTGATGGCGAACCAGTTGATAGGCAAGCAGAACATGTCGATCATTGCGCATCTGCTCGACAATCCCGAGTTTGAATACTATTGCCTGGTCGATTCGGCCGAGCAGGTGGAACAGTTTGGCGCATTTTTTGCAGGACGAGGCCGGCGCCTGAATGTGCTGCTGGAATTGGGTGTGATGGGTGGCCGCACGGGCGCGCGGGACGAGGGGCAATTACAGTCCGTGCTGGAGGCGCTGGGGCGCTGGAGCAATTCGATTGCACTTTGTGGCGTGGAGATGTATGAGGGGGTTCTCGATGAAGAGTCTTCTATTCGCGCGTTTTTGCAGAGGGCAGTTGAGGTTACGCGAAAGCTCGCTGTGAATGGGCGATTCGAGCGTGCGCCGATTCTGCTTTCGGGAGCTGGTTCTGCGTGGTACGACGTTGTCGCTGAAGAATTTTCCGCTGCCGGCTTTGGTGATTCGGTCGAAATTGTTCTGCGTCCGGGGTGCTATCTGACCCACGACGTGGGTTCGTACAAAAAGGCGCAGGCGAGGATTCTTGCGTCGAATCCGATTGCGCAGCGGATGCAATCAGGTCTGCTGCCGGCGCTGCAGGTTTGGGCTTATGTGCAGTCGGTCCCGGAGGCGAACAAGGCTATCGTCACGCTGGGCAAGCGCGATGCTGCTTTTGATTCCGGACTGCCGACACCGGCGCTGCACTACAGGCCCGGCGAGCCGGCGCATAAGCCGGCGCCTGCACACTGGTCGCTGACAAAGATGATGGATCAGCACGCGTATATGCAGATTGGCGGAAAAGACGAAGTCCGCGTTGGCGACATGATTGGGTTCGATATTTCGCACCCATGCCTGACGTTTGATAAGTGGCGGGTTCTGCCGGTAGTGAATGAGCGATACGACGTTGTGGATGTTGTGCAGACGTATTTTTGAAATCAGGCAGGCGAGTCAGCCGCGCTTCGCGCGTGTTAGCGAGTCAGCAAGTCAGCAACGCTTCGTGCGCGGTAGCAATTTAGCGGATTTGTTTGCGGGCGGCTGCGAAATTCGTTAGTCAAAGACCGATACGCTGCCGACGGCGTAGTCGATGCGCTCCAACGCTTCAGTAGGTAGTGTGACACCGATCGCGCGCACATTGTCCGCAACCTGCTCGGGGCGCGATGCGCCGATGATTGCGGAAGCTACCTCGGGCCGGCGAAGAACCCAGGCAAGCGCCATCTGCGCCATGGTCAGGCCGAGGTCGGCTGCTACGGGCTTGAGTTGCTCGACCGCAGCCAGCAGGAAGTCTGAACGGAAATGACGTCCGGCTGATTCCATGAACACATTCATCTGTTCGTTGGCGGCGCGGCTTCCCGGCGGAGGCGGTTGTCCCGGCCTATATTTTCCCGTTAAGACACCGTGGGCGAGTGGAGAGAATGCAAGGTTGCTGATTCCGTGGCGAGCGCAGGCTGGAAAGACCGCGGCCTCGGGTTTGCGCCACAGCATTGAGTATTGCGGCTGGCTGGAAGAGAAGGGAACCAGGCTGGCCTGGCCTGCGATCGCTGCAGCGGCATCGATCTGCTCTGCGGTCCACTCGCTGAAGCCGATGGCTCGCACCTTGCCTGACTTCGCGGCGCGGTCGAGCGCGGTTAGAGTTTCCTCAAGCGGAGTGTCCTTGTCGAAGCGGTGGCATTGGTAGAGATCGATTACGTCGACGTTGAGACGCTGGAGCGAACGGTCGAGCTGCTTTTCGATCTGCGCTGCTGAGAGGCCGTGATCGTGTTCATCGCCGACGGGGAAATAGAGTTTGGTGGCGATCATGCAGCGGTCGCGCGGATAGGTGCTAAGCGCCTTGCCCAATACTCGCTCGGCTTCGCCGGCACCATATTGGTTAGCGGTATCGAAGAGCGTAATGCCATGGTCCATCGCCGCATGAATGCAGCGAATCGCCTGCTCATGTCCGATTCCACCGGCTACTGTCAGCCAGGTTCCAAAGCTCAACTCCGAAACTTGCAATTGGCCATTTCCGAGACGGCGATATTGCATTCTGTCCCTTCTTGCTATGTGCGAAACCGCGAAACGGCCGAAATTAATAGCGGTCCTTGCTTTTCAAGCATGACTGCATGAATACTGAGCAACGGTAAATTGATATCCCTCAGGGGCTAAAGCCGCGCCCTTACAAAGCCCGAATCACGGAATCGTTTTAACCGAGCGCTTGCACTGAACCTTTGCCGACCAACTCTTCGATGCGCGCTACCCAGGTGCGATCCGCGGCCACGTTCATGCCGTGGGGCTCGAGGATCACTGCATACTCGCCCTTCTTCTCCAGATGCAACATTACCTTTCCCGGGCCGGGCGCGGCGTCGGCGGCGGACTTGAGGCCGGCGAACATTTCTTCTGATGCGCGATCGATATTGATGCGGATGCGAATTCCGGCGGGCAGCTTTACCTGAACATCTTCAAGAGCCTGGATGGAGCTGACGGAAATCTTCGGTGCCGCATCCTCGTCGCCCATCAGAACGCCGCGCACGACGACTGGCGCCTCGATCTTCAATTGCCCTTGCAGGCGCTCGTAATCGCGCGAGAAGCAGATTAGGTCGATCTTTCCCGTCGCGTCTTCAAGAGCGGCCTGGGCATAGAGTTTTTGATCGCGCTTGCTCTTCTGCACGCGCAGACCGATGATCATTCCGGCGACCTGGATTTCGTCGGCCGGGTCCGACTGCTTGCCCCAGACACGCTCCGGAGGCTTGCGCTCAAGCGCCTCGGCGGTCGTGATCACTCCGGTGAGATTGCGTAGCTTTTCAGCGTATTTATCTAGCGGATGACCGGAGACGAAGAAGCCAAGCACGTCCTTCTCGTTGGCGAGCCGCTCGCCCTCTTCCCAATCTGCAACGCGGGGCAGGTCGTCGTTGCTGTGGCCCGCTGCGGGCGCTTCGTTGAAGAGCCCGAAGAGGCCGGTCTGCCCATGCGCGGCGTCTTTCTGCGCCTTTTGCGCGCGCTCCATCGCCTTGTCTACTGCGGCCATCAGCGGTCCGCGCTTGCCGAGCGAGTCGAGCGCGCCGGCCTTGATGAGCGACTCGATGACGCGCTTGTTCATTACGCGGAGGTCAACTTTTTCGCAGAACTCCCAGAAGTTCTTGAAGAGGCCGCCAACTTCTTCGCGGGCCTTCATGATGGACTCGATCGCGTTGCCGCCTACGTTCTTTACTGCTGCGAGACCAAATCGAATTGCCTCGCCGTGCGGAGTGAATTGTGCTCCCGAGATCTGCACATCCGGTGGCTCGACGCTGATTCCGATTTCGCGGCACTCGCCGATGTACTTGACGACGCTTTCAGGCTTCGATGTTTCCGAAGTGAGCAGCGCTGCCATAAACTCGACCGGGTAATGTGTCTTGAGGTAGGCCGTCTGGTAGGCTAGCAGCGCATATGCGGCCGAGTGTGACTTGTTGAAGCCGTATCCGGCAAACTTATCCATCTGGTCGAAGAGCTCGCCAGCCGTATCCTTGGGATGCCCGAGGGCCGCTGCGCCGCTCATGAAACGGTCGCGCTGGTTGGCCATCTCCTCGGCGTTCTTTTTGCCCATGGCGCGGCGCAGCAGATCAGCCTCGCCGAGCGAGTAGCTGGCCACTACGTTCGAAATCTGCATTACCTGTTCTTGGTAGACGATGACTCCCAGCGTTTCCTTGAGAATCCCCTCGATCTCCGGAAGCATGTATTCAACTTTGCGCCGGCCCAGTTTGCGCTCGATGAAGTCGTCGATCATGCCGCCCTGAATGGGGCCGGGGCGATAGAGGGCATTCAAGGCCGTTAGATCTTCGACTGTGTCGGGCTTGTAGCGGCGCAGCACGTCGCGCATGCCGCTCGACTCAAACTGGAAGACGCCGGACGTGAGCGCGGAGTGGAAGACTTTCTTAAAGGTCTCTTCGTCGACCGGCGGAATTGCCTCGATGTCGAGCTTTTCGCCACGCGTCTGCTCGATCAGTTTGAGGCAGTCGTCGATTACCGTGAGCGTGGTAAGGCCCAGGAAGTCCATCTTGAGGAGGCCCATTTTTTCGACGGCCTTCATGTCGTATGCGGTGACGATTTCGTCGTTCTTGGTCTTGGCGATGGGGACCAGCTCTGTGAGGGGACGGGGGGCGATGACGACTGCAGAGGCGTGAACACCGGAGCCGCGCACGAGGCCCTCAAGCTTCTTTGCTGTGTCGATGAGCTCGCGGATTGTCTGGTCGGTGTCGTAGACCTTGCGCAGCTCTAGGACTTCTTCAAGGGCCTTGTCGAGGGTCATGCCAACCGTTGCGGGGACGAGCTTGGCGATCCGGTCGACGTCGCCATAGGGCATGTCGAGCGCACGGCCGCAATCCTTGATGGATGCTTTGGCGGCCATGGTGTTGAAGGTTATGATCTGCGCGACCTGCTCGCGACCGTACTTTCGGGTGACGTATTCGATGACTTCGCCGCGTCGGTTCATGCAGAAATCGACGTCGATATCAGGCATAGACACGCGCTCAGGATTCAGAAAGCGCTCGAAGAGGAGGGCATTCTGGAGCGGGTCGACGTTGGTGATTTCCATGGCGTAGGCGACGAGCGAGCCCGCACCGGAGCCGCGGCCTGGGCCTACGGGAATTCCATGGTCGCGCGCGTACTTGATGAAGTCCCACACGATGAGGAAGTAGCCGGGGTAGTTCATCTGCTTGATGATGCCGATTTCAAAATCGAGGCGCGTCTGGTACGCGTGCAGAGGCGAGCGCAGAACTCCGCGCAATTCGAGTTGGCGCACTGCTGTTTCGAGGCGCTTCTTCAGGCCCTCGCGGCAAACTTCTTCGAAGTAGCTGTCGATGGTGTGGCCGGGCGGCACGGCAAATTCTGGAAAGGGGTTGTCGACCTTTTCCAGCTTGAGGTTGCAGCGCTCGGCAATCTCCATGGTGCGTTGCAAGACGGACGGCGAATCCTTGAAGATTGCGCTCATCTCGTCGGCGCTCTTTACAAAGAACTGGTCGCTGTCAAAACGGAAGCGCTCGGCGTCATGGACCTTGGCGCCGGTCTGCACGCAGAGCATTACGTCGTGGGCCTTGGAGTCCTCGCCACAGAGGTAGTGTGAGTCATTGGTGGCGACCATGGGGATGTCGAGTTCGCGCTCGAGGCGGGAGAGGGCTTCGTGAATCTTCTTTTCGTCTTCGAGGCCCTGGTCTTGAATTTCGAGATAGAAGTTGCCCTTGCCGAAGATGTCCTGGTATTGCGCGGCGGCTTTGCGGGCCTTTTCGTACTCACCGGCTACGAGGTGTTCGCAGAGCTCACCGCTCAGGCAGCCGGAGAATCCGATGAGGCCCTCGGCATGTTCGGCGAGGTAGCGCTTGCTGACGCGGGGCTTGCGGTAGAAGCCGTGGAGGGATGCCTCGGAGGTGATGCGGATAAGGTTCCGGTATCCCTCTTCGTTCTGAGCGAGCACCAGCAGGTGGTTGTTGTCGTCACCTTCGCCGGGGGCGCGGTGATCTTCGTTTTTCGAGATGTAGAGCTCGCAGCCGAGGATTGGTTTTACGCCTTTTTCCTTGGCGGCCTCGAAGAAATGGACGGCTCCGTAGATGTTGCCGTGGTCGGTCATGGCGACGGATTTCTGGCCCAGGGCGGCAACTCGGTCGACGAGTTTTTTGACGTCGCAGGCACCGTCGAGGAGGGAGTATTCGGTGTGCAGATGAAGGTGGGTGAATTCGGCCATGACTAAGTTGATTCTAGCGGTGAGGTGTCGTTTGTGATGGCTCGGCGCGCGGTTGAAATCCCGGACGGCTGAGGAAAAATGGACTAGACTCTGTGGAGTGTTTCCAATTGGGAGGAGGGGGCTATGTTTGAAATTGGCCAAACGGTACTTGTGATTACGGATAAGGGAGTCACCTACGATGGCACCATCGCCGCCAGGGCCAAAGGCGACGACAGTGGGCCCGCTGCCTATCAGATCGCCGTGCATGGGCGCGAACAACTTGGGCAATGGCACAAGGCGTGCGATGTGTTCGTGCTGGAGCCGACCGAACAGGAAGATCAAGACTCGATCCAGAGTTTTATGAAGAAGTAATGCGTTCCGGCGGGCGGATCGGGGCCAGGCGGACTCAGTGCGTTCGCGGGAGGGAAGTCAATGTCTCCATTGTCTCCGGAAGAGTTGGCGGGCAAACTTGCGGCAGGCCTGCTGGCGTTTCCGATTACGCATTTCACGGACTCGCTGACGTTTGACGAGGGGCCGTTTCGGGAACATGTTGAGTGGTTGCTGGGATTCGAGCCTGCGGGGCTGTTTGCGGCGGGTGGGGCTGGTGAATTCTTCTCGCTGACACTCGATGAATTCACGTTGGTGGTGTCGGCGGCGGTGGAGCAGGCGAGGGGGCGCGTGCCGGTTGTAGCAGGGTGCGGCTATGGGACAGCTATGGCGAAGCAGTTTGCGCGGGCAGCCGAGGCCGCCGGAGCCGACGGGTTGCTGTTGCTGCCTCCCTATCTGGTCAATTCTGATCCTGCTGGGCTGACGGCGCATGTGGAAGCTGTATGCGCAGCCACAAGGTTGGGCGTTATCTTCTACAACCGCGACAATGCCATTCTGAGTGAAGCGGCGCTGGTGCAGGTTTGCGAGCGGGCGCCTAATCTTGTGGGCTTCAAGGATGGATGCGGCGACACCGAACTGATGAGGCGGATCTGCGCGCGGTTCCGGGGGCGGCTCACTTGCATCTGCGGGCTGCCTACGGCGGAGACGTTTGCGGTTTCCTATTTCGAAATGGGCACCGATACCTATTCTTCGGGCATCTTCAACTTTTTGCCGGGCTTTGCGATGAATTTTTATGCGGCAGCTCGGCGGGGGGATCGGGAGTTGGTAGCGAAGCTTCTGCGCGAGTTTGTGGAGCCTTATGTCGAGATTCGAAACCGGCACAAGGGGTATGCCGTTTCCATCATCAAGGCGGGCATGAGGGCTGTGGGAAGACCGGCGGGGCCGGTGCGGCCGCCGCTGACCGATCTGGATGCGGTGGAGGTGGAGGCTTTGACACGATTGGTCGCGGGGCGGATGTGATCGGCAGGGGATTGGGCAGCCTGGAACAGACAACCCTCAGGGCTAAAGCCAGCCTTCATTTTGTGGCACTTACGGCATCCTTCGGCTTCGCTCAGGGCAGGCTTTGAAGTCGTGCCCTGACACTTCTTGCCGATCCAGATGAGTCTCGCCGTGGGCTGTCTTTTCAGATCCGGCGCGTTTTGGCTTTTCAAGGGTTTAGTTGGTGAATCTGTCTGGAGTTGGCTTGTTGCATATAGCTGCTCCTCCCGCTCTTCTCTGCTGTCACTTAAGGCCACCGATTGGTATACTGGACGATGTGACCACAACTGTCCTAGAATCCACCCCAAACGGTAACGCCGCCGGGACTTCCCCCAGTCAGAAGAGGGTGTTGTTGCTCAAGCCGAGAGGCTTTTGCGCCGGAGTGGTGCGCGCGATCGACATCGTTAAGATCGCCTTGGAGACCTTTGGCGCGCCCATCTATGTGCGCCGGGAGATTGTCCATAACCGCTATGTTGTTAATGAGTTAGCAGAGAAGGGCGCGATCTTTGTCCACGAGATCGACGACGTGCCCGATGGGCAGCGCGTGATCTACTCGGCCCACGGAGTTTCACCCGCTGTCCGCGACATGAGCAAGGGGCGCAATCTGAGGGTGATCGACGCCACCTGTCCACTGGTGACCAAGGTCCATATTGAGGCCGTGAAGTTCGCCAAGCAGGGCTATTCGCTGGTGCTGATTGGCCACCGCGACCACGACGAGATTGAGGGCACGCTGGGTGAAGCGCCCGAGGTGACCCAGGTGGTTTCGAACGTGGCAGAGGTGGGTGCGCTCAAGGTCCCGGATCCCGATCGCGTGGCCTATCTGACCCAGACCACCCTTTCGCTTGATGAGGCGCGGGACATCATTCATGCGTTGAAGATCAAGTTCCCAAATATCGTCGGTCCTCACTCGCAGGACATTTGCTACGCCACCGAGAATCGCCAGGTGGCGGTGCGCAACGTGGCCCACGATGCCGGACTGGTGCTGGTGGTGGGCTCAACGAACAGTTCAAACTCCAACCGGTTGGTCGAGGTGTCGCGCAATCTGGGGACGATTGGATACCTGATCGACAACTCGCAGGCCATCGATCCGGCCTGGCTCGTGGGCGTCAATACTGTTGCGGTCACGGCGGGCGCATCGGCTCCCGAAGTGCTGGTGGAGGACGTAGTTAATTATTTGCGTCAAAACGGCTTCGCGAACGTCGAAGAGGTAGAAGTAATGCCTGAAAATGTGCGCTTTGGCCTGCCTCCTGAGATCATTCAGGCAATTGGCAGCGCGGGCGGGGAAGAGCCTATTCCGGTACGGTGACGCGGGGCGGGCGAGCTCCGGTTCGCTTCGCACCCTGAAATTGAGTAGCGGGTCAGTTTGAGGGAGCATCCTCTGGGGGGATAAACGGGTGGGCTAAAACCCACCCCTACCAGCCCGGGTTCATTTTGCAGGGATTATGTACGGGCTAAAGCCCGTACCCTTCAAAGCCGGCCCACTGCTTAAGATGTTGCGATTTTTGTTTTCTGAAGGAACTGAGGCGTTTTGAACCGCATGAGTCTACAGCAGGCGAAGACACAATCCTCGGCACCAAGGTTTGGAAGGCTCGATGCGGACCTGGCAGACGTGGAGTCGGCAGTCGTTCGTTCGCGTGATTTTCTTTTCTCCCTGCAGCATCCCGAGGGCTATTGGTGCGGCGAGCTCGAGGCGGACTCGATGCTCGAGGCCGACTATATTTATCTGCACACGCAACTGGAAAGCGGCGATCCCGAACGTCTGAAGCGCGCCCTGACTGAGATGATGCGCTACCAGAATGAGGATGGCAGTTGGAGCATCTATCCCGGCGGGCCGGGCAATATTTCGCTTTCGGTGAAGTGCTACTTCTCTGCCAAACTCATGGGCATTGGCGCGGATGATCCGCGGTTGGCCAAGTGCCGTGAGTGGGTTCTGGCTCATGGCGGTGTGGTTGCGTGCAACACCTTCACCAAAATGTATCTCTGCGGGCTCGGCCAGTACGACTACGACGCGGTGCCGGCTATTCCACCGGAGATTGTTCTTTTTCCCAACTGGTTCTACTTCAACATCTACGAAATTTCGGCTTGGTCGCGTTCGATTCTCGTGCCTCTGGCGATTATCTACGCGAAGAAGCCGTACAAGAAGATTCCGCCCGAGCAGGGCATCGACGAGTTGTTTGTGGGCGGCCGCGCGAACTCGATTCTGCGTCTGCGCAGGGACCGCAAGCGGCTGTTTTCGTGGCGGAATTTCTTCATCGTGCTCGACAGAATGATGCACTGGGCAGAGGCAGTTCATCTTCGACCCGTGCGCGCGATTGCAATGCGCAGAGCGGAGAAGTGGCTGCTGGAGCGGCTGGAGATGTCGGATGGTTTGGGGGCCATCTATCCGGCCATGTTGAATGCGATTATTGCGCTGCGCTGCCTCGGCTACTCCGAGGACGACCCGCAGGTGATTCGCGCCCGCGACGAGTTTGAGAAGCTGGGGATTGAGCAGCCGCCAACAGCGGGGATGCCGGAGCCCACATTTCGCATGCAGCCATGTGCATCGCCGGTCTGGGATACGGCGCAGGCAGTTTTTGTGCTGGGAGAGGCTGGCGTGCCGCGCAACGATCCGCGCCTGATCAAGGCCGCAGACTGGATGCTCTCAAAGGAAGTGCGCCACAAAGGCGACTGGGCGGTGAAGGTTCCGGGGACAGAACCCGGCGGATGGTACTTCGAGTTCAACAACGAGTTCTATCCGGACACGGACGATACCGCGCAAGTTCTGCTGGCGCTGAACAAGGTGGACAACCCTCGCGAGCGCTACCAGCACCAGGTGGCCGAACGCGCCATCGAGTGGGAGTTTGCCATGCAGTGCCGCAACGGCGGATGGGGCAGCTTCGACAAAGACAACACCAAAATGATCTTTCAGTACATCCCGTTTGCGGATCATAACGCGATGCTCGATCCACCGACGGTAGATATTACGGGAAGAATTCTGGAGATGCTGGCCAACTACGGCTATACGCGCGAAGACAAGCGCGTGGAGAAGGCCATCAAGTTCATTTTCAAAGAACAGGAGCCGGACGGAAGCTGGTTCGGACGCTGGGGCGTCAATTACATCTACGGCACGTTCCTGGTGCTGCGCGGGCTGGAGGCAATCGGCGTCGATCACCTTGAGCCGCAGATTCAGCAGGCCGCGGAGTGGATACGCATGGTGCAGAATCCGGATGGCGGCTGGGGCGAAACCTGCGGAAGCTACGACGATCCCAACACGCGCGGCATTGGTCCGAGCACACCTTCGCAAACTGCGTGGGCGATGCTTGGGCTGCTGGCTGCGGGCGATGACCGCTCCGATTCAATTGCCAAGGGCGTTCGCTGGCTGCTTACGCGGCAAAGGCCGGATGGGAGTTGGGACGAGTCAATGGGGGAAGGGCCAACGCGCCAGAACATCATTACCGGAACAGGTTTCCCCAGAGTCTTCTACTTGTCGTATGACATGTATCGTCAATACTTCCCGCTGCTTGCTTTAACGAGCTACCGGCGGGCGATGGAACACAAAGACAGCTTTTAGCTTCTGGCTCTTCGCTGGTTGTTCGAGTGTTTTAACGGAATTTTGGTCTTCAGCTAGAAGCTAGCAGCAACGAACGGAACTTATGGAACGCGCCGAGAACGGCGCTGGAGGTTAACCCGAGGATGGCTATTCCTATTTCCCAGATGTGGACGGTTTCCACTTATGTGCTGAAGAAGAAGCTCTCTGGCAACAAGCAGTACCCGCTTGTACTGATGCTTGAGCCACTCTTCCGCTGCAACCTGGCTTGCGCCGGCTGCGGCAAGGTGCAGTATCCGCCCCACATCCTCAAAAAACAGCTGACTCCGGAGGAGTGCTTTGCCGCGGTTGACGAGTGCGGCGCGCCCATGGTCTCGATTCCCGGTGGTGAGCCCTTGCTGCATCCGCAGATTGTCGAGATCGTCAACGGCCTCATCGCGCGAAAGAAGTACATCTACTTATGTACGAATGCCCTGGAACTCAAGCGGCGTCTGCCGGAGTTTACTCCGTCAAAGTACCTGACGTTCTCGGTTCATCTCGATGGCGAACGCGAGCACCACGACTACTCTGTTTGCCGCGAAGGCGGATACGACATTGCAATCGAGGGCATCAAGGAAGCTGTAAAGCGCGGCTTCCGAGTAACGACCAACGCAACATTCTTCGATGGCACCGATCCAAACAGCGTGCGCAGGTTCTTCGATCAAGTGATGGGAATGGGGGTGGAAGGGATTGTGCTTTCGCCGGGATACAGCTACGACAAAGCTCCCGATCAGAACCGATTCCTGGGCCGCGCGCGCGTACGCCGCTTGTTCCGCGCCGTCCTCTCCAATCGCAAGCCGACCTGGAAGTTCAACATGTCGCCGCTGTTTCTGGAGTTTCTGATGGGCGACCGCAACTACGATTGCATTCCGTGGGGCATGCCTGCCTATAACATCTTCGGTTGGCAGCGGCCCTGCTATCTGCTGCAGGAAGGCTATGCGGACAGTTACAAGGAACTGCTCGAGACGACAAAATGGGAAGATTACGGCGTCCCCAGCGGCAATCCCAAATGCGCCAACTGCATGGTGAGTTGCGGCTATGAGGCTCCAGCGGTGATCGATGGTTTTGGCTCGCTGAAAGGATTTCTGGCGATGGTGCGCGGGACCTTCAGCCGTTATCCGGATGCGCATGCGCTCAACCTGCTCAATGAGCCCGCACCTCACGGACCCGCTTCTCTTGTCCAGATTGCGCACCCAGACCATGAACTCGAGGAGACCCGCGCATGACGGCCGAGGTTCTGAAATACACACGCGAGCAGGTGGAAGCGCTGGAACTGGCTCCCGGCACGGAGCACCAGAACCTTGAAGGCTGGGTGCCGGAACTTGCCAGCGACGAAGACCTGCGCCAGGCTCTCGAAAAAGCCCTCGACTATCGTGGCGATGTGACGGTTACTCTCAAAAGCGGGGAGCGCATTGAGGCATTTATCTTCAACCGTCAAACCGGCGTTACGCTGGCTGATTCCTGGATGCACTACTTCACTCCGAAGGCGCCTGAAAAGCGCAAAGTGAGCTATGCCGAGATTGCGCGCCTAGAATTCAGCGGCAAGGACCGCGCCGCCGGCAAGCATTGGGAAGACTGGGTGAAGGCTTACAACGAGAAGAAGGCAGCCGGCGAGAAGAATATCGCGCTTCATCCGGAAAAGCTGGACTAGAGAAACAGTGGGCAGGGGTCTATTTCCCGATACTGACAGCTATCTGCAGCACAAAGAATGTGCCGATCCCAAGAATCAATTAAATTCTGCAAAGTTCAGCGTAAACTGATCTCTACCCCCTGATCTCTGACCATGAAAGTTTTCCTTACAGGCGCGACTGGATTTGTAGGCCATCATGTGGCGCGTGCGCTGGCGGCCGAAGGGGCAGAACTGCGCCTGCTGGTGCGCAAGACCAGCAACCTGGCAAATCTCGAAGGCATCTCCGGCGACACGCACGTGGGCGATCTGAGCGAGCCGGAGTCGCTCGCCCAAGCTCTCAAAGGTTGTGACGCAGTGGTCCATGTGGCTGCGGATTATCGCCTCTGGATTCCCGACCCTGCCGCCATGTACCGCGCCAATGTGGATGGGACGCGTGAGTTGCTGAAGATGGCCCGCGAGGTTGGCGTGCCGCGTGTTGTTTACACCTCCTCGGTGGCGACGATGCATTTCCGGACGGATGGGATTGTGATCAACGAGGACACCCCGGTCTCGCTTGGCGACATGGTGGGCCACTACAAGCGCTCGAAGTTTCTCGCAGAACAGGAAGCCATCGCCGCCGCTCAGGCTGGGCAGAAGGTCATCATCCTGAATCCGACCACGCCTATCGGCCCCAACGATGCGAAGCCCACGCCAACCGGGCGCATCTTTGTGGACTTTCTTAACGGCAAGTTTCCTGCTTACGTGGACACGGGTTTGAATCTTGTGGATGTGGCTGAGGTGGCCCGTACACATGTGTCTGCGCTTACCAAGGGCAAGCCCGGCGACCGCTACATTCTGGGCGGAGAAAACCTGACGCTCAAGCAAATTCTCGACAAGATGTCGGCCATCACGGGGATTCCTTCGCCATCGGTAAAGATCCCTTTTGTGGTTGCGGCTACCTACGCGTTTTTTGAGGAGTGGATTACAGGGCGGATCAGAGGCAAGGAACCGCGCGCCACTCTCGAAGAGGTGCGCATGGGGCGTAAGAAGATGTACGCCTCATCTGCACATGCGCAGCAGGAACTGGGCTTCCGCATTGTTCCCGTCTATCCGGCCATGCGCGCTGCGATTGAGTGGTTCCGCGCACACGGCTACGCGCCGCCTTCCGTATGACCAGAGTCGCCATAATTGCCGCAATGCCTGCAGAGCTGAAACCGCTGGTGCGGGGTTGGGAACATGAGCGCCGCAATGGCGTGGACCTGTGGCGCTGGCGCTTCGATGAGGGGGAGTGGATAGCCGCTTGCGCGGGAGCAGGTTGGCAAGCGGCGACACGAGCATTTGCCGAGGTCGAGAAGGATGGTCTGATTGATCGGGTGATTTCGGTTGGCTGGGCTGGGGCGCTGAGCGAATCGTTGGTGCGCGGACGGGCCTATGCCGTCTCAGGGGTTATCGACATGCAGACTGGGGAGCGGTTCGAGGTGCGGGATTTCCCGGTACTGGAAAGGGAAGTGGGGATGCAGACCCACCCTAGCGACAAAAACAAAGACGTCGCGAGGGTGGGGCACCCCGGTTTGTGGCTCGTTACCAGTCCGAGGGTCGCTGATGCGGATGAGAAGCGGAGACTGGCCAAGACTTATGACGCTGGCCTGGTTGACATGGAGGCGGCTGCTTTGGCCCGGCTGGCTTCGATGCGTGGAATCCCGTTTGAATGCGTTAAGGGCGTGAGTGACGGTTTTGTCGACGATTTGATTGATTTCAATCGTTTTATCTCTCAAGATGGGCAGTTCAAAACGGCCCGGTTGCTGCTTTTTGTTCTTCCCAGGCCATGGCACTGGCCGGGGCTCGTCCGGATGGGCGAGAATAGTAGAAAGGCTTCCCAGGCCATCAGGGATCTGCTGCTCGAAAATCTGGATGAACCGGGAGTAATCGCAAACCAGAATGGCGACTCAAACCTCACGCGCTGAAGGCCATATCGAACTGAAGATTCCCTCCACCATGCGCGCCGTGGTCTACCGCGGCATTAACGACATGCGCGTGGAAACCGTGCCGGTGCCCACGATCGGCCCCGGAGAGTTGCTGATCAAAGTTGCCACCTGCGGCATCTGCGGGACGGACCTGAAAAAGATCCACATGGGCTCGCACTCCGCGCCTCGGATTTTCGGTCATGAGATGGCTGGAACCGTGGTCCAGGCGGGCGAGGGAGTTACGAAATACTCCGTCGGCCAGCGGGTGATGACGTTCCACCATGTTCCGTGCGGCGAGTGCTACTACTGCCGCAAGCGGACGCCGTCGCAGTGCCCGCTTTATTTGAAGACTGGCGTAACGGCGGGATTTGCGCCCTCCGGAGGGGGCTTCGCCGAGTACATCCGGGTGATGGATTTTGTGGTGGCCAACCGTGGCGTGGTGGCGATTCCCGACGATGTTCCATTCGAGCAGGCGGCATTTATCGAGCCGTTGAACACTGTGCTCAAAGGTGTGAAGCTGCTGAATCTTGCGGCTGACGACACGGTTCTGGTTATCGGGCAGGGGCCTATTGGACTGATGCACGCCGCCCTCGCTCGGCGCACCGGAGCGCGTGTGCTTACTTCCGATCTGTTTCCCGAGCGCCACGCCATTGCGGCACGGTTCGGGCTCAAGGAACCGATCAACGCGGGCACGGAGAATGTGGTGGAGAGAGTGCTTGCGACAACCGAAGGCCGGGGCGCAGATGCCGTGATTCTTGCCGTTGGGGGCAATGCCCTGATCAAGACGGCTATGGATGCCGCTCGGCCTGGTGGCAAGGTGATGCTCTTTGCCCAGACCCAGCACGGCGAGGCAACTATCGATCCCGCCGCAGTTTGTGTGGACGAGAAGACCCTGCTCGGCTCATACTCATCATCGTTCCCGATTCTGGACGAGGTGACAAGCCTAGTTCTGGACGGCTATCGCAACGGGTTCGATTTGACGCAATTGATTTCGCACCGCTTTCAGATGGAGCAGGCGGTGGAGGCTATCGAAATCGCATCGCACCCCCAAGCGGGGTCAATGAAGATTATGATTGAGCCTGTTCTTGGCGGGGGCGGAGAGTAGGAGGGACTTGATGGCGAGCACTGTGAAAGATGCGATCCTCCGCGGCCGCAAAACGATCGAAGGTGTCGTCGAGGGAGGCCTGAACACAGTCGAGACGGTCGTCGAAGCAGGCCTGAATACCGTCGATACCGTGGTCGATAAAGGCCGCCAGAAGGTCGAATCCGCCGTCAGTCTGGGTCGCAGGACCGTCGAGAACACGTTTCTCCACGGGCACAGCACTATGCGAGCCGCAGTCCTCCACGGACGCGAAGATATCCGAATCGAGCGGGTTCCTGTTCCGGAGGCCGCACCGGGCGAATTGATTGTAAGCGTAGGCGCCGCGCTGACTTGCGGAACAGACTTGAAGGTTTTTCGCCGGGGCTATCATGCGCGCATGATTGTGCCTCCCGCATTGTTTGGCCACGAACTGGCTGGAACTGTCGTCCAGGCAGGCGCGGGCGCCGCGGATTTCGCGCCGGGCGACCGTGTAGTTGCCCTCAATTCCGCACCTTGCGGCCAGTGTTACTTCTGCGCGCGCGGCCAGGAGAACCTCTGCGACGACCTGCTTTTCAATAACGGCGCCTATGCCGAGTTCATTCGCATTCCCGAGCGAATCGTAGCCAAGAATACGCTTCATGTGCCGGACCATGTTCCACTGGAGCACGCTGCGCTGACTGAGCCTCTGGCCTGTGCGGTTCATGGATTTGTGGATTCCAGACCTCGTACCGGAGACACGGTTGCCGTGATCGGCGGAGGCCCGCTGGGGCTGATGATTTTGCATGTTGCCGCCCTAGCTGGCTACGAAGTGATCGCGATCGTAAAGCACGACGGGCAGGTGGAGGCGGCGCGGCAATTGGGCGCGGCACACGTGGTGCAGACCACGAGTATTCGCAAGGCCATTCGCGAGACGCGCGCGCTTACGCCGAAGAACCGCGGCGTCGATATTGCCATTGAAGCAGTGGGCGTGCCGGAGGCCTGGCAGGAAGCGGTGGAACTGGTGCGCAAGGGTGGGACGGTGAATTTCTTTGGTGGATGCGCAGCGGATACGCATGTAACTCTGGACACCAACCGCATCCATTACAGCGACATCACTTTGCGCGCCACCTTCCATCACACTCCGGCCATCTGCCGGGAGGCGCTTGCGCTGATTGCCGGCGGCCGATTCCAGGCGGGAGCCTTCATCACCGGCCATGCCCATCTCTACGAACTCAACCGCGTCTTTGAGAAGCTGATGAACCGCAGCAGCGAGATCAAGACCGCTATTGTGCCCTGAGGCAAACCAATGACTGCGGCTACGGTGCAACCGGACAAAAACGCTCTGGAGAGGGAAGTACTGGCCCAGGGCGGCGAGGAAGACCCTAGCGAGGCGCTCGCGCGCGGCTGGGCTGCGCTGCCAGCCTCGTATCGAATTCCGGATGTTGCGCCCACGATCGAAGAGGCGCGAGCGTGGTGCCGGCATCTAGCAGAGTCGCACTATGAGAATTTCCACGTCGCTTCGTGGTTTCTGCCCAAGGCTCTGCGGCCGCACTTTCACTCCATTTATGCGTACTGCCGTGTCTCAGACGATTTAGGTGATGAGGTTGGCTCGACGGCGCAGGCGCTGGCGCTGCTCGACCTGTGGGGACGCGAACTCGATGCCTGCTACGAAGGCCGCGCGCGTCATCCGGTGTTTGTTGCGCTCGGAGAAACTATTCGCGCCTGCTCCATTCCCAAGGAGCCATTTGCGGATTTGCTGACGGCGTTTCGGCAGGACCAAACTGTTACGCGCTACACATCGATGAGCGAGGTGCTGGGATACTGCCGCTACTCGGCGAATCCTGTGGGCCGACTGGTGCTTTATGCGTGTAGCGAGGTCAGTGAAGAAAACTTTCGCTTGTCGGATACGACTTGTTCGGCGCTGCAACTCGCCAACTTCTGGCAGGATGTTCTCGTGGACTTTGCCAAAGGACGCGTTTACATTCCGCAGGACGACATGAAGCGCTTCGGCGTGGGCGATGAGACGATCGCGAGTGGGATTGCCACGCCTGAGTTCCGCGCGCTGCTCAGGTTTGAAGTTGACTATGCGCGGTCGCTGTTCGAGCAGGGACTGCCGCTGATCGGCAGGGTCAACCGCGACCTGGCGCTCGATCTCGATCTGTTTAGCCGCGGCGGTCTTGAGATTTTGCGCGCCGTTGAGCGGCGCGACTACGACGTGCTCAGCGCGCGTCCGGCAATTTCGAAGCGCACCAAACTTGCTCTCGCATTGCGCGCACTAAGCGGGAAGGCGTTTCCATTTCTCCGCCTCGGCACGGGCACGACAGAGAAGGCGGCTTGACCAACGAAACTACATCCAACGGAGTCACGCTCGACGAGGCTTATGCTGTTTGCCGGTCGATCGCGAGGCGCGAAGCCAAGAATTTCTATTACGCATTTATCGCGTTGCCAACACCGCGGCGCAATGCAATCTGCGCCATCTATGCCTTCATGCGGCGAGCCGACGACCTGGCCGACGACGAAGGCTTTTCGATCGAGGACCGTCGAGCACATCTTGGGGTGTGGCTGGCTGAATGGCGTGCTGTCTGCGAAGGCGCACAGACAGCCGACCCGGTCTTCCTTGCCGTGCGCGATGCCATCGCGCTCTTTGCGATTCCGCTAAGCCTGCTCGATGAATTGGTGGCCGGGGTCACCATGGATTTGGATCGCTCTGATAGCGGTGCGCCGGATACATACGCTACCTTTGCTGATCTTTACCGCTACTGCTACCTGGTGGCTTCGGTCGTGGGGCTGGTATGCATCCGCATCTTCGGCTACAAGGACTCGCGCGCGGAGAAATTTGCGGAAGAGACTGGCATTGCCTTTCAGCTCACCAACATTCTGCGCGACGTAGCGGAGGATGCGGCCCGCAACCGCGTCTATTTGCCCTTGGAAGATTTGTCGGCTCACAACGTGTCGCTCGACTCGCTGCTTCATCACGCCGCGGGGTCGCCGCCAATGGCAAACGAACGAGCGTTGCTCGAAGCCATTGCACAACGGGCGGAGTACTACTACCGCTCCGCCGAGGCGCTGCTCCCCTTCATCGACCGCGAAAGCAGGCCTGCAATGCGGGTGTTGGTTTCTGTTTACCATGCGCTGCTCAAGCGCATCGAGCGAGCAGACTACGATGTGTTTTCGTGCCGGGCCAGCGTGCCTCTGCGGCAAAAGCTCGCTATTCTGGCCGTAGGGCTGACTCGGATGACTTGGGCGCGGTTGGTTGCTTGAGGCGGAGAAAGATTGAGTAATTTTCCACAGGATTTGCAGAAAACCGTCACCGTAATTGGCGGTGGCGTGGCTGGGATGAGCGCGGCATGCGCACTGGCCGAGGCAGGTCTGCGCGTGCAACTGGTGGAGAGACGTGGCTACCTCGGCGGGCGGGCTAGTTCGTATCTGCATCCGGGCGTGAATGAGGTTATTGATAACTGCCAGCACGTGCTCTTTGGCTGCTGCACGAATCTTGTTGGATTCTATAGGCGCATCGGCGTTGCGGATCGTATCTACTGGACAAACGAGATGACGATGATCGAGCCGGGGGGACTGCGGTCGAGGCTGGGGCCGTCCAGATTGGGTCCTTTGGGGCTGCCGGCGCCGCTGCACGGACTGCCGAAGCTGATGGCAGCGCACGCATTTTCGATTGCCGACAAGTTCGCGCTGGCACGGGCTTTTATGGTCCTGATGCGGCCGGTGCGGGCGAACTCAACCGAATCGCTCGGCGATTGGCTCAGGCGCCATGGTCAGACGCAGGGCGCGATAGAGCGATTCTGGCGGCTGGTGATTGCAAGCGCGCTTAATGCCGACATTGATTCGATTGCGTTACCTTACGCGGCGAAGGTGATTCGCGAGCTGTTTATGAACTCGGCCTTCGCGGGCAGCATGGGGATGAGTACTGTTCCGCTGAGCGAATTGTATGCGGGCGTGACTCGCTACATTGAGCAGCGTGGCGGCAGCGCTCACTTGAACACGCACCTGGAGAGCGCGTCGTGGGATGAGACTGGTGCGCAGTGGTCCATCAAAACACGCACCGGCGAGCTGGCCTCGGATTTTCTGGTTGTGGCGTTGCCGTTTGAGGCGACTGCGCAGTTGTTGCCGCATCTGCCTGCGGCGGAGCGCAAACAGGAATTGATGCAGCAGATTGAGCGGCACGAGCACTGGCCGATCTGCAGCGTGCATTTATGGTTTGACCGCGAGATTACCGAGCTGGACCATGCGGTGCTTCTGGATCGCGAGGTTCACTGGATGTATAACCAGTCTCGGCTGCAGACAGGGCGCGGTGGACACTATATCGAACTGGTAGTGAGTGCGACAAGGGCATTCGCGGCACTGCCGCGGGAAGAGGCCATCGAGCAGGCGCTTGCAGAGCTTGCGGAGTTTTTTCCGCGAGTGAAAGAAGCGAAGCTTGAGAAGGTTGCGCTGGTGAAGGAAGTTCGGGCTACGTTTGGCGTTCCGCCAGGGATTGATGCGTCACGGCCAAGTGCTGTTTCTCCGTGGCCGAATTGCTTTCTTGCCGGGGATTGGACTGCGACGGGGTGGCCGTCGACGATGGAGAGTGCGGCGCGGTCGGGGCATCTGGCAGCTGAGGCCTTGTGCATGACTGTTGGGGAACCGCGAACATTTCTTGATCCAGATTTGAAGCCGGAAGGGTTGATGCGGTTGGTGTGAGCAGGGGATAGTGAATCGAAAAGTGCGCTGGTTGAGGTAGGTGCTGGCCGCCAATTTAGTCCGAAAAGCAACCGCAGGCCCTTCGACTCCCTGCGGCCGCTTTGGTCGCTTCGTCGAAAATCATTATTGGACTTCGGACGCCCCTACGGGGCCTGTTGAAGCTAATCTGGCGGTATTCCCAGGGCTGCGCTTCGCTTGCCCTGGGCTATTGTCGGTGCTTCCTACGGGAGCAAATAAGGAAGGCGTAACTACAGGATTTTGATTTCCATTTTGGCGCCGAAAGCCCACGGACACTCAGGATGACAGATCGTTTATTTCGCAAGGACGTACACTCATGGCGTATGTCAACAAGACGCGGAGACTAAGAACTAGGAAGCTACTGTTCAGTGTGCCAGTAGATAGACGCCGATGCAGACGAGGACGGCGGCGGTCCAGCGGCGGCGGTCTACGTTCTCTTTTAGAAAGATCTTTCCGGCAATTGCGTTGGTTACCAGCGTGAGCGAGGCTGAGGCTGGGGCTACCAGGCTGAGGTTCAGGTGGTTCAGCGCTAGCAGGAGAGAGAAAAAGGCCAGTGCCAGAAAACTTACTCCGGCAAAGAAGAGAGGGCAGGTAATGACGGCGCGAATTGCACCCTTGAGGCCCGAGTGGGCGCGAATGTCATCGAGATCGCCGATGGATTTCATTGCGGCTGCGGTGAGGACCTCGCCAGTAGTGGAGCAGACGACTACGGCTGCGATCATGGCGGTGGCGGCCCAGAAGCCGGTGGGCGAAACAGAGGCAGGGATGATCATCGCGCCTGTTCCTCCTGTGCCACTTCCTGTAAAGGAACAGTGGGCAATTCGGCGGCAACTGCCGGCCTTTCAGTGAGCGATGGGCCGTGCGCTACAAACCCGACTCCCACGGTGATGAGCACAATGCCCGCCCAGCGCTCGAGCGAGATGGCTTCGTGAAGCCAGAAGCGCGAGAGCAGCGCAACGATTACGTTGCCGAAGGCCGTGGCCGGGAGCACGAAGGTGAGATCGGCCCACGACAGAGCGGTGAGATAGCTGGCGAAGAAGCCGATCAGAAGTGCGATGCCGACGGCAATCCACGGCGTGAAGACTGCCTCGATGAGCGTCAAGGGATGGGTCAGGGTAATGGCCGGCATGTTGGTCATGCCGCGCGAAAGACAGGTGTCGCCAAGGGGGGCGCAAACGGCTACCAATCCCAGGATCAGGTATTGCCGCGGCAGAAGTGTATGGTGAGCCATTTTGCGTTTCGGTCCAGACGAAAAGGACGCTGGTGGAAGTTCAGAGAATCCCACCCTAACCGATTCGCAAAACGCACGAATCGGTTAGGATGTGGCACCCATTCCTGGAGAGAAATCGGGTTTGGCTATGCGCCTGCGCTTACCGGGGTTGTTGGGTCGGCCTTATGGCTGCGCGAGACTTTGACCGCCTTGTTGCGCTGAGCGCGGAGCTTCATGAACGACTTGGCCTCGACGTACAGGCGGGGTAGGTCGCGATTCACAAACGCCTTCCACACAACGCGGAATGCAGCCTTGGGGCGGAAGTAGTACTCGTCGTAGAAGCGGTGCACCATCTCCATCACGTAGTCGGTGGGCAGGCCTGGATACTCGATGTGCGCCATCTGGTGGCCGCCACCGTCTTCCATCTTTTCGTTGGTGATGAATCCATTCTTGGCGGCGTAATCGTAGAACTCGGTGCCGGGGTAGGCGTGGGCGACGCTGACCTGGATGGTTTCGCAGTCAAGCGTCTTGGCGAAGTTGATGGTGTTGCGGATCGATTCCTTCGTCTCGCCGGGCAGACCGAGGATAAAGTCGGCGTGAATGGTGAGGCCGAGGTCGTGACAATCCTTGGCGAAAGCCCGCGCACGCTCAACGGTGGCGCCCTTTTTGATGTTCTTGAGAATCTGCGGATCGCCGGACTCGAAGCCCACGATGAGGAGGCGGCAGCCCGCTTCTTTCATCGCCTTCAGCGTGTCGTAGTCGGTGGTAACGCGCGAGGTGCAGCTCCATGTTAGGCCGAGAGGCTTCAACTTCTCGCAGAGCTCGATGGTGCGCGCCTTCTGGATGTTGAACGTGTCGTCATCAAAGAAGAACTCCTTGACGTCGGGGAAGTTCTGCTTGGCCCAGGCCAGTTCCGCAGCCACATCGTCGGTAGAACGCTTGCGCCAGGCGTGTCCGCTCAGAGTCTGCGGCCACAGGCAGAAGGTGCACTGCGCCGGGCAGCCGCGCGTGGAATAGAGCGCAATATACGGATGCAGCAGGAAGGGCACGTTGTAGCGCGTCACGTCCATATCGCGCTTGTAGATTTTTGTGGCCCACGGCATGGCATCAAGGTCTTCGATCTGCGGGCGGTCGGGGTTGTGGACGATCTTGCCGTCCAGCTTGTAGCTGATTCCGAGAATCTCGTTGAGCGGCTTGCCCTGGGCAAACTCGACCACCGAGTAATCGAATTCGCGGCGGCAGATGAAGTCCAGTACCGAGCACTCGTTCAAGGCACGGTCGGGATCGGTCGTTACCGGTGGTCCAACGAAGGCGATACGAATCGAGGGATTGGCCGCCTTGATGGCCTCGGCCAGGCGCTGGTCGCCTTCCCAGCCGACGGTCGAGGTGAACAGCACCAGGAACTCGAACTCCTTGCAGATGTTGATGGTTTCCGTGGCGGAGACGTGGTGCGGAGGCGCGTCCAAGACGCGCGATCCTTCCAGAAGGCCAGCCGGGTAGGTCAGCCACACCGGGTACCAGTAAGACTCAATCTCGCGTGTTGCGGGCCAACGCGAGCTCGCGCCTCCGTCGAAATTTTCAAACGAGGGCGGGTTCAGGAGAAGTGTTTTCAGTGGCATAGGCATCTCTTTAATTCTAACATTCCCATGGTTTTTCAACCGCTTTCAACGCATTTATCTCAGGGCTGACGTAGCCTGGATTGTACGTTGATTTTGCAGGGTTTAGGCGATGATTAGAGCCCGAACCTCGGATTTTCCATTGTCAATTGAGATGCGCACGGGCCAGGGTTCATCTCTACTTGGCGTGGAGCTCGTTCAGCCAGTCTTCCATGTGGCCCAGAGCGCGCAGCAGATTCAGCCGCGCCTTGCTCAGGTCCAATCCGGCGGCGAGCGCATCTTCATAGTTCTGCCGCTCCTCGATCCGCGCCTGCTGTTCCGCTTTGGGAGTTAATTGGGGCGTTGCGCCCGGGCCAGTTCCGGAGCCGTTTCCTAACTCCAGTTGTGCCAGTACGGACTTGAGTTGTTCGCCTGAGATCTGCTGCTTGAGGCTTGCAATCTCTGCCTGCGCGTCAAGTTCACGCAGGCTGCTTGTCAGCGTGGTTATCTGGAGATCGTTTTGCCGCCGGGCCTGTTCAGCCTCAACCTTGGCGCGCAACGCGTCGGCTGCCGATTCCCGCGCTTTGGCACGTTGCCCGTAGTCGAAGACCGGCAACTGGATAGAGAATCCGGAACTGAAATTGTTCGCCGGAAGTGGCTTTTCGTAGAATGCATTGATGTCGTTCAGCAGCGTAGTGTTGCGGTTATACTGCACGCCAAAGGCAATCTGTGGGTACCATCTGCGCTCCTGATCACCTCTCGCAACGCGCTCCTTTGAGCGTTCCAGCATCTGAGCGGACTTGATGCCGGGGAGTGTGCGCGGTGCTTCGTCCGCCCTTACCGCCGGAATTTCGGGAATACTGGCGTGATCTGGCTGGATGGAGTCTACCGGCAGACCGGTCAGGATAGAAAGTTGCTTGGCAAGCGTGCTGGCGCGTGTTTCAAGGTGAAGGCGCTTCAACTTGAGTTGGGCGGCTGTCAGCCGCACCTGCAGGACGTCGCTGAGAGGATCGACGCCTGCCTCTGCCCGTTGCTGCTCAATCTCGACGAGGCGGTTCGCGAATGTTTCCTGCTGGCGCACCGCGGCCAGCTCCTCGTTCACCGTGTCGAGTTCAATATATGCCGTTGACGTATCAAGCGTGACCTGTTCGCGGGCATCCTTCAGGCTGAGTTGAGCGGCCTGAAGCCCGGCGCGCGCCGCTTGAATGTAACGGATCATGGGCATGCTAAAAACCATCGAATTCAGACTTGCCTCCCAGATCGTCGGCAGACTGCCGGTAAACCCAATCTCAGGAAATGCGGGAAGTCCAGAGCCAAACGTAGAGGAAGGCACAAAGACATTCTGGTTCTCTGACACCACCGCGTTTGCCTTTTGCACGTCGGCCTCGGCAAGTTTGACCGCGCTGCTGTTCTTCGCGGCGAGGTCAACCAGTGTGGTCAACGACACCTGGGCAGGCGAAAAAGCGGGCGCAGCTGCAAGCGTCAATCCGATGACGACTCCCGTCAGGCATCGCATGCAGTCCGCGCGCGGATTGGTTCCTGTCTTCACTCGGTTAATTCCGTTCAATGTTTAAAATCCAGTGCGGGCTTGTAATCATGGGCCAACTGGAGTGCGGCTGCAATCTCCCGCTGCGCGCCCGCTGCGTCGCCCAGTTGCTTTTTTAGACGTGCCAGGCGCAGGTGCGCCTCAAATGCCGGCGCCTCCTCGGTCTTGGATGAGCCGGCCAGATATTCTTCGAGCATCCGGGCAGCGAGCGCCGGATCACGGTTGGATTCGGTGAGCACGCCTGCGCCGTCATAGAGTGCTACGTCCGCGTGTATGTCCCGTTCGGCCGCGCTTACGCAGCTATGGATCGCAGACTCCATCTCCGGCCAGCGCTCCCTGCGGCGATAAAAGCTGGCCAGCGTGGTCCAGTGCAGGGCCGGGTGCGCGGCGGTCGCAATCGCATCCTTGTACTCGCGCTCGGCTGTGCCGTAATCCTTGCGTCCCTCGGCGATGCGCGCCCGTAACTGGTGGGCATGGGCCACGTCGATTTTGTCCAGTTGTGCGGCCACTCCCTCTGCCTTGCCGGTGCCACCCCCAACCACCGAGGGGGCTTCCTTGTAAAACTCGCCGAGATCCGAAAGCGCCTCGGCGTTGCGTGGATTCAGCTGTGCTGCTGCTTCAAACTCCGTACGTACCCGTTTACCCAGTGAAAACGCGCTCAAGAATGAAGCGCGGTCAGCCTTTTCACCCAGCGCGCGGCCCAGCCACAAGTGATAAACAGAGTTCTGACTGTCGAGCCGCACCGCCTGTTCGCACTCCCGCGCGGCGTCATCCCACTGCTGCAGAGTGAAGTGGACCCGGCATTCCAGATTCTGAGCCTCAGCGAGCGATGTGCCGCCCTGGGGAAGTGAATTGAGCAGCGCCAGGGCCTTGTCTGCTTCGCCGGCTTGCAGGGCCTGATTGGCTTGGGCGAGTGTCTGAGTCTCTCTTGCTCCCTGCGCGGCTCCCGAGACTGCTGCCATTGAGGCCAGCAACCCCACTGCCACTCCGCAGGCCGGAGCGCATAATCGCTTTGCAGGACAACGCATCACCTGACAGCCTTGATCGGAACGCCTTCCTGCAAGGGCTGTCCGGTGGTTGTTCCGGTTGCCACCCAATCGCCCTCCTTGAGTCCGCTGAGAATCGCCACGCGGGTCAGGTTCACAATCCCAGTCGTAACCGGCGTGCGCACCAGGCTGTTGTCCACCACTTTGAAGACATAGGGCTGGCCGTTCTGGGAGAGCAGCGCCTCGCGTGGAATACTCAGGGCATTGGGTTCGCTGGAGGTCGTTACTGTTACGTTGACATTTGTATCCGGAAGCAAGCCGCCATCCGCGTCGTCAATGCCCACCAGCACCACACCCACGTTTCGCGTCCCATAAGTAATTACGGTTACAGGTGCGCGTGTGATGTGTCCATGCCACTCCCGACCGGGTTTGGCATCCCACTTGATAACAATCTTCTGGCCCTCTTCCAGGCGCCCGATGTCCGGCTCGTCGAAATACGCGCGTACCCGTTCATGGGTAAGGTCCGCCATTTGCAGCAACAACTTGCCCTGCTCAGCATATTCCGTGCGCGTGGCATCTACGCTATACACAGTTCCCGCCACGGGAGCATGGAGCGCAGTCTGGGCGACTACCTGCCGCGCTGCTGCCAGACTTGCCTCTGCATCGGTGAGCGCTGCCTGAGCCCGTGCCACTTCAGCGGGCGAGTAGCGGCTATTTGCGCTGGTTTCGGATGCGTGCAGGCTGGCTTCCGCTGTCTGAAGACGCTGCTGCGCCGCACTCACCTCGCTGGCCGAAGCCGCTCCGGTTGAGTTCAACTTGATCAGCGCATCCAGATCGTGCTGGGCCTGGTCGCGTTCCAACCGCGCGCGAGCAATGTCGCCGGCCACCATCTGGCGCTGCTCCTGGGTTCCATTGTGGGTCGCCGCATCCAGCGCTGCCTGCGCCGACTTTACGCCACTTTCTGCCGTGGCCTCACGGGCCCGCGCGTCAACGTCGCTTAGCAACATAAGCAGTTTGCCGGCCTTGACCTTGTCGCCGGCCTGCACATAAACAGCTTTCACTGTTGTGGCGAGGGGGCTATAAAACTGGTAGTTCACCTCTGGCTCGACGCGGCCGTTGGTGCTCAGGGTGTTCCGCAATATCTCGTGCCCGACCTGCGCTTCGCGTACCTCAAGCCGCTCACGAAGCAGGTATCGCGTCGCGAAGAACACGAGGATCAGGACGAGTACCAGACTCCTCCAAAGCCATAGACGCAGCCGGTTCGATTGCTTTCTCTCTTCAGCCATTTATGTAACCAGAGTCAGTATATAGGACTCAATAACATGGCTTTGAGAAGCAGAAATATTGCATTAACCCCGTGAAGGCACAAACCTCCGGCCACGTACAATATGGTTATGGTTTTGAATCCACACTACACCGACGAACACGCCAAAGCGGGCCTCGATTTCGCATTTCCAGCCATAGAAACGTGGCAGAACCAGTTTCCGGGCTATGAAATCCTCATCGACGACCCGGAGTTGACGTCTGTTTGCCCCAAAACCGGCCTGCCCGACTTCGGCATCCTCACCATCCGCTACATGCCGCGCGAGCGCTGCCTGGAGCTGAAGTCCCTGAAAGAGTACCTCTTCAGTTACCGCAATCTGGGGATCTTCCAGGAAAACATCATCAACCAGGTGCTGGAGGACGTGGTTAAAGCCTGTGACCCGGTGTGGGCTGTTGTTCGCGGCGAGTTCCGGCCGCGCGGCGGGATTGGGACTACCGTGGAAGCACGTTGGCCTCGGCCGGCGGCCTGATTGCGGTCGAAAGCAGTGGGCCTCCGAAGGCCCGCTGTGATATTCGTTGCCAGGGCAATCGCATGAACAAAAAAGACGGAGCGACAATCGTGGTTTGCATCGCCCCCTACGGGGCAGAATGGCTATTGTTGACCGCATTCCCCACGCTAAAGCGCGGGGCTAACGACCGCTGCGCCTCCGGCGCGAAAGAAATCGTAATCAGTCAGGTTAACAAAATGGATTCATGCGACTGCCCTGTATTCGTTGCCTCTCGACTAATTCGGAACATGCTGACGAATTATTCTGAAGTCTGCGGAAGGAGTTCCAAAGTCAATCCCTCGGAGGCGAAAGCCCTATTGATTTTGCGGCGTTAATGGCGTGGCTAAAGCCACGCTCTTTCAAAGCCTGAGGCACCACACCGGTATTTCAACAGGTTCCCAACGAGATCAGATCGACTTGTCCACCGCGTTCCCATCGTTCCGTGCCCGTCTTAACCCCGCCCTGGGAACGTTTCTGCTGCTCATCGGGCTTAACCTGCTCAACTTCATCGACCGCTACATTCTTCCGGGCGCGCAGCCGCTCATCCAGCGCGAGTTTCATGCGACAGACCAGCAGATGGGCGCGCTTACCACGGCGATGTTTGTGTTTTACATGTTTGCCGCGCCGCTCACGGGCTGGATGGGCGACCGCTACCGCCGCAAGCCGCTCATTATTGCGGGCGCGGTTCTTTGGAGCCTGGCCACGCTGGCCACGGTTTGGGTCCACAGCTACTGGACTTTCTACATGCGCCAGGCGTTTGTGGGCATAGGCGAGGCCACATTCAGCATCTTTGCCCCTGCCGTGCTGGCGGACTTCTATCCCGAACGCGACCGCAACCGCATCCTGTCGATCTTCTATCTCGCAATTCCTGTGGGTGCGGCTCTCGGCTACCTGGCGGGCGGGGAACTGGGCACGATGTGGGGTTGGCGCGCTCCGTTTTTCATCTGCGCGATTCCCGGCTTCGTCATCGCGGCGCTTTATGCAGGCTTTGGCCGCGAGCCCGTGCGTGGGTCCTCGGACCACGTGCGCCCAACCGCCAATCGTGCCACTGTGTTCGGAATTTTTCGCAATCCGGCGTTCCTTACCGGGACCATGGGCCTGGCTACCCTCACCTTTGCCATGGGCGGCATCTCCGCCTGGATGCCCACGTTCCTGCATCGCAATGTCGGTCTCTCGGTAGCCAATGCCAGCCTCACAGTTGGCGCAATCACTGTTGTAGACGGCATCGCAGGAACCCTGACGGGCGGATGGTTGGCACAGATCTGGCTGCGCACCAACTACCGTGCGCTGTATCTGCTTTCCTTCTGGAGCGTGCTCCTAACCCTGCCGTGTGGCGCAATGATCTTCTTTGGTCCGCGAGCCTGGGCGATCTCAGCGCTGTTTGCTGCAGAGTTCTTTCTCTTCCTCAACACGGGACCGCTGAACGCGGCAATCGTGAACTCAGTCTCCGCGCCGGTTCGCGCCACTGCCATCTCCCTCAACCTCTTCTTCATTCACTTTTTCGGGGACACATTCTCCCCGCAGATTATCGGCGCGATATCCGATCGTTCAAACCTCAGCATCGGGCTCGGCGCCACGCTGATCTTCCTGGTCATCTCGGCGCTTATCTTGCGTGCAGGCGTGCGTTGTGCGCCTCCGCTGGACGAACTACTTCAGCGCAGAGATTGATGCGGTAAACAATGGGTTGGTTGCGCTGCCCGCAGGGCCGCTGCTATCGGCGATACTGGCAGCATGGTTTCGGCGAGCCTTGCGGAACAGTTATTTCTGGCCTTGAGCTGGCTGCTTGCGCTCGCCTGGCTTTGGCATGCAGTCGCTTGCCTGCGGGGAATGGCTACGTTGCCTGACCTCACTCGCATCGATCCAGCCTCGCTGCCTCCGTTAGCTTCCGGCGATGGTCCCGACCTCACCGTTGTTGTTCCGGCGTGCAATGAAGAGAACACTATCCAGGCCACGCTTCGGTCGCTGCTTGCCTCCAACGGATTGCGGCTTCAGATCATCGCCGTCAACGACCGTTCTACCGACCGGACCGGGGAACGCATGGATAAGGTTGCCGCAGAAGCTGCGGCCCGCTGCGGAGTGCATAGCCTGCGGGTGATGCACATAGACGAGCTACCCGCCGGCTGGCTGGGCAAGCCACATGGCATGGCGATGGCCGCGCAGCAAGCCATGTCGCCATGGCTGCTGTTTACCGACGGCGATGTGATCTTCGATCCCCAGGCGCTTGATCTTGCGCTTCGCCATGCACAGGCTGAGAAGGCCGACCATCTAGTCGTTGTGCCGACGGTGATACTGAAGACATTCAGCGAGGCTGCGATGCTTGGTGTGATGAACGTTCTGGGCGGATGGACAATTCGCCTATGGAAGGTCGCAGATCCTCGCGCCAGGGATTCTATCGGTGTCGGCGGTTTCAATCTCATTCGCCGCGATGTTTATGTGAGCCTGGGCGGCTTTGAGGCGCTGCGGATGGAGGTCGTGGATGACCTGCGTCTTGGTTGGCTCGTCAAGCGTGGCGGTTACGCACAGCGCATCGCTGCCGGACCGCAGTTGGTTCGAATCCGCTGGCTGCAGGGCGCTCTGGGAGTGGTGCACCTGGCTGAAAAGAACGGTTTCGCGGTCTATCGCTACCGCGTCTGGCTTACTTTGCTTGCCAGTCTTGGACTGGCAGTACAGATCGTCTGGCCTCTGCTGGCCATAGCGGCAGGGGGTTGGGCGCTGGCAGCCGGGCTGCTCACGTATGTTTCCATTGCGCTGACCTATCAGGCCAATCGCCGCGAGACCCTGGCCGCGCCATGGCTGGCTGTCTTCTTTGCTCCGGCAGCGGCGGTGGTGCTCTATGCGCTTATGCGCTCGATGATTCTGGCGCTCGTGCGAAATGGAGTGGAGTGGCGCGGCACGCGCTATCCATTGGAGGAACTTCGACGCCACGCTGGACGGGGGTTCTGATCAAGGTGTGCAGGGGTCAGATTCGGAGCCTATTTCGCCGGACGCGTCTCCTGGTCGCGCGTATTCATGAACGCGCGCCGGCTGCCCTGCGGGCGGAGATTCGGATCGTAAACCGGAGGGCGGCTGTCTTCGGCATTGAATCCGCGTGCCAGCCGCGGGTTTGGCTTGAACTTCGGGGGACCTCCGTAAAACTGCCGCTCGTGGCTCAGCACCATCCCCGCCCGTCCGTGCATGGGTTGCACAGTGCCCCGGATATGCACGTTCATGTCCCTGTACTTCCGCAGCTCGCCGACCTCGTCGCGATCCTCCCTGAAGCTCACGATGGTGAAGCGGCACGCGTCGTCGGGCGTCTCCGGGGCGCATACATCCAGGAAACGCGTCCCATCGGGCAGTTCCACCACGTCAAACACATGCGCTGTAACGCAGACATCTTTGTTGACGAGCCTGGATGCTTCGTCGGTGGTGACGCACGGCTTTACGCCGGCAAAGGAAAGCGCGGGTGCAGCAACCGCTAACAGCAAAAGCAAAACAAAACGCCGAAGAGGCATGGTGAATCTCACAGAAGGGTGTACCTACACTCTCACTGCGCGGCGGGCGCCGTCGCAGTGCGCTCCATCACTGTGGCCAGGCAAAGTACGAGCGCAATCGCGAGAGCAAATTTCATCGCTAAAGAGGTCTACGCGCTTCTATTGCTCTGCGGGAATCTGCTTTTCTGCGTGGCAGCCTTGCTGCCAACTAGATGCTGACGGCTGACAAATGTTTCTAGCGCGCTCCCACCAGCTCCGAGCTCTTTGCTCCCTGCCCGTAGTGGCTCTCCACGTAGCGGTCAAGAATCCCCTTGAACTCGGCGACGATGGTGTCTCCGCGCAGGGTAGTGGCGAGCTTGCCGTCGATATACACGGGCGCCTTGGGCTCCTCGAATGTGCCCGGCAAGCTGATGCCGAGGTTTGCGTGCTTCGATTCGCCTGGGCCGTTCACGACGCAGCCCATCACGGCGAGCTTTAGTTCTTCCACGCCGGGATACTTTTTGCGCCACTCGGGCATGGAGGTGCGGAGGTAGCTCTGGATCTGCTCGGCGAGCTCCTGGAAATAGGTGCTGGTGGTGCGGCCGCAACCGGGGCAACTGGTGACCTGGGGCATAAAGCTGCGGATGGAAAGCGATTGCAGAATTTGCTGTGCTGCCTGCACTTCTTCGGTGCGGTCTCCGTTGGGCTTCGGCGTCAGGCTTACGCGGATGGTGTCGCCGATCCCGGCCAACAGGAGCGGCGCGAGGCCGGCAGTTGAGGCGATCAGGCCCTTCGATCCCATTCCCGCTTCGGTCAGTCCGAGGTGCAGCGCGTTGTCGCAGCGCGCGGCGAGGTTGGTATACACATCCACGAGGTCGCGGACACCGCTTACCTTCGCAGAGAGAATGATCTGATCTTTGCGCAGGCCATAGCGCTCGGCGGCTTTGGCGGACTCGAGCGCGCTTACGACCATTGCTTCCATCATTACGTCGCGCGCAGGCTCGGGTTCGGCCTTCTTGCTGTTCTCGTCCATCATCCGGGTGAGCAGAGACTGGTCGAGTGAGCCCCAGTTAACACCGATGCGCACCGGTTTCTGGTTCTCGGCGGCGCACTCCACCATGACCTGAAAATTGTCGTTGTCCTTCTTGCCGATGGATGCGTTGCCGGGGTTGATACGGTATTTGGCGAGGGCGCGTGCCGTTGCCGGAAATTTCTTGAGGAGCAGGTGGCCGTTGTAGTGGAAGTCGCCCACGATGGGCACGCGAATTCCGCGCTTGTCGAGACCCTCGACGATGGCGGGGACGGCTGCGGCGGCTTCCTCGTTGTTCACCGTGACGCGGACAATCTCAGACCCCGCGAGCGCGAGTGCTGCGACCTGTTCGATGGTGCCAGCAACGTCTGCCGTGTCGGTGTTGGTCATCGACTGTACGACGACGGGAACTTCCCAGCCGACGCGAACCTGGCCGATTTTGACTGTTGGTGTTTTCCTGCGATGAATCTCCGCCATGGTTCTAGTTTACCCGCAGATGAGTGTGCAGCGTAGGCCAGTCTGTTGCGAGTTTAGAGGCTGCGCCGGGAGTTTGGGGCCTTGAGGAGCTGCGCATTCCTTAGGCCAAAGCTGCCCGGAAGTGGCAAAAAGGGCTAAAACTGGCCAAAATCGAGGGATTTCATTGATTGATCAGTGAATATGTAGTTTTTGCAAACGGTTCATAGCAGGACAGTTATCTCACTGTGCGGACGCGGTATATACCTCAAGGGTATAGGGGGACGGGGTTGCGCATTTCGGTACAGACCAAACACATATCTGACAGATTGAACCGGTGACATAGCTGTCACTGCGCAGGTCAATTTGTGTTTGATTAAACATAGTTATGGGCTCTCCCGAGGCCATTGTGCGGGTTTGCGTGGAGATTCTGGAATCTGATTGGGATGAGTGTTGTGGTTTCCCACCTAGCCGCGATGAAACCTCGTCCAGGATGGGGCACCCGCGATCTTGCTATATCGGGCAAAGGGCAAATGCAGGTCCTTCGACTGCGCTTCGCATCATTTCGCTTCGCTCGAGGACAATGCGCCTTTCTTGAAATGCATCGGGAGTACGGCTGAAGTAGTGGTATGATTTGGCCGCATATTCTTTACAACTCAAAACGTGAGGCTCGTCTATGCGGCTTGCGGCTTTGGTTGTTGGATGCATCCTGGGTGCGTGCTTGATAACACCTGCGCGGGGGCTGCAAGTTTTGCCTGCGGGGGCTGCTCAAGGTCGGCCATGGTGGGTTACGGGCGAGTTCGGAGAAGGGCAACTGAAGTTGAGCTCCGATCAGCAGCAGGGGAATCGCAACGCAATGTTTGCCATGGGATTCGCCGGTGGGCGAAGACTCGGAGACAGGGCTCGAGTTGGGTTGCATTTGAACGGCTGGCTGCTGCAGGCGTTCGATCTGAATGATCCAACTGTGGGCGAAAGCGTGAGCAATTTCGGAGGCGTGTTCGATTTCTTTCCTTTCTGGAAGAGCCGGTTGTTCGCGCGGGGAGGCGTGGGTCTGTCGATGTACACGAACAATCGGCCCACCGGATCGAACGGCAGCGGTCTCGGCTGGGAAGTAGGCGGCGGATACGAGATTCCGGTGCGAGGGCAGTTCGGCCTGGCGCCGATGGTGGAATATGCATCGGGTGGTCTCGGTGATGTTCGCAGCGGGAGCACGGTGGAGACGGGGCGAAGGTATTCGGTGATCGAGTTCAAGGTGGAGGCGGTCTATCATTTCGGGAGCCGCAACCGGTGATCCAAGCGGAAGTGAGGGAACATGGAGGTCAAAGCGGGACGGCAGTTGCAGCCGGGGGATTATTGGTTTGAGGATCTGAAGGCGGGCGACTGGTATGAGACTGGGCATCTGGTGGTGACGGAGGCGCACATTGTTGCGTTTGCGGGACTGTCGGGAGATTTCTTCGATATTCACATGGACGATGAGTTTGCGCGGGAGCAGGGATTTCCGAGGCGGATTGCGCATGGGTTGCTTGGTCTGGCTCTGACTGACGGGTTGAAGAATCGGGCATCGGTGCGGATCATGGCGATTGCCTCCCTTGGCTGGAACTGGCAATTTAAGGGGCCAATTTTTCCGGGCGACCGGATTGGGGTGAAGGTTGCCGTGAAGGAAGTGCGCCTATCTAGCAAAGGCCAGGGAATTCTGACGCTTCATCTGGAAGTGACGCAGCAGGAGGGGCGCGTTGTGCAGCAGGGGGAGACTACGCTCCTGGTGAGACTTAGGCCGGCTGGAGCGTGAGGGAGAGTATGTAGCAAGAAATGCGTTAATCTGGGTCGATGAATGATGCGACCAGACTGGCCGCAAGTGGTGGCTTTGCGGATTCAATCAAGAAACCGGCGCTGCTGATTCGCGGCTTGCGGAAGGCGTTTGCGGATGTGCAAGCCGTGGATGGGATGGACCTGGAGGTCGCGGCAGGCGAGTGCTTTGGGCTGCTGGGGCCGAATGGGGCAGGGAAGACTACTACCATCGAAATCTGTGAAGGACTCACCGAACCCGATGAAGGTCAGGTGGAGTTGCTGGGGCTCAACTGGAGCCGCGGTTCCCGCGAACTCCGGCAGCGCATTGGGATTCAGCTCCAGGAGACACAGTTTCCGGACAAGCTAACGGTGGAGGAGACGCTGCGGTTGTTTCGGAGCTTCTTTCGTCACGGCATTTCTGTGGATGAGTCGATTCGCACGGCGCAACTGGAAGAGAAGCGAGGCTCGCGCGTGGGCGGGCTTTCGGGTGGGCAAAAGCAGCGGCTGGCGATGGCGTGTGCGCTGGTGGGCGATCCGGAGTTGCTGTTTCTGGATGAGCCGACTACGGGGCTCGATCCGCAGGCTCGCCGGCATCTGTGGGACCTGGTGGACGAGCTCAAGCTCGCCGGGCGCACCATCATTCTGACTACCCACTACATGGAGGAGGCGGAGCGGCTTTGCGATCGTGTCGCCATAATGGATCATGGACGCGTGATTGCGCTGGGGACTCCGCAGCAGCTTATTGCAACGGTGGGTGGCGAGGACATTGTCGAGTTCGCGGTGAGCTATTCCCAGGTCCCAAATGCGGGATCTCCACCCCACGAACAAGAAGCCGTCCGTGGGAACCCCGGACCTGGGGCACCCGGACATGAGCGGGTTCAAGGCGTGGTCGATGCAGAGAAGCTTACGGCGATTCCCGGCGTCCAGTCGCACCGTGTGGATGCGGCACTGCACCAGCTTTCGGTGAGCGAGCTTCACACGACGGTGCCGCGCATCTTTGCCGCCCTCGCCGCAGAGGGCCTGCATTTGAGCGAGTTCCGCACGCACTCGGCCACGCTCGAGGATGTGTTTGTGCGTCTCACGGGGAGGAATCTGCGTGATGAATGAGCTTGGGCTCAGCAGCCTCTATCAATTGACCATGGCGCGCTTCAGGCTGCTCTCCCGTGAGCCCGAAGCCATTTTCTGGATCTTCATATTTCCCATCCTGCTGGCGGCGGGACTTGGCATTGCGTTTCGCAATCGCCCTGCGGACGTGCTGCCGGTGGCCGCGACAACTTCGCAACTTACTCAGGCTTTGTCCGCGGATAAGGGCTTGAATGCCAAGGAGATGGATGAGGCCTCCGGGACTCATTCATTGGCTACAGGCGCGATTCTGCTGCTTGCGGTGCAGGAGCCTGACGGAGTCGCCTACCAGTACGACGACACCAATCCCGATGCGCGCACGGCGCGGCTGCTCGCGGACCGTGCTGTTCAGGTGGCGGCAGGGCAGCGCGATGCCGTGCAGGCTGAGAATCAGTTGATCCATGAGACGGGCTCGCGTTATATCGATTTTGTGGTTCCCGGTCTGCTGGGAATGAATCTGATGGGCTCGGCGATATGGGGCCTGGGGTTTGCTATTGTCGAGGCGCGCCAGAAGAAGCTCCTCAAGCGCATGGTGGCTTCGCCTATGCCACGCTGGCAATATCTGGCGTCGTTCCTGCTGTCGCGGCTGGTGATGCTGGTGATTGAAGTCGTAGCTTTTCTCGGGTTTGCGGGCCTGGTCTTTGGTGTGCCGTTCCGCGGTTCGCTCTGGCAACTGGGCTTCCTGTGTGTGCTTACTTCGATGGCGTTTTCCGCGTTGGGATTGTTGATCTCGTCGCGGGCAAGAACCATGGAAGCTGCCTCAGGGCTCATGAATCTAGTCATGCTTCCGATGTGGATACTTTCGGGCGTCTTCTTTTCGGCCTCGCGGTTTCCGGCGGTGATTCAGCCATTTGTTCGGGCGCTGCCGTTGACTGCGGCCAATGAGGCTTTCCGCGCCAATATGCTGCAAGGCACAAACCTGACCCACCTCGTTGCTCCTGTCGGTATTCTGCTAGCCTGGCTGGCCGTGCCCTTTGCGGTTTCGCTGCGCATCTTCAGGTGGAGGTAGCGGACTGTCCCGGCCCTTTAGAATTGACACTATATGGAACCCAATACCCCAAACCCTGCCGTTGAAGCCATTCCTGAGATCATTCTTGACGGCAGCCGCTTTGTTCGCGCCTGCCTGCGCAAGCCCGTTGACCGCACACCCGTCTGGTTTCTGCGCCAGGCCGGTCGCTACATGCAGGAGTACCGCGACGTTCGCAAACACCACACGCTGGTGGAAATCTGCAAGCAGCCAGAGCTGGCTTCCGAGGTAACGATCACAGCCGCTGAAAAGCTCGGTGTGGACGCCGCCATCATTTTTGCCGACCTGCTGCTTCCGCTGGAACCCATGGGCCTGCCGTTCGAATTCCAGGCCGGCGAAGGGCCGGTTGTTCATCACCCCGTGCGCACGGCCGAGGATGTGAGGGCCCTGCGCACCGACCGTGCGGATGAATTGGCCTATGTGGCTCGCGCCATCCAGAAGGTGGCCGGGCACTTCCGCGACCGGCTTGGCATCATCGGCTTTTGCGGCGCACCTTACACGCTGGCCAGCTACATGATCGAAGGCGGCGGATCAAAGAATTACATCCACACCAAGCAGATGATGTACCGCGACACGCTCTCCTGGCGCCTGCTTCTCGACAAACTCGTCAAGGTGCTTGAGGGGTACTGTCTGCTCCAGGTTCAGGCAGGTGCTGACGTCATCCAGATCTTCGATAGTTGGGTTGGCTCACTAGGACTGACTGATTATCGCGAGTACGCCTTCGAAGCATCGAAGCGGCTGGTGCGCGCGGTTCAGGCTATGGGCGTGCCGGTGATCTACTTTGGAGTGGAGACTGGTGGGCTGCTTACCGAGATGGCGTCAACCGGGGCTGACGTGATTGGCCTCGACTGGCGGCAGCCACTCGACGAAGGCTGGCGCGCTGTGGGCCACGGGCACGCAGTGCAGGGCAACCTGGATCCGATTACGCTTTTTGCTCCGCTCGAGGTTTTGGAATTGCGCGTCAAGGAGATTCTCCGCGCTGCCAACGGCCGGCCAGGACATATTTTCAACCTTGGTCACGGTATCGTTCCTACCACTCCAGTAGAGAATGTCCAGGCGGTTGTCCGCATGGTTCGCGAGTTCCGTCTGGAGCAGGCAAATGTCTAAACAAGCTGTTCTGCTGCTGGCCCACGGAACACCGGAGATTGTGGATCAGATTCCCGAATATCTTCGCAACGTAACCAGCGGGCGTCCTTTGCCGCAAGCGGTCATCGAGGAGATTCAGCACCGCTACTCGCTCATTGGGCACAGCCCACTTACGGAAATCACCATGGAACAGGCACGGCTGGTGGAGGCAAAACTCGCGGCAGGTGGCCAGCCTGTTTCTGTTTACGTCGGTATGAGAAACTGGCGTCCTTACATTCCTGACGTAGTGCGACAGATGCGGGCCGACGGCGTGGAAGAGGCTGCTGTGATCTGCATGGCACCGCAAAATTCGCGCACCAGCGTTGGCCTTTACCGGCGTGCCGCCGAGGCAGAGGCAGGCGGACTGCGCATTGACTTTACGCCAGGCTGGGCGCAGCATCCGCTGCTCGCAGAGGCCTTTGCCGAGCGGCTTAGCACTGCCATGAGCAAGATCGCAGCAGAGGTTGGCGGGCCGGTGCCGGTGCTGTTTACGGCCCATAGCGTACCCTGCAGGACGATACAAACTCCAGCGGCGAGCGACGGACAGCCTCGCCTCTGGCCGGGAGAGGGAGCCGATCCTTACGCCGAGGATGCAAAGGCCACGGCGGCACTCGTGGCTACGCTGGTGCCGGAGATTCCCCGCTGGTGGTTCGCATTCCAGAGCCAGGGGGCCAGCGGCGGTCCATGGATTGGGCCAACGGTCGAAAGTACGCTTGACTCGATTGCTGCCGAGGGATTCAAGACAGTGATTCTGCAGCCGATTGGCTTTCTATGCGATCACGTGGAGATTCTCTACGATGTGGACTATCTGTTTCGCGAATATGCCGCAAAACTGGGTGTTCGGCTGGAGCGGCCCGAGTCGTTGAACGATTCAGTCACCCTGGCCAGGGCGGTTGCGGATTTGGCTGGACTGGGGCTGGCGCGGCTCAGGGGCTGAAGGCGAGAGTTACGGTCGTGCCTCGCAGATCATCTCTTGTCCAATGGTCCGCACTGCCTATCCACAACTTGTGTAAATCTCGTAGCTTTCCTATTCAACTTGGCGATTCCAGCGCGTAGCATACGAGTACACGAAAATAGAGTAAATCGGGTTCGCCCTTATCAGAGCACACAGAGCAGTGGTCAATAGTGTGAATTTGATTGGCTCTGAATCCAGATTGAATTCTGGCAGTTGGATTGGACGTCAAGGAGCGGGCTCTGGTGACCGAAATTACAGAACACGTGGTTGAAACGATTGCTCGAAAGAATGTCAAGAAACGACATCATGTGGAGTGCCCAGGTACGGCAGCAACTACGTAAAGCGGGAGTCGCGAGTTGGTTTCTTTCAGAAGGTGATCTATCCGATGTTTGGGCATTACCCGTGGCGATGCACCGGATGCAAAGGCGCGTCATGATAAAGAAGCGGGGCGGGTCCGGGAGAAGTAAGGAACGCGACTCGAACGCCAAGTAAAGCGCAGCCGCGCGAGTGCTTTCGCACCCCGGCTGAAGTGGTGCCCATTCAAAACGCTGGCTTGTAGAAAGATAGCCTGGAGCCTTCTAGGACCGGAAGAAGTTTCTAGCGAGAAACACCACGTTGGCGGGCCGCTCGGCGAGCCGGCGCATGAAGTAGGGGTACCAGTCGCTTCCGAACGGCACGTAGACGCGCACGTTGTACCCTTCCTTGAGCAGCTTACGCTGCAAATCGCGCTTGATCCCGTAGAGCATTTGAAACTCGAAGCGGCTTGGGGCGATTCCATGCTCGCCAGCATACGATTTGATCGCTGCGATCATGGCATCATCGTGCGTGGCAAGCGCGTGATAAAAGGGGCTGTCCATCAGCATCTTGCTTAGCAGGATGAAGTTCGTATCCACATCCGCCTTGTGCGGAAACGCAACCTCTGCAGGCTCCTTGTAGGCGCCCTTGCACAACCGCACACGGATGCCATCGGCGATGAGTTGTTCTACGTCCGCCTGAGAGCGGTATAGGTAGGCCTGAATTACCACTCCAACTGAGCCGCGCGAGTCAGGGTGTGCGTGCAGGCGGCGCACGATGTCCAACGTGACTTGTGTAAGCCGCGAGTCCTCCATGTCGATGCGCATGAAGTTGTCCGTAGCATGCGCATGCTGTGCCAGGCTTTGGGCAATCGACTCGGCCAGCTTGGGCGAAAGCTCCAGCCCCATCTGTGTCAGCTTCACGCTTATGTTCGCGATCAGTTTTCGCGCAGCCAGAGAGTCCAGCAACTTGTGGTAGATATCGGCGGCACGGTGCGCCTCAGCCTCCGACGTGACGCTTTCGCCGAGCGAGTCCAGCGTTACCGCCATGCCTTGCCGGTTAACGGTTTCCGCAGCGCGCAGTGCGCCTTCGATTTCCATGCCCGCGATAAATCGCGAACTCAGACGTACACCCAGACGGGAGTTTTCACAGAAGCGGCGTAAAGGGCGATTGTGAGAGAGTGCAATAAAAGTCGAACGTAATATAGGCATCAGGCGCCTCAGCCGGTGAGAGCGCTTGTCAAAGCTCATCCGCCGGACTAAATAGTTTCGCACAACGGGGTTGCTGACGATTCACAATCTGCCGGCGGCGGCATCGATATTGCCCAAGCTGCAAATCGCCGCTATCGAACTTGGTAGACAGTGCTGCCATGAGCCGGCAGGGTCACATTCACTTCCTTCGAGTCCTTGTAGACGCCGTCACTCCAGACATTCTGGGCCTGATGCTTTCCGCCTTCAAGGCCAAGCTGTTTCCAGGTGGCCTTCAGAGTAACCGGTTTGTCGTCGAGGTTGAAGAAGGCGAAAAACTCGGAGTAGTTTCTCGCGCCGGGCGAGTCGATGGTTCCGCGCCACACGCGAGCTTGCTCGAACCCCGCAGGCAGGCTCGCAGAATCGACTGGACGGCTGTAGGTGATGCTCTGATTCATGAAGAGCATCGCCTGGTTTGTAATCAACGAGCGCGTAAAATCGTCCAGTTTGGTAAGGTTCGCACCAAGAATCAGCGGCGACCGCGCAATTGCGAACAGCGTGAATTCGGTCTGTTGCTCGTCATGCGTCTCGCGTGACTGCCTTGCCTCTCCCCAGCCCGGATGCGGGCCAAGCCAGCCCCACGGCAGCATATCCGCGTCAGGCCAGTTGCCTACGTTGACATACGGTGCCCATTGCGCCAGGCGGTCGAACTCGTCCTTGATGCCGAACGGAAATTCGCCATGCTCGGGCGTGTGTGTAGCTGTCCATACATCCCAGTGGTCGTCGACAATTCGCCACATCTGCGAGTATTTGCCAACCTCCACCGCGTTCTTGAGCGATGTGGGGCCCGGCGACAGACTTAGCACGATGGGCCGACCGGTCTTGTGAATTGCCTCGGCGATCTGATGTATCTCGGTTGGGCGGTAGGGCCGGTCGCTGATGCAGTCGACCTTGACGAAGTCGAGGCCCCAGCTTGCATAGAGCTTCATCATCGAGTCGTAATAAGCCTGCCCGGCTGCATTGTCTTTCACTCCCCAATTGCCCTGGTCCCAGGGGCAAGGGCTCGTGGTGTCGGCTGCGTCTTGGGCGTGATAGGTCGAGTTGGCAATGGGAGAGTTTGCATTCACCACCTGGCGCGGGATGCCGCGCACGATGTGAATTCCGAATTTAAGACCCTGCGCGTGAACCCAGTCGGCCAGCGGTTTGAAGCCCTCTCCATTTGCCGAAGAAGGAAACCGGCTCGCGACCGGAATCAGGATCCCGTTGTCGTTCCAGAGATACTTTCTTTCTTCGAGCGATTTGCCGAAGGGATTTGCCATGTACCAGCCTTCGTCAATTACCGCGTACTTCCAGCCGTAACGCTGCAATCCTGCCATCACCGTCGCATTGGCCTTGTAGTCAGCTTCATCGATTGTGAGGCCATAGGCGTCCCAGCTATTCCAACCCATGGGCGGGGTGGGAGCGAGGGTTTGTGCGCGGTTGAGGGTTGCGGCAGAAAAAGCGACGGCAAGAAGAGCGGTAGGAAAAAACGTGTGGCGGGCATGGAGGAACGTATAGCACAATTGGCCTTGTGGCCGCAGCACAACATGCAGGAGGTAGACAGCTTTGAAGGATACGGGCTTCTGCACGTACATTGAAGCCAAGACTAAGGCAGGGCTTCAGTCCCTGAAGACGGTCTTCGCATAGGTCTCAGGCAAACCGCACCTGGTAACTGCGCTTTGCCTCCAGGGTCACGGAGACGCTTCCGTCCTCATGCGGGCGCAAGGGAAGTGCGCTGACTCCGGCGACGCTGCGAATCTTCTGCCCCTCCGGGACGCGCAGGCGATATTCGCCGGAGAAGTCGGGGCGAAGCGTGGCGGACGCGGCCTTTCCGTTCGCCCAGAGGAGATCGACCTCAACCGCACCGCGCGCTCGCAGGCCTTTCACTTCACCCTGAACCCACGCAGCCGGCAATGCGGGCAACAGGTCGATGACGCCGGTGTGGCTCTGCATTACCATCTCGGCGATTGCCGCCGTCGTTCCGAAATTTCCGTCGATCTGGAAGATCGAAGTTTTCCCCGAAGGGTGCGTGTCAAAGAGATTCATATTAGTGCTGTGCTGCATCAGCATTCCCAGCGACTCCCACGCCTTGTTGCCATCGCCGAGCCGCGACCAGAAGCCGATGGCCCAGGACCGGCTCCAGCCTGTATACGCGCCGCCCGCCGCCAACCGCCGCTCTAGCGAAATCCGCGCAGCTTTCGCCAAGTTGGGAGTGCCGCGCGGCGTAATCTCGGCACCAGGATACAGCGGATAGAGGTGCGACATGTGGCGCTGGCCTGGAGTGGACTCGACGAAATCCACCGACCACTCCTGCAACTGTCCGAATTTGCCAACCTGGTAGGGAATCAGCCGACCTCGTGCGGCATCGAGTTTTGCGGCAAACTCCTTGTCTATCGCCAGTTCCTTCGCGGAGTCGATGCAGTTGGTGAAAAGCTCCCTGATCAGAGCCATGTCCATCGTGCATCCCGCGCTGGTCATTGCCTTTTTGCCGTCGGGCGCCATGAAGTCGTTCTCGGTCGATTCGGAGGGGCACGTGGTGAGATGTCCGTTGCCATCTTCAATCAGCCACGCCTGACAGAACTCCGCCGAACCCTTCATGAGCGGATAGGCCTTTGTGCGCAGGAATTCACGGTCTCGCGTGAACCGGTAATGTTCGAAGAGATGCGCGCAGAGCCACGGGCCGCTCATGCACCAGTTGGCCCACGTTGGCTGGCCAACGCCCATGCCCACCGGGTTTGCGGTGCGCCAGATGTCGATGTTGTGATGCGTCACCCAGCCCGGCAACCCGTACGTTTCCTGAGCCGCGCGCGCGCCGGTCTTGCTCAGGTCTTCAACCAGCGACATCAGAGGTTGGGCGCAATCGCTCAGGTTGCAGGTCTCGGCCGGCCAGTAATTCATCTGGATGTTGATGTTCGATGTCCAGTTGGAACTCCATGGCGGCTGTACCTGGTAGTTCCATATCCCCTGCAGGTTCGCCGGCTGCGTTCCCGGGCGCGAACTCGAAATAAGCAGGTAACGGCCAAATTGGAAATAGAGCGCCAGGAGCGATGGATCAGGTGCCGCGGCAAAGTTCTTCAGTCGCACATCGGTCGGCTGCGATGCTGCCGCATCGGATCCCAGCCTCAAGGAAACCCGGTCAAAAAGCCTCCGGTAGTCTGTGACATGCTGCTCACGTAAAACCGAGTAGCTCTTTGTGAGCGCGGTGTCGAGCTGCTGTTTGGCTCGGTCGTTCACCTGCTCCTGCGGTGTATCGGGCATCTGGTCGAATCCGCGATAGCCGGTGGCCGCGGTGAGCACAATGGTGCAAGCTGTCGCGCCTTGAACGCTGAGCCGGCTGCCATCTGCAGTTATGAGCCCGCCTTCAACCCGCGCTTCAAGAACCGAAGCATAGTACATGCCTTCGCCGGGCACATCGGACAGGACAACCGGCTTTTCGCTGCCGGGATGCCCGGCCCCGGCAACATGCTTTGCGGCTTTTCCGGTCAGTAGCAGACGATTGGCGCCTACGGCCTCGACCGATTTCACCAGTGCACCATCCATCCAGATGACGGCGTTCAACTGACCGGCTTTGCTAGCTGCGATGCGCAGCACAATTGCCTGGTCGGGAGCAGAGGAAAATGCCATGCGTTCAAACTCGACATCCCCGGCTTTGTAGCGCGTCGAGGTGACAGCGTTGGCCAGGTCCAGTTCGCGGCGGTATTCGGTTACCGAATCGGTGTGGTTGCAGTCCACATGCAGGCTTCCGATGACCTGGTAAGCCTCGGCAAACAAGCCCTGCATCTTCCTGCAGAGCTGATCGGCCTTGTGATAGTCCTTTTCTTCCAGCACCGCCTGCCTGATCGCGGGCAAATACTCTTTCGCCTGCAGGTTGTTGCCATCCACGGGCATGCCTGACCACAGCGTGTCCTCGTTTAGTTGCAGCGTCTCTTTTGAGGGATCTGTCGGCACCGGACCGGCTTCATGATCCGCCTTTGGGTCCCTGCGATCGATCGGATCGATTGCTCCTCCGCCGAACACCATAGCTCCCAGCCGCCCGTTGCCGATGGGCAACGCGTCGACCCACTGCGACGCGGGGCTGATGTACCAAAGCTTCAGGTTGTCCGGAGAGCTGATTTCAGGCTTGGCCCATCCGAAGCGCTGGCCAAGAGACAGTGTTCCGGCAACGGTAGAGGCAGTGACCAGAAAACGGCGGCGCGAAAACTTCCCCATGGAGAATTCCTTTCATGAAGCAGGGAACCGGATGAAACGAAATCCGAGTCCCCCGGAATTGTATCGAACGCCGTAGCTTGATCTCGGCAGTTGCAATTACGACCCAGAAGGGTAGCTGTCGAGATATCTTTCAGGTGAGCCGGCAATCGTTTAAACTGACCTTGCACGACGATCCGCACGTCAAACAGGTTGATTTGCTAGCTTTGCGGCAAGGTCATTCCCCTCGGACGTCCCGGCTCGACGCTTACTCAGTCAGTGCCCTTGTTCCTCGCTCACGAGGCAGTAGCAATCGAGTTCTGATTTCAAGCAATCTAGACAGAAACATCGCGACACCAGCAATCAAGCCTGAGGTGTATCGATAACGCTCTGGCGCGCTCCGGTCGAAGTCACGGCTCGGCCGAGGATTCTGTCGCTGACGACGGGTGTAGCAGTCGGAGCCGTAGGCAAATTTGGTTGAAATTCAGGGGATTTAATGTGAGACGAATAATCGACGGAGAAAGTTTACAAGTTGCCGTCGATTTCTGCATAATAGCTAAAAACCATGTAAGCTCAGGTTATTGGACGGTGAGAGCCGTCGTTCAGGCATGCGGTAGTTTTCTTACTTAAACCTTTGATTCTTCGCGAAATGAGGCAATTGCTGTATGTGTGGAATCCTTGGCTACACGCACAACTCGCGAGGACTCCCGCACGGCGTTCTGAGTGCTGGAATCGCCGCATTAATCCATCGCGGACCCGACCAGCAGGGCAGTTTCACCTCGGAACATGTCTCGCTTGGCGCCACTCGGCTCCGAATAGTGGATCTCGACGGCGGCGACCAGCCCATGCGCAGCCCAGACGGAAACGCCGTGATTACCTTCAACGGAGAGATTTACAACCATCGCGAATTGCGCGCTGAACTTGAGGCTCTGGGCGCATCCTTCCGCACCCGTTGCGACACCGAGGTGGTTCTCAACGCATTCATCGAGTGGGGACCCGCATGTTTTGCACGCCTGCGCGGCATGTTTGCCATTGCCATCTGGGTCGAATCCCAGCGGCGCCTGCTACTGGCTCGCGACCAAATGGGGATCAAACCCCTCTACTATCGGCTCCAGAACGGTGAACTCTTCTTCGGTTCCGAACTCAAGTGCATCTTCGCCAACCCCGAGGTGCCGCGCCGCATTGACCTGGCAGGGCTCAACTGCTTTCTGAGTCTCAACTATGTGCCCGGACCCTTCACGCTGGTCGAGGGCATCTCCAAGCTGATGCCCGGCTGCCTGCTCGACTGGCAAAAGGGCCGAGTGACAATCGGCTCCTTCGTGCCTCCGGAGGAAGAGGCCTCTGCCCCCGGCTCGCTCGGCGAAGCGTGTGAAGAGCTCGACGGATTGCTGACACAGTCTGTGAGCGAGCAACTTGTCTCCGACGTACCACTGGGAATCTGGTTGAGCGGCGGACTGGACTCGTCGACGGTGTTGAACTACGCCTCAAAATTGTCTCCGAATCGCCTGAAGACCTTTTCCGTCACCTTTCATGGAAAGTCATTCGACGAGAGCCGGTATATCCAACAGATCAGCAGCCATTTCGGCACAGACCACACCGAGTTTGATCTGAACGACCATGAGGATCTCGCCGACGTTGTGGGTGAACTGGCGTACTACTCCGACGAGCCAAGCGCCGACGCAGGAGCCGTGCCGGTTTGGTACCTGGCGAGGATGAGCCGCAAGGATGTCACGGTCGTGCTGAGCGGGGAAGGCGCAGACGAACTTTTTGGTGGCTATCTGACCTACAAGGCCGACCGCTACAACCGGTACTTCTCCGGACTGCCGCGTACTCTTCGCCGTGCTGCGCTTGGCCTTGCGCGCCAAATTCCCGTGTCGGACGAAAAGATTGGTATAGAGTACAAGGTCAAGCGCTTCCTCGAGGGCTCGTTGCTCTCTCCTGAAGCTGCGCACGTATTTTGGAACGGTTCTTTCAGCGAAGAGGAGAAGCGGCGCTTCTTCAAGTTTTCAAATGCAGCGCCGCTGGAAGCCATTCTGGGAGAGATGCGTTCCGGCTGCTCACGCGAATCTTACATCGAGCGCTTTCTCGACTTCGACCAGCGCTACTCGATGCCCGACGGGATTCTCTACAAGGTGGACCGGATGAGCATGGCGCATGCAGTTGAGGTGCGCCCGCCGTTTCTCGATCCACGCATTGTAGCCTTTGCCGCGCGGCTGTCTGAACGCTACAAAATCTCCGGCCTCGAAACCAAGCGCGTGTTGCGCCGCATGATGCGGGATGCGCTGCCTCCGGCAGTACTTCACCGGCCGAAGGCAGGTTTCGACATTCCAATTCATGAGTGGTTCCGCGGCGTGTTGCGGTCGCTGCTGCTCGACACGCTCAATGAGAAAGCCATTACGGAAAGTGGGCTCTTCGACTGGCCCGCAGTACGCCACCTCATCAACGACCACCTGGACCGCAAGGCCAACTGGGGCTATCACCTCTGGGGACTGGTCACGTTGATCCTGTGGATGCAGCGCTGGAGCATCGAGGCGCCTGCCAGCCAGGCGCTGGACTTCGCACCGCAAAGCGAAGTCTTTGCCGCGGAGCAGACCTTGGAATGGCAGCCTGCTGCTTACTCGGCACAGACCTCGGAGATTCCTCTTCACTAGAGGCTCTTCGTTTAGAGCGTTTTCAGACGGGGGGTGTCTACAGTTGCGATGGATGTCAGTGGTTTCCCATCCTTTGTGCAAAGGACGCACAAAGGATGGGAGAGTAAAGTTGTGTTAACACTCAACTCGAAAATGCGTTAGTGTTCGTTCGTCAAGCGCTCAGCGACCGGCAGTCCGCCGGCGCGTAGAATCCCCGGCACGTCGAATTGGGTTAGATAATCTGCATCCGAGGCCAGCTTTGGCACGGCTTCGAGGTGCAGGGAAACAGGCGTCCTGCTCACCGCTGCGGCAAACGTTGCCCACAGAGCCGCATCGCCCTTTGCATAAATCTCCACATCGCGTCCGCTTCTGCCGGCATAAATAATAGCGGTCACAATGTCCTGAACTCGCGCCGCATCGTCGGTCACATTGAACGTGAGAAACTTTGGCCCGCCCGCGGCGATATTTGCCCTCTGCTCGATTGCTGTGTCATCCATTCCGTTGACCGGGGTCACAGGCTGCGCATCATCACGAGCCCGCCACGCCTTCGCGGCTCCGGTTTGAAAAACATCAAGTGCCAGCACTGTCCGGCCGTCTTTCAAAAGCCGCTTTACTGTTTCGCTTTCCATCGCCGCAGCCGAACCGTCCGGATCGATAACGATGGCGACCGCGCCAGACCCCTTGATCAAAGTCCCCGGTATGCGGCCCCTCCATCCAGGAAGGCTCAACACAATTGACTGTCCATCGGTAACCGAAATCACGTTATCGGGAAACTCCACTGCCAGCGTTTGCCGCAGCCGCCTGCGAAGAAATGAGGTGTCCAGGGCCTGCGCATTCTGTGCCTCGGCCATCGTGCGCCATTCGCGGAACAGTCCATTCAGATCGACTGCATTTTCCGGCAGCGCGTGGTTCGAGAGCACCATCATCTCCTGAAGCATAGGAACTTCAATGTTGTGCTCGGACAACTCCTTGCTGTCGCTCGGTCCTGAATTCACCTGAGCGAAGAACTTATAGACTGCCTCCCGGCTCTGCTGATTGAAGTTATGCACGGCTTCAAATTGCACCACGCTTACCTGGTCGCCCTTGCCGTAGAGATCGTAGATTCGCTTGATGGCGGGATACTCTTCACGCGGCACGTTGCGCGTCCAGTCGGTCGTGTCTGAAACGACGAGCATCGGCTTGGGCGCAAACATGGCCGCAATCTCCACGTTGCTTGTATTCAGCCGCAGCCCCGGCGCGTTTTCGCACAAGTCGCCGCCCTGCATGAAGGCCGAAATCATGTTGACCGGCGATGAGAACTGCACGCGGTCGTCTATAGCGGTCAGCATCATTGTTTGGGTTGCCCCGCCGGATGCGCCTGCCATGCCAATCCGGCTTGCATCTACGTCATCAAGCGAAGAAAGAAAATCGAGCGCGCGAATCGAGTCCCACAACTGCAGGCCAAGCGGCCCGAACGACCACAGCCGCTGCGTGGAGCTGCCAAAGCGGTGCGGCACCTGAATCGTATCAGTGTAACCCACCATATCGTACGCAAAGACAACATAGCCCTGCCGTGCCAGGCTGATGCCGAACGCAGGTCCCGAATCGACGGACTCGTTTTCCAGCCGCCCGTATTGCCAATGTCCATGAGGGTTCAGAACTCCCGGGTGCTTCGTCTCTCCGTCGCGCGGCCGGTAGAGATTGCCGCCGAGATAAAACCCGGGGAGCGTTTCAATCAGCACCTTTTCGATCGTGTATCCACGGCCTTCGATCTTCCCGAAGACCTGTGGATGGAGCGGAGTCTTCTCCGGCATTGGCGACAACCCTGTCGAAACCAGAATCTGGTTGCGCAGAAATGCCTTGCGCTCTTCCCACACCTTCAAACTGCTGAAGGCAGGCAGGGGCAGGTGCGTGTTGGTGTTGACTACGGTTGTGTTGCGGGTGTCCTCGGCTGGCACAGTTCCAGTCTGCGCGGCCAGGCGCCCGCTAAACGCGCAAGTCATTACCGCCAACGCTGCGAGCCCGATTGTGGCTCGCAGCCCAGTTCCAATACGCTTCAACGCACACTCCATGGGTGCTCCTTCATTTTCTCTGCCGTTTCACACGATCTCTGGTGATGCAGCTGTGATTTCGAACTCCACCTGCTTAACGCCGAGGTGAGGATGGGTTGCAGTCAGATTTGCTTTGCCTGCCATCTCCAAGGCCCTGATCCAGATCGCTCCAGTGCCTCCGACCAATGCGAAAGGATTGTCGCCGATGATCTCAGCGGGTCCAGTCAGCTCAAGTCGAATTGCATCGTTGGCAAAGGGGTGAATGGAGTCGAACTCGTCGGTGACGCGCAAGACTACGCGTGTGGTGTCCGCACCATCGGCTGCCAGAGTGGTGTCGTCGGGCAGCAGAGCAAACTTGCGGTCCACACCTTCGCCTGAAAGGGTCCGTGAGATTACCTGCTTGCCACCGATGTACCCTTCGATGCGGAGATCGCCCCAGCCCGAGCGAATCTTGCTCAGGTCAGCCGAAAAGGGTGCGTATTTCAGGTGCTTGAACTCGGTTCGGTTGGGATCGGCCTCTGCAACCAGTTTTCCACTCACATATAACTTCAAATGCTCGCAGTTCGAGCAGACCAAGGCGTTTGTGAATCCGATATTCTCATCGCCGCGCGCCCAGTGGAACGCGGGCTCCAGCACGATTTCCTCTTCGGGATCGCACTGAGACTTGTAGAAACCCGCAGCCGGCTTGGGCTCGCGGAAGATGTCCGTGACTCCGTGGTAGCAGATGCGGTCGCCCGAGCCGAAGTTGCCGTGCGTGTTGTAGTCGAACGCGCACCAGCCGATGCCGCCGGCGTATTGCGGATTGGAAGCCAACTGATTGTGGATGCGCGCATGGCGAAGGGTATGTTCGCGCAGCCGTTCGATATTGTCGATCGTTTTGGTGGGATAGGTGTGGCCTACAAACTCAGTGTTCAAATAGAGCGGATGACTCGGTGGCTTCAGCGGGAAGCCGAAGTCATTCATGGTGAAGACGTCTTCGAGGAATTCCGACTCCTGGAAGTTGCGGATGCCGCCCGTTTGCCGCGACGGGTCCAGTTGGTGAGCGAGGGCATTGGTCCGCGTAAAGAAATCGTGGTCGTCCTTCGACTCGTTGATGCGCACGCCCCACAGAATCACCGAAGGGTGGTTCCAGTCGCGGCGAATCATGCGGTCTACATTGTCCACGGCGATATCTTTCCAGGCCTGATCGCCGATGTGCTGCCAGCCCGGAATCTCTTCGAGTACGAGCAGTCCGATCTCATCGCATGCATCAAGAAAATGCCGCGATTGCGGATAGTGGGAGGTGCGGACGATGTTGCACTTCAGGTTTTTGCGCAGAATCACGGCGTCATGCCGCTGCACGCGTCCTGGCATCGCCTGACCGACCCACGGAAACGTCTGATGGCGGTCGAGGCCGCGCAGCTTTACTACCGTTCCGTTCAGAGAAAACCCCTGCGGCGTGAACTTTGCCTCGCGGAAGCCGATGCGCCGTTCATCACTGTCGAGGACATGGCTGCCGTGCAGCAGACGCACTTCGACGCGATAGAGTTTCGGTATCTTCAGTCCCCAGAGTTCGATCGCGCCGAGGTTTTCCAAGTGCAGTGTATGGTTTACGATCCCCCTGCCGCCGACCAGCAACTCCTGCGTCGCCTTTGTCACCAACCGCTGGCCATCATAAAGTGCGGCCTCCAGCACGCTCAGGCTATCTTCTCCACCGGCCACGTCGTCGAACTGCATAAAGCAATGGACATCCAGCGACGGGCTGCCTGAGAGCACATCCTTCGGCTGCACAAAGATGTTTTCAATGAAGGTGGGCGAAACCAGGCGGAGCTGGACTTCGCGGTAGATGCCGCCGAAGGTCAGGTAGTCGATCTCGTAACCGAAGGGGGGAATGTCTGCGCGCTCGGTCGAGTCCACTTCAACGGCCAGTACGTTTTCGCCTACCCAGTCGAGGTGCGGAGTCAGTTCGAAAGAGAAGGGCGTGAACCCTCCCTTGTATTCGCCCAGCTTCGTGCCGTTCAGCCAAACGGTCGAGGCGGTCATTACGCCTTCAAAGTCCACAAAGACCCTGCGCCCACGCGCCCCTGCAGGGAGCCGGAACCGGCGCCGGTAGATTGACACAAATTCATAGGTCTTTTCGTCGAAGCTGTGCCATGGAAGCCGGATGTTCGTGTGCGGCACCGTGATGCGGGCAAACCCGCTGTCGTCGAACTCTCGTGCGTGCGCCGCATCGGTTGCCTTTGGGCTGTAGCGCCAGCGGCGATTGATGGGCAGTATCACACGGCCCTTTGCGGCGGGCTTCGCGCTGGTGGCAAGTTCGGCTGCGGGCAGCCCGGAGGCTACGGCTGTGGCAGCAATCAAAGTTCCGGTGGACTTAAGAAAATCGCGTCGATCCATAACGCTCCCTGACCAATCAATCGGAATGAACACTGGCGGTGCAAGGTTTCCTATAGAGAACGTGCGCAACTGGTATCGGAGACCGGGAGTAGTTTATAACGTTGCCGACGTGCGCGTGGGGTGCCTGACTCCACCCTGGAAGGAGGCAGAACGGCGATGCAGATGGGAAAACTCAACAGGGTAGGTCTCATTCGAAAAGGTAATCGGCGCTTTCACGGTGACAGTCAAGGTCCGGAAGGATTGCGGTTCAAATCTGACCTGCTTCCCCAGGTTTCGGTTGTGGGTTAATTTGAGGGCGCATTCCCTCGGGGGACAAATGGGTGGGTTAAAACCCATCCCTACCAGCCCGCGTTCATATTGCCAGATTTACGAACGGGCTGAAGCCCGTACCCTTTAAGACGTCTGAAGCCTCCATGAAGCCTGAAGCCTTTAAGCAGCCAAAGGCCTTTAACAGCTTGAGGCATTCAAAGAGGCCAGTGCGTCACAAACTGACCAGCAGCTACGGACTGCGGCGGCGCCATCGGGGTTGGCCGCGCGTCTATACTTAGAGAGACATGCTGCCTTTTATTCACTTCGGACATCTGAGCGTGCCCACTTTCGGGCTGATGCTTTGGCTGGCTGCCGTCGCGGCTGCGTTTTTGATGGACCGGGGCTTTCGCCGCGCGCGTATCTCTGCGGATGCTGTCGGCATGGTGGCCATTGCCGTGGTGCTGGGCATTGTGGGCGCCAAGCTGTGGCACGTAATCGACACGCCGGCTGAGTTTCGCGAAGAGGGCTGGCGGGTGCTGTGGGATACGGCAGGATTTGCCTGGTTCGGCGGGCTCGTGTTCGGCATTTCGGCGCTGGTGTTTCAAGGCTGGTGGGCGAAGATCGGCGGCCTGCGGACGCTTGACCTGGCGGCTCCTTCGGCGGCCATCGGATACGGTATCGGACGCATCGGTTGCTTTCTCTCCGGAGATGGCTGCTATGGCATCGAGACCAAGCTCCAGTGGCCATGGGGCATGAGCTTTCCTAATGGGATCGAGCCGACCCTGCCGGGGGTGCGCGTTTATCCAACTCCGCTTCTGGAGCTGGCCGCCGGGTTGCTGATTGGCTGGTGGCTTTGGCGGCGAGCTGGAAAACCCTACGCTACCGGAACGATTGTTGGGCAGTACCTGGTGCTGAGTGGGATAGCTCGCTTTCTGGTTGAGATTATTCGTCGCAACCCCAAGGTTCTTTGGGGTTTATCGAATGCGCAACTGGCTGGTGCTGGCACTATTATTGCGGGAATCGCGTTGATTTTGTGGGCTGCCAGGCGCCCAGCGTCCGAGCCGGAAACGGCCGCTGCGGCTGTTGAAAAGCCGGCGTAAGACAACCTCACCCAAGCAGAGTCTTCAAACTGGCGTTCGGTTAAGAAGGTGAGATTTGCGGCGTGCTATCCCACCTTAGGCGCAAAAAAAACAAGAACGCGTAGAGGGTGGGGTACCCAAACCACATGCAATCCTTCAGTGAGCTAGAACGAGAAATTGGCTTGGAAGATGATGGCGCGGTTGCCGGGCGTTGGGTTGACAAACGGGCCGTCGGCGAGGGATTGCGACTTGTTGAAGATTGGTGAAAGCAATACGCCGTTCGGGGCACTCAGGTTAACGATGTTGAGGAGATTCGACGCGCCGACGACCAACGTGAGGTTGTACTTGCGAGGAGCGCTTTCGTCCAGGCGGATGGCGGCTCCACCACTACCGAGGCCGCGGTTGTCGCTCTCCATGGTTTTGCCGTCGGCTGCGGTTTTAATCCTGGGACCGATGCCGAAGACCTTGCTGGCCCGCAGATCGAGGAGGAAGTTCGCAGGTCCAGTGCCGACTCCGTAGGGGACAATCCGCTCTCCCTTACCGGCGGGATTGGGATCGAGGCACCCATAGCGGGTGGAAATTATGCCGGGTACGCCGCAGACGCCGTAGCCGGGGCGCGCGTTGAACTGGTTGTTGCCGGTGAGATCGTTGCCGATGGTCAGGTTATACGGGGTGCCCGATTGCGCCTCAAACAATGAAGCAAAGACGATTCCGAACGGGGCCGTGTAACTGTTCAGCAATGTGGCCCGATGGCGAACGCCGAAACTGGCACGGCCGTAATCGAGAGCCGGATTCTGCGCCACGGACGGGAATGAATTCACTCCCTGGGTGTCGCTCTTGGCCTGGTTGAGCGTGTAAGTGCCGTTGAGAACAAAGCACCGCGTTTGAATGCTTGTGGTGACGATGAGTTGGTTCTGTTTGAATATGCCGCCGGACTGGAATTGATAGTTGTAAGCCGCCGGGGTTGCGCCGGTGACAGTGTAAGTGGCCTCATTGAAAGCGGGAGCGGTCACGTTGTTGGTCAGATATTGGTGGATGCCCCTGGTGTAGAGGTAAGTGACATTCGTTGAGATTTCCCTGGTGAACTGGTGATCGATTCCCACTCCGGCCTGCATGTCGAGAGCTGAATGGAAGTGTGGATCGATGGTGTGGTAGGAGGGAACGGACGAGCTGGACGAAATTAATGAGCTGGGCGGGGCGGGAGCATTGGGATTGTAGAAGCCAGGGTTATTGAGCACATAACTCTGCTGTTTGATTCGATTGTCGCGGATGGCCTGGATGACATACGGCACGCCGGCTGTAGAGTTGAAAGCACTGGGTACGGTAAAACGGTCGTAGAACCAGCCGTAGCCGGCGCGAATTACAGTCTTCGCTGCGTTATTGCCCTGTTGGCCCGGGCTCCATGCCAGAGCCAGCCGAGGAGCCCAATCGGCATGATCTTGGATCCAGTTCTGGCTCTCGAAGCGAACGCCGAGCCCGATCATGAGGTTTGGCTTCAACCGCCAATCGTCCTGAAAGAACGCCGAGCCGTCGAAGAGGAGTACGCGCGCCAGCGGGTTACTGATAACGGTGGCGTAGTACTGGGCGGGCTTCTGTGCCTGATAGTCGGCGATGGAGTTGAAGGTGTACATTCCGTTGCTCCCGGCAGTGGAGTAATTCGCGTCCTTGTAGGCACGCACGCGCGCGCCGAATCTGAGCGTGTGATTGCCGACGGTCGCGGTGGAATAGTTCTGCAGCTCGAAGATGTCCTGGTGGTCCAGGAACACGCCGGCGCTGTTGCCTCCATTAGTGAAGGCGCCGGTAACTATGACAGCAGGGGTTGTGTAAGTGGCGCTCTGATTATTGCGGACACGTCGCCATTGGAAGTGCGCCTCGTTCAGGAGCCGCGGGTTGATGACAATGGTGTCGGAAAGCTGGAACGTGTTTTCCTTGTCGTTCAGATCGATTGCCTGCCTGAGCAGGTTGAGCGCGCCCACGCCGCTGCCGCTGAGGGTGGTCCGGTAGAAGTAATCACGGAAGGAAAGCGTGTGATTGCCGATCTGCACGTCAAAACGTGGATTCAGGATCATGGCGCGAGAAGGGCTGGGGACGGCCTGAGTGATGTTGGCCGCGGTGTTCTGCGGATTGACGGCGTCCACAATGTTCTGATTTTGAGAGTTCAATTGAAAGGCGCTGAGAAAGTAAGAGGCTTTCTTCCCCAGCGGCCCGGACAGAGTAGCGGTATAGGAGTAGAGATTGTAGTCCGGCTGCTGCGAGACCAGGGGGTTTGCGGTGTTGGTTGCGGAGGTGTTGCCATAGCCGGAGAGGCTGCCGTGCATGGTCAGCGTGCCTGGTTTGGTAATGATCTCCACGCGCCCGTAGCCGACGCGGTCGAACTCCGCGGAAAACGGATTCTGATTCACGCGGACTTCGAGGATGGAGGACTTGGGTGGAAGCCGGCCGCCTGCGAATCCATCGATGTAAATCTGTCCGCCGTTTGGTCCGGCCGCAGCCGAGGCCAGTTGCTGCAATTCGCTTTGCAGCACGTTGGGGTCTTCTGACAGCGCGTCGAGATCGCTGCCTTTGAAGACCATGCTGCCTGGACTTTGGTCGGCGCCAACTCCGACGCCCTGAACGCGGGCCGCGACGATGACCTCCTCGTGGTTGGTGGCAATGGACAAGGGCAGGGTCAACTCCCTGACGCGTCCGGCAGTCAGCGAGACACCGGGAATCGTAAGCGGCGCAAATCCCTTGGCGGTGACTCTGACTGTGTAAGAGCGTGGAGCCAGAGTGCGGATGGAGTAGCGTCCATCGGATCTGGATTGTGTCTCCTGGACATGACCGCGATGAAAGAGCCTGATTTGCGCGCGGGGCACAACTGCGCCGGTGGGGTCTACCACCTCGCCGCGCAAAACCCCTGTCCGGACGCCTGTCTCAGCTGCTGCCTGCAGATGCAGAACGAACAGGAGGAGCAGTAATCCGATGAGGAACAGCGATTTTGGCTTGGGGGTCATGAGCACTTGTTCGCTAACAAGGCGGATTCGCCTCATTAGACGATACCCCTGGGCTTGGGGAATCGCCATATTCTCTTATGCTTATAGAAGGATTCTGTAACAGGTTAGTCAATAGCTATCGTCGAGCGCTTGGCTCATTCGCCAGAGTGCTTGATGAACTCCATTGCACCGGTGAGTTTGGGAAAGTACGTTCTGCAGTTTTCAACTGTGGGGATGTTCGCCGTCGCATAACTCATCTTCTGGTTGAAGTCGTACTATGCAATTCAAAGATTTTGTATGGCTTATCGGATGCACGCTTGCAATTTTTTCTGAGTGCTGTGTCCGGTCAGTGTTCTTGTATACCTCATTTCCCTTGTGGCCGCATCGACCTTGCAGGGATTACGAATGCTGGCTGACGGCTTTTGGCCCATTATTAGCGTTCCAGCGGACAGCAAGTGGCGCTATCATGTGGCTGGAGAATGGCTATGTGCACATACGTTTTTCTCTGTGAGGATTGCAAAAAGGAGTTCACCCAAACTCTTCACATCGCTGAGCTTGAAAAGGGCGGCGTGGTTTGTCCACACTGCGGCGGCAAACGGGTGGTCCAGGCGGTAACGGGGTTCTCAGCCGTTACCACCAGGAAGAGTTAAGCCGCACATCAGTCTCAATCACTTCGGGACCTCCGGATCGGGGCGTCTCCTTGCCGATTCAGGCCAGCTTGAAGGGAGCTCGGTAGGGCCGCGAGAGCAGTGCGCTGGCCTCGGTGTCGCCGAGAATCTTCTCGCCGACCACGTCCCACCTGAGTTTCCGCCCGACCATCATGGAAATGAGACCGAGGTGCCCCGGTAATGCTGAGTGATGGGCTGTCTGTACCGGAGTAATGGTCGGCTTGCGCGATTTCACCGAGTCGAGGAAGTTGCGCCGATGCTCCGCAGACTCATAGAGCTTTACCTGGCGCAACTCCTCGGGGAGGGAGTCGGGCTTGATCCAATCCTCGTTCGAGGCGTCGAAGCCGCCGCGATCGACCCATACCCAGCCGTCAGTACCGATCCACTTTGTTCCCATACTGATAGGCGGATGACCTCCAGCGATGGTTACGGAAACGTCGTTGGAATATCCGGTGACTTCCTTGCGGTATTGGCACTCGATCCGGTAGGCGGTGGCGGTGTTCCAGAGGGCATTGGCCGCGGGAAATTTGCCGTGACCTTCGATTTCGGACGGGCCGGAAAGGTCGAAGCCGAGACCCCAGTGCGCGATGTCGCCGTGATGGCCAATCCAGTCCAAAAGTTGGCCGCCGCCTGTGTTGTAGTTCCAGCGCCAGTTTTGGTATACGCGGGCTTCGATGTAAGGCTCCATTTTGGACGGGCCGATCCAGGTTTCATAGTCGAGGTCGAACGGCGGTTCGGAGACGGCCAGATCCCAAGCCGGGGTTCCGGGGACAACCAGGGAGAGATCAGTGATCTTGTTGGGGAGTGTGGCCAACTTGGCCAGCAGAGCAGGTGTGGTATGGGGAAAGTCGTGATGGCCGCCGGGCAAGCCCACTTCAACATGGATGACCTTCCCGATGAGGCCGTTGCGGACAATCTCGGCCGCCTTGTGGAAGTTAGGAAGCGACCTCTGCCAGGATCCGGTCTGCCAGATGATGTTGTTCTTTTCGACGGCCTTGACGATGGCCTGCTGCTCGGTGACGGTTTTGGCCAGGGGCTTTTCGCCGTAGATGTCCTTTTTCCGGTTGGCCGCCTCGGTGGCGATGATGGCATGCCAGTGGTCGGGTACTGCGATCATGATGGCGTCGATGTCGTCGCGGGCCAGCATCTCGTGATAGTCGTGGTAGGCCTTGCAGTCGGTGTTGCCATATTTCTTGTTTACGGTGTCAACGGCGGCCTGGAGGTGGGCCTTGTGAATGTCGCAGGCGGCGACGACTTGGCAGTCAGCCTGCTCAAGGAAGGCCTTGGTGTTCGCTGGTCCCATCATGCCCCAGCCGATGACTCCCATAGTAATGCGGTTCGATGCGGAGGGACGGGCCTGTCCCCAGGCACCAGCGGGAAGGATGGCGGCGGCCCCGGCAGCTGCACCAGCGGACTTGATAAAGGTTCGCCGCGAAAAGGGAGAATTGAGCGTTGGATTGGAAAGCAGAATATCGGACTGCGGATTTTTCATCGTCGTCTCCGGAGCACCTTTGTTTCTGTGTTCGACCGAGGCGCAAAATCAGTTTATTGGTGGCATGAAAAAAAAAAGACAAACTGATGCGGGGGAAGTCTAGCACGATGGCTTTGGCGCGAGATAGGGAGAATCGGCTGCGGTGGCTACAGCCGCTTGATGAACGCCATGGCTTCGGCTAGTTGCGGGAAGCGGGCTTCCTCGGCCTTGAACTCGCGGGAGTGGACGCAACGGCGAATGCCGCGCATCCGCACCGGGTGCTTGAGGTGCAGCATCTCGTGGTAGAGCAGGTATTCAATTGCGTAGCGCGGGCTTGACGGACGGTCGAATACGCGGCTGACTACGATGGTGTTGTGCGCGGCATCGTAATGGCCGAGCGAGCGCTTGGCGTGGTGCTCGCTCCATGTGAGCTCGGGCCGGCCAAGCATCCCGCCGAAAAAGCGAACGTTGAGCGAGTCGAAGACCTCTTCAAGGTTGTAGAAGCGGCCCTCAGGGCCGAAGTAGCGCTTGCTGCCACGAGCGTGGCGGATGAGTTCGGTTTGGCGGGTGACGGCGGCGCTCGATGCGAAGCGCCTGTAACGCAGGTTTTGCGCGGCCTCGATGGGCTTTTTGTAGAGCTTGGCCAGGAGAATGTGGGCGATGGCACGAACCACCGTCTCAGGTGCCCCCTCAAGCAGGTCGGAGAGGTTAACGTGAATCTGCCCTTCGCGCAGGCGGATGGTGGTGTTCAGCGAGGTGAAACGGCGGAAGCGTACCGCGATGGGCGGCATGGGCGCCCTGGGACGCAAGGTCCGATACTCCTCTTGAAATATGGGGACAAAATCTGTACTCACCACGGCTGATTACAGTTTACAGTGGACAGTTCGCGGAGGTGGGAGTCAGGCGTCAGAGGTCGGGGCAATTGCATGAACAAAAAAAGACGGAGCGACAATCGTGGATTGCATCGCCCATACGGGGCAGAATGGCTATTGTTGACCGCATTCCCCACGCTAAAGCGCGGGGCTAACGACCGCTGCACCTCCGGCGCTATAGAAATCGTAATCAGCCAGGTTAACAAAATGGATTCATACGATTGCCCTGCGTCAGAGGTCAGTGGCCTGGTTTCGAACTGGTGACTTGAGCCAGGAGATCGAAGAATGCACGCTTGCGGGGACTGCTGATGCTCCAGTCCGTAGGCACGCTCTGGTAGCCGTCTTTAAAGCTTTCACCCTTCATGCGATAGTCGAAGTAACCCCAGGATGCGTGTTCGCCGAGCGCGGCCGTCATGTTGTTCTCAGGCTGATCGAAATTGAAGTGGTCGTCTTCATTGAAGAGGATCGGCTTGGGCGTGTAGCCGGGAACAGCGCGGGTCTTCCTCACCATCTCCGCAATCTGTTTGGGTTGCGAGATTCCGTTGCCATGGAGCAGCAGAAAGTCGGAGACACGCACCACGGATTCAATCGGGATTGCGCCGCCACGGAAGGACGTGCCTACGAGGAGGCGGTGGCCGTTTCTCTCTGACGCTTTGACGCGGGCGATCAGCTCGCTGACGCGGTCTGGCTTCAAAATGGCGTGGTGAAAACCGACGTCGCACTCGTTGTCGATCTCCACCATGACATTGCGCCAGCCATGCTTCAGAAGGAATTGCGTGGCATTGTCCGTGGCCTTGATGACCGCGGCTTCGTTGCGGAGCCGTACGTCCTGGCCCACGTAGAAGTATCCGACGATTACGACCATGCCGAGTTCGTTGGCGCGATTCAGGATGCGCACTAACCGCGCCGCATAGGCCGGGCGCATCGCGCCGCCGGCGTCAAAAGTCGAGTTCTCCCACGGTTGCAGTTTTGAGTACCCATAAGGCGATCCTCCCTGCAGGTTCAG
>DASYZU010000078.1:0-9502 GCA_035945795.1 Occallatibacter sp.
CCGATACGCAGGGCGTCGACTTCGATAACTGGCTCCAGCGCTGGCACTGGGAGACGGAGCACACCTGGGACCCCCTGATTCCCGATGAGGTCAATCCCCCTATCAATAAAACCGGCATGGTAGCCATCCGCTTCAAGGTGCTGCCCAATGGACGCCTGATGGATGGCAGCCTTGTGCTGGAAGGCCGCTCAGGCGACGTGGCTCTCGATCGTGCCGCCTGGGGCGCGCTTACTGGTTCCAACTATCCGCCCCTGCCCAGGGACTTCCACGGCCCCTACCTCGAACTGCGCGCCTACTTCCTCTACAACATGGAAGTACCGCGGTAGAGTAGGGGCTGGATCAGCGATCAGTTTTATCGTGCGCGGAAGCTGTCTTTCGCTACAGCCGAAGGAAGAGATGGCCGGAACACTTTCGACTCCTCATTCGCCACGCTCACGGCCGCTCAAGGTGAAATGGGATAGTTGGTGATGCCCCATCCTTGCGTTTAAACGCAAGGATGGGGCACGGGCGTTCGAGGGGGAGTCGAAGAGTGGGACACTCGCCTATTGGGGCAATGGAAGCTTCTGTCTAGGCGCAGGCTGGTCGTTGGAATTCGCCTGACCCTGATTTGGGCCTTGTGTTGCGCTGTCCGCTGCATTCGACATCGAGGCCAGTTCCGACTGCCGGTACTTCGGTGCGCTAACGTATCCGTGGATATGGTCCTTGCCGATGTCGTTGATGACGATCTCGACGGGCTGAGGACTGTCAGGCATGTAGAACATTACCGGCTGGAAGAGATTGACGTGCTTCTGCGACAGGTTGCGATCGTTCACCATCATCTCGAGGTCCGCAAACTGATGCTTGCCATTGGCCTTCTTCAACCGCAATTCAACAATCCCCGCGCGCTTGAACTGTTTCGATTTCGAGAGGTCAAACTCCGCGTAGTTGCGTTCGCCCTTCTTCTGGAGCAGCACCAGTTCATCATGCGTGTGCGCGATGGAACCTGTAAGTTCAGTGCGCGTGTTCACGAGATCGCCCTGTGTACTCGCGAGACCGGTGCGGGTATCGTCAATCGCTTTGCCCTGGGCATCGAGTTGCGCCTGCAACTTCTTGAAGCGTGGATCCTCGGCTTGCCGGCGGCCGGCTGCGGGACGGCGGCCGGCCGTGCCCAGCGCGGACTGCCGCGCTGACGGCGCCGAAGGCCCTTGCTGGGCAGCCTGCTGTGCTTGATTCTGCGCAGCCAGCATATTCACCTTTGCCGACAGGTCGCCAATCTCATGCTGGGTTGTGGTGAGCGCGGCCGTCTGCTGCGCATTCTGCGCCGCGAGGTTCTGCGCGACGCGGTGTTCATGAATCGCGTAGCCACCAAGGGTACCACCAAGAACCACCACAGCAGCAAGAGCTGCCATGCCCTTGTGTGCCACACTCTCGGGCAGAGAAGCAAACTCCACCATAACGCCTCCTGAGAAGGCGATGTAAGGTCACCTTCTGTTAAAGTGCAGCACGTTCGGTGCCAGTTTGCTGAAACCGGGAAGTTCTGTGATTGCTGTGTGTTGCAGTCCGTCAAACAAAAGTAACGATGAAAGAACTTCCTGCGGTGGGTAATTTTTACCTGCCTGGCCAGATCCGAAAGCGCCGCGGCGTCGAATACGAAAGCCCACGCACCGAAGATCGATGCGTGGGCTTTTTTCATGCGCTGATTTTCCGGTTCGGCAGCTTATCCGTTCAACAAATCCTGCAGCTTATTGAGAGTCCGGTGCAGGTCCTTGTCCGTGCGCCGCTGCTCGTCGATCTTTCCGATCGAGTGCATCACCGTGGTGTGGTGTTTGTTGCCGAACTGCCGTCCGATCTCAGGCAGGCTCGCCTCGGTCATCTGCTTGGCCAGGTACATCGCAATCTGTCGCGGCACAACGACGTTGCGCGAGTTGTTCTTCTGCTTCAGGTCACTGACCCTCATGCCGAAGTTCTCTGCAACGGCGCGCTGAATAGCCTCGATCGTAATCTTGCGCACCTGCATGTCGATGAACTGCTTGAGGCACTGCTGCGTGGAGGCCAGCGTGATCTCCATGTGATTGTGATGGCACCATGCAATCAGCCGCACCAGCGCGCCTTCCAGTTCGCGCACGTTGGTGCGCACGTTCGAAGCGACGAACAGCGCCACATCGGTGGGCAACTGCACCTGCTCGCTCTCCGCCTTCTTCAGCAGGATGGCGACCTTGGTCTCAAGATCGGGTGGCTGAATGTCTGCAATCAGGCCCCACTCAAAACGCGAGCGCAGCCGGTCTTCAATCTCGGCCAATTCCTTCGGCGGACGGTCCGAAGCGATGACGATCTGCTTCATGCTCTCGTGAAGCGCGTTGAAGGTATGGAAGAACTCTTCCTGCGTACGCTCCTTCTGGGCGATGAACTGAATGTCGTCGATCAGCAGCACATCCACCGAGCGGAAACGATCGCGGAAGCTGGTCATGCGGTCGTTGCGCAGCGAGGTGATCATCTCGTTGGTGAACTTCTCCGCTGAAACATAGCAAATGCTTGCCGATGGCTGGCGACGCTTCACCTCATGGCCGATGGCATGCATCAGGTGCGTCTTGCCCATTCCGACACCGCCATACAGGAACAGCGGGTTGTATGCGCGCGATGGACGTTCTGCAACTGCGAGCGAAGCGGCACGGGCAAACTGATTGCCGTTGCCAATAACGAAGGCGTCGAATGTATAGCGCGAATTGAGCTGTGCAGCGGTGGACCAGTCAAAACGCCCCTGCTCGGGTGTGCGCGCCGGCGCTGGTGGCGGTGCGGTGGGCGCGTGCGCCGGAACCGGGCCAAATCCACCATCCCTGCGCTGCGGCGGAATCGAAGGGTCTTCCTCGGCTGTAACGAAACTCACATCGTCGAATTCGAGAGACTGCAGATCAATGGCTTCCTGAATCAGGTCGCCGTATTTGTCACCAATGTGCTGGAATTCCGGCGATGGCACACGCACGTAAAGAGTTCTACCCGTCGCGTGGCTGTAGCGAGTGGGCTTGAGCCAGGTCTCAAAGGACTGGCGAATCACCTTCTTCTCTAACGCTGCGAGAATCTGGAGCCAGGGATTCAGTGCCGAAGTGGGAGATGTTGCAAATGCCATCGTACAAGTCCTTACCCGCGCCGCATGCGGATCATTGGGCCGATTTATTTACGTGATTCTGGCAACGGCTCTCTATCGGCGGAAGGCTTTGACTTTCCGTCTTGCTGCCGATGACCGAATACATGATTGCCGCTGGTCTGCCCCTGAAATTAGACCTCGGGGCGGTGAACAAAAAACCGTTCCGTGAGACGCGTTAAACTTTCCTGAACGGTCCCGATAGTAGCACATTTAGCGCTCGTTGCAATCACTCTTTAACAGAACTTTTCGTCACTCTGGCGAGTTGCACCATTGATGGTGAAAGTTTGCCCGAATGTTACCAGAGTCACTGCAGAAGATCGTGAAATTGAGACTTTAGATTTGATGATAACGCAACTTTTGGTGCGATGCAGCGCCCGGATTGCATAAGGCTCGTAAGCGCACGTCGAGTGACCCGAGCCTGCAATTCGGAGCTGCGCATTCTCCCGCGCTGGATTCCTGGCTCAGCTTGCGATATACTTAGAGATGCTGTCAAAGCGCAGATTCTTTAGAGGAAACAGGAGCGCATTTCCATGCCCAAGCGCACATTTCAACCCAACCGCCGCCACCGTGTGAAAACGCACGGGTTTCGGGCGCGCATGAAGACCAAGGCCGGCGCTGCCGTGTTGAGCCGTCGCCGTGCAATCGGCCGCAAGCGCGTTTCTGTCAGCGCCGGCTTCCGCGACTAACTCTTCCCCGCCGTTTAGCCCACCATTTCTGTTCGTCCCGGAATGCGCTGCCCAGCGTGGTGGTTCCGGATCGAGCTCTCGCGGCAAAACCATGAATTCCCAAGTCAAGCCTGCCGAGACTGTCGAGCACCAATCGATAGCGGGCGTACGCCTGCGCAAACACGCCGACTATCAGCGCGCCTATTCCTCAAGCAGCAAGCGGCAATCCGCATCGATGAGCTGGTTTCTCGCTCCGCAATCGCCCCATGCAGCCGGTCCGCGCGTCGGACTCACCGCAGGCAAGGTGCTCGGCAAAGCCTATGAACGCAATCGCATCAAGCGCCGCATGCGCGAGGCCCTGCGCCGCCACGTGGACCTGCTGCCCAACAGCTTCGATCTGATCTTTCATCCCCGCCGCTCCGTCCTTACCGTCGAATTCGCGAAACTTGAAGCGGAGGTTGTGCGTATCCTTGAACAGGCAAAAGCCGAGGCCGCCCGCAGCGCGCAAAAACCCGCCCTGCACGCCGCTTCAGCCAAACCGGCATTATGACGCGCATCCTGCTCGCTCTACTCGCCTTCTATCACCGCTGGCTCTCGCCGGCCCTGCATTCGCTGGGCACAGGTGGTTGCCGCTATCTGCCCACCTGCTCGGAATATGCCGTCATAGCCATCTCCAACCACGGCCCGCTGCGCGGCACGGGGCTGGCAATTTGGAGGCTGCTGCGCTGCCACCCGTTTACCCGCGGAGGGCTCGATCCTGTTCCGCCGGCAGCACATACAAGACCTTTTCACCACGAACCATTACCATAGAAGGAGCGGCGGCCTCACGGGCTGCCCTTTTCGAACCGACAGGACGTAACCTTTGCCCGAAATTCACAATCCCAATCTTCAGACGCAGGGTCCCGGCGGCGGCGGCAGCAGCGGCGGCGATATGCGCTCCACCATCGCCTTCACCGTGCTGATTCTCGTGGTGCTCCTCGGCTACCAGTATCTTTTCAAGCCCACGCCACCGCCAACGTCCGCGCCCCAGACGCAATCGCAAGCGGCGCAACCTGCAGCACAGACAGGACAACCAGCCTCGCAGCCGTCTGCATCAGCGCAAGCGCAACTGCCTGGAGCATCCGCCCAGGCGGCGACAGCAACCCCGACCGTCGCCGCAGCCATCGTAACCGACACTACGGTCGAGAACGAGTTATACAAGATCGTCTTCACCAATCGCGGTGCGCGCGTAAAGCAATGGATCCTGAAGAAATACATTGACACAGCCGGCAAGCCGCTGGACATGGTGCAGCCCCAGGCTTCGGAGCGCTTCGGTTATCCCCTCTCGCTCTATACCTACGAACCAGCGCTCACCTCCCAGGTAAACGACTCGCTGTACCAGGTAACGGTGGAGGGCGCGCAGCCTTCGGCCACCGGCGAGGTGCTGGCTCCCAACACAATCACCTACCACTACTCCGCCAACGGCCTCGACGTCGTTAAGTCGTTCAGTTTCGATTCCAGCTACGTGGTCACCGTCAGCACCTCGGTCAAGCGCAATGGCGTTCCGGTCCGCGCGCTGGTCGAGTGGCCCGCGGGCCTTGGCGACATGGAAGAGTTCCTGCCCTCGTCGCTCACCCGGTCGCAGGTGCGCACTTCCGCCTCCTCGCAGTTCGCTTGGTCCATTGACGGCAAACAGGATTCGATGGCCGCCAAAAAGGTGAGCGGGAACGCAACCCTTGACCAGCCTTACAACTATGCGGCGGTCATGGATCTCTACTTTGCGGCCGCCTTCCTGCCCGACAATCCCGAGCGGGCAAGCGTCGTCACGCTGCACAACTCCGTCGATCTGCCCGGCAACCTCAGCGATCCCAACAGCCAGAAGAGTCCCGCGGACGTCATCGGCCTTGCAGTGGGCGACACCAGCGGATCGACACACCTCCGCGTCTTTGCCGGACCCAAGGCCACCGACACTCTTGCATCGATTCACGCCATCGGCCCCGACGGCAAGGCGACCGGCCAGTCCCTCGAGCCGCTGATCCAGTTCGGCTGGTGGACATTCATCGCCAAGCCGCTCTACCTTGTTCTGCGCTTCATGGTTCTGCACGGCATCGGCAATTGGGGCTGGGCCATCATCATCTTCACCGTGATCTTCAGCCTGGTGCTGCTGCCCACGCGGTTCATGATGATGAAGTCCTCGCTCAAGATGATGCGCATTCAGCCCAAGGTTGAGGCCATCAAGAAGCGCTACGCCCATCTCAAAGTCAACGACCCCAAGCGGTCGGAGATGAACACGGAGATGATGGCGCTCTACAAGACCGAGGGTGTCAACATGTACGGCGGCTGCCTGCCCCTGCTGTTGCAGATGCCGCTGTTCTTCGCCTACTTCCGCGTGCTGCAGAATGCGGTGGAGTTGCGCCAGGCACACTGGTACTGGCTCACCGACCTATCCAACCCCGACCCGCTGCACATTCTGCCCATCCTCATCATCCTCACCATGTTTCTCACCCAGTACATAACGCCATCTCCCGGCATGGACCCGGCGCAGCGCCGCATGATGGCCTTCATGATGCCCATTTTCTTCGGCTTTATGCTCTGGCATTACGCCTCGGGCCTGGCGCTCTACTGGGGCACCAGCAACATCATCAACCTCGCCATTCAGGTCTCCATCAACCAGTCCCACATTGGCAAGGAGATGCACGAGATCGCCTCCAAACGAGCCGCCAAAAAAGCCGGCATCAATCCAAAGACCATCCAGGGACGGAAATAAGAACAGAGCCTGAGCCACACATTCTTCAACAATCGCGAACCCCGCTTGAGGCAAACCGTGAGCGGGGTTTCTCTTTCCTGCCCACAAACGTTGGGTGCCCCATCCTTTCCGCGCTCTTAGCGGAAAGGGTGGGATACCACAAACGCTCAACCGCCGGGTTGGACTGCCTCTCAACCAGCATGCAGATCGACGCCCCGTCAAACACCCAACAACCCGCTAAATCCGTCCCACTCGATGCAATCCCCTCTCGTGGTGTATCTTCCTACCTTATGGGGTCTTCTAACAACGTCCCGCATCCCGCGCCCGAAGCAGAAGAGGTCTATCGTCGCTGGCTACAGTTTCTGGATGACGAATTCATCCGCCATAGTTCCCCGGAACGGCGGTCAGAGATCGTGCGCGACCAGCTTCACCAGCTCTACCTCGGCCGCCCCCACGGCGCCAAGACCACCATCAGTCTGACCTCGGAGCTGCCCGGCACAATTCTCGCGCTCTCGCTCGACCCTGCCAATGTGACCCTCGAGGCAGAGTACTTTGCCGACACCGACCGCGAGCGCTACGCCAAGCGCAAGCCGCTGCTCTGGTTCTGGAAGATGTTCGACCGCTCGCCCATCGGCCTCAACCACTGGCTGGGACTGCGTTTCCGCTGCATGCTTGGCCGCCACATCTTCGATCACCTCGGTGCAGGCGTAAAGATCTACCACGGCGTCGAGCTCACCTTTGGCTACAACCTGTCCATCGGCGACGGAGTCATCATCCGCCAGGGAGCACTGCTGAACGACCGCGGCAGCCTTACCATTGGCAAGGGCGCCGTCATCGGCTCCTTCTCGCGCATCTTCTCAACCTCGCACGACCCGACGGATTTCGAAAACGTGTCGCTGGTGCCAACCAACATCGGCCCACGCGCCCGCATCGCCAGCCACGCCATCGTGCTGGCTGGACACCACGTGGCAGAAGGCGAAGCGGTGGGCACCTTCCCCGCAAGTGGCATGTAGAGCCCATCCGCGCCCTACATGCTACTCTGAGTTTTCCAGCCTGTGGAGAGATCGTTTGTTAGAAACCCGCTTTCTTATTGCCGTTTTCGAGTTTGTTCTACTGCTGTTTTCGCTCAGCTTTCACGAGTGTGCTCACGCCTGGATGGCCTCGCGCCTCGGCGACCAGACCGCCCGTCTCGAAGGCCGCATCACGCTCAACCCCATGTACCACGTGGACCCTATCGGCACGCTGCTGTTTCCCGCGCTGATCATCTTCGGACCCTTCATCGGATTCAGCTTCTTCAGCGGCTTCCTGGTCGGTTGGGCCAAACCCACTCCGGTCATTACGCGCAACTTCCGCAAGATCGTCCGCGATGACAACCTGACCACCTTGGCTGGACCGGTTTCAAACATAGTGCTTGTCCTGGCAGCCTTCAGCGTTTTGGCGGTCATGGCCATCGCACTGCCCAACGGCCGCGTAATTGTGCAGTCATCCTTCAGGGCCGCTCTCGGCTTCGAAAGCCCCATATCGATTCAACCAATCGCATTGTTGTGCAGCCTGGCCGTACTCATCAACCTCTCCCTGTTTTTCTTCAATCTGCTCCCGATTCCGCCGCTGGACGGCAGCCGCGTTCTGCGCAACGTGCTGCCCTACAACACCGTCCAGACCTACGATCGAATTCCCATCTGGGTTAGCTACATGCTCATGATCTTCGTAGGCGGCTTCGTAATGGCGGCTCTGCTGCGTCCGGCGCTGGCGCTGGTCTACTTCGCGCTTATCCACATCTAGAAAGCCCGTTATTTCGAGCGCTCGTTCTCTTCCCGCTACAATGGAATGAGCCTTTTCATCAATTTTTCTTGAAAGACGGCGGCACTTTCCCGGCGCCACCTGGAATCGAAGATCAAGATGCCTGAACCCGCAACCTCACCTCTCCGTCCCCGCGTGCTCAGCGGCATGCGCCCCACCGGCAAGCTCCATCTGGGCAACTACATGGGTGCCCTCGCCAACTGGGTCAAGCTGCAAAATCAGGACGACCAGTACGAGTGCTACTTTTTCATCGCCGACCTTCATGCGCTCACCACCGACTACGCCGACACCTCGGCCATCGCACCCAACACGCTCGAAGTCGCGCTGGATTTTCTGGCTGCCGGCCTCGATCCCCAGCGCTCCACCATCTTTTTGCAGAGCAAGGTGAAGCAGCATTTCGAACTGCCGTTGTATCTCGGCATGATCACGCCGCTCGGCTGGCTTGAGCGCGTGCCCAGCTACAAGGAAATGCAGGAAAATCTCGCCAACAAGGACCTCACCACATTCGGATTCCTCGGCTACCCGGTGCTGATGGCTTCTGACATTCTTCTCTATCAGCCGCAGTTTGTACCCGTTGGCCAGGACCAGCAAGCGCACGTAGAGCTCACGCGCGAGATTGCACGGCGTTTCAACTTCTTCTTCCCTAGAGGGGGACGGAAGAGAAGAGATGCAGGAAAGCACCCCGATATTCGCCCGGTCACGATCAGTTGGTGGGAAGGTGAAGAGGTCCTACCCGAGCCCAAAGTTCTTCTCACACCCTCACCCAAACTGCCCGGCACCGACGGCCGCAAGATGTCGAAGAGCTACGACAACACCATCCAGATGACCGATCCAGAACCGGTGGTGCGGCAGAAGCTGAAGACCATGGTCACAGATCCGGCGCGTGTTCGCCGCACAGACAAGGGCGACCCCGACAAGTGCCCGGTGGGCGATCTGCACAAGGTCTTCTCGACACCTGAAACGATGGCCAAGGTCTACGAGGGCTGCCGCTCTGCCGGAATCGGTTGCATCGAGTGCAAGGGCTGGGCCGCGGATGCGCTGGTGCAGATTCTGCAACCAATACAGGAGCGGCGCGCCAGCTACAGCGAGGCGCAGGTTGAAGAAATATTGAATGACGGTTCGCTCCGCGCCAGCGCCCGTGCTGAAGTAACCATGCAACAAGTGCGCTCGGCAATGCGATTGAAGTTGTAG
>DASYZU010000079.1:0-91931 GCA_035945795.1 Occallatibacter sp.
GATGATCCTGCGGAACACGCTGCTCCAACGATACGTAGCTGAACATCCCGGCCTGTACTCGCTCGTCTCCACGCATGACTATTAGACGACAGACTTCAAAACGTCGTCGCAGGACGGTACCTATTTCAACAAGTTCCTAGACGGAACTGGCGCGGCTTCGGAACTTGTTCAGAGGTTCCCTAACATTCAATCCTTTTCTCATTGTGCAATCGGGCCGTCCCTATAATTTCGTTTCTCCCAACTATGTGACCGGCGACGACTTCTTCAACGACCGTCCATCGATTGTTTCGGCCTCCAATTGCAGCACCTCTTCCACGCAATACGTGCAAGCTGATTTGGCTGCTTCAACACGATTCCCCAGCCTGGAGAGACAATCATTCCGGGAAACATGGGCACTGGGCCAGCATCGGCGGCCATGAATCTGCGCATCAGCCGCGCCTTCGGGATCGGACCCAAGCTTGAGTCGGTGGGCGGACCAAGCAGCGGCGGTGGTCCTGGCGGCGGTATTGGCGGAGATCCTGGTGGTGGCGGCAGACACGGGGGCGGCGGATTTGGTGGTGGCGGATTTGGCTGCGGTGGCCGTGGCATGATGGGCGGCAGAGCCAACACAGGCCGCAAGTACTCGCTCAGCTTCAGCGCCCAGGCGTTGAACCTGTTCAACAACATCAACTATGGACCACCGGTGGGAACCGTGAACTCACCGAATTTTGGACACTGACCGGCCTTGCCTACGGAATCTTCTCGTCCGGCTCGGCGTCTCGGCGCATCTTCGTCCAAGCCTCATTCTCGTTCTGAGCTATTGACGAAAAACAAAAGGGCCGGGGTGCCATGCTAAGGCCCCGGTCCTGAATTAGCCTACACGGAAAAACGCACTCTACTTACCGTAGTCCTCCGGATGGACTTCGATAGACGCCGGCGGAAGGCTGGTCGCCGAGGACCCGAGCGCTATGTTCGGCGTGCCGCCGTTGGCAATGTCCGCATGACGAAACCACGCCTGATCTAGCACCTTTCCGTTCAGGCGAATGCTTTGCAGATACTTGTTTTCATGAGTAGTCTGCTGAGCAACGATAACAAAGTCCTTCCCATTCCTCAGATGAATGGTTGTCTTGTCAAAGACCGGACTGCCAATGTCATACGTAGGAATCCCGGGCGTGACAGGATAGAAGCCCATCATTGAAAACACCACGAATGCACTCATACCTCCGCCATCTTCATCACCGGGTATGCCTTGCAGCGTATCTGTGAAGAACGATTCGAGCAGCATCCGAACGCGCTTCTCTGTCTTCCAGGGAGCACCGAGTCGGTTATATATGTAGGGTATGGCGAAGCTGGGTTCGTTGCCCATCGAGAACTCACCTGCCATCGACGTGGAATCGGGAAACTTCCCCTGGAACTCATACTTCGAGCGGCCCAGCGGCTCGCGAAAAAGCTGGTCGAGGTTGGCCGTGGCCTTCTCGGCTCCGCCCATCAGCGCGATCAGGCCATTGAAGTCGTGTATCACATCCCATGTATAGGTATAGCCGTTGTTCTCGTCGTAATAGTCCCGTCCGCCCATCCCGCCATCGAACTTCGGATCGAGTGGCTCAATCCATCGTCCATCGGAGTCCTTCGGCCACATCAGTCCCTTGTCCGCTCGGAACAGGTTCTTGTAGTTCGCCGCACGCTTAAGGAATAGTTCTTCGTCCTTAGGCTTTTCGAGAACTCGCGCAAGCTGGGCAATCGACCAGTCGTCGAAGCTGTTCTCCAGGGTGACCGGCACAGGTTGCCGCTTCTCAAATGGATGAACCTGCGGATCCGTCTCTTTCTCCCCGGGCCGCAGAGCAGGCATATAGCCATGGATAGCATAAAACTCATCGAGCGGCCCTTTAGGGCCGAGGCGCCAGGGAAGCAGCGTGACCTCTAGAGATCTCTTGCGGACCCCTTCGAAAGCAGTCTCTAGATCGAAGTCACGTACTCCCTTGAACCAGGCATCCGCGAACCACGGCGCTGCGTGATTGCCATTCATACATGCGTAGTTCCCGGTAAGGATCGCAAATGTAGGCATCGTGCCCGACTGCTGATACATGCGAACATATGACTGAATCTTGTCCGCTTCCATGTCGGGATTGAGCAGCGTCTGCAGCGGCTCAAGAGCGCGGAAAGTATCCCACAGCCAGTTATCGACATAGAACGGGCGTGTATCTTCATGGACCTGGTGATCGAAGGCGCTGTAGTAACGGCCATCCTCGGTGATGTTGATCATCCGCTCAAAGCAACGATAAAGAGCGGTGTAGAAGACCATTCTTTGCGCTTCGGTGCCGCCCTCGACAACGATCTCACCTAGCACCTGATTCCAACGGGCCTTCGCAGCATCCTTGACTTTGTCAAAGCCCCACTCTGGAATCTCGCGGCGCAGATTCCTCTTTGCCTGTTCTACACTGATGAACGAAATGCCGTACCTGAACTCCGGGGTCTTTGTGCCTGGCCTGAGTACAGTTACGCGATTCCTGTCGCCAAGGTCTTCCAGCTTGAACGTCACCGGCGCGCTGAATTCACCGTAGACAAATGCCTTCATGTTACTGAAGTGCTCTTCACCGCTGACTGCGCTTCCATCCTCCGTCAGCAAGGCGCCGGGCATGCGGTTGGCAAGCACGACGGCGGCCTTGCCGTCCGGGAAGGTGAAGCGGAAGTAGCCACAGCGCTCGGTTGGTGAAAACTCCGTCTGAATCAACGAATCGTCGAACCGGGTGGAATAGTAATACGGTGTAGTCTTTTCCTGATCGTATGCCGCAGCACTGCCATTCTCTCCGGGCATGATGCTGAACAACGCCTGCATCCGGTGGGAAGTGATGGTCAACGGAAAGGATTTGATCCGATCGTCAAGCGCGTCCGCACGATCAGGATACACGCGCACCATACTGTTGGGCATGAACACGGTGGGACGTGTGGGCTCGAGCAGAATGCCAACATTTCCGATGGTGGGATCCACATATTCCACCTGCGCGGCAGCGTGCCCCGTCAATACGATCGCCGCGACCAGAAGTCCCGACTTCAGTTTATTTGCGCGGAGGACCCTACTCACAAAGACGCTTGCCATTCCCACCGTGTACCCCATTTCATTTATTTCTCCCTTCCTCTACTCCACAGCAACAGAGTGCAGACTTACTGGTCCAAGCAAGCCCGAGGGCAGTAGCGGTGAATTTGCCTTGTACGGCTTCACATCGGCGAACGTGATCTTGACTGCATTCGGCTGTTCATCCCCGATCAGCCGGTTGACCCACGCATTCGTCACCTTGATCGATACTTCGTTTGCGCCGGGTTTCAAAGCTGCGGTCGCGTCCACGCGATACGGCGTGTGCCAGACAAGGCCCAGAGATTTCCCATTGACGGTTATCTCTGCCAGGTTCTTTACGTCGCCCAGGTCAATCCATACGTGCGCGCGGTTCTTCAACCAACTCGCCGGAACATCGATGGTCTTTGTGTAGGTGCCGATTCCGGAAAAGTACTTCACACCTGGATCCGGGTTATCGCTCCATGACGACAGCTTATCCATTGAAATGGACGGCGGCGCTCCGAGCTCGGGTTGGAAGCTCACCTTCCATGGGCCATCCACAGTCGCAAGCAGCGTCTCGGTCCTGGCTGGCAGCGTGCGGGAGGTTTCGCTGGTTGCCTTCTGAAAGACTACAAACACGGCGCCCCACGGCTCCAGCTTCAGCGGCACAGTGGTACGGCTGTCGACAATCTTGTACGACGCCGGTTCCGTTTTGCCGGTGTCGGCGTGCCAAACCTCCGGCGCTTTGCCGGCCACGCGGAAGCTGGCGTCCACCTGTTCACTGCGGTCGTTGCGATTATCCACAAAATAGAGGTCGCCATCCGCAAGTTTGCGATGGACAAAGAGAAGTCGGGTGTCGCCCTGGGGCTTGGTGTAGTCGAAGTCGGGCGCCACGTGCATGGCATTGAAGACATCGCCGAGATCCTGCCCGGCGTAAACCGTTCCTTTGCCAATCTGATGAACACCGGAGCCGTCGCCAAAGAGCTCATTACTCAACTTCGTGAACTCCGCCTGATCGTCGGCGAGGCTGGGATCGTCATTCGGCTTCGGACCGGCAACAACCGCTCCATCTGCAACCAGTTTGTAAATGGCGCGCAGCACCGGCAGGGACATGTGACGGCTATATGGATCCAGTCCGAGCACGCGATAACTCATGCCCCCCGGAGTGGTGATGCGGCCGTTTGAGACACTAAGTTCATGGATGAGGGCGTCGGCGTTTACGTAGTCGAAGCCATAGCCTGCTGGAACATTGGGCGACTTATCGACGAAGATCGCGGTGAGGTTGGAGTCTTCGCCGTAGAAGTAGACCAGATCCGCACCGAAGTGCCCCTCCTGCAGCAGAAAGCTGGTACGAGCCAGATAGTCGATCCACGGGCCGGCCTGTTCCGCCCATGTCTCGTTGCGATTGAACCATTGCCCGCATGGCCCGAGTGTCATTCCAGGCGCCTTGTTGATTAGCGGCTGATGGGCCGACTCGTGAATCACAAAGCGATTGATGCCGTTGATGAATTCCATATCGGCAGTGGGCTTGAGCGTGGCGGGCGACCAGGCCCAGGCTGCGGCTGAATTGCATGAAGTCATTGACTCTGCTGCCGCGATGTTTTGCCCATAGATGTGCGCTACTGACGCCGACTCGCGATCGTCTGCATTGTAGCGGTACATCTCGTTGTTGACCCCCGGCAACTGCACCCACATTGCGCTCATGGGGATTTCGTTGAACTTCTTCACTTCCATGCCATCGGCAACAAAGGCGCGGCCCTCCTCGTGCGATTCGCCGTAATGGGCCATGCCCCACTGATGCAGCGTTTCCTCCAGCTGGCCGTAGTGCTCGTTGGCGATCAGGTCGCTGATGGTCTTGCGGAAGTCCCACAGAAACTTGTCGCTGGCTTCGGAACTTTCCACAATCTGCCCGGCCAGAACCGGCATCCAGGGTGCTGGATCGTAGCCACGCAACTTTTTGAACTGGGCGATCATGTTATCGGTCCAGTTTTGCGAGCCGGCTTCCCAACTATCGTTGACGACGTAGTGGAGTCCACGCTTGCCGATGAGGTCGGGGCCCACTGTCTCCTTGTAGCTGTTCAGGTAGGTGTCCATGTACTTCTTCACAAACCTGCGGTCCATCTTGTCCACTTCGAGTCCGGTGGCTTCGGCCGTTGCCGGATGGTTGGTGATTCCCAGCAGAGAATATCCAAATCGCAGTACAACCCAATTGCCGGCCGGTGGTGTCCAGTCGAGCGTTCCATCGGGATGCATCTTTGATGTCAGGTCAACGACGTCTGACTTTGCAATGGCTTCAGCAGGAGCAACGGCGGGGGTCGCAAAACCATAGAGGTCCGGCACTGGAACGAAGGCGGCCTTATCCTCAAAATGATTCACACGCGCTCCGGGATGAAGGACGAGCTCGGCGATCTCATAGTCGGTGGGCGGCGCGCTGGACCTGATTCCCAACGGAGCAGCGCCGGCGGTCGGCGGAGGCAACCGCTTGAATATGACGCGAAAGAACTTCGCCGTCACCGCTGTAAATGAAACCGTGTGCTCAGGTGCGCGGCCGTCCTGCAGACTCGCAATGGGCCGAAAGTTTTGCCCGTCATCGCTGGCCAGCAAAGATTTTTCCGGCGCACCGATTCCGTAAAGTGCTATAGCACCTCTATCCGGATTCTTCGTTACATATGTAATTGACCGTATGGTTGTTGGCGTGGCGAACTCAAATTGGATCCAGGAGTTCTCCCCGACTGCCGGGATAGGCAGCTTTGTGGTCTTCTCCAGGTCTCCATCCGTGAGCATCACAAAATCCGGCGAACCGCCGCTCGAGGTAATTTTAGGATGCAGCGTTTCAAACGGTACACCGGCCTCCGGCCTGCGATAGGCAATCACCGCCGAATCTGCATAGAACTGCAACGAGGGCGCAGTCACCCCTGGCGCCGGTGGCCGGCTCGGATGGCTGATGCTTTGAAATGCCCCTGTACTTGTTGGGGGATGAACGAGTGTGCCAGTGAATGGCTTGCCGCCCTCGACGAAGGTCTCGCTCCACACATACTTCTTCATGCCCTCGGCAGCCGGCACCCAGGGACCGCCCGATTCGCTCCAGCCGGGCGAGCCCGCAATGGCCTCTTCCATGCCCAGCTGATCGGCAAGAGTCGTGGCGTATTTAAAAGCATCCTTCCATTCCGGCGTCATGTAGGCCAGACGGTGATCCACCACCTGCGGCGTGGACAAGGCTGCATCGAAGTTCTGGAAACCGGCAATGCCAACCCTGTGCATCCACTCAAGATCCAGCTTGATGCCTTCCTTGGTGATATTGCCATTCATCCAGTGCCACCACACCCGCGGGCGCGCACTTTCCGGAGGATTCTCAAAGCCGCTCTTGAGCGAGTCAGACTTGCTCTGTGCTTGGACGGCGCCGAGTCCAAAGACCAACGCCAGGCTTGTCACGATCAACTTCAATGCCGAGAGTTTCATTGCGTCCCTTTCGAAATGATCCTTTAGGGTCTGCTTGACGTCTGGGCTGCGCCAGGACGTCCGGCTGGGTGTTGCGACTTTTGACCTGGGAACAACCGTATGGCGACCGGCAGAAAGTCGCATCTGCGCAGCCTGCAACTGCGGAAGTGTCTTGTAAAAAGGCACCTGTCCCACTCGACACACGATTATATACATAAGATGGAACACGCATAACAAGAACGTTGAGCGGGGAAGACGCTACCTGAAGAACCAGCTTTCATGCTGTGTCGGCTGAATCACAATGTACGGAGTGCAGCCTCTTGTGCAGCACCCGTTTCGACTGCGAGAAACGGCCCCCCGGCAAGATCAGACCTGCAGGACATCTCCATCGTGAGCTACCATCTCGTACAACACAGGGTTCACGAAGAAGCCTAGAAAAAGTCGTGAAACCAGACCAGCGACGATCACTATCGCAAACGGTTTCTGCGTATCGGAACCAATGCCCGTGGAAAGTGCCGCAGGCAAAAGCCCCAGACAGGCCACAAGTGCGGTCATCATGATAGGCCGCAATCGCAGTAATGAAGCTTCGCGAGTTGCCGTGCGAATGTTTTTTCCTTCCAGGCGCAGCTTGTTGATGTACGAAACAAGGATGACGGCCGTTTCGACCGAAACGCCCATAAGCGCAAGCATACCGAGCGCGGATGAGGCGCTGAACATCGTATCGGTCATCTTGAGAGCAATCAGGGCGCCTACTGGCACGGTCAGTATGACGCCCAGAGCAATGGTCAACGGAAATTTGAAGTTTCCGTAGAGCGCAAACAGGATCATGAAGATGATAAGCACGGCCAGTGGACCAATGTATTCCATCTGGTGCTTTGCCTCAAGCAATTCACCATACTCCCCGCCCCATTCAAGCCGGTATCCAGCGGGCAGGGATTTTGCGATGTCTGCGATAGACCGCTGACCAGCGTCCACCGCACTCTGCAGATCGCGTCCTTCAATGCTGTATTGCACGCCGATATAGCGTGAATTGTTTTCGCGGTAAATGAACGACGCGCCTCCAGCCTCATGAATGTTTGCGAGCTCGCTTAACGGGATCTGCTGGCCTGAAGGTGTCCCCACAAGCAGGTTGCCAATCTGTTGTGCATTCTCCCGGAACTCGGGCTTCATGCGCAACACAAGATCGAAAAGTTTTTCGCCTTGAATGACTTGGGTAGCAGCCTGGCCGCCTACAGCCGCTTGAACCACCGCCTCCACGTCAGCTACATTGATGCCGTAACGGGCAATCTTGTCGCGATCAACGTCGATCAGAAGGCTGGGCTGACCGAGCTCACGCACAACAGTCAGATCCTTGAATCCAGGCACCTGTGCGAGCCTGCGCTTGATCTCCAGCGCCTGGCTCTGAAGAACATTTAGGTCGGGCCCGTAGATCTTTACGGCAAGCGCGCTCTTCAGGCCCGTCAACGCTTCGTCGACTGCGTCTTCCGCCGGCTGTGTGTAGTTAAAGATGATTCCTGGAAATGCGTCGAGCTGCTTTTGGATGTCCGCGGTCAATTCCGCCTTGTTATGGATTGGGCCGGATTTCCAAGAGACATCACTATATGGTTTCAATCCCACATAGAACTCGTCGTTGAAGAATCCCGTAGGATCTGTACCATCATCCGGACGTCCTAGCTCTGAGCCCACGTCGGTAACCATCGGATACTTCAAAAGAATATTGCGCACCTGCGGCGAGAGCTTGCTTGCCGTGTCAAACGAAACCGTGTATGGCATCGTTGCTCGCACCCACAGCGCGCCTTCGTCGAGATGCGGCATGAACTCTCCGCCAATGAAAGGGATCAGAAGCAGACTGGCAGCGAAAATCAGGGTCGCGCCAATGATGGTTGTCTTTGGGTGGTCGAGACACCACTCGAGCTGTACCGCATATTTGTCGCGCACCCAGTCAAAGGGCTTATTCACGCGCTCGTGCACTCCTTTCTTGAACGCATAAGCGCATAGGACTGGAACGAGTGTGAGCGTCAGAATCAGGGCACCGACGAGTGCGATAGCCACCGTATCGGCCATCGGTTTGAAAAGCTTCCCTGAGGGCCCACTGAGCGCGTAGATGGGTAGATAACCCGCAATGATAACTGCGACGGAGTAGAAGATTGGTCGATCGACATCTTTCGCCGCGGTCCGTATTACTTCCTGCAGATCATAGCTTTGACCTTCACGGGCACCGAGTTCGCGATAGATGTTCTCCACCATCACCAGCGTTCCGTCGATGAGAATTCCAAAGTCGATCGCGCCGATCGAGAGCAAGTTGGCTGGAATCCCTCGCGCGTGAAGAAAAATGAATGAGAAGAGTAAGGACAGCGGGATCGTAAGCGCTACGATTACCGCGGCGCGCATACTAACCAGAAATGCCATCAGGACAAGAAGAACGAGGGCCATCCCAAACAGCATGTTGTGTTCGACCGTGTTAATCGTAAGTTCAACCAGATCACTTCGGTCGTAGTAGGGACGCACTTTTACGTCGGGCGGAAGGATCTGTTCGTTGAGTTGTTTAGTTTTCGCTTCAACACCTTTCAGTACATCCTGTGTCTGTTCACCGCGCCGCATCATGATGACGCCTTCGACGGCATCATCGGTTTTGTTGAAACCAAATTCGCCTAAACGAGGGGCGTTTCCAATGGTAACTTCACCGATATCACGGATGCGGATAGGTACGCCGTTTTGTGAGCCAACCACGATGTTGCCAATGTCAGAGGTATCGCGAACAAGGCCGATGCCGCGGACATAATAGAATTGGCCACCCTGCGAGTAGAATCCGCCTCCTGCATTGGAGTTATTTACTGATAGCTGCTGGAGCACCGTCGGCACTGTGATGTGATACGAGTAAAGCTTCGCCGGATCAACAAGTACCTGGTACTGCATGACCGTTCCGCCAAAACCGGAATCGTCCGCGACCCCGGGAACCTGCTTATACTCGCGTTCGATCAGCCAGTCTTCAAAGGTCTTCAGTTCCTGCGGCGTGCGGTCCGGGCTCTCCAACACGTATCGGTAGACGAGTCCCGATGGACTCGCGAGCGGAGATAGCGTTGGTGATACGCCCTGAGGAAGCGTGATCTCGCTCAGCCGTTCAAACACAACCTGGCGGGCAAAATAGTCATCTGTCCCCTCGTCAAACGTCATTCTGACGTCGGAGAGTCCGTAGAGAGAAATCGAGCGCATGACGGACATCTTCGGAACGCCGTTCATCTCCACTTCGGTGGGCACCGTGACCAGGCGTTCGACCTCTTCCGCTGCGTGCCCCGGCCATTGTGTAATTACCTCCACCATCGGTGGAGATAGGTCGGGGTAGGCGTCCACGGGCATGTGGTGGAATGCGATGATTCCGCCGATGGAAATGATCGCCACCAGTAACAGGATCAAGGGCCGTTGCCGCAGCGCAAATTGGACAATTCGATGGATCATTCGAAGACGCCTCCTCAGTGTTGCAGCGAATTAGCAAACTGAAGAAACAAGCTGCCGTCGCCCACAACCCTCTCTCCAACGGAAATGCCCTTTATGATTTGCGTCTGGCCATTCTGGCTTTCGCCCAACTCCACGTCGCGTCTGCCAAACTGGTTTGCGCCGTTTGCAACATAGACAAACGGTTCGTTATTGTCATCACGCAGAACAGAGGCGTTGGGCACGACAACAACATTTGCAATCGATCCGGCAGTCACAGTGACTGTGCAATATATATCTTTCTTCAACTTTTCACCGGGATTGTCCACGACAACACGCACTTGCAGCGTTCTCGTGGTTGGATCGACCGCCGGCGAAACATAAGAAATTCTTCCATGGAAGCTGCCGGGGTATGCGTCCGTTTGTACAACGGCCTCGTCTCCGCTATGAACATAGGCAAGGTCCGCCTGGTACACGTTCGCAAGAACCCACACCGTGCTCAGGTCTGAGATCGTAAATGCCTGCGTTTGGCCCGCCTGCACCACCTGGCCGGGTGCGACCAGCCGTTCAACGACTTCGCCGCTGATCGGCGCCAGCACAGGAATTTGTGCAGACGACGGTGCCTTCGCCAGTCCGGCAGGATTTTTGATCCCAAGAATCTTCAGTCCCTGTTCCGCCGCGTTCAGATCCGCCTGTGCCTGGTTGCGGTCAGACTCAGCCTGTTCACGATCGCGCTCAGCTATGGCATGATGCTGATACAAATCCTGCGCACGGGCGTAGTTCTTGTCCGTCAAGCGGAACGCATCTGCCGCCTTCAAATAAGCGTCCAGCAGTTGCGAGTAATCGGGACTGCTCACGTCGAGCATCGGCTGGCCTGCTTTCACATGCTCTCCGGGTACTACCAGCACCCTGCTGACTGGCCCACCCACTTGAGTTATCACCGGCGTGGTATTGAAGGCGTTGTAGGCCACCGCGCCTGTAAGCCTAAGCGTGCGCTTCAACGTGGTCGGTGTAATCGTGACTACCTGCACGTGCGACATCTGGTCTTGCGGAATCGTGAAGAGCTGCGGGGTCGCTGACTTGGATGCGTTCGCGGAGAACGAAGTCATCTGGCTTGCCTGTCCACTGTCGCTTGAGTGACAGGCCGTTAGCATTAGGATGGAAGCAAACGTTACCGCACTTGGGATCTTATAGCGAGTGACCAGTGGAATCTTCATGGCAAGCTCCTGGTTCCTACAGCTTCGCGAAGCTGTTCGAGCGCGAGCAGATAGGATGCGAGCGCCTGGCGGTAGCCAAGTTGTGTTGATCGATAACTGCGCTCTGCATCGAGAAAATCAAGTAGGCTCGCTGCGCCGTGCCTGTAGGCGTATTCGCTGATGTCGCGGGATTGTTTGGCCTCGTCGAGATAGCCTGAACGGTACAATCCGACGATCTGATCATTGGCGCGCAGGCTCTCAAACGCGTCTCTCACATCCGTCAACACCTGTCCGGTTGCGAACAACTGCTGCTCCTGGGCTTGCGTGATGGCAAAACCGGCGCGTGCAATCTCCCCTTGGTTGCGGTCGAATATCGGCATCTGGATCTGACCGAAGAGTGAAATGTCGTTGAGGTAGGCAAGGTGTGTGTAGTTGATTTGTCCCGTAAAATCTCTCTTGCCAATGGCCTTTTGCAGCGCAAGCTGGCTGTTCGCGGCGGTCAGTCCAAGCCGTGCCGTCTGCAAGTCGGGCCTGTCCTGCAGGGCCTTCGCCTGAAAGTCCTCGAGATTACCTTTGACGGGTGAGTAATCAAATGATCCTGCAATGTCGTAGTCCGGACCTATCGACTCATATCCGAGTAGTTGCCGCAAGTCCGACAGCCCTTGCACTCTGGCAAGTTGCGCTGCGGAAACGTCGTTCTGGAACTGGAGCATCTGAAGTTTGATCTTCAGCAGATCGCCCTCGCCGATATCGCCTACTTTGTAGCGTGCTTCGCCTATGTCTACGGTGTTTTCAAAACTCTTGAGATCCTGGTTCGCCAACTCAAGCGTTGATTCGGCAAGTTCAACGTTGATGAACTGCGAAGCGACGCTGAAGGTAAGTGTGCGTTCGTTGTCGGCAACTTGAGACCGGGTCACGGCCGTCACGTCTTTAGCCGCCTGCAATCGATGCTGCCGCTTCCTACCGCGCTCAAACAGATAGCTAACGCCGAGGTCCCACTGTGCTGTGTTGTCCAGGTAATCGGCGCTGAATTGACTTGGCTGGAAGACAGGCAAGAAATCTGAGTCGCCCAAAAGCACCGGGTTTGGACGCAGGTTGGCCGTTGTTTCTCCCGCTTGGTTTTGTTGAATCACGGTGCGGGCAGCCATCAGGCTGTGATTGTGCTGGAGCGCCATCTGTATGGCTTGATCAAGCGAAATAGTCACCGCGTCTGGCTTCTGAGCAGGCGAATTTGCTTGTGGAAGCGGCTGCACCGGGCTTTGAGCAGGGGAGGATTGCAGACCCACGACTTCAAAGAAAGGTACACCGACGAGCAAGATCGAACAATATAAACGCTGCAAACGCATAGGCAATCAGCCTCCTTCACGAGAGACATGCACTGATTGAGCCGTACCTAAAAGGCACGAAAGGCAGGAGAAGCCTAAGCGGGAGGTGCGCGCGCAGGAATCTGTCGCAAGGCTGCGCGAGCAATCGAGCGAATGTATTGGTGTCCAGGACCGGCTCCGATGGGAACCAGAGCACATGCACGGATGCCTGCCACTATCGGCGAAATTGCAATGTGGCAGAGCGGACAGGTCTCCTGAGAACCATTGACGTGGTGATGCCATACCATGCCGGACGTCATGCCCAGCAACAGCACTATGAGCACCAGTGAAACAACCACACGCCAAATTTGCTTTTGGTCAGACATTCTTGAGACTGAATCCAGAGAACTTATCCGAATATGAATTAGTGTAGTCCAAGATCGATATTCTTGGATACTGCCCCCCAACCCATTGGATTGCTACGATAACACGAACAGTTAGACTCCTCACATACAACTTAGGCAGCGCAGGACCTGCATTGAAAGCAATCAGTTAGGGCCCATATGACAGAATCTCCCCCTGAGGTCTTGGGACTGTATTTGAATCACCGATTGGAAGAGCTTTCCAACACTTAGAGCAAAGAGAATTTCGATGATCATTTTGGTGTTTGAAAGGAATTCCAAAAACCGCTTAAAGCCAGAGTCGTTTTCCGACATGCAATCTTCCCCCTATGTAATCGTGACCTGCCTGGCGATGAGTCAAAAGACCCAAGCATGCAAGCTGAAGAAGGTAGCAAAGGCAATTATCCCTTGACTACAAGTAGAAAATATGGCAAACTGTTCTTGTTATGGCAAAGCGCAAACAAACCAACACAATACCGGCCTACCAGAAATATACGATTGTGGACTTCAATGCTGAGTTCCCAACCGAAGATGCTTGCTTTATGCATATCCTTGAGGCTCGCTGGCCTGATGGCGTAGCTTATTGCGAGAAGTGCGAGACGGAGCGCAAGCACCACCGCGTTACGGGACGCACTGCTTACGCTTGTGACCGCTGCGGGAATCACATCTATCCGCTGGCCGGGACGATCTTCGAAAAGACCACTACACCGCTACGTATTTGGTTCTATGCCATGTATCTGATGGGCTCTACCCGCTGCGGAGTGAGCGCAAAGCAGATTCAGCGTGAGACTGGCGTTACCTACAAGACAGCATGGCGCATATTCAAGCAGATTCGAACCCTGATGTCGGAGGACATTAGTCTGGAGGGTTCGGCGGTCGAAGCAGACGAGTCCTACTTCGGAGGCAAGGCGAAGAACAAGCGGTACGGCAAGCGTGGTGGAAATGGTCGCAGCCTTGATTCAAAGACTCCTGTATTCGGCATGGTTGAACGCGGCGGGCGCGTTGTGGCAATGGTCACGCCGGACGCAAGAGCGAAGACGATTCTCCCAATCATGCATGAGCACATTCTGCCAGCAACCACTGTATATACCGACGATTTCCCGATTTATGACAAACTCTCCGAGCACAGAAACGGATACATCCATCGCCGCATTCAGCACACGGAAAAAGTCTATGTGATGGGCGATGTTCACACCAACACGATTGAAGGGTTCTGGAGTCTGGTAAAGAGGGGTATCGGCGGGGTTTATCACTCTGTGAGCCGCAAGTATTTGCAGACATATCTTGACGAGTACAGCTTCCGCTATAATCGCCGCAACCAAGGACAGGCGATGTTTACTTCGCTTTTGGCTGAGGTTTCAGAGCGGGCACAGTAACTGCCCGCTTCAACAAGGAATGAAAGTCTTCCCGCGTGAACGGGCCGGACTTTTGCTGAACAACTTGCTCTGGCGGATTTGATGGCGACTTCTTCATCGTGTGTTCTTGGCGCTGGTAACGTCAAGCTCAAACGTCTCACCCGTATTATATCAGGAGGTGGGCCGTCGTGAAATCGCGTGCAGCAGCAACCGCTTTCGTGCGTAATTTGGATTCTCGGGCAATGCCTCGCTACTCCTTCTATGAGGCTGCCTCCTACCTCGGATTACCGGAATCCACGATTCGATCCTGGTTTGCCGGAATGCCTTATGGGTCGGCCCCTAATATCAAGCGCCAAGAGCCGATCCTAATCCCCGCTTCAAAGGAGCTCCTGTCCTTCTATGACATCGCATCGGCTCATGTCCTCATGGCGATGAAGGCGGGTGGCGCGGCGCAGGGAGATTTGCGTGAGATAGTACGCGGACTCCAGCGCGAGTATCCGGATTCACCGCATCCACTTTTGGGGCGTGACTTCTATATGTTTGGTAGGGATGTGGTGTTGAGAAAGATGAAGATTCTCCTCAACATGACCCGAGGTAGACAGCTTGGCATGAAGGGGGTCATGAACAAATTTTTGGCGCGTATCGAACTGGACGCAAATTTGATGCCTGTGCGGTTTAGCCCATTGCGCACTCATAGGGAGCGCGGTAAAGGCTACATCGTAATAGACCCCGATTTCGCTTATGGGAGGCCGGTAATCAAGGGCACAGGTATTGCGGCTGAGATCGTCGCTAAAAGGAAAGGAAGTGGTGAGTCGGAGGCCCGTCTAGCCAAGGACTACCGCATTTCACTCCGTGCCGTCAAAGAAGCGGTCAAGCACTTCCCTCAACAAAAAGCAGCGTAAATTTCGCTACTTTGTTGATCGAAACCTCGGCTCTTATTATCTGCCTCGTCAACTCAGGGGAGCGGGTTTAGATATTGTCGTGCACGATGATATCTACCAACAGACCGAGCGCGATCCGTGGATTTTCTATGAATGCGGCATAAAGAATCTCATAGTGATAACAAGTGACACTCTGTTTAGGAAGTCTTTTCCGCACATGGCCGCGATTGCTCTCGCCCACACAAGCGTGATCGCGTTCGCAAACAACAATCACAAAGGCGATGTCCGAGGGAGGGCCTTCATTAAGGCGAGGCCTAAAATCGAAGCTGCTCTCCGTGCTCACAAGGGGAGCTACTTCATCGCCGTCGTTGGCTCAGACGGAGCTTTCCGAGTCTGCGATGAGTCTCCACTCCCATCCCGCAAGACATGCGAGGCGAAAGACTGGGAAAGCTATGATGCAGTGTGCAAGAAGGCTGGTGTGCTCACGCTGGCACCAAAGCATTAACTTGTTCTGAGGGGATAATTACCGTAGCAAAATATTGAAAAAACAGCACTTAATGAGTTAATTCGGCTTGGAGAAGGACCGCCAGAAACTGTACGTTTCGATTAAGCCAGAACTAGGTCTCGTTGAACTTTACTGAGGTTAACCTCCAGATTCTCGGCGTTATCAATGAGGCTTGAGCTGGGATTAGCTTCGAACGCGATCATGGGAGTTGCATAGAAGAGCCAAAACAAACGGGGGTGAGACGGTATCGCCGTCTCTCCCCCAGTCTTTACGAGTTCGGAACACTGAAACGTTCAGGAATCCAATGTTCCGGCTTCTTCGCGTCTTAGAAGTTCATCTTCAGCGCGAGTTGGATGATGCGAGAGTCAGCATTCGTGCCGACCGTGCCGCGGGTGCTTCCAAAAGCGGCGTTGGCAAACGTCACGTTCGGATCGGCCCACTGCGGATGGTTAAAGAGGTTGAAGAACTCGCCGCGGAACTGGAAGCTGATGTTCTCGTGCGAAGGAACCGGGACGAAGTTCTTGAGGAGGCCTGTGTCCACATCCCAGAGGACCGGACCGCGCCAGTTGCCTTTACCCGAGTTGCCATAGGTTCCGAGTGCCGGTGGGGCGAACAGGGTTGTGTTGAGCCAGGGCAAACAGTGCTTGGCTCCAGTACAGCCGCCACGCTGGCTCGCCGGCGCTAGCTGGCCGAATTGGTTGGCAGGGCCAGTGAAATCCGCGCGATCAAGCTGGTTCCCGGTCTGGGATCGGTCAGTTCCAGCCAGAATTGTCAACGGATCGCCCGACGTAAAGGAGTAAATACCGGTCCATTGCCACCCGCCAGCAACGTTTCGTAGCACCCCGTTGGACTGGCTCATCTTGGGAAGATTCCAAACGTACGAGGCCACCACGCGGTGTGCGTGATCGAAAACGGAGTAACCGGTCTCGAAAGCATGCTGCCGCGGATCGTAGAACGACATGCCGGACCCGATGCTCGATCCAACATCTGTAATCCCGCCATTTTCGGACAATCCGTAATCCATTGCCTTGGAATACGTGTAATTGGCAAGCAGAGTGATCTGGTTCAGGATGCCGTTTCCACCCCCCGCCCGCTTTTCGATGTCGACCTGCAGACCGTTATAGTTGTTGGCGCCGGTATTCCGATTCTGGTAGATGACACCAAACGGCTGATACGGCCGCCGCGCCTGCAGCGATGCCGTGCTACCCGCGGTATAGACACCTGGGTTTAGATTCACATCCTGCCTGAGATGCGTTCCACGCGTTCCCACGTATGAGGCGTGCACTACCGTATCGGCGCGTAACTGGCGCTCGAAGGTGACGTTCCAATCGTAGATTTCAGGCGTGGTCCACTTGACGCCTGGCTGCAGGCCAAAGACAGTCGGGTTGGCCACGAAGGTAGCGTTCTTGGGCACGTTGGCGAGAATATAGCGCTGCGGGAAGCCGGAGACGAAACTCGGATAATTGACCAGAGGATTCGAGAGCGTGCCAATCTGCGAAGCTCCTGAGGATGAGTCGTTCAGGTCAATCCGCAAGCTGAAGGGCGCCGAAATGGCCGCGTCGTTCAAGAACAACCCCGGCAGTCGCGAGTAGTAGAACAGACCGCCGCCGGCGCGAAGCGACATTTTTCCCGAACCGGTCGGATCCCATGCGATGCCAATGCGCGGAGCGAAGTTGTTGAAGTCGCCCGATTCCCCACGATCGGGAACGGTTTGTCCGTTGTACTTGTCGCCGATGAAGAACAGGCCCGCGGGTGCGCTCGGGACGATTGACGAATGAACACCGGCAGCGTACGCATCCGGGCGGAACTGCTCGATGCGTCCCCAGATTTCCTTCATCACCTGCTGAGGCTCCCAGCGCAGTCCGTAGTCGAGCGTGAGGCGCTGCGATACCTTCCATGTGTCGTTAGCATAGACGCCCATCGGGTTCTCACGCGAGTCAGAGTAGTCGCCCGAGGTCTGGCTGAACTGATGCTGATAGCCCAGCACAAAGCTCGCCATCACCAGGTTTGTCACGTCGTTGGTGAAGATGAAGTTGCCGTTCTCGAGGTCGGTGTTGTTGATGTTCGACTGGTCCAATTCGAGATCGTAGCCAAAGGTGAGATCGTGCTTTCCCTTCGTCCAGGTGAGCAGTTCACGGAGGTTGGCGGAATTGCGGACGAATATCGCGTCGGTGAATTGGCTGATATTGAAGTCACCGGAGACATTGAAGGCGCGGATGCCGCCTTGCGACTTCGGCAGTTGCCAGATGCTCGAGCCGAAATCGGTCATCTGCGGAACTTTTCCGCCCTGGCCGCGATCTGACGCCGCGCGCACTGCGTCGAGGATGATTGTGTTGACCAGATGGGGCGTAAGGACCATTGTGTAGCCAACGGCCCAGTTCTGCGTCTGCACCGTTGAGCCCGTGGTTACAGTAAGCAGGTTTTTGCCGTCATAGGCTGGCGCGTGAACGTAGCGGTCGAGATAGAAGCGGCCAAAGAGCCGGTCCTGGCCCCGGAGCACCTGATCGAAGCGCGCGACGTACTCATTAAAGTCTGCCTGGGAAGGTGTGCCAAACGTGACAGACCCGCCTGGCGACCCCGCCGGCCAAATCGGCAGCAGCTTGGACATACTGACTGCCACGGGGTCCACCGGGCCAATCGAGGCGTTGTTGGCATACGGAACGTGCGTAAACGGATTCATGATTATTGTGGTCGGATTCGTGATGGAGAAGTTTCCGTTCATGTTGTCCGCCGTGGGAACGATCGCATTGGAGGCATTGTTGACGGTGCGGACGATCGTTTTTTGCCATCCAAAGAAGATGAAACTGGTGTTCTTGTGAATCGGACCGCCGATGGTGGCGCCAAACTGATTGCGCTTGAGCGGATCTTTTTTGTCGGCAAAGTAGTTGGTGGCATTGAAGGCCCTGTTCCGGACAAACTCAAAGGCGTCGCCATGCCACTCGTTCGTGCCCGACTTGGTCACGACGTTCACGACCGCACCGGCGTTGGCGCCGTATTGTGAGTCAAAGCTATTGGTCTGAACGCTGAACTCCTGCAAGGCGTCAGGGAAGGGGAAGGGATTGTTTGTGTTGCTCATCAAGTCTTCGTTGTCCGCGCCGTCCAGGTTGTAGCCGATCTGGTCAGGGCGGGTGCCGTTCACTGAGATCGCCTCCGCGCCGGGAACCTGTTTCGTGTCTCCCTGCAGCGTGCCCGAATTGTTGTATGCGGGAACGGCGCCGGGAACGAGAAGCGTCAGATCAGCGGCGTTCCTGCCGTTCAGAGGCAGATCGGTCACACGGGAGTGCTCGATAACCTGGCTGAGTACCGGACTGATCGTGTTGACCTGGACGCTTGATTCTTCCACCGTGACTTGCTGCGTCATCTCTCCGACCTGCATACGGATGTCCATATCCCGAATTTGGTCCGCAAGCAATACGACGTCCTGCACATATTTCTTGAACCCCGTTGCCTCCACCGAAACCGTGTAGGTCGTCGGAGGTAGTGACGGAATGTTGAACTGACCGCTTCCGTTTGTCACAGTGGCGCGCGCAACCGACGTGCTCTTTTGCGTCACCGTTACATTTGCGCCGGCAATGACCGCACCGGAAGGATCCATGACCGTTCCTGAAATGGCCACATTGCCACCGCCCTGTGCAAGGGCACAAGCACCGGATACGAACACCAACAGTATTGCCAGTATTCGCATGCGCCACGTTTGAGCGATTCCTCCAAGAAATAACTCTTGCCTCATTTGTCCTCCATCCGCAGGTAAGCGTCATGCGCGATTCCTGCACACATCCTGTCGACCTTGAAAAGGTTGTGATCCTGAATTCCGTTCCGTTCCACAGGGCCTGCCAATGGTCAAATGCATCTTATGCGAGCTATCTATATTTGTTCAAGCCACAAATTAAGTTTTTCGAAAGTTTTTTCCCGATCGTCACCCGCTTGATACACAGGCGTTGAATTGATCTCTTTCGAAACACGCCAAGAACCGCAATATCACAAATTACTGTTCAATAAATCGACTTACTAACTTCTGGCAACTCAGAATAGCGCAATCGGGGATATCAATAAGATGCCCCATATCGCTCCGCATGGGGCCAGCGTCAATTCTTTGCACTCAGGCTTTGAATCTGAGTTCTAGGTATTGGTAGTTTGCACGAACTATATATATGTGCCACTCATGAAAACTGTCAAGAGGAAAAGCGGGCCATCTCAGCGTTCTGACGCTGGAAGCTCGCGTACTTGAGCGAAAGAGGTGTGCGCATCCCTTTATTGCATTTGTTTTGTTTGGGTTAGATAATTATCGCGAGATCGACTGGTGCGATGCCATTCAGAGTGACTTCTATGTCTCTGCCCTCTTCGCCTTTCGAGACGCCGGCTCATCTTGGGGTATGCGTGAGCCCTGATTGGCATTCTCGGATGGTTCGTGAACAAAACGCCGCTGGAACACGAGCGCCGCTGCTCCCCGAAGCCGTGCGAGATCGCCATCGTGGGTAGGTAAAATCTGTGGAGCCTCCCCTGCCAGCGTCAATTCAGCCGCTTCCTTCGCAACGATCGAACCAAAGCGGTGCCAGGCAGACGTAACGTCGCCCGCAATGAGAATCACACGCGGAGAAAGTCCGGCAATAATCGGCCCCAGCCCGCGTCCGATTTGAAGTGCCTGCTGCGCCAACGCCTGGACGGCAGACTGGTCGCCCTCTTCTGCCTTGTTGAGCAATTCATGAAACGTAATCGCCCGGGCTTTGGGCTGGAGTTCCTGGTAATATCTGAGCGCCGCATGGCAGGAGGCAACTGTTTCCCAGCAACCCCTCCGGCCGCAGGCACAGCGGATACCGGACGGATTCAGCGAAATATGACCGAACTCTCCGGCCATTCCGTGATGGCCAGTAATCACCTGGCCATTTGAGAACACTCCGGTTCCCACGCCTTCGGAGACAGTCACCAACACGGCGTCGCGAATCCCATTGAGACGTCCGAAAAGTAGCTCCGCCAACAGGCAGGCGGTGGCTGCATTTTCCATACTTACCGCGAGGCCTGTCTCCTTTTCGATTGCTCCCATCAAATCGAAGTCCGACCAGTGGAGATTCGGAGCGAAGATCAAATGTTGTGCGGTGGGGTCGAATCTGCCGGGAAGGCTGATGCCGATTCCTTCAATCGACTTGCCGGAAAACTCTTGCCGCATCCGCTGTATGCAGTCGGTAATCAGGCGCGTCGAGGCAACAGGATTCGAGGTAAGAGGTACAAGCGACCGCGAAAGAAGGCGGCCGTTCAGGTCTACCATGGCGACGGTTGCTTGTTTGGGGTGAATGTCGACAGCAATCACCATCAGGTCTTCATTCAGTCCCAAAAGCGTGGGATGGCGGCCGCGCGCCAACGAAGCAACACCGCCCTCGCGCACCCACTTTTCCCGGATGAGCTGTTCCACGATTTGAGAAACTGTGCTTCTCTGCAGTCCTGAGCGGCGCGACAAATCTGCCCGAGAGAGAGGCTGGTTGGCACGGATCAGCTCCAGTACGATATTCCGGTTGATTCCACGCGCAGTTTCGCTGGAAGCGAGCTGAACATCGGTCAGATCGACGTGCCGTATGGCCTTCGGGTTTTGTCGCTGTTGCACCAGATACTCTCCTGCAAGTAATACGTTTGCGCGGGCAGTACCGCACAGGAATCTACTATATTTACCTGAGCGCCCGTAGCATAACATAGCGTGCTTGCTTAAGCTTAGTGGAATCGAGGGGCCCAATCTTCAATAGCCTGTCCCTCATCGATGAATGCCATCAACAAAGCCGGCTGGCTGCCCGTCAGGCAAGCGCAACCTTCCTGGATGCGGGCTCGCATTGTGCTATGGTTTATGCAATAAAGCCGCTACTACGGTATCACTGCGAATTCCGGGCTGGCTCCGGAAGAGTTTGCTGCATCGATTGGCCCGCAAAGAATCAAGCCTCTTCTGATTCCGATGGCATGCCGGCGCGAATGGGAACAGCAAAAGCATGGCTGCGCCGATTGAGTTGGCATGGTGTTTACTGTAAACGTGAAAGCGAAAGTTTCCAAAAGGTAAAGGCACGCTATGAACGACCAACAATGGAGCACGCTCGTCTCAGTCGTTCGGGGAGAAACGGTTCGTCCAGTCCCAACAGCATTCATTATTGATAGTCCCTGGCTTCCGAATTGGGCCGGGCACACGATTCTGGATTACTTCACCGACGAGCGCACCTTTCTGGGCGATAATCTCAAGGCCATTCGCACTTTTCCGGAGACGATTTTCCTCCCCGGGTTCTGGTCGGAATACGGAATGTGCACGGAGCCCTCGGCGTTCGGCTCCGTCTCCATCTGGGGCGAGGACGAATTTCCATTTGCCAAGAAGGTGCTACTCTCGCCGGCAGATGTCGAGCGCCTGGAGAAGCCAGATGCGCGGAAACACGGATTCCTGCCTTTTGTTATCAAGCGGCTCAAGCACCTGCAACCGGAGATTGAAAAGGCCGGTCACAAGATCCGATTCGCAGTTGCCCGAGGCCCGCTCAATATCGCCTCGTTCTTGATGGGCACGCCCGAGTTCATGGAAGCGTTGAAGACAGAGCCGGAGCTGATGCATTGCCTGCTCGACATAGTGACGGATTTCCTGGTGGAGTGGATCGCTGTTCAGCGCGAGGCATTTCCGACGATCGACGGGATCTTTCTGCTCGACGATATTGTTGGATTCGTAAGCCGGCGCGATTTTGAAATGTTCGGGCTGCCCTATTTGCAGCGCGCATTTAGTGCGGACGTGACAGTAAAGTTCTTTCATAACGATGCGCCTGCAAAAGCGAGTGCACCAATGCTGGAGGCTGCGGGAATCAATCTGTTCAATTTCGGAATTCAGCACACACTGGCGGACATGAAGACCTGGACGAACAATCGAATTACACTGATGGGAAACATCCCTCCGCGCGACGTGATGGCCGAAGGAACGCCCGTGGACGTGAAGCGCTCGGTCACAGCGATGCTGAATGCTCTCGACGACAAGTCGCGGTTGATTGCTTCGTGCGGGGGAGGAATGCCCCCTCAAGCACCAACGGAGAACATAAGGGCGTTGATTTCGACAGTGGAAGAGTTGACACGATAGACCTGTTTGCATCGCCGGAGAGCCCCGGAATTACGAATGCACAGTTACCCTGATGATTCCGGCATCCTGCGTCAATTTCCACATTTCTTATGAATGACCTGGGTCCGGATCCTCATAACAGCAGATCGTTTTTAATAACGCACTCCAGCGTCGCCGGTTGCACGCATGTGATGGATGCCTAGTGGATAATCACCTTGGACTTCGCGCCAGAATGTCCAAGGTCAGAAAAGATCAAGATTGAAGACAGAACGATGCAAATCGTAATCCGCCTGATTTCCCATAAACCGCACCAAGATAATGAGTTGATGCGCTCTCCCGCAGAAGGTCCGAAGCATTTTGACAATGGTTCCTGCGGCAGAGTTCAATTCCTCGCCGATTTTCTTCTTGACACGCGTTGCATCCGATTGCTAGGTTCCTAGCGCGGAAGAGGAAACAGAGAAATCCACCGCCAAATGAATAGCCTTCACCAAAAGGTTAAGCGGCAACGCTACCTGAGGGAGAGGCTATTCATTTGGCGGTGGATTTTTTGTTGGAAGCTTAACGGCTGCGAACAAGAGTGCTTGGTAGGATTTCGATGAATTGGGAGGCAGTATGATGGCGACGAATCGACACTTTGGACAACTGGGCGAAGCGAAATACGGAATTCGACTTTCCATATGGATGTACCTGGCGATGGCTCTTCTGTTGATGTTCCCCGCACTCAAGGCCTTTGCTCAATACGATACGGGCAGCGTTGTGGGCGAGGTACACGATGCCACCGGGGCGGTGTTGCCGGGGGCAACCGTAACGGTATTGAACAAGAATACGGGGACGTCGAACACGGCTGTGTCCGGCAGCGCGGGGCAGTATGAAGTGCCTTCGCTGCACACGGGCAACTACAAGATCTCAGCCGCGCACGCAGGGTTCAGCACTGCGGTTGCGGACAATATCACTGTCTCTGTAGGCGGGCGGCAGCACATCGACCTGACGCTGCAAGTAGGCCAGACCGCAACCACGGTAGAAGTCAGCGACGTGGCGCTGCAACTAGAGACCGAAAACAGCGAGCGCGGTCAGACGATTAGCGGATACCAGACTGAAGCTCTGCCGCTGGTGAGCCGGAACTTCACCGATCTTCTGGCGCTGGTGACCGGCTCGCGGCAAGCGCCGACGCAGGCCACCACCAGTTCCATCTCGAGCCTGGTGCGCCAGGGCGCGTATAACGTGAACGGCCAGCGCAGCATGTTTAACAACTTTCTGCTGGACGGCATGGACAACAACGCTTACGGCGAGAGCAACCAGGGTTTTGATAACCAGATCATCGCCATTCCGCCGGATTCAGTATCGCAGTTCAATGTGGTGACGAACAACGAGAGCGCTGAATATGGTCGTTCGTCAGGTGCGACCATCAACGTGGCCTCGGCCAGCGGCGGCAACAGCTACCATGCCACGCTCTATGAATTCATCCGCAATACCGACCTGAACGCCGCCGGCTTCTTCAAGCCGACGCTGATCGGCAGCCTCGGAACCAGCGTGCCCTTTCAGAAACCCACCTTTAACCGCAACCAGTTCGGGATGAACTTTGGCGGCCCTATTGCAAGGAACAAGTTATTCTTCTTCCTTGATTACGAGGGATTCCGCCAGACGATGCGTCCGCTCTATGTGTACACCCTGCCCACGCAGAACGAGATCAACGGCATCCTGGTGGTCGATGTCAAAAATCCGATTACGGGGATAACCTACCCGAAAGGGACTGCCATCCCATCCGCCGCAGTCAACCCTCTTTCGGCAAAGATCATCAGCTACTACAAGCCGTTTGCCAGTTCGTTGCCTGTCTCCGGCTACGCCGGCGTCAACGGTGTCGGTGCGACTGGCCTGGCGTCCTCTGACTACGCCAAGGAAGTGCCTTTTACCGATAACTCGGATAAAGGCGATCTTCGCCTGGACTACCAGCAATCGCCCAGTTCCTCGTGGTTCCTCCGCATCAGCGATCGTAAGGAGACGGGGGTAAACTATCCAGTTATTCCGCTCCCCCTTGACAGCACGGCCAATGGCACTATCCGCGTCCTCGATCAGCAGATTGCGCTCGGCTATACACACCTGTTTGGCGCCAACAAGGTGCTGGACGCACGCCTCGGGTTGTCGCGCACCAAGGCGGGAAAGTTCACTCTGTCAATCGGCCAGAACGTGTTCACAATTCCTGGCCTCCAAACCGTACCCGCTTCAATCGCGGGTGGGTTACCGCAGGTGTCCATCAGCAACTTCACTACCTTTGGACGCCAGAGCACCAACCCGCAATGGCAGGATCCGGCACTGCTCGATCCCAAGGCTAACTTCACCTGGATCAAGGGCAAGCATTCCCTCAAGTTCGGCTATGAGTACGAGCACATCTGGATGGCAGTCAACGATAACAACCCTCTCTATGGCTCCTGGACTTATAGCGGCGCCTACAGCGCGATAGGCACCAAGGTTGCCGACGATTACTGGGCCGACTTCATGTTCGGCCTCACCAGCAGTTATCAGTTAGCTAACTACTTCGTTGTCCACCTGCGACAGTCCCTGGATTCCGCTTATGCGCAGGACGACTGGAAGGTCAATCCCAACCTGACAATCAATTTAGGTCTGCGCTGGGAGTACGGATCGCCCTTCTCGGAGCAGAACAATTACATCTCCAACTTTGATCCTGTAAACCAGGTGGTAGACACCCTCGCACCCGGAGCCGTGGCGGGCAACGGTATCATGCCGGTCCACGCCGGAGGGGTTTACGGCAGCACGCTCACCAATCCTCAGCTGCACGACTTTGCACCGCGCGTCGGATTCGCCTATCAGGTCACGCCGAATACGGTCGTCCGCGGTGGCTTCGGCACCGGCTACGTCCACTACTCCCGCGCAGGCTCGGGCGATATCACGGGCATCAATGCTCCGCAGGCTCAATTCGCTGCGGTTACGCAGCTCACGCCGAGCCCTACGAATGCGTGCAGCACCCCGCTCCCCGCGCTGATCATTCCAACCGGATCTATTAATCCAAGTTGCTATGCCACCTCCGATCAGGGATTCCCAACCGGCCTGGTTACCTCATTCAACCCGGCTACCGATAACATCACCTGGGTTCCCAAAGACAGGCCCGACAGCTACGTCGAGAACTACTTCCTCAGCGTACAGCGGCAGTTGACGAAGAACACCCTCCTCGACGTGGCCTACGTCGGCAACCACGGACTCCATCTGGAGGGGTTCCTGAACGCAAACCAAAGAGTCCTCTCAACCCTCGGTACCAGCAACGTCCAGAGGCAATACGCCAAATGGCCGAGCGATATTACCGAGGCGCTCAATGAATTCTGGTCCAACTTCAATGCGCTCCAGGTTCGCTACGAGCAGCGCTTTGTCGCTGGCCTGACCCTTCTGAACTCATTCACCTGGGAGCACTCGCTCGACAATGCCTCGGCCTCGCTCGAAGGCAACACCCCTTCGCCGCAGGACGGCAATAATCTTCGTGGGGACTACTCCCAGTCGGATTACAACCTCCCAGTAGCCAATGTCACAAGCCTCGTCTACGACGTTCCATTCGGCCAAGGGCGGCGCTTCCTCTCCGGCATCAACGGCGCTGGAAACGCTGTGTTGGGCGGCTGGCAGATCAGCGGCATTGTTACGACGCAGGCCGGCACGCCTTTCAACCTGACCTATAGCCCCAACGCGACCCAGCAGGTTTCTCAGCAGATCTCGGCAACCTACCGCGGCGCCAACGAGTACCGTTTTGACTATGTGCCCGGCAAGAAGATCACACAGGGGAAATCAAACCGTGCCGCCAATAGCGGCTATGTCAACTACATTAACTACTCGGCCTTTCTGGTTCCACCCTTCAAGGACGCCTCCGGGAATGTTCTGAGCCCCTTCGGCACTGCGTCACGCAATCCAGGCCGCAGTCCAGTGTTCAACGAGACCGATCTCGACCTGAACAAGAGGTTCAATACTCCGCTCGAGAACTTGAAGATCGAGTTCCGCGCCGAGGCCTACAACGTGTTCAATCACACGAACCTCTACTTGCCCGGCACAATCAGCGGCACGCAGCCCACCGCGACGCAGACCCTGGGCACAGGTGCAACAACACCAATCTCAGCCATTCCCCCGACCAGCAATCCGACCAGTGGCGGGCAAATCACCTCCACGTTCGAGCCGCGCATCATCCAGTTCGGATTGAAGATCATTTACTAGCCAACACGAAACTCGTGTGCCGGCCGCTCAGAGCGACTGGCACACGCTTTATTCAGCCCCTCTCAAGGGAGGTAGCCTGGGCTTTTCAGCCACGAAACGGACGGGATAGGATTCCAAATAGAGAGGCATACCCAGGCGGCTTGTTCAGGAGGAACAAGACCGAAAGATAAAATTACCCATCACTTGATCAAAACAACGCTGTTCGTGTCCTATGAATATGAACGCCGTTGCGCGCAGCAAAGTGTGTTCTGACTGGTTTCGGGCCTGGGATCGTGCCCGGGACTGGGAGAGATAGCTATGACGACGAGAGCAGACATTCTGCGCGAACTTGGCCGGCAAGCAGAGCCATGGGATGTGTTGGTGATCGGAGGCGGGGCCAGCGGCCTGGGTGCCGCGGTTGAGGCTGCTTCCCGGGGCTACCGTACTCTCCTGGTCGAGCGAACCGACTTTGCCAAAGGGACATCAAGCCGAAGCACAAAACTCGTGCATGGCGGTGTTCGTTACCTCGAACAACTCAACCTAACGCTGGTGACGGACGCCTTGCGGGAGCGCGGCCACATGCTGAGGAACGCGCCTCACCTGGTCCATGATCAGCAGTTCGTCGTCCCGGCTTACAGCTATTCTTCCCTGCCCTACTATGGTTTCGGGCTTAAGGTATATGAACTGCTTTCCGGCAGGTTGTCATTTGGGCGCTCCGAAATTCTTTCTGCCAAAAGCACTCGTGAGAAGCTGCCAGGGCTTATTGCAGACGGCCTTCGCGGGGGCATCCTCTATCACGATGGGCAGTTTGACGATGCCCGTTATGCCATTTCCCTGTTGCGCACTTTTCAGGATCTGGGCGGAACTGCGATCAACTACGTAGAAGCAGTTGGCTTGCTGCAAAGTGGCGGTAAGACGACCGGCATCCAGGCGCGAGACAGAGAAGACGACACCGCCTTCGATTTGCAGGCAAAGGTAGTTATCAATGCCTGCGGCGTATTCTCGGAAGCAACGCTATCAATGGATCGTGGTACGCACGAATCATTGCTATCTGTCAGCCAGGGAACCCATTTCGTCTTGCCGCGCTCCTTCCTCGCTGGAACAACCGCACTTATGATTCCAAAGACGGCTGATGGCCGTGTGCTTTTCGCCATCCCATGGCACGGAGCCACGATTGTAGGAACCACGGATGAATCCGTCGATGGAGCTTCGCGCGAACCACGGGCTCTTTTCTCCGAAAAGAAATTCCTTCTCGACCATATTGATCGCTACTTCGGTCGCAGGCCAGGCCCCGAAGAGATTCTGAGCATATGGTCTGGCTTGCGGCCTCTTGTGAAAAAAGGCGGCGTCAAGACATCGCAGCTATCGAGAGACCACACAATTCTGGTTTCTCAATCGGGCCTCGTTACGGTTACCGGAGGGAAGTGGACCACGTATCGGCGCATGGGGCAGGATACGATCAATCGCGCCTGCGAAGTCGCCTCACTCCCCGCGTTGCCGTCGCGCACACTGGAGTTGAAGATTCACGGCTGGACTATGGATTCGATCGGAGCGGCGTCCGAGTGGGAGCGCGTTTACGGCACGGATCTGCCGATGCTGTGCGCACTTTCATCCGAGGATACCAGCCTTGATGCTCTTCTTCATCCACGCCTTCCCTTCAGGGCGCGCGAAGTCGTCTGGTCGGCGCGATATGAAATGGCCCGCACGGTGGAGGATGTGCTTGCCCGGCGTACCCGTGCCCTTTTCCTTGACGCGCGCGCGGCCATTGAAGCTGCGCCTGCCGTCGCCAACATTCTTGCCAGGGAATTGAAAAAAAGTGAAGCCTGGAGAGATAAAGACCTGGCCGACTTTATTGAGGTTGCAAAAGGCTATCTCTATCACGAAGGCGACGCGGCATGAAGAGATTGTTCTGCACGGATGATGAGCTGATCAAAAGATCAAGAGGCTACAGAAAAGTTATCGATACGAAGGCTCTCTTCTTAATGCTCTTAATGAGCTCTACTTGAACGCTGCCGACCGCGATAAGAACTGACGAGAGCCGATAATTATGATGGCTTAATTCAATCACCCCTGACTTAATCGCAAGAGCTGTAGATACAGTGAGGCTATTCATGACTTTGAACTTTCCTTCCCTCAGGCCGGCCGCGCATATTGCCCGGCTTCCTGAAGAGCAGGTTAAGCGGATTTATCCACGAATGCGATGGCAGATTATGGAATCCACTTTTGTCGGATATGCCATTTTCTACCTGGTCAGAAATAATCTCCCCGTCGTTTCAAGGGAGATAGGGCAGTCTCTTGGTTACAGTAAAGGGCAGATCGGTGATCTGCTGGCCGTAACGGCAATATCCTATGGCGTTGGAAAGTTCTTCATGGGCGCGTGGTCGGATCGCAGCAATCCACGCTACTTTATGCCTCTTGGATTGATCTTCACAGCTCTTTGCAATTTTGCCTTTGCAAGCGCGAGCAGTTACCCGATACACATGGCTGTGTGGGCATTGAACGGCCTTGCACAAAGTATGGGATGGGCCCCTTGCGGACGCTCACTGGGCCACTGGTACAGCATCGGCGAGAGGGGAACCAAGTTTGCGTTCTGGAATGTAGCGCAGAATGTAGGAGGAGGGCTGACCGGCCTCATCGTCGCCTACAGCACATCGCTGCTTGGATGGCGTTCGGCATTTTATGTCCCAGGAATATTGGCGCTCATCTGCGCGCTTTATCTCCTGATACGGCTCAGGGACACGCCACAGTCCGTCGGTCTCCCATCCATCGAGGAATATCGCAACGACCACCCTGCCGGTAACCATACAGACACCGAAGTTGAACTCGGCACACGCGATTTGCTGGTAAATTACATCCTGAAAAATCGTTATATCTGGCTCTTTGCCGGTGCCAATTTTTTTACATATATTGCCAGGTACGCAATGCTCGATTGGGGCCCCACTTACTTGAAAGAGGTGAAGCATGCCAGTCTCGGAGAAGGCGGAGTGAGCACCGCGGCACTGGAGTTTTCCGCTATCTTCAGTAGTATCGCGGTTGGTTGGTTATCCGACAAACTCGGCGGGCGCCGGGGAATGATCAGCATGCTCTGCATGATTCCTGTGTTTCTTGCTTACGTTGGCATCTTGTACAGCCCCGACAACAAGCTTTGGCTGGATCTTGTCCTGTTTGGAGTCATCGGGTTCTTTGTCTATCCGACTATCCTGTTGCTGGTTGTGAGTGCGTTGGATTTCACGTCAAAGAAAGCGGTAGGTACCGCAGCCGGCCTTATCGGACTCTTTGGCTACGTGGGACGCGTGGTGGAGGGAAAAGGCATAGGTGTGCTGGCTGAACGATACGGCTGGAATGCTGCCCTTGGTGCAGTATTGGCGGCGACGTTCCTGTCAATAATTCTCCTTTCTTTGTCGTGGAAGCTTTCGCCGCGCGACGCAAAGGCAATTCAATCCAGGAACTCCTGATAACTGCATCTGGAACAAGTTGCAGAAACCTGGGCATTGACTAGAGCCGGCGCGCTGTTACAGACTGAGGTCGATAGTACATGCCGGAGATGAAAAGAGTGTGCCGTGTTTGATAAAGACAATGGCAAGGCTGATGGAACTGCGCGCCCCGGCGCTTCGAAGCAAGTTCTTCGTCAACCCTCAATCAAGGACATAGCGCGGCTGGCACGAGTATCGCACCCGACAGTTTCCCGTGCCCTGCAGAACAGTCCGCTGGTGAATGCCAAGACTGCCGAGAAGATCCGGAAGATCGCGAAGGAGTCAGGCTATCGCGCCAGCGCTGTTGCCCGCGGGCTCGTTACTAGGCGGACGCGCACCATCGGACTTGTGGTGACAACAGTCTCAGATCCTTTCACGAGCGAGGTCGTGACCGGAATTGAGCAAACCGCCAACGATCATGGCTACTGCGTATTTCTGGCCGACTCGAACGCTGATCCCGATCGCGAAAGAAAGATAGTCCAGTCATTCGCAGAGCAGCGCGTGGATGGCATCATTGTTACTTCTTCCCGCGTAGGCGCCTTGTATCTTCCCCTGTTGTCGGAAATGATGGTGCCTATCGTGCTGTTAAACGATCAACACCCCGGAGCGTTTGTTCACTCTGTCATGATTTGTAATCAGGAAGGAAGCCGGGCGGTGGCCGAACACCTGGTCGGCTTAGGTCATCGGCGGATTGCTTATATCGGCGACCAGTTTGGTTATCAGTCTGATACAGAGCGCTTTGCAGGTTACCGGGAGGCTTTGGATACGGCCAGGATTCCGTTTCTTCCCGAGCTCGCAGTTCGCGGCGATGGCAAACCAGAAGCTGCCATGCGCGCAATGGATGAGTTGCTGACGCTGAACAATCCTCCGACAGCGGTCTGCTGCTATAACGACATGTCAGCGCTGGGAGCGATGCGGTCGATTCACATGCACGGGCTGCGCGTGCCAGAAGATATTTCCATTGCGGGTTTCGACGACCTGTTCGTCGCGTCCTACACCCAGCCGCCGTTGACGACAGTGCGCCAGCCGATGCGGCGCATGGGGCAGCTAGCGATGGAGAACCTGATCAAGTTGATGTCGGGCCAGGAATCTGTGGTCAGAATCAAGATCAACGCGGAGTTGATTGTGAGAGGATCGACGGCCAGGGCCAGCAAGCGTAGACCCGCAATCGCCAAACGTTGACGGCCGCATGGATGCGTTGATATCGACCAGCCCTGTAAGCGGCCATCAGTACGGCCGTCCATTGTAGGCCTGCAAGAGAATTTCCGCGGGATGAATGGCCTTGAACGTGGTTCCATGTTCTATCTGCATCTGGCAGGTGGCACATTCCGTGGCGACCATTTGCGGCTGTGACGCGCTGATGCGATCGAACAACTGCTGACCGATTGCCATGGAGACGCTGTACTTCTCCTGCTTGAAGCCATACGTACCCGACATGCCGCAGCATCCGGCATCGATATCATCAGCCGTCACGCCTGGAATCTGTCGCAGCAAGTGAAACCATGGGCGGCCAATCCCCTGCGACTTCTGATGGCACGGCGCATGGTAGGCAATGTGCAGATTGGCGGCTTGGAGTCCAGTGTTGAGCGTTCCAGCATCCGACTGCGCCATGAGCAATTCGGCGAGATCGAAGGTCTGGCTACCAATCCTCTGCGCCGCATCAGCAAGCTCCGCGTCATCTTTGAGTAAGCCGCCGAATCCCGTCTTGAGCATATGCCCGCAACTCGAACAGGCGGTAACGACGCGCATACCCGCACCCACTTGATTCACCATTCTGCGAACGTTATCGCGCGCCACAGCATGCGCCATATTTGTGTCGCCGTTCGCCACTGCCGGAACTCCACAACACTCCGTCTCCGCAACTTCTACATTAAATTCGTTCCGTTCCAGAAGTTCGATTACAGTGCGGCCCAGCTCCGGCCGGTTGTAGCGCATGAAGCAGCCGGGGAAAAGGAGCAAACGCGGCCGCTCTTTGTTGAGCGCGCCGATTGTTGGCGTGCGCAGATTCGGCCGTGCGTATGCTGGAAATCTTCTCTGTGGCGCGATCTGTATGAGCTTTGACATTAAAAAACGTGCCGGCCTCATGGACAGCACAAAGTTGGAAAGTGCGGGCAGAATCGTGGTCAGCCGGCCCAACAGGCCGGGACGAGCAAACCACCAGTCGCGCAAGCCGCGAACAAGCGGCTTGTGGTGCTTTGCCTTGGCGCGTGCAATCATCTCGGACACGCCAACCTGGTGGGGACAAGCGAGGTCGCAGCGGTGACATCCCAGGCAATACTCCAGCCACACGGTGTCTGCGGCAAAGCCTTCGCAGCGCAGGCGTTCAAGCTCCGGACCCAGGTGCTTGGGACCAGGGTATTGGGCATTAGCGCTGTATACCGGGCATGCGGCGCTGCACACCGAACACTTCAGGCAGTTGTCGATGGCGAAGTCATCCAACTGCATAGCGTCCCCGTGCGGCCGCGGCCAGATTCCCTGTTCGGTAGCCTGCGAGAATTTCCATGTCGTCTCCACTGCCTTCGGTTCGGTCATACGAGCCCGATTCAGCAACGAAGAGGTTCCATGCCACTACCGAGCCCGTGGAGGTGAGCGGACGCATCTGCTCATCACACCTCGCGAATTCAGTACCAAGAAGGCCGGCAGAGTCTTGCCCAGCGGCGAGCACCACGCATTCGCCGCGCAAAATCATAGTGTGTCCCGGACTCGCAACCTGTAACTCCGTACACGTGCCATCCTGAATCTGCACCTTCAGCACTGGGAATCCCTGGAAAAGTTCCACGCCGATCTCGTGAAGATAGCCCCAAAGGCGATTGAACAAACGCAGGCCGGAAACGGATGGTGGCAGAGTGGCCAATTCGCTCAGGGAGCAACCGAGTTCGCGTTCGAATTGAGCAAACTGCTGGGCAGATGAATGCAGACCCAAAATGCCGGGCACAAGAACACGCTCAAATCCAGATGCCGCATGCTTCAACACGTTAACGAGCTCAGAGCGGAAGCCGGGATCGCTGTCAAAGCGAGTTGCTATGCGCAGCGTTGTAACCGGACCTCCGAAAATGCGTGAGAGAGATATTTGCCGCGCTGCGTAAGTACAAACGAAACCAAGCCCGCGCGCTTGCCCATTCATCCGCTCGGCCATGAAATTCTCATCAAAGCACGACAGCTCACGAATGCCGACAATCGCCGTCGTGGCGTCGCTACGCGGATCTGCGTTCCAGAGAGAACGTGGCGCAAGCGCTATGCCTTGGAAGTCACCAAAAATTGTCGGAAGATAACGCACTTCGGAGATATTTCCTTCAAACGGGTCGCCTGCGGCCTGCGCCATTTCCTGAAAGAATGCTACGGCCTCACCTATTTCTTGCTTCGAGCCAGGCTGCATGAGCTCCTGCGCCTTCAGGCATCCTGACCTGAGGACAAACGAACCCGGCCCGGTTGCAACTAGGGCAACTTTCTGATTATGGCGTGCCGCCGCTCCGGCCGCGGTAAGTCCGGAAATTCCAGCGCCCACGACAATCACGTCGAAATGATGACTATCCATCCCGTTCTCCCGAATTTGCACTCGCTGGCTGGCCCTCGATGCAGAGGGCTTCGCCATAGAGTTGCTGGCTGAGCTCGAGCTGTTCGACCTGCTTGCCCTGGTGGATGAATGACTGCCCTTTCCAGCGCTCATGAAGGTAAGCGGAGAATTCGGTTGCGGCCTGCGAGGCCGACCAGCGGCGCGTCTGAAAGCCCGCAAGCATTGCCTTATAGCCGCAGAAGGTTCCCTGGCAGGGGCCAAAGCCAAGCCGCGTTCGCCGGCCAACGTCAGAAATGGTTTGAGCAGCGGCTGAAGTCGAGTTTCCGAGAACGTATTCCAATTCGGCACGAGTTACCAGTTCACATTCGCAGGCGAGTTCCGCCAATTCCGGCCGCGATTCTATGGCCTCGACAACCCGAGCGGTTTCAGGCCCCATGCGAAGCTCCAGTTTTTCGGCCACTGGCTGCGGTAGCAATCGCGCTGCACGACGGTGAGTCTTGCCGTCGATGGCGGGACGCAAAGGTACCTTGTTGGTGGTACATTCCGAATAGACTTGGAGCTTCTTTGATACGCAGTCGCAGACCGCTGCGGCCATCAGGCGATAGGTCGTGAGCTTGCCTCCCACAATCGAGATAAAACCACTTATGCCATTAAGTTTCTCGTGATCAATGAGCGCAAAACTGCGGCTGATCTCGCGCCCGCCCACGGCGTCCGCACTTCCGGGTGCGTATAGAGCTCGAACGCCACAAAAGACACGCAGAATGCGCGCGCCTGCAATTCCAGGAATCATTACATCGCCAAGTTGCAGTAGATTTTCGATTTCATTGGGGAACGTGGCTAGTCCTTTTGGGCCCGGAACGCTCATCGAGCTTGTACCCAAAATGCACACCGGGCCTGCGGGCACCAGGATGTCGCCATCGCCGGCCTCGCGGCACCGGTTGATGACTCGACTGCTGGCTCGATGGTTGAGCACCAGAAGCGTGCCCTTGTCGCAGCGCACGGGCACCTCGACGCCGGCCAGCGCTGCAACACTCTGTGCCCAGCCTCCGGCAGCGTTGATGACCACGTCGCACGAGATCTCTTCTTCATCACATGTCCGGGTGTTGCGATAGCGAACTCCGCTCACGCATCCGTCTACAGAGCGAATGGAGACCAGTTTGCTGTAAGGAAGGAATCGTGCGCCGCGCGCTTGAGAAGCCTGAATGTTGGCAAGCACCAGACGAAAAACGTCGATGTGCGCGTCGGGACATGTGAATGCACCAAGGATGTCCTTGCCCAGATTCGGTTCAAGTTCGTGCGCTTCGTCCGCGGTCAGGCGGCTGCTTTGGATACCTGCATTTCCGGCCGCACGCCACCATCTTTCGAAGAATGCCGGATCATCCTGATGGCACTGCACAAAGAGTCCGCCAACGTCTTCCACGCAGTGCGGGGCAATTGCTTTCAGGATGCGGTTCTCTGCGACACAGTCGCGAGCGGTTTCAAGGTCCTTGACAGCATAGCGGCCGCCGGAATGCAGCAATCCATGGCAGCGGCCGGTGGCGCCATTGGCGATGTCTCCCTGCTCGAGCAACGTGGCGGAGATGCCGCGCAGGCTCAAGTCCCAAAGAATGCCGGCGCCCGTCGCACCGCCACCGATGATGACAACCTGTGTCGATTCCATTTCTTCTCCCCTCGCGTTGACCGTGGGCGCATCTCATTGTGAAGCATCGAACGGCGCCGATGCACCTTGCTACAGCGTACGCGGCAGTTGATATCGATCTGTTGAGAAGTGAGAGCAAGAGCCAACCACGAAGCGCGTTGCCATAGCGCCACGAGAAACCAAGTTACCGCTCGCGGCAGAGTTGCTATACGAGGCGAGAACTCAATGCAGAGAATGGCAGCTCAAATCTACATCGATAAATCAACGACGAGCAGCCATGCCTCCGCACCGGCAAATGTGCCTGGAGAATTGGATACGTTGCAGAAGGAAGGGAGTCCGGACCTGGGTAAGGAAATTCTGAGAGATCGCAAGGCTCGGACCGCCGCCACTCTGAACGCAGGACCAAGTCGCCTGAAAGGCACCTGTCCCTGACTTTTTCAGCAGCATTCATTCACCGGTTCAAGCTCTCTCAGATACTCTTCACGAAACGGCGTGTGACTACAGTCAACTATCGCTCGGATTGACGCGTGCTGTCAAGGATTCCCCCTTTAACCACTGCTCCATTTTGAACAACGACCGCGACGCGCATGAGCATGATGTTTATAATGGGTTGTCCTTTTGCGGCATGTTCTTTGATGAGCCGTCAGTCTGCGCGCATGCCCAACCGAGCGCCTCATTTTTGACCCAGGTACGGAGATCCACGCCTGAAGGAGTACGCGAGAATGATGCAAGAACAACAGACACCGCTGCGGGTTTTCTGCCAAGCGACTCCTATCATCCCGGCCGTCCGCAAGTTTGAATTCGTAGACCAGGCAATCGCAGCGCATGGCAAGATTGTCTATCTGCTGACCGGTGACCCGGAAAACTGCGAAGCGATGATCCAGAAAATTCTTGCGGCGGATAAGCTCCCCATCGTCAATCTTGACCTGCTCAACGGATTCTCGCGCGACCGGTATGCGGTCAACTATCTAAAACGCGCTGGTGCGCGCGGCATCATCTCCACGCACCTGGACCCATTGCGGCACGCGCTTTCGATCGGTCTTTACGGAATCCAGCGGACGTTTCTTCTGGACAGCGGCGCAATGGATACCATCACGAACCAGTTGAAGAACACGCCCGTAGATGCGCTTGAAGTCCTGCCTGCGCTGGTTGCTCCGAAGATACTTGAGCGCGTGCGCGCCATCTCGCCGGATCTCCCCGTTGTGGGCGGTGGGCTGATCCAGAATATGAAGGAAGCAGAAGAACTGCTAGCGCAGGGCCTCAGCGCGGTCTCAATCAGCAATCCGCTGATGTGGATTCGCTAACGAGCCTCTATTCTTTATCGGGGTTGGGAAGCATGATATCCCGAATAATTGCGTCCATCTCCGCACAGGCTCCGATAAAGCCCCTCAAAGTCCTCCGTGTTGACCCGAAGGTATCAAACTCCTCGTGGGAAAGGCCGTTCTCAGTGTAAGCGCGCTCGAAGTCAGGAAATTTGCTCAGCAGTGTGTCGACAATCTTTGCATCGACCGGCGTATCAATCCTGTTGATTACTTCGATATCGCTGGCGTTGTAGCGCTTTTGCCATGCGCACGGCGGAGAGATCACGACATCGCCGCCGATGAATTCGCTCCAATGCATGTGATTGCGGAATGCCGCGGAGAGAAGCCGCAGCCGATAGCCACGCTCGCGGTAAATTTTGTAGGCCTTCTTGAAGACCGCGACTCCGGCCCACTCAAGGTAGCCTGGATCGACAGAAAGATTATTCTTGTCTAACAGAACCTTCAGCCAGTCGTCCAGCCGGCCCACCATGATGGTGCACACCGGCCCCATCGTGGAGATATCAAGCCCCTCAGCTTCCCTGCGCTTCAAGCCCCGCTCCACGGCCTCTGCGACAGCGATTGTCTGAGGGAGTGTAAAGCTGACGGTCGCGTTGATGCTGATGCCGCGGTAGGTGGCTTCCTCCATTGCAACGATACCCGCGCGGGTGGCTGCGATTTTAACGATCATGTTCGGAGCCAGCCTGCTGAACCGAATGGCCTGAGTCAACATCGCATCGGAGTTGCGATAATTCCGTGGATCCGTCTGGATGGAGAGGCGCCCATTGCGACCCTTTTCCCTATCAAAGATTGGCTTGAGCAGTTTGGCCGCGTTCGCAGACATTTCTTCGACGATCATCCACGCGATTTCATCCTCTGTTGCATTTGGGAAACTTTCCGCAAGCTCCTGAATTCGGACTTTCCAAGCCGGCATTTCCTGCTTGAGCACGGTTACGGCGATGGAGGGATTGCAAGTGGCTCCCACGGCCCCGTGTTCAATCGAGTAAGTGAGCTCTTCGATGGCAGCCGAATCGTTCCACAGACACGTGGGCGTGGTCTGCGTCATTTGAAAGAGTGGGCTCTTGTATTGGACATGCGACTCAGTTTGGGCCATGCATCCTCCCGGAAATGCAAACGTGTGCAGAAAAACCCTAACACCACCAGAAAGCGCGGTCAAGAGAACCAATTACGAAGGCACCCGTTAAGACCGCGCTGAATCAACTGGATGAACTAGCCGAAAACCATGAATATTTGCTTGAATCGGAAGCTCGAATCTCGAACGGGAATCCCACCGGGCCCCTGCAATCCATGCGACTCTGGCTCTGCCATTTTGGGGTTCAAGAGCATTGATCCAGAGCATCGGGATGCTGAGGCAATCCGAGCCCGGTCAGTGCTGATTTTCGGCATTTCATATTGACAGGTACAGCCGTTGAGGTTGATGATTTTGTAGTTGATGCACACGTGTGCATTTTTCCGCTTTGCCTGTCGGGATTCGTCTCATCCAACACCGGACGATGTACCGCGAAAGTGGGCCCACCGGAAATTGTCTGTGGCGCATGCGCTGGCAGCCTCAAGGAGAGATCATGAGTGACTTGCTGATTCGTCCGGAAGTGTTCCGGAACCGGATCGAAGATTTCGGCTTTGAATTTCTATCTCTCGAGGCTCGCCAACTGGAGCAGAACAAGAGATTCAACGGAGAGACCGGGGCCAAGGAATTGGCGATCGTAGTGCTGGGCGGCACCTGCTCGGTCAAGAGCTCGAAGGGAGAGTGGCAGCGCATCGGCAAGCGGGCTACGGTATTCGACGGCCTGCCATACACTCTGTATCTGCCAGTGAACACCGCATTTACAGTCACCGCCGACACGGATTGCGAGCTCGCCTTCTGCTACAGCCGCGCCGAAGAGGAGCACCCGGCGTGCCTGGTGACGCCGGACCAGGTGGGCATCGAGATTCGCGGGGGCGGCAACGCCACGCGCCAGATCAACAGCATGCTGCCGCCGAGTTTCCCAGCGCATCGCCTCATTATTGTCGAGGTCTTCACGCCCGCTGGCAGTTGGTCCAGCTTTCCGCCGCACAAGCACGACGTGCACAACCCTCCGGAAGAAGTGGACCTCGAAGAGGTCTACTACTACCGGATCGATCGCCCGGAAGGATTTGCGATACAGAAGGTGTACACCGCCGACCGCCGCATCGATGAAACGATTACAGTGCGCGACGGCGAACTTGTGCTGGTGCCAGAGGGTTATCATCCTGTGGTAGCCGCGCATGGCTACAACGTGTATTACCTGAACGCGCTGGCGGGCTCGGCACGTTCGCTGGCCGCCTCAGACGATCCTGACTATGCGTGGGTGAGAGACACATGGCACGAAAAGGACCCCAGGGTACCCATGGTGAAAAGGTGAAAGAGATGAAGACGCGTCGCATGACAATGGCGCAGGCCCTGATTCAGTTTCTTAAGAACCAGTACGTCGAGCGGGATGAGCAGCAACATGAATTCTTCGCGGGAATGCTGGGCATCTTCGGTCACGGAAACGTAGCAGGCATCGGACAGGCCCTGCAGCAAAATCCCGATTTCAAATACATCATGGTGCGCAACGAACAGTCCGGCGTGCATCTGGCGGCGGCGTATGCCAAGGCCAGCAACCGGCTGCGCGCCTTTGCCTGCACCTCTTCTATCGGGCCCGGCGCCACCAACATGATTACCGGAGCGGCGCTAGCTACCATCAACCGCTTGCCTGTGCTGCTGCTGCCCGGCGACATCTTCGCACGCCGCAACGTGGCGCCCGTGCTGCAGCAGGTTGAGTTGCCGAGCACGCAGGACATCGGCGTAAACGATTGCTTCAAGCCCGTATCGCGGTACTGGGACCGCATCTATCGGCCCGAGCAACTAATCACAGCGCTGCCCGAGGTAATGCGCGTGCTCACTTCTCCGTCCGACTGTGGCGCAGTCACGCTCGCGCTGCCCCAGGATGTGCAGACGGAAGCGTACGACTATCCTGAAGAACTGTTCCGCAAGCGCGTGTGGTTGATTCGCCGCGGTCAACCCGATCAGGTGTCTTTCGCTCGGACCGTCGAAGCGATCAGCACCGCCAAAAAGCCGTTGATTGTCGCCGGCGGCGGAGTGCTGATGAGCGAGGCATCGCAGGCACTCGACAAGTTTGTTGCGCAGACCGGCATTCCGGTTGCGGAGACCCAGGCAGGCAAAGGCTCGCTGGCATGGGATCATCCGCAATCGATGGGCGCAATCGGCGCTACGGGAACCCTGGCCGCCAATCGCCTGGCGCATTCGGCAGACCTCGTGATTGGAATCGGCACTCGTTATGCCGATTTCACTTCGGCCTCGATGACGGCGTTCCAGAATCCGGACGTGCGATTCGTCAATATCAACACGGCAGAGTTCGACGCTTACAAGGTTGGCGCGATTCCGGTGGTGGCTGATGCGCGCGTTACGCTCGAGCAACTCATCACGGCTCTGCCAAACAAGAAAGTCAGCGCGGAGTACGCTGCCGATGTTGCCAACTTGAAGGTGGCATGGGAAGCCGAGGTGGACCGTTTGTTCCATCTGAACAATCCCGGCAAGCCCGCGCAAAGCGAAATCATCGGCGCCATGTGGGAGGCTTCCGGACCGCGTGATGTACTGCTCTCAGCAGCGGGGAGCCATCCCGGCGACCTGCACAAGCTTTGGCGTACGCGCACGCCAAACGGCTATCACATGGAGTACGGCTACTCCTGCATGAGCTATGAGATTCCCGCTGCCATGGGCGCCAAGATCGCCGATCCCAGCCGCGAAATTTATGTCTTCCTGGGCGATGGCACCTACCTGATGATGCCGACCGAGATTGCGACGTCAGTGCAGGAGGGTGTCAAGATAATCATCGTGCTGGTGGACAATCACGGCTTTGCCAGCATCGGCAGCCTGAGCCGCTCGTTGGGGCTGGGTGGATTCGGCACCAGTTACCGCGCCCGCTCGCAAGCGTCGGGGCAGTTGGACGGCGATCGCCTGAATGTTGACTTTGTCGCCAATGCGCGCAGCCTGGGCGCACACGCCTTGAAGGCCAACACAGTGGCCGAGTTGAAGAAGGCCCTCGAGGAGGCTAAAACGGCCGACCGCACCACGGTCATTGTGGTGGAGACAGATCCATCGGTGGGCGTGCCCGGCTACGAATCATGGTGGGATGTTGCGGTTGCCGAAGTTTCTGAAATGGACAGTGTGCGCAAAGCCCGCGCAAGCTATGAAGAGGCGCGTAAGCGCGAGCGCTATCACCTGTGAGGAGAACACGAAAATGACTGACCGGTTGCAGAATTTCATCGATGGCGCATGGAGCCCCTCCACCGCCGAGCAGACGCTGAACGTCCTTAACCCGGCGTCCGCGCAAGTGCTTGCTCAGGTTCCCCTCTCCCCCGCAGCCGACGTGAACAAAGCCGCGGATTGCGCTGCGCACGCTTTTATTGGGTGGCGGCGCACTCCGGTTGGGGACCGGATACAGCCTCTCTTCAAGCTCAAGAGCCTGCTGGAAGCGAACCGCGATGACCTGGCGCAGACCATCACCGATGAGTGCGGCAAGACGCTTGCGGAGAGCAAGGGCGAAATGCAGCGGGCCATCGAAAACGTTGAGACCGCATGCGGCATGCCGATGATGATGCAGGGCACCAATTGCGAAGACATCGCAGCCGGCATTGACGAACACATGATTCGCCAGCCGCTGGGCGTAGTGGCCGCCATTACCCCGTTCAATTTTCCGGGCATGATTCCCTTCTGGTTTATGCCCTATGCGGTAGCCGCCGGAAATTGCTCCCTGCTGAAGCCTTCAGAGCGCGTGCCGATTACGTCGCAAAAGCTCTTTCGCCTGATCGAGGCTGCGGGCTTCCCGCCCGGCGTGATTCAACTGGTGAACGGCGGTCGCGACACCGTGAATGCCATCCTCGATCACCCGGCGATTCGCGCCGTGAGCTTTGTAGGCTCCACGGCCACAGCGCGTTACATTTACAGCCGCGCCGCGGCCAACGGCAAGCGCGCCCAGTGTCAGGGAGGCGCCAAGAATCCCGTGGTCGTGATGCCCGATGCCGACATGGAGATGACGACGCGGATTTTGGCCGACTCCGCATTTGGCTGCGCTGGACAACGCTGCCTGGCTGCATCGGTTGCAATCACCGTTGGCGACGCCCGGCCAATGTTCACAGACCAGATTGTTGCCGCGTCAACCAACCGCAAAGTTGGCTACGGCGCTACTGCCGGCATCGAAATGGGCCCCGTGATCTCGGCTGAGAGCAAGGCTCGCATCGAAGGACTGATCGCAAAGGGAGAGCAGGATGGAGCGCGCATTCTGGTGGATGGCCGCAACCGCAAGATAGCCGGCTTCGAAGACGGATTCTTTGTCTCGCCGACTGTTCTTGATCAGGTTCCACCAGACGCAGAGACTGCGCGCACTGAGATCTTTGGGCCGGTGCTCAGCCTCATGCACGCCAAGACGATTGAAGAAGCGATCGCCTTGGTGAACGGCCGCAGCTACGGCAACATGGCGTGCATCTTTACCACCGACGGCGCCAACGCCCGCCGCTTCCGTTACGAAGTGAATGCCGGCAACGTGGGCATCAATGTTGGTGTTGCGGCGCCCATGTCCTCCTTCCCCTTCAGCGGCTGGGGAGAAAGTTTCTTCGGCGACCTGCACGCCCAGGCCCACCATGCAGTGGAGTTCTACACACAGACGAAGGTGGTTGTTGAACGCTGGCCCAGGGACTGGAGCCGAAAGTTCTAAAGGAGAAAGCATGAAAGAGTTGTTGGTTGGCAATGCTCCTTGTTCGTGGGGCACGCTGGAGCACCAGGACACGAGCCGGCAAGTCCCGTTTAACCGCATGTTGGATGAACTCGTAGAGACCGGCTACACCGGAACAGAGTTGGGCGATTGGGGCTATATGCCCACCGATCCCGCTGCGCTGGGTGAGGAAATCACCAAGCGCAAGCTTGTGATGCTGGGTGCGTTTGTGCCTGTGGCCATGAAGTATCCCGCGGCTCATGCAGAGGGCGTGGCAACTGCCGTGAAGACGGCGCGCCTGTTGGCCTCGGTGGCCTCGACGCCGGCGCCATTCCTAGTGCTGGCAGACGACAATGGCACCGATCCTGCACGAACCAAAATCGCCGGACGTGTGGCGCCAAAGGACGGGCTAAGCCTGGCGGAGTGGAAGACATTTACCGGCGGCGCGAACCAGATTGCGCGAGCGGTATTCGATGAGACAGGATTGCGAACGGTTTTCCATCACCACTGCGCCGGTTATGTCGAGACACCGGAAGAGATTTCAACCCTGCTTGAGTTGACCGACCCGCAGCGGCTTGGCCTCGTATTCGACACCGGTCATTATTACCACGGCTCAGGCGGAGTGGGTTGCGACCTGGTCGCGGCTCTCAATCGCTTCAAAGACCGCATCTGGTACATCCATTTGAAGGATATCGAGCCTGAGATTGCGCGTCGCTCTCGGACCGAGAAGTGGGACTACTTCACCGGCATGCGTCACGGCGTCTACTGTGAGTTGGGTAAAGGCTGCGTGGATTTTCCTGCACTGCTGCGGTGGTTAAGCGCGCGGGACTATGAGGGCTACTGTCTGGTTGAGCAGGATATCCTGCCCGGTATGGGCACACCCAAGGAGAGCGCGCGACGGAGCCGTGAATACCTGCATTCCATCGAGTCCAATTTCACTGAATCATTCGCACGTATTTCATAAATATAATTCGGCCCGCTCCCCTCGGTCTGATCGAGCGGGAGCGGGCCAGAAAATGTTCATGGAAGACGCTCTGAGAAACTGTCTTGATTGAGCCGTTTCCTGCGAGGGCACATTGAGCGAGAAGAAGCTTCATATCGGAATCATCGGCGCTGGCCGCATTGGCCGCGTGCATGCTGAAACACTGGCATTCCGCTTGCCGGAAGCCCAGATTGTCGCGATCACTGACGTAAACCGCGATGCCGCGCAGACGCTGGCCGCCCGCTGTGGAATTCCAAAGGTCGCAGAATCGAGCGCGGCTATACTCGCCGACCCAAGTATCGACGCGGTTCTGATCTGCTCCTCCACCGATACCCACGCCGACCTCATCGTCGAGGCTGCCAAAGCCGGCAAGCACATCTTCTGCGAGAAGCCGATTGCCCACAGCCTGGTCCAGATCGACCGCTCTCTCGCCGCGGTAAAAGCCGCGGGAGTCCAATTGCAAATTGGATTCAACCGGCGCTTCGATGCCAACTTCGCCCGTGTCCGCCAGGCCGTTGTCAGCGGCGAAATCGGAAAGCCAAGTTTGATGCACATCATCAGCCGCGATCCGGGACCTCCGCCGCTCGGCTACATCCGCGTCTCCGGTGGCATGTTTATGGACATGACGATTCACGACTTTGACATGGCCCGCTTCCTCATCGGAGACGAAGTGGAAGAAATTTATACGGCGGGCGGCGTCATGGTTGACCCGGAGATCGGTAAGGCCGGCGATCTGGATACCGCGCTGATCGTCATGCGCTTCCGTAACGGCGTTATCGGCACCATCGACAATAGTCGCAAAGCCGTCTATGGTTACGACCAGCGGGTTGAGATCCTGGGCAGCGAAGGAAAGATCGAAACCGGCAATTGCTATCCAAATCAGGCCGTCGTCAGCAGCGGAAAATCTGTGTATAAGGACCTGCCCCTCAACTTTTTCATGGAACGCTACACGGAGAGTTTTGCCATGGAGTTGCAGTCCTTTACTCAAGCTGTGCTCGATAATCGGCAGACCGCAGTGACGGGGATCGATGGACGCATTCCAGTGGTGATGGCGATAGCGGCAAGAAAGTCTTACGACGAGCACCGTCCGGTTCGTCTGGAAGAGGTCGAAGCATGAAACGATCAACACTGATGTGCATCCTCACCGATGTTCACCTTTGGGTGCCTGTCGGCATATTGATTCTCGGAACCACCCTTCTGATGACCCTGAGGTGAATGCGTGAGTGATAATTCCAAAGGCGCCCCTGGGCGGTCAACCCTTTCCCTGCATAAACTCGGAGTATTTTGCGGGCTGGCCGCGGCCGTCTGGCTCGGCAGTGCCGAAGCGCCAACCAAGCTGGTGAACGCTGGGTTCTCTCCATTCATTATCTCCATGGGCATGGTCATGGGCGCCTTCGTGGCGCGCTGGACCGTTCCCACTCTGCTAAAGGGTACAGGCTTCCTGTTCGATGACCTGCGCGACAAGCCGCACCTGATTGTCTGGGCGGTGATTGCCGGAATGCTGTGGGCGGTTGGCAACACGCTGACCATCTTCGCTGTGCGTAATGTAGGTCTCGCCATCGCCTTTCCGCTGTGGAACACCAACAGCCTGGTGGGCCTCTTCTGGGGCTGGCTGCTCTTCAAGGAACTCCGCGGCTCGGGCGTAAAGGAATGGTCGAAGGTGTTGGGCGGAGCATTCGCCATCGTTGGTGGCGCGTCGATTCTTGCCGTTGCCACCGCGAGCTACTCAGACACGCCGGGCAAGGTTGCGATTGGCATCATGGCGGCACTTGGAGCCGGCGCCATGTTCGGCACCATGTACAGTCCCTACCGCAAGGCCTACATCAGCGGCATGAATCCGCTCTCGTTCGTCACCATCTTCACCTTCGGCGAACTCGGCACCGTCTTTCTTCTCACAGCGGTCAATCTTGGTGGCATCAGTACCCTCGCCGCAGAACTCCACAGAGCCCGGCCTATGCTCTTCTGGCCCTTCCTTGGCGGCTTCTGCTGGGTCATCGGCGACCTGTTTCAGCAGTACGCGGCAAAGTACATCGGCATCGGCCGCGGAATCCCTCTATCCAATACCAATCAGCTTTGGGGATTGGCGTGGGGTGCGCTGGTCTTTGGCGAATTGGTCGCACTAAGCCCTTCTGGAAAGATGCTGATCTTCCTTGGATCGGGAATCATGATTGCGGGCGCAGTTGCTATCAGTATGGCCGATCCGGGCGAATCGGAGCTAATCAGTTGGAAGTCTGCGATGGACAGGGAGTGCGACCGCTACGGACTGGACGCTGAGCAGGTGGCTGCCGTCGTCGCAGGTGATGATCCGCATGCCGGCAAACCACACCCGCGCCGCTGGTGGGAAGTGCTTGTGATGTGCACCGCAGTAGGGGTGTTTGTATGTCTGGCCCTGGGCACGCGGGCCCAGCAGATCACCATCAGCCTGCCATGGACACTCGTGCTGGTAGCAGGCACAATCGTGCCCCTGGGAGTATGCGGAACTCTGTTGTGGCGCCGAACTCGGTTCTCTTAGATCCGGGCACCATGGACTCAGCATTCTTTGATTGGTGCGTCTGGATAATCCCGTACCGCAACCGCGAGAAAAACGCCTGCGCACAGTAACGGAAGCTCCGTTGCTCTCTGAATCAGCGATGAGAAACGACGGACGATCCTGCTGCGGAAGCACCTTACCGGCAACAAGGCTACTGCTTGATGACAGTGCCGTCGCGAAGCCGAATCTCGCCCCAGCCACCATTCAGCGGGCTGGCTGTGAACGGGGCTTTCGCTGCTTCCTTCTCGTCAATCTCAATGCCCCATCCAGGCTTTTCGCTTACCCATAGATAGCCATCCCGCATCTCCGGACAACCCTGAAATATCGCCTGCGTCCTTTCGTTGAACGGCGAATACTCCTGAATCCCAAAGTTATAGCTCACAAGATCCAGAGTGACGTTTGCCATGTGCCCAACTGGCGAAACGTCGCCGGGACCATGCCACGCCGTCTTGACGCCGAACTGCTCGGCGAGGATCGCGATTTTGCGTGCCGGACTGAATCCCCCGGCCTGCGACACATGCACGCGGATGTAATCGATCAACTGTTCAGTGATCAGGGGTTGCCATTCGTGCGGACTATTGAACAGCTCGCCCATGGCGATCGGCGTCGCGCAATTCTGACGGATCTGCCTGAAGTACCCAATATCTTCGGGCGAGAGTGGGTCCTCAAGGAAGAACATACGGAACTGCTCTGCCTCTTTACAGAATTGCACCGCTTCGTTTGGCGTCAGGCGCTCATGCATATCATGGAGCAATTCAATTTCATCGCCAAGTTCGCGACGGCAAATCTCTAGCAGCTTCAAGGCGCGCCGCATCTGGGCCGCGGGGTCAAACAGCGGCTTGTCGTGGAGCGCCTTCGGCCTGCCATTTTCCTTGTGCTGCGAGCCGTAGCCCGCCATTCCAGGAAGACCTACCTGTACACGAACATTGCGAAATCCCTGCGCTATATATTGCTTCGCATTTTCGACGACGTCCTGGAATTCGTCGCCGCTCGCATGTCCATAGCAATCCACTGCCTCGCGGCACTTGCCGCCGGCGAGTTGGTAGACAGGCATTCCGGCCTGACGTCCCTTGATATCCCAGAGCGCCTGGTCCACACCGCTGATCGCATTGTTCAACACCGGACCATTTTTCCAATACGAACTGTCATAGCAGGATTGCCAGATGTCTTCAATCCGGTCGGTCGTCTTGCCAAGCAGAAGGGGTCTGAGATACTTCTCAACCGCGGGCTTCACCAGGTCGGCTCGCTGGGTAAAGGTCGCGCAGCCGTAGCCATACAGGCCGTCCTGATCCGTGGTGATCTTGACCACGGTCAGACGCACGCCCTCAGGTTGACATTCAATTACGCTGATGTCCTTGATCCGCGGTACCGGCGTCGCCCGAGTCGCGCGGGCCACTTGAGCTTCCGCTTCAACAAAGCGCGGAGCCAGGGCAAGCGCGCCTGCCCCTGCAATGGTCTTCAGGAAACCACGACGTTCAATTGGCATCTTTATGCTCCTCTTCATCAGTTGCGGGTGAATCTCCAGTTGATCACCGAAATGCAATTCTACGCTGCAAATACGGTCAGATCTAATGTCTATCCTCAACTATTTGCAGGTCTTTGCAACGCGATAATGGAAAGGATTTGGATCGGGTAGATCAACCTCACGCTGAAGTCATGCGCTTTGGCGTGTCAATATACCATTCCGCCCAATACAATGCTAGACCGTTACGTGGACTCAAGTGCGCATTAAAGCTGATGGGAGTATGCGAAGTTGGGCTCACAGAGCCACTGGCGCCCTACTCGGATAAAGAGGAGGAGGAGTGCAGCAGTACTTGAGCGAGGTGATGGCTTAGGTTGCGCCTAAAGTCTGACGAGATCAGGCGTCCTGTTTGCAGTGAGTGGAGCATCAGGGAGTGGCGTGGAATGCCTGGATTTGCTAGAGGAATTCCTGGCATGTCGACGGATTGAAAATGAAACCGCACACACCAACACTCTCCTTGGTACAATTTACCGGTCAATCCAGCTACCACGCTGGACAGTGTCGCGCACGGCATCCGCGTCAACTCCATTTATCCCGGCGCCACCGAGACGCGGATGCTCAAGGAACATTTCGAAAATAGTCCCACAGGAAAGGCGCGCTTGCTGAACAGGATTCGCTTCGGCGGCTGGCTACGCCCGAAGATATCGCGCGCGATGGAAGCATCCTCGCACAAGGCTGACCGCAACACAGATCGAGTTTTTCTGATTGGATTGGAACAATTATGAATGACGACAGCAAGCAGTCTCGGCGCAGCGAAATCTGGTTCAACGACCCGAAAGATCCCGGCGAGACAGCAGTCTACATCGAGCGTTTCAGCAACTTCGGCATCACTCGCCAGGAACTGCAGGGCTCGCGCCCCATCATTGGCATTGCACAGACAGGCAGCGACGTTGTGCCCTGCAATCGCATCCATCTCACTCTCGTAAATCGCCTCAAAGACGGTATCCGCGATGCCGGAGGTGTGCCGCTTGAGTTCCCGACGCACCCCTTGCAGGAGACCTGCCGTCGCCCAACAGCCGCGCTTGATCGCAACCTCGCCTACCTCGGCCTCGTCGAGATGCTTGCCGGTTATCCCTTCGACGGAGTTGTGCTCACCACCGGTTGCGACAAGACCACCCCCTCCTGCCTGATGGCCGCCTCCACCGTGAACCTGCCCGCGATCGTACTCTCAGCCGGTCCCATGCTCGACAGCTACGTGAATGGCAGGCTCGCAGGCACGGGCATGGTGATGTGGGAAGCGCGCCGCCAACTGGCCGCAGGTGAGATCACGGGAACGCAACTGATCGACAACGTGGTGGCGGGCATTCCTAGTGCGGGCTATTGCAACACCATGGGCACGGCATCATCGATGAACTCGCTGGCCGAGGCGCTCGGAATGTCACTGCCGGGCTGCGGAACTATCCCCGCACCTTACGCCGAACGTGCGAAGATGGCCTACCTCACCGGCGTGCGCATTGTCGAGATGGTCAATGAAGACCTCGTGCCTTCGAAGATCCTCACGCGCGAGGCCTTTGAAAATGCGATCGTGGTCAACTCGGCCATCGGCGGCTCCACCAACTGTCCAATTCACATCAATGCCATCGCCCGCCATATCGGAGTTCCGCTCGATATCAGCGATTGGGAGACAGTCGGCCACCACATTCATCTCCTCGCCAATGTGCAGCCCGCCGGGCAGTATCTCGGTGAAGGGTTTCATCGTGCCGGCGGAATCTCTGCCATTGTCGGCGAACTGATGCAGGCCGGAAAGATTCGGACCGGCGCCATGACAGTCACAGGCAAAACGATCGGAGAGAACTGCGCATCTAACCGCAGCACCGACCATGATGCCATCCGCACGTATGCCGACCCCTTGATTCGAGATGCCGGCCTGATCGTCGTCTCCGGAAATCTCTTTGACTCAGCCGTGATTAAGACTTCGGTCATCAGCCCTGAATTTCGCGAGCGCTATCTTTCCGATCCGGCGGACCCGGAGAGCTTTACGTGCAAAGCAATCGTCTTCGACGGGCCTGAGGACTACCGGGCGCGCATAGCCGATCCTGCGCTTGGCATCGATGAACGCTCAATGCTGATCATCCGCTACTGCGGGCCGGTGGGATATCCGGGCTCGGCTGAAGTGGTAAATATGACTCCACCGGGCACACTTGTGCAGCAGGGGATCCGGTTGCTGCCATGCATGGGAGACGGCCGCCAGAGCGGAACCTCCGACTGTCCTTCCATTTTGAATATTTCTCCTGAGGCCGCCATTGGCGGCAATCTCGCCATCCTCGAGAACGGCGACAGAATCAGGGTTAGCATCAGGGAGCGGAGCGTGAACCTCCTCGTCCCGCAGGAAGAAATCGATCGCCGCCGCAGTCTGCTCAAGCCTTTTCCCGTCGAGAACCATACCCCATGGGAAGAGCTGTATCGCTCGTCCGTAGGTCAACTCGAGACCGGCGGCTGCCTGGAATTTGCCACCAAGTATCGCGACGTGCGCAAGATTGTTCCGAGGCACTCTCATTAACCAAGTCAGAAGCTATCTCCGCTCTAGTTTGGAGCGGTTGCATCCGATAAATTATCTCCAGAACTTTGAGTAGATGAACGAAGCAATCCGCGAGCGCTTTCCTGCTCGCGCAAATCGGATTCCGACCTTCCTGGCTCTATCAAGGAGCAGTTCAAAAATGGACTGCGAAACTCTCTGGCAGAGAATCCCTCCGAGTTTCTACGCGATGCAGGATAGTGGAAAATGCTCTCCGCCCATTCGAGAGTTGCATGCTTGCAAATTCGGCGGGAAATGTCAGAATCGTCCAAACTCTTTATCTGGGTTTTTGATTATAAATGACTTATAAGTGGCGGAGGACCGAGTCTGGTGCAACTCTCCTCGCTAACTGCGGGTTGGAACGCCGTCAGCCGAATCAAAGATGACAATCAATTGACAGAGAGTAGACGATCCAGAGACACATTGGAGATCTCCTTTCGCTACGGTTGAACTATGCGGAATGCGAATCTGTGCAAACTCTTTGCCCAATTGGCCAGCATGCCGGCGATCATTGTCTGCGCTCTGGCAATCTTCAGTGCTCCTGAACGCGGTACAGCGCAAGACACGCCCTTGCTTTCCGGTGGCGTCGGATTCTTCACAAGCACCTTTGGCGGAGACACATCCTATCAACCCCACATTGAGCCGCTTATCGTAGCGCCTGTCGGCAATCACTTGCTCTTCGAGTCGCGCGGAATCCTGATGGAAATCTTCTCTCCCAAAGGCAACGGCCAGCCGGGTTACGATCACACACACGTAGCCAGTCTCATCTATCTCCAGGGCGACTACCTCGCATCGCCACATCTCACAGTCGTTGGCGGAAGTTTTCTTTTGCCGTTCAACACCTACAATGACCGCCTTTCGCCCATCTGGATCGGCAACCTACAGGATGGACCTCTCATTTCGAGTCTTGGCACAATGGGCTCTGGCTCTGGCGTCGGCGGCATGCTGAGCGGATCCGCCATCTCTCGCAGCAAATACTCGTTAAGCTACAACGCCTGGTTCTCTGCGCGTAGCGGCAACATGCAATTCAATTCCAAACGTTCCTCAGGCGGACGTGCCAGCTTGTACCTGCCTGAGAGTCGACTCGAAATCGGCTTTTCCTACGATCGCCTCCTACAGAGTGCGCACGAGAATTTCTACGGTGCGCATGTCTGGTGGGAACCCAGGGATACTGCCTTTCGTCTGCGCTCTGAGTTCGCGCGCGGGGCCCACGCACAAGGGTATTGGGTAGAAGCGGACTATCGTTCTCAGGCATTTGGCGGTCTCGATAGTTGGATCGGGCGCTTTGAGCCCGTCTTTCGCATGCAGCAGTCCTTCCGGATAAACACGACCGCCAGCGACGGCCTGCCTCTTGTGAATACACAACGTGCCGACTTCGGAATCGACTATAACCTGCCTCACAATATGAGGATTTTGACCAGCTACTCTCGCCAGTTCTCTTCAAAGAACGTGAATATCTGGGAGACAGGCATCGTCTACCGGTTCCTCTTTCCTGCCTGGAAAGGCAAGGTGCAATAGGCGAACCGCTTCTCGACATTCCGATGAGTGGTTGATCACATGTTAGATGACTTCAAGGGATAACTTTGCGACCAGCTATTGCCGTAAACCACAGGCTTCGTCCAAAGTCCGTGCCATATAGAGGCGTCTTTAATCTCGATTCCAGCTTGGTTGAATTCCATTGCACGGAACGACCATATTCGCTTCGTGGCACCAGTCTTCTGATCCCGAAGCCATAGGTTCCACACTCCATGTTCAAATTGACTGAATGCCAGCCGCCGTCCACCGTCCATCGGGCGACAGCACCGGATAGCGGGATTCACCGAGCGCAAGTAACGCATTCGTGTGCGTCGCATCGGTGAGGTAGACCTGCGGATCCCCGCGCTCCATCCAACGGTATATGTGGTGTTCCTCAGAATGAGTCACAGTTAATGGTCTTTGGGAATTAGCCTCTCTTTATCAGTGGCTTGTCACTTAGCAGTCATTCTATTGTTCTGGCAGAACAGAATTCAGACTGTCCAACTCGCATGCATCCCGCACGGCTATGCTGATCCGTCAGATTTTGGAACTCATTGAGTTAAGTTCCCACAGCAAGGGCCGCCAGACCGGGACGGCTGGATTCCTCTAATCGCGACTCCTCGATCAGCCAACTATTCTGAAATCGGAATTCGCGCTTAGCAAATCGATAAGCGTGCAGACGATGGGTTACCAGAAGCACCGTCGTCCCCGATGCGCTGAGGTTCTCAAGCACCCGGCGCTCATTCTCCTCATCCAATGCAGAAGTTGCTTCATCCAAAAGAAACAATTGCCCCCCACGTAAGATGGCCCGCGCTAAGCCGAGCCTTTGCCGCTCCCCACCTGAGAGCAGAATTCCATTGTCGCCGACGCGAGCTTCCAGCCCAAGCGGAAGGTGTGCGACGAATTCGTCGAGCCTCGCGAGCGCGAGCGCCTTCATCAGTTCATCGTCATCCTTCCCTGGTAGCCCAAAGAGCAGGTTGTTCCGTATTGAGTCGTCCAGCAGAGGTATGTCTTGCGGCACATACGCTATACGAGCGCGATCGACCCGCACCACGCCATTCACCGGCAGCGAGACTCCTGCAATCAAATCGAGGAGCGAGCTCTTGCCAATTCCAGAATTACCCCGCAATATAATCGTTTCACCTTTGCGCACGCTCAGGTTCACGTCGCGCAGGATTGGTGTATCTTCCTGGAACCAGACATTCACGTGACTCAGTTCCAGCGCAAGGTCCGGAGCCGGCAAGGGCGTTACGCATTCAGTGGTGCCGTGCTTCTGACATTCATTCAGCTCCAATTCCACAACCTTGACATTCTCGTAAGAGCTCTCCATTTGGCCGGCGATCAGCGATATCTGGCTGACCAGGGGGAGCAGGCGTCGAGATAGCACAAAGTAGAACGCCAGAAGCGAGAGTAGCTGGCGCGCATCTCCCTGCCGCAATTCAACTGCGAAGATCATCAGGAGAAACAGCAGCACAGTTCCTTGATCCGCAGCGATTCGCGCAAGCTGCGGCAGGAATACCGTTCGCCGATTACTCAGAGCCACACTCTCTGCCTGCTGGCGAATCCGATCAAGAAAAAAGCTGTGATTCCCGTAAGTGCGAATCTCCCTTCCGGCAGAGAACATATCTGCGAGGCTTCTGTGGAGTGCACGAACAGACCTTTCGCGATTCGACGCAGCCTCTTGAACCTTTTTGCGTATGAGAAGTCGATGCACACCATAAAACGCAGCGAGTACGCAACCAAAGCCAAATGCTGAAATTGGACTCTTATAAACCAGGGCGCCAGTCATCACAACAACAATCACCGCGCTCGCCGTGAATTCAATGCAACGATGATAGAAATCGGCAGCCTCCCGCGCTGTGTTATATACATCGTTCGAGAGCTCGCTGCGGTTCCGCTCGACGAAACGAAGCCAGTGCATCTGGCTATATCCCTGTGTCAGCCGAAGTAGTAAATCGTTGTAAAGATTTTGGATGCCGTCAAACACGAAACGTGACGAATACACATCAGCCAAGGCCCGAACAAAAACAAGGATCGAAGTAAAGGTGGTGGCCGAGAGAATCGTCTCGGGCATCCACCAATGTTCATATGTTGGCGCACGTCCCTGCAGAAGCATGAATAACAGGTACATCGCTGCGGCCAGTGCAAGATCGCAAAAGCCGACAGCAATTCTCGCCCATGTCAGCAATAAGAAGCAAATACGTTGCCGATTTCGCAGCAGTCCAAGCGCTCTCCGCCACCTCACCTCATTGGGAGCGCGAAAATCTCTCTCCGCACTTGATACTTTACGAACGGGCGATTGAGAACTCACAACTCAGCCTATCCACAATCGAGTATCGGGGTTGTCAGGGGTCAGTCTTTGAAATGTCAACAGCTTGTCATTGAGGGCATCGGACGATGATGGACCACGAACCAAGGTAAGAGCGCAGGGTCGCGCGGTCAACCAAACAAATCCAGGAGCGCGGCTAAGAGCCTCTCTCACGAGCGCCTCCCGGCCTGCCATTTGCTGCGACAATCTGATGACAACCTTAAGACCCACCAATGACATGTCGTATCCGCAATCTCCCTACCCTGTGCATATGAACCTCGATGCGGATCTGCGAAAGCCTGGATGAGTTTGCGCATTCGCTTTGGGCGCATGCCGCCGCAGACCCTCAATTCGGTTGGTGCATCTTGGTAATCGACAAGGAGCAATCATGAAGTTCGTGGGACCATTGATCTTATGCTGCATCGTGCTTGCTGGAACCGCAACTTTCGCGCAGATGAAAGATACGGCGCAGCAGAGCCAGCAACCTGCTCATCCCCCAGACACCCCCCCGGTCAATCCAGATCGAGGGCAGCAGGTGTTCAATCAAAACTGTTCCCGCTGCCACAATACGCCGGAAGGGTTTTCGCCGCGTATCTCGGGATCGATCGCTAAACATATGCGTGTTCGCGCTGGGCTCGGGGATGCGGACTACAAGGCCCTCCTTCGGTTCCTCAATCCTTAACGGATACTTCTCTGAGCGGCTTAGTGTCTGACTTCATCGGCGCCATCCACAAAATTGGACCGCCTCTGCGCGACATTTTCTCTTGGTATTTGTCTCGCTGTAGTGGGAGTGGTCGCTGGGCCCGGTCAAGACGATGATTCCCCTTTCGGAGTTTTCTTTCCACTCTCAAGACTTTTGGTAGACCACTTAAGGAGTTTGCGTGAAGAGGAAATTCAAGCTACTGATCCTATCTGCAGCTCTGCTGACCATCGCCATTCCAGCCCCCACGGTCTGGGCTCAGACTGCACCACAGCGAATTGAGATTACTGCCCGGCGATCTGTCTACACGCCTGGCGAGATCACCGTAAAGAAGGGGCAGCCTGTGATCCTTGTGTTGAAGAGCACGGATGTAGGCCACGGGCTTCGCTTCCGGGAATTCGGAATCAATCTTCAGGTAAAGGCTGGTGGAACAGTGCAAGTGGAATTTACGCCGGATAAGACTGGAGACTTCATCGGTCATTGTTCCGTATTCTGCGGCCCTGGTCACGGCTCAATGGAAATCACGTTGCATGTGGTGGACTAGAGATGCGTAATTATTCAAATGTGACTGCCTCAATAATTCTTCTGGCCGGACTGGCCGGATGCAGAGCGACGCCACCAGGAAAGCTGGAAACGGCGACCGTCACATTTGCCAAGCATCACTTTTTCATCCGCAACAAAGAGCAAAAGAACCCTCTGCCCGACACCCCCGGAACCTGGACTGACGGCAAGGAGGCATTCTCGCATTACTGCGTTGCCTGTCACGGCATGGACGGCCAGAATACAGGTGTTCCGTTCGTCGATCACATCTCGCCACCGATTCCCTCCCTTGCTTCGTCAGACGTGCAGCGTTACACAGACGGACAGTTGAAGTGGATCCTCGAGAACGGAATCTCGCCCTCTGGGATGCCCGGCTCGAAAGGGACGCTAAGCGATGACGAACTCTGGTCGATCATCGTGTACCTGCGCCACTTACCGCCTTCCGGCAGTCAGGGAACTCCTGAGATGTACACGCACTAGTTTTGTTGAACCCGGCGCTGCCAGTTTTGAGGTCTTATGAGCGTGGAGGTCACTGTAGCGGGTGAGTCGCAAATAAGCGAAGTAGAGACTAGTGGCCTTGCGTTTGCTGTTGGCTTCTTCTTCTCACTTCGCCTCTCAATTGTTCTCATCTCGGTGCGCTTGTTCGGAGTTGAGCCAAGCACTGGTACCGCCCTGAGCCTTGCCCTGGAGTTCCTCCTATTTGGCATTGTTTGCTTTGCAACAGTCGGCCAGAACCCGCGTGCATTTCGATCGATTTTGCGGTTGCCGGTCGTTCAGTGGGTGCTCGTATTCCTCGCTTTCTCCGGTTGCAGCCTCCTGTGGAGCCAGACAGTATCCATACCAAATTCCACCATTTATTGGCTTGGAATCGTGGTCGACGTTGCGAGTGTGGCTTTGCTTTTGAGCGCCGGTTCAGGAAGGGATGCCTCCATTTCGGCAATGAAGGGATTCATCTGGAGTACATGTCTTCTGGCATCCATAGCGTGGATAATGCCGGCCGCACCTGACCTTCGCCTCGGCGATGAACAGTTCTTCAATACAAACGAGATTGCCAATCTCTGCGCATTCGCAATCTTCTTTGCACAGTACCGCGCCCGCTGCCACCAACGGGAGGGGCGGCTGGCGAAGCTCTTCCTCGTCATCACACTCTTTCGCAGCCTGAGCAAGACAACGCTCCTCGCCTTTCTCATAGCGGAAAGCCTTGTACTCATTCTGGACAAATCGCTAACCAGGAAGATCAGAATCCTTCTGATCACTTTCGCATTTTTGCTGGTTCTTGTCTTTGCTGGGTTATTCGAAGCCTACTACGACGTCTACACAACGACCGGCAACCAGGCCGAGACCCTAACAGGCCGGATTGCCATTTGGCTATATGTCGTCACGGCGACGTTTGATCACCCATGGACGTTATGGATCGGCCACGGCTTTGATTCCTGGTGGAAGGTTGTCCCGCCCTTCGGAAGTGGATTGTTTGAAGCAAGACACGCTGAAAATGACTTGCTGCAACAGTTCTATGCGTATGGCGTCGTAGGCGTCGTTCTGCTCGTGGGTCTCTACGGCTCTCTTTATCGGCAACTGCGCAGGCTCCAGCAATCTCCGACGAAGATATTGCTTCTCTGCTTCTTGGCCTTCATACTCGTACGTGGCCTCGCCGAATCCGACGCTTTCGATCTCTTGCTTCCGCTCTGGTCTATTGTCCTGATAGCCGTCCTTGCACAATTCGAAGGCAATCTCACCCAAAGCAATGCAGCCGTTTCCTCACCTGCTACTAGTCTGTCCGCCAATCCGTTTTGACTCTTTGAAAAGCACCCAGATCTCGTGAGTCGCTTGCAGAACCGGGAATTTTCATAAGATTGAAGTTTCCGTTAAATTACTTATAGAATTGGACTTGAACCGAGGACACCCGAATTCGTAATATATTGGCAGTTTGCCATTTGGTGATTGACTCGGTCTTTTCTATCATGCTCCGAGAGATATCCGCTCCCATACAGGATGCAAAGTAGCGCTCCAATGCCTGGGTCAATCGCCCGACACCGCATCCGAAGTCCAATGCCGCCCCATCCCAATCTAGGATGCAGCCAAGGCCGGCCAGGTACTACACCGCCATTTCGATCTCGGCAATCCCGGTCGCCATAAACTCCGCAACATCCCATTTTTCATTAACCTATGTTTCGTCGGTAAGAATGGCATGAAGAGCATCCTCCTTGGCGAGGGATTCCCAGTCGTTCCTGATGGTTGCAAGGTTGCTCATAAGGGATCAATCCCATTTGGCCGAGTTGGGGAGAAGGAAGTGTCACTCGATTGTCACCGGTTTGTTTGATTCTTGCCAACCGCCGTGAGCTCGGGTGTTCTCGTGCAGGTCAGGGAATACTACGTACCAGATGGACCACCTCACGGGCCACAACGCATGGAGCTTTTCCACAGTTATACACAGCGAACGAGACTCTTGAGACCAAATCGCGTTCGACCCTGGCTAAATCAAATTGTCATCCGATTGTAATTTCTGCTAAATTCCTTACAGAATTGGACTTGAATCGAGGACAATCATGGTGGAGAGGGCCCGAGACATGGTCAATGCCACTGATTTGGTAGCAGAAGTGCAGAACGACTTCTCGCCCGCGATGAGTCTTGGCACCATTCTGATCATCGAAGATGATCCCCGCATGCAGAAGACGCTTGAGAGAACTTTCGCCCATGAGCACTATGCCACCGCCATTTCTGGCGACGGCCAGGTCGGGCTGGACATGTTCCGACGTCAGCAGCCTCTTGCTGTGGTTCTGGATCTGATTCTTCCGAGTATCTCCGGGCGAGAATTATGTAAGATATTCAAACAACTTTCCAACGAAACTCCGATCATCGTGCTCAGCGCGATCTCCGAAGTCGCGGACAAGGTACTCCTTCTCGAATTGGGCGCAGATGACTACGTCACGAAACCCTTTAGTCCTAGGGAACTCACTGCCAGGGTACAGGCGGCCATCCGCAGACAACGTAAGCCAATCGCCCAGACGATCTACCGTTTTGGTGATTGTGAAGTCGACTTTAAGAAGATGACCATCCGCCGGAGTGGAAATCCCGTTGTCATTACCGCTCATGAGTTTAAACTCCTGAAGTTTTTCACGGACAATGCCGAGCGGGTACTCGCGCGTGATGTCCTGCTGAATGAGGTTTGGGGTTACAACTCCTATCCGACTACGCGAACCGTGGACAATCAGATATTGAAGTTGCGGCAGAAGCTTGAGCCGGATCCAACGAATCCCAAGCATCTGCTCACCATCTACGGAGCTGGATACAAATTTGTCCCATGAAGATGATCTCGGCCCTCCACCCATGAATGAGGCTCCCGCGGAAGTAGTACGTGTGCGCGAAAACCACGGCATTCGAACACATGTGTTTCTGGTTTTCGCAATGGCCCTCGTCATCGCGGTTGTTACGGGCCTCAGCCTCTTGCTTATTCGCCACCAACTGAGCAATCAAGTAACCGACGATTTGTCCCATGATCTCGATCACTCGGTCACTACATTCCAGAACCTTCAAGCCGAAAGACTGAGAGTTCTGGAACGTGAAAATGCCCTTCTTGCCAAACTGCCAACCTTGAAGGCGCTGATGACGAGTGGGGACGACCTCACGATCCAGAACGAGGCGGCGGAGTTCTGGCGCCTAAGCGGTGCTGATTTGTTTGTGCTTGCCGATCCGAGTGGCCGCATTGTGGCGTCCTATACACAAAGTACCTCTGCCGTCGATACACTGCGCCAGGGCTTGAAGATTCTGTTAGATTCCTCAGGAAAGCACTATCTCCTCGATGGTGGCTCGCTGTATGCCTGTGCTTCGCGCCCACTCTACTTCGGCAGTGATCAGGAAGGAACACTCCTCGGTTACGTCGTGAGTGGAGTTTCCATTGAGCGCACCGTCCGTCAGATTAGCGAACCTACGGGTGTCGAAGCTGCATTTCTCAGCAGCGGTCAGGTCGTTGCTAGCACCCTCGATCCCGATCTTCAGGCCAACATGGCACAGCAATCACGCCTGCTTTCCAGCATGTCCCGTGCGCCCGTAACAGTAACGCTCGGCGATACACGCTTTCTATCCGCTACGGAAGACCTCTCAGCGGCCTCCACATCTCCATTGCAACTGGTCGTTCTCAAGTCCTTCAAACCTGCGGAGCAGTCGATTAGCCGCATTGACCGCATGGTGCTAATCGTTGGCCTCCTCGCGCTCCTCTCCGGGACCGCTTTGATGATCGTTATTTCGCACTTGCTGACGCGCCCGCTTGAAGAGCTCTCCAGAAGTGTCCGGGCGTTTGGTCTCGGTGATGTAGCTCATCTTGTTCCGCGCCATGGTACCCAGGAGGTACGGCAGTTGAGCACGGCCTTCGCCAGGATGCGGAGTGAAATCCACAAGGCTAATCAAGCTGTCCTTGAGTCGGAGCGCCTGGCGACAATTGGCAGAATGGCGAGCTCGGTCTCGCACGATCTGCGCCACTACCTCGCTGCCATATATGCCAACTCCGAGTTTCTCGCTTCCGATCGATTCTCCCCAAAAGAACGCGCCGAAATCTTCTCAGACATCCGAGCGGCGGTCACTGGAACAACAGACATGCTCGAGTCGTTGCTGATCTTCAGCCGCACCGGAACGAGCATTCGCAGGAAGCCTGAGTTGATGGCCACCCTGCTCGAGCGCGCAACAGCTCTGGTCCGGACTCATCCCGACGCTGAAGGGGTGACCTTGGTCTCCCATTGTGGCGAACCTGCAGAAACATTCGCTGTAGTTGACGGAAAGCAAATCGAAAGAGCTATCTCTAATCTTCTCCTCAACGCCTGTCAGTCGGCGCGATCGATGGGCGCGAGCGCCTACGTGGCGGTTACGCTGGAAAGGATGAACGGTCAAATCGTAGTCAATGTAATTGATAACGGTCCGGGCGTTCCCCCTAGGATCCGATTGAATCTCTTTGAACCCTTTGTAAGCGAAGGCAAGCAAAAGGGAACTGGACTCGGTCTTACTCTAGCTCACTGTATCGCGCTGGAGCATGGGGGCGAAGTTATTTTGCTCGGCAGCCGCCCTGGTGAAACAATCTTTCAGATGAAAGTGGCGCGCGATCTTTCGGCGCAAGATCAATCCGATACGTCAGAAGCTGAGCGTCACTAGCAGGTGATCTCCGATGAAAATGTTCAGCCGTAATCGAAATGGACAGTCTGGCGCAAGCCCCGGTAGTAAGTGGATAGTAGTGCCACTCCTGTTGGTGATTCTCGCACCTTCGGCCTGCACCTCCCACGCACAGGCGGCAGACCAGGAGAGCTTGCCAGAGAAGATTCAGAAACTGAGCGATGCCATGGCCAGTACCCAGGCTCAACTCGAGCAGTCGCAGCATCAATTGCAGGAAATGCGCAAGGAACTGAGCGAATTACAGCGACAGATGGCTCAGAGTGGCGCGGCTATGCCATCTCCGGCGCCTTCTGATTCGGCTTCGGCCGCCTCTTCCTCGTCCGAAGGTACATTTGAGGAATTGGCCGCTGCGGTACTGGATATTCGGGAACGCCAAGCTATTGAGGAGTCTCAGATCGCAACGCACGAACAAACCAAGGTGGAAAGTGAATCCAGATATCCGATAAAAGTTACTGGCATGGTGCTACTGAACGGCTTTGTGAACACGGGTGCCGTTGATATGGCAGCAACGCCCACTGTGGCCCTTCCCGGTGCAGGAAGCACCGGAGCTTCCGTGCGGCAAACAGTACTCGGCATTGATGCACGCGGCCCCCATCTGTTCGGAGCAAGGAGCTTTGCTGACCTCAGGATGGATTTCGCCAGTAGTCCAGCCTTGAACACTTCCACCACAAGTTATCCCAGTTACTACAACGCGAATTCCACACTGCTGCGGCTTCGCACTGCACATGCGGGCCTGCAATGGGACCGCACCCAGGCTTTCTTCTCGCTCGATCATCCGATCTTTAGTCCCGAAACGCCAACCTCGCTCACTGCCGTGGCAGAACCGGCGCTCGCCTGGTCCGGAAATCTCTGGACCTGGAATCCCCAGGCAGGCGTGACCACGGGCCTTGGGCATGCCGGCTCACGCGGCGTCCAGTTGCAGGCTGCCCTCATCGATGCCGGGGATGCACCGCTAACCCCAGTGATTGCGCTTTCTGGTATAGCAACGGCGGTACCGCCTAGCAGTTCTGAACAGAGTTCTAGACCGGGTGTTGAGGCGCGCGTTGCTCTGTTTGGATCGAACCGCGGCGATGACCGCAACCATATAGGCTTTGGAGGGTATTTTGCACCTCATCGCAGTTCGTTGGGCCGTAGCTTCGATTCCTGGGCGGGAACACTCGATACGCGGGTACTCCTCGTTGCTGGTCTTCAATTAACCGGAAGTTTCTATCGCGGCCTGGGACTCGGCGGCCTGGGAGGTGGGGCCTACAAGGATTTCGCCTATCGCCCCAATCCCAATACAGGCGGCTACTACTTCCGTGCACTCGATGACGTAGGTGGATGGACTCAGCTGAAAGAAAAGCTCAGCGAGCGGCTGGAATTCAATGGCGCCTACGGGATGGACAATGTCTTTTCCGGTCAGATGCGGCGCTATATTGTCCCTGGCGGTACGATGTTTCAGAATCTCACCATAAATCGCACATTTACCGGCAATGTGATTTATGCTCCCAGTGCTTACTTACTGTTCTCTCTGGAGTACCGGTACCTTAAGAGTTCACCCATTGCTGGTCTCCCCGCCCAAAGCAATATCATCAGCCTGGGCGCAGGATATAAATTCTGATGAAAAAGAAAGCATTCAGCAGTTGGCTGGTCTGCGCACTGGTCACGGCGTCAGGGTTCAATTCTGCCCAGGATCATCCGCCAGCGAAGTCATTTGCAGAACTGCGCCTTCGCGTTGTTTCTTCTCTGCCGGGAAGCCATCGCGCTGTGCCGGCTGTTGTTTGGCTGCTGCCTCTCACAGGAACCGCTGCGCTTCCCTTCGCTTCCCATGGACATTACAGCTTATTGCAGAAGAACCGCACATTCATTCCACATTTGCAGGTCATTCCTGTAGGTAGTGTCGTGGATTTTCCCAATGCAGACCCTTTCTTTCACAACGTTTTTTCGCTGTTCGAGGGAAAGCGATTCGATCTGGGTCTTTATGAAGCTGGCTCGAGCCGATCCGTTACCTTTTCTCGTGAGGGGCTGTCCTACATTTTCTGCAATATCCATCCGGAAATGAGTGCCGTCGTTCTGGCTCTTTCGACACCCCTTTACACAATCGCTGCTAACGATGACTCATTTGTCATGCGCAACATTCCGGCAGGCGATTACAGGATGCACCTTTGGATCGAAGGCGTACCCCAATCCATCCTCGAAAGCCTAAGCCGCCCTGTTCATTTCTCTTCTGGCACTCTCGATCTCGGAACCCTGAGCGCTCCTATAGCCCGGCCAGAACACATGACCCACGCCAACAAATTCGGCAGTTCCTACGACACTCATCCTCAATCGCCCTATTGAAGATTCAGTGTGGGGTTCTCACCGGCCATAGACTGATGAATAAATCGCCGAGCCCTTGCCGCCAAATCAGTAAATCAGCTTAGCTGACTCAGAATCCTCGCATACCTTGCACGGGTTAACGGAGTCTCTGCATTCATCGATAGCTTCTCTAACTCGGATTTGGATGGCTTGAATCGGAGCGGCAGGTCCTTCCAGTAAAACTTCAGATCATCGGAGCGCCAACTGGAGTAGGTCTTCTCCCACGACTTGCCAGATTCCCCTGCAAATGCCAGATTTGCGGGATTCAAAACTCTCCCATAATCCTGGAATCTGCAATCAAGTGAAATGCGGAGTTGCTTGGAGACATTGGGGGATGCGGCATGCACTGTCAGGCTATGAAAGATGAGTACGTCCCCGGCATCGATTCGTCCCCCTACCCAATCGCCGCCAACTTCGGTGCCTTCTGGAATCTCCGGGACATGAAGATCTTCATCCGCGTGATCCTGGAAACCAAAGCGGTGAGAGCCTTCCAGAATCCGCAATGGACCTACTTCGGCCGGGCAATCGTGGAGCGGAATCCAGACCGTAAAGCACTCGGGATCCCCTCCCATAAAGCGGTAATCCTGGTGCGCATGAACCGTGAGACGTTCGCAGTTCGGGAAGATCAGCCGCCCGATCGGCTTCGGATGGATCAGGAGCCGTTCACCCACCATCATCCTCATCACTCGTTGCAAAGCCGGATCATGTGGCAAAGCGTGAAAGGCTTCTAGGTTGAAGACGTCCTGGTAGGTCTGCTTGAACCCTGGGTCTGGATCCCCGCAAGCCGCCCTGATATTCGCGACGCGCTCATGCGGTTCGTGACCGGAAAGGAGCCAGCCAGCCGCTGCCACGATTTGGGTTATCTCTCCAAGCAACTGGTGGATACTTCGATGCGGAAGGAGCCCTCTAACAAGGACATAACCCCTGATCCCAATCTCCTCTCGCAGAAGGCTCGATGAGAGATCGGTCGACTCGAATTCGTGAAAGGGCCTCATTCGTTCATCCTCCATCAATTGGCGCTCCGGCCTGCCCCACGGCCGCATGACCGTCACAATATCGGCTTGTGCAGATCCGTGTGTCGCTGGCAGGTCTTCTTATTGTCATCTCATTGTCATTTGCATCTCTGCCGCCTGGAATGGCACTAAGGGCCTTTCGCGCGGAACAACCGGTGAACAACCTTGCAAATTCGATAAAGTGGTGACAATCGCCTTACATACCCATGACAATGATCAGCCGAAGGCTGGCTAGTCTATGAAGCAGAACCTTCACGGGACACGAGGTGAGATATCATTGCCATTGCTCTCCAATCGAGCGCCCTTTGATGAAGTTGAGATCTTTGACTCGCGGAAACCGTCCTCTTTCCCGAGGCTGGTCGGACAATCCCGCGAGGAAGAAGCAATAACTTCACCCCTTGTAGGACACCTGAGCATCGCGCCGCATCCATTGCGGGGCGAACAATTAATACGCGAAGCTGTGCTCCTGACATTCTGCGAACCGTTGTCTCAACAATGCTCACGCCTGCGTGAACTCACTCTCAAGCAGTGGTTGCGCCTGTTGCGGTGGCTCGACTTCAGCGGGCTTGCCTTGTACTTCTTTGATCGTCTTATAGAGTTTGGTCGGGAAGACTTGCTGCCTGACCAAATATTCGCACGCCTCCAGCAAAGCCTGAGGGATAACACGGAGCGAACCCGCGGCCTAGCCGCCGAATCGATTGCCATCCAGCAGGAATTTCAGAACTCTCGTCTCAGCTATTCAGTTCTGAAAGGTCTGTCCCTCTGGCCCAGTTCAGTTCCAAAGCCTGAATTGCGATCCCAATTTGATCTGGATTTTCTCGTGGCGATAGATAGCGCTTCGGCAGCGAGAAAAGTTCTCGAACGCAGAGGCTACCGCCTGTATGCCATCAGCGGAAACAGTTGGGAGTTCAAACGAAACGAAAGACCTGGCATCTCTCTGAAAGACCTGTATAAAGACCTCCCGTCCTGGCGGGTGGAATTGCATATCGAGCCCGCTGCATCGTCCCGCAGGTCGTCACTGCAAAATTTGGAATGGCGCAAACTCTACGGGTTCAATATGCCAACGCTCTCGCCCATCGACTTATTCATAGGCCAGGGGCTCCATACGTACAAACATATCTGCAGCGAGTTCATGCGCGTCGCCCACCTCGAAGAGTTTCGCCGCCACATACTCTTCCGCCGTGAAGACAAGGCCTTCTGGAATCGCCTTCAGCATTCAGCGTGCGAGAATCGGCGCACGTCCCTGGGATTGGGAGTAGCCACGCTCCTGATCACTCGGGTAATGGGTGAGTTCGCTCCCGAGGAATTGACGGGCTGGACAGTCCGCTGCCTTCCTGCGTCTGCACACCTATGGTGCCAAATGTACGGGCACCGTGCCGTCCTTGGCAGCTTCCCAGGCAGCAAGCTTTACCTGCTCCTGCAAGGGGAACTCGAGAATGAGGGGATCACCGTTGAGCGGTCCGTTCGACAATCGTTGTTGCCTAAGCGGCTGCCCCCTCCCATCATACGGGCCTTTCCAAATGAGCCTCTGTCCGTCCGCCTTGGCCGGTACCGTATGCAGCTCAATTTCATCTTTCAACGTCTGCGGTTTCATCTCGTGGAAGGAATTCGCTACACATGGGAGTCGCAAAAATGGCGGCGAAACCTGAATCACCTTGCCCGGTGAAGTCTGAATTGCGCCCTTCAGCTCTCGCGTTCGATGCGCTTGCACCCGTGTTCGACTTGCGCTTTGATGCATGGCAAAGCGTTGCTGCGCAGCGCAGAGCTGTGCGTTCAGCGCTGCTTTGCCAGTTTCCAGCAGGTGGCCGAATTCTGGAGTTGGGCGGGGGCACCGGCGAAGACGCCTCATTCCTTGCAGCGCGCGGCTTTCAAGTGGTTCTCACCGATTCATCACCTGCCATGGTATCGCTCGCACGCCCAAAACTGGCGCCGTTTGGGGGCCAGGCCGAAGTGGCTTCCGCGGAAGAGATGGTTGATTTCGCTTCTCGTCATCTCTCCGCTGGCGATGCATCATTCGATGGTGCCTTTTCCAATTTCGCACCCTTGAACTGCGCGCTCGACCTCACCCCAACGGCACGCGGCCTTGCGCGGCTGCTCAAGCCTGGCGCAAAGGCAATGCTGGTGCTTTTTGGGACTTTTTGCCCAGGCGAGATGGTCACAGAACTGTTTCGCGGTCGGCCCCATCTTATGCTGCGGCGTCTTAAGCGAGGACAAGTGCCCGCGCGACTCGCAAATCTGAGCTTCAACATTGTCTACCACCGCCGTGCCGCACTTCAACGCGCCTTCGCGCCCTGGTTTGTGCTGGAGAAGCGACTCGGAATTGGCATAACGGTTCCGCCCAGTGCTGCCGAACCCTGGATATCCCAATGGCCTCGTCTCCTCGCCGGTATGGAAAAACTCGACCAGGTGCTGTCCCGTCCGTTGGCTATCTTCGGAGACCATGTCCTCTATCAATTCCGCCGAACAGAAGTATGACCACCAAGGCAATCTCTTCGATGCTAGAGTGTGAATAGACCGCCAAGAACTTCGCGCGCGATTCACCGCGACTTCGCCTTCCTGGCATCTCTCTCGCGACAGCCCAACAATTGAATGACGATATCAAGACATTCTGGCGACACGCACTGAAGGCCCGAAAGGTAGCTTTCCTCTAGGGCACGACATGGATCGAATCGCCACCATTGGCCATTCAGGAGAGAACTTCCCGTTGATGACGCTGAAGCAAATTGCTGAAGTGGACTTCCCTACCCGTTGGGCAGCTTTCCGTCTGTTGGCATTCGAGGCCATTCACGCAAATGAGATCACAGGGCGAGAAAGCCGGGAAACTACTCTTGTCCTGATTCTGGGAGACATCCACAGATTCCCTCCCCTCATCCGCATCCACTCCCAGTGCACAACGGGAGAGGTCTTCCACTCTCTGCGCTGTGATTGCCACGACCAGCTTCATCTGGCTTTGCGTGCAATTGCGGAAGAAGGCGCGGGAGTGTTGATCTATGAGCAGCAAGAGGGACGCGGCATTGGCTTGATGGAGAAACTCCGTGCTTATTGCCTTCAGGACCAGGGGCTCGACACGGTCGAGGCAAATCTTCGCTTGGGCCATGCCGTCGATCTGCGTGACTATGCGCTTGCTGTGCAGATTCTCCATCTTCTCAAGATTCAGTCTCTCCGGCTGATAACCAATAATCCTGACAAAATCGAAGCCGTGCTCGCTTCTGGAATCAAGGTCGTCGAGCGAATTGGCGCAGATGTCCAGCCTAATCCGCACTTCGCTCGCTATCTCGCTACGAAGCGCGAAAAACTCGGTCATCTCGGTAATCCCGCACCTTTGCCACTACCAACCAGGATTCAGTCCGCGCAGGATGCATCAGTTGCTGCCGTCGGTTTTAAAGCAACCGGCCCTGGCGTCCACACGCTTGCATTCGCGACAACTGACTTGGCCAAGCAATGACATTGAGTTGACAATTCTGCGACAACCGATTGCACCGGCAGATCCATACTGCCATAGATATCACGGCCTACGTGAGCTGTTTTGACGCACAATCACGTCAGTTGGCAGCACTCGTACCGATAGGCCCCGCTGGGGATCTTCGAGGTGCATCTTGGTAGATGTCTTGGTAACTCACTCCTATCATCTTTACTACGACGCAAAACAATTGCACAAGATGCAGCCATACATGCCTCTCGCCACGCTCTATGCCGCTGCGGCGCTTAGGCAGAGTGGCATTTCAGTGGCGGCCTTCGACTCGATGCTTGAAGACCCCGATTCCGGCTTCTCGGCCTTGCTCGTGGAACAACGCCCGAAAATCGTCGCAGTCTACGAGGATGACTTTAACTTCCTCTCAAAAATGTGCCTTACCCGCATGAGAGAGGTCGCGTGGAAAATTGCGAAAGCGGCTCGCGCTATTGGCGCAATCACCATTGCACATGGTTCCGATTCAACTGACAATCCCCTTCTCTTTCTTGAAAACGGTTTTGATTACGTCTGTTGTGGAGAGGCGGAAAGTACGCTAGTGCAACTCTGTAGGTCCGTACTGCAAGCTGAAGAACTTCCAGAAATCGATGGACTCGTGAGGCTCAATGAGCACGGTCAGGTCATCCAAAGTTCGCAGCGGCTGGCAAAGAACGCGGGTTGGTCGGAGCTGCCTTTTCCCGCGCGGGACCTCATCGATCTCGAACCATACCGCAAAGCCTGGCGCGCTGCTCACGGATATTTTTCAATGAATCTGGTATCCAGCCGTGGATGCCCTTACCACTGCAATTGGTGCGCAAAACCAATCTCCGGCAATAGGTTTCATTTGCGGCAACCGGCAGCCGTCGCCGAGGAGATGAAGTCTCTCAAGGTCGACGCAGGCGCTCAGCATCTCTGGTTCGGCGACGATATCTTCGCATTGAATCACGATTGGGTCAGGGAATTTGCCGAGGAGGTAAGGAAGAGAAATGCGAGGATTCCATTCAAGATCCAGTCGCGCGCTAACCTGATGACCACCCAAACCGTTAAGCATCTCCAGACTGCAGGATGTGCCGAAGTCTGGATGGGCGTCGAATCCGGATCGCAAACCGTGCTGGACGCGATGGATAAAGGTCTGAATCTCGCCTCGGTCAAGACTGCTCGCGCTTGCCTCAAGACTGCTGGCATTCGTGCCTGCTATTTCTTGCAGTTTGGCTATCCGGGCGAGACTTGGACCGAATTGCAGGAGACCATTTCCTTTGTTCGTCAGACCCGGCCGGATGACATTGGAATCTCCTTCTCTTACCCTCTGCCAGGCACGGTCTTCTATGAACGGGTGCAGGCGCAACTTGGGTATAAACGTAACTGGACCGACAGCGACGATCTTTGCATCATGTATCAAGCCGCTTACAAAACCGATTTCTATCGCGCCGTCCGCGATGCACTGCATGCAGAGGTTGACTCCTGGAGTAAACCCCGATGGAATCGAGAAGGCACCGCCCGGATCGATTCGCTGTGGAACAGAGTCATTGAACTGGAGCCTCTGAGCCGGGATGCCGACACTGTTGCCTCTCCGGAAAGAATTACGGCTTCCTCTTCATCCACAATCGTGCCCCTCACGAATCTCGTAGCGGCCAGGAGTGTTTAGATGCGAGCGACGGAAAGCGAAGTGAACGTGACGAGGGACGCACCCGAGTCGGACATCACCAGGGGTACCACTCATCTCGGGGTCCACCTGCGATGCCCTCGATGCAAAGCTTGCTTTTCTGATCTCGAATGTGTGCAGTGCGGCTTCCAGCTTCGAGAAATCAATGGAATCCTGCATGCTCTTCCGCCCGAGCGAGTCGTTCATTATGCGCGCTTCATTGAAGAGTACGAGCGGATTAGAGATGCAGAAGGCCGCGGCAGTGAAAGTGATGATTTCTATCTCGGACTCCCGTATAAAGATACCTCCGGAAGAAACACCGTTCAGTGGCGCATCAGGGCGCGTACATTTGACTACCTGATTCAGCACGTCCTGAAGCCACAATTGCCGTCAGGCGCACGGATCCTGGATCTCGGTGCCGGTAACTGCTGGATGAGCTACCGCCTCGCACTCGCAGGATTCTATCCATTCGCGGTCGACTTGCTTACCAACGACCGTGATGGCTTGGGAGCCGCAGAGCATTATCGAAAGTATCTGCCTGTGTTCTTTCCTCGGCTCCGGGCAGAGCTCGTCCAGTTGCCGTTTCTAAGCGGCCAGTTTGACGCTGTCGTCTTCAACGCCTCATTCCATTACGCCGAAGATTACCAGTCCGTGCTGCACGAGGCCCTGCGATGCATCAAGAGAGGCGGGTTGGTGATCATCAGCGACACTCCCTGGTATCCGAGCAACCTGAGCGGCAAGAGAATGGTTTCCGAACGCCGCGCCAACTTCCTGCAGCGCTACGGAACAACCTCTGCGTCAATCGAAAGCCTGGAGTATCTCACTGACGAACACTTGAGTATTCTGGAACAGCGCCTTTCGATTGACTGGACTATCTATTACCCAAGCTATGGTCTGAAGTGGGCAATGCGCCCCATCCTCGCTAAGCTGCTTAACAGGCGGGAACCAGCCCGCTTTCGAGTCTATGTCGCTCAAATGGCATCAGGATGAGAGCCAGCCCCATCTCTGAAGGGAAGCACAGCGAGACGGTCTCGATTCATGGGGCTCGTGTCGCTATCGGCCCACAGAACAGTATCCATGCTTCTATACAAATTGATAGAGGCCGGATTGCAGGCATCCAGAGCGATTCGTCCTGCATAGGTGCCCTGCAGGCATTTACAGGGATCGACCTCGCCGGCTTCCTCGTTTTGCCCGGCCTCATTAACGCGCACGACCATTTGGAATTTGCGCTTTTCCCCAGATTGGGCGAACCGCCTTATCGCAACTACATCGATTGGGGAGAAGACATCCACAACAAATTCCCGGACATCATTGCAAGGCACCGCGCAGTGCCCAAAGATGTGCGTTTATGGTGGGGCGGGATACGGAATCTTCTCTGCGGCGTCACTACCGTGAGTCATCACAATCCCCTCTGGCCCGAGTTGCGAAAGAGTGACTTCCCAGTTCGAACAGTTCAGGAATATGGCTGGGGACACTCGCTCGCCCTTGGCGGCGATCTTCGCATCGCACGCGCTGCCACGCCGGCGGGGCGCGCGTTCATTCTGCATGCATGTGAGGGAGTTGACGCGCGGGCGCGAGAAGAGCTCCAGGACCTGGATAATCTTGGACTTCTTGATGCAAGCACAGTCCTCGTTCACGGTCTAGCCATCGACGACGACGGCGTCGCGAAGATGATCGCGCATAGTGCATCGCTAATAATCTGCCCTTCTTCTAATTACTTCCTCTTCGGCGCCCTCCCAGATATGCCCTCCTTGAGCAGAATTGAACGCGTGGCGCTCGGGAATGATTCTCCCCTCACTGCCGATGGGGACATACTCGATGAGATTCGATTCGCAGTTCAATCTTGCAGTATTTCGGCCAGCGTCGCATATGACATGGTGACTACCACTCCGGCCGCAATCCTTCGGCTTGAACATGCCGAGGGCTCAATAGCTGAATCCGGTGTGGCAGACCTCATCGCGGTTCGAGATACCGGCATCAATGCTGCAGACAGAACACAGAATCTCTCCATGGAAGACGTTGAGTTCGTAATGATTGCGGGCCGCACCCACCTCGCTTCGGAGTCGGTCTTGGGAAAGATTCCGCCCTCAGCGAGGCAAGGCCTTGAGCCTCTTTCGGTTGGTGGCGTGACTCGCTGGCTGCGTGCACCGGTCAGCGATCTGCTGCAGGCTGCCGAAAAGGTGCTTGGTAGGAATGAGGTTCGGCTCGGAAGCAGAATTGTCAGCATGCCGACATTCGCAGAGGCAAAGCATGCCTGCTGAATACCAAAAGTGGCACTTCGGCGTGTTGTCATTTACCGGCACTGGACACTTGATTCCTTTGCTTTCATTGGCGCAAGAGCTAAAGCAACGAGGGCACAGGGTTACATTCTTCGAGAAACCTAAGATCAAAGAACGCGTCCTTCAGGCTGGGGTGGAGTTCATCCCGATCAACGCAGGAGCGAATTCCAAACCGAAGAACCCCCCGAAGACTGACTTCGATCTATTGTCCGAACTCTCGACACTGCGCTTCAATCTCAACCGCATCATTCACGATGTGCAAGCCTTTCTGGAGGAGACCCCGCCCGCACTTACCGACGCAGGAGTGAATGCGCTCATTGTGAATGAAGTAGCATTGAGCGGTCCGACCGTAGCTCAAATGCTCGGCATTCCCTACTTCATCATTTCAACTTCTGTCCCTCATAACTTCGGGTGGAATGGCTTCCCTTGGTTCTCCGGCTACAGGTACTCCCCCACCAGCTTGCCATGGGTACAGCGTGTCTTCCTGGAGCTTTCCTGCCTGCGGATGCGTGGCCCGATACGGCATGCGCTCGACCGCTCTCGGCGCCAGGTTGGCTTAGGTCCCGTTCGGGAACTTCCATGCAAATTCCCATGCTTGTCGCATATTACACAGTTGCCACAGTGCCTGGACCTCCCGCGTAGTTCGCTTCCCCGCAACTTCTTCTACGCGGGCCCCTTTGAAAGCAGCGCTGCACGGCCATCGGTGGATTTCCCCTGGGACCGCCTGGATGGGCGCCCGTTGATCTACGCAACCCTTGGGACCACGCGCAATGTCCAACCACTCATCTTTCAGATGATCGCAGAGGCCTGCCAGGGCCTTCACACGCAATTGGTAATCTCTCTTGGAAATCGCTTTGACCCTGCGTCCTTTGCTGATCTGCCCGGACAGCCCCTGGTGACCCGATATGCCCCTCAACTTGAGCTTCTCAGGATCGCTCAAATTGTGATTACACATGGTGGATCAAACACTGTCTTTGAGACACTGATGGCTGGAAAGCCGATGATCGCAATCCCATTGGCCTACGATCAACCGGCAATTGCTGCGCGACTAAAGCGACTGCAAATTGCCGAAGTCCTTCCAGTCATGAAACTGTCCTCGAAGCGTATTCGAGAGGCGATAACGAAACTCCTAAATGAAAGAATTTATCATGATTCGGCCCTAGAGATGCAATCCAGGATTCGCTCGCTCAGCGGAACTAAGCGAGCCGTAGACGTAATTGAGCAATCGCTTGATCGATATCTCATCGGTCAGTTGCCGAAAACGCACGCTGCCTCGTCAACTCCCGTTTTTGATTCCCGTCTCAGTAGCTCCGAACAAGTCATGTATCCCAAACCCTAGAACCTCAAGGGCTCGTATTCCCTCATCCAAATTCCAATACTCCATTTCGAACGTAGGGATATTCCAAAGGGCTTCCAGTATCCTCTCATGCTTGGCGCGAATCTCGCCGGCGGAATAGAGATCGCGGCGGAAGAATTCTGTAGCTTTTCCACTTGGCAATGGAATAAGCCTGCACTTCGCTGAAGGGTACCGATTCAAGAAGACGATAGACTCCACCTTCGCCTCCGCCGAAGTCCGCATGACAGGAAGCTCTGAGATTGGAACCTCGATCGACGGTTTTCCCTCCAGGCGCTGACTCAACGCTCGCCCCTCCAGTTCCGGGAATAGCGCCTTTGCTGAAGGACGGAAACGAGCGCGATGGGAGTGACCAATGACTTGCGGGACATCGGAATCGTTAATCAGGTAACTTGTATCGTCTGAGGTGTAAGTCCATCCTGCGCGGGCACATGCGTAGGCAAGCGTTGACTTGCCCGCCCCTGAATCGCCGCAAAGAAGAACGCCTCTCCCATTAATACCTACGCATGCGGCATGGACATCAGTCACAACCGAAGCACCTAGCAACAAATACACGATCTTCTCAAGAAAGTTGTACCGAAAATACAGCCTATTTTCTATTGTCGCCTTGGTAAGCCAGGCGAAATTGGCGCAGCTTTTCAAATCGAGAAGCGCTTGGTTATCGATGTCTGCTACAAGGGAGTACAGATGGTTGTATTCACGCCGTGTCGGCTCCGGCGGGCACTGCACTTCTCCTTTGCAACTCACGCCGATCCGTATCTCCAATGGAGTGCTCGGCCGCAATGAGCGCCCATGGCCGAAGCTTTCCCCTGCCGCCACTAGTACGGCTGGCTCATTGGTGATGATCTCAACTGAAAATCCGAGCGGATAGAATTCTCTTCGCAGCGGCAAGTCCATATCGAATAGGAGGGCGTCTTGTGGCCTCCCGGTCACACTGACCTCAACCGAATGAGGAATTACTCCTTGAATCGCTTCTGCGGCCATGATGTGCGGCTTTTCTGAATTCATTGAGAGCAATACGCAATTAGAGATAGCAGCCTGCGCCAAGAAAGATGTCAGAAAATTGTCTGCGCAATGTCATTGTCCTAATTCGATGGTCCTCTTGATCCTATACGTCGGCAAGATTCAGTCATCGAAAATCTTAACGACTGAGCCTCAGGCTCTACCTCTGTTTTCGGGGGGATCCCCAGCCAACAAAGGAATGACAATTCACTGACGAACTCATGACACGGTCGTTGGCATGGCTCTTTACACTCAAAATCGACGAACCAAAAACTATGCTGCAGCTCCCTGCATCCATCGATGGAATCAGATCCACTCGCGTCCGAACTCTGCGAATGGCCCTATTCACAGCGGCACATTTGCTGCCATTTTTCGCCATTTTCTGTCTCGACGCAAACAGCCAGGTGCCATCCGCATCCGCGCCGGCTCAGAGCGCGGCGCAGTTTGCAGCCGGTCAGAGCGGCAGTACAGCTTCGACAGCAAATGATGAGGACCGAGCTTCTGGAGAGACTCGCGACTCTCAAACAGGGTCAGGTAGCGTAGCGCCCATAACTGCTCTTTCCTCCAGTCAAATCATCAATATTCTGGAGCAAAACCCCGATCTCTCGATCGCGTTGAAGTCGCAGTTGGCGGACCGCATGCATCAGCAAGGTGTAGAGATTGATCCGAATGATATCTCTGATCAGGCACTCTATCGCCAGATTTCGACAAGCAGAAGCCTGCGCGCAAACATTACTACAGGTCTCCGTGACCGCGGAATTGTGTCCGATGACGAAATTCGATCTCTTGGGTCTGGTGTAGGTGGCGACGGAACTCTGAATGAGTTTCCCCTTGCTCAACGATCGACGTCTACGGACGACGGCGCCGCTCTAATCGGACCCGGATCGGCCTCGAGCATAGGAGAAGGCATGCCGGGAATTGATGTGAATGGCGCTCCAGAGACATTTCCTCTTTCAACGCGCCCCGATCGCACGGAGCAAAGTCCTAGGGAAAGTCCGCGAGGACTGGAAAGAGCAAATGCCTCAACCGATGCGCCCAAAGTTGTCCATCAGCCGACGCCGTTCGATTTCCAGTCAATGCATGATCTCTACTCTCAGATTCCGGATGAGACGCCTCGTCTGGAGCGTTTCGGGTCTGACGTCTTCGTGAATCGCGTCTTCTCTGCAACCGCGCGAGGAATCTCCGGCCGAGATACTCCTCTCGATGTACCTTTGGGCCCTGACTATATCGTCGGCGCCGGAGATAAGCTCACAATCGATCTGTGGGGAACCGTCACCCAGACAATTACCGGAACTGTCGATCGTGATGGCCGCATCTTTCTTCCTGAAGCCGGCGTTGTCCAGGTCGCGGGACTCTCCTTGGGAAAAGTGCAGAGCCTGATTGAGGGCGTGCTCAGGCCACAGTTCCGTAACGCGCAGGTTGCGGTCACAGTCTCCGGGCTTCGCTCGGTGCGTGTCTATGTGGTTGGCGACGTGCAACGTCCCGGGGGTTACGACATCAGCTCACTTGCGACTCCCTTGAGTGCCTTCTATGCCGCCGGTGGTCCCACCGCTGTTGGCTCGCTTCGAATGCTCCAGCACTACCGCAGGCAAATGCTCATCGAGGAAGTCGATCTGTACGACTTTCTGCTCCATGGTGTCCGCAAGGGAAGCGCTCCGTTCGAGAGCGGCGACACGCTGCTTGTGCCGCCCGCAGGTCCCCAGATCGCCATCTTCGGCGCGGTTAAGCGCCAGGCAATCTATGAGCTTAAATCAGGAGAGACATCGCTCGCCGTAGTCATCGACGCTGCTGGCGGCTTTACGGCTGCAGCTTCACTCCCCCACATCAAGATCGAGCGCATCGATGCCAATCAACAGCGCGAGACCGTGTCACTACCCAGTAGCAATCCGCAAAACCCAGCCACAGAACGCGATGTGATTTCAGCCTTTCAGGTAAAGGACGGAGATCGCATCACGGTCGAGCCCATTCTGCCCTACAGCCAGCGCGCCATATATCTGGTAGGCCATGTTGCGCGCCCCGGCCGAATGGCATACGCCGAAGGAATGCGGCTCAGCGACGTGATTCACAGTTATCAGGATCTGCTTCCCGAGCCTGCGGCTCACGGAGAAATCGTTCGGCTCGTCCCTCCCGATCTGCACGCGGAGACCATCGACTTCAATGTACCGGATCTCCTGATCGGAAATGCAAATATCGGCCTTCAGCCCTTCGACACCATTCACGTCTTTGGGCGCTATCAGGTGGATGCGCCGGTGGTGACGATTCGCGGTGAAGTGATGCACCCTGGAGAATACCCGATGTTCCGGGGAATGACTTCCGCGCAACTCGTGCGCATGGCAGGCGGCTTCAAGCGCGACGCTCTCCAGGAAAGTGCTGACCTCACCAGTTATGAAGTGGACAATGGACGTCAAGTCGCCGAAAAGCTCACCACAATCAAAATTGGTGCGGCAGTTGCTGGGACCAGTCCAGGCGAAGATGTTTCCCTCAAGCCTGGCGACATCCTGGCGATCCATCAGATCACCAATTGGGGTGATATTGGTGAGTCAATAACAATCAGCGGCCAGGTCAGATATCCAGGTAGCTATGGATTTTACGATGGCGAGCATCTCAGCTCTGTATTGCGAAGGGCGGGAGGTCTTCTGCCAACCGCCTATCCGTTGGGTGCCGTGCTCGCTCGAGCACAGGTCAGAGGACTTGAGCAAAGTAGCCGTGACGAGCTCGTCCGTCAGATCGAAGCAAACTCGGCCGCAGCAAGACTCTCGCCCGGCGCCTCTGGTTCAAACTCGGCTGCGGCCTTGCAGCTTATCAAGTCCCAGCAAGATCAGGTGCTCGCAGATCTGCAGAGTCATCCGCCGACGGGCCGCATGGTTATTCACATAAGCGCCGACATCGAAAGCTGGGCCAACACTCCGGCTGACATCGAACTTCGCCCAGGTGACGAGTTAACCATCCCCAAACAGCCAGGCTTCGTTCTTGTCACTGGCCAGGTCTATAACGCAACAGCACTCACGTTTACTCCCGGCAAAACCGCCGGATGGTATCTCAGCCATGCGGGAGGCACGAATGTTTCCGCAAACCGGAAGGAGATCTTCATCATTCGTGCAAACGGCTCCGTTGTTGGTCATCACTCAGGAGGAGCGTTTAATAGCGACGTTCTCTCAACGCGGCTCAACCCAGGGGATGTTGTCGTCGTGCCTCAGAAGATTATTGGCGGTTCCATGTTCTGGAGAAATCTGCTGATAACAGGACAGCTGGCAGCCTCTGTCGCAGTTTCTGCCGGCGTGGCGTCGGCAGCACTCTAGGACGTGCCTGCACCGCGAAAAACAATCGTGCTTGCTGTCGTAAACCTCATAATGACCATTACTCTCCAAGTCGCCGGCTTTCCCGATCCACAAAAAAGATGCGCATTCTCGTGCCTCGAATCTCGTTTCTGCATAAACACCGCTCGACTCGCAACAGACGACCGGGTTCTGGCAGTTTTCTTTGTATCGCCCACTTCAATCCGCAATGTTAACCGGGCTTCCTATCGCTCGGTTGGGAGGATCACTCGATGACTCTTGATCCCTCCTTCGCGACTTTGGATAGAGACGAGCAGTTCCAGATGACTCCCTGGCCGCGCTGGGCCGAACGCACGCAGTTGCTTTGGAATCATCGCCACATGCTTGCGCGGGTCACCGCGATCTCTCTGCTCGTGAGTTTCGCGATTGCGTTCGCCATTCCAAAGCAGTACAAGTCCGTCACCAGCATCATGCCACCAGACCAGCAGAACCCCACTGCGATGATGTTTGCTGCGCTTGCTGCTCATTCCGGGAGCCTCGGGACCTTAGGCAGTCTCGTCGGCGGTCTCCCCAGCGGACACTCCTCTGCCGATCTGTTCATTGACCTCCTGCGCAGCGGAACGGTAGGCGGCCATCTGATTGATCGCTTCGATCTGCAGCATGTCTACCGGAAGCGCTATCGAGTCGACACGGCAAAGCGCCTTGCCCGAATAACGAAGATTACGGAAAACAAAAAGAGCGGCGTCATCACCCTTCAAGTGGAAGACACGAGTCCTGAGCGGGCTCGTGATCTGGCGCAGGGCTATCTTGATGAGTTGAACCAGCTTGTCATGCGGACGAATACTTCGGCTGCTCACAGGGAGCGCGTGTTTATCGAGCAGCGTCTGCACGGGGTTCAGTCAGCTCTCGAAGATGCGGAGCTGCAGCTAAGTCAATTCTCGAGCAAAAACAGTGCCGTCGACATCAAGGAGCAGACTCGCGCCATGGTCGATGCCGGCGCGCGCGTGCAAGCGGAACTCATCGTAGAGCAATCCGGCCTCCAGTCACTCCGTGAAATCTATGGTGACAGCAATATGAGAGTTCGCGAGTCAGAGGCCCGCATCGCGAGTCTACGGGGTGAGCTCACGAAAATGACCGGTCCGTCAGATCCTCGCCCCACCGTAGATTTGCACGGCCCGAGCGCCAGCTCCGAAGCGGGTAGCGAATACGGGGCACTCTACCCCCCATTACGTCAACTTCCGGGGCTTGCCGTCTCCTATACTGATCTCTATCGCCGCGTGCGTGTGCAGGAGAACGTGTTTGAGCTCCTAACGCAGCAGTATGAGATGGCACATATCGAAGAGGCCAAGGACGTTCCCACCGTCAGCGTGATTGATCCTCCTGGAATTCCTGAAAAGAAATCCTTCCCGCCACGTCTTCTCCTCACACTGCTCCTTACATTTCTTTCCTTCGCAACTGCATCGCTTCTGGTCCTGGTGCGCAACCACTGGTCGACCATCGCTCCTGGGGACCCGCGCAAGGAAATCGCTGCTGAAGTTCTCCCGGTTCTGCGGCGCCGCCTTCACTCCGTGCTACTAAAACGAGGTGCTGCATGAAGAAGCACCTGACAAATGCCGGGTATGGTGTTCTGGACTACGTCTCTTACCCCATCGGAATGCTCCTCGTGGCGCCGATAATCCTGCATCGGCTTGGGACTGCGGAGTACGGCTTATGGATGATAGCAACAGCCGTCATCAGCGCTGGAGGCATCATCGCTTCAGGGTTCTGCGATGCCTGTATTCAGCGCGTTGCCCATCTGCGCGGGGACGGCGATTTCAGCATAATGCCGCAAACAATTCAAAGCATGCTCTGCATCAATGGTGTGCTTGGGCTGGCGCTTTCCATCTGCGTGTGGGTCGCAACCCCATATGCCGTTCCGCATATTGCTGTTTCAAGCATCACGTCACCAACGGAATGTCTTGTCTCAATCCGCATAGGCAGTCTGTTGATCCTTGTGCGGGCAATTGAAAGCGTCTTCGTCGGTGCGCAGCGGGCCTTTGAGAAGTACCGCGGCACGGTGCAGATCAGCACAGCTGTCCGGCTGCTCACACTCGGAGCCGCTGCGCTGCTGGCCCTCTTTGGCCAGCGGACAGTCAGCATCCTGATAGCCACGGGTGCATTTCTGGTCCTGGGCACCTACCTCCAATTTCGTCAGCTTCGCAACTTTCTCGGAGCCGTCTCTCTATGGCCGAGGTTGCAGCCCAATGAAATGCGAATCTTGTTGAAGCGCGGAGTCTTCGTTTGGTTGCAGGCTCTGGGTAGTGTCGTCTTTGGACAGTTTGATCGAATTCTCCTGGGCACCTGGCTTGGTGCTCTGGCTGTCACTCCCTATTCATTATGCGTGCAGTTCTCGCATCCTATCTTTGGCCTCACTGCTTCTGCCCTCAATTTTCTCTTCCCGTATCTTTCCGGGCGCGCAAGCACCATCCCGAGTTCCGTGCTCAAACAAACCTTGCTGAAAGCATTCGCTTGCAACCTCATCCTGGTCGCCTGTGCTGCGTCAATGCTCCTGATCTTCGGTGACACCCTCATCCGGATCTGGGCCGGACCTGTTGTAGCTCAGAGTGCTGCGCGAATCCTGCCGCCGATCGTCCTTGGATCAGCCCTCATGGGCCTCAGTGTCACCGGAACCTACGCCATGCAGGCCCTTGGGCATTTCCGGACAGTGGCCTACATCAGCCTGATCGGCAGAACGGCAATGTTGCTGATGATGATCGACCTGCTGCGTCACCAGGGCCTGCAGGGGCTTGCGCTGTCTCGCCTTGGCTATGGTGCAGTCACCCTGCTTGTCTATCTGCCGTTGCTTCAACAACTCAACGTCGAAAGAAGAGAGAACGGACGCGTTTCTCCGCTGGTGATTCCTTGCGAAATCCAGGAGGGATCGAAACCGTGAAGATCTTGATCGCCGCCGCTTCTTTCGCTTCGAATCTCTCCGGAATCCAGCGCCATGCGTTCAATTTGGCGCGCTGCTTGCAGGCGCAGCCGGAGATATCGGAGCTGCATATTGTTGTCGCGCCGTGGCAGCGTAATCTGGTGCGAGCCGCCGGCTTTCGAATGGATGTACGGCTTACGACATATGTCGCAGGCACAGCCCAGGGGGCACTCAGCCGGAATCTCTGGTACTATCACGCTCTTCCCGCGCTCGCCGCTCAACTGGAAGTCGACCTTGTTCATCTGTCCTACCCCATGCCAATCAATGCGGCGGCTTTCCATTGTCCCACAGTGGTTACCCTTCACGACCTGTATCCCTATGAAATTCCAAAGAACTTCGGCTTTCCGAAGTTCATATTCAATCGAATTGTTCTCCGCCAATGCCTTCGCAATGCGGATGCCATCGCATGTGTCTCTGAGGCTACCAGTTCGCGATTGAGACAGTATACGCCGTCTTCCGTTTGGCGAAAGGCGATACGTATCTATAACTGCGTCGAAGCCGAGCCCCTCACCACAAATGTATCTCCAATCCCAGGCTGGATGCGTGAACCATTCATGCTCTGTATCGCGCAGCATCGGCGCAACAAGAACATACCGCTGCTGATCCAAGCCTTTGACTGTCTATTGCGCTCCGGGCGAATTGAGCCGCAGTCAAAGCTCGTGATCGTCGGAATTCACGGGCCCGAAAGCAACAAAATCAATAGGCTCTTGTCTGCCTCCGGCCTCAGCCACCGCGTTCACCTGCTCGAAGGCATTTCGGAACAGGAGTTGCAGTGGTGCTACCTCAACTGCGAGGCGCTTATCGCCCCTTCCATAACCGAAGGCTTTGGGCTTCCCGTCGCTGAAGGCCTCCTCGCTGGTTGCCGCATCGTGTGTTCCGACATTCCTGCCCACCGGGAGATTGGGGATGCGCACTGCCACTTTTTTCCGTTGCAACCAAACGCGGTCGAAGCTCTGGCAGACGCCATCCCGGCTGCTCTCCAAGTGCCGAAAGCGGCTCCGGTTTCTCTCCCGCAGCTCGCCGCTCCGGTCCTTGGTAGTCAGTACATCGCGCTCTATCGCAGACTCATTGCGTCGGCTGCCAAAACCCACGAGGTACAGGCCTCAGGCTCGATCAACATTGCAGCAGCAGCAAGAGTCTCTGTCATCGCTTCTGACCACCATCCTAGTTTGCAACGCAAAGGGAATTGAGCATGGCGGCCCCTGACTTTGTCGCATCGAACTTCTATTCTGAGACGATCGCCGAGCTGCGTAACGAGCGGCAGACGGTCTCCAGAGCGATGTTCAAGAACACATTGGCCCTAGTCGAGGTATCCGCCGACTTCGTCACTTGTTCGATCGGCATATTTGCGGCAAACTATTTTTGCACATTCCTTCCATTCACGACGCATCCCCTACACCCTCTCCGGCTAGTTGCCTCACTGGGCATCGTCTTTGCACTCCTCTCCGTGTTTCTGCAGTACCGAGATGGCGCGTACAGTCGTGATGGCGGATTGCTTCAGATCCGCGAGACCGAACGGGCAATTCGCATTCCAGCACAGTCGCTGACCCTCTTGCTGATCATCAGCCTATTGCTGAACCGTAATCTTTCTTCGCTTGTATTCCTAATCGCTATCTTCCTCGTTCCAGCCTTGCTCATTCTCCAAAAGCAGATTCTTTTCATGGTTGTCCGTGGATTGCAGCAACGGGTGGATGGCGTTGAACGCGTCGTTATCTACGGTACCGGCGATACGAGCAGGAGTGTTGTGTCGACTCTCCTTCACTCTCCTAGACTTGGATTCCTGCCGGTTGCCGTAGTCGAGGATAACCCTGCGCAATCATCCGGCTGCATCCCGGCGATGGGGTATCGTCACCGCCGCTCGGTGCCCGTGCAATCTGGTCCGCTCACCCCGGCTTTGCTCAAGTCCCTTCGAGTCGACCTGCTCCTGCTCGCAACTCCGAATCTCTCTTCGGAACAGATCATCTCCGCCACCCACGCAGCAAACCAGGTCGGATCAGGCATCGCGATGCTTTCTGGACCAGCCGTGCAGGAAAACCTCGGTACGGAATCACTCGAGATTGACGGTCTGCTCTTCACAGCCCTGAAGGAGCCACCTAGGCCATGGCTTTATGCCATTGCCAAGCGAATTGCTGATCTCGTTCTTTCTTCAATCCTTCTCGCTCTGCTTACTCCTTTCCTCGCTGTGATCGCGATGCTCATTCGTCTGGACTCACCTGGGCCTGCTCTCTTTATTCAAAAGAGGGTTGGGCGGAATGGAGCTCTTTTCAATATGTACAAGTTTCGCTCAATGTACACTCGAGCACCCAAATACGATCTATCCCCAACGATATCGAACGATCCTCGGATTACTCGAATTGGGCGGATTCTGCGTCGAGCAAGTCTTGATGAATTGCCCCAGTTGATCAACGTCTTACGGGGAAATATGTCCCTTGTAGGGCCGCGGCCAGAGATGCCGTTCATCGTTGAGCGCTATGACGCCCAGCAGCGCCAGCGCCTTCAAGTGATTCCCGGCATCACTGGCCTTTGGCAACTGAGCGCCGATCGATCATTTCCAATCCATCAAAACATCCAATACGACCTCTACTACATCCGGAATCGGAATTTCGCAATGGATCTGGCCATTCTGATCCACACACTGTTCTTTGCCTTGCATGGAGGAATATGACTGATTCGATTTCCAAATCGATCGACGGACAACAGGAAATCTTGCCAGTTTGTCACGAAACTCGTCAAACCGGAGCATTCACCGAACCGCTGAGATTCGCCTCCGGATATGCAGATGTCCTTGGTGTAAGGATCTCGGTCGTCGATATGAACCTCGCCGTGAATCGGTCGGATCAGTGGATTGCGAACGGCGATCCGGGGTACGCTTGCGTCACCGGGGTTCATGGGGTGATGGAAGCCCAAAGTGACCCTGGATTTCTTCGCATCCTCAACCACGCCGCGATCAATACCCCTGATGGAATGCCGATGGTCTGGGTTGGTTGGCTTCAGGGTCATCAGATCATGGATCGCGTTTATGGGCCGGACTTCATGGCGGCCATGTGCCAGCTGTCCGTGGAGCGAGGCTATCGTAATTTTTTTTATGGCGGCAAACCCGGCGTAGCGGAACTTCTGAGTAAATCATTGCAAAGCAAATTCCCCGGCCTACAGGTGGTCGGAACATACACTCCGCCGTTCAGAGCTCTGAATCCGGAAGAAGAGGAGGAACTGGTTGCCCAGGTGCACCGATCAAGTCCGCACATTCTTTGGGTCGGATTGGGTACGCCGAAGCAGGAACGATTCATGGCTCACTATTTCCGTCAGCTCCAGGTTCCCTTGTTGGTTGGCGTTGGGGCAGCCTTCGATTTTCACACGGGCCGACTTCACGAATCTTCCAACTGGGTCAAACGGGCAGGTCTCCAGTGGATGCACCGCCTAATGCAGGATCCAAAGCGCCTTTGGAGACGCTACCTTCGGAGCAATCCTGCATTCCTCTGGCATATCGCATTGCAATTCTCAGGGCTTAGACATTATCCGAGCGAACAACGTTAAACGCATCGGTACGGGAGAACTTCACATGCGCGGGAAGTGCGTGGCCTTCGACAAGTAAAGCAAAATAGGCCATCCTGAGAAGTGTTGACTTGCCCGAACCTCGCGGGCCACTTAGCAACTTCGCGCCGGACCCTTTTTAGTTTCACAAGCAGCGCGCGGTCACGCTCTGTTTCTGCACTCCATTTGCGAAGCTCATTCTGATTGAGATTCTCTGCGCGCTCCTCGAAAATCGAGGTGAGCGCGCGGTCCTGGTCAATTGTCTTGCTGTCTTCCACGTTCATTTCCGTAGCTGTGGGCTTCATCTTTTTTGAATTACCTGTGTTAGTCTGCGCCCATTCCGCATCGCGCGGTCCGATCTCACAATCTGTAGGAATGTGGTCAACTATTGCAACTACTGCAGTTTGCATATGAGAATGCGATCACTCGTCTGCTTTTTAAGTCAATCTTGGAGGCATTGACGCGCCTGCGGCTCAAGTAAGGCGCCCTGATAGATGGAATTTGGGCAGATGCGAAACTGGTCGAATCTACAGCTCGAAGTGTCGGCACATTTTGGGCACACACAAACTAAGTTAAATTAAGGCATTTATTTATAACAGGATAGACGGCTAGTGGAGAAGAATTTGAATATTTCGTACCTTTTTTCTCTCGTCCCCTTTTCGAATTGAAAAGGGGCTACCGAAATCCCGGATGGAGAAACTATCGATTTCCCAGGCTGCCCACTTAAGCGGAAAAGGCTCTCTGGTCCCTTTCAGAACTGAATACTCGCAAATTAGGCAGGAAAGGTGCAGAAGATTCGAATTTTCCATCTAAATTGCTAATTATAAATACTTTATGGCGGAGGGAGAGGGATTCGAACCCCCGGTGCCCTTTCAGGCACAACGGTTTTCAAGACCGCCGGTATCAACCGCTCACCCATCCCTCCGCGGGAAGTGGAGCTGTCTCTAGATTGTAAGGCCAAACCAGCCAATTCCGTGACCATTGCAGTGCGCACAACGCTGCCTCCAGAATCGTCGAGTAGCAACATCAATGGGAGCCTTCCGAGCTCCCCTCGATCGGAAGCCTGAAGTTTGCGATCTTCCAGCTTCGTTTCTGGCGTTTCCTTCTCACTGTTGCGGCAGCACCAGAACTTCGACGCCACTGGCCGCGTCTTTCTGGTGAAATATCTGCTCAGTCGCCTTCTGGAAATCCTCCGGCTGGGCGTTAGGAATATCGGTGAAAGTCTGCGGATTTCTGTCAGTCAGTGGGAACCAGGAACTTTGCACCTGGACCATGATGCGATGTCCGCGCCGGAACGTGTGGAAGAGATCGGGCATCGTGAAATTGATATCGGTCTCTTTACCAGGAGTCAGCGGCTCGGGCTTCTCCCAGCTGTTGCGGAATTTGGCCCGGAAGGGTTCGCCGCGCAGCAATTGCTGGTAGCCGCCCATGTGCAATGGAGGTGCATCGAGAATGCGCTTGTTTCCATCCAGCGAATTGTCCGGGTTGGGATAGTCCTCGGGGTAGACGTCGATCAGCTTCACGTCAAAGTCGGAGTCGGTGCCCGAGCTGGCCACTTTGAGGTGGGGCGAGATGGGGCCGGCGATGGTTACATCCTCTTTCAGCGGCCCAGTCTCGTAGACCACTACATCGGGCCGGTAGCTCGCGAAGCGTTGGTCATCCACCATGTAGCGCTGCGGCACGGTGTCGGCGGTGTAGCCCACAAACGGCACCGGGTGGCTGGGGTCGCTCACGTACTCGTCCTCGCTTTTGCTCTCTGCCGGCGGATCGAAGCTGAGCTTGCGGCCTGCGTGGAAATAAAGTGTCTTCGGCGTGGCGGCCTTGGGAGGCCAGGCGTCGTATCTGCGCCACACGTTGGTTCCGGTCTCGAAGACAACCGCCTTGGCTTGCGCCGCGCCCTTGCCCTTCAGGTAATACTCAAAGAATGGAAACTGAATGTTGGCGCGGAAATACGCGGCTGTATTGGAATTGAACTGCGCATCGCCCAGGTGATTGCCGTCTCCGCGCGACCAGCCGCCATGCACCCAAGGGCCCTCGACAAGCGTAGTCGGCGTCTCGGGATTGAATTTGTTGATGGCATAAAAGGTGCGGTACGGACCCGTAAGATCCTCCGCGTCAAACCAGCCGCCCACCACAAGCACCGCGCAGTGCACGTTCTTCATGTGCTGCGACAGGTCGCGCGCCTTCCAGTAATCGTCGTAGGTATCATGCTTGAACTGGTCGTTGAACAGCCAGTTGGAGCCCTTCAGGTAGAGCTTGTCGAGGTTGGCGATGTTCCCCGCATCGAGATAGAACCGGTACCGGTCCGGCGTGCCGAAGTCGAAGGGAACCGTGGGGCTGGGGGCCATCGGGTTCTTCTGTGGACGGAACGAAGCGTAAAAGCCGAAATTGGCCGCGAGCATGAACGCCCCGCCATGGTAAGCGTCGTCGCCAAGGAAAAGGTCGGTCATGGGCGCTTGCGGGCTGGCCGCCACCAGTGCCGGATGCGAGTCGATAATCGACGCCGACGTATAAAACCCTGGATACGAGATGCCCCAGATGCCTGCTTTGCCGTTGTTGTTCGCTACGTGCTTGAGCAGGAAGTCGATCGTGTCGGAAGTATCGGAAGCGTCGTCCACATCCTGCGGTGATTTCTTCTGGTCGATGTGAGGCCGCATCTCCAGAAAATCTCCCTCGCTCATCCAGCGCCCGCGCACATCCTGGTAAACGAAGATATAGCCGCTCTTTTCAAATTCGTCCGAGGGCCCAAGGCGCGCAGGATACTTGTCTTCACCGTAGGGACCAACACTATAAGGAGTGCGATCCATGAGAAACGGATACGGCCCGCCGGTCTCATCCTTTGGAACATAGACCGCCGTAAACAACCGCTTACCGTCACGCATCCGGATGCGGAACTCATACTTGGTGTAGTGGGCTCGAACGTAGTCTTCCACGGGGGTTGGGGGCGCGGGCTGCTGGGCGCGAGCAACAGCGAAAGCTAATAATGCAAAGACAGTCAGAATTGAGGGCACGAGGCGGTGCAGCTTGGACATTGAGGCAACATTCTCCTGAGAAACCAGATTACTCCAGCAAAGTGGTCAATTGGCGGCATCCCGGCCCCCGGAAACCTGTGTTTTGTTGTGTTTGGCAGTCGAAACTGCAAGCCTGACCCGCCCTCTCCTGTTGGAAAATAACGATTTCCTTGCGCGCCCCCCACCGGGCAGGTTTACCCTATCTTCAAGAGTTCTTATGCAGCCACCAGCGCCTTCGAACGCCGGGGCTGTACCCTTTCCGCCACGAATCATGAAAAAGGAGATCCATGTCTACTGAGTATCGCAATTTCCTCGCTCTCTCCTATGAAGAGCTGGAAGAGCTCAACCTGGCAGCCAAGGCCGATCGCACCAGCCGCGTCGCGACCGATCAAATTCGCGAGAAGCGCCTGAAATATCTGAAGGACGAGAAGCGGATCAAGGCTGTCACCGTGCTGTTCACTGACCTTGAGGGACGGCTTCACCTGCTCGACTACGATAAGAAATTCCTGCTTGGCTCCTATGAAAACCTGACCTTCGATGGATCGTCGATCCGCGGCTTTACCGCCCAAAAGGAGAGCGACTTGCGCCTCGGCATCGACTGGAGCGCCTTCTACTGGGTTCCCGCCGATGTCTTCGGCAACGGCAAAGTGCTCGTCTTCGGCAACGTTATCGACAAGGACGGTACCGCCTACTCCGGCGATCTGCGTGGCGTGCTCAAGGGCTACTCCAACAAGCTGTTCAAGGAGAAGCAGTACACCCTGAACGCGGCCACCGAGATCGAGGGCTTCCTGTTCGCTGGCACTGACGCTGAACAGAAATACCACCAGACTAAAAAGTTCGAATTCATCAACACCGGCGGCTACTATCACGTGCTGCCGCTCGATCCGCTGCGCAAGTTCATTGACACCTCGGCTGAAGTGCAGCGCGCCATGGGCTTCCAGAACGAGAAGGATCACCCCGAAGTCGCGCCCAGCCAGTTCGAAATCAACTATGGCTACTCTGAAGTTGTGGCCGCGGCCGACCAGATCCAGCTCTACAAGCTGCTTTGCCGTCAGATCGCCGCCAACATGGGCTATACCGCCAGCTTCCTGCCCAAGCCCATCGTCGGAGTCAACGGTAGCGGCATGCACACCAACGTCTCCGTCTCCAAGGGCAAGACCAACCTCTTCTGGGACGAGAAGGGCGAAGAGCAGCTCTCCAAATTCGGATGGGACTTCCTCGATCGCATCCTCAGCCATGCGCTCGACCTCTGCCTCATCTTCAACTCCAGCGTCAACGCCTATCGCCGTCTCGATCCGCACTTCGAGGCGCCCAATCAGATCCGCGCCTCGGCCACGGACCGCGGCGCCATGGTTCGCGTGCCCATCGGCAATCACCGTTCAATGCGGACTGAGGTGCGCGCCGTCGCACCCGACGCCAATCCCTACCTGGCGCTCTACAGCATCTTCAAGACAGGCATCGACGGCAAAATCGCCAAGACCAACAACCTCCGCGCCGGCGGACGCTTCCTGCCTGACAACATCCAGCAGGCCATCGACGACTTCAAGGACTCGAAGTGGATTGGCGAAATTCTTGGCAACGACGTGCAGGGCCGCTACGCCGACCTCAAGCAAGCCGCCGCCAACCGCTCTCCGCGCGAGCTCGGAACCATCGTCAAAGGCTCAGAAGTCCAGTTCCACCACGCCGTCTACAACCAGTCCCTCTGGAACTTGTTCTAAAGCGATGCTCAGCAGAGCCGGTTTGCACTACTGAGCCAGGGCAAGACAAACACGAGCGGCGTGGTCACGATTGGCCACGCCGTTTTTGTTGTTGCCCGTTTCCTGATGGCTCCCTTAGGCCCAATATGTTAAAAGCTAAAGAACGGGGTACAGGCAAGATGGGTGAAAAGCCGGAGCGGGACGGCCAAGTCCGACCTTCTCTTCAGGCCTTCGTCCCTTCCCCTGCCGCCCCTGAATCCGCGATAAGGAAAGCCCTCGGAACCCCATGAGCGCCGGCCATCCAGTGGAATTGGATTCCCTCTTCGGAGACTATCCGCTCGATCACGCATACGACGAGATGCGCGAAGCCAACGGCGATCTGCGCCCGCACTACCGCGCGCTGGCCGAAACTCTCGCCAGTCTGCCCGCCGATGAACTGCAGCGCCGCAAGCAGTCTGCCGACCTCTCGTTCCTTACCCAGGGCATTACCTTCACTGTCTACGGCCGCGACGAAGGCACCGAGCGCATCTTTCCCTACGATCTGCTACCGCGCCTTATCCCTGCACAGGAGTGGGATCGCGTCGAGCGCGGACTGACACAGCGCATTACTGCGTTGAATCTCTTTCTGCGCGACGTCTACTCCGATGCCAAAATTCTGGCCGACCGCATCATCCCCCGCGAGTTGGTCTACAGCTGCAAGCACTACCGCCGTCAGATGCGCGGCCTCCAGGTCCCGCGCAACGTCTACATCGCCGTCGTCGGCTCCGACCTGCTCCGCCTCTCGACCGGCGAATTCGTGGTCCTCGAAGACAACCTGCGCGTTCCCTCCGGCGTGAGCTACATGCTCACCAATCGCCGCGTCATGAAGCGCACCTTCCCGGTGCTCTTCCAGAGCTACGGCGTGCGCCCCATCGAGCACTACGCTCAACTGCTGCTGGCCACGCTCCGCTCGCTCGCTCCCGAAGGCCGCCCCGAGCCGAACATCGTCCTGCTCACGCCCGGCGTCTTCAACTCTGCCTACTTCGAACACACCTATCTCGCCCGCCAGATGGGCATCGATCTCGTCGAAGGCCGCGACCTCGTCACCCACGACAACATCGTCTACATGCGCACCACCGACGGCCTCAAGCGTGTCGACGTCATCTACCGCCGCGTCGACGACGACTTCAGCGATCCGCTCATCTTCCGCGGTGATTCTTCCCTGGGATGCTCAGGCCTGTTCAATGCCTATCGCGCGGGCAACGTCACTGTCACAAACGCCTTCGGTACCGGCCTTGCAGACGACAAGGCGGTCTACGCCTATGTGCCGCGCATGATCCGCTACTACCTGAACGAAGACCCCATCTTGCCCAACGTCGAAACCTATCTGCTGGCTAACGACCAAGAGCGCCAGCACGTCCTCGCCAATCTCGAAAAGCTTGTCGTCAAGGCTGTAGGAGAAAGCGGCGGCTATGGGATGCTCATCGGCCCGCACTCCACTGCTCGTCAGCGCGAGGAGTTCGCCCGTCAGATCGAAGCCAACCCGCGCAACTATATTGCCCAGCCCACGCTGGATTTTTCCCGCGCCCCCTGCCTCATCGGCAATCGCCTGGAGCCGCGCCACGTGGACCTGCGGCCCTACGTTCTGTTTGGTGACAAAGTCAACATCGTGCCCGGAGGACTCACCCGCGTAGCTCTGGAAAAGGGCTCGCTCGTGGTCAACTCCTCCCAGGGCGGCGGAAGCAAGGACACATGGGTTCTGGAATAGCAATCAGATCGCGGGTTCGGGAGAGTGCGACCATGCTTTCACGCGTAGCCGACAGTCTCTACTGGATGAGCCGCTACCTTGAGCGGGCGGAGAACACCGTGCGCCAGCTCGACGTGACCATGAGCCTGATGCTCGACACCGGCGGCGCCAACGTGGAAACGCGCTGGCAACGGCTCTTGGCCTCTTTGGGCAAGCCGGCCGGCATGGAGTGGAAAGGCGGCCTCGAGACAATGGCCCGCGCACTGGTCTTCGACAGCCTAAACCATATCTCGGTCACATTTTGTGTAAACGGTGCCCGCGAGAATGCCCGCCAGGTACGCGAAGAAATCTCCAGCGAACAGTGGCAGCGGCTCAACCGCCTCTTTCACCAGATGCACTCGCCGCATGCGCAGGCCCAGTTCAGCTCCAGCATCAACGACACCCTGGCCTCCGTCGTCGATGGCATTCACCTCTTCCAGGGCGTGGGCGACTCAACCATGATTCACGGGCAGGGCTGGCAGTTCATTCGCCTCGGCCGTTATCTTGAGCGTGCCTACGCCACCGCTACAATGCTCGAGGTCTACCAGGCCGAACTGTTCCACCCGCAGGAGCGCGAGCACTCCGGCTACCAATACCTTGAGCTCGTGGGCCTGCTCCGCTGTTGCACGGCATTCGAGGCCTATTGCCAGGTCTACACCGCTGACCTGGTTCCCGATCGCATTCTCGAGTTCCTGCTGCTCAACCGCGACTTTCCCCATGCCATCCGCTACTGCGTCGACACCATCCGCTCCGCAATCGATTCCATTCAGCACACCGGCGGCCGCCGCTCCCCTGACGAGCTAACCGCGGGCATTGGCCGCCTGCACGCCATGCTGGGCTACACCACCATCTCGGAAATCCTTGCCGGCGACACAGCGGCGTTTCTGCACAATATCCGCGAGCAGTGCCTGCGCATCCACGAGCTCATCTACCGCTACTATGTCCACTACTCCATCCAATCCGCGCTGGCGGTGTAAGAAAGCAATTGTAGGCGTTCTCTTTTTGAGGGCATCTGGTTTCAATGGTAGTGAATGTCAAAGAGCTTTGAAAGGGCGCGGCGTTAGCCGCGCCGCAACTGCATCAATAGCAAAGTGGCTTTAGCACCTGAGAGAATGACGGCACTCCATTTCAATTAGGTCGGAGATCCGCACGAGAGAGCGATCATGAATTTCTATTCCATCCGGCACCTGACGCGCTTCCGCTACTCGCACCCCATCAGCGAGAGCATCATGGAGACGCGCATGAATCCGCGTTCCGACTCCAGCCAGCACTGCCTCAACTTTTCGCTCTCGGTCAGTCCGCGCTGCCGCGTTTTCAGCTATCGAGACCACCAGGGAAACAACGTGCAGCACTTCGACATTCCCGGCGAACACAACCAACTCGTCATCGTGGCTGAGTCGATCGTCGAACAACAGCCGCTGCCCGACGTACCTGGATCCCTCGCGCCTGATGCCTGGAGTGCCCTGGACGACCTGATCGAAGCTGGCGATTACTGGGAGATGCTGCTGCCGTCGACATTTGCCGTTGGAACTCCGGCCGTCACGCTGCTCGCTACCCAGATGGGCGTCACCCGCCGCGACGATCCGCTGATGCTCGTGCAGGAACTGAACCAGCGGCTCTTCGACTACTTCGAGTACGTGCCCAGCCACACCCGAGTTGACTCACCCATCGACGAGGCCATCGTCAGCGGCAAGGGCGTCTGCCAGGACTTTGCCCACACCATGATTGCTCTGCTCCGCCATGTGCGGATTCCTGCCCGCTATGTCTCCGGTTACCTCTACCGCAGCCGTGAAGACCATGACCGCTCCACGCCCGACGCCACCCACGCCTGGGTTGAAGCGCTCATGCCGCATCTCGGCTGGGTAGGGTTCGATCCCACCAACAACCTCGTCGCCCACCACCGTCATATCCGTACCGCCGTGGGTCGCGATTACGCCGATGTCCCTCCCACTCACGGCATCTTCCGCGGCAGGACCGACAGCGAACTTTACGTGGCCGTGCAAGTGGAAGCCAGTGAAACAGCTCCTGCTCTCGACCGCAAAATGCCCATCCCCGAAGACTGGAGCGTATTGGTCGAACGCGCCCAGCAACCTCCCGAACCCGCCATCCCCTTCATCGACCTGCAGCAGATGCAACAACAGCAGCAGTAATCGCCGCATCAGGTGTCCTATCTCTATGGGGCCTCTGCTAAGGAGCCTCTGATCAAGCGCCCTATTTAATGCGCCGGTCAACATAGGGCATCGGCGAGGGCTGTGTTGCCCGTCGTGGGCGGGTTCGAGTCGTCTGTTAGGCTTTGAGGCACCCCGGTTTTGGTCTCTGCGGCCCGTTCTCCGGGCTGCAGAGACACTATGCCCCTTGAGGGGCCAGCCGCT
>DASYZU010000080.1:0-29648 GCA_035945795.1 Occallatibacter sp.
CCGCTCCCGGCGGCTAATCCGCCCATACTTCTCAAAGCTCGGCTGACAGGCAAAGGTTATCTGGCGCATCGCGTTCTCGTTCCACCTACTTCCTTAGACGGAACTGGCGCGGCTTCGGAACTTGTTCAGAGGTTCCCTAGATAGCTGGCGGAATTGTAGATGCTCGGATCGTCCCGAAAGATGCTGATGACCGATTGCAGGTTGATGACCATGCCTGCGGTATGGACACATCCGGAAGCAGGTCCTGGGTCGTTGGGTCCGCCCGGCGCCGAAAATACTAGAAGATTGAAGTGCAGCTCCTGTATCCAATGTGGTGCGATGGGCGTTACCCACATGATGGCCGCCAGACCGAGGACGGCAGTAAAGAAGAGGGTTTGCAACGCGCGTTTCCGATAGGGCGCGCCAGCTAGTAGGAAATAGAGCCAGACCAGGCCTGCATCGTGCGGCTTGAGCGCCAGGCTGGCCGCAAGGCACGGAATGCCAGCCCAGACGAATCGATCCCGGAGGAAACACCAGACGGCTACCACACAAAGGCTGATCGCGATTCCGGCCGGATTTCCTGTTATTAGCAGACTTGTACTATTCGCAAGCAGAAAAGAGACAAGACAGCCGGAAAGTACTGGCGCGTGATCTGCTCCGAGATCCCACATCAAATAAGCGGCAAGGATAAAACTCCCGGCAGTGAAAATCATCCAAAGCACGTGCGCAGGCACCCACTGCAACATCGCAAAGGGAGCGATGAAAACCGACGTTGTCGGTGGATACAAATCCGGCGTCATATCTTGCAGAGGCCTTCCGGAGCATTGCGTGGGTTTTCCTCCCTCTACCAGATAAGCACGCAAGGTCTTGCTTGGTTTATAGGGATCGCCGTGTTGAAGCAGACATCGCGCATGGTAGTAAACCAACTTGAAGTCTTCCATCTTGTCAGATCCTGTGAGTGCCACAACAGAACCCATCGAAACAAACAACACGCTTCCCAGCAGCAGCAAATACAGACCATCGAGCCGCGCCTTTGTCATCTTGAGTCTCGTTCCTTCTTCTCATCGGGATGAAGGTCCAGGCCTCGGTCAGAGTCCATCGTCATTTTATGAGGACTTGCTTTCGATCGATGGCTCGCTGACAGAGTTGCGCGCCAGCAGATACCAAGCCAACCAGGCCGGCGCCGTCCAGAGATAGAGGTTCGAGGCCAAAATCACCCCACCGAGCAACTCAGCTTCGATCACAATGCTTGCAGCGGCCAGAATGACTAGTAGGATTTGAGACCGAGTACGAATCGCACCGTCGAGCAAGGGTGGAATCACAAGCACCTGATCGGTGATCCAGGAATACGGTGCGACAAGCACCGAAACAAGCGTGACCAGGTTGCCTTCTTTGATCCAATCCCACGTGCGGCGCCGCTGCCAGAAATAGGTTAGCGCCCAACCGCAGCCCAGAATCGCGGGGACGTACTGTAGCCACATCGTCTTTGGGCTGAGCCTCTGCCGCAACACAATACTGACGCAGGGAATGGCTTCCTGATTGATTCCCGATTCGCGCATCATCGTCGCGTACTGCGTCCACGCTGCCGGATCAATCCAGTACGCAACCATGCAACTCACAGCCACGGCAACCGCCGCACCGGCCAGAACCCTATAGCTCTTCGACACCAGTACCCATGCCAGCAGCACTACCCCAATCACCAGAAACAGATGTGGTTTCAGAGCGCACAGCCACAGCGACATTCCCGCCCAAAAAGGGCGCGAACGATGCAGGCGCAGAAATAAAACATACCCCAGCAGCGCGAACAACGACGTCTGCCCGATGAGCAGGCAGATTACGGCGGGTGCGAATGCTGCCCCAAGCCAGTGCCGCTGGTTGTTCGGCCGTCCGTAAAGCTGCCAGAGCCAGTACACCGAAACCAGTAGGCTTGCTAGCAGGGCCATAGACCACAGAAACCCTCCCACTCGTAACCCGGCCAGTCCCAGCGGCAGTGTAAGAGGAAGGGCCCATGGCGGATTCCGCATGTAGCCTACACTCGAATTCGTGGAAAGCCCCGCAGCATGCTGGATCTGCATCAGGGCAGCCGTGTCATAAGGATTGGCGTGATGGGCCAACTGTTGGCCCGTCGCCCAATAGACCACAAAGTCGCGGGCTCCGGAGATGCTGTTTGTGAACGGTATCGTGCAGACAGTGACCGCGACCAGCACAAACGAGAGCCCGCTGACGATGGCGATCGCCTGGTCAGCAAACCCGAATCTTACTTTGGCCTGGGGAACATCCGTCCTGCTTGCAACTTTTCTGGGGGCAGAAGAGGCGTTCTTCAGGAAGGTGCCCACCAAGAGAAAGACAGCGCCGCCCAACAAAGCCAAAAGCGGACCGTCGAGCCTCGCTCCGGTCATCTTGGGACCTCCTCTGCCCTCGCACCGGGGGAATCCTCCGGCCCTCGGTCAGAGTCCACGATCAAACGCGAGGACTCCGTTTCGATCGATGGTTCGCCGCGAGAGGCGAGCGCCAGCAAATACCACGCCAACCAGGCTGGCGCCGTCCAAAGATAGAAGACCCCGGCAATTTTGATGCTGCACATCAGCGCGGCCATTATGGGGATATTGACAAGAGCAATAGCCGCCAACAGGGGCCGGGAGCGAGTAGAGTACGCACCCTGCAACAGGGCTGGTATCACCACGGCCTGATCGTAGAGCCAGCAATAGGGTGCCGCCAAGACGGAAACCAGCATCAACACGCTCCCGTCTTTCATCCAATCCCACATATCGCGCCGACGCCAGTAATAGGCCAAAGCCCAGGCACAGGCCAGCGCTACCGGCAGATACTGGAGCCACACCGTTTGCGGGCTGAGCCAAAGGCGCACCGCGACGCTGAGGCAGGGTATGAACTCTTTTTCGATTTCTGGCGCGCTCATCATATTGGAGTAATCTCTCCAGGCCAAAGGGTCCATCAGCCAGGCGGCCGCGCAACTTGCGGTCAAGGCACCCGCCACGCCGGCCAGGATCTTATAGCTTCTTGAAACGATAACCCAGGCCAAAAGCACAACGCCGAAGGGTAGAAACAGGTGGGGCTTCAGGGCGCAGAGCCACAGGGCGAGCCCGGCTATGAATGGCTGCGTGCGATGCAGCCACAGAAACAGGACCAACCCAAGCAGCGCAAAGAGCGCTGTCTGTCCCATGAAAAAGCAGATCAGTGCCGGCGCGAACGAAAGTGCGAGCCAGTGAATGCGATTGCCGGGACGACCATGCACGAGCCAGATCAGCCACGCACTAACCATCATGCAAGCGAGCAGCACCAGTGACCACAGAAGCGCCCCAACCCGCAGGCCGATGAGCCCCAGCAGCAGCACCAGCGGCAGCGCCCAGGGCGGGTTGCGCATGAAAAGAATACCGTACCCAGGGTTAAGTCCCGCAGTGCGCTCAATCTTCCCTATGGCCGCCGCATCGTATGGATTGGCGTGGTGGATCAGTTGTTGGCCGGTGGCCCAGAACACAACGAAGTCGCGCCCGCTGGTAATGTTGCCGGCTAGTGGCACAACGCAGAGGAACATCGCGATGAGTGCAAGCGCGAGCCCGCCGACGGTCGCAATCGAAAGCTCAGCGAAATCAATGTCCGGCCTCGCCAAGGGAACATCTGTCCTGCTTGCCATGATCGCTATTCTACTTTCCGAATGAGATCAATCTTTCTCGCAACGCCAATCCCGCGCCTGCATGGTAACGTCCGGGCCATACACTTTTGGGTGATGTATACCCTGCCGGTCTGTACCGCGCACCCGCTGTAAACGGCTGTTTACAACGCCTTCCACGGTCGCACGTGGAGTGGTTTTCAAGTGATTGATTTTAAAGGAAAAATTGAATGCTTTGGAATGGCACGTGACTTGCTGTATGATTGTTGCCCCGGCTGAGGCTGGGAAATTCAAATACACGGAGAGGAATCAAATGAACAATATGCTTGCCTATCTCTATCTGAAGTTCCAGGCCTTGAAGAACGGCGAAGAAGGTCAGGACCTGGTCGAGTATGCTTTGGTCGTCGCTCTCATCGCCTTCGGTGCTACCGCAGGCATGGGTGCTCTGGCCGGCGGCATCAACAGCGCGTTCAACACCATCAGCACGAGACTGGCCACCGACATCTAGTGCATACTGCTGTAGCGCCGGTAAAATGGTGCAACCCAGCATCTCAGCTCCCTGGTGGGGAGGTACGTTAGCTGTGCTCAGCGCAGCAACGTACTATCCCCGTCAAGGGTGTCGCAACACCAGTTTTGCGGTGGAAAGTTTCCGCCACTTGATTTCATAAGTTCGCAAGTTGTAGGCTCGGAAGTTGTAAGTTAGCTCGCAATTCACATTGTCCAATTAGCCCAACAACAGCGGGTAACTCATAACCACCCAGCCGAAGCTGGGAAATTCAAATATACGGTGAGGAATCAGATGAACAATCTGCTTACAAAGCTCCATCTGAAGTTCCAGGCCTTGAAGAACGGCGAGGAAGGTCAGGATCTCGTTGAGTATGCTCTGGTCGTTGCTTTGATCGCCTTCGGTGCCACAGCTGGCATGGGCGCTCTCGCAGGCGGCATCAACAGCGCGTTCAATACCATCAGCACCACCCTGGCCGCCGACATCTAGTGCATACTGCTGTAGCGCCGGTAAAACGGTGCAACCCAGTTCCTCAGCTCCTTTGCGGGAGAGCTTGTATGCCGAGGCCGCCTTGGGTACTTCCTCTCCCTGCAAGGGTCATCGTTAACCAGCTAACCAGCGAGCTGCTTCTTGCAGCCTCATGCTGGTCGTGCTTCCAGTGATTCTACTGCCTGCTCAGAGTCCGGAAGGTCGATAAACCCAGGAATACGGAGTTTAGTTCGATTCACTGCCGCAGTTCTGGCTGCGGCCAGAAAGAGCCGGGCTCGTGCAGAGAAGAATCAAATCAACAACCTGCTCTTCAATCTCTATGTCCTGGAGTTCCAGGATCTGGCAAGCGGAAGAGGTCGGTCAGAACCTGGTCGAATATGCTCGGTGGTTGCCCGCATTGCCACCGATTCTGCCGTTGGAATGGACTCTCTGGTCCGGGGCATCAACACTGCATTCTATAATATCATCAGCACCCAGTTGGGCTCTTCCATCACCTAGTTGCTGCCATAGCGCCTCTGCGGTTGTTTTTGCGGCGCAATCGTTCTTATCTCGGCAATTCCCTGGTTCCTGGGTGACCAAGACCGCCTAGGATGAAGTTCAACATGAAAAGTACGCGAAGCATCGCTCTGCTTTGCCTGCTATTGAGCGGCGGGATTTCCATTTGGTGGGGACTGGCTATAGGGCTAAACGCAGAGGCCCCCACGTTAGACTTCCAGGCGGTCTACTACGGCACGCGGTGCCTGCTTGAGCATCACAATCCTTACAAGGTGGCTGAGCTGGAGGCTGCTTACCAGGCCGATGGGGGCGAACGTCCATCGGAGACACTCAAGGATCGCCACACCGTGACGCTCTTTGTAAACCTGCCCACCATATTCCTCTTTGTGGCGCCTCTTGCGATACTGCCCTGGGAGGCGGCGCAGACCATTTGGTTGCTCTTCCTCTGCGGAGTCTATATCCTCGCCGCAATCGTTATTTGGCGTCTGGGGGAGAGCTATGCCCCAGGAGTCTCCGTCTTCCTTATTTCCATCCTGCTTGTCGAAAGCGAACTCACCTTCGCAACCGGCAACACGGCTGGCGTCGTCGTAGGCCTTTGCCTGGTGTCCGTCTGGTGTTTCCTTCAGGAGCGGTTCGTGACGGTCGCCGTCCTCTGCCTCGCGGCTAGCATCGCCATCAAGCCCCATGACGCCGGTCTGGTCTGGCTCTATTTCCTCCTGGCGGGCGGAGTCCATCGCAAACGCGCGCTTCAAGCTCTGCTCATCACCGTAGTTCTTAGCGCTTCCGCCCTTCTGTGGGTTACGCACATAGCGCCGCATTGGACGCAGGACTGGAGCGCCAATATGGCCTCCATTTCGGGGCCCACCGGCCTCAATAATCCTGGCCCCGGCTCCGTCAGCGGACGCACAGGCGGTATGGTCATGGATCTCCAGGCAGCCATAGCCGTGTTCCGTGACGATCCCCATATCTACAATCCGGTTAGCTACCTCATATGCGGAGCGCTCCTGCTCATTTGGGTGGTTAACACCCTCCGTTCGCGCTTTTCCCCGGCCATAGCCTTGTTCGCGCTCGCTGCCATTGTGCCCCTAACCATGCTTGTCACTTACCATCGAGCCTACGATGCCAAACTTCTGCTGCTCACCGTTCCCGCCTGCGCAATGCTCTGGGCTGAGGGTGCCCCGATTCGCTGGCTCGGCCTTCTCGTCTCTACTACCTGCATTGTGATGACTGGCGAGATTCCTCTGGCGGTTCTCATCTATTTCACCAATAACCGGCATCTAGACACAGACGGAATCTTCGGTCAGATGCTTAGAGTTGTGGTCACGCGGCCAGCCTCGCTCGTCCTGCTGGCCATGGCTATCTTCTATCTGTGGGTCTATGTCCAGCGCGCTACCAATAACAAACAGATAAGATCAAAGGAAACGGAAGGTCTGCTTGCGGCAGTTGAACAAGGAACCCGCGAGTCGGCTCCCATGGGCAATGCCTGAACACGCAGTTTCTGCCCCGCATCCAATGAAATACTGTCTCAATCGTAAAAGTGCAAATAGAATCCAGTCAGGGAGACCGGTTCATGATCAACGGAAAACGCATTGCGGTCGTGATGCCGGCGTACAACGCCGAAAAGACCCTGGAAATGACGGTGCGTGAACTCTCCGACGTTGTTGATATCAAGATCCTCGTTGACGATTCCAGCAAGGACCAGACTGCCGCTCTCTCCCGCAAACTGGGCGTGCAGACTTATATCCACGACGCCAACTACGGATACGGCCGCAACCAGCAAACCTGCTATCGCGAGGCGCTTGCCGCGGGCGCCGACATCGTGGTCATGGTTCATCCCGACTACCAGTACACGCCGCTGCTTGTTCCGGCCATGGCCGGCATGGTCGCTAGCGGAGTCTATGACATGGTCCTCGCGTCGCGCATCCTTGGCGCAGGCGCACTTAAGGGTGGAATGCCGTTCTATAAATACGTCGCCAACCGCCTGCTCACGGCATTTCAAAACCTGTTTTTCGGCGTCAAGCTGTCGGAATACCACACCGGATTCCGGGCCTTCTCCAAGGAGCTGCTTGAGGCCCTTCCCTTGCTCGAAAACTCCGACGACTTCGTCTTTGACAACCAGATGATCGCACAGGCCGTCATGTTCGGATTCCAGATAGGCGAGATCTCCTGCCCGACGAAATACTTTGAGGAAGCGTCATCAATCAATTTCAAACGCAGCGTTCAGTATGGCCTGGGTGTGCTGGCTACCACCGCCGACTTTGTCGCCCATAAGTGGGGGGTCCACCGCGCGCCGCGCTACGGTGCCACGGGCAGAAAACTAATGCAGCGGTATTATTCCGAGATAAACCAGCGTCCCTGACAGAAGGAGAAATCGAGCATGACAAAAGCGCGGCTCGATGGCTTGCTGCTGTTTCTATTAGGATGCGTGATGTTTTTGGGCCTGGGTTTCACCCTGGAGCACACCTCTACAGTTTCAATGGCGGATTTTGGGGGCGCATACTATAGCGCGCGATGCCTGCTACAGAACCTCGACCCCTATGACAAGAGTGATTTGCTGCATGTTTACCAAACGGAGAGCGGAGATTACACCCCGAATACCGTGGCACTTCGAACAGTCGTGGTACTGAACGAACATCTACCCACCGCTTTTATCCTCACAGCCCCTTTCGGAATGCTGGCGTGGGATTCTGCGTGCCTCTTGTGGATGACCCTCACCGCTGCGAGTTTCATACTTGCCGCTTACCTTATGTGGAGCCTGACAGCAGATCGGGCTCCATTGGCCTCAGGCTTATTGATGTGTGTCTTCCTGTTTAATAGCGATCTACTCTTGGAGATCGGCAATCCGGCGGGAATCGCTGTTAGCTTCTGCGTGATTGCCGTCTGGTGTTTTGTCAAAGAGAGGTTTATCCCGGCAGGCATCCTGTGTCTCGCGGTTAGCCTCGCCGTCACGCCGCACGATTCGGGCCTGGTTTGGCTCTATTTCCTGCTGGCGGGCAGAAAATTCCGGAAACGCGCACTACAAACATTGGTAGTGACCGTCATCCTTGGCTTGCCCGCAGTCCTTTGGGTCATCCGCGTCGCTCCCCACTGGAGCACTGAATTGCTGACCAATTTGCGGATGGCCTCAATGCACGGAGCTCCGAGCGATCCCGGCCCGGCCGGAGTGCATGCGCAATTTCCTGGCGCCCTGATCATTGATCTGCAGTCGGCTTTCAGTCTCATCCGAGATAATCCTCGCTTCTACAACTTGGCCACCTACTTCGTGTGCGCACCTCTCCTGTTCATTTGGGCCGTCGCCATTTTTCGCAGACAATCTTCTCAGGAGAGTGCATGGCTGGGCCTCGCGGCCATAGCGCCCCTCTCCATGCTTCCGCTCTATCACCGCACCCACGATACTAGGCTCTTGCTGCTTACTTTTCCCGCCTTTGCAATGCTCTGGGCCCAAGGGGGCCTGACTAAACGGTTTGCTTTCGCATTCACCGGCGTTGGTGCTGTATTCACCGGGGTTCTTCCCGCGCGGCTTCTGGCCGTCTACAGCATCCACCTGCGAGAGTCGACTCCGGGACTACCCGGCCAGCTTCTTGCTGTCGTGTTCACCCGGCCAGTCCCGCTTATCCTACTCATCATGGGTATCTTCTATCTCTGGATCTATGTGCGGTACCTCCCCGTCCCTTGTGCATCCACACCGCTGGGCGGCTCCGCGCGAGAGTCCTCCGCGCCCACGCTGCGCAACTCCATGGGTCCCGCAGCCGAGATAATCGATAGAGACACTTGCCGCGAATGAGGGCGCAGCCCTAAATGCAGTGCCGCAACCGCCAGGAAAAACGCCTCTCCGATCAGGAAATAATAGTTAGTGCATGCCTGCTTGCTCGTCGAAAAAAACAGCAGCAGGGCAACTCCGTATGCCGCCGCGAACATCGCTTCATTCCGTATTTTCATGCTTATTGCCCATGCGAGGAACGCCGCCAGAAGCACAGGGCCAATCTTCATCATCACCGGGAACCGGACAGCAAAACTTACCGTGTCTGGCCGGAATGGCTGCGCCAGTTGGAACAGGACCAGATCGCGCCACAACCCCCGGAAATTCCAGAGCGCAAACGGGAATACCGTGGCTATTCCGACAGCCAATGACCACCCGGTCAACTTCCAATATGCCTTCCATTGAAATGGACGAACAAAATATCCGATAAACGGCAATGCCAGCAAATTGTATTGCTTCGTGGCCAGAAAAAGACCAAGAGCAATCGGCAGCCACCAGCGCCTTCTCGCCGCCCCGTAAACGGTAGCGCACAGTGTCATCAAAACCAACGATTCGGTCCAGCACAGGTACTCGACGATAAGGGTGAGTGGGCTGAACAATAGAGCCGAAACAATCCAAAGGCCTCGCGAGTTGGGGCAGATCGCAAACAAAACAAGGGCCGAGAGAATCACGGCGAAGATATAGCTATATCGCACGTCGCCCAGCAAGTATCCCGAGAGCGCCCACAAAAGCGTCAGCGGAGGATATTGAAATCCGACCTGTACACGCCCATTGACCACTCCACCGGGGCCATAGAACATCGCCGTATGGTATGGATCGTAAATGTCGGCCTGGGTTGTGCCATACGGATCGATGCCTTGCAGCAGACTCTTGATGGCATCGCGTTGGAATGTGAATGTATCGATCTTGCCGCCGGAACCCGGTTTGCAAACCCAAAGTGCCATAGTACTGTGAATCAGAACCAGCGCGGTGAGAATCAGCCACAGATGACTAGCACCATGTTTGGCAGAATCAGCGGGACGCTCTCCCTGGGCGGGTAGAGCGAGGGCGGCGCCACTAAGGATGATCGCGGTGAACATCATGCCCAAGAGGGCATAGATCCTCATCCCCCAGGTATGGGCTCCAGCCCCTGGTGCGGTGATTGCTGTTGACATGATCTGTCCCGCAAATGCACCTGCAATCACCAGGCTACCGGCGCAGGCTAGGAGAATCGCAGATTGATTTTCCCGCTTGTGAAGCTTCGAGCCATCTGGTGGCATTTCAATAGCGGGCATGTTGAAGTTATATCCCATTCACAATCTCTCGGTTGTCAACCGGCGAATGGCTTCTTATCAATCACTCCGAGGCGGATGCTACCTTTGAATCTGTTCCCCACTACATGGTCGTAAACATTGCGTAGCTTATCGAGGAAGTGGTCAAGATGCTCGAGGTCGTGACTATCGTCGGAGTCGGCCATCAGCACGTATTTCCCGCTTGCGGCAAGTATGCCACCCTTCAATGCGCTGCCATAGCCTTTTTCCGCGACATGAATTACCCGGGCTCCCTCCGATTCGGCGATTTCCACTGACTAGTCGGTCGACCTGTTATCGCTGACATACCATTTCTATAGCGTTCTTCTAGTGCCTTTGACAATGACACAAACGCGCTAGAGCTCGCCTAGGCGGAAAGTTACTGTGGCCATTCTAGGTGCCATAAATCGTCGGGAGCTGAACTTTATTGAGCATGTCGGTGGCGATATGATACCCCCCAGCTATGATGAAGATCAAGGCATGCCCCTTCTTGCGAACCCTGCAGACTCCTGCATGAGCGAAGTCACTCCATTGGCCACCACAGTCTGCTTCGTCGTCCACAAGCGGGGAATCAAGTGCGTACCTCCCGACGGTATCAACGGCAGAAAAGTATCAAAGCAGTAGTATTCTCAGATTGATCACCGTTCCTGACAGAAGGGAGACTGGACATGACGAAGGTGCGTCGGAATTGTCTGTTGGTGGTGTTGTTAAGTGGCGCGATCTCAGTTTTGTGGGGGTTCTCTATTGGCCGGAAAGATTCTGGAGGCCCCACCGACTTCCAGGCAGTCTACTACGGCGCTCGATGCCTGCTTCAACACCACAATCCTTACAGCGTGCGCGAAATGGAAGGCGTTTACCGGGCTGCGGGCGAGGAAAGTCCGTCTCCTACCTTACGGCAACGCCAGCTAGTGACGTTATATGTAAACCTGCCCACGACATTTCTCTTGATCGCTCCACTTGAAATGTTCCCCTTGGGCATGGCGCAGGTGCTATGGATGCTTTTGACCGCTGGAGGCCTCATCCTGGCCGCCCTCCTGATGTGGAACCTCGGGGAGAAGTATGCGCCCGTTCTCTCCGCTTGCCTGATTGCTTTTTTGCTCGCCAACTGCGAATTTGTATTCTTTACAGGCAATACCGCCGGAATTGTCGTCGGCTTTGGCGTGGTAGCCGCCTGGTGTTTCCTTCAGGAACGCTTTGTGCTGGCCGGCATTCTCTGCATGGCTGTCAGCCTCGCAATCAAGCCCCATGATGCGGGTCTGGTCTGGCTCTATTTCCTCCTGGCGGGCGGGGTCCACAGGAAACGAGCGCTGCAAACCCTCGCGGTGACCGCGGTGCTGGCTCTGTCGGCCATACTGTGGGTCTCTCATGTAGCGCCGCATTGGATGCAGGATTGGCACTCCAATATGACGTTCATCTCGGCGCGCGGCGGAATCAATGATCCTGGTCCAACCGCAGTTGCCGCCGATAACTTTGCCAGAGTCATAAGTTTGCAGGCGGCATTTAGCATCTTCCGCGACGATCCGCAATTTTACAACCTGGCCACCTATCTGGTATGCGGCCCGCTTCTGCTCGTTTGGTTGGTCACCACGCTGCGGTCGCGCTCGTCACAGGACAGAGCTTTGCTTGCGCTGGCGGCGATCGTGCCGCTTACCATCCTCGTCACCTACCATCGGGTATACGATGCCAAGCTCGTTTTACTTACGGTTCCTGCCTGCGCCATGCTCTGGGCCACGGGTGGCCCGATTCGGTGGATCGCGCTCGTATTAAATACCGCGGGAGTCGTGTTGTGCAGCGACGCTCCCATGATAGTCCTCGACGGGCTTGCGCGGAGTCTGCACCTGTCGACCTCGGTGTGGTCCGGGCAGATACTCACTGTCGTGCTGGACCGGCCAACTACGGATATCCTGCTGATCATGGGTATTTTTTACCTGTGGGTCTATGTGCGGAGCGTCTTCTACCCGTCTTCATGCAAGGGGTCGGGAACCAGTAAGCAAGAGCACTCGGCTCCCGCCATCGCGTAACCGGATTTACGCGATTGGGGGGTAGCTGGCGATATGGCTCTGGATTTTGGCGTAGTTTCAGACAGAAAGAGAGGCTAGCATGAAAGTGAAACGCTGGGTTAGTCTGGCCTCGTTGTTGTTGAGCGCCGCGATCTCAATCGTGTGGGGCTCCTCCTCTGTGCCGAATCAATATGGAACGACCGATTTCAGGGCAGTTTACTACGGCACGCGATGTCTCCTTCAACATCACAACCCTTACAGTGTGAGCGAATTAGAGCGTGTTGTCCGCGACGAGCACGGAGAACGCCCATCGGAGACTGTTCAGCAGCATCAGGCCGTTACGTTGTGCATCAACCTGCCTACCACCTTCCTCTTCGTGGCTCCCTTTGCTGTCCTCCCATTTGGCATTGCGCAGGCGCTTTGGCTGGCACTCCTCGCCGGATTGTTCATTCTTGCAGGCTTCCTGATATGGAACTTAAGCGAGAGCTTTTCGCCAGCCGTCTCGCTCCTCTTGATTTGCATTGTGCTTGCCAACAGCGAAGTTATCTTTCTAGGCGGCAACACCGCCGGAATAGCCGTATGCTTCTGCCTGGTGGCTGTCTGGTGTTTCCTCCAGGAGCGGTTTGTGATGGCTGGCGTTCTTTGCATGGCTCTCAGCCTGGCAATCAAGCCCCATGACTCGGGCTTCGTCTGGCTCTATTTTTTGTTGGCGAGGGGGGGGGACCGGAAACGCGCCATGCAATCCCTTATTGTGACTATTGTGATGGGCATCTCGGCCCTCCTGTGGGTATCACTGGTCGCGTCGCATTGGATGCAGGACTGGCACGCCAATTTTGCCGTCTCGGCCCACGGCGGCATCAACGACCCCGGACCCACTTCCAGCGTCGGTTTCCACAACCTCGATCCGGTCATAGACCTGCAATCGGTTATAAGCGTCTTTCGCGACGATCCGCGCATCTACAACTCGATCAGCTATCTGGTATGTGGCCCACTCCTGCTCCTATGGGCGATTGCCACTCTCAGATTCCGCTTTTCGAGGGCCAGAGCCTGGCTTGCGCTGGCCGCAATTGTTCCTCTTACATTGCTCGTCACATATCATCGCCCATGGGATGCAAAGCTCCTGTTGCTCACTGTTCCGGCATGCGCCATGCTTTGGGCCGAGGGTGGTCTGATTGGGTGGCTTGCACTCCTGGTAAATACCGCGGGCGTTGTCTGCACCGGAGATATTCCGCTGGCCATTCTCGGCATCCTCACAAGGAACCTGCGCATATCTACAGTGAGGCTGTCGGGGCGGATATTGACGGTTCTCACGGCCCGGCCAATTCCCCTCATGCTGCTGATCATGGGCGTCTTCTATCTGTGGGTCTATGTCCGGCGTACTCCCGGCCTGGAGGCATCCACAGGGTCGGAAAGTTCTAATCAAGAGCCCCTTGCACCCGTGCCGCTCGAAACCGGCAGTCCTACATTGGCGTTGTGCAGCCGTGAAAATTTACTGTTAGGCTTTCGCGCTGTTTTTGACAGAAAAAGAGGCTGAAGATGACAAGGACTCGGCGGATTGGTCTGGCTTGTCTGCTGATGTGTTGCGGGGTCTCTGTTTTGTGGGGCTTTTTTCTGCAGTACAACTCGCCTGATGGGATGTTAGATTTCAAAGGCGTCTACTACGGCGCGCGATGCCTGCTTCACCACAGCGATCCCTACAAAGAAGGCGAGCCGCTGCGTGTGTGTCAGTTAGAAGGGGGAGACTGCTCGCGGCCCTCTGACGTGCTGCGACAAGTGTTGTCATTGAATGTATACTTCCCAACTGTTTTTATTTTCATTGCTCCCTTTGCGTTGCTACCGTGGGGACCGGTGCACCTGCTGTGGATGGTCCTCAGCGCAGGAATTCTCTGCCTTGCCGCTTTTCTCATATGGGATTTGGCGAGAAACTATTCGTCAGTGGTCGCCATTTTTCTGATTTGCTTTGTTCTTGCCAACTGCGAAGCTCTCTTTGCAACAGGCAATGCTGCGGGAGTCGCTGTGGGCCTCTGCGTACTGGCCGTCTGGTGTCTCCTCCAGGAGCGGTATGCGGCAGTTGGCATTCTCTGTCTGGCGTTCAGCCTCGCAATCAAGCCCCATGACGCAGGGCTAGTCTGGCTCTTTTTTCTGTTGGCGGGCGGGGTCTATCGGAAACGTGCGCTGCAAACCCTCGTGGTGACGGTTCTGCTGAGCCTGCCGGTCATTCTCTGGGTCTCACACGTCGCGCCAAATTGGATGGGAGAACTGCACTCCAATCTTCTGACGCAGTCGGCGCCCGGCGGGGCTGCAAACCCCGGACCCAGCTCCTCCAATAGTGGGAGCGGCCCGAGTATGATCATCAACCTTCAGTCCGCTATCTACGTCTTCCGGGACGATCCGCGCATCTACAACCCGGCCAGCTATCTAGTATGCGGAGCGCTCATGCTGGTTTGGTCGGTTTGCACTCTCAGGTCCCAATTCTCGCAGCGGAGAACCTGGCTTGCGCTCGCGGCGGTCGTGCCGCTAACCATGCTGGTGACCTATCATCGCCCCTACGATGCCAAACTCCTGCTACTCGCGGTTCCGGCTTGCGCCATGCTCTGGGCCGAGAGCGGCCTGATTGGGTGGCTTGCGCTTTTGGTGACTACCGCTGGGATTGTGTCGACAGGAGATATTCCGTTGACCATTCTTATTATTCTCAATAGCAATTTGTACATTTCCACAGCAGGGCTGTATGGAAAGATCCTAACCGCAGTGTTGCTGCGGCCCACTCCTCTGATCTTGCTTGCGATGGGAGTTTTTTATCTGTGGGTGTATCTGCGGCGGACCATCTCCGACATTCATAGAGGGTCAAAAAAGGAGACCACGCTGCTGTTCCACATCCAGGCTGCTCAGAATCCCTCAGGTAACAAATGAAAACGACAGCACAACAAGCACAGAACCGAACCTCGAACTACGCGTCTGGCAGCACGGCGCCCTCTTTATATTTGCTTGCGCGATGATTATCTCGCGCAGGCCGGACGTGATATTCAACGCTCAGTTCCGATATGAAGATGGATCTGTGTAGCATGCGAACGCCTATGAGTTTGGATCGTGGAATGCACTATTCCGCGCACAGGACGGTTACTTTCAAACTCTACCCCGGCTAGGCGCTTCGCTTGCATTGCTTGTGCCATTATCACGGGATCCCTTGGTTCTTGCCCTTGTAGCAGTTGCCGTGCAGGCTCTTCCAGTCAGCTTGCTACTCTCTGCACGGTCTTCGGCATGGGGAAGCCTGCGCTTCCGCGCTCTCCTGGCCGGAATTTTTATCGCGCTGCCAATCTACGGAGAAATCGGCGCGATCATGACCTGCGCACAATGGTTCTTGGCCTTGAGCGCTTTCCTTCTGGTCGTCGCATCCAAGTCGCGCAGCTTAGTCGGTCAATTGTTAGATTTATCCATTCTGACGCTCTGTGGTCTGACTGGCCCCTTCTGCATCGTGCTTATGCCCATTGCGATCTTCCTTGCATGGAGGCGTGGTGGTCCTCGACCCGGACTCTCGGTCGTCGCGCTGACTGCGCCATCCGTTGTTCAGGTGGGCGCGTTGCTGATGAAGGATCCTAACGTTCGGTTCTACCCCGTCCTAGGAGCCAGCCCAGCATTCTTTTTGAATTTAATCGCCAGCAAGGTCTATATTGGAACGCTGCTCGGCCGCAACGCGTTAGCGATCCAACCGGGCTTTTGGGCCTCCATCTTTCTGTTGGTCGCATTTGTCGGGGGAACCGCTATCCTCGTTGCCTGCTTTCTCAAGGCGTCCTGTGAGATGAAGCTTTTTATTCTCTCTGCCAACCTGCTTCTGGCCGCATCGATCTTCTCTCCCATGGCTGGTGTCCGCGCTGGGTACTCCACTTGGCAGGTCTTGGCATTTATGGATGCAAGCCGCTACTGGTTTTTCCCCATGCTCGCCTTTGCATGGGCGATCTTATGGTGCATTCAGAGCAGACTTCCCTTCGCAAGAGCGGTCTCAGTGATTCTGCTCTGCGTTATGTGCTTTGGGATTGTTAGGGAATGGCGCCAACCGGTTCTTCGGGGCATGCATTTTGCGGATGATGCAAAGCGCTTTGAAGCAGCTCCTGCGGGAACGACAATTACTATTCCGGAAGGCACACCAGGGTGGAATTTGCTCCGGTCAAACGCCAGCCGCGCCTATAGGCCCCGCGGATTAAGCCCCTTGTCCAGTCTTCGTACTCCGGACTCTATAGTCATGCCGCATTGGACTGCGAACCGGGAGGAATTTAGAGCATTTTCGGAATACACGTAGACTTTTTAAGAGCATTGAAAGGTGGCTTTTTCTTGAGGAAAAAGCCACTTAGCATAGTGCCTTCGGTCTACATCAATTCCGAAAATGCTATAGACCGTCGCTGGCTATTAAACGGGATGTCGATGCATGATAATCCCTGTCAGCATTGAATTCGAAGTCAGTCAAAACTTCCAGATATGCCTTCAAATCCCAACCATGGTACAAATGCTTGCGTTGAGACACTTGAATGGAGCCAACCAATGAGAAAACGCCCCTTTCGCGTCCTCGCTGCAGCTTGCATCGTAGTTGCGGGTCATTGTTTCGTGCTCGGTATATTGACCTTTGGCCTTAGCAACAAGAGCGTCGCTAAACGGGATTTCATCTCCTATTGGGCTGCCGGGCATCAATTGCTGAACGGTTCAAATCCTTATGACATTGAGGCAGTGCAGAGCTTGGAACGCGTCACGGGAGGTGAGGACAACCAGCCCCTTCTCGTCATGCGCAATCCGCCCATCGCCTTCTTCCTGGTATTACCGCTCGGCATGGTTGCCCCAAAGACCGGACTCATCCTTTGGTTGCTTGTTCTGCTTTCCTGTCTTTCAGCGTCGATATGGCTTCTTTGGCTCCTCAACGGACGCCCGGGCAATCGCTTTCACCTGATGGGCTACGCATTTGCGCCCGCACTGGCCTGCCTCATGGCCGGACAAGTCGGCATCTTTCTTCTGCTCGGCGTGGTGCTTTTTCTATACCTCCACCGGTCCCGGCCGTACCTTGCCGGGGCGGCGTTGTTGCTCTGCGCCATCAAGCCGCACCTATTCCTGCCCTTTGCCATTGTGGTGCTCATTTGGGCAGTAAGCCGGAAGTCCTACCGCATCATTGCGGGATTCTCTGCCGCCTTGCTTGGGAGCTGCGCACTTTCGCTCTACCTCGACGTCCATGCGTGGTCTCAATACTCGCAAATGATGCATGCTGGGGGCGCGCTGAATGAGCCTGTGCCTGTCCTCAGCGTGGCCTTTCGTTTTCTCACTGATCGCAAGGCAGTGTGGCTGCAGTTTCTTCCCGAGGCCGCCGCTTGCGCTTGGACGATCTGGTTTTTCTGGACGCACCGCAAACACTGGAGTTGGATGGATCAGGGGCTACTGCTGCTTCTCGTCTCGGCGACGTGTACGCCCTTTGGCTGGTTTACCGATGAATCCATGTTGCTCCCGGCCGTTTTGTCCGGACTCTATCGGGCGGCGGAATCTCGGCGCTCTCTTATGCCACTTGGATTGATTGCTGGAGTTGCATTAATCGAAGTGCTCGTGCCTGTCCAGATAACTTCCCCGTTCTACCTTTGGACCACTCCTGCATGGCTTGCATGGTATCTCTATGCGACCCGGAGCAAGCTAGGGCCTGCAACCGAAACTCGTGGCGATGCAGCAGTCACGGCAGACTGACCGCGCCGCCAAACTGACCTGTCTTCAAAGCTGCGCTCATCTCCGCTGAGTTCGTAGAATCGAATTTAGGCTCCATGTGGCCATCGAATGGGATCACCGATCTGGGCTTGCGCACAAGTGCAGGCCATGCGCTAGCACGAATACGGCTTCGGGGTTACTGCGCAGCCCTCTCTACAAAGGTCGAGTCGTGCATTCGAGTCGGGGAGTTTCGACTGAGGGTAAGTACGAGCCAAACGTTGCGCCGCCACTTTGGGCGATTGTTGAACGGGTACTTGCCGGAGTGGCAATAACCGCAGCGCCGCATGTTGGTGCTGACCCAGCCTACCCGCTGAAGGGGATGGTCATTTGCGGCGAATGCGGCAAGCCTGCGCCCACGTCCACTATGCAGGACGCACCAATCGATTTGGTTATGACCACAGTTACTGAGAACATGGCCATCTTCGAATTCGCACTGACAATGCAGAACAGCAGTTCAAACGACGCGCTCTGCGCGAGTCTTATTCGGATCTCCAAGATTTCTGAGTCTTTTCGGCTGATTCCAAGCCCCTTTGGTCCCTAAACGAGCACTTCTCCCTCTGAGCCGTCTTGATCGTTCCGTCAGTTCCAGATTCAGCCCGCACAAAGCGGGGTCCCTCCTGGCACTGTGCTCGTCTGCGTAATCAGTAGTCAGGCGGTATACTGACGCCAAGGCGGGACAGCAATCAGGACGGAAGTCCCGATTTATCTTCATGCCGCGTTTTGATTGCAGAAAGCGCGCCATTTCCACTCTGCTTCTGGTCCTCAGCACGGTGGTCGCAGGCGGGCAGCAAGGTGTTCGTGCGCCGGCGGCTCTCACGGTTCCCGTTCGCCTCACGGTTATCGACGAGAACGGTGTGGCCGTCCCCGCCGCCCAGGTCAATGTTCTCGAGCCGGGACAAAGCCCCCTTCAACTGTGGACCGGCTATGACGGCCATTGCAGTTTCGTTCCCCGCCAAGGTGCCCCGTACCAGGTCCGATCCGGCAAACCCGGCTTCTATCAGGACGTTCAGAGCGACCTCGACCCGGGCCAGGACAGCGTACGGATCGTGCTCACGCACGAACAGATAGTGCAGGAGCAGGTAAACGTAACCGCTTCGGTCCCCGGCATCGATCCCGAGCAGACATCCGACGTGACCACCATGAACACGCCGGAGATCGTCAACATTCCCTACCAGACCTCCCGCGACATCCGCTATCTTCTGCCTTTCAATCCCGGTGTGGTGCAGGATGCGACGGGGCAGGTGCACGTGGCCGGATCGGAGACATGGGAATCCCTCGACGAGATCGACGGATTCGATATCCGCTCTCCGGTCAACGGCGTTCTCGGTATGCGGGTTAGTCCCGATGCCGTTCGCGCCATCGACGCGGAGACAACCCGCTACCCCGTGGAGTTCGGCCGCTCAACGGGAGGAGTGCTTGCCATTGACACAGGAATGGGCGACAACAAATTCCGCTTCAACGCCACCAACTTCGTCCCTTCGTTCCGCAGTCTAAACGGCATTCGCTTTGACAAGTTCGTTCCCCGCTTCACTTTTTCCGGCCCCCTCGCGCGTGATCGGGCGTGGTTCTACGATGGGTTGGAAGTGGAATACGACAACATATATATTGCTGAGCTTCCTGCCAACGCCGATACGAACTCGGTGAGCCGAGGCAGCAACCTCTTGAAAGTCCAGGTCAACCTGACCCCCGTCAACATCCTCACCGGCGGCCTGCTTTTCAACGATTACCATTCGCGTTACGATGGCATCTCCTCGCTCACGCCGCAGCAGAGCACCACCAAGCGCGACACCATCGCTTGGCTTCCGTATCTGCGCGACAAATGGAGCCTCGGTGGCGGCGCGCTGCTTGACCTTGGTGCCGGCGTCGTTCGCGTCCGCGACGGCTACGAGCCGCACGGCAATGCCCCTTACCAGGTCACTCCGGAACTTCCTTCAGGCAGCTACTTCGAAAATCTCTCCGGGCGCTCGGAACGCGTGGAAGGAACCGCGGCGCTTTATCTGCCACCGCGCCACTGGGCAGGGCAACACGATCTGAAACTGGGCCTCGACCTGGACCATGTTGGCTACAACGAGAGTGTCGCGCGCGCACCGATCAGTTATCTGCGCGAAGACGGAACGCTGTTGCGCCAAAGCACGTTTCCCGTGACAGCGCCTTTCCCTCTCCATAACGTCGAGGTGGGTGCGTACGTCCAGGACCGTTGGAAGCCGAGTGCGGGGCTGCTGGTTGAGCCGGGCCTGCGTTTCGATTGGGACGAGATCATCCGTCGCCTGCTCGTCTCGCCGCGCATCGCCGCCATTTACTCGCCGCCAGGCAGCGAAGGCACAACCAAGCTGTCCGCCGGAATCGGGCTTTACTTCGAACACACGCAGTTGGAATACCTGATCCGCGCGCTTGCAGGTATCCGCTCCGACACCTACTACGCGGCAAACGGCGTGACGCCGACGGGCGCGCCGCAGCAGACGATCTTCACCGCCAACTACAGCTCACTCCACGAGGCCCGCGCCCTCAACTGGAGTCTTGGCGTCGAGCACAAGCTTCCCTGGTCCATCTTCGCCGGGGCCAACTTCCTGCAGAAGCGCACGTCAGATGTGTTTACTTACGTGAATCAAAGCGGTCCCGCGTCGCTCTCTGGCAATTACCTGCTGACTAACCAACGCCTGGACCACTACAACTCATTCGAGTTCGATGCGCGCCGTCTATTCGCGAACGGATATTCGCTGTTCGGGTCCTATACCCGCTCCTCGGCTCGCACCAATGCTACGCTCAACTACATACCCACCCTCTCGCCTCTTGGCGCGCAACAGAGCGGGCCCTTGGCCTGGGACACGCCCAACCGCACCATCTCCTGGGGCTGGCTGCCTTTGCCTATGCCAAAGCTCCGCAAAAGCTGGGATTTTGTGTACTTGCTCGACTGGCACACCGGATTCCCTTACACCGCGGTGAACGCCAACCGGCAGGTCATGGGAGCGGCTGGATCGCAACGCTTTCCGGACTATGTCAACTTCAGTCCGGGGCTCGAATGGCGTTTCCACTTCCGCGGCGCCTACTTTGGACTGCGCGGCGTAATGGAGAACGCAACCGACAGCGGAAATCCCGCGGTGGTCAACAACGTGGTGGATTCACCCCAGTACGGCACCTTCAGCGAATTCCAGGGCAGAGCCTTCACCGCACGCATTCGTCTGATCGGCGCGAAGTAGGCACAGTATTGAAATTGCGCTGCTCGAAACGCGCCGCTGGATGGAAAGAAAAGACTCGGGCTTTAGCCCCTGCGGGCTCACTGGTGGAGAGTTCCCTCCAGTCTCCTACCGGTACGATTCATCTCTGTGAATCACAAACTCCGGATAAGCCCCGCCGCCCAGCTCATGCAGGTCCATGCCGATCCGCTCGCCGTCCGGGTCCACACGGAAAGGAACAACGCGGTTGAGCAGCCAGAAGAGCAGATAAACCAGTGGCAGAAACACGCCAAGCAAAGTAGCGATTCCAACCATCTGTGCAACGAACTGCCCCAGCCGTGGCGAAAATAATCCCACTGCAATCAACCCCCATAAACCGGCTGCGGCATGAACCGAAACAGCGCCGGAAGGATCGTCGATGGAGAGAGCGAGTTCGAACAGCTCGACCAGCAGCGGCGTAGCAATACCGGCAACGAGCCCGACAAACAGCGATGCGCCCGGCGAAACAATCGCGGCGCACGCGCTCGAGGCAACCAGCCCTGCCATCCAGCCATTGGCGCAGAGGCTGGCATCAGGCTTGCCAAAGCGGATGCGAGTGATCGCAAAGGTAGCCGCCAGCGCAGCAGATGCAGACAGCACCGTGTTCACCGCGGTCGCGGGCAGCGCGGCTAGCGGCGCATTCAGCCAGAGGATTGCGCCGGCCAAGTTCCAGGCCATCCAGCCCACCAGGCAAATGAGGCAGCCGAACAGCACATAGGCCGCGTTATGTCCCGGCATGGCCGTGGAGAAGCCTTCCTTGGGAAACTTGCCTCTGCGTGGACCGGCAATCCAGATGACCGCCATCGCGCTCAGGCCGCCCAGGACATGCACCGTCCCAGCGCCACCGGCATCGAGGAAGCCCGCTCCCAGCGAGAAGTTCACGCCCAACTGGCTGAGCCATCCACCGCCCCAGATCCAATGTGCAGCGAGAGGAAAGACGATAGCAGCCAAAACCGCAGCAGTTGCGCAGCCTGCGGCGATCCGCAAGCGATCCGCTCCGGAGCCCCAGGGAAGCATTGCGGCGAGAGCAATAGCCAGAAACTCGAAAATGAGCGCAAGTTGTGATTGAGCCGGGGCCGAACCCAGCCCACCTAGCAGGAACGGGCCTGTACCGAGCCAGTTCCAGGGCTTGCCGGCCAGGTGAAAGGTGTGGCTCACGCCGCCTGGCAGGCAGCCGGCGAAGGCCGAACCCACAATGGCAAAAACGATAGCAGTAACAGCCACGATGGCCAGGTTGCCCAGCAGCGCCTGCGCGGCAGAGCGCGAGCGGCCCAAACCAGCATTGATGAGCGCCACACCGGCGATGGCCAGCGGCGCCAGAAGCAGCAGTGCGAGAGTAAGCACAAACAGAGCATCGGACATGATGGGCTGCATGGCGGGAGCGACAGGCAGGGTCGGGTTCATGGGCGGCTGTCTCCACGCGCCAACATGTGTCCGCGGACGGCAACGGTCAACCCGAGCGCCTCGACGGCGAGGCCACAGAAGACGAACATCGATCGCTGCGTCGGGTCCTTGAAGAGCACAATCGCGGCCAATGAGAGAAAGAATCCGGCTGGCATCACAAGCAATCCGGCGTACTTCATTGTCTTTCCTTTCCAAGCTTGAAAGGGTTTGTTATCAACAACCTCTAAGCGTCAGCGCGGGCTGGGACGAGATAAACGCCCACCCACCGGATTTTGTTTCAGGAGGTCTGCTCTGCCAATTGTTTTTTGAGGTCGACTGTTACGCGCTGATGAATTCCATTAAGAATTCTATAGCAACAGGTTGTCAGGCTGAGGCGAAGGCATCGAAATGCGAAGCGGTTCGGCACCGCGCCGGATGCGGTCGGGCTGTGGTTTCTCCCGAGTTTGCAGAGTATTCCTTATGCAGGGCCGACGCATATAAATTCCTCGGCGTTGGCAAAATGCAGCCAGACGCTCATTGGGACTTCAAACTCGATTTACTCCAGCCAACGGAACAAGCCAACATACCTTCGGGGATGCAAAAGGGAGGCGGTTCATGGCCCAGGAATGACTGAAGCCATCTGAATTGGTATGCCAAACCGCTTTCCGTAACCAGACAGGGAACTGTTTGTCTCAAGTTTCGATATGCGTCGGCACTGCCTGGCTGATAGTTTGATTTCCGTGGTTCGGTACAATAGCGGTACACCCATCAGTTTGTCCGGATGACGGTTTATTGCGCTAACCTATTATAAATAAATAAGTTACGCGATTCCTAGTTTACGCTCGCTTTTCCTTATTTATTATAGACTTACGGCCTTCGCGATCAACTCAAAATCCGCTGGCCCTCGCGGTCATAGGGTTCGACCCTCTCCCGGCACCAATCTAAAGTTCCTAAATTCAATTGATTACGCTGTTTTTTCGTTTCCCAGTGTCTTGACGCCCTTCTTCTTTCTTGTGGGCTGGTGAGTGTTTTGGTGCAGGTTGGCCTGGCCGGTGCCTGTTCCGGCGATCCGATCCACCACCGACTGTGTGTGCTGGGGGAGAAAGATGGGAATAACGGGTCGCTTGGCTCATTATCTCGTGACCAGCGGCCTCCATGATCTCGCGGATCACCACCCACGAAAGAGATATGAAGTGGATTATGCTCCTGGAGAAGTGGCAGTACAAGTTCATTGCCCTTAAAGTCGGACAGGTTGCTGAGCAGAAGGCCCTTTCCAAGATGGACTGCGTCGAAGGAATAACATCCGGGGCCCCGCAGGGGGCATTCCTTTGTAATCTCAATTGAAAGAGAGGGGACACGGCCAGCCAGGATAGCAAACCACGCATGGAACACTCCGCATGTCCTCATTTGTTCTCCACAATCCGCGCTGCATTGGAGCTCTCCGCCTGCTTATGGGAGAGGTCATAGCGCAATTGAGATTCCGATGGCAGGAAGACCTGCAGAATGCCGAGCGCGACCGCTGTCAACGGCGCAGCAAGGGCTACCCCAATTGCACCAGTGACTGAGGCCAGCAGAAGCTGGACAGCGAGAGTCAACGCCGGGGGAAGAGTCACAATTTTCCACTCGAGTAAAGGCGTGATGACGTTGCCCTCGAGCAAGTGTGCCGTGCAGAAAAGCAGGAGTGTGAGAACGCCCTTCATGGGGCTGATAGCAAAGGCGAGCAATCCCGCAGGCATGAAGGAGATGACCGGACCGAGGTTGGGAATGAAAGTAAGCAGCCCGGCAATTATGCCCAACGTTCCAGCCAACGGAATCTGCAGTGTCCAAAGTCCAACGGCGATGAGAGCCCCGACAGTGACCATGGAGATGGCTTTGGCAATTAGCCATGACTGCAACATCTGGGTTGCGTTTGCCAAGCACTGGTCCAACTTAGGTCGATAGGCCAGCGGCGTGATCCGACGGAGCCCACGTAGGTATGAAGAAGGTTCCGCTGCCACATACAGGCTCACTGCCACGACAACGAAGATGCCAACAACTGCAGACGCAGTGGTTACGACTACTCCGCCAATTCTTGTGAGCGCATATGAGAGTCCGTCCGATAGCTGTGCCTGATCGGAATAGCGGGAGAGCAGCCAGCTTGCCCATCCCTGCGCCTGAAGGCCCGTAAGAACCTTGTGCGCCGCGGAAGGAAGATCAATCTGGAGATCGCTGAATTGGTGAGCTAGCGCGGGGCCACGAATCCAGATTCCCAAACTCAGGCAGATGACGAAGGAAACGACCACCGTTGCCAGCGCCAGACCCCGGCGGAGCTTGAGCTTCTGCTGCGTCCAATTGGTCACAATTGAAAGAAGAAGAGCGCCAATCAACCCCGCAAAGAGAAGCAGGAGAATAACTCTCGCCATCCATATGAATGTAGCGGCAACTGTAACAGCCGAGCTGGCCGCGATAACGAAAATGGTTCGCCTTTTAAAGTCGTCGGCCATGGAGCTTCCTTGGCGTGGACCACGAGCAACGTCGTCCGTGATACGTTCGCGTATTCATGAACTTCCTCCATTGTGGGTTCACGCGCGGACCAAACTGGAAGTTGTCCCCTGCGAGAATTCCGTTCCAGCTGCCGTAGGTGGCACACGAAAGTCGCTGAGCGGTCCTGTCGGTAAAATCATTCGAAGAGAATTCAGAATCGAGAGTAGATCAATGCCCTCCTGCAGTAGTGCGCCTTGGATAGGTGTCAGAAAACCCGCCGCTGCAGCCCCCATCCCGAGGAGACTTAGTGCCATTCCGCCTCCGGCGCTCAATAGCGCAATTCGACGCATACGGCTCCCGATGTGAATCAGCTCATCGACACTAGCGAGAGATGATTGGAGGATGACCGCGCCAGCGGCTTCGGCAGTGATATCGCTGTTGACGCCAAGAGCTATTCCTGCAGTCGCGTTGAGCATGGCAGGCGCATCATTGATGCCGTCTCCGATGTAGAGCGTCGGAGCTTGCGCGGTCATCTCCCGTACAATCTCCACTTTTTGCTCAGGGCTCTTGCCCCCGTAGACATGGGCGATTCCCATCCCGGCGGCGAAGAGCGAAACCTCCGCAGGACGATCACCAGAGAGCAAAACGACTTTGTCCATCTTGTGGCTCGATCCAAGATGTCTGAGAAAGGGCTTGCTCTCATGTCGAGGTTGATCCTGGAAGTGCAGGAGACCAGCGAGCCGGCCGTCGATGAGGACAACGCATTCCAGGCCAGGGGTGACCGGAGAGAGCTCGAGTCCCAAATCGTGGGGTAGTTTGCCGCGACCGGTCAACATCAAAGAGTGTCCATCCACACGCCCTGTCAGTCCTTTGCCCGGGGACTCGGAGACATTCTCCGCGTTAAGGAGAGGCATGGTTTCGCCGCTGGCAGCCGCGAGGACTGCGCGCGCTAAGGGGTGCTTCGAGTATCGCTCGATACTTGCAGCAAGTTGCAGTAGCAGTTTTCTCGGCCAGTGCCCCAAGCACACAACTTCAGAGAGGGTAGGCTTGCCATTGGTGAGGGTCCCGGTCTTGTCGACAAGGAGGGTTCTGCACGAGTCGAGCTTCTCAAGGATTGAAGGGTCCTTGATAATGATTCCGTAGCGAGCACCTAGCGAGATCGCTCCAATGATCGCTATGGGAATCGCGATCAGCAGGGGACAGGGCGTTGCAATGACAAGCACCGCAAGAAAGCGCTCAGACTGTCCGCTGAAGATCCAGCTTGCGCATGCTACCCCAAGAGCAAGGGGCGTGTACCAACTGCCGATCCTATCGCCAAGTCGCCTGATCTTCGGGCGGTTTTGCTCGGACGCATGGAGCACTTCGACGATTTTGGCGTAGCGGGAGTCACTCGCCAAGTGTGTAGCCTGGATGGTAAGCGCCGCATCACCATTGATCGCTCCCGATAGCACGTTGGTCCCAGGCGCCTTAGCTATCAAGAAAGGTTCTCCAGTTAGATACGATTCATCCATTCCGCCTGATCCCTGCAGCACCAGACCATCCACGGGGCAAAGTTCATGCGGATACAGGATCACGCGGTCCCCGACTTCGATTGCCTCGGTCGGGATATCTGCTACGGAGCTATCCGCGTTGATGCGATGGGCAATCTGGGGCATACGTTTGGCGAGCGCGCTCAATACGGAAGATGCGCGCCGAGTAGCAATCTCTTCGAGCGATTTGCCCCCTGCGAGCATCAAAATAACGATTGCCGTTACCCAATATTGCTGGAGCAGTAATGCGGTAACGATGGAGAGAACTGCAAGGATATCCACGCTGAAGTTCAGCCGCAGAACTTCGCGCATCGTCCCGATCAGGAGCGGAAGCGCTGAAACACCTATTGCGACCAGCAGCATAATGTCTGCTGTCGGCTTTTGATGGAAAACCTGCAGTGAGGTTAACGATGCCAACATTCCAGCAGAAATAATGATCGATGCTGTCCTGTTTATGACAGTTTCATCAAACCTGCGAACGTAAAGCAGAGCTTTATGCATCGGATATCCATGGCCATAGACAGCTAGACCGCTTCTTGAAACTCTGCCTCGAAGCTGGCTGAGGCATGAACGCGAATAGGTGGCTTGGAGCTTGGAGACTCAGCATGCCTCGCGACGCCGTGTTGAACGAGTTTGCGTCTAGGAGCAAGGACGATACCGGTTGGTGTCCATTGGCTGAGGACGAATCGCTGACTGCACTCGCCACAAAGCCAAAAGTACTTCAATGGCAGAGTACATATCGGAAACCCATTATCCTCACGTTCAATCGGCTGATCGCGAGGCTTTTCGAGTTCCATCAACCACAACGACCCACCCGGCAGGTCGAATGTGTCGCAGCAGCAATCGGGATTTGCACAAAGCATGTTTGCCTCTCCTTCGTTTCACTTGTTTGCGAAAAGTGTACCGATGCTTACTCAGGAGTGAGTCGACATCGCCTCAATGTTGGCCGCCCTGTGAACCACTTCGGCAGTATTTGCGGGTTTGGATTTGATCGTGATGACCGGACAATGCGACTCGAGAACGACACGATGGACAACGCTGTTCGAGAGAAGCCGGGAGGCCGTTGCAGAATGGGGAGAGCCAAGAATGACGATGTCCTGCGACAACGAATCTGCTTCTTCGAGGATGACTGTCGCCGGATCTCCTTCCCGGACCAGAAAAAGGGGTTGAAACCTGTGCCTGGCCTCATTTGGGACTAGAGCGGAAAGTCGTCGCCGGGCTGCGAGTTGTGCCATTTCGAATTGCTGTTCGCTTATGCCTTCGGAGATGAGAACGTGAAGCAGCGTAAGATGCGCGTGGTTGATCTCAGCGAGCGCACTCGCAAAGCTTGCAAGCAGTGAACTCGTCGAACGAAGTGATGTTGCCAGAAGGACGCGTCCGAGGGGAGTGCCGAAGGTCGCCGCTGCATGCGTGCGCTGGCCGATTACACAGACTGGAACCTCCAGAACTTCGATCAGCTTTTCAGCAACAGATCCTTCAATCAAACGCGCCACGCCGGATATGTTCCTGGTGGCGACGATGACTCTGTCCACAGACCTGGACTTAACGAGAAGAGGTATTTCCTCTTCGGGGAGTCCATTAAAGACAACAGGCTCACATAAGATACCTTCCCTCTGAAATTCCTTGGCGGCTTCGTCTAACTTTGCCCTGATAACTGGAACTGTCGGACTCGACAGAACAAACGGCGCGCTACAGTTGTCTTCGGTGATCAAATACGATGGCGGAATAACGTGGACCAGAAGAACCGTCGCTTTACTGAGCTTGGCTTGAAACAGCGCGTGTAGCATCAGCGTGTGGTTCTCGAGAAGAGTCGTTACGACGAGGATCACCTCCGGATTGCTCCAACTCGCAATCGCGTTCTTCGCCATCACATACCTCGCAATCCTGAATCCCCTATTTCCCGAATGCATGCGCATTCGCTAGACAACGTAATGTAGCTGTGCATTTAGCTTGCCAAAGCTCACCTGTGCAATTTGAAGGATTTCGGCCCTGCCGATGATCGGATCGCGAAGAATTTGTCCAAGAATTCTGACACCGCGCGTGAATCTTTGGACAAGCGGTGGATCTTAGGATTCCAGTGCCCCATAAATTCCAGTAGTTTATCGGCGCCGGCGAGTTGGCGATGCAAATGCTCCTGTAGAAAGCGTGTGTTGCGCACTACAAGCGCACAGAGGAGGAAAGATGAAAGGTCGAACGATACTATACCGATTCGGTTATCTCGCCGCCTTGGCGTTGATCTTCGCTATGGGTTCACGGATGATTCCGGCGCAGTCTGCAGACTCAGAGGCAGTCTCGAAGCTTCTGGATGTGGCGAAGAGCGAAGCGGTCCTGGCAGAAGATGATGCCGCCGCACTCGACTCGTTTGCCAGGTCCAAACTCAGCTGGCAGTCGCATATTCGCAAACTCAATGAAATTGCAGAGCATATCAATGCGCTCGGGAGGACGAGCAAGGAACTCAGCGACCAACGAGCACTTGGGTCTCCGTGGCAACAGAAAGCGATTGATGAGATTGACCCGCGTCTCAGGGAAATGGCTGATCTGCTCACCACCACTATCAAGCACGTAAATGAAAGGCCGTCCAGGGTTCACCAGTCGGCATATCGCGACTACGTACACGCGAATTATGAGCTAGCCAGCAAAACCGCGGGGATGATCCGGGATTTCGTGGACTATGGTAAAGCGCGGTCAAAGGCGGAATCGTTAGAGGCGAAACTCGAACTATCCACGTCCGAAAAAGTTGACTAGGACGCTTATGGATCGCTTCACGCCTGGCCGGGGTGCGTTGATGAGTTGATTCGCAGTAGGACCGTTCGCCCGCTCATCCACTGCCCCGGCAGAGTAATTGCCTTTGAGAACACCTTCGGTGTGAGCCTAGCCATGGTCTGCACGTTCGCCGCCTGAGAAGGCGGCGAAGCCGGAGCAAACTTCATCGAATGAATGCCTAGCTCTCAGAAGAGAATATCCGGGGAGAGATTTGCGCCCATATCGATCTTGAGGGTGAGTATTAAGGAGCCTCTGATCAAGCGCCCTATTTAATGCGCCGGTCAGCATAGGGCATCGGCGAGGGCTGTGTTGCCCGTCGTGGGCGGGTTCGAGTCGTCTGTTAGGCTTTGAGGCACCCCGGTTTTGGTCTCTGCGGCCCGTTCTCCGGGCTGCAGAGACACTATGCCCCTTGAGGGGCCAGCCGCT
>DASYZU010000081.1:0-133590 GCA_035945795.1 Occallatibacter sp.
GCAGCGCGATTCCGTCGTCTGGCCAGAGATTACGAACGCCTCGCCAAGACGTTGGCAGCGCTGCACTATCTCGCCTTCGCCATCCTCATGCTCGCAAATCTGGCCCGGCAACTCTTGCAAAGTTAATAACAGGCTCTAGAAAACGTGGCCTTGGCCAGAATGGTGCAGAATCGCTCCACCTTTCGGCCACATATGCAGATCAATTTTCCCGAAAGCGGTCAACGGGCGGTATAACTCGCCGGGAAAACTCCTTATGAGAGGGTTTCAGTATATTATCCAAATGAAAATTCCAAGGGGTTCGCAACCGCTGTACACGTATCCCGCTCTCAGAATCTATCATTGGAGACAAAATGAAAACCTTATCAAGACGCGATTTGCTGAAATCCAGCCTGCTGGCACCGGCCGCTGTGGCGGCTCAGGGCATGGGCCCTGTGGGAGCCGCAATTGAAGCTGCTGCGCAGGAGCCTCACCCGATGCCTTCTGGCGCCACGCCCAAACCTGCAACGCCAGGCGCCGGACGGGAACGTCTTTTGCTGGATTTCGGGTGGCGCTTCCATTTGGGCAATGCGAATCACCCGGCCAAGGACTTTGCCTTCGGACTGGGAAGGAGCGGGACATTTCAGAAAACAGGAAGCTTCCTTCCTGCCGGAAATGTCGCGTTTAACGATGGCGACTGGAGGTCTGTCGACCTGCCCCACGATTGGGCTGTTGAGCTGCCTTTCGAGAAAGACCCCGCGCTTGCCAGCAAGGGATTTTACCCGCTGGGACGGACCTACCCGGAGACAAGTGTGGGTTGGTATCGCCGCGTCTTCGAGCTTTCGACCGAGGATGCCGGCAAGCGTATCACCATCGAGTTCGACGGCTCTTACCGCGAGACAATGGTGGTCTTCAACGGCTTTTACATCGGCCGGCATAGCGGTGGATACGATCCGTTCAGTTTTGACGTGAGCGACTTTGCGACTCCTGGTGGAAAGAACGTACTGCTGGTGCGCGTGGATGCCACATCGAGCGATGGCTGGTTTTATGAAGGAGCGGGGATCTACCGGCATGTCTGGCTTACGAAGACGAACCCTGTTCACGTGAAGAAATGGGGAACCTTCGTGGCCGCCGACGTCAAGACCGGCGAAGCTGCTCTATCTATCCGCACCGAGGTGGAGAACCACGACGTGACGGCGCAGGACGTGCGTGTCATTTCGACGGTTCTCGATCCTGCTGGCAAGGAGACGGGGAAAGTAGTTACAGCTTTCTTATCCGTTCCTGGAGTTGGAGAACACACCTACGAGCAGGAGTTGGTGGTAAAGCGGCCGCTCCTTTGGTCACTGGAGGAGAGAAACCTCTACAAGCTGGTGACGGAAGTAAGAGCAGGCAGCGAGATCGTGGACCGCTGTGAGACACCATTTGGAATTCGCGACGTGAAGTTCGACGCGGAGAAGGGGTTCTTTCTTAACAGCAAATCTGTAAAGCTGAAGGGAACCTGCAATCACCAGGACCACGCCGGTGTGGGTGCGGCGCTGCCGGATGCCGTGCAGTATTACCGCATTCGCAAGCTCCAGGAGATGGGCTGCAACTCGTTGCGTACGTCGCATAATCCTCCCACTGCCGAACTGCTCGATGCCTGTGACGAGTTGGGAATGCTGGTGTTTGATGAGACGCGCATGATGTCTTCGAACCCCGAGGGATTGAGCCAGTTCGAGAATCTTGTGCGGCGCGACCGCAATCATCCCAGCGTCTTCATGTGGTCCATGGGGAATGAAGAAGGCCAGGCGAACACAGACAAGGGATTGAAGATTTTGACCGCGATGAAAGCTGTCGCGACAGAGCACGATGGTTCGCGGCCGGTTTCGATCGCGCCCATCCGCGCAATTGGAGTCGGCGGCCTGGTGGAGTGCGACGTGATGGGCTACAACTACATGGACCCGGGTGCAGAAGCCTATCACAAAGCCCATCCTGAGAAGCCGGTCATCGGCACTGAAACCGTGAGTGCTGTCGGCACGCGCGGCATTTACGTGACCGATTTCAGCAAAGGTTATGTAGGTTCGTACGATCCGTACACCACCACGGGACGTGCCTCGGCTGAAGGCTGGTGGCGCTTCTGCAATGCGCGGCCTTGGCTCTCAGGCGGCTTCGTCTGGACGGGGTTTGACTATCGCGGCGAGCCATCGCCGAACGAGTGGCCCAACATCAGCTCGCAGTACGGGATTATCGATACCTGCGGATTTCCTAAAGACTCGTTCTACTACTACCAATCCTGGTGGACGGCCCAGCCTGTTCTGCACGTCTTTCCTCATTGGAACTGGCCGGGGATGGAAGGCAAGGAGATCGCGGCCTGGGTCTATTCGAACCTGGACAGGGTGGAGTTGTTCCTCAACGGCCAGAGCCTGGGTGCACAGGAGATGAAGAAGGATTCGCACTTGGCTTGGAACGTCAAGTATGCTCCTGGCACGATCGAGGCGCGGGGTTTCAAGGCGGGCAAAGTGGTCATGACTGCGAAACGCGAGACTACAGGCGCCGCAGCAAAATTGGTGATGAGTGCGGACCGCATGGAGATCTCCGCCGATGGCGAGGACGTGGCCATGTTTGCCGTAGAAGTGCACGACGCACAAGGCCGCGTTGTGCCCATCACCGATAACGAAGTTACTTTCCGTGTCACCGGCGCGGGGAGACTCATCGGCACCGGCAATGGAGACCCCACAAATCAGGAACCCGACAAGGGCACATCGCGAAAAGCCTTTTGCGGTCTTTGCATGGCGCTTGTCCAGTCCGTGAAGATTGGCGGGAGCATCACCGTTGAGGCGGCGTCTCCTGGACTCGCACCGGCAAGCGTAACCATTGCAGCGAAGCCGGCGACCCTGCGTCCGCAAGTTGCGGTGTGGGAACGCGAGGTGCCAGCCGGCGCTGGCATCACCGGCCTGTGGAGGCCAATGCCAGCCGCAGGCGGGGCTTCGAGCCGATTCGCGGCTCTAGCTGGCGATGACAGCACGCTCTACACTCTGCGGCAGAATGGGGCCAATCTTGAAGGAACGGTTGAAGGTGCTGGCGGTGGCTTCTTTGGCGGAGTTGATGCAGGCACCCCAATCGAGGAAGGCAAAGTAGATGGCAGCAATGTGTCCTTCAAAGTGGGGACCAGCGGCTATTCGGGAACATTGAAAGACGACCGCATTGAGCTCCAGCGAACCACGGATACACGATTGCAGATGCCGCACCCCACCGAGCCTGCGGGACCGCGGCCGGCGATTGGACCTCCGCCGGATGGATCGGATCCATCAAGAAATCCGAACTTGCGCCTTCCTCCGGCCACCCCGCTGGTTCTGCATCGGGTTCAGCGGTAGAGAGAGACCAAACCATTTTGATGGCGATCGGCTCTTCCAGGCGCCGATCGCCAAAGGTGCCAAGTTGCATTGGAGCTTCGTCGGAGCGAACCTGCGTTAGTGATTCTGAGATTTGCACGGCAAGGGGCACACCCCCAATTTTTCAGCTTCATGATTCTTCGCATATTTGGGAAGCCTGTTGGCAAAGTGGAGGTCCACATCCAATGCTTGCTGGTTCAAATCTAGCCTATGCGACCAATCGAATTGACAAGCTGAATTGAAGTCCTGACCTGAGTCTACGAGCCCGATTACGTGGGAGTTGCGTGTCGATTCGTTTCAGGCCGCACTTTTCCTAGCCACTCATGACACGATCGACGAAAGAAAGGTTCACATTAGGTTAGGAAGTTATTGCAACCGATCAGGATACTCTCAGCAAGCAAGCCTCGCAGCTAAGGTCGGCAATCTGGAAAGGTGGGTGAAGCCCCTGGCCGACGGGAGCTTTGCCGTTGGAGTGGTCAACATGGGTCCGGTCGCAGCGTCGTCCAGCATTGAGACGTGCAGCTTGAGCCAGCACCCCTTCCCATGTTCCAATAGGGTCGCAGAACCCGCATCGCAATTCCAAGCGCATGAATCGTCGGATCTTCCCTAGCCGCCGTATCAAAAGGTAAGGGGCAAGTAGCGCAGAATGCAGGCTGAAACAGACAAGTCGAGAACTAACCATCTAGGTGATACAGGTTATCCAGGCCCTTCATAACCGACCCATTCTGGAACTAGAATCGGGGAATCCCATATTTGAAAACATTCTCTGAAAACCCAGTCGGCTTTCCTTGGGCTACCGAGAGTACCATTCGAGACGTAATACAAATAGCGGTCTTGTCAGCTTGAAGTCACCGACGGTTGCACGGATTCGAGTCGGTCCAGTTGACGTAGATGGGATTACCTAGCAGCCAGGTCTTTCCGTCTGCGCCAACCACTTCGGCACGAAACCAATGACGGTGGCCATCACTTACCCACGGCCAGGGAAAAGTCTGATCAGTGGATGAGACATCGGTAGAAGCGGTCTGAGCAACTTCCTCTCCATCCTCTCGCCAACGAATCTTTCCACCGACTGCGGCCACCACACGCAAAGAAAAGTCGACATGTTCTCCGATTGACGCATCGAGAGTATCTCCAGCGTGGAAAACCTGATCCTTGAAGTGCGCTGTCTCTTCGAGAAGCCTATCGCATGTCCCGGCAAGATCAATAAATACGTGTCCGGAGTGAATTCCCGTAAGAATCGCAGGCATCGAAAGTTCAGTGGCAAAAACAACAGTTGTCGGGCTCCCTATCGATCCTAGCTGGTCGAGCGGCTGCATCGGGCGGTGGTTGTCACTGCCTCCAATCCCCGTGAGTCGGCAGCCTTTATCCAACTCCTTATTCCAAAATGGAACGTCGGAGATTCCGGACTGCTCACTCCCTCCGTTAACCGCCTCTACAGCCGTTAGCAGTCGCATATCGACACCTGAGGTTGGCGTCCATCCACAGCCCATGCAGATCTCACCACTCGGAGCAGAGCCGTGATTGATCGAGGTGAGCCCACCGACACGATCAGCATTGCTCAATAAGGTATTCATGTCGGGAACCTGGCTGCCCCCGAGTCGGAAATCGAGAAAGTCAGTCGTACCAAGAAAATTTATGTGGCCATGAAACGTCGTAATCTCGCGCCCCGGAATCAGCAGCACTTTGTCGAAGTAAGGTTCCAACTCGCGCATGGCATCGTACTGCGAGGTCGCATTGTGATCAGTGATAGCGATAAAGTCTAGCCCGCGGCGGGCTGCAGCATCAACAGTGAAGAAAACAGGGCACGGCACCATCTTTCCCGTCTGGCTTGAGCACTGTCCATCGCTATGCCCGGTGTGTAAATGGAGATCGCCGCGAAACCACGCCGGACCAGCGCGGAGAGGCGACCTCAATGCCGCAGGCTCGCGCGCAACCGCACCGCCGGGCGAAAAGTACACCTGCACAGTGTAGTGCGATTGCGCATTCGAGCGGATATTGGGCACCCCGATTAGTACGTTCCATGAACCAGCAGGAATCGGTCCAGGAAGGCACGAGGGCGTAGCGTCTGAAAGCCCAACAGTAAGCATGGATTTATTTCCGCCGCTCCAGCAGCGGAGCTGAGCGGGGTCAAGCAACCCCAGATCAAGCGCTGTATGCTCCTCCTTGCCGGTATAGCTGAAAGTCAGCGTTACCCGCTCCGTGCCGTTGGGTACGTTGAACGGCACTTGAATGTAGGTTTGGTTTTGGGAGCCAACAACCACACCTTCCAAAACAATGTCGGGAGCTGAGGCCTGAGTCGCGGTGACAGCCTGCTGGCTGATCCCGGATACGGCTGCAAATGAAAGCAAAATGAACGTCGCGGAAATGGCTGTTCTTGCCAGGCGGAATCGCTGCTCGGTCATGATCGGTGATCCTTATATCGGCTGAACTTCTTCAACCGGGGCCGCCTTCATATGTGCCGCGAGTGCCTACGTAAAGATCGACGCACAAGCCCGCAGGCTGGAGATTCTGCGATTCATCGAGACTTACCTTCCATCTCATGTGGAGGCTCTGTCCGGCCCAGCGTGTCATACAGCGGCTGAACCGGTACGATCGACGGATTTTCTTCAGCGGTCGAAATAGCGAGAATACGAATCTTATCGTTCAGCGGGAGCGTAATCGACTTCGCGTCTCCAGCAATCTCAATCGGATACGCGAAGAGATACGAATACTCATAAGGCTGATTTAATCCAGAAGCTGTGTGATGATGCGAAGCGTACCAAGCCAGGCCCGCAGTCTTCACATATCCCGCTTTCAAGCCAACATAGTCTTCGGGATAGCGCGGTATAATCGGACGCTGTTCCCGCTCCGCCTCATCCAGAGGAGGCCACGTCGGGTGATTTGCTGAGATTGCCCAGTCACGCTCCGCTGGAATATTCCAGACCCGTGTATCCCATTGGCCGATAAATCCGCTCCAGTTCTGGATCTTCAACTCGACTTTCTTCGTCCCGGCCAGAAAGGAAGCGGTCTGGTCGCCGCCTGTCGCAGCGGCAAGCACATAGATACGACTGAAGCGCCCCGCAGGTAAGGGAATTGTCTGCCCCCTCGCAACAACTGCGTTTGGCACTCCCGTTTTTGCTGGCTCCAGCTTGAACTCCACGTCGTGATAGTTGATCGCCGCAGGCAGCATCTCCGCTGGCATCGCATTGCCCTCACCATCGAAGCCACCCCCGACGGTCTTGGTGTCGTCATTGCTCGCAACGGCAAGGTCGTAATGCAGGGCTACGGGCTGAGAGTGGATTGACTGCAGCTTGGTGCCGGGCGCGCCAGGACGGACCGCAAACGTCCTCGGCTGATAAGCCGTGAACGAAGTCACAAGCTCACCACCGCTGACATTTGCCGACCCGACCGGCTGCTCCTGAGCATTGATCTCACGAGCCGCTGCAACAGGTCCGGCAAACGAAACCCGAACATTCTCGGCTGGCTTACCATCGAGCTCAACCATGCGCAGAACCACCTCGTCGCTTGCCTCAGCTTTCTTCAGCGCGAGCACTCGAATCCGGGGGTTACTCAGATGGATAAGTGAGAAACTACCACCCAGTTTGCCGGCATGCTTCGTCGTCTGAAACGCAATAAGCGGGTCGTTCAACCGATATGCCTGCCAATCCGTTTGAGACTGCTGCCAACTGCCAGCGTGACCAATCAGTCCAAAAGAAAATTCGTGATGACCCCAATCCTGATTCGCTTGATCGGTGTACGTCGCGGGCCTGCCATTGGCCGGAGGCGATATGCCCGGCGTCCGCAACAACGTCAACCGCAGCGTATTGTCATTCGGTTTGTCAGACCCATTCTTGCAGTCCGTCAGAATGGTCGTCCCGAAGCTGCCGCCCTTATCAGACAGATCAATCCAGCGATGCGATGCAACCTCAAACTGACGCTCCTGCGCATTCGATCGCTGGATGGTTCCGACCTCCCAGTTGTAAGTTGCATTTGGATTGCTCGCACTCAGAGGCAACGTCGCCTTGAGATTTGCCGCCAGCGTTCTCCAGTCAATCGCATTAGCGAACTCCACTCGATTGCCCGCATCCCCAGCCGAGAGGCTTACTGTCTGAACAAACTTCGAACCTTCGGCCTCGCGCGTCACTTCGAGCGAGACACGTACCGGACCATCCTCCTTGATCCGTATCTGGGCAGGCCCATCGACATATGCGCGTGGTGCTGCCTGCTCCTGATCAAAATCCATATTCCACGCGGGGTAGACTTTCGGCGTATCGTTAGAGATTGCGAGCCGAATAGGAGCTGACAGCAACTCTTTGTTCAAGCTCTTGTCGAAGATGCTCGCCACGTCGCCCATTGCATTTACCTGCACGCGATAGCGATCGTTCTCCAACGACGAGCCGGTCACTTTCAGTCCGGAGTTTTTCTTCGCTGCCTCGGCGGGAAGCACCCCGTAGACGGAATATCCGACAGATGGGGCGCTCGCCACAAATAGAACTTTGCCATCCTCAAACTGCGACGGCACTTCCTTTCCCTCGTGATCGACGACACGGACTGCCTTGGGCGTCCCATTCGGGAAATCGACGTGCGCTTCAACGACATCTTCTCTTTCGATATTCAGCGGATTGAATACCACGATGGGAACACCGCTCACTTGTGTGTTGAGCCCGGAAGCGACCGCCTCGCTCGCATCGGTCAACACCCCCGCAAACTGGTTCGACACGATTACATCGTCGTTCCACGCAAACTGGTACGCGCGTGGCGTCGCCGTACCGGCGCCAGTATCGTGAAAATGCCCGGCAAGCTCCAGCATCCAGGCATCATTGATGCGCTGCTGAGGATAGGCACGCCCTCCCATCCACGCAGCCGCAACCGAGGCCTTCTCTGCTGCGTCCGCCAGCAGTTCATTCTTGATGATCCAGCGCTTGTGGTACGCCTGCGAGGTCAGTGAACCCGCAGAGTGATTGATCAATTCGAGATCACCCTGGTATTGCGGCAACCGAGACGCCATCGTCGGCGTAATGTCGTTGAACATCTGATCTGCAGCAGACTCGATCACATGCACTGGGCCCAGCCCAACCCTTACTGCAGGAGCGCTGGACGCTGCAGCAGTAGGTGTCTGCCCCATTGCGAACACCGTGCTCGGAGGAGACGGCAGTACCGTATCGCTCTTAGTGACGATGGCTTCAAGTAGCTTGACCGTAGATTCCTGAGTCGCACCGCCGATGTCTCCGGTTCCTACATAGTGATAATCAGCGAAGATACCCGTTACCTTGCCATCGATATCAATACGCTTTACCCAGTTCTGTTCCAGTGATCGCTGCCTCATAGAAATAGAACGCTGCTGCTCCGGAGTCAACCGTGCGCTCTCCTCGCTCGTCAGTTGCGGCGCCGAGGCCGAGAGTGTGCCAGTGGGCTCCTGGCTCAGATCCACATAAACATTGCTGCCATATCCACCAGGGTTCAGCGCGGCAACAACTCCCTTCCCATCCGGGCCGAGCCACATCCCGACATTAAAAGGAATGCCCTCCGGAGTCTGTTCCGGTGAGCCCGGCCCTCCGACCCTGGGTGATGGTTGCCACTGCGCGTTGAGCTTTTGCGTCGAAAATCCTTTTACGCCGGAGTGCGCCAGAATACTTGGCAGCGACGCAGGAAAGCCAAAGCAGTCAGGCAGCATATACTCTGCGCTCGCCTTGCCAAAGTCGTGGCGAAAGTAATTATTGCCATAAAGAATCTGACGGAAAATGCCTTCCGCGCTGGGAAGGTTGACGTCGCCTTCCTCTACCGACGATCCCGCCGGGAACCACCGTCCCGCGGCGGCATACTGTTGCATCCGCACGTAATCGGCTGGATAGTACTCCTTCATCAGGCGGTACCGGTTGGCTCCTGTCCAGTTGAAGACGTAATGCGGATATTTGTCCATGTAGTCGAAGTTCACCCGCATGGTCTTCAGCAGAAACTCGCTGATCGTCTGGGGAAACTCCCACCGCCACTGTGTATCGAGATGCGCGTATGGCACTACATACAAAGTAGGGGTCTGGGTAATATCCGGCGCTTTCATCGTCTGCGCCGCAACGGGTGACGAACAGGCGGCAACTACCGCCACAAGGCCGATCAAGCTAAAAAGATGGCAGCACAATCCATTCGCTGGCAGCGAGCGCAAAAATCTTGTCATTTTGAAAGTTCCAGCCGCTCCGATGCCGCACGGAGGGTTCAGATTTGAGTTCCCTGCAATTAGAACAGACCCCACGCGTGCGGCACACACATGGGGTCTGCTTTATTGTTGCCAGTTTAGAACCGGTAACTCAGTCCTGCTTGCAATTGGCGAGGGTTGCTGGTGGTTTTTGAGGTAACCCGGCCAAAGGTGCCGGATGTTGGGTTCAAGTTTGGGCCGGCCCAGTTGGGGTGATTGATGAAGTTATACGCATCAACCTTGAATTCGAAGCCAGTCTTCTCATTAATCGCGAACATCTTCTTCATATTGAGATTCCAGTTCTGGAAGCCCGGTTGATATACGGAATCGCGAATACCTGGCGTATGAACGAAGGTATTTGCAGGCGGCGGCGTAAAGATGGCTGAGCCATCTGGATTGATTGTTGAGAACCACTTGCCGGTTTGACCAGGGTATCCGGCAAATTGTTTCAACAATTTTGGCGTTCCATTCAGCGTGTAGAACTCGCCTTCGCTGCCACAGCCAAAACTTCCAACCTCTCCAACGCCGGCAGTGTCATTGCCTGTTCCGATTCCGCAGGGAACACCGCTCTGGAATTGCATATTACCGCTCAACTGCCAGCCGCCCAAAAGCTTGCCAGCAGTCTCATTCTGGTTCTTGAAGAACGGCAATGCGTAAAGGAAATTGATCACCAGTGCGTTGCGCGTATCGTATTCCGAAGGACCCCACAGACCGGTTGTGTCATAGGAATCGGGAAGGATATCGCGATAGTTGGAGCTGTTGTCCATGCTCTTCGCCAGCGTATATGCCACGCCGACCAGGAAGCCATTGGCGAACGGACGGTTCCATCCAAGCTGGAATGAGTAGTATCGCGAACTTCCGTTGCTCTGCTCCTGTTGAATCGCCGCATACCCACGATATGGACGCAGGTAGTTCGGGCTCGTGCCAGAAGGGTACTGCGCCAAGGCTCCAACCGCGGGCTGATTGATGTCAACGACTCGCCAGTTATAGAGTCCGCGGCCACCGACATAGGCAAGAGTCAGCATCGATTTCCATGGAGTCTGTCGCTCAACCGTAACGTTCCAGTTCCAACGTTGCGGGGACTTCAAGTTCTGGTTCAGGGTACTGACCAGAATAGGGGCTGCAATACCGGTGGTCAGGCTGCTTCCCGGGTTGTCGACCATGTCACTGACGGGGGACGCTGGAGTGACCGTAACAGTTGGCTGAAAGGGCGAGTTGCCGCCCGGGAAGACGTTGTCCAGCAGGCCCATGCGGGTGGCAAAATTCCCGATACCTGCGCGGACCACGGTGTTCGGTGTCAACTGATAGGCAATGCCAATACGAGGTTGGTAGTTATGCGATGTGTTGACATAACCTTTCTTCAAGTTGGGAGCAAACAGAGCGGCGCACGAAGAACCGTCGCAATCTGTGGGATTGGGTTCAGCGCCAAGCACACCGTGTTTGGCTGCTGAACTCGGGAAGGAAGAGTAGCCGGGGATCACCATGCCGTTGTAGGGATTGCCAGTCCCGAGCGTCACGTTACCCGTGAACTGATTGACGACGGGTGCGTTGGCAGGATTGTAGGATGCAGGATTAAAGTAGTCTGCATTTCCCCACGCAGGCGTGTAAGGTTGCAGGATGGAAATACGCACGCCGTAGTCGAGATGCAGCTTGCTGTTTACCTTCCACGAATCCTGCACAAAGAACTCGTCCATAAAGCCATGCCAATAGGTCTGGGACCTTTGTCCGATTTCGGCATAGTTGTCGGCGAGGCCCATTGCCAAGTTGGCCATACTGGCGCCAGTCGTAGCGCCCAATCCACCGTGGTTATCCGTAAAAACAAACGTGCCGTTCTGGTTGCTCGAGCCTCCAGGAACGGTGGCAACGTTGATCTGGTCGTTATCGTTCTCTCCTGAAATGTTGAGGTAGTAGCCGCCCTTGAGCGCGTGACTTCCCCACACCTTCGTCAAACTATCCGACGCCGTGAAGATCGGACCATCCGAGTGCGAAGGGTACGGACCACCAGCCAGGCTATAGAAGCTGTCTTGAACCGAAGCGGTAGGTATCTTGTTAGGCTGGGCCTTTTGTGATGCCGGGAAGATATACGGAAAGGTGATTCCCAGTGTTTGCCGGTTGAACCCGGCAAGGGCCGTATTCACAGGGATGTAGACGTTATCGAGGCTGAGCGTTGCACGAGCCTCGTTAATCATCGTCGGCGAAATCGTCCAGGTCCAGGCCAGCACATTCGTCTGGTTCGGACGGATGAAGTACTTCCCGGTCAAACCTGAACCCTGATCGAACGGCTGATATTCGTTGTAGGTCGCGTTTTGACGGACGAACTCCAATTTGTGCTTGTCGTTGATGATCCAATCGACATTGATGACTTGCTTCCGCTGGTTGATTGGGTGCGCAGCCTGGGCGATCCAGTTCTGAGTTCCATTCAGGTATCCGGGAGTGGGCTTCGGATACGCATTCAGAATTGCAAGGCCGTTCGCGCTAAGCCGGCCACTTGGAATGACATTGCCCATAAACGGCACGCAGGTGGCACTTGTGACCTTCGGGCACGTCGCGGGATCGTAAATTGTGTGACCGGGAAACCACGGATTGACAGTCGGGTCGGTGCTCAGGAATTCGCTGAAATCGCCTGTCCGCATTTTCAGCGTAGGTACTGCCTGCGTCTGCGAATCGGTAAAGCGATAGCGAATCCAGTCTTCGTTCAGGAAGAAGAAGAATTTGTTCCGGAACCTGTCCATGCCAATCTTCGGAATCCAGACCGGACCGCCAAATGTGAATCCAAAGTTGTTGTATCGGTAGGGCGGGGCGAACTTTGTCGAAGCAGACTGATTGCGAACCCATGTGTTAGCGTTCATCGCCGAATTGCGTAGATACTCATACGCCGAACCATGAAAGTCCCTGGTTCCACTCTTCGTTACCATTCGTATCTGCCCGCCGGCGGCGTCACCATACTCGGCCTGATAGTCCGTAGTGATGACCTGGATTTCCTGGGTTGCATCAACGCTCGCAACGCCAATGATGGCCCCGTTGCCACGGGTACGAACGGCCGGAGCTCCGTCAAAGGTCACCATCGTATCCTGCACGCGAGAACCGTTGATCTGGTACGGATTACCTCCGCCTACCGCGAAGTTGAAATCGCCCAGCGTCGAGCCGCTGCGGAGGCCGGGAACCAGCGAACCCATGTAGAGCGGATTTCGCCCATTCAGTTCCTGATCGCTGACCTGCTGGCCAGTAATCTCCTGCTGTACGGCTGCTGACTCCGTCTGCAATACCTGCGCCGTTGCCGATACAGTCACCTCTTCGGTCGCCTCGCCGATGGTCAGGGGCGCGTCCAGGGACAGCGTGGTGTTCGCAGACAACGTATTGTCCGTGCTGACATATTTCTTGAAGCCTTTTACTTCCACGGTCAAGGTGTAGCTGCCCGCGGTCAAATTGGGAACAGTGTAGTGGCCCTGCGTGTCCGCGGTCGCTTGATAATTCTCACCCGTCGCTTCGTTGGTCAGGACAACTTTGGCACCGGGCACAACAGCTCCCGACGCGTCTTTAATAAACCCGCCGATCGTACTCTTGTCGGATTGGGCAAAAGCCCCTGCCGAGAGCAAGACGGTCATCCATACCGCACATACAAGACTAGGCACTAGCCTTCGCATCCACTGACGATTCAACATTTGGCCCTCCTCTTTCTGCAGTGATTCTTTGTTAGCCGTCCAGTCTTGGACGACGTTGACTCTGGCGATTTAACTTGTTGAGTTTTGATTGTGCCCTCATAACAGTAGCGCAATCACAACCCGAGAATCATACCCGCGTTAGCGCTTACCCATCAAGGAATATTTGCGTTAGCCTGCGATATTCATTAGGGATAAAGTGTTGAACCCTAATTGCGGTGATCGCCCGCGCACCAAGGACCGCAATTCAACATTGCCCTTGGCCAGATGAACATCGACGGTGGCTACCTGCTGCATGTGGACGTAGACTCCGTGCACAACGCATTTCTGGAATCCCATGAGCCCACAACTCTTGTATGTGTTCTTGATTTCATTTTTTACCTCCAAATTGGTGCAATCTCGCTTAGGGAATGTTCCACGGATGGTGCATCTGAAGACAACCAGTCAGACCGTAGAGCACTTTCCCGGCGGACGAAAGTGTTTACCCTGCGTCAGTGGCGTGTATACACTGGTGACTTATTCGCGTATTGCATTGATTTAAAACTGCTTGCCTCTTGTGTAAATTGTTGTTAAACTTGCCGGGTTGATTAGAGTTACCGCTAGTATTCATCGCCAATTTATCCAAAATCCGTATCTTCGAATTGGGAATGTTCGCCCTCGCACGCTCGATTGAAGGTGACCGTCATGGAACGATCGAATGCCATTCGGCAAGAGCAAAAGGCGCTCCTTCCTCATGAGACATGGCCGCAATGGCTGCAGGACGATCCGCGCTGGAGGCTTGCCCAACGGGTGGTCTCCGGATCTCACTTTGCACGCTCCCCCTTACTGACCCGATTCCTTCTGTTTGTGGTTGCCGAAACCCTCGAAGGCCGGGGAAAAGACATTACCGAGCATCAGATTGGCGTTCATGTCTTTGACCGTCGGCCCAGCTACAGCACCATTGAGGACAACATTGTCCGCAACTACGCACGTCAGTTGCGCAAACGCCTGGCCGAATTCTTTGCTGGCGAAGGAAGTTCGGAAACCCTGCGAATCGATATTCCTCTGGGGGGATACGTTCCGGTTTTTGTTCCGGCCTCAGAGCACCATCCTGCCGTAGAGATGCACAGTCTTCCGGTATCGGTAAGCATTCACGCCCAACCCGAGGAAGCGCTCGTCGCCCGACCAGCCGCTGATCTACGGCGGCGCTGGAGCCACCGGCTGATCGGAGCAGTAGTTGTGGCTGTATATAGCCTTGCGCTCGTCTGGATCACCTGGTTGGCCTCCGCGCGCATACACGCGCCGCAGCTGCGTCCTCCTGATCCAGCCCATGCACTTTGGGCGGCGCTGTTTGATGGTCAGGTGAACACCTACATCGTCCCGGCCGATGCAGGCTTCAATCTTCTCGAAGATCTATTGCGACGGCCTCTGCAGCTCGCCGACTACATCAAGGGCAATTATCTGGAACTGCCGCTGGCGGGAGTCGATGCACACAGCGCCGACGATCTGCGCTCGCAACATTTCACCAGCTTCGTAGACTTCCAGACTGTGGCTGCTTTAGCGCATCTTCCGGAATATGATCCGGAGCGGACCTTTCTCCGCTTCCCACGCGACTTGCGGCTTGACGATCTCAAGAACGCCAGCGCAATCCTCATTGGCTCCGTGGGAAGCAATCCGTGGGCGTCGATTACCGAGAGCAGCGCAAACTTCCGTATTGTCTATCGCCAGGGCATGCAGGGCGCAACCATCGTTAATATGAGACCGCAACAGGGAGAGGCGGCTTCCTACGTGAGCCGCTGGAATGAGCCGGCGCACGAGACATACGCGTTGATTGCGTTTATGCCCAATCTGGGCGGCAACGGACATCTGCTGCTTTTACAGGGGCTGGATGTTGCTGGAACCCAGGCGGCTGCCGAAACGCTATTTCACCCAGCGGCAATCGCGCCAATTCTACAGCAGGCAACCCGCCCGGATGGCTCACTTCGTTTCTTCGAAATACTGCTGCGCTCGACAAGCATCGATTCCAATTCGACTGGGACCAAGGTGGTCGCCAGCAGGATTTATTAAGGCATTGCATTGAGTTGTCTTTGCTGCTGAGGCATTGCAACCGCAGTGCCTGTTTCAGAACCCACACCTTTTGAAGCGACTGGATTGGGGATGTCCAATGATTGATGCGCCTGGGTTTATTGAACCAGCTTTGAACCTTTTTTGAAACACGGAAAGCGGGTTCTGGCGCAAGCAGAATGCCGGCTTGTTGACGGCATCCTTCAAGCTTTCCGACTAGGTCAAATGTTGGAGAATCCCTTACCGTGAAATGACCCGCCTAGGAGCCTGAGTCGCATTGACCACAGACGAGGTCGAGAAGCCTTTGAGCGCCGTCAAGCTTTTCCATCTCTTCCGAGTCCAGCGCCGCAAACACCCGGTTAAACGTATCATGCGATGGAATGCCCGATGGAAGCGTCAAAAACGTCTTCAACCACTCCAACTTGTCTTCGCCGCACTCGGCTATGTCCTTCCAACTCTCGGCTCCGCTCAGCACCGCGGCTATCGAGATCAGAAGGCTCTCTTCCAGCAAATGTTCCCGGTTCCGCTCAACGCGTGGATCGCGCAACTCGGCAAAATACTTCAGGGGATTTTCCATATCCCCTTGTCGCCTATCTACATCCCCTCCGCATATAGCAATTTATATGCGTCGGCCCTGTGCACCAATGGAAGCACGTTGCCCAATACCCATTCGTGTTTGGCGGAAACTTTCTAGCTATCAGTCCGCGTAGCGAGGCCACAGCATATCCGGGAGCCGACCGGAAAGACCATTCGGCGTCCCGCAGACTCAGCAGACAGAGGCATTTCCAGACCTCTGCCCGCTGTGTCGTTTTCGCGTCCTCATTCACGGCCGGGGCCCGCAGCGTGTGTGTAATCGCCTGGCTGTGTGCTGTTGTTATCAAGCGAATCGTAGAGCGGCTGCGCCGCAATTACTTGCGGTGGTTCCCGTGCGACGGAAACAGCCAGGATGCGGATCTTGTCGTTGTTCGGGAGAGTCAACGCGGTCGCATGCTGTGGCAGTTCGATTGAGTACCCAAACAAATAGCTATATCCATAGGGCTCGTTGAGACCTTCCGGAGTATGGTAATGATCGGAATACCAGGCCAAGGCGGCACGCTTGATATATCCCGCTTCCAGTCCAAGATAGTCTTCAGGGTAACTTGGAGACCAGCCGCGGGAGCCGTTGTAATGGATGTCCCAAGTAGCATGGGTTGCGGACACTGCCCAGTTTTTGCGAAGCGGAACCTGCTTCTCGCCTACGGTCACAAAGTCCGGAGCCGGCTTCCAAAGGCGCGTGTCCCATTGCCCGATGAAGCCGCCCCAGTCCTGTACCGTAACCGTAGTCGCACGGTCACCGGCCTTGAACGTCGCCTTTTGATCGCCTTCGGCCGAAGCTGCGAGGAGATAGACGCGATTGAAATCGCCGGCCGGCAATGGAATCGTTTGCCCTCGTGCGACAAGTGCGTCCGGCACGTCAGTATGCGATGAAGCGATCTGAAATTCAATACCGTTGAATTGGACGATCGGCGGCAGCATTTCGGCCGCCAAAGCATTTCCCTTACCGTCGAATCCGCCTTCCACCGAATTGGTATCGTTCCCGCTGGCAGCCGGTAGATCGTAGTGGAGAGCAACCGGTTTCGACTCCACCGGCTTGAGAAGAACGGGCGCCGCCGCCAGTCTCAGAGCAAACGTTCGTGGCTGATAAGGCATGAAGGAGGCCCTCAGCACTCCATTGCTGACGTTTGCCGCGCCTACGGGCATTTCCTGTCCATTCACTTCGCGAGCCGCGGCAATGGGCGCTGCGAATTGAATCCCTATGTTCGGCGCCGGCTTTCCATCCTGTTCAACGAGCCGCAATACAATCTCGTTGCTGTTCTCTGCCTTCTTCAGGGCGAGCACGCGAATTTGAGGATTTTCGATCTTCACGAGCGAGAAGCTCTTGCCCAGCGCACCTTCATGCTTCGTGGTCTCAAACGCCTGTAATGGAGTGCTCAGGCGGTACCCCTGCCAATCGGTCTGCTCCTTGCGCCAGTCGCCTGCATGCCCCGCGATTCCAAGCAGAATTTCGTGGTGCCCCCAATCCTGATTGAGCTGGTCGTCGTAGGAGGTGTGAGACTTACCGGCCGGCAGACCGGGAGTACGCAGAAGCGTAACCCGGATCGTATGATCGTCGCGCTTATCAGATGCGTTCTTCACATCGGTAAGTACCGTTGCGCCGTAACTGCCGCTCTTATCGGTCAGGTCGATCCAGTAATGCGACGGCACTTCAAACTGCCGGTCGTTGGCCGTGGGCCGCTCGACCGTACCGACCTCCCAGTTATAGGTTGCATTTGTATTGCTGGCCGCAAGCGGAAAAACCGCTTTGAGGTTCGCCGACAGCAAGCGCCAATCAACGGTCTCATTGAACTCCACACGATCGCCTGCTTTGCCGGCTGACAGCCGTACTGTCTGAACGAATCGCGATCCTTCTGCCTGGCGCTGAACTTCAATGGCGACGCGCACCGGTCCTTGTTCCACGATGCGGATCTTTGCCGGCCCGCTGACATACGCGCGCGGCGCCGCCTGCTCCTGGTCGAAACCCATATTCCATGCCGGATATTCGCGCGGCGAATCGTTTGAAATCGCCAGGCGGATAGGAGCTGAGAGTAGCTCCTTGTTGAGCAACTTATCAAAGATGCTGGCGACATCGCCGGCGTCATTGAGCGTGACGCGGTAACGGGCATTCTCAAGCGAGTTTGGAGTCACCCGCAGTTCCGTTCCCTTACGGAGTTCCGCGGCACGCTGAACGTTATACACCGAGTACCCCACTGATGGCGTGTCTGCGAGGAAAAGCACGTGATCGCCCTCGATTTGTGATGGAACCTCGCGTCCATCGGGGCCGATCACCCGCACTGCCGCCGGAATCGCTCCAGGGAACGAAACCTTGGCTTCCACCACATCCTGCCGAGCGATATCGAGTGAGTTATAGACCACCAGGGGAATGCCCTTCCCCTCGGTATCAAGTGCGGCTGCCACCGATTGTGTTGCGCTCGTGAGTACATCGGCAAACTGGTTAAGAGCGATCACGTCATCGTTCCAGGCATATTGATAGGCGCGAGGAGTAGATGTTCCGGCGGCGGTGTCGTGGAACTGGCCTGCGAGCACCAGCATCCAGGCATCGTTCAGCCGCAGCTGCGGGTATGGCAATCCGCCCATCCAGACTGCCGCCACCGATGCTTTCTCCGCCGAATCCGCCAGAATCTCGTTCTTACGGTTCCAGCGTTTGTGATAGGCCTCTGAGGTGAGCGAGCCAGCAGTGTGGTTGATGAGCTCGAGATCGCCCTCGTACACCGGCATCCGGTTCGTCATCTCCGGAGTGATGTCGTTGAACATCTGATCCGCCGCCGAAGAGATGGCCTTTACCGGCCCGTCGCCGACCTGAACAGGTGCTCCCTTCCCTTGAGAATCATCGTTTTCACCACCATCCTGCCGAGGTAGAGTAATCCTTCCACGAGTGACAATGGCCTCCAGCATCCTTACAGTTTCTTCGTCGGTAGCCCCTCCGCGGTCGCCAACACCAACGTAACGGTAATCGGCATAGACGCCGGTCACCTTTCCGTCCAGCGCGATCCGCGCAGGCCAGTTTGTGTAGTCGGAGGCGCGCCGTTGAATCTGCGCGGGCGTCCAATTCGCAGGCGGCGGTCCTAAAACAGTAGGTATCTTGCTGAGGTCATAGCGGATCCTGCTGGAATAACGGCCCGGATTCAGCGCCGCAATAACCGTGCTGCCATCCGGCCCCTTCCACAGCCCCACGTTAAAGGGGATGCCTTCCGTGGTGTTTTCCGGTGAGCCAGGACCGCCTACCCTCGGCGCGGGCTGCCAGGTTGGGCTGAGCTTCTGCGTCGAAAAGCCCTTGATGCCAGCGTGGTTCAGGATTGTGGGCAGCGATGCGGGAAAGCCGAAACAATCGGGAAGCATGTACTCGTCGCTGGCTTTCCCAAACTCCTTTCGAAAAAACTCGTTGCCATAGAGGATTTGCCGGAAGATCGATTCCGCGCTGGGAAGATTGACGTCGCCCTCCTCAACCGACGATCCTGCAGGGAACCAATTTCCCCTTGCTACATACTCCGTCAGTCGCGCATAGTCTCGCGGGTAATACTCCTTCATGAGGCGGTAGCGGTTTGCTCCCGTCCAGTTGATGACGTAGTGCGGATATTTCTCTATGTAGTCAAAATTTACCCGCATCGTCTTCAGAAGATACTCGCTGATGGTCTGCCGGAAATCCCAGCGCCACTGGGTATCGAGATGCGCATACGGGACTACATAAAGAGTGGGTTGCTTCTCAAGGTTTGACGCCTGCATCACTTGGCCTACTGCCGGTGAAGCCGCCGCGCACAGACAAACAGCTAAGATGGCATAGAAAAAGTGCTTCATGAGCTACTCCGATTCTTTCTCGCGTCCGATTCCGAATGCATAAATGATGCTTGTTGCTTTGGTCTCCTCACAAGCCAGCTTGACCACTCCCTACCCCGGACTAATTACTGTCAACGATGCAAAACAGCGCTTCCACAATGCTGTCAAATACGTGATCGGCTCGATGTAAGCATCCCTCGGCCGAGTCGGCCCGGGGAATTTCACCCTGAGCCGCTCACAGATCCGGACGTGACACTCGCGTGTCATCCGGCTCGTGCCATCCATGAAAGGCTGTCGCCCTTCGCCCGGACATAAAGGCTCCTCCTGTTTTCAGTTGGCCCCATCCAGGCTGGATGACCTACCCCCTTCGCTCCACGATCATTTCAACCGCTTCAACGCTACTGCGAGGTGGTCCACCCGTGAGCATGGCATTGGTATTTCCGCCACACGGTTCATCCGCTTGAGCGTTTTCCCTTCTCATCCTCAATCATGTTCCCAAGTTCCGTGCGAAAGCCTGAGTGAGCGTCACGCCTCCTCTGCACCGGACACCACGTGGATGGTAAGCAGGTATCCTCCACATTGATCCCAAGGTGGTACTCTGCTGACCTCGGTTTCGGTGCCATCCAACCCCCCTTTCGATGCTTATTCAGAGGTTCACTTGCGCTCGTCTCTCTCTCACCCTTACACATGACACGGTCAGGCCATGCCTTTTAACCACAACGTTCACCACCGCGGCTTTTAACCAAAGCAGCTTGTAGCTGCTTGGAGCTTCTCCCTGCAGAGCGACTCCGAAGGGCCTACCCTCATCTTCCCTACAGCATGAAGCTCTCGCTTCTTCTTGGCATACGCAGAGCCGGGGGGCCTCCCATGCTTAGCTAGGAGCTCAATAAATCGGAACATCGGCACCGAGCTAGCGTCAGCGGCCCAAACATCGGGCCTTGCGAATGAGTGCCGCTGTCCGGATTTTGTGAATCGAGTGAGTCGAGTTGCTCTCATGTAAGATCCTCGAGATTTTGCCGGTCACGTTTCTAACTCCGCAGCATTATGGCCAGGGAGTAGGAGCAACCAGAACTACTTGATTCACTATTCGGGCAGGCTTCAGACCTGCAGCGTGTGCTTCGATTGTGATGGCGCCCGGCCGATCACCGGCCTTGACCAGGACCATGCAAAGGCCCCGGAAGGTCGTGCACTGTTTTCCAAAATTCGTCTCTCGAGTCGCAGGATCGCCATTCGCCACACCGGCGATGGTACCGGCGCTTGAAACCGTGAACTCAATGTTCTGGTCGGCGTCGGGCACGAGGTTTCCATCCGCATCCCGGATCGAAACTGCAATCGGAGCAACGTCTTCCCCATTTGCAGTCAACTGGCGAACCTCCGCCTTCAACTGCAGGGAAACTGGAGCGCCGGCAGTACGAATAGAGTATCGAGCAGCCTCGTGCCCTTGCTGGTATCCGATCGCCGTCAACGTTCCGGGAGCATATTGGACGTGCCAATCGAGATACCCGTTCCGCGGCATATCCTGAACGCCAAGGCTCTTGCCGTTCAGCAGCAACTCCACGCGATCGCAGTTTGAGTAGGCGCGGACCTGGATATCCTTGCCAATCGAATCTTTTGGTAATGTCCAGTCCGGGAAGACGTAGACCGATGGCTTATCTTGCCAAGCAGCCTTCCAGTAGTAGTAATCAGGCTTGGGAAATCCAGCCAAATCCATGATTCCTGTCTGGCTCGTCGCCGCTGGCCAGCTGAAGGGATTGGGTTCGCCGCGGTAGTCGAAGCCCGTCCAGACAAACTGGCCCGCTACAAACGGGTTTTCGGCGACAGGAACCCACGAGTCCCAGGGACCGCGATTGAAACTCGCGTCGCATCCGAATTCCGAACAGCGGCCCTCGGGGCGCGAGGATACGAGCGTTCCGCGCGAAGTTTTCGCATTCACATCTTCGCTTCCGAAAATCATCATTTTCGGAAAATTGCTATGGATTGCTGCAAAGTCCTTGTTGTGGTAGTTCACGCCGAGGATGTCTTCGACAGAGATGAACCCTTCCGAGTTATAGCCTCCATTCATGGCGCTGGTCGTCGGACGAGACGGATCGATCTTCCTGATGAGATCCCTCGTAGCAGCAAATATCTTGGCGCCATATGGCGTTGCCTGCTGGCCCTCTTCATTTGCCAGCGACCACATAATGACGGATGGATGATTGCGATGCTGAAGCACCATGGTTTCTACATCGGACAAATCGGAGTAGGGCGTATCTTGCGCCGCCTTGGGGAAATACGTGTCTCCCAGGTGCCGTGTTTCGTCCATCACCAGCATGCCCATGCGGTCTGCAGCCGCGTAATACGCCTCAGGGAGCGGATTGTGCGCGGTGCGGTAACTGTTGACGCCCATCTCCTTCAGCTTCTCGATGCGCCATTGCCACAGGTTGTCAGGCGCGGCAATTCCTACGCCGGGAAAATCCTGATGTACGCACATGCCATAAATCATTACGTGCTTGCCATTCAGGAAGAAGCCATGTTCGGGATCGAACTTGAGGGTCCGCACGCCGAACGTGGTCCACTCCCCATCAGACGTCGATCCTGCTGCCTTTAGAGTGGTCACGAGCTTGTAGAGATTGCGATGTTCGAGCGACCAGAGCTGCGCATCCGGCAAGCTGGCCTTCTGACGGAAGGTCATCTCCTGGCCGGGGGGCAACTGCTCTTCGCTCGAAGCGACCGCGGCGCTCTTTCCGGACGGGTCGATCACGCGCGACACCAGGGTAAACTTGCGGCTGGTCGAATCGTTATTGCGAACCGTGGTCGATATGGTCAGCTCGGCAGCGGCCCGGTCGCCCACGGAAGAGCCATGATGAATTGTCCCTGGAACCTGAGAATCGACAAAGGTCCCCCATGGGGCAATGTGCAGCTTGTCGGCAACGATCAGGCTCACATGACGGTAGATGCCACCGCCCTCGTACCACCAGCCTTCGAGGTAACGCGGATCCACAAACACAGTGATCGAGTTCTCTTCCCCGCAGTGAACGGCCGAAGTGACGTCTAGACGAAAACCAGTATAACCACTGGCGTGCTGCGCGATGAATTGGCCGTTGACAAAGACCACGGCATCCCGATAGACCCCGCCAAAGTCGAGCCACACGTCCTTACCTTTGGTAGAAGCAGGAATCATGAGTTTCCGCTGATACCATGCCGGGTAAAGAGGCAGATATCCGTGACCGCCGTATGTGGAGCGCCCTGCCCTGTTTGCAGCGCCGGGACGCCCTTCTTTCGCCGCGGGATCGGTCGTCGCGCACTCTCTTCCGCCCAACGCACAAACGGCGTCGCCAGCCAGCAGCGATTTGTTTGGCTCTTTAGAAAAATCTCCCCTGACGACATAATCATCGGGAAGGTGGACCGGCTGCCATCCGCTGCCGGGCGCCGGCACCTTCAATTGGTGGATCTGCTCCGCGGTCAGTTGCTGCTCAGATGGCCACGCGTCGAAATTCGGCATCGGGTACAACTGCCAATCGGCGTCGAGCATAAGGACAGACCGCGGCGACTGCCGCTGGACAACGGCCTTTTGCGATTCCGCACTCATGAATGCGGACGAGGTCCAAATGCAGCCGATCGCTACCGTCGCTGCAAGGCGCCTAGAGATTATGAACATTCTATTTCTCCTAAGTGAGCGTCACGCCTGCTTCAGGCAGACGTTGGCGGCTTTGAAATTTGCTCCAAATAGAATCCTGATATTGAGTGGAATAACTCGTAAACTCGTGGAAGATTGACGGGCCACAGCACATGTATAACTGCGCTTTTTCGCGCAGAAAAGGTAGAAGGTGGACAGCCAAAGGTCGCCTGCCCACCTTCGCGCTTAGAACGTCATTTTCAGAGCTAGCTGGCCAACGCGAGGCCCACTGCCGCCGGTGACGTCCCCAAAGTTCGCCGCGTAGTAGTTCGAAGTTGGATTACCGAAGTTAACGTGGTTGAGGACATTGAAGAACTCCGCGCGGAACTGGAACTTCACAAACTCTGCGGAGAAGTTCTTGAACAAGCCTGCATCCGCGTTGAACGAGTTGAAGCCCCGGAAGCTGTTCTTATGGACGTTGCCGAAGGTTCCGGGCGCCGGGGCTGTGAAAGCCGCCGGATTCAAGAAAGTAGAGCAGTACGTTGAGCGATTTTGCCCACACGATCCACTCAGGAACGGATTGACTCCAGGCAACTGAACTGCGCGTTCCTGATTCAAGCCGGTTCCGGAAATATCACTCCCAGTAGCCCCAACCGTGAATACACCGGCAGTCTGGAACGTCAGGATGCCGGAGGTTTCCCAGCCACCGATCACGTTCCTCACCAAGACGTTGGTATTCTTGAAATCGGGCAGATGGTAGACATACGACCCGACCAGGCGGTGCGTATGGTCAAAGCCCGAGGGCCCGTAGTCGAATGCGTGCCGGTTGGGATCGGTCCAAGGCAGCGTAGAACTCGAGTCCGCGCCGATATCGTTGTCACCGCCGCCATTCGGGATATCATCGAGCGACTTCGAATAGGTATAAGCGACGGTAAGGCTCAAGCGCTCTGACATTCGCCTCTTCAGCGTTAATTCCAGAGCGTTGAAGTTTCCACCTACGTCCTGACCGTCCATCGAAATCGAACCATAGTTCGGCGCGAACATGCGTCGCCGGTCGTCTGAGAGCTTGCTGCCGGCCACGTACACCGCAGGATCGAGTTCGATCGTCTCCTTTTGATGACGCGACTGCGATCCCACATAAGCGACCTGGAGCATCCAGTTTGCCGAGATTTGCTGCTCGACGGCTAGATCGTATGCATACACTTGCGGGACCTGGTAATTGCCATTCTGATCCCAGGTCGTGACAGGAGTGGGTAATGTAAACTGCGTGGAACTCGACGGCGGATAGGTGAACGGGAACGGATAATAACCCGTGAATCCCTTCAAAGGTTGACTGAATGGGCCCGGAGGCGGCGTAAGCGACACCTGCGGACTGAATGGAGCGATGTCAGCAAAACGGTTGTTAACTACGCCGGGCGTCATTGTGTCGTAGAACAAGCCGACGCCACCACGAATACTGCTTTTGCCGTTGCCGAAGACGTCATACGCCGCTCCGATACGTGGCGATACGTCGGTATAAACGGCGTTTACGCACTTCCACGGCATTCCGGGATCGCCAGGGAACAAGAGGCCTGCGGGGGCGTTGGGATACAACTGCGAGTGTATGCCCGCGTTATACCGGTCGATATTGAATTGCTCGCCGCGTCCCTTGATCTCGTTCCACGGCGAGTATGGCTCGTAACGGATGCCAAGGTTCAAGGTCAGCCGTGACGAAGCGTGGAAGCTGTCATTGAAGTAGTAGAACTGGAAGAAATTCCGGTTGTTCTTATATTCCCCGTACCCCTGCGAGAAGCTCTTCTCGTATCCAATCAGGAAGGCGGCGAGCATGTTGTTCACAATTGTAGAGTTGAATCCGAACGTGCCCTGGGACTGAAACTGGTCGCCGAGATCGACCGAAGCGCGGCTGAAATCCGCTCCGATATCCATATTGTGGCGGCCGTGCACCCAGCTGATGTTGTCCTGGAAACCGATATTCGATGTATTAAACGGTCCCTTTGCACCGCCTGAAATGTTGAAGGCTCCGCTGACGTTGATCGCCTGAAGCCACTTATCGGAGGGCAACCACGGAATGGTGACGCCGAAGTCCCTAACGTTTGGCGAATTGCTCACAAACGTCTTCTCCGTCGGCACATCAGAGAACGTGAAGCTCAACTGGTTGAGGAGAGTTGGCCGGAAGGTGTGCGTCTCCTGGACCATGAGGTTTTTGAACGGCTGATCGAAACCAGGGTTGTAATCAAGGAGGTTATTGGGCATCATTACCGGCGGCACAACAATGTGGTCACGGTAAAACCTGCCGAACAGATTGTCCTTGTTGCCGAGGCGCTGATCGATGCGAATGATGTACGAGTCAATGTTCTGATTCGATGAAGTGGGATACAGTACCTGACCCGCAGTGTTGGGAGTCGCCTGCGGCAACCACTTGGTTGCGATCGTGAGCGCAGCAGGATCGAACATGCTGGTCGGAATCTGGTTCCCTGGGAACGACTTGCCGGTCCACGGATTTACGAGTTGCTCTACCTTGCCGAAAGGGTTGTTAGGATTGGTCGCGCTCAGAAGAGCGGAGAAGTCGCCGTTGTGAAGTTCTTCGTAAGTCGGCACATTACCACTGCCAGTGCCCCCGTTGCGGTAGCGCTCACCCTGGTAGCCGAAGAAGAAGAACGTACGATCGCGACCGTTATAGATGTGTGGAATCCAAACGGGTCCACCGATGGTGCCGCCATACTGGTTGCGCTTCATCGTATCGAGCGTGTGATTGAAGTAGTTGTACGCGTTGAACACCTGATTCTTCACATATTCGAACAGATCGCCGTGCACGGAATTGGTTCCGCCGCGGGTGACAACGTTGACGACGCCGCCCGCACTCCCGCCAAAGCGCGCGCTATAGTTCTCAGTCTGCACGCTGAACTCCTGCAGCGCATCCGGGAAGGGGAACGGAACATTGACGTTGTAATACTGGTCGACAAAGAATGCACCGTCGAGAGAGTAGTTCGTCTGGTTGTCACGCGAGCCGTTGATGTTCACATGTACAGCACCCGGCGGAGAGGACTGGCTGGCGCTTGAAGAGACAGAGGTATCACCCGCCCCCGCAATCAAGTTGAGTGATTGCGCCGCGACGCGCCCATTCAAGGGCAGATCTTCCATGCGCGCACTTTCGATGACGTCGCTCAGCGTCTGGTTCGTCGTATTGACCAGCGGCGCGCTGTTCGCGTTGATCACGAGCGTTTGCACCTCTGAACCGACCCGCAAGTTCACGTCGACCGTGGCCGCCTGGTTGGCAAGCAGCGAGACGTTCTGAGCCTCGAACTTCTCAAAGCCGTTGGCTACCACCGTGACGTTGTACTGGGTGGGCCGCAGGTTCGGGACGACATAGTAGCCGCCGGAGTCCGTTACAGCGCCTCGCGAAAAACCCGTGCCGGTCTCCGTGATCGTAACCTTTGCCCCTGGAACCATTGCACCGGACTGGTCCGTCACTGTCCCGCCGATAGTTCCAAATGCCTGACCGAATGCCGGCAACGACGCCAGCCCTAGGACCAATGAGAGCATGGCAGCCATTGGGAACAGACGGTTCAGAAGGCTGCGCAGCTCTGGAGAGCCAGTAGAAGTTGGTGTAGTATTCATTGCGTTCATGTCCTCCGCATCGAGCCCAGAATCGGGACATTTTTAATGCTGCTCAGGGAGAGAAGAGCTGTTCTCCGGCACCCCCACGGGCACCTTCGATCCTTCCCATCTGTGACAATCGATTGAGAACGATTGCTACGGCAGGAACCATATTCCGAACAAGGTGCAATTGTCAAGGCCGCAGCGGAGCGGGCGAAAGTGATCTTGCCGACGACCAAGAAGATCACCTGGTGGCGGACAGCCGGGACTCTCAGCGTCAGGGACCGGCAGATGCGGCGCTGGCGGGAGAGGTGTACAAAGAGCATGGCTATGATGGTTGGTAGGTGCGTCAGGAGCTTGTCGAAGAGCGGAACGACTTCTATCCTACTAGTGGAAGCTGTAACGAAGGCATGAACTGCGTGAGCTGCTCCCCTCAGTTTAGTCGTTACCTCCACGACTGCTCCGATTGTTACCGGGCAGTCCAGTGCGGAGAAATCATTTCGTCATGAACGGTTTCAATCAATTGCGATTGATTGAAACCTGTTTCTTCATATAAACCAAGCATGGAGCGCCCCATGATCAAGTTCGCTTATTCTGCCCGGCCGCACTATACCAAGGCGTTCTCCCGCTGTTTTGGATTTGCCCGAACCGCGAACCAAACATGAATGTCAACGCCGCCGCATTCGGGACCATCACCAGCTCCGGAGCAGCAAGAATTGGGCAACTTGCCCTGAAAGTCAGGTTTTAGATGCGCATTGGATTTATCGATGGGTTTGTCGCTCCCATGGCGAGAGTCAAATCCGCAGTCTTTTTACTTAGTATTGCTGGGCTGAGCGGCGTGATTTCCGCTCAGCCGAGTGGACCTGCAACCAAAAGCGAAGAGTTCGCGGCCACACCACCTATGGGATGGAGTACCTGGAATCACTTTCACCACGACATTTCGGATGCCTTGGTTCGCGCCCAAGCAGACGCGATGGTGTCCTCAGGCATGCGGGATGCCGGATATAAATACATCAATATAGACGGTGGCTGGGAAGGGGAACGGGATGCAAATGGCGTTCTCCATCCCAATAGCAACTTTCCCGATATGAAGGCGCTCGGAGATTATGTCCATTCCAAAGGTCTCAAATTCGGCCTTTATACCGGCCCCGGACCAAAGACCTGTGGTGGCGCGGAAGCGAGCTATGGTCATGAAACTCAGGATGCGCGCATGTTTGCATCCTGGGGCGTTGATTTTCTGAAGTACGATCTGTGCACTTTTCGCGAAATCATGGTGCAGAAATCCGGTGCGACGGCAAAGAGTACCGCGTCGCCCGCGAGCGCCCTCGGCTATGCCGAAATCATGGCGCAGGAGTCCGCCATAGTTGTGGAAAAAGGAGATGCCGTCATGCGGGCAGCTTATGGGCAGATGCATCAGGCGCTGCTCGAAACCGGAAGGCCAATCCTTTTTAGCATGTGCCAATACGGAGAGGCGAAGGTATGGGAGTGGGGTCCGCAGGTGGGCGCGAATATGTGGCGAACTAGCGGCGATATCAGCGCGAATTACGATCGTGTGATGGAACTCGGCTTTGGGGAGGCAGGTCTTGCACCGTATGCGGGGCCAGGGCATTGGAACGATCCTGACATTCTGGAAGTCGGCAACGGCAAAATGACGCTGGATGAATCGCGTACCAACTTCAGTCTGTGGGCAATTCTCGCGGCGCCGCTGATTGCTGGAAATGACATGGCCGAGATGACGCCTGAGATCAAGAGCATCTTACTGAACAAAGAAGTGATTACGGTGGATCAGGATCCACTCGGTAAACAGGGAGATCGCGCCTATGAAACAGGCCCATTGCAGGTGTGGTCCAGGCCATTGTCGGGCGGAGATCTTGCCGTCGGCATGTTCAACGAAACACGAATCCCGTTAAAGATGACTTTGAAACTGGCGAAAGTTGGCTGGCATGGACAAGCGGCCGCACGCGACCTGTGGGCCCACCGCGATTTAGGCGTGTTCGATGGAGACTACACTGCCATGGTGCCGCCGCACGGGGTAGTGATGTTGCGCTTGAGTCACACTGCGAGTTAGCGCACCGGAAAACCGCATCCATGGCGCCTTTCAGTCATCGACAGGCGGCGTTCGACACCATTACGCCTGACGCTGTTTTCCCGATTCGACAGCTCGATCTTCAAACAAGACCTAAGGAGATTTCCATGGTCGATCTTGCACTTTTCGCCGGGCGGATTCGGCCGCTGGCTTTAGCATGTGTTTTTGCATTGTGCCTGGCAGGCCTTCCCGGCGCTCAGGCTCAGGCCTTAGCCCAAACGCAACCACAACTGGATTCGGTCCCTCCTCCTCTGTTGCTCGGCTCAGCCTGATATCCCAAGCAGTGGCCTGAATCCCGCTGGGAGGCCGACCTCGAGCTCATGCAGAAAGCCCATATTCACTCTGTTCGCATCGGTGAGTTTGCCTGGGACCGGCTTATCTCACCCATGTTTGCTCCCCCAAATTCCGCTTGTTGAGCGTCGCACCACAATGCCGTTTTCCGCGAGAGTGAGCTCTTGAGTCCGTATGCCAGGCTTACGCCCGGCAAGCAAAGAAAATTTATTATGATTGGTATTCAGCCAACATTAGCGGGAATTTCCCGATTCTGTCATGCGGCGGGTACGGATGTAGCTGCCAACAGTTCGGTGCGAAAAGAAGCGGCACTCAAATGCTCCTCGACGACCGTTTTGGTGTCTTCTATGAGCGGCGTTGGGCAATTGAATTCGCCGAGGTGCACGGACATCCAGTCGGCAAGCGCAAACTCTTGGATCGCGCTTCTCCGTTGCGGCCACTTGTTCTAGATCCCGTCGCCATCAATGCACCCGCGAATGCGGCCGCAGGCGGCCTCGTTATTTTACCGATCGGCAGTGGAGAGGCTTGGAGAGTTGGCACGGACGGAGATATCGCAATAATTCGCCATCCTGCAGTTTCGGTATAAGCGCCTTGCCTTCCCCTACATCGCGCGAGGCTCAATTGAGTGGTAGCCAGATTACAAAAAGTGCAAGCGTCCCGAGTTCCTTTCAATTACCCACAAATCGGGTGCAGGCGGCGTGGAAAACAACCCTTTCTCCTACAACTCGCTTCTTGAAATACAGCTAACGATGAGGTTGACCTTCTAATCCCATTCAGCCCAGCCCGGCGATCGGGTTGGGCCGGGAATCGGCGTCATAATCTAGTCATGCAGAGAAACTATTGGAGAGGTGTTCAACGAATGAATCGTCGTGATGTGATCAAGAATGCACTTCTTTCGGCTGGAGCCTTGACTGCCGGGCAAGCGATGGCGCAGGAGGCGCAGGAATACACAGGGAAACGCAGCTATCCGTTGCCACCGCGCAAGACCGGCGGCGAGCGCATGCCCAACATCCTCTGGGTGTGCACCGACCAGCAGCGCTTCGACACCATCCAAGGCTTGAGCAACCCGGTGATCAAAACACCGAACCTCGAGAAGTTCATGGCGGACTCTGTGACGTTCACGAACACGTTCGTGCAGTGCCCAATCTGCTCACCCTCGCGCGCCAGCTTTCTAACGGGCCGCTACCCCCATGTGACCGAATTGCGCGCGAACGGACAGCGCATTCGCGAGAGCGAGCGGTTGGTCACGCGCATTCTGGCTGATTACGACTACACTTGCGCTCTTTCCGGAAAATTACATCTTTCGCCATGCTTTGGCGGTCGCGTCGAAAACCGCATCGACGATGGCTACCAAATGTTCTGGTGGAGTCACGATGTGTCCGATATCTGGCCGGGGCAGAACCAGTGGTACACGTGGATGGATCGCCTGGGCGTTAAGTTGCCCAGGCCCCCAGCCCACGCGGAGGTGTGGGGTATGCCCATCGATCCGAAGTTTTCACAGACTGCCTTCTGCGCGCAAAAGGCGATCGATTTCATGCGGCAGCAGCGCGAGTTCAACCCGTGGTTGATGTCCGTCAATATCTTTCAGCCGCACCATCCGTTCTGGCCGACCGAAGAATACCTGAGCCACTACGATCCGGCAAAGATGCCCAACCCGGCGTACAGGGAGGGCGAGCTTGCGGACAAGCCGCCATTCCAGATGACGGATCACCTCGGCGCATATGGAGGAACTGCGGTGTCGTTTGCAAGGACGACGCCGGAAGAGCACCGCAGGTTCACCGCGGCTTACTACGCGATGATCGAACAGGTGGACACGGAGATGGGACGCATGTTGGCCGCACTGGAGGAAACGGGCCAGGCCGACGATACGATTGTGATCTTTATGAGCGACCACGGCGAGATGCTGGGCGACCATGGCATGTATCTAAAGGGGCCATATTTCTACGACTGCTTGACACGCGTGCCACTGATTGTTCGCTGGCCGAAGCGTTTTAAGGCAGGACTGAAAGTGGACGCGCTAGTGGAGCTCTTGGATCTGGCGCCCACCCTGCTGGAAGCGGCAGGTATCCCTGTTCCCTCGGGGATGCAGGGGCGCTCCCTGACAGGGCTTTTGACGGGGTCCACTACGAAGCACCGCGATTCGATATATACCGAGTACCTGGACGCGAATGCGCTCTACGACCCGCCGCCAATGGCAACAAGTGTGCGCACGGAAAAGTTCAAGCTCTCGGTTTTCAGCCGGCCGCGAACCGGCGAGTTGTACGACCTGGTGAAAGATCCCGGCGAGTCCAACAACCTCTGGAATAACCTCCACTACAAGAATGTGCAGGAAGAGATGACGGAGACACTCGTTGCTCGCATGATTGAGACAACCGATCCACTGCCGGAGCGCGTAGCTGTCTGGTAGGTTGTCTCAATCCATCTGGTACATAATTTGCCGGGTCCTCCATAGCCTCGGGAAACTTCCAGGCCTATCAACGCTGCGCAACACTGACTCACGCGTTGGTACAAAAACTGCGGCTCTGCACTCCTGAAGACATCCAACTGAAAAAGAATATAGCTGCTTACTCGCAGCCTCGATCGCTTGGCTCGGCTTATTGGCCGGTTATCTCCCTGTTGTCGCTCATTAAACACAACAGGAATGTTTCTTACTGGACACAGGCGGGTGTATGCTGTTGCCTGTATCGAAATCATCCGAAAGAATGCTCACAATGAAAACTCCTGATAAAACTATGCCTTCGAGTATCGACCGCCGCGAATTTATCAAAACCAGTACTCTAGCTACCGGTGCGCTCGTATTTGGCGTGCCAGCGCTTCTGCGCGGGCAAAATCTCAATAGCAAGTTGAACATCGCCTGCGTCGGAATCGGCGGTAAAGGCCGGGGTGACACGAACGCCTGTGCCAGTGAGAATATCGTCGCGCTTTGCGACGTGGATGCTGGCTCAGAGGCTTACGAAACCCAGACCCAAAAGTATCCGGACGCGAAGTTTTTCAAAGATTTCCGCCAGATGCTCGACCAGATGGGCGATCGGATCGATGCGGTTACGGTTTCGACTCCGGACCATATGCACGCCATTGTTGCATCGGCTGCAATGAAGAGGAACAAGGCCGTATTTGTCCAGAAACCGCTCACGCAGACAGTCTACGAGGCGCGTTATTTACGGAAGATGGCCAAGGATAGAAAGCTGGTTACCCAGATGGGCAACCAGGGCAGCGCTGCGGATGGTTTCCGCCGCGCGGTGGAGACGATCCAGGACGGACTGATCGGACAAGTGCATGAAGTTCATGTGTGGACGAACCGCCCGATCTGGCCTCAGGCAATGAATCGTCCGGCTGGAGAAGATCCAGTTCCTTCAACATTGGATTGGGACGTATGGATTGGACCGGCTCCGATGCGGCCGTATGTGGGCAGCCACGATCCGGACAAGAAAGAGGGTGTCTACGAGCCATTTAACTGGCGCGGCTGGCAGGATTTCGGCTGTGGCGCCCTGGGCGATATGGGATGCCATACAGTGAACATGGCATTTCGCGCCTTGGACCTGAGCGATCCGACTGAGATTGAAGCGATGCCCTTCGGCACGATGAATAAAGAATCGTATCCCGTAGGTTCTAAGATCCGCTATGCCTTTCCCAAGCGCACCGGGCACGTTCCACTCGAGCATCCGAGTTTCTTCCATCGTTCGAGAAAAGTCGAGCACGATCCGATGACGCTCTGGTGGTATGACGGCGGTAAGCCTGATCCAGAGGCCCGCGGCGGCCATGACCTGACGAATAAACCGCCGGCAGAATTGACCGCAGACATCGCCGCACTACTCGGCGACCTGCCTGATAGCGGCTGTCTCCTCATTGGTGATGCAGGCACGGTTTTCTCTCCGGACGATTATGGAGCGAGTTTCTTCGTGAAGCTGAAGGGGGAGGAGAAATTCGTTCACTACACCAAGCACGCGGCCATGGCGCAGTATCCACTGCGCATCCCTCGCAATCGTTACGGCAAGAAAGGCGCAGGCGGCGTTGTCGCCCATGCGCAGGAATGGCTCGGCGCTATCAAAGAGAACAAGCCGGAGCTGTGCTACTCGCGCTTTGACATCGCCGCGCCCCTCACGGAGATCATGCTGCTGGGCTGCGTGGCCCTGCGGACAGGTCAGAAAATTGAGTGGGACAGTCACACAATGGAGGCGAAAAACTGTCCCCAGGCCGCGCAATTCATACGGCGGCAAGACCGTTCCGGATGGGCACTTTCCTAATGCAGATATCCCGGGCAGAACTGGATACTGCCCGGGATAGCCTTAGTTTTTCGGAACAGAAATGGTGATGTTGCGGTAGGCGATGACGCCGTGGTGATCCCCCTGAAGGTAGAAGGGCCCGGGCTCTGCCTCATTGCTGTCGAGCGCGCCTCCGGTTGGGCCAGGGAGCTCGACATTGTCGTGATACATCTTGCCGTCGCGCAATACAGTCACATGCCTGCCGACAAGGGTGATGTCGAAGGCCGTCCATTTCCCGAGACCATTTTCCGCGCCCTGTGGTGGTGGGTACCAGCTGTAGATCGCACCCATTTCATGCGAGGGGAGCTTGCCACCTTCGGTGCCTACCTGGACCTCATACCGCCCGCGAAGATAGATGCCGCTGTTCCCGCCTTCCGGGCAGTTCACTTCAATGTGCAGTTTGAAGTCCTGGAACTTCTCCGTGCTTTTGATGTTGGCAGCTCCGTGAACGCTGTGACCAGGCACTTCGGGATTGTCATTCACCAATTCTCCGTCGCGCGCCACCCATTTGTTGTTCTCGACATTTCCAATGGGCTCCCAACCTTTGAGATCCTTGCCGTCAAAAAGCGGCCTGGGCTTGGTCCACTGCTTTGGCATCGGCCGATCGAGCAAAGGCGCTTTGACTCCGGCGAGCATCGGTCCATCGGCGTCGCCATGCTTCTCAACGCCGGTCAGCTTGCCTGAACTGGCGGAAGTGAGCTCCCAAGTGGTTCTCGATCCGGGGCCAGCTTCCCCGACAACCACGATCAGCTTGCCCGATTGAACCTGGGCACCGACAATCGGACGCCACGCGCCGCCTCTCGGCTGAACGCGACCTTCAATTTTGCCGCCGTTATCCGTAAGCTCCATCCATTGCGGATAAGGATTGCCGGTGGCGGGGGTAACGGTCATATCCCAACGTCCGAGAAATGCGTTAACGTCTTGCGCGGCCATGGCAGAGGCGAACGTGATCGCTAGAACAGGTATCAACAGAAATTTCATCATTCCCCTTTTGAAAGTGCTCAAAGTTCGGTACATTGAAGCTCGGACAGCCTAACCACTCCAGCTCAGCTAATGTATCACCCGGCATGATCAACAGTTTGCCTGAACAGGCCCTTCTTTTTCCAGATGACCTCGAAGGGGTGGCTGAGGGACTGATTCTTTGGAGCGTTCTGCATGGGCACATTGGGCTGCCGAGCAGTCGCGTTTGCGAGAAACAGATCAGAGAGTGATATAAAGTATGTGAATCCACGGAACAACGTGCAAGAGAGTCTTAATGCCTAAACAATCTGCTCCTGAAGCCCTTTTTCGTAGTTTCAATCGTCGCCGCTTTCTACAAACTGCAGGATCAGCGGCCTTTCTACCGGCGATTCTTCGCAGCACTGCGGCACAAACTCCGGCCACCTCGCCCAACAACCGCATCAATCTGGGCGTCATCGGAATGGGTTGGCAGGGGCCTGGCAACACTGAAGCGTTCCTGACTTTGCCGGACTGCCAGGTGGTTGCTGCGTGCGATATCGATGCCCATCACTTGCAGGCCGCCGTCAAGAAAATTAATGACACTTACGGGAATGAGGACTGCGAAGGGTATCACGATTACCGCGAGCTGCTGGCCCGCAACGATATCGATGCCGTTATGATCGCCGTGCCTGACCACTGGCATGAGATCGTAGCCACCGAAGCGGCGCGGCACAAGAAAGATATCTACGGCGAAAAGCCGCTGGCGCACACCATCGCGGAACAGCAATCCATTGTGCGCGCCGTCCAGCAGAACCAGATCGTCTGGCAAATGGGATCGTGGCAGCGTTCTGTTCCGATGTTTCATAAGGCGGCGGAGATCGTTCGGAACGGGCTGATCGGTGAGGTGATCCGCGTTGAAGTTGGCCTGCCAGGCGGCAATTCCGACTTCGATGGTGTTGAGAAGGAGGCACTCGCAAAGCTCGCCGCAAATGGCCAAAGTGCGGCCAGCCTGGAGCAGATCGTTCCCGGCATGCCGGCGTGGAATGCGCTCGTCACAGATCCTCCCAGGGAACTGGACTACGAAACGTGGATCGGTCCATCGAAGATGGAGCCCTACATCAGGGCCCGTTCTCACAAGTCCTGGCGCTGGAATTACAACACTGGCGGCGGCCAACTGATGGATTGGATCGGTCATCACTGCGATATTGCCCACTGGGGGCTCGATTTCGATCACATCGGTCCGTTTGAGGTCGAAGGCAGCGGCGAACTGCCGCCAGCCACCGCAGTGTGGAACACGGCACCGAAATATCGGTTCGAACTGAAGTACCCGCGCGGAGTCACCATGACCATTGCTGGCGGCCACCCCGATATCAAGTCCGGTGTGAAATGGATCGGAACCGAGGGATGGGTCTGGGTGGATCGCGGCGGATTTGACGCCTCGAATCCGGCCTGGAAGCAGGGCAAATACCTGCCTCGGGAGTTGCGTAGGGTCAAGCTGTATACCTCGTCCGATCACCAGCAGAACTTCCTGGATTGCATCAAAACGCGTCAAGCCACTGTCGCACCTGTGGAAGTCGGCCACAATTCGGCACTTCCCGGACACCTTTGCCTTATCTCGATGCTGACAGGAAAAAAGATTCGCTGGGATGCAAAGGAAGAAAAGATCATCGGCGATCCGGAAGCGAGCAAATTGATGACGCGCGAATACCGCGCGCCCTGGAAAATGAGCTAGACCCTCAACCGTCCTCAGGCGGTCTTTATTCAGCTGGGTACTCGATTCTGGAATGGCCCCCGAAGCGCGCGGTCTAGCCGGAGCACTGGTTGAGGATAAAATGGTTAGTTCGGGGGGATGCGGGCCACACGAAGAACCCTGCATTTAACGCATCTCTACCGCCGAGGAAACATGACTACCACAACTGAAGTAAAAGTACTTACTGTCCAGAAAACCGCCTGGGATTTTACCTTCGCGTTTTTGACGTTGCGCCTCTGGCTTGGCGTTCGGGCCCTGTTCGTAGGCATTCAAAAATACGCTGCCTACAAATCGGTTGCTATGCCGCTCATCGACCCTTCAACCGGGCAGCCGGACGCAAGCGGCGTGATGGTCAACGTGAGTGTAAAGTCATACGCGCTGGCGAACTACGCGGGCATACCCGTAGGTCTCAGTGACAAATTCGCGCATGACCCGCTCTTTCCAAAATTCGCACTGACGCTGTTCGATCGGATGCTCGGTCCCGCATTCATTCTGACTGGAATCATGCTCATCATCGGCCTTGGCACGCGACTGTCTCTGCTCGTCCAGGGGTTGCTCTTTATCGCGTTGACGGTTGGCCTGGTTCTGATCGATGCCAACGACGGTGTTGCTTATCTCGGCATCCACATCGGCTTGGTAGCTGCTGCGTTCTTACTCGTCCCGCACAACAGGTTTGCGGTACTCAAAAAATGGTAGATAAGTTGAATCGTCGTGATTTTATCGGTGCTACAGCCCTGGCGGGCACCGCGATGCTGTTGGAGGCCTGCAAGCCCAACTCCAGCGAGCAGACCGCCACTGTCAAGAAGTCTTCTCTGAACACGATCAACGTCGCTCTTGTCGGCTATGGCGAAGAGGGCAAGGTCCTCCTCGAATCCCTGCTCAATATTGAGGGTGTCCGGTTGGTGGCCCTTTGCGATATCTGGGACTACCACCGCGGAGAAGGCCAGCGCTATTTGCAGAAGCTCGGCAACGACGTTCGCTCCTACGAGAACTACGAAGATCTGCTCGCGAAGGAAAAGGACCTGCAAGCGGTTCTCATTGCCACGCCGGATTTCTGGCATGCGCCGATGACCAACACGTGCCTCAAAGCCGGTCTGCACGTGTACTGCGAAAAGATGATGAGCAACACAATTGAAGGTGCGCGTTCAATGGTGCAGACCATGCGCGACACCGGAAAGCTGTTGCAGATCGGCCATCAACGCCGCAGTAATCCACGGTATCTGTTCACGTTGAACCGCCTGCTTCACGATGCCAAATTCTGCGGCCGCCTCACTGCTGTGCAAGGACAATGGAATCGCGCAGTGAAAGAGGACTTCGGCTGGCCGAAGAAATTCGAAATGCCCGCGCCGATGCTCGCAAAATACGGCTATAAGGACATGCACCAGTTCCGCAACTGGCGCTGGTACAAAGGCCTGGGCGGCGGCCCCTTGTCCGATCTCGGAGCGCACCAGATCGATATCTTCAATTGGTGGCTCGGCACTACACCTAAATCCGTCGTCGCCAGCGGCGGCCTTGACTACTTTAAGAACCACGATTGGTATGACAACGCGATGGTCATCTACGAGTATCCGCTTGCCCAGGGTGTCGCGCGCGCCTTCTACCAGGTGCAGACCACAACCAGTGCAGGCGGCGGCTACTTCGAATCCTTTATGGGTGATGATGGCACCATCAAGATGTCTGAAGATCCCTCGATCTGCGCAATCTATCGCGAGGCTCGCGCTGATGCAGTCTCATGGGACGACCTTGCTCAGAAGGGCTACGTGCGTGCCATTCAGACTTCCGCAGACGCTGCAAAAGTCGACGTGCGGGAAACAGCGCAGCTGGCACAGTACGAGATTCCCGTGTTCTTCAATAAACCCCCTCACCAACCGCATCTCGAAAACTTCTTCAATGCGATCCGTGGCACGGCAAAGTTGAACTGTCCCGCCGACGAGGCTTTCACGAGTGAATACGTAATTCACAAGGCCAACGAAGCGGTAGGCGCCGAGAAGAAGATCCTGATCACGAAGGAAGAAGTGAATGCCTGAGATTATGAAAACGATCCTTTCCCGCATTTGTCCAATTGTCGTACTATCGCTCGCAGCAACAGCAGCCCTTGCGCAAGACAAGGTTCCGCTGAAGACGCAACTGCCTCGTCCTCTCTTTGTGGGCACGCCCGTTCCGCTCAACGTTCCGAACCTTGAACCCCCGTTGAAAGGCAGGCGCCCCGACTTTATGGTCCCTGCGGGAACCATCAACCTGGCCAAGGGCAAGAACGTTACGGCCAGCGACAATAGTCCGATTATTGGGACCTTGGACCTGGTCACTGATGGTGACAAAGCTGGCGACGAAGGCTCGTGGGTCGAGCTCGGACCAGGCAAGCAATGGGTACAGATCGACCTGGCAAAAAGCGCACATGTCTACGCTGTCCTCGTCTGGCATTTCCACTCCCAGGCGCGCGTTTATCGTGACGTTGTGGCGCAGGTGTCTGATGACCCCACGTTCAAATCAGGTGTAACGACGATCTTCAACAATGACTTCAAAGGCGAGCTCGGGCTTGGTGCGGGAAAAGATCTGAATTACGTCGAAACCTACCAGGGCAAGCTGATCGACGCCAAGGGCGCGAAGGGGCGTTATGTTCGCCTCTACAGCAATGGAAATACAACCAACAAATTGAATGACTACATCGAAGTTGAAGTCTGGGGCAAGCCTGCCTGAGGCCACTCGTTCCGCCGATGCTCCAGTGGAGCGTTGGACTGCTCGTATGTCCTGGACCCGGTGGCCTGCCTTTATTGTGATCGCGCTCGTCGGGTTGGCGATTCGCCTTCCGCAGTTGGACGTGCGGCCCATGCACACGGACGAAGCCGTCAACGCATATATTGTCGGACAGCTGCTTGCTGGAGAGCCGTTCACCTACGATCCGCAGGACCGCCATGGTCCTGCGTTGGCGGCTCTTGCTCTACCCCTGGCCAGGATGCAAGGAGCGAGGTCTTTTTCCGATCTGACAGAATCGGAGCTCCGACTGACGTCAATCGTCGCCGGATCCATCATCATTCTGCTCTTCGGCGCTGCCGTCGAGATGTTCGGATTCGTGCCCAGCCTTCTCACAGCGCTCCTGTTTGCAGTCGCTCCGCTGCCCGTCTATTACGACAGGTACTTTATCCATGAACCTCTTTTCTGCGCGGCAACGTTGGGACTAATTCTGTCGGCTTGGTATGCATGCAAAACACACTCCACCGGTCAAGCCATGCTCGCAGGTGCTTGCGCCGCGTTCATGCTTGCATGCAAGGAAACAGCCCTCCTTCACCTGCTTGCTCTGGCCGCTGCAGCACTTGTGTTCAGGGTATGGAACTCGCAGAACACGGACTCCGCAAAATTTCCACGCCCCAGACATCTGCTGGCGGCTTTGGCCACTTTCATGGCATTGACCGTCATTCTGTTCACTTGGTTCGGCAGCAACTGGAAGGCTCTCAGTGCGCTAACGCACGTGGCCACCGATGTCCTTGCACGCGCAGCAGGGCAGGGGCACCAGCAACCCGTCTGGTACTACGGCCAACTCCTCACCGGCGGCTGGTCCGGTGGACTGCTGTTTGCCTTTGCCTGCGTCGGACTTTTCATCGCCATCAAAAAGCGCGACTCTTCCCCATATCAATGGCTCGCGTATTATGGCTTATTCCTCGCTGCAATCTACAGTCTCATTCCCTACAAAACACCCTGGTTGGCGCTGAATCTCTGGCTACCCTTGGCGATATTCGCCGGGATGACGGTGGTAATGCTCTGGCGCTGGACTGCGGGGAAGTTTGGCAAGCGCGCAGCTATTCCAGCATTCTGCGTCCTCGCATTCGCAGGAGTGTTGATTGGTCACGACACGCGCCAGCGCGTCTTTCTCCAACCAGCCGACGAAACCAACCCCTATGCCTACGCCCACACTTCGGACGACATCCTCGGACTTCCAGCTGAAATAGAGGATATGGCCCGCAGAAATGGAATCAACTCGCCGCGCGTCGCGGTGATCGCTTCCGATCCCTGGCCGCTGCCGTGGTACCTGCGGCACTTCAATCAAGTTGGCTTCTGGCAGCCCGGCCAGCAAGTGCCCGATGCAGATTTCTACGTCACCTCCACCGAGGCCGCGGAGCAGTATGCCGATAGATTGCGCGGCTTTCGGCCAGATTTCTTCGGGAGCCGCCCAGGCGTGCTGATCCTGTTATGGCTGCCGGAGCCGAAATGAAATCCCATGGCTGAGATTCATCATTTCAACCACGCCGCGATGGCGACGCACTTTCAGGTGCGCGTCACCTCCGACGACAAAGCATATGCCGCCCAGGCTGCGCAGGCAGCCTTCGACCTTGTGGATTCACTCGAATCGCGTTTGAGCCGTTTCCGAACCGGCAGCGATATCGCTCGACTCGCGGCTCTGACTCCCGGCGACACAATGCGCCTGAGCGAGCCTGCCTTCGCCTGCCTGCAAATTGCAAAACGAATGGACGAAGCCACAGGCAGCGCCTTCTGCCCGAGCCCCGCCGCACGCACGACTCAACCGTCCCTTCCGCAATGGAACTTGCTCCCCGACGATCATGCAATTCTCTGCGTCAGCGGCCGGCTTGAATTCGATCTCGGCGCCATCGGCAAAGGGTTCGCCCTCGACCGTACCGCCGCGCTGCTCCGCGACTGGGACTGCCCCTCGTTCCTCCTCATTGCGGGTGGCAGCAGCATTCTCGCCGGAGACCAACCGACGGGCCACCTCGGTTGGTCGTGCGGTTTGGGCGAAGACGATTCTCCGCAGAGGTTTCTGCTGACTCACGCCTCGCTGAGCGGTTCAGGTTTGGCAGTCAAGGGAAACCACATCCTTGATCCGCGCACCGGCCGGCCCGCACTGCGTCAAAACCGTGCCTGGGTTCTCGCCGATACGGCCTCCGAATCGGACGCTCTTTCAACCGCTTGCATGGTTCTCAGCGAACCCGAAATAGAAGAATTGCTCGCGCAGAACGATTCATGGCTTGCGTTCCTCCAAACCGGCAATTCCGTCACATCGATTGGACGTCGCGTACCGCCGATGAGAGCGTAGATGCCGCATTCGGTGCGCATGGGAACAAAGTGTGCATCGAGAACCCACTGTCGCTCATTCGTAAGCTGAGTTTGGTTCCGTAACGGAGGTGTAGGTTGATGTTCGCGTGGCCGGGGAACTCGGGGCGCTTCTTGACAAGCAATTCTTTGCCCAAGATTTGCCTAAATTGACGTCAAACGTAGAAACGGCCTCCAAACTCATATCGGAAGCCGTTTAGAATCTTAGATTTCTTGGTTGCGGGGGCTGGATTTGAACCAGCGACCTTTGGGTTATGAGGCTGCCTATCTTCTGATTCTGAAAGGCTTACAAGCCTTGTAGTCGATAGCAGGCAGTTTAGAATCAGCAGTTTACCGTCGAGAATTTTATGAGTGTCCTAAATTTGTCTCACGGCGAAGAGGCCATTGATGAATGAAGCGAGCTGACGTACCTTTCAACGTGAGGAGAAGAACTTAGAATAATCGGCATGAAACGAAAGAACGTCTCGAAGCAACACATCCTCGATGAGATCAAGCGGACGGCAAGTGAGAACGGAGGGATGCCGCTTGGTATCTCAAAGTTCTTCCAAGAGACCGGGATCAAAGATACTGATTGGGCTGGCAAGCATTGGGCACGTTGGGGTGATGCGTTGAAAGAGGCGGGATTCGAGCCCAATCAACTGAATGCCGCGTACGAAAGGGAGTTCCTGCTTGAGAATTTCGCATTCCTCGTCAAAGAGCTTCGCAAGTTTCCAGCACGGCGGGAATTGCAAATGAAAACGCGGACTGACGAGGCCTTCCCAAGCGCGAACACATTCGCTCGCTTTGGCAACAAGCATGAACTTGCAAGAGAGGTTTATCTCTATTGCAAAGGCAAATCACAGTTCGACGAAATCATCCCGATATGCGAGTCGGTATTGAGCGCAGATTCCGAACCGAACGAAGAGCCGCAGCAAGAAGGTGAGCTTGGTTATGTGTATCTGATGAAGTCAGGCCGATTCTACAAAATAGGAAGGAGCAACGCAGCGGGCCGCAGAGAATACGAACTGGCAATCCAGTTGCCCGATAAGCTGACAACAATCCACACGATCAAAACGGATGATCCGCCAGGCATTGAGGCCTATTGGCACACGCGGTTTGCCAGCAAGCGGAAGAATGGCGAATGGTTTGAATTGCTCAGTAGTGATGTTCAAGCATTCAGGCGAAGGAAATTCATGTAGTCGCAGGTGGTCTTTTCCCGATGAAGACGGCCAAGGGGCGGAACGGACAGCGAGGAATTACCAGTTCTCAACAAGGAAAATGGAGGAAAATGCGAGACCTTTGGGTTGTCTCAAATCTAACTCAAAAGGGGCCAGCCCAAATCAGAGCTAACCCCTTCAAAATCTTGGTTGCGGGGGCTGGATTTGAACCAGCGACCTTTGGGTTATGAGCCCAACGAGCTACCGGGCTGCTCCACCCCGCAGTTACAGTTTACCAACTGAACTGACGCGGGTCAAATAACTGACTGTACAGGCCATGTCTGCTATCCAGTACACTGCTGAGAAGCCTGATAATCGGAACGAGGAACCTCGCGGATGTCGCATCTATACGTCACCGTTCTGGCCGTGATTGTCGTTGCGCTGCTGGCGGTGGCGCTCTATCGCACCTCTCAGGTTAAGACCAAGGCTGACTACTTGGTAGCAGGCCGCTCGCTTCCGGCATTTGTGCTGGTCCTCACGCTCCTTACCTCGTGGATCGGCGCCGGCTCGCTGTTTGCCGGGGCCGAGAATGCTTACAAAAACGGCTTCGCGGCGTTGTGGCAGCCGGCCGGTGGCTGGCTGGGACTCCTCCTCATCTACTTCATCGCCCCACGCGCGCGGAAGTTCGCCCAATTTACGCTGCCCGACCTGCTTGAAGTCCGCTACAACCAGACCGCGCGGGTGCTCGGCACCTTTGCCATTCTCTTCGCCTATGTCGGCATCACCAGCTACCAGTTCAAGGGCGGAGGCAACGTGCTCCACCTCATCTTTCCAGACACCGTTACGCCTGAGCTGGGCACGTACATCATCGCTGCATTCGTCATTCTCACCACGGCGCTCGCCGGCATGTCGTCCGTAGCCTACATGGACGTAGCCATCGGCTCGCTCGTCACGGTCATCTGCATCATCGCCGCGCCCATGCTGTTCCTCAAGGCGGGCGGATGGACGGGCCTGCACGCCGCACTGCCCGACTCGCACTTTCAGGTGCTGGGCAACCTTACCCTCGTCCGCGCCCTCGAGTTCCTGGTCCCCACCATGTTGCTGATGCTCGGCAACCAGGTCATGTACCAGAAGTTCTTCTCCGCCAAAAGCGAGAAAGATGCGCGCGTTTCAGTCATCGGCTGGATTCTTGGTACCCTGCTGCTGGAGACGCTGATCGTGGCAATTGCCGTCGTTGGCTCGGCGCTCTATCCCACGGGCGAGGTCGCTCGCCAACCCTACGAGATCATCCCTTACACCGCGCGGCACGGACTGCCCGCCATTATGGGCGCACTGCTGCTGGGTGCAGTTTTCGCCAAGGTCATTTCCACGGCATCAAATTACCTGTTCTCCCCGGCTACCAACCTGGTCAACGACGTTTTCGTGCGCTACATTGCGCCCGGCGCGTCCAATAAACGTGTCCTGATCGTCTCGCGGCTGGCGGTCGTGCTGCTCGGCTGCTGGGCGCTCTACCAGGCCATCTACGCCCCCAGCATTCTGGAGAAAATGCTCTGGGCTTACACGATCTACTCCGCCGCTCTAACGCCAGTTGTTCTGGCCGCCTTCTACTCCCGGCGGATCACGGCCTGGGGCGCGGTCGCCGCCATCGGCGCTGGCACGGTGGTCACGCTGCTGTGGGATGTACCCGGCGTAAAAACGTTGTTCCCACCCATTCTGGCCCAACGCGACGCCATCTTCCCGGCGTTGTTTGTCTCCGTGGCCTCCATGGTAGTGGTAAGCCTGTTCACCCACGCACCAGAGCCCGAGCAACTCGCGCAGTTCTCCGACTAAGGAACCTCACAGTAGTGCCTGTTAACACTACTCATGCGGCGGCGACGGGAGCCTATTTCCGCGAGTTCCAGGAGCGAGGAGTTCACTGTAACCAGTTACTGAAACGACGAGCGACAGCGAAAGCGGGAAAATTGGCCCAGTCCCTTTGGGTTGCGGCGAAAATCCGGCCATACTGCGTTCTCGCCCTCGATAGTGGATTGCCACAACCGTCGGGCTCGGCCTCGGCTGGCACGATTTTCGCTCGCAATGCCATCCGCATGAGTAGTGTCAACAGGCCCTAATTCAACGCCCCGTGCCACATCCTTTCGCCTTTGTTCTGGCGAAGGGGGGAAACGCACGCATTCAATCATTTATTCGACCGCTGCGCCACCAACATCGAATCCAGAATCTGATCTGAGACTTCCTTCACAGCCGCCGGCGAATGCGAAAGAAACAGCGTGTTGGTTTTGTCGCTCTCGCCTATTGATTTCAGCGTGTCGAAATACTGCGTCACCAACACCAGTTGCATTACGTCTCGTGAGGACGCCCCATCTACCACCTTCTGGAACTGCTCAATCGACACCTGCAGCCCTTCAATGATCGCCTTTCTTTGATTGGCGATTCCTTGTCCTTGCAGTGCCTTGCTTTCCGCCTCGGCCTCGGCCTTTTTCACCACCAGGATCTTCTCCGCCTCGCCCCTGGCATTCGCCGCCACCTGCTCGCGCTGCGCCGCGTTAATGTCGTTCATCGCCGACTTCACCTTGGCGTCAGGAACGATATCGGTCACCAGCACATTCACGATCTCATAGCCGAACGTAGCCATGTCCGCATCCAGTTCCTGCTTCACCGCCGCTGCAATCGATGACTGCGAAGCAAATACCTCGTCCAGAGTCATCCCCGGCACATGGCCCAGAATCACCTGCTCCACATACGACTTGATCTGCGCCACCGGATCGGACAGCTTGTAGAACGCGTCATACACCTTCTCGGGCCGGACGCGGTTCTGCACCGAAATAGGAATGGTGACAAAGACGTTGTCCTTCGTCTTGGTCTCCATAGTCAGCGTGATCTGATTCACGCGTAGGCTCACCATACCGGAAACCGTATCGAAGTACGGCATCTTCCAGTTCAGGCCGGCATCGGCCACGCGAAGAAACTTGCCGAAGCGCGTAATCACAGCCACCTGCGCCGTGTTCACAGTGAAAAAGCTTCCCAGGATCAGAGTGAGAGCGATAATGCCCACAATCGCCAGCGCAACCATGAAAAGTACGTCCATTCGAGTCCTCCGTAGCTTCGTCAGGAAGCAACGAACGATTATATAGGCCCGCCGTATCCCGCAAGTTATAGGATCCGTACCTGCACAGGGCAATCGCATGAACGTTTGTTGATTCCGCCGGTTTCTCTTCTTGCCCCAGGAGTTCAACCAGTGCATCTCCTCCCGGAGAGGCCGAGAATAGCCCAGGATTGTGTCCGCCGCGGCGGGCACAATCCTGGGACCGCATCCCAATCAAGTTGTCGCGTCCCGGAGAGCCGCGCCGAGGTTTCTCGCAAACGCGGAACTGTCTTCATGCGATGCCCCAACCCAACCCGCTGGAATCTGCTTCCTCAAATAAATTCCACCCGCTCTGAGCAAACGGGCTTACACTGTCCCTGTAAATTCCCATAAGGCTATGCCTGTCGCGCAGTTGACTCTTGAAGTCCGCATCGAGCATGCCCAGTCGCTGAAGGACAGGCGACAGGTGGTGCGTTCCCTCAAAGATCAGTTGAAGCAGGGCTTCAACATCTCGGTGGCGGAAATGGACGAAGCCACCACCTGGCAGTCAGCTACCATCGGCGTAGTAGCCGTTTCCCGCTCCCGCGACTACCTCCACAGCCTCATCGAAGAAGTAGAGCGCGCCGCCCGACGCATGCTCAACGAACTCGGCGCCGAGCTGGCCGACTCCTTTTGGGAATACCTCGAAAGCTGAAACACGGCCTTAAGCCGAAGGCATCGGCCTCTCGTGAAGGACCATCCAATTGATGCCGAACTTGTCGCGGAACTGGCCGAAGCGATGCGCGAAAAACGTCTCGGTCATGGGCATAAAGATCTCGCCGCCGTCGCTCAGCGCCTTGTATATGCGTTCGGCCTCGGCATTACTATCGACTGAAAGCGAAAGATAGGCGCTGCGCATCGGCTCAACGAGAGGTCCGTCGCTCGCCATCAACGGCGTGTCTCCGATTATGATGCGCGCGTGAAGAACTCCTTTTTCCATACCCGGCGGGATAGTCTTCGGATCGGGCATCTGGTCGAACGTCATCATCATCAGGATCTTTGCGCCGAGATGCTTTTCGTAGTATTGAAGGGCTTCTTTGCATTTGCCTGCAAAATTCACATACGTGGCCATTTTCATCGTTTCAGTTTTCCTTTCAGGGAAGATTTTGCTTGCGTAGTTGTGCTCGGAGACGATCTTTCTTTCCGGAGCCGCGTCGTCCTCGCCGCTCCTCTTGCTCCCGTAGTATCGTCCGCGGAAGTAACTGGAGCGTTAAACGGAGGAATCAGCGGAGTCAAATCGCGCTGCTCCCAGCGCCGATACGTCTCGGCAAGCACGACCTCGCGATTCTGTTCCATCTGTGCGATAAAGGAACACGGCGCGGCGGTTGTCTCATGCTGCGAGCCCCAGATCAGTAGGTCAAGCAAAACGGGAGCCAGCGCAATTCCCTTTGCAGTCAGGCGGTAGTACGCGCTGCGCCCGTCCTGGGCCGCCGGCTCGGTAGTCAGAATTCCCGCCGCCTCAAGCTTCCGCAACCGGTCGGCCAGAATATTGCTGGCAATCCCCTCGCCGGCATGCTGAAACTCGCGAAAGGTCCGGTACCCCCGCACCATCATGTCGCGAACGATAAGCAATGACCACCGGTCGCCCAGCACCTCCAGCGAAACGCTTACCGGGCAGCCCGAGCGGTGTTCTGGGTTCCACTTTGTAGCCACGAAAAAACCTTACATATGTGACTTGCATTTTGCAATCTAAATGTTCCAAGAACATGGCTGCCCCGCCTCTTTTCCTCGATACGACAGTTTTCAAATCACGGATTTCGAACGGAGCCAGGGGCTTCAGGTTGCGGTTTCTCGGAGGGAGCAGGGGCGTCGGGCGCGGGTTTCGAACGGAGCCAGGGGCTTCAGGTTGCGGTTTCTCGGAGGGAGCAGGGGGTTTCAACCCCCTGAAAGACAGCAAATTTACGGGGCCTTCAGGCCCGGGCCTTCGCCGCTTATCCAGAACTTGAAGGAAATACAACTGTAGTTTTACAGCATTTTCGAGTTGACTGTTAACACAACTTCGCGTGCTCCATCCTTTGTTCGTTCTTTGCGCAAAAGGTGGGCGACCACTGACATCCATCGCAACTATAAACACCCCGTGCCGAAAGCTCTCTAGAACCGGGTTGGAGACAAGTTGCCGGTGACTCGACCGGAACAGTGTCGAGCCTTCGAGGAAACCTTCACCTTGGGCTATTCTCGGGTTCTCCCTACTGGAGAGATTTCGAGGGGCGCGGGGGGTGGTCGGGGTACGCGGAAAGACGAAAAGCAACCGCAGGCCCTTCGACTCCCTTCGCTTCGCTGTGCTCGCTCAAGATGACAGTCTTCGAAAAATTAGCTCGGGATGAGACGGTGTAAGTTGGGTTCGTGCTTCTCCCCCAAGCCTCCCCACCGTAGGCACAAAAACAAAAACGTGCCGAGGATGGGGTACCCGAGACACTAGCTATTTGCCGAGTGCGGCTCGGATCGCGGCTAGGTGGTGGTAGCTGTGGCGGACCGCGTGATCCTCAAGCATGAACTGGCACGTTAGCGGCGCATCGCTGTTGAGCGATACGAGGGCGGCGCTATCCAATTGCTCATCGGAGAGAGCGCGGATGGCCGCTGCGGCCGCGGCGCTGTTGGTTGCCAGCAGGTCGAGAGCGGCTTGCTTTGTGACGCCATCGTTGTCTTTGGCGTGGTCGCTGTTCATGGTGTGGATGCCATCCCAGATGACCCCGGTGATGGGCTGGCCGGCGCCGAGCGTTTGCGCGAGATGGATCTCGATGGGGTATACGCTGGCGACGTGATGCACCACGACACCGATCTTGCGGCCGTCATGGGGAAGGCGCGTTTGCCATTCAGTTTCAGATAGTGCGGCCGCAAAGGAGGCCAGCGCTGTTGCGCCGGCCTCAAGACGTGCGGCGAGAGCCTCCGTTCTTTTGCTCATGTTCCGGACCTCCTGACATACCTTTGCTATCACATCCTCACTGTCACTTTCAATCGCTGACCGCGACCCCGCAAAAAGGCGGCAGGGATTGGGGTGCAGCCATTCTTGCTGGCGTTCTGCGATTTTTCAAGGTCTATAAGCTGGCAAACCAACGCTTTCCGGCGAGCTGCTGACGCGAAGATCGTTGCGAATCCCACCCTTCGCAAAGTGCGCGAAGGATGGGGCACCCGGCGTCTTAACTCCAAATCACGGGTCAAAAAAACAAGAGCCGCAGCCCCTTCCAAGGCTGCGGCTCTTGTTTGCGGCTAACTTGCAGCCGAACTGTTACATTTCCTTCACTCCTTCGACGAAGGCCTTGAGCTTGCGGCTCCGCGAAGGATGGCGCAGCTTGCGGAGAGCCTTGGCTTCGATCTGCCTGATTCTCTCTCGCGTCACCTGGAAGCTCTGGCCGACCTCTTCCAGGGTGTGCTCAGAGCCGTCTTCGAGTCCGAAGCGCATCTTGATGACGCGTTCCTCGCGCGGCGTGAGCGTGCGGAGCACCTGCGAGGTGTACTCCTTGAGGTTGACGCTGATGACGGCTTCAGAGGGCGAGACGGCCTGGCGATCTTCAATGAAGTCGCCGAGGTGCGAATCTTCCTCTTCGCCGATGGGCGTTTCGAGCGAAATGGGCTCCTGCGCGATCTTGAGGACCTTGCGGACCTTGGCGACAGGGATGTCCATGCGGCGCGCAATCTCTTCGCTTGAAGGCTCGCGGCCCAGTTCCTGAACAAGCTGGCGGCTGGTGCGGATCAGCTTGTTGATGGTTTCGATCATGTGCACCGGGATACGGATCGTACGGGCCTGGTCCGCGATGGCGCGCGTAATGGCCTGGCGGATCCACCACGTTGCATAGGTCGAAAACTTGTAGCCGCGGCGGTACTCGAACTTGTCGACAGCCTTCATCAGGCCGATGTTGCCCTCCTGAATGAGGTCGAGGAACTGCAGGCCGCGGTTGGTGTACTTCTTGGCAATGGAGACCACCAGTCGCAGGTTGGCTTCGATCAGTTCGCGCTTGGCCTGCTCGGCATCCATGTCGCCCTGGATCATTTCGCGCTGTGTGCGCTTGAGCTCGCCGATGGAAACGCCGGCATCGGCCTCGATTTTTTCGAGATCAACTTTGCAGTTCTTCTGCTGGCGGCGGTACTCCTTTTTGAGCTCTTCACTCTTGGAGGCTTCGTGCTTCTGGTCGAGGGAGCGAATCTGGCGCTCGAGCGTGCGCATGGTGTCGACGGTCTTGTTGACCTTGTCGAGCAGCCGCTTGCGCTCCATCGGCGTGTACTTGAGCTCGCGAACGATGCGGGAGATCAAGACTTTTTCGCGTGCAATCATCCAGCGGAGGCGGCGTGCCTCTTTCAACTTGGCCTTGGTGGCAGATGCCGTGGTGGCTACCTGCTTCTCTTCGAGTGTTGCAATCTTCTTCTGGTGCTTCACCAGGGTTTCAATGCGGGCGACCGTCGCCTTAACGCGGGCCAACACTACATCTTCAGTGAGTTCTTCTTCGTCGAAGATCACTACTTCTTTAACGTTGCGGACACCGCGCTTGAGGTCTTCGCCCAGGGCGGCAATCTCGCGGATCACGATGGGCGAGCGCGAAATGGCTTTGAGCACGCGCAGTTGGCCGCGCTCAATGCGCTTGGCGATTTCAACTTCGCCTTCGCGTGTCAACAGCGGCACGGTACCCATCTCGCGCAAGTACATGCGGACGGGGTCGTTGGTCTTTTCGAGCGTGCCAGGGGTGAGGTCGAGTTCGACATCTTCCCCTTCTTCCAGCTCAAATTCCTTGTCGCCTGGAAACTTGGGGGCGTCGAGCAGATCAATGCCCTGCGTGCCGATGGTTGTAATCAGATCGTCCAGATCGTCGGCCGAGCTAATCTCATCCGGGATTATGTCGTTCACATCGCCGTAGGTGAGATAGCCCTTCTCTTTGCCCACTTCGATCAGGTTGTCGATGTCGTGTTCGAATTTGTCGTCAATCGCCAAAATTTTCCTTCTCTCCGGCGCAATCGATATTCAGCACCGTATTGCGCGACGGTGCGTGGTCCTATCCAGGCATGCAGAGAAAGATTCCGCAAAGGGAATCTCCGCACGCATGCGGACGTAAATCTGCGGTCACCCGCAAAAAAAAAGCGGTTTCAGGTAATTGCTCGGAACAGGATGACAGCGCTTCAGGTTTCGCCTGGTTAGCCCGCGAGCCGAAGCTCATGTGTGGGGCAAAGGGGCGCGCATCCTCACAGAGATCAATAGACTACCACAAGCTGCCCGGTCCGCCACAGCAAAAAAATCTCGCTTGAGCCGCGATCCCGACGGAATATCTTCAAGCCGGGCCGGGAGGTTTGCCTGCTACCCGATCCCTTCTCTATCAAATTAGACGCCGCCGGAGGTGGTTTCGACGCAAGATTCGCCAGATTCAGAGGCGCATTCAGTGCTGAAACAGGGGATTTTACTGCCTTGGGGGCCTGTGGGTGTGCAGCTGGCGCAGGGTTCGGTCGAGCTCAAGCTTTTGCTGGGTCAGCAGGGCCAGTTCGGCGAAATCGCCGCGGCGCTCGGTTTCGGCGATCTGGGAGCGGATCTGGCGCTGGCGGTGCTCGATGTCCCGCTCGTGGATCTCCTGGACGGCGCTCCTGACTTCGAACGCTTCGGGGGGCTTGACTTCGGCAAGGAGAGCCTCGGCGAGAAGGGCGCGCTGGGCTGGGTCTTCGACCACGTCCATTGGGTCGCGGGTCTGGCGGGTGGCCAGTGCCTGCAGGCTGGCATAGGTGCCAAGATGCTCAAACCAAACGGGTTGATCTGCCATGGCCTGTGCTGCAAGGCGGCGCGCGTCCCCATTCTCTGGGTCGTCAATGGCAAGGGCGCGGAGAAGGATGCGTTCCACTTCGGTCAGCGTGGTGGCTCGCGCCTCCACATGGTCGCGGCGGCGGAGAGCGGCCTGGCGCAGTTCTTCACGTAGGACAGCGGAGTCGATGCCGAGCTTTTGGGCGGCGTCCCCTGCAAACTGGTCGCGGGCCAACTTCTCCGGCATGCGGCGGATGTGCGGCAGCAGGTAGTTCATGGCCTTTACTTTCTGGTCCGAGCTGGCTCCGGGAAACATCTGCCGTGCGCGCTCAATCAAGTAATCCGACTGCCGCCGCGACCCGCGAATCGCCGCCCGGTAGGCCTCCACCCCCCGCTCGCGAATGAACCGGTCCGGGTCCAGCCCATCGTCGAGGGTGACGATCTTGATGGTGAAGCCTTCCTCGGTAAGCAAGGCAATGGACTTCTCGGCAGCATTGCTGCCGGCCGCGTCGGGATCGAAGTTCACCACAACGTTTGAGGTATGGCGGCGCAAGAGAGCCACTTGCTGCTCGGTAAAGGCCGTCCCGCTAGTGGCAATCACATTCTGAATCCCGCGCAAAAACACCGAGATGCAGTCCATCTGCCCCTCCACCAGTAGGGCAAACTCGATCTGGCGAATCGCCGTCCGCGCCTTGTCCATATTGAACAGGACCTGCCCCTTGGAATAGAGCGGCGTTTCCGGCGAGTTGATGTACTTGGCGCCGGCCTTTTCTCCCGTCTCCAGTGTGCGGGCGGTAAAGGCAATCACCCGGCCGCTCTCATTGGCGATTGGAAACATGACCCGCTTGCGGAAGCGATCGTAGATGGGGCCCTGGCCACCGTCGCCCTGCTCCTTTGAACTGAACAGCCCGCTCGCCCGCAGCGTCTCGTCGTCCGCCATGCCTTTCAGCCGGTCGCGCAGCGCGTTGAAGCTGTCGGGTGCGTAGCCGATGCGGAAGGTCTTGATGCCGTCGGGGGTCAACCCGCGCCCGGCCAGGTACTCGCGCGCCACAGCCCCTTCCGGCCCGTGCAACTGCTCCTCGAACCACGCAGTCGCGGCCTCATGCAGATCCAGAAGTTTTGCACGCATCCGCGCGTCGGCGGCTTCCTCTGGCGACGAAAACTCCCGCTTCGGCAGCGGAATGCCGACCTTTTGCGCGACTATGCGAACCGCCTCAGGGAAGGTGACGTTCTCAATCTTGCCCACAAAGCTGAAGACATCGCCCGAGGCCTGACAGCCGAAACAGTGGTAGAACTGCCGCACCGCGTGCACCGAGAACGACGGCGACTTCTCCTTGTGGAACGGGCACAGCCCTGAGTAATTCTGCGCCCCCGCTTTGCGCAGGCGAATGTAGCCCTCGATCACCTTGACGATGTCGGCCTGGCGTTTGACGTTCTCAGAGAAGTCGGACATGGAACTGTATTGAGGATACGGCTAGCGTGGGGGAGCGGGGAGTGTGGAACGGGTGGATAATGAGGCATGAACCGCGTACGCGTCCATCGGCAGCGCTAGAGAACAAAAATACTTGTTGCAACGAATATCTCCCTCTTGCATCCAATGAAGTGAAAGGAGCAAAACCACCATGACCACAACCACCCCGACCACCTCCACCTGGAACATCGATCCGGCCCACTCCGCCGCCGAGTTCAAGGTAAAGCACATGATGATCTCCAATGTAAAAGGCAAGTTCACCGGCCTCTCCGGCGTCCTGAGCCTGGACGAAGCCGACGTGACAAAATCCAGCATCGAGGCCTCGATTCCCGTCAGCACCATCACCACTGGCGACGATCAGCGCGATGGGCACCTGAAGAGCGGCGACTTCTTCGACATTGAGAAGTTCCCTACCATGACCTTCAAATCCAGCCAGATTACGCCAGCTTCAGGCGGCGAATTCACCGTGACCGGCGAGCTAACCCTGCACGGCGTGTCCAAGGCTGCGACTTTCGCTGTCGAAGGCCTGAGCCAGCCCGCCAAGGACCCCTGGGGTAACCTGCGCATTGGCCTTTCGGCCACCACCAAGATCAACCGCAAAGACTTTGGGCTGACATGGAACTCGGCTCTGGAAACCGGCGGCGTGCTGGTAGGTGAGGACATTGCCATCACCCTGGATGTAGAGTTCATCAAGGGCTAAGCAGTGGACAGAGAACAGAAGGCATTGGCCGGATAGCGCAGGGGGCTGAATCCGCGATGCAGATTTTTCCCTCGAAGTGGTTGCATAAATGCCACTCAGCCAGCAAGGGATTATCCCTCAGGGGCGAAAGCCCCACATTTATGCGCTTTTTGCGGCGCGGCTAAAGCCGCGCCCTTTCAAAACCCAATCTATGCAACCCGCTCTAGGAGTCGCTGGGCGGACTGTTCACTGTTCGCAGCTCACAGCCCAGAAATGCCTGTTGCAACAAATATCATGCTCGCGCATCCAATGGATGTAAGCGCGAGTTAGTACCAGGAGGTCCACCCATGTCGCTTCGTGCAGTCAAACAGATTCTTGAAACCAAACCCACCATCGAAGGCGCGGGCGTTAAGCTGCAGCGCGCCTTCGGCTTCGGCAAGACCGCCGAGTTCGATCCGTTCCTGTTGCTGGACGACTTTCGTAACGAGAATCCAGCGGATTACCTGGCCGGCTTCCCCTGGCATCCCCACCGCGGCATCGAGACAATCACGTATGTGCTGGCCGGCGAGGTGGCGCACGGCGACAGCCTCGGCAACAAAGGCAAAATGACCGCAGGCGACGTGCAATGGATGACCGCCGGCAGCGGCATCCTGCACCAGGAGATGCCCAAGGGCGACGAGCGCGGCCGCATGCACGGCTTTCAACTATGGGCCAATCTGCCCGCCGCGCTCAAGATGACCGATCCGCGCTACCAGGACATTCCGTCGACCGCGATCCCCGAAGTGACAGAGGACGATGGCACCAAAGCGCGCATAATCTGTGGCGAGTTCTGGGGCAAGAGAGGGCCGGTGGAGGGCGTGGCGACTGAATCAATGGCTGTCGACGCGCGCTACGTGGATATCTCCGTTCCGCCTGGTAAGCGGAAGCGCATCCAGGTGGAAACCACGCGTAACGCCTTCGCCTACGTCTTTGCCGGCGCGGGAACCTTCCGCGACGCTTCCAACCCGCAGGCCGTGCTGACGGAGTCGGCACTGGAAACGAATGTCGCCCCGAACGCCCGGCCGGTCTACGACGCGAAAAACCATTCGCTCGTGCTGTTCGACCGCGGCGATGAGATCGTGGTCCAAGCCGGCCCCGAAGGCATTCGCTTCCTGCTCGTCTCCGGCAAGCCGCTCGAGGAGCCCGTCGCATGGTACGGCCCGATCGTGATGAACACCCAGGCCGAGCTGCGCCAGGCCATGAGCGAGTTGCAGACCGGTACGTTCATCAAGCACGCGTAGGACAAAGTCCTTCGCCCTTTTCGCGCACTGCGCGGAAAGGGCGTCGAGGCAATATCCTATTGTCGCTGGATCCGACGGAACGAAAGTGGTGCGGAGCAATGGCAACGAACGGATATTGGAGCAGACGGCAGTTCTTGAATGGAGCTGCGGCGTCTGCAGGGTCTTTCGCGCTGGCATCCACAGGAAAGAACGCGCTCGGAGCAGTTGCGGAACAATCTGGGCTGCGAGGACGATTCCTGACGCATGTTTCTGTGGTGCGCGTAAATCAGATTGAAGTAACTCCTAATCGCTCAATCGGTTTTGATGAAGTTGCAGACAATCGCCCTGAGCGTATTCGTGGACGAAGGGAAGCCTTCGCTAGAGGCTGCCCGGAAGGCCGGATGACATGGGCGATCAGTTGGCTGGCGTTGAACGACAGCCGCCAGGATTACAAAGAAGCACGACGGCTCCTGGCCTCTTATCATGACCGCTATGGCGACGAGATCACATTCATTCCGGGTGGCTACTTCGCGCCCATGTACAACACGCGTGCTGAAATCCGCGAACAAATTCACAGCGCGTTGCAGCTGATTACCAACATGGTAGGTGGCGGATATCGTCCGGAGTCTTTGATAGCAGGCTACATGGATGCAGAGAACCAGAGATTGCTCGCAACTGAAGAGAGTATTCATGTTTGCCAGGGTGAGATCTGGAGCCAGCATGGAATCGATAACGGCGATGGCGATGGTGGAATCTGTTATCCGTACTATCCAAGCCGCGAACATTACCTGAAGCCGGCACAAGGTACAGCAGATTTTATTGACTGCGTGTGCCTGGATGGCTGGACCTGCGACTTTCTTCCCGCGCGGAGAGAGGGCTTTCAGGACGGCTTCAACAGCAGGATGGGCGTGGGTCCCATCGAGACCGTAGGAAACCCGAAATTGGGAACAACCGGCGGCCGAAAGGAAATGCTGGATACCACGGTGATGCACTTTGACCGGGGCCACGCGCTGAACGGATTCGGCTGGGTGACGAGCATCTGGGAGGTATCGATCGGCCACGATGAGGATTTGGCCTATTGGCTACAGGCTGTGCGCGAGAGATGGCCGGACACGAAGGTGGTGACTGAGGGCGCGTTCGGCCTGGAGTGGCGAAAGCATACACCCAATAACAATTCGCTCAATTACCGGTTCGATGCGAAAGGAACCGGAGCGCCTGGTTCGGAGAAGGAGTTGGAAATCGAATGGTTCATGAATCGCGACTTCCGGTTGGCGCTGCTCCGTGACTGGACTATCGGCGGCCCTTCTTCAGTGATTGACTTTACCCGGTACGACCTGAAGGCGCAGGAGCCCCAAGTGCTGCAACGGGAATGGAGCCTGATGAATGTGCTGAACCAGAAAGGCACGCGCCCGCAGGACAAGCCAGTTCGGCTGGGTAATTTGAGCGCGGACGGCCAGCGCAGGATTTATGCGCGGTATCCGGAGTTGAAGAAGCGGGCCTGAACAGAGATGAGTCTTGAGGACAGTTGAGGGCTGAAGATCGAGCTTGGTCAGGGTTAGCGGACGCCTGTCTCGATTTCTCCACGAGAACAATTTCCCAATCGATAGTTACGCGGTGTATAAGATTCCTGCCTGCTCGCCCGTGCCCTTTTCCGTTGCGAATTAGACTATTTCCCGGTAAACCGGCGGACGAACTCGTTTAAAGCAAATCCTCTCCTGAAGGAGAAATTCTGCCATGAGCCTCCGCTCGCTCGCCGCACTCGCTCTCATAACTCTTCCCTTTGTCGCTATAGCCCAAACCACGCCCGGCGGCCCTCTCCCACCCAAGACCTGGGTGGACAAGGACACCGGTCATCGCGTCTGGCGCGTCAGCGACGAGCCCAACTCCGGCGGCTTCTACTTCAACGTGAATGCCTACACCCCCGACGGCAAGCAGATGATCTATACCGCACCCGACGGCATCCATGTGATGGAAATGGCGACGCGCACGACCAAGCTGCTGGTGGCTAACCCGCCGCGTCCGTCCGCTGCGAAGGGGCCGATGTACCCGGGCATGCTGCACGCCCTGGTCGCAGGGTACAAGACGAACAGCGTGTTTTATACCAAGACCGATCCGACCTCAGGCGTGACCTCGGTATACAAGGCTGACACCAACAGTGGAAATGTGCGCAAGCTGGTGGACCTGCCGGCGAAACGGATGATCGTAAGCGTGAACGCGGACGAGACGTTGGCGGCGGGAACGTACATTGAGGGCGATGCGACCGGCAAGGAATACGGACAGAATATGCCGGCAGCGGCGGCACAGCGGCCAGACAACCGCGTAGCCAGCAATGCACAAGGGCCGCATTATCAGCCTATGGACAAAGGCGAGATGATGGAACGCCGGTTGGCGGCGAGACTGCCGCTGGCGCTGTTTACCATTCGCCTTGAGCCCGGACCGAACGGCGAGAAGCCCGGAGACATCAAGATCCTGTTGCACTCCACTGACTGGGTGAACCACCTGCTTTTCTCACCCACCGATCCCACGCTGCTGATGTATTGTCACGAAGGGCCATGGCAGAAGGTGGACCGCATCTGGATGATCCACACAGACGGTACGCACAACACACTCATCCACAAGCGCACCATGCTGATGGAAATCGCGGGCCACGAGTTCTGGGGCCTTGACGGTCAGACGATCTGGTACGACTGGCAGTATCCCAAGGGTGAGGACTTCTTTCTGGCGGGATACAACCTGCAAACCGGCAAGCGCACTGCTTACCATATGCAACGCGACGAGTGGTCCATTCACTTCAACCTGACTAAGGATCTCGATCTCTTCTGCGGTGACGGTGGCGATCCGGGGCAGGTGGCGAGAGCCAAAGACGGCGAGTGGATCGAGCTCTTCCATCCACAATTGATCACGGACGGCCCCGGCACGCTCAACGAGCCCACGTTCTGGCAGCCGGGAGTCTTCCACTCAGAGCGCCTGGTCAACATGTCGCGCCATTACTATCGCGAAGAACCCAACGTGCGCTTCTCTCCCGACAAGTCGCTAGTGCTATTTACCAGCAATATGTTCGGGCCGAGTTACGTATTTGCCGCGGAGGTGGCAAAGGCAGATAACCCGCCCGCGGAGGATGTGCGGTCAACGCCGGATCTGGCGCGGACGTTCAATCCGGTTGAGCCGCCGAATAGCAAGCAAGGCATGCCGAGGATTCCGTAAGAGCAGCCTCTAGCTCCTAGCTCGCCGCGGTGACATTGAGTTCATTGACCGCGCACGAAGAGCTGGAGGCTATGGCAGTTTCATTTTTTCTGCAATTCGGAGACCGTGGTATCCCATCCTTGCGACAAAAACAAAAAACGTCGCAAGGATGGGGGGACCCAGATTCGTCGATGGGCTCAACGGCGCACGAAGAGCCAGAAGTTGTCTTTCACGCCTCGACCGGCAGATCCGCAGCAAGAATATTCATCGGCGTCAATCCGCGTTGGCGCATAGCCCGCAAGCTCAAAGAATCATGCCGCTTGGCCAGTCGGCGCCCATTGTGATCTATCACCAGCCGACAGTGGAACCACGCAGGTATGTCATGGCCCAGCGCGCGGTACAGCAGAATCTGCCGCGCCGTCGATTTCAACAGATCGGCCCCGCGCACCACTTCCGTAATGCGCATGGACGCATCGTCGACCACGCAGGCAAGCTGGTAGCTGGGCATGCCGTCCTTCCGCCACACCACAAAGTCCCCAAAATCCTCGCCGGCCACAAAGCGCTGCGGCCCCAGGTTCTGGTCGTCGAACTCCACCACCTCACCGTCGCGCAAGTGAAATCGCCAGTTGATGCCATCCGGCATCTCGATGTCGCTCACCGTGGGGCCGGGCAGTTGCGGAGCACGCCATTGATTTCGCCTGCATGTGCCGGGATAGATCGGTTCGTCGTCCAGCGGCTCGAACTTGCCATGGCTTTGCGGCCCCGGCGCTCCCGGCGATGAGCTTTCGTGCGGCGCACCGAGCGCGTTTTCAAGATCCTTGCGCGAGCAGCGGCAGGGATAGATGAAGCCGCGCTTCAGCAGCCTGCGCCAGGCGCCAAGATATATTGGCATTCGCTTGCTCTGAACGTAAGGTTCGAAAGGACCGCCTTTATCCGGGCCCTCCTTCCAGCGAATCCCCAGCCAGTGGAGGTCTTCAAGCGCGGCCTCGGCGAATTCGGATTTGCTGCGCTCCGGGTCCAGGTCCTCCATGCGCATAACCAGTGTGCCGCCGGCCTCGCGCGCTCTCAGCCAGGCTGTCCAGAATGTGCGCGCGTGCCCGACATGCAGATACCCGGTTGGCGAAGGCGCAAGCCGGCCGCGATATCCCGACTTCGGAGCTTTAGCGCGGCTGGCCATACTGTATTAAGTGTAGGCAGCTCGCTCCCCCGCCGCATAGGTACACCTTGATTCCCTGAGTAAATTGCTTCGCGCGCGGCCGAAGCCAAAGGCCTTATTCCGAATCGTCCCCCTGCTTGTCGCCGTCGTGATGGGAGTGCTCGTACTGGCCGATGCTTTGGTTCAGGTGATCGGGATCGACCGAGATTTGCACCACATCCATCTCATTGCCGTCTTTGTCCACAATGAACATGCCCATGCGATTGCCCTCGGGATGAACAAAGATCAGCGTCTGTTCTTTCCCGTTCCGGCTGGTCTCTCGAATCATGCGTGCCCATCCCGCACCGAGCTTTTGTTCGACCATCCGGTTCAATTCTTCGCCGTCCACCTGCGTCTGGAAGTTCTCAATCTCCGCAACATGCATTCCGCTTACGCCGCCATATGTTGCCTTGTGCGAAATGAGGCTCACCAGTCCCATAAATGGAATGCGCGTAGCGCGCACGTGATACTTGCTCTCGATCGAGCCCACGACGCCGTCAAAGGCGCCCTCGCCGCTGCTGGCCAGAACAACTGCCGCAGGAATCACCAGGACAACACAAACAACGGGAATCAACCAAAGCCGCTTCATTGGCCACCGTCCTTCGTGTCCTTGCTCTGATCTTGATTGTTGTCCTTGTTCTTATCGTGGTCGTTGTCCCCGGTCTTGTCCTTGTCCTTATTTTTGCCGTGTGGTCCGTGCTGTGCACCTCCCATCGATCCCAATGCACCGCCCAGGCCACCGATCCCCCTCAACTCGCTCAGCTGTTCCATGCGGATCGGCCCCAGAATCAGCACGATCGTCAGCTCCTTGCGTTCTGCCGACAGAATGAACATTCCGTGCGACTCTCCGTTCACCAGCTTCACCATCACATCCGTGATCTCGCCGTGTTCGCGCGTGCGCACAATCGGCGACCACTCGCTGGTCTCAAAGTACTGGCGCAGCTTTTCGATCTCGTCCATCGAGTACTGCCCTTCTTTGTCGAACTCGTACGAGCGAACGTAAATGCCGTCAAGCCCCTGAATCAGTTGCTGCGTTGCAGCTTCGTCCTTGTCCTTGCCGTTCATGAACTTGGACGCGAAGCCTAGCATGTTTTTGTTCAGCGTCACCTCGGTCACGTCGGAAGCGCGAGCCGCCAAATCCTTCTCAACCGCCGGCGGCAACGGCAACGGCGAGGTCTGCGCAAAAAGTGGTACGGCCCATGCGGCAGCCCCCAGTACGAAAACTAAGACGTGGTCTTTCATCGGGCTTTCTCCTTACTGCTGTGTATTGCGGTCGTGTTCCGCGAGTTGTGCCTTCATCTCATTGAGCGCGTGGTTGGTAATACGCAGCGCGGTCAGCACCTGCTGGCGGGCTTCTTCTCCCTTGCGCCGTTGTTCCCGGTTGCGCCACGCAAGCCCGCCACCAAGCAGGCACGCCAGCACCAGGCAAGCGGCCAGCCGCTGCCAGATCACCGTGCGAATGCGCAGGTGTTCCGTGCACTGTCGGCTTCGCTGTTCTATCACTTTGCGCTTCAGGCTGGGCGGGGCCGGCCGCCGTTCAAGTGCCTGCTTCAGTTCGCGCTCAAAGTCGTCCATCGGTTCAAATTCCACGCAGCTGCTCCTTGACTCTTACGTACTCGTTCAAGCGACTTGTGGCTTTGGCCCGCAGCAGCTTCAATCCCCGCTGCAGGTTGCTCTTCACCGTGGCCAGCGGAGCGTCCAGCGCGGCCGCAATCTCCTCCGGCGTAAGGTCTTCCTGGTAGCGCAGAACCAGCACCGCACGCTGTGCTTCCGGCAGCGTCGTCAGCAGGTCTTCCAGGCGGGAGCCCAACGGAGAGGATCTCTGCCCAGCCTGTGCGCCATGGCCCTCTTCAAACTCTACCCACAAATCCATGCCGCGCACCTTGCGCCGCCGCAGCGCATCCGCCGACCGGCTCATCGCCACCCGCCGCAGCCAGTAAATTACGTGCAGCGGCCCTTCGATCTTGCCCAGATGCCGGTCTAACTCGAGAAAAACATCCTGCGCAATCTCTTCGGCCAGCCCGCGGTCGCCGGTCATCCGAGCGGCGAGCGAAAACACCATCGACTGGTGCTCGTCCACGAGTTGTTCAAAGTCCGGCTGCCAGTCGTGGGCCATATCTCTCGCTGCTACTCTCTTATCCGCGGGAATGCGGAACTTGGGATGCAGAGAGTTACGAAATTTGGAGAAAAAAGTTCGGGCGGGGACGGGAATGTACATGCAAGCCCGCGTCAGCCGTCCACCGGCTTTGCTTACCCGTGGAGGGATGAAACCTGCGCCGACCCCTTGAATCATTAGGCGCGGGAAGGACTGCGTGGCGGTTTGGTTCGGTTCAAATAGTCCCGCACGAGAGACTCTGCCGCCTCATTCCGGGGGGTGCTTGTCGCGGTTCAAGGTTACAGATTAGCGCCGAGTGTCCCGTTTCAGGACACTACAATTGGCTGCTATGGCGGATCAATTGAATCAGGTTAGGTCTCTCGCGCAGGCTCTGGTCGAATTAACGCCTTCGCAACTCGATTGGGTTGGCGGGGTAATTCGGCAATTCCACCTCCCCCATGTGTTCCATCGAAGGGAGGACTCAGACCTTGTCACACCTGCGGTTCTCGAGATGCTAGGCGATGCTCTCCGCATTCACCACGCGTTCAGTCGCCAAGCATTAAGCAAAGATCGCTTTGAGTTCGCATTGGAAAAATCTTTGAACCGCGCAGGCATTCAGGCCATGCTCGTCGAGAATAGAACAAATCGTGGCCACGACATCACGATCCAGCAAGTTCCTGTGAGTCTCAAGACGCAAGCCGACGCTGGCATTCGCATTGATTCGTTGCACATTAGCAAATTCATGGAACTCGGGAAAGGTCCCTGGGAATTGCCTCTTCTTCGTGACATGTTCTTGGAGCACATGCGGAGCTATCAACGAATCCTGCAGTTCCGATGTCTTGAGCCTGGACCAAGTTCATACCTCTACGAACTTGTTGAGATTCCGAAGAGTCTCTTGCTTGAGGGCGCGGGAGCGGAACTTGTAATCCAATTAAAGAGCAGGCAAACTCCGAAGCCGGGCTACGGATATGTTTACGACACGGAAAAGAACCTGAAGTTCGCACTGTACTTCGATGGCGGGACTGAACGCAAATTGCAGATCAAGGCAATCAGGAAGGATCTGTGCACTGTGCATGCATCGTGGCGTTTCGAGTCAACGCCCCTTGAGCAGTCTATTCCTAGCTAGGTTTGCGTATTCTTCACTTATCTCGATACCCGTGCATTGGCGTTCAAGTTCGTTACATACAACGCCTGTCGTACCTGACCCGAAAAACGGATCTAGTACCCTATCGCCAACTCTTGATCCCGCTGCTACGCATAGCCGGACCAAGGACCTTGGGAAAACTGCAAAATGGGAGCCGGCGTACGGCTCAGTATTAATGTTCCAAACGCTGCGTCTGTTCTTTCGCTTCTGTGTATGGTCTTGTGCAGGTTCCTGAATCGATTCGTGGTCGTAAAAATATCGTTCCGACTTCGAGAATAGAAAAACATATTCATGCGAACGCGTCGGACGATCTTTCACGGACTCAGGTTGGCAGTTGGGCTTATTCCACACCATATCCGATCGCAAATACCAGCCATCCGCCTGCAATGCAAATGCAACTCTCCACGGTACGCCAATCAGGTCCTTCGGCTTGAGCCCGTTGGGCGTTGGAGCACGGTAGGACATTCCGCGGCCCTTGTTTTTAGCGTCATCGTCTCGCCAGGTTCTTCCTCCGCTTGTGTAGCTATCGCCAATGTTCAACCAGAGCGTTCCATCAACCGCCAGAGTTCGGTAGACCTCCCTAAAGACAGCAACAAGATTGGCGATGTACTCATTCACATCCATCTCCGCTCCGATTTGGCCCTCCACTCCGTAATCGCGCAGACCCCAATAAGGCGGAGAAGTCACAACAGTTTGAAACAGGCCCTCTGGAAAGCCCGTTAGAATCTGGCTCGCGTCGCCCACAAGAACCTCACAAAGATTGCGAGGATTTTGTGAGCAATCAGGCTGGAATTCGTCTTCAAAATCCGGAAATAATCGAAGAACCTTGCCCATGGCCCTATTCTACTTTGCGAAAGAATTTGCGTCCGAGCTTTTTGCACCGCCGAATTTGCACAATTCCAATTCAGGAATTTCCCCAGGTCTTCAATCCCTTGGTTCCCGCCGTCAAAACAAATCGGAAATGGAGTGGAACGCAATCCGCGTGGGCGCGGCCTTGAACGCGGTCAGCATAGTGGCCGGCGCCAGCGTGCTCATGCCGTACTTATTGTTCAGCTCATCCATGGTCTCAAGCAGTCGCGTCCGGCTCTGCTCGCCATCCAACGCATCGAAGAGGTTCAGCGAATGGAGCCGATCAGGCACCAGGCCGTTTAGTTGCACGCCGATAAAGTAGGGCTGCTCATAGTCCTGGCCGGACGGGCGGGATTCCCAAAGACGGCGGAGTGCGGCGATCAGCGTTGGGTTATCGCGGCACTCGCTCAGCTTTATCTCGTCGTGCCATCCGCGCGTGGGCACGCCGAACCTGCTCACTGGGGCCTTTTCTCCGCGCGGCACAGCAAAGCCCACCGCCAGGCCGATGCTGCTTGCCCAGAGACCGCCCGCGCGCAGCCGCATGGCGGCCTTGTGCAACAGCTTGTGAGCCACCGCGTATGCCTTTTCCGCGGTGCGCATCTCGGGCGCCAGCACGTGCGAGTGGCTGATGGACTTGAGGTGCTCGGTCTCCGCCATGTCGAAGTCTTCGCCCTGCAGCCAATGCCACAGGCGCTCGCCCCACACCGAACCCCAGAGTTCGCCGGCCTGCTCGCAGTTGAGAGCCAGCAGCTGCTTCATGGTGGTGATGCCCTTCTCGTTCAACCGCTTTTCAGTCTTCGCGCCAATACCGGGCAGATCGCGCAGTACGAGCCGGGTGAGCGCCTCGGGCAAAATGTCCAGAGGCAGCGCCACCAGCCCGTTGGGCTTTTCCATGTCGCTGGCCACCTTGGCCAGATAGCGATTAGTAGCAAGCCCCACCGAGCTTCGCAGCATGGGGCCGACCCGCTCGAGAATGCGCGCCTTCACCTTGCGGCCCAGCTCCATCGCCGCCAGAAGCGGGCGTTCGCGACCCATGAGCCTGCACGCCATTTCATCGATTGAGAGCACCGCCGTCACCGGCAAACAGCTCTCCACGGCTTCGACAATGCGGTGATGGTATTCGGTGTAGAGCTCGTGCCGCCCCTCCAGCAAAACAATATCCGGGCACATCCGCTTGGCGTCGGCCACGATGGTCCCCGTTCTTACGCCATGCGCCTTGGCCTCGTAGCTGGCCGCAATGCAACAAGTTGTATCGGCCATCATGGGGACCACACCCACTGGCCGCCCGCGCAACTCGGGCCGAACCTCCTGTTCCACCGAAGCAAAATAGGAGTTCAGATCAACAAAAAGCCAGTTCACCGACGGCCCACTGACATGCTCCGGCGGGGCGAGCGCAACCTCTTGCCCCAGCTTCCGGAGTTCTTCCGGCCACTGGTCCGTTTCGAGAGCCTGTTCCGAAATGGGACTATCTGACATCTTGAGATCTATTTTCGCCTTTTGTTCTCTTGAATACAAACATAAACTTGGGAAAATTAGAGATAATCAACCAGATGCCCTGAGGAAGCGTCTAATGTAAGCACTGGTGTGTCGGTTGCGAGGTTCAATTCAATACCCAATTTTGGGTATTGAACCAAGATAGGTAATGAGTATGAATAGTCTGGTGCACTGGTTTGAAGTCAACGCGAGCGTCCTGGCCGTTCTCGTTACGGTGGGAGTTGCCGTGCTTCTCATCTGCTGCCTGGAGTGTTCCAACTGCTCCTGCCGTGAGAAGGACGAGCTGTTCCACCGCAACGAGTTGTAGCGGGATGAGGGACCTATCCTCTCAGCATGCCTCCAATTGGGGTGCAGCCGCGTGGGGCTATCCGGTTTTCGTTTGCCCAAAGAGCCGTGGCGGTCGGTTTACCAAAGTCTCTGATTAATCACGTTTCAGCTCACTGCCCCACTGGCGGCTTCAGGTACATCTCAAACTGCGCCAGAATGCGGTTATACAAGTGCGTCCGCACATCCGGCCCGGCGATGGAGTGGGTCTTACGCGGGTAGATCTGCAGATCGTAGGGAACACCGGCTTCGATCAGCTTCTGCACAAACTGGACGGTGTTCTCGATGTGCACGTTGTCGTCGCCGGTCCCATGCACCAGCAGCAGCCGCCCCCTCAGACTGGCAGCCGAGTTGACCACTGAAAAGTCTTTGTAACCAGCCTTAAAATCAGCAGGTTCGCTCATATAGCGTTCGGTGTAGATCGAGTCGTAGTTGTGCCAATCGGTGACCGGGGCTACCGCAACCCCGGCGCGGAAGCGGTCGGAGTGAGTCATGGCATAGAGCGTGAACGTGCCACCCCAGCTCCAGCCCCACCAGCCCAGGCGCTTGCCGTCAAGTTGCGGATACTTCTCGAGAGCCTCATCCACCACAGTCAACTGATCTTCAAGCTGCATGGGGCCAAAGTTGTGATAAGCGGCCTCGGCAAAGGCGCGTCCTCGCATTCCCATGCCGCGATTGTCGGCGTGGAGCACGGCAAAGCCATGCTGAGCCAGTAGCTCGTCGAAGAGCAGTGCATCGTCCCAGCGGTTGGCGATAATCTGCGTGCCGGGCCCTCCGTATGGGTTCACAATGAGCGGCACGCTGGCGGGATTCGTGGCGCCCTCGGGCAGCAGCAGTGTGGCAAAGAGCGTGGTGCCGTCGTGAGCCTTCACTTCAAGCTGTTCCGGGGCACGCAGATGGTAGGACTCTACCGAGCGTGTTTGCCAGAAGACGTTGCATTTGCCCGCATCCTGACAGAGGCGCAAAGTGGGTGGATCAAGGCGCGACGACTGGCTGTCGACATACCCGCCGCCCGCAGGAGCAAAGTTCCCGGTGTGTGAACCGGCGCCGGCGCTCAACTGCTTACGCTGGCCATCGAAACCGACCCGCCATAGCTGCTGCTCCAACGGGTTGCCCTCATTCGAGGCGTATTCAATGTGCTTGGCGTGAAAATCAACGTTGTAAACCTCACCCACCTCGAAATCGCCACTGGTCAGTTGCCGCTCCTGCTTAGCAGCTGAGGAACCGGGACGGTCCTTATCAAAGGTGTAGAGATAGAGATGATTGTGACCGTCGTTCCAGTTGGTGAGTACGATCTGGCCGTCGGCAACCCAGACTCTATAGTTGTCGTCGATAAACTTGTCGTCGCTCAACTGCAAGACAAGATGCGACTGGCCGGATTCAGGATCGGCAAGATAGATGTCTCGATGCTTGTGATCGCGGGTGACAGTTTCGATCCACAAGGTACGGTGGTCGGCCCAGCCGAAGCGCGGAATGTAATCCTGGTTGGCCTGAATGGGAAGCTTGATCCACACCGTCTTGCCGCCTGCAGCGCTCACCACGCCCACGCGTACATCGGGGTTGGGGTCGCCGGGTTGCGGATAGAACTCGAGATCTACCTTTGCGTGGGTGGGAATCCAATCCTCAATCGGGTATTGCGGCACCTCGGTCTCATTCATCTGCAGATATGCCAGGCGACTGGAGTCGGGCGACCAGTAGTAATTGGTGCGCGTCTCCAATTCCTCTTCGTAGACCCAGTCCACCTTGCCATTGAACACAGCCACATTGGACGAAGGGGCCACGACAGAGGTCGGCGTGCCGACCTCGCGCAGCCGTATGACTACGAGGCTGTTGCCGCGTATGAACGAGATCGATTTGCCGTCGGGCGAGAACTGGGGATCGTCACCGGAATCTGCGCCCGTAAAACCAACCTCCAACCCTGTGCCGTTGCGCAGATCGTAAACCCACAGCCGACCGTTGGAGTCGAACATCAGATGCGCCGAGTCCGGCGCCCAAATATAGCTGGCCATTTTGTAGCGTTCGCGATGGTCGCGATCCATCTCCGATTCGCTGCCCCCAATCAGCATGGTCATCTTGGCGTGGCTCACCAGCACATGGGGTTTGCCCGTGCCTGGGTCCAGGTCAATCAGCTGTCCCCCATCGAGATAGGTCAGGTGGCTTCCGTCCGGCGACCACGTCAGCTCCCTGGGCGGGTTGCCGATCAGCGATCCATGCCCATAGATCGCCTCCACGGTGAGGGCCTTGTGAGGGGCCTGCGCGGCGAGGGAGAGAATTGCGAGCGGGACAGTAACTAAGGCGAAGAGCAGACGGGCGGATGGAAGGGACAAAAGGCACTCCTCCGAAAACGGAGCCCGGCATGGTTTTTCCCGATTGCGGTGGAGAGCAGCGGGGCTTCCACAAAAAGTTTAAATCAGACGCTACGCCGTATTGCACGGCGCAAATTCAGAGTGTATGTTCCGGCTACGGCATAATGCAGAGGGAGACAAGTATCATGCAATGGACAACTCCGGAAGAACGGCGCTCTCTGGGCCAGGCACGGCGCAAGCAGGTGGGGCGCCAGGAACACAATGAACTGAAGCCCAAGGCGCGGAGTTCGTCTGCGCCCGCGCTCCTTGAGCGGTCGATGCACGGCCGACTGCCAGCACTCATCAAGCTGAAGTATGAGTTGATGGCACAATCGCCCTTCGGCTACTTTCGCGGTGCTGCCCCAGTGATGGCCGCGGATCTGTCCGTGCTGCCCTCCACCGGCATCGTCTCGCAGCTCTGCGGCGACGCGCACGTGCGCAACCTGGGTGCCTTTGCCGCCCCCGATGGCCGCCTGGTCTTCGACATCAACGACTTCGACGAAACCATCCGAGGGCCCTTCGAATGGGATCTGAAGCGCATGGCAGCTTCGCTGGTGCTGGCCGGGCGCGAGTCGGGGCACAAGGCCTCGTCGGCGCAACAGGCTGTCGTCCAGTGCATCGAGCGATATTGCGCACGAATGCGCGCATTCGCCAAAATGCCTAGCGTCGACGTGGGGCGGTTTCAGGTACATCGGCTCAGCGGAGTAGAACCAGTGCATGCGGCCCTGGTAAAGGCCGAGCGGGCCACACCGCAGCATGCGTTGCAACAGCTCACTGAACCCGCGTCCTCAAAGCCCGGCGCGCAACGCCGCTTCAAGGAAGCGAAGCCAATCCTCACCCGCGTCACCGGCTCCCAGGCCGCGGCTGTGCTGGCCTCATTGGGTCCTTACCGCGAAATGCTGGAGCCGCAGCGGCAACACCTGCTGTCGTTTTACCGCCCCGTGGACGTGGCGTTCAAGGTGGTGGGCACGGGCTCGGTGGGCCTGCGCGACTATTGCATCTACTTCGAGGGCAACGGGCCCGGTGACCCGCTGTTTTTGCAGATTAAGGAGGAGCCCGCATCGGCTTATACCCCCTATCTGCCCGATGCGCACCCGGCCCGCCACAACGGCCAGAGGGTGGCCGATGGGCAGCGAGCCATGCAAATGCAGTCCGATCCGTTTCTGGGCTGGACACACATCGGCGAGCGTCAATATCTGGTGCGCCAGCTCAACGATCACAAGGGTTCCATCGAGCTTGAAGACCTGTCCGGCAGCGGTCTGGCAGCCTACGCTGAGGTCTGCGGCGAATTGTTGGCCCGCGGCCACGCGCGTTCGGGCGACCCGCTGGTGATCGCCGGCTACCTGGGCTCCGGCGGCGGCTTTGCGGAGGCGCTGGCTAAATTTGGTTCGCTCTACGCCGACCAGACAGAGAAGGACTGGGAAGAGCTGAAACGTTCCCGCAAGGCAGGAAAGAAGTCGTAAATCCGGAGGGCTTATTGGCGCTGGTACACATCGTATCCATGCAGCCGCGCAGCGAGAGTGAACTCGCTCATTAGCGCCTTCAGCGTAACTTCGCGCTGCGGTGTTGGATCTTTCTTGATCTGCAACTCGCGCTTCACGATCAGCCAGTGTATGTTGCGCGACCGTACCAGCGACGCGATCTCAGCGGGCGAATATGGGTCGGTAGCAGGATCGAACAACAGCACCGGAAACTGCGGAATGCGGCCAGTAACAAAGTAGAAAGGGTCTTCGCCGGGAATAAGAATCAGGCCGTCTGAAGAAGGAATGTTCGCCGCGGCAAATCCCAGCAGCTCTTCAAAGTCCGGAAGGTAAGGGCCGGGTATGGCCATGCCTGCCAACTGCGGGAATGTCGAATGCTGCACCTGCCCTTCAGGCAACTGCGCATAAGACAGGCGCTCTTCGCTAGCCGTGTAGAAGCCGCCACAAATCAGCAGCGTTGCCGAGATCAAAGCAGCGATAACTAAAGCCGTGCTTGAACTAGCTGCGAAAACATTTACTCTGCCCGATGCATTCGATAGCTTTGTATCAGGGCACGACTTTAGTCGTGCCGAAAACGGCATGAAAAAGACGTGGGCTTTAGCCCCTGCGGCATGCCTCACAGGCTCTTCGCTCGAATGCAGCCCCGCTTCTACAGCCTGCAAAGGCGTCTCGCCGAACGCGCCTACAGGCACTTTGATTTCCGCCAGAAAAACGATCATCTCGGCGATGAAGATGATGAGCAGCGGCCAGATGGCGTAGGTGGACCCCCAAAGCTGTTGCGACATAAATGCGCCGTTGATGGCAACCAGCAAGACGAAAGGCAGCAGCGTGCGAGGGTTCAAATCGCGGCGATGCCTGAACATGTTGTAGACAGCTAGCACGGCGGAAAGAATCAGCAGCAATGGCCAAAGGGCGAGAAGGGTGTCGCCGCGCTCGTCCGCGTCGTCGTAGATGAACAACGAACAGAGCGTGTAGACGAACGGCGCGGCCAGCAGCGCGACGGCCACGAACTGCGCCCATCGCATCTTCGCAAGTGAGCTTCGCAACAGAAGCAGTGCAAGCGCAACGCAGGGCAGCGTCCACAACAGGTTTGAATCGTGGTAGACGGCGAGCATGTCGTTGAAGCCTGGGAGGCGTCGTTGCGCAGCGAAGCCGATCGTCCAGTGAATGTAGTTGCCGATGCCCACAGTAAAGTGAAGCAGCAGAACAGCCGCCGATAATGTTGTTGCAACGCCGGCAAGCACCGCCAGCAGGGTTCGAGTCCACGGGTTGCGCGGTGCCGGATTGGCGCGTCCGATGAACGCCATTGCCAACGCCAACAGAATGATCCCACCGGCAGAAGCCAAAAACGGCAACCCGATGTTCTGCTTGAAGAAGAGCGGTACACAAAGTGCCGCACCGGTTACCAATCCCCACACCAGATCCCTGGCCTTGCCTCGCGCGGACGAGCCAACGTCTTCCGGCGCCAGCCGCTGCAACAGCCATACAGCCGCCAGAATCGCGAACGCGCAGTCGCAATCGTAGGAGGGAAGCGGCATGACGCAGTAGATTCCCAGCACCGTGAGCGGAGCGGCGAGAAGCAGCGAGACTGTCCAGGCCGCAGCCACGCGCCCTCGCAGTGAGTGCAATGCGATGCGCCAGGTCAGCATCGTGCCCAGCCCGCCAACCACCGCCGCATAGAGCACGTGGTGAAAGAAGACGCGCCCGGTGAACCCGATGATTGCCGCCTGAATTAGGAACGTGAGCGGCGCATGGGCGAAGGGAAAATCGCGGTAAGGCATCTGGCCGAGGGCGATGCGCGTGGCGGTGTCCAGAACGTAGCTCAGGTCCCACAGAATGGCCAGGTGCGCGTTCTGCCAAAGGATCACGCCGGCCGTCGCCAGAAAGAGTCCGGCTGCAGCGAGCCAGTCACGCAATGCCCAGCGCGGCTGGGGCGAGCCGTCGCCTGCCCTCACCATCCGCGACGATAGAAGTGGACGTAATAGGGGGCCGAGCAGATGGCCAGCAGGAACGCGACGAACCACCCGATCACGGTCCAGCCGAGAAAGACGTTCAGCAAGAGGATTCCCGTGGCGTTGTGCGTTTGCCGCGCCGCCGCAATGATGGCCGGTACGAAATAGAGTGCGATGGCAAAAATCAGGAAGTGCATGGAAGCTCCCGCATCTGTTCCCAAAGCTCTACGCAGAGTTTACTCCCGAAGTTCCCTGTTTCAGTAAGGCTTTTGGAAGTGCGGCCGGGCGGTTCTTTGCTGTGCATCCTCACTCCGGTTCTCACCTAAATGGATGAGGCCCTACAATGAACCGGTATGCCCACCGCCGTTCGTTCGCACGCGAAGATCAACCTTGGCCTCGGCATTGGCGCGCCGCGTCCCGATGGATTTCACGGGCTGGCCACGGTCTATCAGACTCTTGAGTTGCACGACGTCGTCACGGTCACAGCGAAGCCTGCGAAGGCAACTTCGTTGTGTGTGACCTCGGACGACATCCGTGTACCTACCGATTCCCGCAACACCGCATGGAAGATGGTCGAGCTGGCGCTGAAGATGTTGGGCCGTGCGGCGGAGGTGGAAATCCACATTGAGAAGCGGTTGCCGGTGCAGGGTGGTCTGGGGGCCGGCTCGGCAAACGCGGTGGCGGCTCTGGTTGGATTAGAGGTGGAACTGGGAATTGAGAATGGGCTTCGTGGTATCCCACCCTTCGAGCAAAAAGCGCTCGAAGGATGGGGCACCCAGCAGGCGGTGGGAGATGAGGATCGTCGAATCCCAGGTCTCAAAAGCGAGACCTGGGGCACCCAGTTAAATTCCGGCAATCCGGGAGCCGGGGGCGTGGATTGGGATGTGAAAAAGATGGAGATAGCCGCTCAGGTAGGCTCCGATGTGCCGTTGTTTCTGATCGGTGGCACGATCCTGGGACTGGACCGGGGTCAGGAAGTCTACCCTTTGCCGGACATCGAACCCGTCTGGTGCGTTGTGGCCACGCCCGAAACCGGCGTCTCCACTCCCCAGGCCTTTCGCGACTGGGATGCGCTCTGCGCCGTCGAGGGTTTGACCGCTGAGGCCAGTACAGTTAAACTGAATGAGTTGAGCCGTGCCTATGCCAGCGCCTTTGCGGGAGGAATTCCGCGGGGACGGCCGGGAACAGGCTCCTCCGGTGTCCTCCCAGTTGGCGAGGACCTGGCCGGACCACAAGAGTCCGCGCTTGTCCGCACCGGGATCAGTAGCTGGATCCAGAACGACTTCGAACGGGTCGTGTTTCCCCAGCATCCTTCCCTTGCAGAAATCAAGCGTCTTCTTGCGGGCCCGGGCACTCCGGAGGCAGCCTGCCATTCCTCGTCGTTGGTGACCTCGCTGTCCGGGTCCGGTTCGGCACTCTACGGGTTGTACCTGACCCGCAGAGATGCGGAAGCGGCTTGCGAACGTTTGCGGCCGGCCGGAGTTCGGAGCACTTTGACCCGTACCCTGCCGCGCGCGGCCTACTGGCGCGAAATGCTCAAGCAATAAGTTCATTGACAGCCGTCCGTTCTGCAAGCGAAACTCGCGAACGGTTGTTCAAGTTGGGCGATCGTCTAATGGTAGGACAGTGCCCTTTGGAGGCACTTGTCCAGGTTCGAATCCTGGTCGCCCAGCCAAGTTTTCGATGTGGGACCCGAAGAACAGCCAAAGCCAACCAGCTTGGAGGTAGTCGGAAATGGAAGCGGGAACATTGACTGCGACGACGGAAGACAAACAGCCTGAAGGTCAACGCGACGGCGCCGGCAAGGATTCCGCGTCGAAGCCGGCTCAGCAGGGTGCTGCCCAGGAGGCCGCCAAGGCCAAGGAGGCCAAACCGGCCGCCGAACGCAAGCGGACCCGCAACCTGAGCGAGGATAAGCGCTTCAAGCTCTTCAGCGGCACGGCCAACAAGCCGCTGGCCGAGGAGATCGGCCGTCACATCGGGGTTCCGGTGGGCGAGGTCAAGATTCAGCGCTTTGCCGATGGCGAAGTGTACTTCCAGCTCCTCGAGAATGTGCGCGGAGTGGATGTGTTTGTGGTGCAACCCACCTGCTATCCGGTGGACCAGCACCTGGTGGAGCTTTTGGTGATGATTGACGCGCTCAAGCGGGCCTCGGCGGCCAGAATCACAGTGGTGGTGCCCTACTATGGGTACGCCCGCCAGGATCGCAAAGACCGCCCCCGTGTCGCCATCAGCGCCAAGCTTATCGCCGATTTGCTGACCACGGCCGGCGCCAATCGTGCCCTTTTCGTCGACCTGCATGCCGCCCAGATTCAGGGTTTCTTCAACATTCCCGTGGATCACCTCTTCGCCAGCCCGGTGCTGGTGAGCTACTTCCGCGAGCTCAACCTGCCCAACCTCACGGTAGTTTCGCCAGACGCCGGTGGCGTGGAGCGGGCAAGGTTCTTCGCGCAAAAAGTGGGAGCGCCCCTGGCCATCGTGGACAAGCGCCGCACCGACATGAACGTCGCCGAAGTCATGAACGTGGTGGGCGACGTGAACGGCAAGACCTGCCTGATCATCGACGACATCATCGACACGGCCGGCACTCTTGTAAAGACCGTGGATGCCCTTTACGCCTCCGGCGCGGCGTCAGTTTACGCATGCGCTAGCCACGCCGTGCTTTCGGGCCCGGCCATTGACCGCATCGCCGCATCGCGCCTGGAACAGTTGGTCGTCACCGACACGATTCCTCTGCGCGAAGCTGCACAGAAGTTGCCCAAGATTAAAGTGCTCTCCATCGCCGGCCTGCTGGGCGCGGCCATCGAGAGCATTCACATGGAGACCAGCGTAAGCTCGCTGTTCAACTAGTAGAAACAGGGACTAAGGGACTAGGGACTAGTCCTTCAAGATCCACCCCGGCCGCCGCTTTTGGCAGCCGCGAACAAAGGGAGCGGCGATTCAGTTCGCAGCAGCAGGAGCTAGCAGCTAAAAGCTGGCGGCTTGAAGCTGCTTCACCCGTGCCCGATACAAGGAAACGAGAGACAGAATGCCTGAAGTAGTCGTAGCCAAGCCCCGTGAGGGCAAGTTCAACAAGAACGCCGCGCGCCGTGTACGTGCCGCCGGCAAGATTCCCGCTGTGCTTTATGGTTCCGGGCATGAACCGGTTGCCGTCGAAGTGGAGCCCAAACAGATTTCCCGGATCCTTTTTTCCGAGACTGGCCACAACACCATCTTCGACGTGGAAATTCCCGGCCAATCCGCGGCCAAGGCAATGATTGTCGACTGGCAGCGCGAGCCGATCAATGACCGCCTGATCCACATCGACCTGAAGCGCATTGCACTGGACAAGCTTCTCCGCGTCAAGGTGCGCGTCAAGCTGGTAGGTATTCCGGTGGGCGTAAAGACCTCCGGCGGAATTTTGGACCAGGTAATGCGCGAAGTGGAAGTGGAGTGCCTGCCTGCAAATATTCCCAGCCGCATCGATCTGGACGTGAGCGGACTGGAGATGCACGGGGTGCTTCGCGTCAGCGACCTGCCCCACTCGGCGAACATCAAGTTTATCAGTGCCGAGGATGCGACCGTGGCCCACGTGGTTTCTATCCGCGAGGAAGCGCCGACGCCAGCTGAGGCTGAGGCAGCCGCAATCGCAGCAGCAACTGCTGCTACGGCCGCTGCCGAGCCTGAAGTTGCCAAGAAGGGCAAGGCCGAGCCTGAAGCCGGAGCCAAGAAGACAGACGCCGGCGCTGGGTCAAAGAAGTAAGCCTTGGCTGGAGCAAGTGAATCCCGAGACCGGAAGAGCCCCTTCCTGATAGTGGGTCTGGGCAACCCCGGTCCGGAGTATCTGTGGACCCCGCACAACGCAGGGTTCATGGCCATTGACCGCATCGCCCAGCAAGCAGGGGTTGTGGTCCAGAACCGGCGCTGCCGGGCCGTTACCGCAACCTGCCGTTTGGCAGGGCGCGAGGTGGTCCTGGCCAAGCCGGAGACTTTTATGAACCTGAGCGGGATTGCAGTTGCCGCCCTGGTTCAGGAGTTTGAAGCGGACCCAGCAAGGGACCTGCTCGTGATTCACGACGAGTTGGACCTGACACTGGGAACCTTCAAGATCAGGGAACGCGGTTCGCCGGCGGGACACAACGGAGCCCGCAGCGTCACCAGCGCCCTGGGCGGTCAGGAGTGGTTGCGCCTACGCATTGGCGTGGGGCTCGACTTGCCCCCTGAAGCAATTGCCGCCGGTGGCGGAAGGCGTCCGGGCAGGGATTACCTGCTCTCGCCGATGCGCAAGGCGGATTTGACGGTTCTTGACGAGGTGCTGGACCGGGTGGCAACTGCTACCAGACGCATCCTTGAATTGGGACCGGCAGCCGCGATGAACGAGTTCAACCGCAAGGAAGACAGGGATCTGGGATCTGGGAACAAGGATCAGAAATAGGAATTGCTGCGAACCAAGATCTTTTGAACTGTGAATTGAGAGTTGAGTGCTGGAGCACCAAGGAGCTCCAGCGGAAAAGGAATGCAGATGTCCCGTGTGTATGAGGTTATGTTTATTGTTCGGCCCGATGTGGCCGAAGAGGATGCCGACAAGCTGATTGCCGGCTTCAGCGCAACCGTCGCGGCTGGCGGCGGCGTAGTCAAGTCTGTCGAGAAGATGGGACGCCGCAAGCTCGCCTACATGGTGCGCAAGTTCAACGACGGCAACTACGTTCTGCTCACAATTGAGGCGGATGGCGCCGGAGTGTTGGAGCTTGAGCGCCGTCTGCGCGTCACTGAGCCGGTGATCAAGTTCATCACCGTCCGCATTGACGAGGAGGAGAAGCGCCTGGCCAAGGTGAAGGCCCTGCGCGGAACCCGCCGCAAGGTGAGCTCGGAACCAGTTGCCGCGCCCGTAGCTGCTCCCGCACGGGCAGAAGTTGCCGAAGCTCCGGCCGCCGTTTAACAGAGTTGTCGTCCATCGCCGCCGCCGGCCCTTTTCATGTTGGGTAACCGGCATCGGCCCGATCCAGTGCTCCGCGGCGCCTCAAAACGCCCACCGGAACCGAAGAGAGTAAAGAGGAAACACTATGTCTGATGAGACTCAAGGAAAAGCGCCCGAAACAGGCGCATCTTCAGCACCCCAGTCCGCATCGGGATCGGATTCCGGCCCCGGTCCAGGATCTGGTTCAGGTCAAGGCTCTGGCCCAGGTCCCCGCTCCGGCGGCCGGCCCGCTGGCGCCCGGCCCTCCGGTGGACCCGGCGGACGCGGCAAGTTCTTCCGCCGCAAGAAGGTCTGCAAGTTCTGTACCGAGAAGATCGACGCGATCCCTTACCGCGACGTAAGGCTGTTGCAAGGGTTTGTGGCCGAGCGCGGCAAGATCGTGCCCCGGCGGCTCACCGGCGTTTGCACCACGCACCAGCGCCGTCTGACCCGCGCCATCAAGCAGGCCCGGAACATCGCCCTGCTGCCATTTGCCACGCGGCACTAAACTTCGGCACGGCTGTCGCCCGTCCACCTCGGCTCGCTCGCGCGCAATGGGAAAAAGCCGCGATGGAATGAGATGGGCCCGCGACAATTGTCCCGATGCCGCTCTGAAATCTGCGGGGCGCGGTCGGATCTGAGCACTCTCGTCCAAAAGACAAGAGCGCCCCCGGCGCCGCCGCCGAAACACTGGAGAGTTTCACATGGAAGTTATTCTGAAGGAAGACGTAGACAATCTGGGCCATCGCGGAGATGTGGTGAAGGTCGCAGAGGGCTACGGCCGCAACTTTCTGCTGCCCCGCAAGCTGGCAATGCAGGCTACCCCGGCCAACAAGGCCGTCATCGAGCAAATGAAGTCCGCCGCTGCCCGCCGCTCTGCTACCGAGAAGACCCAGGCCGAAGCACTGGTTGCCAAGCTGGAACCGATCGTGCTCAGCTTTACCCGCAAATCAGGCGAAGCCGGCCATCTCTTCGGCTCGGTTACCTCGGCAGACATCGCCGCCGGGTTGGCCTCGAACGGCTTTGAAATCGACCGCCGCAAGATCCAGTTGCCTGAGCCGCTCAAGAGCGTAGGCGAATTCAGCGTTGCCATCAAGCTGCACCGCGAAGTCACTGCGCAGGTCAAGGTGAAGGTTCAGGCCGAAGCTGGCGAAGGTCAAATTGCCGGCGAGGTTGCTGAAACAGCCGAGCCCGCCGCTGAAGAAGCAGCGGCCAAGTAAGTCAGGCCGAAGCTGGCCCAACCCAGTCATCCGCGCCGCCTCTCGGTTTACCGAGGGGCGGCGAGTGGTCTCGTTGATTGCTCATCGCCGGCGGATCGGTTTGGCGTATCCCCTAGAAGAGTTTGTTCTCCGGAGCACCGCCACTGAGCACGATCAGTTTCTTGAGCGCCTTGGTCATCTTGTCCTGGAAACCAGGCACCCCTTCGGCTTTGGTGATGGAAAACAGCAGACGGACACGGTTTGTGGGAACGCTTGAATCGACATTATTCATCTTGTCGTAGCAGACTCTCGCTTTTGTGCCGCTCACTGAGACCAGCGTGACGCGCACAAGCTTGTCGCGTGTCTGGTGAGCATCGCTCGGATCGAACACATCCCACACAACGTTGTTTGTGTTGAGCGCGTTCAAGAAATGATCACAATGGCCGGATGGCTGTGCGATGGTCATGACATTTGTGGTCCAATTGAACGTGACCTCCAGATTGTCGTTGATCCCGTCGTCGGGACTAAGCGTGAGAAGCGAACCCCGGATATATTCAAAGAGCTCCGGCGCAGTCGGCTCGGGCTTGGGGTCAGGCCTCTTTTTGTGATTCGCGGTTTGAGCGGAGCACGCGGGCAGAATTGCAATCAGTGCCGCGGCACAGATGCGTGCGAGTTGCGTCATGGGTTGCTTTCTCCTTTCCGTTCTTTGCTTCTATCCCGCCCGGCGCCTTCAACTCATACCGGGAATTGCGCGCAGCAGAAAATCAATCAAATCGCGATCCTGAGCTATCGCGGCCGTTTATTCACTCTACGTGCGAAGAGTATAGCCCTGTCGCCTCCGATGAACCACCCACCATCGCCAATGGCCGGCGCCTGTCGGTCCGCAGCGTAGGCACCGCCGCAAGAAGGCTGCGCGTATAAGCGTGCTCCGGCGCAGTCAGCAACCTTGCGCTAGGCCCAGTCTCAACCACCTGCCCGGCTCGCATCACCGCCACACGGCTTGCCACCTGGCCCACCACCGCCAGGTCGTGTGAGATAAACAGCATTGCCAGTCCATACTGCTGTTGCAGGTCGCGCAGAAGTTCCAGCACCTGGGCCTGCACGGTAACGTCGAGCGCAGTCGTCGGCTCGTCGGCAATCAGAAGGCGTGGTCGGTTGATGAGCGCCATGGCGATGAGAATGCGCTGGCGTTGCCCGCCAGAAAACTGGTGCGGATAGTCGCCGTAGCGCTGCGCAGCCTCGGGAAGATCGACAGCCTCTAACGCAGCGATTGCTTTTCTCCTGGCTTCGCGACCAGTCCAGGACGGAAAGTGCGCCTCGGCGCCTTCGGCCACCTGGCGGCCAATCGGCATCACCGGATTCAGCGCCGTCATTGGCTCCTGGAAAATCATGGCAATCTCGAGCCCGCGCAAACGCTGCAGAGCGCTCTCCGGTTGCTGAAGCAGATCGGCGCCCCGCCACAGGACCTGCCCCGCAACCTGTGCCGTCGGCCCCAGCAGTCCCAGGATCGCCAGCGCCGTCGCGCTCTTGCCCGACCCCGACTCGCCCACCAGCCCAAGCACCTCGCCCTCGTCCACTTGCAGACTGATGCCGCGCACCGCTTCCGCCGATCCAAAGCGAATGCTCAGATTGTGGATGTGGAGTAGAGCACCCATGCAGTCATCGTAGAGCATGGGCGCCTATGGTGCGGCGTGCGAAATTCTGCCATGAACCTTAGGCGGCATCCAGCTTTTGCAGCCATAACCATCTCAGCTCATATCGGGGCAGGGCCGGAGTTATCCCGTTTAACACCCTACAGATTGCAACAAACCCATTGCCCTGCGCGAGCGTTTGAATTAACTTCAAATACTATCGACTTTTCTCCATGGAGGCGACGTAAATGCCCCGAATTGTACGCTGTTCCATCATTCAGGCTTCAAACGCCGTACCCGCCACCGAGCCCCTGGCGGTCCAAAAACAAGCCATGATCGAGAAGCACCTGGGCCTGATCCGAAAGGCAGCCGACGACGGTGCCCAAATCGTCTGCCTTCAGGAGATCTTTAACGGCCCCTACTTCTGCGCTGAACAGTCGGTGAAGTGGTATGAGACTACAGAGCACGTTCCCTCCGGGCCAACCATAACCCTGATGCAGTCGCTGGCCAAAGAACTGCGCATTGCCATGGTCGTCCCGGTTTACGAAGTGGAACAGGAAGGCATCTTCTACAACACGGCCGCGGTGATTCAGAATGATGGCACGTATCTGGGCAAGTATCGCAAGACGCATATTCCGCATGTCGCACCGGGCTTCTGGGAGAAATTCTATTTCCGTCCCGGCAATATGGGCTATCCGGTCTTCGATCTCGGTTTCGCCAAAATCGGCGTCTATATCTGTTATGACCGGCACTTTCCCGAAGGTGCGCGCTGCCTCGGATTGAACGGCGCCGAGATCGTCTTCAATCCCTCGGCAACGGTGGCCGGCCTAAGCGAGTACCTGTGGAAGCTGGAGCAACCGGCTCACGCAGCGGCAAACGGATACTTTATCGCGGCGATCAATCGCGTGGGTACCGAGCCGCCATGGAACATCGGCGAGTTTTACGGGTCGAGCTACTTCGCCAACCCGCGTGGGCAGATCATCGCCCAGGCCGCGCGCGACAAAGACGAAGTGCTGACCGAGGATTTGAATTTGGACGAGATTGCCGATGTGCGGCGCACCTGGCAGTTCTATCGCGATCGCCGGCCGGACCTTTATGGGCCGCTGGTTGCCTCATAAGGCACCATTGCATTTGTTGTAAGAGGTTTTACTGAACCAATTCTTGACCAATTCGAGAGAGGCTCTGAACCAAAGCACTTTTCCTTGAGGTCTCGATGAGTACCGCGATTCTACCCGACGATCCGCAACTGCGCGAGCGCTTCAGTGAGCTGAAGCCGCCGCTTGCAACCCAGGCCGCAGTGATTGAGGCCGACCGCTGCCTCAATTGCTTCGATGCACCATGCACTGCCGCTTGCCCCACGCACATTGATGTGCCCGGCTTCATCAAGCGCATCGCTTCAGGCAATCTGCGCGGCTCTGCGTTGCGCATTCTCGACGCAAATATTCTCGGTTCAAGCTGCGCGCGCGTCTGCCCGGTGGATGTGCTTTGCGAGGGCGCCTGCGTACTGCATCGCCAGAATCGTAAGCCGATTCAGATTGCGCTTTTGCAGCGCCACGCCATGGACGCCTTTCACGCCTCGGGTGAACAACTTCCGGCCGCGCAGCTCGCATCGCGCAAGCTGCGCGTGGCCTGCATCGGCGGAGGTCCTGCATCGCTGGCCTGCGCGGCGGAGTTGTGCCGCCAGGGCGCGCAGGCCACCATCATCGAACGCCGCCCGTTGCCTGGAGGCCTGAACACATACGGCGTGGCCGAGTATAAATTGCGCGCCGCCGACAGCTTGCGCGAGGTGGAGATGATACGCCGCCTGGGCGTTGACTTCCGCTTTGGAGTGAGCATTGAGTCTGCCGCCGAATTGGGAGCGCTCGAATCGGAGTTCGACTACATCTTCCTCGGCCTTGGCTTGGGCGCGATGCAGCGGCTTGGTATTCCCGGCGAGGACACGAACGGCGTGATGAATGCTCTTGAGCTTATCGCCGCCTACAAGACCAGCCACATTCGCGAGATGCACGGAACGGTGGTCGTGGTCGGCGCTGGAAACACCGCCATTGACGCCGCGAACGCCGCCCGCCGCCTGGGCGCGGAGACCGTTTATCTGCTCTATCGCCGCGGCCAGAACGACATGTCTGCCTTCGACTTCGAGTACGAACACGCCAAGCAGGAGGGTGTGCAGTTTCTCTGGCGCCGGCGGCCGCTCGCCATCCGCACCGATGAGCACGGCCGCCTGTTACTGGATACGGTGCAGGTGCAGCAAGTGAACAAGACGCTGCTGCAGATTCCTGATTCGCAGTTCACCATCGAGTGCGACGTGGTGGTTCCGGCCATTGGCCAGTCTCCGCTAGCGCAGCTGATTCAGGAATTGCGCGGCGTTGAGGTGCGCAATGGGCGCATCGTTGCTGATCTCGCCAATGGTGAGACCGGCAATCCTCGCTACTATGCGGGCGGCGATTGCGTAAACGGCGGGCGCGAAGTGGTAGACGCGGTGGCCGGCGGCAAGCGCGCCGCCCTCGCTATTCTCAAGACTGCGGAGGTGGCCCATGCCTGACATTCGCATTCGTGGATTTGCCGGCAGCATCAACTCGCCCAATCCCTTCTGGCTGGCCTCGGCGCCGCCTACCAATTGTGGCGAGCAGATCATGCGCGCCTTCGACGCGGGCTGGGGCGGAGCCGTGTGGAAGACCATTGGTGAACCGATCACCAACGTCAGTTCGCGCTACTCAGCCACGGACTGGAACGGCCAACGCATCATGGGCTTTAACAACATCGAGCTCATCAGCGACCGCAGCATAGAAGAAAATCTGCGCGAGATGACCGAGGTGAAAAAGCGCTATCCGCAGCACGCCGTGATTGCCTCGCTCATGGTCGCGTCGAACCGCGAGACGTGGCACGACATTGTTGTGCGCGCCGAGGATGCGGGCGCCGACGGGCTTGAGCTGAACTTCGGCTGTCCCCACGGCATGAGCGAGCGCGGCATGGGCTCGGCAGTGGGCCAAGTGCCTGAGTACGCGCAGATGATCACCGAGTGGGTGAAGGAAAAGGCGCGCACGCCGGTGCTGGTGAAGCTCACGCCCAATATCAGCGACATCCGCACGGTAGCGCGTGCGGCCAAACGCGGCGGGGCGGACGGTCTATCTGCCATCAACACCATCAACTCGATTACCGGCATCGATCTTGACACGCTCACGCCGCGGCCTAACGTGGACGGCAAGAGCTCGCATGGCGGCTACTGCGGACCAGCCGTGAAACCCATCGCGCTCAACATGGTTCAGCAGATCATGTCCGACACTGAAGCTGCACTGCCGCTCTCCGGCATCGGCGGCATTGGTTCATGGCGCGACGCGGCGGAGTTCATTCTGCTGGGCTGCGGCACCGTGCAGGTGTGCACCGCTGTGATGCACTACGGCTACCGCATCGTTGAGGACATGGCTGAGGGGCTCGACAACTGGATGCGGACGAAAGGATTTGCGACCATCGAGGATTTCCGCAGCCTCTCGTTGAACCGCGTGACCGAATGGAAGCATCTGAACCTGAACTATAAGATCGTCGCGCGCATCGACGAGCAGAAGTGCATCGGCTGCGATCTTTGCCACATTGCCTGCTGGGACGGCGCGCACCAGTGCATTCATCTCGACCGCGTCTCCGGCCCCGTGAACGGCCACGCTGAGCTGCATCCAATTCCTGCGGCACGCGAGGCGCAAAGCCGCGCGTCCATCGCGGAAACGCCGGTCTCGCGCAAAGAACGCGAAGCCCTGGCGCAAGGACCATATCCCACGCCTCTGGCGCGCATTCCGCGCGTGGACGAAACCGAGTGCGTAGGCTGCAATCTTTGTTCTCTTGTCTGCCCAGTCGACAATTGCATCGCCATGGTGCGTATCGATACCGGCCTGCCGCCGGAGACCTGGGATGAACGCACACGCGGCGCTTCTTGCACAACACAACCGCAACCATCGTGACAAATTGGGTGGGATACAATAATTCCCAATCACCATGCAAAAGAGGATCAAGAACGGCTGGTGCTTCGACCCCGACGATCTCACCGCGCGGGAAGCTGTGATCATTGCGCTCGGCTTGCTCCTGATTTTCAGGGTATTTGTTTCGTTTGGCCATAATGCAAATCTCAAGTTTGGCGGCCTGACGATAAGCACACTGATTCTTTTCGGATACTTCGTTCACGGCAGCCGCAAATATGTTCGACACTCCCGATTCTGGAGCCTGACTGCATCTCTGTTAGCGTTGCATCTGCTTCTTTGGATCGCTCTCCTGTCTCACGTCGAAAAATGGGGTCCTCTGTGGTTCTATATCATGGTCTTTGAATTGCCGGTGTTTTGGCATCTGCGAGACCGCCCCGGACTCCTGGACTGATCAACGAGGATGTCACCCATGTCCACTGTACTCATTCAAAATGGAACCATCGTCAACGCCGATTCAACGGTGAATGCCGACCTGCTGATCGAAGGCGCGACAATCAAGGATATCCGCGCCCGCATTCCTGCCGGTTCCGCGGATAGAGTCGTCGATGCGCGAGGGCTGTTGTTGTTACCCGGCGGCATCGATGCGCACACTCATCTCGATATGCCTTTCGGCGGCTCAAAATCGGCCGACGATTTCTTGACCGGGACGCGAGCCGCGGCCATCGGCGGCACAACCACCATCGTCGACTTCGCCATTCAGGCACGCGGCACCAGGATGCGCGATGCTCTCGATACATGGTGGAAGAAGGCCGAAGGCAAAGTCTGCATCGACTACGGCCTGCACATGATCGTCACCGATCTTGGCAACGCGGGTCTCGAAGACATGGACGACCTCGTGCGCGAAGGCGTGGCGAGCTTCAAGCTTTTCATGGCCTATCCCAACGTGCTCATGGTCGACGACGCCACCATCTTCAAGGCGCTTCAGCAGACGGCGAAGAACGGCGCGCTCATCTGCATGCACGCAGAAAATGGTTCCGTCATCGACGTAATCGTGCAGCAGGCGCTGGCCGAGGGCAAGACCGCGCCCATCTATCACGCGCTCACGCGGCCCACGGTCGCCGAGGCAGAAGCTGTACACCGCGCCATTGCCATGGCCGAGATCGCTGGCGTGCCGGTGTACATTGTTCATCTCTCCAGCGAAGACGCGCTCAACCAGGTGCGCGAGGCCCGCGACCGCGGCCTGCCTGCTTTTGCCGAGACCTGTCCACAGTATCTGCTCCTCTCGCTCGAGGACGTTGCCGACAAAGGCTGGGAGGGCGCAAAGTATGTTTTTACTCCGCCGCTGCGCGAACGCCGCAACCAGCACAAGCTTTGGGAGGGCCTGCGCACGGACCATCTGCAAGTGGTCTCGACCGACCATTGCCCGTTCTGCTTCGCCGATCAAAAGGCGCTGGGCAAGGATGACTTCACCAAAATCCCCAACGGCGGTCCCGGCATTGAAAACCGCCTGCAACTGCTCCATCATCACGGAGTAGGCAAGGGCAACTTTTCGCTCAACCGCTTCGTGGAACTGGTTTCCACCGCGCCTGCGCGCATCTTTGGCATGTACCCGAAGAAGGGCGTACTCGCCGTAGGCAGCGACGCAGACCTTGTGCTTTGGGATCCGAATGAAGAACACACAATCTCTGCGGCCACCCATCACATGCGCGTCGACTATTCCATGTTCGAAGGATTTCATGTGCGCGGAAACGCACGCGACGTCTATTCCCGCGGCGAGTTGATCGTCTCCGGCGGCAAATTTATCGGCAAGCCGGGCCGGGGCAACTATCTGCGGCGCGAGGCACGCGGAGGCGCGTTGAAGTAAACCAATTGCAGTAGTGCATGTCCAATTCTGATTGAACACCTACGACCACGGAGGAGGTCCCGTGAGCGTCAACGATCCGACTCTATCGAACCGCGACTTATCGCCGACTACGCTTGCGCAGCGTACCTGGGGCTTCTACAACTACACAGCGCTCTGGTTCTCCATGTGCATGGAGATCACCACGTACCAGCTCGCCTCTTCCCTCATCGCCAAGGGCATGGACTGGAAGCAAGCCGTCGGCACCGTGCTCCTCGGCAATCTAATCGTCCTCGTCCCCATGCTTCTCAACGCGCACGCCGGCGCCAAGTACGGTATTCCATTTCCGGTTTTCATCCGCGCTCCGTTCGGCGTTCGCGGCGCGAACATCGCGGCAATCCTCCGCGCAGTTGTCGCCTGTGGTTGGTTCGGTATTCAATCTTGGATCGGCGGCACCGCCATCGACGCCATGCTCGCCGTCATATGGCCGGGCCTCACCGGCAACAGCGCAGTCCTGTGGGTCTGCTTCCTCTGCTTCTGGCTGCTCAACATGGTCGTCGTGTGGAACGGCGTCGAATCCATCCGCCGTCTGCAAGCCTTCGGCGCGCCTTTCATGTTTGTAATGGCCGCCGCACTGCTCATCTGGGTGCGCATCAAGGCCGGCAGTTTCGGCTCCATGCTCTCGGCGCCCAGCAAATTCCACACGACCGGTGAATTTCTCGCCGTCTTCTTTCCTTCGCTCACAGCCATGGTGGGCTACTGGGCAACGCTCGCGCTCAACATTCCCGACTTCACGCGCTACTCTAAATCGCAGAGCGCGCAATCCTGGGGCCAGGCATTCGGTCTTCCGGTTGCGATGGTTCTTTACACATTTGTGGGGATCTCAGTGACCTCGGCGTCAGAGGTTCTGTTCGGCCATCCCATCTGGAATCCGATCTTGCTTATCGGCGCGTTTCACCAGCCAGTTGTGGCCTTCGTCGCGCTCATCGCCATTCTCGTTGCAACGCTCAACGTAAACATAGGCGCCAACGTCGTTTCGCCCTCCAACGATTTTTCCAATCTCTATCCGCGGCTCATCAGCTTTCGCACTGGCGGCCTCATCACCGGCTTTCTCGGACTGGCGATGTGCCCCTGGAAACTGCTGGCCACGCCGGATGCTTATATCTTTGGTTGGCTCGTCGGCTACTCCGGCCTGCTTGGTCCCGTGGCAGGCATCATGGTCTCGGATTACTTTCTCATTCGCAAGACCGAACTCGACGTGAACTCGCTCTACCACCGCGATGGCGTGTACTACTACACCAAGGGCATCAATCCGCGAGCCATCGCGGCGCTGGTGCTGGGCGTTACCATTGCGCTCGTCGGCCTTTTCTTCGAACCACTGCATTTCCTCTACGACTACGCGTGGTTCGTGGGCTTCTTTACGGCCGGCATTGTCTATGTGGCGCTGATGAAGCTGGTGGCTCCAGTCGCGATTCCAGAGAGCGCAGAAGAAATTGCCTAAGTGCGTAACAATACTTCGGGTGCCCCAGGTCTCGATTCTGAGACCTGGGATCAAGCTTCGCTACTCCAACAAAGCGTCGGCGATTGCAAGATTCTCATCGAGCGCCGCAATCCCCAGGTCCAGCTCTTCCTTCGTGATGATCAGCGGAGGCGCGATGACGAAGTGGCTCACCCATGCCTGAATCGAGACTCCCTGCGCCATCATCTTCGCTACGATCTGGTCCACTATCAGCGGCTTGCCCTCCACCTTGTCACGCATGGTATTGAAGAGCTGTTTGGTCTTGCGGTTCTTCACGATCTCCACGGCAAAAAAGAGACCGAGGCCGCGCACGTCGCCCACTGAAGGATGCTTCGCCTTCAACGCTTCAAGCTTCGCGCGCACATAAGGCTCCAACTCCGCGGCGCGTTCCACGAGCTTGAGCCGCTGCATCTCCTCGATGGTGGCTACGGCTGGCCCAAGCGTCAGCGGATGCGCCTCGTAGGTGTGGCCGTGCGAGAAGTAGTGGTCCTCAAAGTAGTCCGCAATTTTGGTTGTGGTAGCGCAAAGCCCTAGTGGCACATAAGCCGACGTGATGCCTTTGGCGGTAACCAGAATGTCGGGCTTCACATTCCAGTGATCCATTGAGAACCACTTGCCGGTTCTGCCCCAACCCGCCATTACTTCGTCGGCAATCAGCAGCACACCATGCCGGTCGCAGATTTCGCGCAGCCGCGGAAAATACTCGGGGGGCGGAATTAGCACGCCATTGGTGCCCACCACAGGTTCAACGATCATGGCCGCCACGTCGCTTTCGTTGCGAATCATGTGCTCCACATAGTCAGCGCAAGCGATGTTGCAGCCGGGGTACGTGTGCTTGATGGGGCAGTCGTAGCAGTTGACTTCCGGCGCAAATACGACGCCCGCGCCCTTGCCTGCCGGTTCCATGGCCCAGCGGCGTGGATCGCCGGTGGCCGCGATTGAGCCCATGGTGGAACCATGATAAGAGCGGTAGCGTGAAATGATCTTGGCCTTGCCGGTGACCATGCGCGCGATCTTGAAGGCCGCTTCATTGGCCTCGGTGCCGCTGGTGGTGAAGAAGAATTTGTTGATGCCCTCGGGCAAAACTTCCAGCAGCTTCTCGCTCAATCGAGCGCGCGACGCGGTGGCATAACCCGGTGTCACATAGGCAAGCTCTTTTGCCTGTTCCGCAATCGACTCAACCACGCGCGCATTCTTGTGGCCAAGGTTCACGCACATTAGCTGTGCAGAGAAATCGAGGTATCGGCGCCCTGCACCGTCGGTGAACCAGCAGCCTTCGGCGTCCGCAATATGCAGCGGCTTCCAGCTCTTCTGAAAGCGCCAAGTGCCATAGTTGGTCTGCCGCGTGATGGCGGAAATTTGCTCGGATGTAAGTGTGCTGGACGGAGAAGTGTCGCTCATTGTCGCTTGCCCCCACAAAAGGATGTTACACGTCCTATCACCGCGATCCCTCTCTTGAACCCGGCACGTATCCAGCAGGTAAAGTGCGTTGGAGATGTCAGCAGAAGCCGCGTGAGTGCGTAGCGAATGTGCGGAATAACGACGTGGAACTGCTGGAGCTGGTGCCTGCCAAGACGCCGTAGCGATGTGTGCGACCCCACCCTCAGTGCAAAGAACGTACAAAGGATGGGACCGCCAAAGTTCTGTCAACACTTGAATCGAATCCGTGTCTAGGACGCCAGTGCGGGGCTGAGCGCGTCCCGCCGCGGAAGAACGAAGAACGCCACATACAGCAACAGCGCTCCGGCCACTACATAAACAACCGAGACCAGCGCCATTGCGAGACCTAGTCCGTAACGAACTGCCAGGAGCCCCACAACCAGTGGCGCTAGACCGCCTCCGCCCAGCCATCCCACTGTATTCATCCAGCCGGCGGCCGTACCCCGCGCAGTCACTGGAACTACGTCGAACAGGGAAGCAAAGATGTTGGCGTCGTACAGCCCTTTGAAAAATCCCCACGCCGCCAGGCTCAGCATAACAACTCCAATGGCGCGGGTTTGGCAGCAGAGCACGACGAAGGGGGCTCCGCAAAGTACGCCGGCAGCTTGCACCAGCACCCTGCCATAACTGCGCAAGCGCATCAGCCGATCGGCCAGCCATCCGCCTGCCACTGTCCCTGCCATCGAGCCGGTCTGGGCCAACGCCGTGGCCGTCAACCCAGACAGGGCCAGGTTCAGGTGGAAGCTGTGATACAGGTACGACGGCATCCAGACCAGCAGGACGACGGCTACAAAATTGGCGCAGGCAAAAGCGGCCATTAGCAGCCAGACCGCTGGATTCCGTACGGCAAGCAGAGCGAATGCACTAAACCTCGGAGGGGGCTCGCAATTACCTGCGTGCGAGGCCGTCGCTGCGCCATCCAGGGCTCCGCGGACAGGCTCGATGAGAAAGTGGAAGAGCGCGACTCCAAACACGACGCCGGCGACTCCGAAGCAGATGAACGGCCAGCGCCAATCGTATCTGTCAGCGATCCACCCGGCGCAGAAGCCGCCTACGATGGTGCCCGCATAAACACTGGTCTGGTGCAGCCCAAGGGCACGCGAGCGGGTTTGCGGACCGTGGTAATCGCTCATCATGGAGAGTGATGCCGGAAAATAGACGCTCTCACCCAGCCCCATCACGCTGCGTAGCAAAACCAGGCTCCAAAGCTTGCCGGCAAACGCGGTGGCGGCACACACCCAGCTCCAGAATTCCAGACCGCCAATGATCGCACTCTTGCGCCGCACCCGGTCTACGACGTACCCGGCAAAGGGCGCTGCCAGGCCGTAGGCCCACGCGAAGGACGAACCAAGCAGGCCGAGCTCGGCCAGATTGAGATGCAGGCGGATTTGTAGAAGCGGAAAGACGGAAAAGATGGCCTGGCGATCCGCATAGTTAAGGAAGCCGACGATCCAGAGCATACCTACAAGTTGCCAGCGATACCCGGCTGCGGGAGCGGATTGGGATCGAATTGAAGAAATACGGCCTCCGTCTGCTTTGTGCGGCGTCCTCTGAGCATCAAAACAGTCCCAGTGCGTGCTTGTCTATCGAAACAGAGGCGTAACTGGGCAATATCTGAACCTTTGTTTCATTTATCGCTTTTAGTTTTATTTGCGACCGGTATACTGGCATTCGTCCATGAATTCAATGCCCTCATCCCGGCCGCTGCGAGGAATCATTCCTCCGATGGTCACTCCTCTGGATGGCGCGGATTCGCTCGATCGTGCCGGGCTCGAACGGCTTATTGAACACATGATCGCGGGCGGTGTCCACGGCATCTTCATCCTAGGGACCACCGGAGAGGGCCCCGCACTGAGCTACAGGCTGCGCCGCGAGATCATTGAGCGAACCAGCGCGCAGGTGGCGACCCGCGTCCCAGTGCTGGTGTGCATCACCGACACATCTTATGAAGAGAGCCGCGCACTGGCGGCGCACGCCAAACTCGCTGGCGCCGATGCCGTTGTCACTGCTCCGCCCTTCTACTTTGCAGTCAGCCAGAGCGATCTTTTCCGGCTGGTGCAACAGCTTTCCAGTCAGGTTGAACTGCCCCTGTACCTCTACAACATGCCCAGCCTCACCAAGGTCTGCTTCGCGCCCGAGACCGTTCTGCGGGCCGCCGATTTGCCGAACGTGTGGGGACTGAAAGACAGCTCAGGCGAACTGAGCTACCTGCGCTCGATAGTGACGCAGATGCGGAGCCGCCCAGAGTTCACCATCCTGATGGGGCCTGAAGATCTGCTCCTCGACAGCCTCCAGATTGGGGCGCATGGCGGAGTGTGTGGTGGCGCGAATCTCTTCCCCAGGCTGTTCGTATCCCTTTATGAAGCGGCGTGCGCGGGCGACCTGCCGACGGCTGTTCAACAGCAGCAGCGGGTGCGGCAGATGGGAGAACTGCTCTACGGAATCGGCGAGGTGGAATCCAGTTATCTGCGCGGGTTGAAGCTGGGACTCGAGCTATTGGGAATCTGCAGCAGCACACTGGCGCCGCCGTTTATCTCCGCGGACCCGCGCAGGCATGAGGCATTGCGAGAAATATTGAAAGAATTTGCGTAAGACGCCGACGAGGGCCGCAAACGGCGTCGCATGCAGGCCCTGAAGAGCACGACAGAAGCAATCCCGAAGAAGCTCACATCACAAAATCAGGCAAGCGAACGGTTTGAGGTGCGCGTTAGAAACTGATCCGTGCACTCAACTGAATCTCGCGTCCGGGCGTGGAAACCTCGGTGATGCTTCCGAAGGAAGACGTATTTACAAAGCGGTTGGGTGTTCCAAGATTGGTGTGGTTAAGTGCGTTGAAGAACTCGGCGCGGGCTTCGATCCTGGCCTTTTCCGCGAGGCTGAAACTCCTTACCAGCCCAACGTCCATGGTCTGCATGCCGGGACCGTAGACAGAGTTGCGGCCGACGTTTCCGTAGGTGTACGCGGGCGGAGGACTGAATGCGGCAGGGTTGAACCATGTTGTTGAGTTCCGTGTTCCCGACGGGAATACCTTCTGGCCAGTGACGTTTGCGCGGATTGGATTCTCGCCAACCACGGTTCCTGCATTCGCCGTATCGCCAAATACGGAGATAGTGAGAGGAAAGCCGGTCTGTATTTGGTATTCCATGGAGCCGCGCCAATCGCTGGTCAGGGCTCGTGTCAGGCTGTTCCGGCTGTAAACCGGGGGGTTGTAGACCGCGCTCAAGGCAAAGCGATGGCGGACATCGCAGCCAGGGCCTTTCTCCGCATTCAGATCGTTGTTGTTCTGTGGCGTGGCAGCTTCGAACATGGGAGAGCGAAAGTCCGGCGCATTTTCAAGCGCCTTGGCAAAGGTGTAGTTGGCTAGCAGACTGAGCCCGTTCCCATAGCGGCGGCGAACGTTGACGTATCCGGCGTCATACCAGCTTTGCGATGTGTTCTCGAGCATGTTGATGGTGCTCACGGGAAACGTAGTGCTGGTAACCGTGACCGTAGACGGGAAAACAGAGTTGGGCACAAAGCTGATTTTGGGAGACGGACGCCGGGGTTGAATGAGGCCCGGACCAGGTTGCGCGTTGTTGATGAGATGGGAGCGTTGCAAATGGAATCCGCCTGAGCCCAGGTAGCCAACTTCGACGGTGGTCTGGCCGCCTAATTGCTTTTCGAGAGAAGCGCTCCACTGCTGGACGTATTGAGCTTTTGCGTGCAACTGGACCGAAGTGAAGCTGACCACAGTCGTGCCGAGCACAGGAGTGGGGAAGTTCAGGGTTGTGATGCTGGGAATGAACGGATCGCTCTGAGAGGTCTCAGGGAAGACGTAGGGAACGTTATGGCGCTGATTGCACCAGGTATTCATGTCAACTGGCGTGAAGAAAATTCCGTAGGCCACATGCGCAACCAGGCCTAGTTTAGGCAAACTCTGCGCCAGTCCTAACCGAGGCGCGAAGTTGGTGTGGTTGGCATACATTAGACCGCGTGGGTAGCCGTTCTGGCCGCCAATGAAGACTTGCGGCACACCAGTCGAAAGGTCGAGATTGCTGTTTGTATAGTCGAGATCGACCAGCGGGCTCATGAACTCGTAGCGGAGTCCATAACTGAGCGTTGTGGTCGAAGTCAGCCTCCAGGCATCCTGGCCATAGCCGTCGGCGTACCACTGACGCAACTGCATTTGCGGCACACCGACCTGACCCTGCCGCGCCGCCGGGAGCGCCAGAAGGAAGCTTGCCAGGGCTGAGCCGGTGCCGTCGTTGAGTGCGGACTTGGTGGTGAAGCCGTTGGTGAACTGGTAGTAGCCGCGATTCTGGAAGAAGCCCCACATCGGCCAAATGAATTTCTGATAGGCACCGCCAAATTTGGTGCTATGGCGGCCAACCTGCCAACTCAGCGAGTCCCGGCCCTCGATCACCGTGTCCCAGGCGTGCATCGGTGTGGCCAGGTAGTTGTCGCCTAGCGGCGAATAGCCTTGAACGTTGAAGTAGGGCGCGCCCCAGGCATCAATGCCGCCGAAGCCGGTTCCGGTAATGCCCAGTTCGTCAACGATGTCATTCTTGCCCGCGCTCTCTGTGGTGTGCATCATAACGAGGCGTGAAATGGCGACCGATGCCATGTTGACCATGTGATTCGAGAGGATCCGGTTCCAGGCCAGGGTTCCCTGCTGCGAGAGATTGTCATGATTGAAACCGAACCCGGGCAGACCCTCCGGCATGAATCCATACTGATTCGCGGCCGAGTAACGGAAGAATGCGGTATCGCCGCTGGCAAAACTGTGGTCGACGCGAACGCTACCCTGGTTGTCGGTCATGCGCTCCTTGCGCGTATCCAGGTAGTTGTTGGCGTCGTTGCCGGCCCCGATTACAGTCGGCTGTCCCATCATGGTTGAGCTACCCATGTTCATTGTGTTCGGAAGCGGCGTGTATTTATTTAGCATGATTGAGGCTGCCTGGGTCAGGCGGCCCGGCGGAATCACATTGTTCACACCGTTGTAAACGAACTGTTGGCGGATGTATTGGGGATTCGAAAGACTAACCGGCAAGCTGGGGTTATAGCCGGGATTCGTGGTTGTGGTATTCGGATCGTAGATGTTAACGCCGCTTTGGCTGAAGTCGCCGGTGTCTTCGATTCTAGTCGGCACCGTGTCCACCATCGCATCTATCTGAACGTGCCGTAGAGCTTCGTAATTCAAAAAGAAGAAGGTTTTTCCGGTGCGCTTGACGGGGCCGCCGAGCGAGGCGCCAAAGTTGTTCTGCACCAGAAAATTCGAGGTACCCATCTGGTTGAAGGAGTGAGCGTCCATGGCTCCGTTGCGCAGGAACTCATAGGCGGTTCCGTGGAAGTGACTGGACCCGGAGCGGGTAACGATATTGATCTGTCCGCCACCGGCACCGCCCATCTCCGCCGAATAACTGCCGGTCTGGACCTCGAACTCCTGCACGGCGTCTGGCGATGGGCTGAGATTCTGAGTGCTGAATGTGGGGTCGGTGTTGGTGGCACCGTCCAGCAGAAAATAGTTCGCGTTGGGGCGGCTGCCACCGATGCTTACAGCTGACCGCTGGCCTGGCCTCCAATAGAGGGAGTTCATGTCGCCGGCCGAAGCGCCGTGGCTCATATGCGCTCCGGGGACGGTCAACACCAGGTCGATCAACATTCGGCCATTCAGTGGCAGCGAATCCACCGATCGCTCATCGACTACTTCGCCTACACTCGCATCCTGTGTCTTGAGCAACTCACCCGAGGCCTGGACCGTGACAGATTGCTTATCGGAACCGAGGCGCAGTTCCAGGTCAAGAGTGGCCTGCTGACCGACTTCGAGGTTAATGGCCTGAGTAGCCTGCAGGAATCCGGGGCTATCGACAGCCAGCGTGTACGCGCCCGGCTGTAGCCCCGCTATCTCATAAAGCCCCGTGGCGTTGGACGCCACTTCACGTTCAGCGCCCGTTCCGGCAGCGGTTATGTGGACGCGCGCGTCAACAACGGGACGATGCTGTGGGTCCAGGATCGAACCACGGATGACTGCGTAATTGCTTTGAGCCTGGGCTGTGACCAGGGCGATGGCAAGACAAATGAAACCCGGAACAGCGCTTCGCATCGTGACGCTCCATTAAGGTAGAACCGAATGTCAACAGACTCGCGGACGAAGGCGGGGATCCTTGAACATGTGCTGCCGCTGTGTGTCTGAATTCGCATTGCGCCGAACTTCTGTGAGCTGGGGAAAGGGGAATCGCGCACGGACTCTTCGGCAATCAACTAAGTGGCAGTCTAGGCTCCGGTGGCAACAGTGTCTTCATCCAATTGTTGGGACCAGGCCTCATCCTTTAGGTGGAGTCAGAGAGGCAGAGGGCCGCTTCTTGCGCAACCCGCCTGGTCCCATCCTATCCAGTGGACGCCTGCAAAGCAGGGCAATCGCATGAATCCATTTTGTTAACCTGGCCGATTACGATTTCTATCGCGCCGGAGGCGCAGCGGTCGTTAGCCCCGCGCTTTAGCGTGGGGAATGCGGCCAACAAAAGCCATTCAGCCCCGTAGGGGCGATGCAAACCACGATTGTCGCTCCATCTTTTTTGTTTATGCGATTGCCCTGCCTGCAAACCGGAACTTGAGTCAGATATTGGTATGTCCCCATATCATGAACTGAGCGCCTGAGGATACCGTCACCTGCCTGACTAACCTCGCGGGCGAGGAGCGCGAAAAGGAGAATCACATGAAGGTTGTTCGATCGCTGTATACATGTTGCATAATTTTCTATCTTGGTGTCAGCTCTGCCCTTTGCCAACAGAGACCGCCGGCGACGCCGCTGATTACGCATGACCCATACTTCAGCGTCTGGTCCACGAGCACCAATCTCACGGAGTCCGAGACAACCCACTGGACAGGTAGCCCGCAACCGATCGACGGTATTGCGCGGATCGACGGCAAGCCGTATCGCTTCATGGGCCGGCTTCCGGGCCGCCGTCCCGATCCTGTTCCGGCAATGCAACAATCTGCGAGTTCGATCACGCCGACGCATACGCGCTACGAATTCACCCAGAGCGGCATCACGCTGGCACTCACGTTCTTTACCCCCGCGATCATGAACAATATCGATCTCCTGTCGCGGCCGGTTACCTATCTAACCTGGAGTGTGAAAGCAACGGATGGAGCCTCGCATAAGGTTTCGATTCTGCTCGATGTGGATCCCGTGATCTCGGTCAACGAGAGAGGTCAGCAGGTTGTGACGTTCCGCCACCACACCTCGCGGCTGAACGTCCTTTCAGTTGGATCGCGTGAGCAGAACATCCTTAATCGTTCGGGTGACAATCTCCGTATCGACTGGGGTTATTTTCATCTGGCAGTTCCGAAAGATGAGGAAGCAACGACGGTCATCGCGCCTCATCCTGCAGCGGACTTTGTAGCAACAGGAAAGCTCGCGGATAGCGACTCCATCGGCATGCCTCAACCCGCAGGCCGGTTTTGTCCGCACCTTGCCGTGACCTTCGACCTAGGCTCAGTCAGCGCAGAGCCGGTCAAGCGCCATCTGCTTCTCGCTTATACCGAGGGCTATGCCATTCAGTTTTTCCAGCGCAATCTCCGGCCCTATTGGCAGCGAAACGATATGCCCGTGGAAGAATTGCTCGATGTTTCCGAGGATCAGTATTCCGCTCTCGATGCACAAGGTACTGCATTTGATAAGAACCTGACCGACGACTTGATCAAAGTTGGTGGAGAACATTACGCGGCTCTCTCCATCCTTGCCTACCGGCAATCACTCGCCGCCCACAAAATCGCGGCCGATCTCAATGGCGATACGTTGATGTTTCCCAAGGAAAACACATCGAACGGCTGCATCGCGACCGTAGACGTCATCTACCCCTCGGCTCCGTTGTTCCTTTTCCTGCAGCCGAAGTTGCTTGAGGCACAGCTCCTGCCAGTCCTCGAATACTCCGCCCTCGGACGCTGGCGGTTCCCGTTCTCGCCGCATGATCTGGGGCAATATCCATTGGCGAATGGACAGGTATACGGTGGCGGCGAAAAAACTGAGGAGAACCAGATGCCGGTAGAGGAAAGCGGCAATATGCTCATCCTCATCGATGCCCTGGCCCGGGCCGAGGGTAATGCGCGGCTCGCGGAGCGCTTCTGGCCTCAGCTCACCAGTTGGGCGCAGTATCTCAAGGACAAAGGACTCGACCCAGAAAACCAGCTCAGCACGGATGATTTTGCCGGCCATCTCGCCCACAACGCCAATCTCTCGATAAAAGCAATTGAAGGGCTTGCCGCCTACGCCAACCTCGCGCATCTTCTAAAGCACGAGGACATCGCGACCGAGTACAGCTCCGCCGCAAAATCCATGGCTGACAAATGGGTCTCTATGGGCGTCGAGGGAGATCACTACAAGCTCGCATTCAACAGTCCCAACACCTGGAGCCAGAAATACAATCTGGTCTGGGATCAAATCCTCGGTTACAACCTGTTCCCAAAGAGCGTTCGCGAAACCGAGCTGGCCTACTACATGACAAAGATCAACAAGTACGGTCTTCCGCTCGACGTGCGCGCAGATTACACCAAGCTCGATTGGTCTGTTTGGACAGCCACGCTCGCATCTGACCCCAAGCAGTTCAACACGCTGATTGACCCCATCTACAAGTGGACCAACGAGACGCCCGATCGCGTGCCGCTTTCGGACTGGTACGACACCAAGACAGGGAAGCACATTTCCTTCGAAGCCCGCAGCGTAGTGGGTGGAGTCTATATCAAGGCCTTGTCGGATCCACAACTCACGGCCAAGTGGAACAAATGGAGCGGTGCCCTGGGCGAAGGTGTTTCATTACCGACTCCAACGACGAAATAATGCCACCGCCCGTCAAGCAACAGCAAGCGGAAGAAACAGTTCAGGCGGAGGGATGGGCACATGCGTTTCTCATAGCAACGTGACCGTCATCGCACTGCATCGCAAGTAGTCTCTGTTCGCTTCTCGCTTCTTACTCAGAAGTTGACGAGAAAAGGAGAACCATTCTCAACGAGGCCCCCGAAGAATCCACCCCTTCGGGAGCCCGGATGGTTCGATGAAGGAATCTGGAAGCAACACAAAGATAGGATCGTCCGTATGAGAACCCCCGTGTTTGCACTCGCCGCGTTGCTCCTTGGTGCCAGCATCACGGATTCCGCAGAGTTGCAGCGAACGAATTGCCGCGGATGGGAATCGCTGCAACTGAGGAACGAGTTTATTCGCCTGGACGTGACTCCCTAACTCGGCGGCCGCATCCTGGGCTATCAACTCGGGAGTCGCTCTTTTCTTTGGGCGAATCCGCAACTGCAGGGCAAACTGCCGCTACCAACTCAGCTCGCTCCCGACGGCACCTGGCTGAACTAACGACCACTGATGTGCCTCCGTGAAGGCAGGAATATGGCGAATCTCGGAATTAGCCAGAAGAGAGAAGCCGATTCGCGTAGCGTTCGGATAGCTCTCAGCTCAGAGAGCCATCTCCACCTATTGATGGATACGATCATCGCCCAAATGACCCAAGACAGAGAGTGGAGGAGTTGATATCTTCTTCTTGTCTCCTGCTGTAGATCACTGGTTTGACCTCCAGGCGGCTGCCTTTCACTCAGGCGGCCGCCTGATCCTTCTTAGGGCTTGCCTGCGCAGCGGCAGGCGCCGTAGAGTCGCGAATTACGAGATGAGTTTCAACTTTCACTTCGCGTCCTCTCCGCTCGTGCGCTGTCTCTTCCAGTAACATCTCCACGACCACTTTGCAGAGGGTCTCTCTCGGAATGTCGACCGTAGTCAGCGACGGATTCATGAACTCGGAAAGATACGTATTGTCAAAACCGGCGACAGACACATCCTTCGGAATTCTCAGACCTGCCTCAATCCATGATAGACACCGAGAGCTACCATGTCCGTAATCGCGACGACGCCAGTGAAATGCTCAGTCTTCATGGCTTTTCGGATGGCCTTTAAGCCTGCCTGAGCTCCGGGGCCAGGGATATCGACAACTGCAGCCTTCACTCCTTGCGGCTTGTACTTGCGGATTGCTTCCGAGAAACCCCGATTTCTAAAGCGCTGTGACAAAAGCGATGGTTCCGGCTCCACCTTGACTGAATTCCTCACAATGAGAATCTCGCGGTGCTCAAGCTCAACTAGGTAACTCACCGCATCGAACATTCCACTCTTTGTATCTACGTAAATATTGCACATGCGCTGCCGCAGCACCTACATCGAGGAAGACGCTGGAGGTGCCGGACATCTTTAGCAGAGCGAAGAACTCTTCATCGAACTCTGATGTAAGAACAGCAAGGCCCGCCACTCTCATTCCCAGCATTTGCCGCACGCATGCGTGGAGCCGTGCTGGAGAGAATTGTGTTTCAAGCAGGGCGACCTGGTAACCGTGCCTGCGGCCCTCGGCTTCAAAAGTCTGCGCAGTCTCCGCGAAGAATGGATTCACCAGGTTGGAGACAATCAACCCGAGTACGCGAGATTTCGTATTATCACTGACAATGTCCTTACCGTTCATGACGGCAGACACAGTGCTCAGCATACATCGGCCAGTCGCGCAACGTCCCGAATTGTCGCTCTCTTCACAGACAAACCCTGACTCCTCAGAATAGAGGAGTGGGCGAGTCGAGTATAACTTCTATCATTGCAGCTCCTTTGCAGACTGCTTCACACTCTTGACTTACGCGCTATATAACATAATATAAGTAGCTGGAAATAAATTGAATACAGATAGCATTGCAGGCTTACGGGCAAGATAGAGCTCAACTCCGCCGAGTCCCGTTCAAATAAATTGCACCAATAACTCTTTACAAACTCCCGCTAGCGTGTTTTGTGTGCGCGCAGTCTTGAACTACTCTCTTCAATGGATCTCGCCAGTTGCTCTAGCTAGCTCTCCTGTGGGGAGGAAGGACCATCCGGAAACCGTGTCCCCGGATGCCAGCAGATCTCGCACTCCCTCCGGGTTTGCCCCCACGCGCTCCACCGCCTGCTGCAGTAAGCGCAGCGCGGCCGCCGGGCTGGATTCGGGAGGAAGCCGGAAGATCCACGGGACATTAGCCGCCGTGAGCGACTTGTCGTTACTCAGGGCGACCACCGGGACGAAACTCTTCAGCGCCAACTGTTCCGAGAGGTGACTCGCAGCACGATCCAGCGCCACGATGGCCAACGCATGCTCGTCCATTAGGTCGTGAGCCAATTGGGTTGAAGCGGCGCCCCAGTTCTGTTGACTATCCACGGGCAACAGTGCCCACTTCCGCCCAGCCGCCTCGTGAGCGAGGAGTTCCGCCACCTCAGGTGACTTCACAATCTCCTGGGCGCCGGGGCCGAAGAGAACCACGCGCACCGGACCCGCTGGCACGTTTGCGGCATGCGGTCCGGCAAATCCTGCTCCATCCTCTCCTACTCGTGCGTAGGGAGAATTGGGAGAAGCGGGCTCCTTTTCCATTGTCGCCACGCGGTAAGTGATCTCGCCGTGGTGTACCGTGCCCATGTACATGGGAGTTACATTCTTCTGGTTCGGGTCAAAGATCATCCGGCCCGTGACACCGTCGTATTGTTCAACGTCGGCGAGCGCATCGTGAATTCGTGCGCGATTCAGGCCGGCCTTGCAGATCGAGTCCAGGAGAGCGTTCATCGCGTCGTATGCGAGCGAGGCAAACTGCTCCGGCTTTTCGTGAAAGCGTTCCTCATAGCGGCGGTTGAAGTCGACCCAGGATGGATCGTCGCGGTTGGGATTGTAAGGGAAAACCGCCTCAAATCCCTCTGCCGCCGGCCCTGCCTCCTTCAGCAATTCGGGTCCAAGCGTGCGATACGCTCCGAAGACGCGCTGCTGCATGCCCATGCTGCGCATCTGCTTCAGGATGTGTGCTGCAGGGATCTCATCTGCCCAAAGTACGATCGCATCGGTCCGCGACTCCTGAATTACCTTTAACTGATGCGCAAAGTCCAGGTCGCCTGGTAAGAACTTTTGCTCAATCACAACCGGGTGGCCGAGACGCCGCGAAGCATCGCGAAACTTGATCACTCCAAAGCGGCCATAGCGATTGTTGACGCGGAGCAGGGCAACGCGCTTCAAGCCAAGCTCGCTGTAAATGTGCCGCGCCAATGTCAGGCACTGTACCCTGTCGTCTTGCAGGTCGGTAAAGTACCAGGGTATGTAGGTCTCGGGAATCGTGGGATCCGTCGAAGCCGAGTTGACGATAGGAATCTCCGCCTTGAGCGCCACGCGGAGCGCGATGTGCGTCGAGTCGGAGCTGATGGATCCGAAGATTGCCCAGTCCTGGTCGTCATAAACCATCTTCACCGCTTCATTCGAGGCCGAACCCCATATTGCCGGATCGGTAGACCGGTCGTCGCCGTACATGGCCTTCGCCTGCCAGTTGTCGTAGTCGTTATGCAGCATCAGCCGGAAGGGCTTGCCTCCGTACCCACCACGAGCATTGGCCTCTTCCACGGCCAGTTGTGTGCCGTGCAGCATCCGCAACCCGAACACCTGTTCCGGGTTATGTTCGATTGGCCCGAAGAAACCAATGCGCACTTCGGTCAGATTCCGCGGCTCAGGCAAATCGCGCCCTGCACCCGAATAGATGTTGGGGTGAACATAGTTCAGATTATAAGGCGCGGCAAACTTTACGTATGGGCTCAAGTCTGTCGGTTCGCCCGCATAAGGAGTGACCTCCCGATCACGCGGTGGAGCTGGCGGATGAGCCCCGCATTCGCACACGTGCGCGGCCTTGTGCAGTGGTGGACTCGAGTTACCGCTCGGACCCTGGCCTGCGGCATGCAACATGCCGGCCACCGCGCACAGGCCCGCTGCCGCTCGCAACCAACTGGTGCGCCTCATAGTCACTCCTGGCCGGCCTTTTTGTCGTCAGTGCGGAACATAGCGATGGCCTCTATCTCAATCAGAAGTTCAGGCCGGCACAAAATAGCCTGGATGCCGGTTGACGCGGGTAAGGGATCGAGCCCCTGCTCCCTGTAGAAATTAGTCCGCTCTTCGTTAAATGCCTCGTAGTCACGTTCAATGTCGCGCAAGTAGCAACTGGTACGCACTATGTCGTGCCAGGTACAGCCTTCGCTGGCCAGCAGTCCCGTGATATTCGCGAAAGTGCGCCGCATCTGCGCACGAAAATCCCCAATGTGCACACTCTTGCCGTTTTCATCGATCGACGCCGTTCCCGAAATCAGCAGAATGGTGATGCCGTTCAGATCGATCCGCATGCCGCGCGAGAACGAACTAGGCTTGGGGTACGCGAAGGCTTCGTTCAATACCCCAGGATTGGTCATCGCGCGCTTGGTGATCGGTGCGTGAGCAATTGTGTCCAGTAACTCCGCAAATGCATTCATCGTGGTGTCTCCTTCTTCGTTGGTGCATCGCCCAATCGCTGGCGGATTCCGTGACTTAACCCTTTGGCTGTCGCGACCCAGATATCGCTGCCGTCAAAGTCGATTCCGAGAATGTAGTTGTGTGCCGGAGCGGTGGTTACAGCTATCTGCGCGGTTTTTCCTTGCGCGTCGCGCACAATCATCTCCGGCTTACCTGTCGTCAGTGAGGGACGATAGACTGCCCAGTCGGCGCCGTCATAGTACGCCAATCCCTTGTCAGTACAGAACCAGGCTCGATTCGCATCCAAACCTTTAACAAAGTTGGTGAAGTTCGAAGGCAGCCCACTGTCTTTGGTCAGGAAGTTGTGCCAGTAGCGGCCGTCGTAGCGGCTATCACCAAAGTACGTCGATGCCCAAACGATGTTGTCAACATAACTCACCGAAGAGACAATTTCGTGAATCAGTCCCTGGTCTTTAAAGAGCACTAACTCGTTCTCGCCATCGGGATCTTCGTACTTGTCCCAACGTCCAGTCTTCTGGTCATACTCCAGAAGACCGCTTCCCCACACAGCAAAGTAGACCTTTTCGGAAGTCGCTGAAACACCATAGACCCATATCTCAACCATCGGCGTGTTGCGCTCGTTGTACAGAGACCATTGGCCAGTGTGCAGGTCGAGACGGCAGGCGCCCGCGGCCGTCGCGACCCACACATTTTCGCCTTCCACTGAGACACCGTAGACCACGTCGTTGCTTAGGCCTGAGTTCAATTGCGTGTAGCTCACGATGCGCCCTGCAGAAATGCGGCTAAGGCCACCCATGGTGCCGGCCCACACATCGCCGGTGCGCTTGTCCAGAGCCAATGAGAGTACCGCTCGATGTGCCAGACCGTCTTCGGTTGTGTAGGTCTTCCACTGATGGTTTTCGTACAAAGCCAGCCCATTCTCTGTACCTGCCCAGACGCGGTCGCCATCCACCAACACCGCGTAGACGTGGTTGTCGGGCAGGCCGTTGGCCGTGGTGAAGTTCTCAAAGCGGAAACGCGGCATCTGGGGTGTCGCGGCAAAAGTAAGCTGAGCCGCGGACAACAGCCCTACGATCAACGCGAGCATCTCCATTGCGATTCTCTTGTATGCCGGTTTCTTCATCGCGTCCTCAGGTATTCGATCAAGTCGTTCAACTCGTCCTTCGTCAGATCATTGGTGCGCCCATGCTTGTCAGCGGGGTTATTCACAGTCCAGATCTCTTCAAGCGTCCGCGCCGAGCCATCGTGCAGGTAAGGCGCTGTCAGCGCGATGTTGGTCAACTGCGGCGTATCCAGCAGTCCCGTATTGTCTGTGGTCTTGCGCGTACCTACGTCGAAGGACTTCTGATTGGTGCCCTTTTTTCCACTGTGGCAATAGGAGCAGCGATTCTCGACAGCAATCGGCTTGCCAAACTTGTCAATATCGCGCTCGAAGAGTGTCTTGCCTCGTTGCTGCGCGGGAGTCAGCTCGTAGCCGCGGAGCCGCCAGCGATTGGGCCGCGACGGAAGGTTGAGTATGTAGAAGGTGAGATCGGCAAGCGTCCGGTCGTCATAGGTTTCCGAGCGCCAAAAATATTTCTCCGTTCGTGGTCCGCACTCGGTGGGAATGTTCGGGTTGCCTCCGTTCCACTTGTACGGTTCTGTACCCCTCAAGTCCTCGATAAGCCGGTTGTCGACAATGTCGCGGCCGAAACCATCGGGCTCCAGATCCCAGGTAAGACCATCGAACGTTGAATCAATGTGGCAACTTGAACAACTGATCTGTCTTTGAAACGAGTAACGCGCGGAATAGAAGGTCTGCTCACCGAAGCGCAGAGCACTGACGGCGCTTGGCTCTTTAAGCGGGATCGTTGCGGCGACGCGATTGGAGCTCGTGTCGATCACGCTGATTGTGTCTTCAAGCCGGTTGGCAACAAACAATCGGTGTCCGTCGCGGCTGAGAGCCAGTCCACGCGGGTTGTGTCCCGTAGCAATCCGTGCAATTACATAGTTGGCACTCGCTGAAAGGTCCTGTGCGAAGGAACCTGATTCCGGACGCGGCCGCGCGTGAATGAAATACAACAGTCGCTGGACATCGATTGCGAGAACACACTCCGAGCCGCCGATCGTCACATAAAGGCGCGACTTGTCCGGAGTGAACGCCACACCGAAGGGCTGCGAAGCGTAGCGTTCGAGTTCATCGAGGGGAACCTCGACGGGCTTCCCCACATCTTCGCCAAAGAGCGTTAGGGTATACGCGAAGGCGCCGCCATGTTCCAGATGAGCCAGCGGCACAAGATTCTTGGGATGGTATTCCGCCACCGCGCCCAGGCGGCCATCGGCGGAGAAGGCCACGTGAAAGACGCCCGCAATTGCGTGCAACGGAATACGATCGACAACCAGGGCGCGCTTGCTATCGATGACGGTGATCTCGGACTCGGGCGCGGTGCGATGGGCCGATGGATTGGGATAGACATGCGTGCAGTAGATTCGGCTGCCGTCAGGCGACACGGTAAGGTAACTGGCTCCGCGCCCGGCAAGCAGGCGTTTCTGCTCCGCTCCGGTATGGGCATCGAGCACAGCCACGTCATTCGAGATTCGATTCGCCACAAAGAGCCAATCGCCCGATCGGCCTGCAACGACACCGGATGGCTCGGCGCCAACGCTCCAGGTGTTGACGACAGAGAGTGTCTGCGTATCGATCACTGAGAGCGTGTCGTCCCAGGTATTGGTCACGTAGAGCCGATCGCCGGAAGAAGAAAGCGCGATACCACGCGGAACGCGTCCCACCCCAATGGTCTTGATCGATGCATGGGTTGTTGAATCGAGAACGCGGACTGTCGCGCTCTGCTGGCAAAGCACGTAGAGTCGCGCGCCGTCAGGCGAGACCAGAACCTCGAGAGGAGAATCGTAGTCGATCGGGCGCGGAAGAACCGCGTCATCTTCGTCATCCGCATGTGCGGGCGGATTGAGTGCAGGCCAAAGCGCGAGTCCGCACAGAACCGTGAAAGCGACGATCAGCCCGGCCGCGGCCACGCTCCGCAGCCCGTTCCGATTGAGCCGATTCATGCCCCTCGCTGTCACTTCGGCTCCTTCACGGTGAGCACGCGGTCCACGGCCAGTTTTTCCAGCGTCTGCTCCTGCCCGCTGGGCCAGTGAATGACGAGTTTGTCCACCACTGCAGCCTCACCCAACCCAAAGTGCATGCGGTCGTCGTTCTGCGAAAGATACCCAGACCCGGCCACGCGCTCAGCCGCCTGCCGCTTGCCTCCTGCGAAAACCTCAACACGTGCACCAATGCCATCGCGATTACTGCTGGCCCCCACGAGCTTGATGCCAATCCAGTGGCCTGTGGCGGTGGAGACGTTGTGCAGCAGCGTTCCCTGCGCGCCGAGATTTACTACGTAAGCATCCATCTTGCCATCGTTGTCGTAGTCGGCAAGACAGGCGCCCCGCGCCACTGTGCGTTCGCTCAACACCGCGCCGGCATCGCGCGAAACGTCCTGGAAGCGCCCGCCGCCGAGCCCGCGAAAGAGTGTGTGCTCCTGCGGAATGAGATGAATCAATCCGCCGTGAAAAATCAGTACGTCGAGCATTCCGTCGTTATCGAAGTCGTAGATGCCCGTCCCCCAACTCACGTATTGCGCGTTGGCTTGCGAGACGCCGTTCGTTGCCCCAATGTCGTCGAAGTTCATCTTCCCGCTGTTATGCAACAGCCGGTTGTACCGGCCGTCGGTAACCCACAAGTCCAAAATTCCCCTTCCCTCAAAGTCGGCGAATACCGGCCCCATCGACGATGTGGACTCTCCATTCTGCCCGTAGGCCGTGTTTGTATCGCTGGCAATTTCTTCGAAGGTTCCATCGTGTTTATTGTGGAAGAGGAAGTTCTCGGTACGATCGTTGGCCACGTAGATGTCGTCCCAACCATCGTTGTCAAAATCTCCAGCTGTGACGCCCATGGTGCGTCCCACAAATGCGCCAATGCCCGACTTATCGCTGACATCGGTAAAGGTTCCGTTGCAGTTGTTGTGAAACAGTTTGTTTGTCTCGCCTTCGTAGTCCAGCGGCCCTGGATAGTTATCCGCCGCATAGTAGGCGCGGTATTTGGGATCGAATTTCACGTACCGACCGACAAACAGATCGACGCAGCCGTCCTTGTCGTAATCGAGCCAGGTGGAACTGATGGCCCAGCCGTCCACATTGATGCCTGCTTTTGCAGTAACGTCGGTGAAGTGGCTATTGCCGTCGTTGTGATAGAGAATGGTCTTTCCGTAGCCGGTAACAAGCAGGTCCACAAATCCGTCATTGTCGTAGTCTGCCGCCGTAACCGCCACCGAGTACATCTCCGGATTGAGACCGGATTTCTCTGTCACATCGGTAAAAGTGCCGTTGCCGTTGTTGCGATAGAGATGGTTGTGCGGCGGTGTCGCAGGCTTTTCCAACAACGGATACGGGTGAACAGTATCATCGAGGGGCCGGCCATTGACCACATAGAGATCGGGAAGGCCGTCGTTGTTGTAGTCGAACCAGATGCAGCCTGCACCAGTACCCTCGAGCAGAGACCCCAACTGGCGCGACCCGAAGCTATGCGTAAAGTGAATTCCCGCCTTGTTGGTTGCATCCTCAAAGCGGATGGCCGGCTGATTCGCTGCCGGGGCAATCGATGGTTGGGCAGTCATCGGCGCTGCTGTAGGTGAAGTTGGCGCATGGGGAGCCGTTTGCGCCGCGGCAAGGGAGAAAGCGAAGCTAAGAAGGAAAAGGCGGATCGTCATCTTATTCGCTCCCCTTTACTGAACGAGGCAGACTCTTCGCGCCGGTCAAGTCCACCGGTGTGGTGGTGCGAAGCAGTACGGCCGGCACACGATTCTCCGAAGCGCGCTCCGGCCCCGTGTGGCAGCCAACGCAGATGCGCTGTTCGCCGCTCCGAACCCAGAACCATCCTTGCTCTTTGCGCACAACTGAACCTGTGTCGCTGAGCAACGTAAAGCGGATCGGTTTGTCGGCCGGAGCCTGGACAAAGAAAGAGCCATCGGCCTCGACAGGTGCGGTACCGGTGACAACCACTCGGCCTTGCGCGTCGAGCATCTCCAGTTGCACGGTCGCGGGAGCCTTGCGCAGATCGCCCTGCCGCGACGCGCGCGCGTCCAACGCCAGCAGGTTGCCGTAATTCCAATCGTGGAGCGCTGAGGGATGGTAGTGGGGCCGCGTGCGAGGCGCAATCAGGACCGGCTCCACAATGTCTTCTCCATTCACGGCCAGTACGGTTTGCATCGCAGCGGCTCCCGGCTTCCACAATTTGAGGGCATAGTTCGAGCCGGCGGCGGCTCGCGTGCTCATCAGCCAATCTCCCTGGGCAGTCTCGGCAATCGCGCCAGCATAGTCGCCGCGCGGCGCATTCACTTGAACTTCGTGAGCGAACCTTGAAGTAAAACGCGCCAGGCTCGCACCGTGCGTGAACACCACATCGCCGGAAGCCAACTGCCGTCCACCCCACCGCGCCGCTCCATGATCGCAACGAACAGATTCAACCCCCGAGCCGTCTGAGTACACCAGAAACAGCTCAGGAGTCGTCCCGGAGCCGAGCGGAGAAGTAGCCTCGAACAGAATGCGTCCGTCAGCTAGGACATCGGCGGGCACAGCATTTGCAGGCACGTACGAGAGCGGAGTCACTGTCGCGCCTGTATTTGCGTCAACGGGCGCAAGCGCCCAGGGGGCTGTCTTCCCCGCAGCTTCCAATTGAAAGCGATGCGGTGTGCGTTGAGCATAGACAAGGCGTCCAGCCGGCAGATAGAACGGACGAATCGCATCGGCAGAACCTGCGATCAGCCGGCGTAGAGAGTGATCGTTTAACGCCAATTCCCAAATCTGCCAGGGATCGCCTGCCGCCTGTTTACCAGAGAAAAGAACAGCCTTGCCGTCGAAGGAAATATCTGCATCCGCTGTCGCAGCAAATCCAGGGACAAGCCGTTCGGTCTTGCCGGCGTGAACAAGCAATAGTTGCGCGCCACCGGGAAATCGTTCCTCGCCGTGCAAGGCAGCGAGCGGTTGGTAGACCGGCGCAGCAGTGACGACGAGATCCGCATCCGGCATGCTCGCGGGATCGGGTGCAAACCCACAAACCAGAAGCAGCATCGAAACAGGCGCGGCGAGTGCCAGAAGCCGAAAGGATGCCCTCATCCCATCACCTCGATGGTTTCGTTTCCCGTGTCGCGCTGCTCCAGTTCCAAATTGCGCAACTCAATCCATGGATTGAGCGCGGCCATCATCGCATCGAATTCCGCAAAGTTGAGTGACTGTTCACCGTCGCTCCATGCATTGTCTGGACTGGGATGCACCTCAATCAGAAGTCCATCCGCACCAGCCGCAACTGCGATGCGCGCCAGTGCGGGAACCAGTTCGCTGCGCCCTGCCGCGTGGCTTGGATCCGCAATCACCGGCAGGTGCGTGATCTGCTTGAGTAGGGCAATCGCGGCCGCATCGAAAGTATTGCGCAGCGCCGAATCGAAGGTGCGGATGCCGCGCTCGCACAGCAGCACATTCGGATTACCGAAATCGAGGATCAACTGCGCCGAGCGCAACAAGTCTGCAATTGTGGCAACCATGCCGCGCTTCAGAAGAATGGGCCTGCCTGACCGCGCCGCGGCCTCGAGGAGAGCGTAGTTCTCCATGCTGCGCGCGCCGATCTGCAGAATGTCTGCGTACTCGGCAACAAGCGGAACATCGCACTCCGACATCACCTCGGTGACAATGGCCAGGCCGCTCACTTCGCGGGCCCGGGCCAGCAACTTCAGGCCTTCCAGGCCAAGTCCATGAAATGCATAAGGAGAGCTGCGCGGCTTGAATGCGCCTCCGCGCAAGATGCACGCGCCTGCGCGGCGGACGTGATGGGCGGTGGCGATCAGTTGAAACTCGGTTTCCACCGAGCACGGCCCTGCCATAGTGATGCACTCGCCCGCGCCGATCTTTAGGTCCAGGACCTGCACGACCGTGGGGCGGCAACCTGCGCTCGCCAGCACATCAGGTGCATCGGCAAATCGTTCCTGCCAACTTACGCACACTCTGGGCGCTCCATCCTGGGGAAGCCCAAGTGTACAGCGCTCTTGAATGCTTCGCCTCCATCGAAAGGTGGAGATTGATAGCCGCTATTGGCACGTTTAGTTGGTTCTGAAGGCGCTGAAAAACCCGATCTGATCAGTATGAATTGTGGAACGCAGCAGTTACACCAACGCTATTGGAGGCGGAGAGAATCCGAAGGCGGCGTCCACAATGGCGGCGATGCCCAGCGCCACCTCATCCTCAAACGGCCGTGCTGCAATCTGCACACCAATCGGCAGGCTCTCGCCGGTGTCCTGCTTCGCCCAGCCCACCGGAACCACCGCGGCTGGCGCCCCCAGCACATTGAACCACTGCGTGTACCGCATTGCGTCAAGGTATTCGACCACGCGGCCCTCCACGTTCCATGCGCGCTCGTCGTTGCGAAAGGCGGGAATACTGGCCACTGGGCACAGCAGAACCGGGAACTCGCACATCTCCGCAAGAATCTTGGGGCGCAACAGATCCAGCTCAGCCCATGCCGCCAGCAACTCGGCAGACGTCAATGGAGGCACCGCTTCCGCAAAGCCGAGAAACTCCTGGAAAATGGGACTCAGTCGTTCTCGCTTGCCGCGAGTCTCCGGCTCGTACAGCATCGCGCCGCATTGCACAAAGAACTTCCACCACAACTGCCGCAATGGTTCCAGCGTCCGTGGTCGAAAATGCGTCACGCGAAAGCCCGCGTCGGCAAGGGCAGCCGCCGCTGCGTGCACCGACGCGCGCGTCTCCGTCGTTACTGGAACCAGTCCGTCGTCTTCGAAGAATCCAATTACAACCGTCCGCAGATCATCGATGCTCGGTTCGCGTAGCTTGACAGGCGGACTCAATGGATCGAGTGGGTCCTGTCCTGAGAGTGTGCGGAACATCAGTGCAACATCGTCGATCGTGCGCGCCATCGGGCCGATTGTGCCCAGTGTGGCGAAAGGCCCCACGCACGGCGGCAGATGTCCGCGCCCCGGGATCCGCCCCGGCGTTGGCTTGAGCGAGCAGATGCCCGTAAAGTGCGCAGGTAACCGTACCGACCCGCCACTATCGCTGCCGAGTCCAGCGGCTGAAAGACCGGCTGCAATCGCCGCCGACTCGCCTCCACTCGAGCCACCCGGTGAACGATTGAGATCCCATGGGTTACATGTGCGGCCATGCAAAAGATTCGCCGTCTCGTAGGCCATCAGGAACTCCGGGCAGTTGGTTGTTCCCAGAATCAGCGCTCCCGCTGCGCGAAGCCGCGCCACCACCACCGCATCCTCGCGGCATACATCGCCCCGGTGCAACAGGCTGCCGATTTCGCAGCGATAACCTGCAGTCGCAATTGAAGACTTGATCGTGACCGGCAATCCATGCAGCGGTCCGCGCGGCTCCGTCGTTGCATCGAGTCTCTGCGCCTGTGCTCGAACCCGGTCTACATCAAAGTCCACCAGCGCGTTGAGCCTGGGATTGAGCCGCTCGATATGCCGGATGTGGGCCTCGGCCAGTTCAATCACCGAGATTTCTCCGCTACGCAAAAGCTCCAGTTGACGCACGGCAGGAGTCAGAACCACGTTATTCATAGGTGCGTCCTCAACGGCTTGGAGTGTTGTCCCGCAATCGGAATCGTCACTGGCTATGCTTGTCGCGGCAGGAGCGTAGGTAAGCGATCAGAGCATCGATTTCCGCCTTCGAAAGGCTGTCTCCAAAGGCCGGCATTATCTTGCTTCCGTAAGTAATCTGTCGCAGCATCTCGGATTTCTTCTTCCTTCTGCCCACGCCCGAGAGATCTGGTCCTCTATGACCTCCAACGTGATGGATCGAGTGGCAATGCAGGCATCCACTGGCGGCAAACACAGCAGCGCCTTGCTCCCGTTGCTTTCGGGACGATGCCATCACCACGTTGGAAGAAGCCACAAGCAACACGAAGCACCCTAGCCACAGCTTCATTGCCCGTCGCCCTCGTTCTCTTCGACAGCATGGATGGCCGAATCCTGGTGGGTGTGCCAGGGAACGCTCTCTGAAGTGACCTCAGGATGTTTGCGGAGAAACTCCAACGCGTACACGCCCGCAGTGGGATCGTCCTTCTGGTCAGCAAAGGCAGCCGCCTCGCGCGCGGCATTTTCCTTCATGCCCAGGCGCCGATAGACGATGGAGAGAATGTAATGCGCGGCAAGGTCGTCCGGGTCTATCGACTGCACGCTCTCGTATTCCGTGCGGGCCTCATCGTATTTATGCATCTGATAGAGCGAGAAACCCAACTCGCGATGGGCATCGCGCGAACGTGGGAACTGCGCTGTAACCTCGCGCAGATCCGCGATTGCTGCTGCCGGATGCCCCTGAATTCGCTCCACAAGCGCGAGATAGTAAAGCGCGCGCGCGTTGCGAGGCGAAAGCTGAAGCGCCTTTTCGAGGTTGCTGCGGGAAACGCCGTAGCGCTGCCACTGGAAGTTGGCAATCGCAACGTTGGTATAGGCGTCGGCATAGTCAGGACGCAGGCGGACAACCTTTTCAAAAGAACGCGAACTCCCTGCGTATTGCTGCGCATCGAGCAGGCCAATGCCGTAGTTATTCCATCGCATCCACTCCGCATTATCCGCGGCATCAGGCGGCACCGCTCGATTGGTCCCCATCGCCAGCGTCCGCGTGCGCGAAGCCATCTCAACCACCGGCATCTCGTAGTGTTTTCCCAAACCAAAGTCGATGTAGTGCTGATTGAAGCGGCGATAGTTGACCTTGGCCGTAATGGTGAATGGACCCACAGCGTCCTTGGGTACGGTGAACTCATAGCGAACAATCTGGGAGCGGCCCGAGACGATGGTGTTGTTGTATGCCGTGATTCGCGTATTCCAGATCTGATGAAGATCGATCAGCTTTCCGTTCACATCGACGAGCCGATTGGTAAAGCTGTGCGCCGTTGGATCCAACGCGCCCCCCGAACCGATGCCGCCGGAATGCATCAGCGTGTGGCCGGCTGCGTCTTTACACTCGAACTCCACCCAGCTCTCGTAAAAGTCCCGCTGTTCAGGGACATGATTGTGAGCGATTCCCTTGTTCTGGATCACGACCGAAACCGTAAGCGAGTCTCCTGGCGCAATCTTGAAGGGCTCACTGCCCAGCGGAGCAATCATCCTGCCGCCATTGCGTTGCAGCCCGAACAAGTCCACATTGAGGACCCCATTGCGCAGAAAGGCAATGGTTCGTTCCATCTGAACATCGTAGCTGTAGTACTTCGGCAGCAACGTATTTCCGCCAAGCCAGCGATGCGACGCCAGCTTGCCCGGTTCGGCTCCATAGTCCTTGGTCACAATATCTTCGGGAACCATGTGGCAGGTCTGGCAGGTGGACGCATTGTCCTTCACATAGAAAGTAAGCGGAGACTGTTTGGCGAAGGAGGAAGTCTGCCATTCGTCGTAAAGGAAAATCGCGCGCTGCCACTTGTAGTTATTCAGTTGCCGGGGTACCGCGGCCTTGTGGCATGCGGAACAGAACTCGCTCGTGTGATAAAAGTCTTTCATCACCGCCCGGGAGTGCCAATCGAGATGGGCAAGGATCTCCTTGTCTGGCACCTCTCCGTAGATCGGCTTGCCCGCGTCATCTATCATCACTGCGGGAACTCCAAGCACGTAGCTTCCGGTGCCGCGTGTATCAACCTTCTGGATGGAATGACAAACCGAACAGGTGATCCCGTCCTCGTCGAACTTGCGATCGACCGGCGAATGCGGCGTCAGCGCGCCGGAGACCAGGGCGATGGGGTTATGGCAGCCCTCGCAGTGACGCGTGTATTCGATCCCTTTCTCATCCCGAAGCAGGTTCGTAGTCTTGATGTACCATGGAGCCCGAAACGAATTCGCATGCGCCGTCTGGCGCCATTCGGCATGCGCTTCCTGGTGACAATGCCCGCAGTACTTCGCCGTGTGAAAACTTTTTGAGTCAATGAATTCCCCCGAATCGGTCGCGGCATTCGAAGGGAGAAAAGGCTTGTTCGTGCCAAAGCGATAGCTATAGTGCTTGTCGACGGTCTGCGAGTATTCCGTTCGCTGTGCAGATGCCGCATCGTCCGACGCACTCGCCGGCTGCGTTACCCATGCCATCAGGCCGCAGGCAGCAACTCCCAGCAGCAGGCTGCTGGGAGGGAGGAAGATTCGATTGGCGCGGATTTGGGGAATCATCGCATTAGCCATTGTAGTGACTCGTCGCAAGAGGCGATACCCAACTTTGGGTGAGGTGAAATCTCCATCCAAAGTTGGGTATCGCCGCACCACGCATATCGGTCACTGCTTTCCGCCACCCTCGGTAAGCGTGACGATGCGGTCCACGCTGGGGACGGTAAAGTGTTCAACCTTGCCGCTCGGCCAGCGCACCTCGACCGCATCCACTGCAGTTGCCTTCCCCAGGCCGAAGTGTGGCCGCGGATCGTTGGTCGAAGCATAGCTGCCTCCGCTTAGCACGTCCGCGCGCTGTTTCATACCATTGGCAGTTACATACACCGTGGCGCCAACTGCATCGCGCGGGCTTCCCGTTCCGCCCGCCAGCTTGAGTTCCAGCCAGTGGTTCTTGTCCGGCGAAACATTGCGCAGCAGCACCGGATGGCCATCCATCACATTGATCACCGCGTCCAGCTTGCCGTCATTGAACAGATCGCCCACGGCCATCCCGCGCCCGGTAATCACGTCGGCCAGGCCTGCCCCCTCGACCGCCGGCACATTTTCAAAGCTCTTGCCTTCCTTATTGTGGAAGAGCATCGGCCGCTGTGCCCAGCTTGTGCCCCAGGGGTGCTGATCGACCTGAGGGTAGACATGTCCGTCAGCCATCAACAGGTCCTTCCAGCCATCGTTGTCGTAGTCAAGAAACGCGTCGCCCCAGCCAAGAAACGGAACCGAAATCTCGGCGATACCGAGTTGATAGCTGATGTCAGTAAGATTAGCGTCGCCCTCGTTGCGGTAGAGGGGCTTGTAGTCGTCGGAGAAGGTGGTATCGAAGATGCCTACCATGCCGTTGTTTTCATAGTCGCCAGCCGCAATCCCCATCGTCGCTGTCTCGCGCCCGGCCTCGTTCACGGCATAACCCGATGAGTAGCTGTCGTCCTCCATGGTCCCATCGCCCTTGTTCAGATATAGATAGTTGGGAGTCGAGTCATTGCCGACCAGCAGGTCCACCTTGCCGTCGTTGTTGATATCCACAAACAATGAGCTCAGTCCGTAGTAACCGGGCTTGTCGGCCACGCCAACCTTTTCGCTCACATCGGAAAATGTTCCGTCGCCGTTGTTCCGAAAAAGATGGTCCGGCTCTCCCTTGAGTCCTCTCGGCCCGCAATTCACTAGCACGCCGCGGAAAGTACAGTAGGTATCGGAGACGCCGCTCTCACCACCCGTGGGCAGATTGTTGCGGTCGAAGTGCACGTAGCCGGGCACGAACAGGTCAAGCCGCCCGTCGCCGTCAAAGTCGCCCCACGTACCGCCTGCCGACCAGTTGCCCAGCTGCACGCCGGCCTTCTCAGCTACGTCGGTGAAGGTACCGTCGTGGTTGTTGTGGTAAAGCCGGTTCTTGCCCCAGTTCGATACAAAGATGTCAGGCCAGCCGTCATTGTCATAATCGGCGATGGCCACGCCAAATCCCCAGCGATCGTTGGTGACGCCGGCCTTGGCTGCTACATCCGTAAACGTCCCGTCGTGATTGTTGTGGAAGAGCGCCGCATGGGGCGGAGTTTCTTTACCGTCCAGCGCGTCGAAGGTCGAGCCGTTGACCACGTAGATATCGAGCCAGCCATCGTTGTCGTAGTCGATCAGACCCACGCCCGACCCATTGGTCTCGATGATGTACTTCTTGTCCTTCGTACCCATCTTGTGGGTCCAGTGGGTCAGTCCGGCTTTCTCGGATGCATCTTCGAACACCACTGGGCCACTCGCAACAAATCCGCCCGCGGTAATGGGCCGGCGATGCTCGTCGAGTTGCGCCGGGTGCGGAGGTCCGGTATTTACCCCGCCAGCAGGCTCCGGCTGCATGCCCTCTGCGGGCTTGTCCGTCTGCTGCGATTGGGGAAGTGCTTGAGGAATTGTGACTTGGGCGGACAAAAACGACACACTACCTAATGCCAACAGTCCAAGGATTGTGGCCGCGCGAACTGCACAAAGCATGGCTGCAAGTATATCGATCGCAGTGCCGGGTAGTATCGACCAAAAGGTGGAGAGCCTCGCTGCGGCAGACTCTGCCCAGATTCCCCGGGAGATGCAGGCGAGCCACAGGGGCGGTGATTGTAAGCCTCAGTTACTCTTCGCCCAGCTTGTAAGGGATGCCGAACCGACCGATCTGAATCAGGCCTCTGTCGTCCGGCGGCCAGATGTGCAGGCTTTCCACCCTGGTCTTTCCGGCGATCCGGTGCGCCTCTGTATTTCCCATCAGCGTCCCCGTCGCCGCATCGTGAAAATGCACGCTGAGTGCATCTCCATCCTCGGAGCGCTTCCATCCGAATGCATACGTCCCGGGCTTCAGCGTAACTCCTCCGACCCTCACCGGCACTTGAACAACCAGGTAGTGCGAATACTTTCCTTCCACGGAATAGCCGGCTGTCAGCAGCACGACGCCGGCAATGTAACGCCCCCGCCCATTCACGATCCCCGACGCAGTCCGCATCTCCGTTTCGACATGTTCGTTCTCTACCTGCGCCCGCGACGGCAGCACCGATGCTAGTTCCTTCTCTGTCGCCTGCCGCCATCCCGCCTTTTGCGCCGGCACGTGCGCAGACGCAGCCAACAGCAACACTCCGCACGCAATGACCCATCCTGCAATTCTCGTATTCATGATTTCGGCTTTCTTAGGGACTCCCATGGAACAATGCCTCGCCGGATTGCTGCTGTCGCCGCCTGTGTCCTATCCGTCACACCGAGCTTGCTCAGCAAACTATTGATGTGGGTTTTCACCGTTGCCTCGGAGATTGCAAGTTCGGTCGCAATCTCCTTGTTGCTCTTGCCACTCACAATCTGTTCCAGCACAGCGGCCTCGCGCGGAGTCAGATCTTCCGTGCCCATGCGTTCGGCCAGCTTCTCGGCAATGGCAGGTGGAATGTGCGCCTTGCCTGCATGAACCTCGCGAATAGTGGCTATCAGTTCCTCGGTCGTCATCCCCTTCAGCAGATACCCCTTGGCCCCGGCTTTCAGCGCACGATAAATATCCTCATCGCCATCGTAGGTCGTCAGCACAATCAACCGAGCCTGCGGTGCTTCCATGCGGATGCGCTGAATCACTTCCAATCCGCTCATCTTCGGCAGCCGCAAGTCGACCAGCGTAACATCCGGCCGGCTTTTGCAATATTGTGCAATGGCCTCCACACCGTCGGCGGCCTCGCCAACAACCTCGAGACCCTCCACCACATTGAGCAGTGCCACCAGACCCTGGCGCACCACGTTGTGGTCTTCGACAATCAGCACGCGAATCGTTTCCTTCGTCACCTCGGCTCTCCTGTCTGCTCCCTCATCGATTCCGTTGCCGGGGCCCGCAATCGCACTGTTGTTCCCTCGCCCGTCACGCTGCTTACCTGCAGCGTTCCGCCGATGGCTTCCGCGCGCTCCTTCATCCCGGCCAGCCCGAAGTGTCCCAACACCGACGCCATCTCATAATTCGGGGCGCCGCCTTTCCCATCGTCGCGAATCTCCAACTCGATCACAGCAGGCCGATACTCCAGGCGAACTGACAGCTCTCTGGCTCCGGAGTGCTTCTTCACATTATGAATGGCTTCCTGGGCGATGCGGAGTAATTCGCGCTCTGTCTTGGCCGGCAGAGGACGATATGCGCCGAAAACGCTGAACTGCGGTTGGAGCCCATCATCCGCTGCGGCATCCACCATGCGCCGCAACTTTACTGGAAGCGTGTTCTCGCGGGAGTCCTGTGTGCGCAGCTCCCATATCGATTGCCGTGCATCGGCCAACCCCTCGCGCACATACTCGCGCGTCCGATCCAGATGCTCTCCTAGTTTCTGCACCTTGTTTTGCCGCAACAGTTCTGACAGCATCTCCAGTTGTACTGAGATGCCCACATAACCCTGAGCCAGCGTGTCGTGAATCTCGCGGGCAATCCGGCTGCGCTCGCCCAGCACCGCGCGGAACTCGCGCTCGGCCATACGCAACCGCTGCCTCATCAGGAACGCAACGGATCCGGCGGCGGCCAGCAGCAGCAGCAGGTAGAACCAGATCGTCTGATAAAAGTGCGGCTTCAATTCAAAAGGAAAGACTGCGCCCGCCGTGTTCCACACTCCGTCGTTGTTCGCCGCCTGCACCCTGAAGGTGTAGTGCCCCGGTGGGATGTTGGTGTAGTAAGCAGTTCTGCGCGCTCCGGCTTCGGTCCAATCGCGATCGAATCCCTCCAATTTGTAGCGGTAACGCACCTTCAACGGCACGATGAAGCTCAATCCCGCATAGTCGATCTGGAAGTGTACATGCCCGGCCTTAATTTTCAACGAGGAGCCCGCAGCGTGTAGAGGCTGATCTACGTCGTCCACCGCGAACCGCTCCACCACAATTGGCGGCGGCGCCGCGTTGTACGGAAAGTGCGCCGGGTCCACTTCCACCAGCCCTTTGGGTGTGGTAAACCAAAGCTGCCCGTCTTTCGATCGAGTCGCCGAGGGGTGACTATTGGTCGCCGTATCCCGGCTCCGCAGTCCATCGGCAGTTCCGAATGCAACCAGCCGTGACGAACCGGCCACCGTACTCGGATTTCCCATTGCATCGCAGTCGCAGCGCGCGATTCCATCTTCCGTGGCAAACCAGAGGCGCCCTTGGGCGTCGTCCAGAATTGCATTGATGGTCGTCTGTTCCAGGCTGTTTTGTGTCGCCGCTGAGAATTTCTCGCCGTCCCAAAGATTCCAGCCATGGTCCTGTGTCCCGATCAGCAACGTCCCATCGCTGCGCGGCAAGAGCGCGGTCAACACATTGCTTGAAAGCCCGTTCGCGATCGTGAAGGTGGAGATCTTTCCGTCGTGAAGCCGCGACAAACCCGCAAAGGTTGCCACCCACAGGTCGCCGTGCATATCGCGCGCCAGTGCGCCCACCAGGTCGCTTCCCAACCCATTCTTTTGCGTCAGGGTTTCGATGTGCGCGAGAGACTGCGCCTGCCCCGAATCTCCAGTCTGATGGCTCCAGTGTGCAAGACCGCGCCGGGTTCCAATCCAGAGAGAACCATCCGTGTCCACCAGAAGCGATCGAATAAAGTCGTCGGGCAGTCCATCTGCCGAGGTAAAGGAGTCAATCCTTCCGCCACGTATCCGGTTGAGTCCATCCGGAGTGCCCACCCACAGATCGCCATTCGAAGACGCAGCCAGCGACAGGATCAAGTCGCTCATCAGGCCGTCGCGCACGGAGTAGGTGCGCACCGACCCCGTAGCCGGAAATGCGCGCAGGCCCCCTTCTTTGCCTGTACCGCCCGGACTTCTACGCAGCGCATTCAGGCCGGCGCCCTGGGTTCCCACCCACAAAGTCCCCGAGCTGTCTTCTACAACCGCGGTCGTTGCATCGGAAGAAAGCCCATCCCGTGCACCAACGATCCGGAACCGCTGATCGCGCAGGATATGGAGCCCACCCGTCTCCGTCCCCGCCCAGAGATTGCCCTCGCGATCTTCTATCAGCGCCAAAACCGATGCCCTGGCCAGCGGATCGGTCTCTGGCAGCATCTGCAACTTTCCGTCAGCCAGCCGTGCGAGCCCGTTGTTGGAACCGATCCACAAGCTACCCTCGCGGTCGGCCAGCAGTGCCTGAATGCGGCCTCCCGGCAGCTCACTCCCCACGCGAAGTCTCTGTACCACGTGCCCCTCGCGCTCCACCACCAGTTCGCTCTTGCTTGCGAACGCTGTTTCCTCGCTGTTCAGTACCGCAGCAAACTCGATTCCGTCTGCTGGTAAACCAGCCTGCTCCGCGCTTTTCCTCCACCAACTGCTCAAATGCACGGCCACTCCCTGCGGAGTCTCCACCCAGAATCCGGTACTGCCGTTCCCAGTCACCGCGGTAATCGCAGTTCCGGCGCGCCAATCTCCGGTCGCGACAAACTTGTCCCCGCTCAACCGCGCCAGTCCCCGATCCGTATAGACCCAGATCTGCCCGGAGCTATCCGCGGCTATCGCCCGAATGCCATTGCCCGGGAGGCCGTCGCGCGTGAAATACACGGTCATCGCTTCGTCCTTCCAGCGCGCCAATCCCTCACTTGTTCCAATCCAAAGCACGCCGTCCGGAGCCTCCAGCAAGCAGCAGATATCGTTGCCAGGTAGCGCCGGGTTTGAATCGCGGTCGAAGACTTGAAATCCGATGCCGTCGAAACGCACCAGTCCCGCCTCCGTACCCAGCCACACAAACCCCTGCCGCGTCTGAATCACCGCCGTCACCGTGTTCTGCGGCAGCCCGTTCTCCATCATCCACGTCTGGCGGCTATAGCCCCCTATCGCAGTTGAAGGCTCAAGTGCCAGCCCAGCGGGTGGATGGCTCAACAGGAACCCGGCGGCAATGGCAGACCAGGCGACCGTCCACGCGAAAGACGCAGCCTTCAGCGAACGCGCAGAGACCTTAGGCGTCAGGTGAGAGATCCTTGCAAAGGCAGCCTTCGAATTGGCATGAACTGGGCGCATGGAAGAGCCTGGTCGACCCCTCAAACAGATTCAATCTGTGCGGAGAGTTACACGCCCTCTACCATAATTCAACGGACTAACGTTCTGCACAGCGACGGTCAGCGCCAATTCGGTTCTATTGCACGCGCAAGCCTTTCACGGCGTTGGCCTGGTCATTCGCAGACCACATGTCGAACCTTCGCCGTTAAAGCACGATGACCATCGAGAAAGGCGCGCCGCATCTATGCGTGTGCTCTCTCGATGGTCATCGTGCTTTCGAGTTCAGTCTGCCTTGCCCCTATTTCGATGTCACAGCGTAGAGGTTTACCGGTCCAATCAGGCCAGAGGGAAGCAGCGGCGAATTTGCCTTGTATGGCTTCACGGTCGTGAAGGTGTATTTCGTGGTTGCATTCGGCTGCTGATCGCCGATAAGCCGATTGACCCACGAATTGGTCACCTTGATCGACACTTCGTTTGCGCCCGGCTTGAGGGCCGAGGTCGTATCCACGCGATACGGTGCGTGCCACACAATGCCTAAAGGCTTGCCGTTTACCGTGACTTCTGCAAGGTTCTTGACGTCGCCAAGATCAATCCAGACTTGTGTGCCTTTCTTGAGCCAGTCGGCCTTTACATCAATCGTCTTTGTGTAGGTGCCTGATCCGGAGAAGTACTTCACACCCGCGTCATGGTTTTCGCTCCAGGACGAAAGTGCGTCCAGCGTAATTGTCGGCGGCGCTCCTCGATCCGGCTGGAAGCCCACTTTCCACGGGCCATCCACAGTGGCAATTTGCTTCTCGGTCTTCACGGGCAGCGTATGAGAAGTCTCCTTGGTCGCATTGCGGAAGACCACAAACACCGTGCCCCATGGCTCCAGTTTCAAGGGAATGGTGGTGCGGCCATCCGCGATCCTGAAGGACACAGGTTCCGATTTGCCAGTCTCCGCATGCCATAACTCGGGAGCTTTGCCAGTGACGCGGAAAGTTGCATCCACCTGCTCTCCGCGGTCGTTGCGATTGTCGACAAAGTAGAGATCGCCGTCTGCAAGTTTGCGATGCACAAACAAGAGGCGAGCGTCGCTCTCCGGCTTGGTGTAGTCGAAGTCAGGCGCCACCTTCAATGCGCTTAACACATCGCCGAGGTTCTGCCCCGCGTAGACCACACCTTTCCCAACCTTGTGCACGCCTGTGCCATCGCCGAACATTTCGTCGTTCAACTTGTTGAACTCCGCCTGATCGTCGGAAAGACTGGGATCGTCATTCGGTTTCGGTCCCGCTACCACAGCGCCATTCTCCACCAGTTTGTGAATCGCGCGCAGCACCGGCAACGACATGTGCTTGCTGTAGGGATCGAGTCCGAGTAACCGATAAGTCATGCCGCTTGGAGTGGTAATGCGTCCGTCAGCCGTGCTCAATTCGTGAATCAGGCCGTCTGCGTTGATGTAATCGAAACCATAGCCCGCCGGCACATCCGGCGACTTATGTTCGAAGATTGCGGTAAGGTTTGAATCCTCGCCATAGAAATAGATCAGATCCGCGCCAAAGTGCCCCTGCTGCAGCAAATAGCTGGTGCGCGCAAGATAGTCAATCCAGGATCCGGCTTGTTCGGCCCAGGTTTCGTTGCGATTGAACCACTGGCCGAAGGGCCCAAGTGTAAGTCCGGGGGCCTTGTTGATCAGCGGCTGGTGTGCCGACTCGTGAATCACAAAGCGGTTAATGCCGTTGAGAAATTCCTGGTCGGCCGTTGGCTTAAGCGTTGACGGCGACCATGCCCAGGGCGCGGCAGCTGCGGTCATTGACTCGGCCGCAACGAGATTCTGCCCGTAAATATGCGCCACCGATGCCGACTCGCGATCGTCCGCATTGTAGCCAAACTGTTCGTTGTTGACCCCGGGCACCTGCGTCCACATTGCGCTCATGGGTACCTCGTTGAACTTCTTCACTTCCATGCCATCGGCGACAAAAGCACGCCCGCTCTCGTGCGACTCACCGTAATGGCCCATGCCACGTTCATGCAGGGTTTCCTCCAACTGGCCGTAGTGCTCATCGGCAATCAGGTCGCCTATTGTCTTGCGGAAATCCCACAGGAACTTGTCGCTGGCTTCAGAGCTCTCCACAACCTGTCCGGCAAGCACAGGCATCCACGGCACTGGGTCATACCCGCGCCGCTTGGTGAACTGGGCAATCATGTTGTCGGTCCAGTTTTGCGAACCGGCCTCCCAGCTGTCGTTTATTACATAGCGGATCCCGCGCTTCCCCATGAAGTCCGCGCCCACAGTTTCCTTGTAACTGTCGAGGTAAGTGTCGAAGTATTTCTTCACGAACCTGCGGTCGAGCTTGTCTACTTCAAGGCCGGTGGCCTCCGCGGTTGCAGGATGGTTTGTGATCCCCAAAAGTGAGTATCCAAACCGGAGCACGACCCAGTTGCCGGCTGGCGGTGTCCAGTCAAGAGTGCCGTCCGGATGCATCTTCGAGGTCAGGTCAATCACGTCGGACTTTGCAACGGCATCGCTTGCTGCAACGGCTGGAGTTGCAAAGCCATACAGATCGGGCTCCGGTGTGAAGGCCGCCTTCTCTTCAAAGCGGTTCACACGTGCTCCGGGGTGGAGCGCCAATTCGGCAATCAGATAGTCGGTGGGCGGAGGGCCGACTTTGATTCCGAATGAAGCCGGGTCAAGTCCCGAGGCCCACGCTGGTAGCGGAGGCGGCGGAGTCCGCTTGAACGTGACGCGGAAGTATTTTGCTGTCACCGCCGGAAACGAAATGGTGTGCTCTGGAGCGCTGCCACCGGAGAGCTTGGCAACCGCGCGAAAGTTTTGCCCGTCGTCGCTCGCCTCGAGAGTCTTTTCGGGAGCGGAAATTCCAGCCACCATTGCGGTAATAAAATTCGGGTCTTTGGTGACAAAAGTGATAGAGCGGATTGCTTGCGGTTTAGCAAACTCGTATTGAATCCAAGCGCTCTCTCCAGCTGCGGGGATCGCCAACCCGGTAGTCTTCTCAAGGTCTCCGTCGCTCAGCATCGCTGCATCCGGCGCACCGCCGCTGGCCGTCATCTTCGGGTGCAATGACTCGAGAGGAACGTCCGATGCAGCCGCCTTGTATGCAACGACCGCCGAATCTGCATAAAACTGTGGTGGGGTCTTGGAGCCTTCAGGTGCGCCAATCATGTCGCGGATACCGATATTCTGAAACGCGCCGGTGTTCGACGGTGGAGAAGCGAGAGTGCCGGTGAAAGGCTTCCCGCCTTCGACGTATGTCGTACTCCACACATACTTCTTCATGCCTTCCGATGGCGGAACCCAGGGACCGCCAGACTCGCTCCACCCCGGCGATCCGGCGATTGCCTCTTCAAGACCCAACTGATCGGCAAGGGTCGTCGCATATTTAAATGCGTCCTTCCACTCCGAAGTCATATAGGCCAATCGCTTGTCTACTACTTGAGGTGTCTGCAAAGCCGCATCGAAGTTCTGGAACCCGCCCAGACCAACCCTGTGCATCCACTCCAGGTCCAGCTTGATGCCTTCCTTCGAGATGTTGCCGTTCATCCAGTGCCACCACACGCGTGGACGCGCACTTTCCGGCGGATTTTCAAAACCATTTTTGAGTGGGTCAGGACTGCTTTGCGCCCAATTGACGCCGAGTCCAATAACCAGCATGCAGCTTGCCGCAATCAATTTAATTGCAGGGAGTTTCATTGCTTCTCCTTCGTTATCAACCTGTTGTGGTTAGCCTTCAGTTGTAGCCATTCAGGACGCTTGATTCCGGTAATGCCGGGGAGCGGAACCCTATTCGAGCGAAAAGAACCTTAGCACGAATGCCTCAATACGCGAAAGTGGAATTTTTTGCTCTTTGGAATTAACGCACCGTTGAAATTCATAAGCGCGATTCGAAATGCCACCACAGATGAAGTCACTGACCACGTGCTCCAAACAGGCTCGCGCGAGTTTCTGAACTGGCGTTCTGGCCCCATCCGCAGCGAATTCCTCGATGTTCATGAGGAGCAAAGAGCTCTTGGAGTGGCTAGCCGCTTTCCAGGGCTGTATTCAACTGTGCAAAACTGATATGCAAGTTTAGTTATCGATTTAGTTAACGATTCCACTATTGGAAGTCAACCAGTGGTCAGGCCACCTTCCAGATATATTTTCGACTGGAGAATTATAAGTTGAATTGCCAAGAAAATCGCTTTTTCAAATAAATGAGGCTTCAGGTTCGCATGGGCAAACGCACCCTCAAGGAAGTTTCAAATAGGAACAAATTTTGTTCTTGACAATCAATACGAACGATGGCTATGTTCATCTCCCATTGGGGCTGGCATAGGTCCTAAAACGGGAGTATGCGTCTTTTCCCCCGGTCGTTTCGGATGAGCGTACGTCCCTTTCCCTGCTGGTTTTTCGTTGAGTTAGGAACCAACCCCTACTGAACAAATGACAAGGAGACACTTCATCAGGAGGTGAAAGATGAGATCATTCCGAGCTTTCCTCGGGTTGGTCGTCGTGCTGGCTTTTGCCGGCAGTTTGTGGGGTCAAGCAGGTGCAACCGGCACCATCCTCGGAACCGTAACCGATAGCACTGGGGCAATAGTCCCAAACGTGAACGTGACAGTAACCAACACTGCAACCAACAGCGTTTTCAAGACAGTTACGACTTCGTCGGGTGACTTCAACGCACCGGCGCTCAACCCGGGAATTTATTCGGTTTCGGCGGAAGCGAAAGGCTTTCAAAAATCGGTAACAACCGGCTTCACCCTGGACGTCAACCAGAAGGTCCGCATCGATCTGGTCTTGAAGCCTGGGGCGGTGACGGAAACACTGGAGGTGACAGCGCAGGCCGTATCGCTGGACACCGACAGTTCCGGACTATCGCAACTCGTTAGCCAGCAGCAGGTGGAAGAGCTTCCGTTGAACGGACGCAATTTCATACAGTTGCTTATGGTGGGCGCCGGAGCCGTCACAGTAGGCGGCGAACAAGGCACCATGCGCCAGGGCGAAGGCGATGCCATCAGCGTGAACGGTGGCCGGCCAGAGGGAAACAACTATACGCTTGACGGACTGGTCAACACCGATTCCGCGCTCGTTACTCCTGCCGTGATTTTGTCACAGGACGCAATTCAGGAGTTCAAGGTAGAAAGCGGAACCTACTCGGCCGAGTACGGATTCTCGGCGACCCAGGTCAACATCGTCAGCAAGGGAGGCGGCAACAAGCTGCACGGGGCGATCTTCGAGTTCAACCGCAACAACGCATACGACGCGAAGCCGTTCCCTACGGTTAGCGATTACAACGCCTCAAGAATCACCTCGCTCCCGGTTCTGCGTCAGAACCAGTTCGGGTTTGTCGCGGATGGTCCGGTCTACATTCCCAAGCTCTATAACGGACACGACAAAACCTTCTGGATGGCAAACTACGAGGGCTGGCGCATCAACAACGGCGGAGTAGCGAGGGAGACTGTCCCCAACCCGGCCGTGCTGACGGGCGATTTCTCTGCGGAGACGTATCCGGCACAGGGTTCCAAGACCATTACGGTAAACGGTTCTCCTGTAGTTGTTCCCCTCCCGGGAGGTCCCTTGCCCGCATATGGAACAACCACCTGCACTGCATTGCTGGGTGCTGGCTACAACTGCATGCCGGTTGATCCGACTACAGGACTGGCCTTCCCTGGAAACAAGGTTCCCGCGGGTTCCATCACCTCCAGGCTGGGCAAGGTCGCTCTTGCAAATGGTCTTTGGGCAACACCCACGGTCGCAAACCAACCGGAAGGCGTGACCAACTTCATCAGGAACATGGGCTTCCCGTTAACCACCAACCAACAGACCTACCGCGGAGACCAGAACCTCGGAAAATTCGGTTCGGCGTTTTTCCGGTTCACCTACTCCAAGTACAGCAACAGCGGCACCTACAATTCTGGCGATCTTGTCCACGGCATCGAGTCCTGGTTTGAAAACCAGAAGAACTGGGAAATCTCGCATACCATCAACATCGGCAAGTCGAACGTAAACAACTTCCGCTTTGGCTACCTCCGCGCCGAGGCCCCGCAGGGCGGCACCGCAGTGCCATCTGCTGTGGTCAGCGCCCTTGCGTTAACTGGTACATTTAGCACCTTTTCGGCGCTGCAGCAGACTTGGCCCAACATCGGCATGACGACATACTCAAGCGGTGGCGGCTCGGTGAACTCCTACAGCGGATCCGATCAGCCGGCCTGGGAATATGCCGATTCATTCAGCATGATTCGCGGCAAGCACACAATTGGATTGGGCGTCGACTATCGTCGCTGGCAACTGATTCGCAACCTGGACGACGATTTCTACGGGGACTGGGCCTTCAACTCCAACCTCATCAGCACCAACACTCCCGGATGTCCCAACGCCCCGGTCACAATCAACCTCAACGGTAACCCGACAACTCAGTCCTGGTGCGGAACCGGCAATGCCGTCGCCGATCTGATGCTTGGGTATTACAACAGCGTTGGTGGATTTGTGCCCGGCCCACTGAGCCCGACCAATACGGCCGGAAACCCTCAGACCCACGTCTTCAGCTACTTCGCACCCTATGCTATGGATGACTTCAAGGTCACCCAGAAGCTGACCTTGAACCTAGGCCTTCGCTGGGATTTCCGTGCCGCGGCCTATGAAGCGTCCAACCACTTCTTCTGGTTGGATACGAAGAACTCCGCGGGCGGCCTCTGCTATGCCGACCCAAAACTAACCACCAACGGTGTTGCTCCCGGAGTTGGACTGAATGGCGGACCGATCCTCCGCTATTGCGGCTCCGTGCCCCATCCCGGCCCGAAGACACCGTTCGCGCCGAGGTTCGGCTTTGCTTACCGCATAACCGACAAAATGGTTGTGCGCGGCGGCTACGGCATCTTCTTCGACTCTGCTGAAGGCCGTGAGATCGACGACTCGGCGGATATCTATCCGTACAGCATCCGCAACAGCCTCGCCCCGGGATCAGTTTCCACCCTTCCCAAGTTCAGCAACCAGTTGTTCCCGAGTTACTCCACCCTGGGAGCGTTCCCCCAGTCGACACTGTCGTTCATCGCGGTGATCGAGTCGGAGAATCCTCTTAATCCTTACGTTCAATCCTGGACTGCTGGAGTCCAGCGCGAGTTGGCCAGGAGCACAACCATTGAGGTGAACTACATCGGAACCCATGCTGTCCATCTCCTGGACCGGCGCAACATCTCTCAGCCCTACGGCATTTCGGCATCGGATTTGCCATTCTGCCAGACGAATCCGAATGATATAACGCATAACTGCCCAGTCAAATACCGGCTGCCGTACCAGAACTTCAATGGGTTCTATATCGACAGCGACTGGCACGGCTACTCCCACTACAACGCGATGAACGTTAAGTTTGAGCATCGCGCCGGCGATCTGGCTGTGACCTCGATCTTTACCTGGGCCAACAGCAAGGACGACAAATCGGCCGCCGCCGGTGTCGGCGCTACCGGTAGCGGTTACCAGGGCACCATGAACAACCATGACCCGCAGTTGGACTACGGCCCGTCTGACTTCGACGTCGACCATCGCTTTGTGTCCAGCTACGTGTACCAACTGCCGGTCGGACGCGGCAAGAGGTTCGCCGGTTCAATCTCAAGGCCGGCAGACCTGGCGATTGGCGGCTGGGAAGTCACCGGTATCACCACCTTCCAGACCGGATTCCCGTTTAGTATCACTGCGAACGATATCAACGGTCTGCTTGATACGCAGTTCCAGCGCGGGAGCTATACGCCGGGTTGCAATATTCACAGCAATCTGACGGCGCAGTTCCAGCGCATCAACATGGGCTGCTTTACCCAACCATTGGTAGGTGTATACGGAAACACAACCCGCAACTTCCTGCGCCAACCGGGCATCAACAACTGGGATATGGGTTTCTCCAAGAACCTGCATTTCTCAGAACGGTTGAACTTCAAGATAAGCGCGGATACCTTCAACACCTTCAACCATCACCAATATGCCGGCGATGTGGGTGGCCTTGCGACTGGTGGTTCGGGTGGTAACAATACCATCTCGAACAACGTCAACAATTCCAACCTTGTGGCGGGCAAGATTACGGGGGCTTCTGCTTCCCGTATCGTTCAACTTAGTGGAAAGATCACCTTCTAACCACCTTTCCGCTGCTCCACCTGAACTCCGCCACGCCATTCCGGCGTGGCGGAGTTTTCTATGTGGGAGATACACTACTTCAATGAAAATGAAACATTCGAGTCTGGCCCTGCTGCTGGCATTCTGGTGGCTCCTGCCGTTCACCGCGCAGGCACAATCAGCCGCTGATGACGAGCGCGATCGATATGCAGCGGAGGGGCAGCAGGCTCTGGCGACAGGCCAGTTTGCGACCGCCCGCGCGGACTTTGAGCAATTGGCAAAGCTCGAACCGAATGTCGCAGAAATCCACGCCAACCTGGCGGTGATCTATTTCAAGCTGCGCGAGTATGAGCAGGCTGTAAGTGAAATCCGTACCGCGCAAAAGCTTAAGCCCAGCCTGCCTAAACTGGATAGCCTCTTGGGCATGTCGTATGCGGAGTTGGGGCAGTTCCCAGAGGCTTTGCCGCACCTAGAGAAGGGATTCAGACAAACCACCGACCCAGAAGTAAGGCGCATGAGCGGGTTGCAGCTTCTCCGCGCCTATACCGGGCTGGGCCGGGATGACGACGCGGTTGAAACCGCATTGAAGCTGAACAAACTCTATCCCGACGACCCTGAAATCCTGTACCACACGGGACGAATCTATGGGAACTTTGCCTATGTAGTAATGGAGAAGCTCCACGACAAGGCACCCGGATCCATCTGGATGTTGCAGGCACAAGGCGAAGCCAATGAAAGCCAGAAGGACTACGACGCGGCTATTGGCGCTTTCAACCACGTCCTCCAACTCGATCCCCGGCGTCCTGGCATTCATTACCGGTTGGGGCGCATTTATCTGGCGCGCTATAGAGAAGCGCAGAAGCCCGACGATCGGGAGGCTGCCGTCCGTGAGTTTATGGCCGAACTCGACGTCGATTCCAGCAACGGAAATGCCGCCTACGAACTTGCAAACCTGCAGGTCGAACTTGGCAACCTGGAGGAAGCTCGCAAGCAATTCGAGCAAATCCTCGAGCGCTTCCCTGACTTTGAAGAGGCGCTGGTGGCCCTGGGTGGCGTTGCCTTGAAGAGTGATAAGCCGGAACTCGCCGTGGCCCCGCTGGAACGAGCAACCCGCCTGAAGCCGGACGATGAGGTTGCCTGGTACAGGCTTGCACAGGCAGAGCGCGCGGCTGGAAACAAGGACGCACAGCAGAAGGCACTGGACGCCTTCAAGAAACTCCACAGCTCAACGCCCGGAACTCTCCGCAAGCCCAACCAGGGCGAGGAGATTACGCCTCAGCAGATCGGCTCCAACCCTTGAGTCTCACGCAACCTCTCCTTCAACTCGCCTGTGAGAGCCTATCCTGAATTGCCTCGTGTCGATCATCGGTCCTGGCAGCCAATAGCCAATAGGTCGGAGAATCCGATATACTCCGGCACGCACCACTTACAAAGCAAGGAGGCTTCACGATGCGCAAGCACATAACTCTGAAGATGGCGATGGCCGGTATTCTGGCTGCGGCGACGATGCTGACATCAGGATCGATCTTGGCGCAAAGCGCCGGAACAGTGCTCAAGCCGGCCGATATGGAAAAATTGATGCCCGCGAGCGTGTTCTTTCGCGGACAATCGGCAACTACGCAGTTGCGCAACTCCGTAGGCGTGAAGTTTGACGATGGGTTCTATATTCTTGCCGCCCTGGTCGACACCAGCGGATACTCGACCGGCGTGGCTTCCAAATACCAGGCCTACTTTATCGCCGAAGTCCCAATCAAGATCGGCGGACAGAATCTCCGCGCGGGCGTCTATGGCGTGGGCTTTATTGCGGACAATAAATTCCTGGTGACCGACGTGGGTGCGCATGACGTGCTAACTGTCGATTCCGCCAACGACGAGGCACTCAAGCGCCCTGTACCCTTGCAGATGGCCTCCGACCCGGCTGGCGGTTTCCGGCTCTACGCCGGACGCAAGTACGTCGTCATCCGCCGCTAGCTTCTTCAGTCGCGACCTGCGAAGGATTCCTTCTGACGTCCTCCGTTGCAAAAATCGGATGGCCGCCGTTCGCACAGACGGCCATCCGGTTTCTTCTGTAAGGTCCAGACTCAGGGTTTGCTCACATTGACCGGCGGCTCCGCTAGACCCGAGGACGCGACGGCACACGGTTTGCCGCTACACAGCGCGCCCGTAATTCCCCTACCCTCGGTGATTGTGTAGATGCGGTCCACAGCAGGCAGCTTCACCATCTCCTTGGAGCCCGAGGGCCAATGAATCTCCGCGGTCCCGGCATCGGTCGCATCGCCAAGCCCGAAGTGCGGCCGGCGGTCGTTCGCTGAGATATAGCTGCCACTGGCCAGCACATCCTGGCGCATCCGCATTCCGTTGGCCTTCAGATACACCGTTGCACAGGTCGCGTCACGCGGACTCTTTGGTCCGCCAATCAACTGCATCTCCACCCAGTGGTGCTGGTCGGGATTCACGTTCCTCAGAAGAACAGGTGGACCATCGATTGGGTTGATGATCGCATCGATCTTGCCGTCATTGAACAAGTCTCCGAAGGCCGCTCCCCGCGCCGGAACCACAGCGGCCAACCCGGATCCTTTCACTGGCGGCACATATTCAAACCTCCGGCCCTTTTTATCCGGCACGTTTCGGAACAGCAGCGGACGCTCGGCAAACGTCGTACCCCATTCGTGCTGGTCCACTTCGGGATAAACGTGGCCGTTGACCATGAAGAGGTCCAGCCAGCCGTCGTTGTCATAGTCCATGAAGCCGTCGCCCCAGCCCACAAAGGGAACCGTAGGCTGCGCAACTCCTGCCTTGTAGCTCACGTCCATAAAGCTGGCGTCGCCTTCGTTGTGGAAGAGCACCTTGTAATCGTCGCCGAAATCCGTAATAAAAAAGTCCATCAGGCCGTTGTTCTCGTAATCGCCCGCTGCAATGCCCATGGAGGCAATCTCGCGCCCTGACTCGTTCAACGCAAACCCCGAGGCATAACCATCTTCTTCGAAGGTCCCATGTCCCTTATTCATGTAAAGGTAGTTGGGCTCAGAATCGTTGCCCACAACCAGGTCCGGCTTGCCGTCTCCGTTGAGATCTACAAAGATCGCCGTGAAACCGTAAAAGTGCTCTTTGTCTTCCACCCCGGCCTTCACCGTCACGTCGGTAAATGTCCCGTCCCCGTTGTTATGGAAGAGGTGGTCCGGCTCGCCAGGCAGCCCGCGCGGCCCGCAGTTCACCACCACGCCGCGATACTGGCAGAAGGAATACCCCACCGCCTTTGACCCGGCAATCGGAAGGTTGTCACGGTCGAAATGGACATAGCCGGCCACATACAAGTCCAGCAACCCGTCGCCGTCATAATCCCCCCACGCAGAGCCGGTCGACCAGTTTCCAAGCTGCACCCCGGCCTTCTCGGCCACATCAGTGAAGGTCCCGTCGTGGTTGTTGTGATAGAGCCGGTTCTTCCCGTAATTCCCCACAAAAATGTCGGGCCAGCCATCGTTGTCGTAGTCGGCAACGCTCACTCCGTAACCCCAGCGGTCATTGGTCACGCCGGCCTTTGCTGCCACATCGGTAAATGTCCCGTCGTGATTGTTGTGGAACAGCGCTGCGTGCGGCGGCTCTTCCTTGCCGTCCAGCGCGTTGAACGTCGAGCCATTCACAAGGTAAATATCGAGCCAGCCGTCATTGTCATAGTCGATCAGGCCCACTCCCGACCCATTCGTCTCGACAATGAACTTCTTCTCCGGTGTGCCCATCCTGTGCGACCAGCCTGAGAGCCCCGCGGCCTTGGCGATGTCCTGGAAAACTACCGTCCCTGAATCCACAAATCCGCCCGCGGTAATGGGTCGCTTCTGCTCGTCGTACACCGGGGCAGCCCCAATGCCTCCGGCGATGCCGCCCATGCCCTGCTGCGGATTCGCTGGCGCAGCCTGCGTCCACAACGAACCCGGTGAGAGAAGAATCACGATCACGAAGCCCAGAAACAACTCGCGGGCAGGCAACATCAAGAATCCTCCAAGGGTTGGTGTGTAACGCAACGTGCGTACTGAATTGAACGCGGTACACTGACAACACAAAATCTATCAGAAGTGTGACGACCGCTATGAAGATGTTGGTCATCGGAAGCTGCACCAGCAAAAAGCAGGATACCGGCTGTCCTAAAGGACTTCGGTTGACCGGGACCGATTTTGAAGAATCGGGTCGGCTCCATGCTCGGGAGCGGGAACTATCAAGATGGCTTCACCCTGCCGCCGAAATGTACACGGGCAGACAGCACACCCAAATGATGGATGGCGTCCGAACCCTGCGTTCGGCATTCGGTTACGAGGCTTGTCAGGTTGCCATAATTTCTGCTGGATATGGGTTCTCGCCGAAGAAACGCTAATCGCGCCTTATGATGTTACGTTTCAAAAAATGCCCAAGCCCCTAATCAGGACGATAGGCGAGAAGCGTGGTATTCCCGAGGCGATACGCAAGGAATCGAAGGACATCGCCTCATCTTCCTGTTGCTGGGCGACGACTACCTGCTGAGCATCCGTCCACCACTGAGTCCCGCAGATGGTCAGAAGATAATCGCGTTTGGTTCGAACAAGTTCTGGCGGGTTCCGGGTCTCGATGTAGTGACCGTTCCAGCAGGAGAGGAATCCGCCGCTGAGTTCCACGACAGATACACCGCTCTTAAGGGCAAGATGTTTTACTTCCTCGCGAAGGGACTAGTTCAAGAACCAAGCATGTGGGATGCACTCGTCCGCGACCGGACACCCGAGACGGTTCTGACTCTGATAAGGCGTGGAGGTCGGAGTCGATGAGCCGCCACGATGACCTTGATGAGTTTTACCGACTACTTGGTGTGCTTCGGCAAAGGGTCGGAGGATGCAGAAAGCTGCATGACTGTAACGGGAAAAGCGGCTGGCCGGAACGTGGGGTGTATTTTTTCTTCGAGGACGGTGAGGTTAGAGAGGATGGAGTAACGCCGAGGGTGGTGCGTGTGGGAACCCATGCAGTTTCTGAGGGTTCACAAACTTCACTGTGGGGGCGACTGGCCACCCACCGAGGCCACAGGGACGGTACAGGTAATCATCGCGGTTCGATATTCCGCAAGAGAGTCGGAGAGGCTCTCTTTGTCGCTGACAGTACCCCAAAGACCTTCGCGGAACTTGGGGACGCGGCAACAGTGCGTCAAAGATTATCCGCGTTGCAGAGCAGCCTCTGGAAATCGAAGTTAGCCAGTACATAGGCCAGATGCCATTCCTCTGGCTTGACGTGGACGACTAGCCAAGCAGATTCAGTAGACGTGCGTACATTGAGCGCAATTGTATCGGGCTCCTCAGCAACTTCCACAAGACACCGATTGACCCCGCCTCGCCGAACTGGCTCGGTTTGAGGTCGCCTCAGCCCACAATTCGAGAGTCGGGACTCTGGAACACACAGTGTGTTGATGCAGACTATGAGCCAGCGTTCTTCGAGGTCCTAGCGGGGTAGGTATCCTTGCTTCAACCCAATCCACCGCGTCGGATGGGTTGATGCGAATTGCGGTTCCGAACCTCATTGCCGGCAGCCGGCCTGCCTCTACTTCGTCATAGAGAGTCCGGCGGCCAAGTGAGAGCAGTTCCGTCAATTCCGGAATGCGCCAGGCTTTCTTGCGCGCCCGGAGCAACTTCAGGATGTCTAGCGGTACTTCATTGATTAGGTTCAAGCCATTTCTTGGCTTTCCTGCCTGCAGTTGGGCGCCCAGCAGTCACGGTGGGTCCGACGCCTGTTGGAATTGACGACGGCCTGAGGTACGCTCCGGCGCCGAAGCTGCGTGCCCGGCAATGGGGCACGCTCCGTAAAGCATTTTATTGCTGAATTGTATCTTTGCGCAGTGATGAGCGCGAGAGAATCAAGGAGATCCTGTATTCACACTGCGAGTTTCCCTGAGCTCCCACTGGTGGAGCTTGGCAACAAGCCAATGAAGCTGGGATGCGTTCCAATCGACAAATACCTCCTCCAAGCCTTTTGGAACAGCTTAGAGGGCATTTCTACAGGCTTGTCTTCTTAGGCTTCGTATTCGTGATGTTCCCGCTAGTACGCGGCAGAGCCTGCGCCATTGCCAATGCCGCCGCGGATTCTCTCTTGGCCAGCACTTTGGTCGAAGCCAGCCGCAGTTGCCGGTACCATTGAGCCAGGGGCGGAAATGAGGCGAAGTTATCGCGGGCATCGTCAGTTCTCGGAATACTGACCCCCTGCGAGGCCGCTTCGCGCAGAAACTTCGCGGCCGTGCCGCGGTCCCCGCCAGCCCAGAGCGCCAGGAGCGCGACGCGCAGGTCGGCATCGAGATCGCCGCTCGGACCGTCATCGATCAGCTCCCGCCAGCTGCTCTTCAGGTGCGCTCGGCCCTGGGAGGTGATCTTGTATGCCATGCGGCCACGCGAACCGGGTTTTCCCTGAGCTACCTTCCCTTGATCCAGTAGCCTCCGTAGAACCGGAATCGTAGCTCCAGGCGAGAGATCGGCCGCTATCTTCAACTCGTATGGAGTCGCCAGCCCGCTTTCAACCAGAGCGAGTACGAAGAGATCGAGGTCCTTCCGGCGGCGCTTGTCACGAGTCTCAGACACGTCCACCAGTATATGGGTAGACGGAGAGGACTGTGACTGACCGGACGCCGCATGCTCTGCGGCGCCGATCCCGTGTTTCGATTGAACTACTGAGGTTGCCTTGTATGCCTGGCGCAGGTCTCTGCCATCCAAGCGCGTCTGCCTTTCGGGGCGTGTTTCGCTAAATGCGCTTTCCACGCTTCGTCAATCCGGCCACGAACTCGGAAATCGGCTTGAGTCAACTTCTCCTCGTCCCAGATCCTCTCTAGGTAAGCGTGGATCTCGTTAGGCGCTGGGGGCCACGGGCGATGATCTGCCAGCTCCGCCAGCGACAACATGCAAAACAACACGCGAGCTTCGAGAGGAAGCTGCGCAAACGAAATGTATACATCCTTACAAGTAAACATGCATTGAGTGTGGACTAACGCCGGTTCGCAGCCAAAATCTTCTGTATCGCGATACTCAGTTCTTCCACAGCACTTCGCTGAGTCTCAAAGGACGGCGCTGGCAAACCTGAGGTATGCCCGTTCCACGCTATCGTCGCCTACTAAAATTTGCATATTTCAAGATGAGCTAATTCAGTAGAGGCAGCTCGAGGGAAATGCGCACAGATGCCGACTCTATTTGGAACCCGCATTTAGGTGGAACAGACGCTTGTCGTACCTGATCCAGCTGCATTCCGCAATGATTACTTTACTCGCATCGGGGTGGAGCGGGTTGTCGCGCCGCCAGGCAGTTCGGATTCTGAACGCGATCATTGCGGAGATGAAGAAGGTACTGAGGCGGGGCGGCACCGTGGAGTTTCCTTTGGGCAAGCTGGTGCGAGTGCGTCGTCATTTCAGTAAGCACTGGGACAGTGTCGATGACTGGCCCGCAAATCGGCAACGATACACAGTGGCGTGGGAGCTGGACGAAGCGGGCGACCGGCTGTTGAAC
>DASYZU010000082.1:0-2978 GCA_035945795.1 Occallatibacter sp.
GACCTGGCGCGCGCGGGACCGCATGGCACGCCAGTTGACGATACCGTGGTCATCCCCTGTCGCGCGATTGAGGAAGACGTTCTCGGCGACCGTAAGGCTGGGCACCACCATCGGCTTCTGGTAGACGCACGCGACCAGGCGCTGCCAGGTGGCGCGATCCGCCAGGGCCGGTGCAGCCTCAGCCCCGAGCCTGACAAGGCCCCGATCCGGCCGGATCAGGCCGGTGAAGATCGCCACCAGGGTAGATTTCCCGGCGCCGTTGCGCCCAACCAACCCGTGGCATTCACCGGCCCCGACGTCGAGCGATACGTCGCGAAGCGCCTGGGTTTCGCCAAAGGCTTTCCAGACGCCCTGCGCCACGCCAACGGAGAGCCGGACTGCGGCAGGCCCTCCGTTCACAGGTTCCGTCACGATCCTGACCCTCCATTCACAGGTTCTAGCACGATCCCGAGTGCGATTCTCTCAGGAGCCGGACTTCGCGTTGCCCCAAAGGCTCGGGTCGTTGACGTTGGTGCTGTCCACGACGGGCGCCGGAAGCGCGTCCTCAAGGTTGCCTAGCAGAGTGACGATCGTGCTGTTGTGGTCGGTGCTCTGGCTGGCTGAGTAGGTCTTCCCCTCGAGCGCCTGCTGCGCGTAGAAGATTGCATACTGCGCGTAGGAGTTGGCCGGCTGCGAAATACTCGCGTCGAGCAGGCCGGCGCGGATCTGCGCGTGCTCATGCGGTGTGCCGTCGTTGCCAATCAGGACGATGTGGGATGAACTGCCCACCTTGGTGAACCTGCCGATGGCTTGCTCGGCCGCGATAATGCCGTCCTCGGGTGCGCTCCACTCGACGTAGATGCCCCTCAGGTCCGGGTACGTGCTCAGCGCCGTCTTGGCATCGTTGACGGCGGTCGGCGTGTCCCATTTCGTTGCGTACTCGACGGTCTTGAAGTTCGGATAGTTCTGCTGGATTTCCTGCATGCAGCCGTCTGTCCGGTCCTTACCGTTCACGGAGGCGAGATCCCCCTCCAGGATGGCGATGTGGCCGCTGCTGGCAGTTGCATGCGAGGCGATGAATTTGCAGGAGTTCTGGCCATACGCCACGTTGTCGGCGCGTATGATCATGAAAACATGGCCGCTGCTTGGCGCGACGTCCACGCTGGTTACGGGGATGTTCTTGCTGGCGGCGAAATCGAGCGCGGGCGCGATCGCGGCGCTGTCCACCGGGTTGACGATCAGCGCCTGGGCGCCTTCCTGGATCAGCGTGTGGATGTCCGTGTTCTGCTTGGCGGCGTCATTGTTGGCGACCAGCGGCCCGAGCAGCGTGGCGTTGTACTGAGCCGCGAACTGTTTCTCATACGTGATGTAGTTGGTCCAGAAGTCGGTATTGTTGAAGGTCAGCGAAACACCGAGCTTGAAGTTCGCGCCCGGTGCGAGCTTACCTCCTGACGTCGACGTCGATGTGGTGCTCGGCGTGCTACCGCACGCCGCCAGGACTATCGCGATGACGACGCCGAGCGCACCCAGCGCTCGTAGACGACTTGCGAAATTCGATTTCATGGTTTTCTCCTCCCGGGTATCGGATTCCGACTCGCGAACTCTCTACTTCTCTGGGGGCGTTTCGTAACCCGGTTTTCCCGGCCGAATGGTCCTCTCAACTGCGTGTCAACTCAAATAAAAATGGTATCGAACGAGAACGGTTTACCCAAATGAAATTGTTACTGAAGCCGACCCCCTCCTTTCTGTTCGTCTGCTTGACAAGTTCTGGCAAAAATAATATACTGTATACAAAATTCAGAATACATTATACACGGGCAAAAGTCAAGAGTAGCAGGAAAATTGCTCGCGGGGTAGCTCTAGTTATATACTAAGATGAGCCGCTAGTCGGCTTGGGGGCGAGCTTGTGCATCTATCTACAAAGGTTAAGAACGGAGCCGCTATGGAGACAAAATCACCGGTTGGACCAGGCGAGGCGGGTGTGGACTTGAATGCTCAAGTAATTGACGAAAACTTGAGCGATGAGGTATTTGAACTTCTCTGGGGGCACGGCCGCAATGCCATTCCTACGGCGGTGGATTATGCCTACGAGCAGACCTGGAAGCAACTGGTATTCTTTAATCAGCGCAAAGAGCAAAGGCTCTCCGATGTCGCTCTCGCTGAAAAGTTAGGTGTGAGCCGCACTCCAGTTCGCCAGGCGTTAGAGCGCCTGGTTCAGGATGGGCTGGTGCGCTCCGACCCACGTCGCGGTTTCTGGGTACGCCTGTTTACTGCCCAGGATATCCATGAAATCTACGAGCTGCGTGGGGCACTGGAGGTCCTGGCTTTACGCCTGGCCGCTCCCCGGCTCGACCCTGCGGACCTCAGATCGCAGCTTGATCTCCTCTACACAGTGCGCGAGCAATTAGACCAGCGCCCTATCTCGCTCTTTCTCCAGTGCGACTTCCGCCTCCATACACTACTCATTCGCGCCTCGGGCAATAGCCGACTTATTCGTTACCTCTCCACGCTCCGCAGCCAGTTCAGTGTCTTCCAGATAAAGGATACACTGTACCCGCAGCGCATGGAGGCTGCACTCGATGATCATGAGCAGATCCTATTGGCCCTGCTCGAGGGAAACATTGATAAAGCTGCAGAACTTCTAGCTGCGCATATCTCCCATGCAATGGCCAATGTTTTGGCCGATATCTTTGAGGAGGAAGGAACTGCCTTGTAGCGTTGGGCTATCTCGACCTAGAGGATTAGCGCTTTTTTACAGGAGAAGAAACCATGCCCATCACTATTACCGGCTTTAAGACGTACGATATTCGTTTTCCGACATCGCGTACCCTTGCCGGTTCTGATGCCATGAATAGCGACCCGGATTATTCTGCAGCCTACGTTGTTCTACTGACCGACCATCCTGCAGGCCTGGAAGGGCATGGTTTGACCTTTACCATCGGGCGTGGCACCGAGGTCTGCGTCGCCGCGATCCGGGCGCTGGCCCCGCTCGTCACCGG
>DASYZU010000083.1:0-46925 GCA_035945795.1 Occallatibacter sp.
TCCTCAAGCAGCGGCTGGTAAGCGACAAACGTATCCATCGATCCAATCCGCTTCACCGGCGCATCCAGATCCTCAAAAAGCTCATCTGCGATGCGAGCAGCAATCTCCGCGCCGTAGCCCCAGCTGATCATGTCTTCGTGAGCCACAATCACCCGGCTGGTCTTGCGCACCGATGTGGCGATTGCCTCCCAGTCGTAAGGATTCAAAGTGCGCAGGTCAATGATCTCCACGTCGATGCCATGCTCACGTTGCGCGCGCTCTGCAGCCTGCAGCGCGCGCGGAACAACCGCGCCGTAGGTAACCAGTGTCATGTGCGTGCCGGACCTCATAATCTTCGCTTTACCGAACGGAATGGCAAACTCATGCCCCGGATATGGCGCGCGGCCGAAGGTCTCGCGGTAGAGCCGCTTGTGTTCAAGAAACAACACCGGATCGTCGCAGCGAATAGCGGTGCGCAACAGTCCGTTGGCATCCAGCGCATTCGAAGGAAACACCACGCGCAACCCTGGAATGTGAGTGAATATGCTTTCGCCGCATTGTGAGTGGTAGATGGCGCCGCCGGTCAGGTAGCCGCCAATGGGCACGCGAATCACAGTTGGGGAAGCCCACGTGCCATGAGAGCGCCAGCGCATCAGCGCCAGCTCATTGTGAATCTGGTGCATGGCAGGCCAGATGTAATCGAAGAACTGAATTTCAACCACCGGCTTCATGCCTCGCGCCGCATAGCCAACGGCTCTACCCACAATATTGGCTTCGGCCAGCGGCGAGTTGAACACCCGCTCAGAGCCGAATTCGGTCTGCAGGCCAGCGGTCAGCTTGAAGACGCCGCCCTTCCCCTTGACCTCGGCCAGCGCCTGCTCGCGGCTCGCGTCGGCCACATCCTCGCCATAGACCACAATGCGCGGATCGCGCCGCATCTCATCGTGCAGGCAGGCGTTGATCAGGTCGGCCATGGTGCGCGGTTCGCTGCCCTTGGCGCTTCCAGTCTTGCCTCCGCCGGTTCCACCCGGCGCATCCGCGTGTTCGTGATCGAACAAGGGGCCTGTCGGGTCCAGGTCTTCCGAGTAGACATGTTGCAGAATTCCGGAAACCTCAGGCAACGGCGCTTCCAATGCGCGCTCGGCGGCTTCGGCAGCCAAATGATCCTGCGATTTTTCCAGTTCGTTGATCTGGGCTTCAGTCAGAATGCCCTCGCGCAGCAATCGCATCTGCATCTTCGCGATCGGATCGCGCAGCGCATCGGCCTCGCGCTCTGCTGTGGAGCGGTAGAGCCTGTCGTCGTCCGAGAGCGAGTGGGAATAAGCGCGCACGCAATGACCGTGCACAAACGCCGGTCCCAGCCCCGCACGGCAATGTTCGGCCGCTGCTTGAAACGCCCGCAGGCAGACCTCCGCATCGGTACCGTCAATCTCCGCAAAGTGGAAGTTGGGGAAGTTCGCCACCAGCTTGGAGATGTTGCCGCCCGGCGTGTTCACTTCGACAGGAACGCTGATTGCGTAACCGTTGTCCTCCACACAGAAAATTACCGGCAGCTTCTGGTTTGAAGCAGTGTTCATCGCCTCCCAGAACTCGCCTTGCGAGGTTGAACCTTCGCCCAGGCACGTCAGAACCACTTCATCGCCGTGAAAGCTCACGTCATTGAAGGCACGGTAGTCGCCCTCTGCTTTCTCCGCTGCTTCTGGATGCCGGCTGAAGTACCGCCCCGCCTCCGCGCAGCCCACCGCATGTAGAAGTTGAGTCGTCGTCGAGGAAGAGGTGCTCACCAGATGCATTTCGCGGCTGCTCCAGTGGGTAGGCATCTGGCGGCCGCCGCTCGAGGGATCGGTGCCTGCACCCACTGCCTGCAGCATCATTACATCGGGCGTCAAGCCCAGCGCCAGGCACAGCGCACGATCGCGATAGTAAGGAAAGAACCAGTCGTAGCCCGGCCGCAACGCCAGGCCCGCGCCCACCTGCAACGCTTCATGACCAGCCGCCGAAATCTGGAAGAAAATCTTCTGCTGCCGTTTGAGCAGGATTTCGCGATCGTCCAAACGGCGAGAGAGATACATCAGCCGATAGATTTCCACCAACTGCTGCGCACTCAGACTGCCAGAGGCGCCAGCCGAATAGGGCACGCGAGCACCGGAAACTGCCAATCCCATCCTTGTCACTCCCAATTTTCGTTTGCCGGGGAAACCTCGCCTGATTGTAACAACCTTGCGTCTTCAATTCCATGCTCGCGCAGTCAAGCCAGTAACACCAATCAATCCACCCACCTGTGTCCTTCCAAAGCGGACAAGCCGCGAACGATCAATGGGGTGGATAAGGAGAAGGAGTTGGAGGCGCAGCGTCCAGGTAAACCGGTGTTCCCTTCAACGAGATTCTCATCTTGTCCTTCACGCTGCGCGCGAGCTTTTCAATTTCGGCAACCTTGCGAAGCTGATCCGAATTAAGAGATGTGGGATTCGTGCTGTTGATCTCGGCAGTCAGTTCGGTCGCCAGTCTCAGCAGCTTGTCTGTATCGGAAACCATTGACTTGTGCTGTGCTTCATTGAGCTGGCGTAACCGCCTCTCCTCATAGAAGAGTGGATTGGCCACATTTTCGCCGCTAAGCGGTTCATCGACCGGCTGGGGCTGCGCACGCAATGGATGACTGGATATCTGCCCGGTTGGTGTCTGTTGCGAAGAGTTCTGCCCAACACACGGCAGCGCCAGAAGCAGCGCCAGCCAAAGGACCGGCCGCACCGCGTGACTCAACCTGCAGACTGATGGCTGGACGAGTCCACGCCGCGATTCAATCATTGCGAGTTTTGCCATGGCTGCGTTCATCTCGTCCTCATCTTGTGGGCCAGTTGTTCAATCTCGCCCGCCCTTCGAATCACGGCCACGGACAGTGTGTCCCTGGTGGTCTTGTCCATCTCGGCCTTCAGGCTGTTGGCCAGCTTCAGCAGGTCTGCAGCTTCGTCGGAAATCTGCTTTTTCCGTTCAGCGGCGGGATCGACTTTGACGTCTTGTTTCGCCTGTTGCTCCGGCGCTGGCGCGCTCGCGGTGTCCTGGGCGTTCGCAGGTGCCGGATTTGACGCAGCCGGCGCTACTGCGGCCTGCGACGGTGGCGACTGTGCGAAACTCTTGTGCTGTAAGGGGTGTAACACCAATACGATGGCAAATGTGACGGCAAGCGAACAGAGCCATAGAGCCCTCGTCGGCAGGAGGCGTGCTTTCTTGGTTGAGCCGATGCGTTGAACTCTCAAGGACGACCTCCATTTCGCGCCAGGAGTGTGCCGGGAATAGCTGCAGGGCATTCCGGCTATTCCTCCGCACAGTCTAGTCTAGATAGAGGGGTTTTGGCATGTTTCGTTTTATGTTAGCGGCAAGATGGAGTTGGTTCAGCGAAGGCCGGTTTCTGGGCCGGGTTCTGGACGAGTGGGCAAACGACACCCAAGAATTCGTCCGCAACAGGCTCCCCCACTTGCTCGTGGTTGCAGTTATCGCCTTTATTCTCAGTCGATTATTGCGACTTTTCACCCGACGAATGACGCGCGTGGCCGAGCAGCATGCGGCCGGTCCGGGACGCATTGCGCAGGTCAAGACGGTTTCCCAGGTTATCCGCGCAACGGGTCTCACCGTCATAGGCGTAATTACCGGATTGCAGTTCCTTGACGCTGTCGGCATTAACCTCGGTCCCCTGCTCGCTTCCGCAGGAATCGCCGGAGTTGCTATTGGCCTCGCCGCGCAAAACATCGTCAAGGATGTTTTAAACGGAATACTGATTCTCGTCGAGGATCAATTCAACGTAGGCGACATGGTTCGCATTGCCGGACTAGCCGGAACCGTAGAAGCAATGACTCTGCGTAAAACCACCGTCCGCGACGCCGACGGTACTCTCTATGTCGTTCCCAACTCACAAATCACCACTGTAGCCAACCTCAGCGTTGGCTACTCCGTGGCCACGGTAAACGTGAGCGTCGATTTCTCGGCCAACCCCGACCAGGTTCAGAAATTGTTGACGTCGATCGCCATGGATATCCGCAAAAGCGATGAGTTCCGTCAGTTGTTCGTCGCCGATCCGCAGATCCTGGGCGTCGATGCCATTAAAGGCTCGGAACTGATCTTCCCGGTCGTCTTCAAGACCCTGGCCACCAAGCAGTATGGCCCTATCCGCGAGTTCCGCCGTCGCGTCCGGCTTGCTCTCGAGGAGCACCATCTCCTCCCCGGCAACCCCTACAGAGTTTTCAATACATTTGGGGAGCAGGACGACGCCAGCCAGAATGTTCCGGTCCTGCAGCCCGCGCCGGAGGACGACCCGACTCTGCTCAAGCCGCAGAATAACAATCCCTTCAGCGAGAGCTAGGTTTCTGGCCGCTACGTCGTTCCCTCCAGGGCCTCCAGCAGCGCCTCCGCGTTGGTCACCGGCGGCAAGCATGTCCGCCCGTGGCAAACCATGGCCCACGCTTCCGTGAAGCGCGGCACCGGCACCTGCAGCAGCGTCTCGGCCAGCGCATCGGGGATCCCCCCTTGAACCAGCCGGAATGGCGCGATCCGCATCACTGTCTTGTTCACAGCGAAACGCGCCACGGCAGTCGCCTCCAGCCGCACAGCCTCCGGCCCGGAACCCACCACCACTACCTGCACCGGATCCAGCAGCAGCCGTTCGAGCGCCAAACCATAACTGCCCGCGTACAAGCCAAAATGCTCAACGATGCCGCTAAAGCAGGCCAGCGTATCTTCTGCGATGTCGCGATACTCCTGGCGCCCGCTCAGCGTCTCAAGGCGCAGCAGCGCCGAAGCTGCTGTGGGATTTCCGGCCGGCGTGGGCGAGTCCTGTAGCGGCTTCCGCCGCGCCCCCAGTGCTCCCAGCGGAATCTGCCCGCCCTCGCTCGCCGCCGCGTCGTAAAATGCTCCCGCCGTGCTGTCATAGAAGCGGGCAATCATGGCGTCGGCAACCTTCACAGCTACGCGGTAAAAATTCATGTTGCCGCTGGCAAACCACGCGTCTATACAGGCGTGCGCGGTAAACGCGTAATCATCCAGCGTGCCGGGGGCCTTCTCTGCCGTAGCCGCCCCGCCCGCATCGTCCGGATAGGCGATCACATGATGCAGCGTCGCGGCTCCATCCCAGGCCTCGTTCAGCAGCCGGTCGAGCGTGCGCAGCGCAAACTCCCGCGCCGTATCCATTCGCAGCACGCGCGCCGTCTCCAGGTAGGCCGTCACCGCCATCGCATTCCAACCGGTATAAAGCGTTTTGTCGATGAACGGCGTTGGACGCAGGCTTCGCGCCGCCAGCAGCTTGCGCCGCGCCGAGTCCCGCAACCCGCGCATCTGCTCCAGATTGCCTCCCTTAGCGGCTCTCCCCTGCAAAGTCGAATTCACATGCAGCACGTTCTTGGCTGGGTTGTGGTGCATGTCGCCAAGCTCGCCAATGTCCCAGTAGCTCGCCGCGAACTCCAGCTCCGCTCCGTCCAGCACGGCCTTGGCCTCGTCCAGCGTCCAGGTAAAGTAGTCGCCGTCGTCGTCCAGCCCCACGTCCGCGTCCTGCGAGGCATAAAACCCGCCGCGTTCGCGGTCCGTCATCGTCGAATCCAGCCAGGCAACAATCTCTCGCGCCGTATCCAGAAAATCCGCGCGCACAAAACTCTGGAAGCCGTGCACGTAATTGCGCAGCAGCTCGGTGTTGTCGTAAAGCATCTTCTCGAAGTGCGGAACCACCCAGCGCTCATCCACGCTGTAACGATGAAAGCCTCCGGCAAGTTGGTCGTAGACACCGCCGCGCGCCATCTTTTCCAGCGTGATTGTGAAAGCGTCCCGCGCCTGATCGTTGTCGCGGCTCATCGCCATCTCCAACAACAGATCCAGCGCCGCCGCGTGAGGAAACTTTGGTTGCGAACCGAAGCCGCCATTGCGTGGGTCGAACTTGCTTAGAGCGGACCCGGCAATCTTGTCCACCAGAGCCACCGTCAGGTCGCCGCCCCGGCCGGAGAAGCTCTCGTTGTGCTCGATGGCCGCCATCACGCTGCCCGCCGTCTCCAGCGTCTCGTCCCGCCGTTCATGCCAAACCTGGGACATCGCCAGCAGCACCCGCCCGATGCCGGGCCGCCCATAGCGGTCGTCGCGCGGAATATACGTGCCGCCAAAGTACGGCCGCCCATCCGGGGTCAGAAACGCTGTCAGCGGCCATCCGCCCTGTCCCGTAATGGCTGAGACCGCGGCCTGGTAGCGTGCATCCACATCAGGCCGTTCGTCACGATCCACTTTCACCGCAACAAAATGCTCGTTGATAAGTTTTGCCACCTCCGAGTCCTCATAGGACTCGCGGTCCATCACGTGGCACCAGTGGCACCACACCGCGCCGATGTCCAGCAGAATAGGTTTGTCCTCCGCCTGGGCGCGCGCAAATGCCGCCGCGCCCCACGGATGCCATTTCACCGGTTGATGCCGTGCTGAGCGCAGGTATGATGAGGCTGCCGTTTCAAGCAGGTTGGCGTCGGGCGTAGGGGAGGTGTCCATTCGCTGAGAATAAATGGCCTGGGTGCTCCAGGTCTCGATTTTGAAACGTGCAACTTCACCAATCCGAGATACTCGAACGGCCTCTCGCCGGCTAACTCTTCGCCAACTCCGCTTCAATGGCCGCCATCAGCACGGGCGCGCCAGGCTGTGTGTCCGGCGCAAACCGCTGCGCCACTTCTCCGGAGCGGCTCACCAGAAATTTTTCAAAGTTCCAGGTCAGTTCGGGCTCGGGGTTGACATCGATCCCGTAGCCCTTCAGCTTTTCGCGGAACGGCACCTCCGACAGGTTCAGGGCCTTTGGCTTGGCCGCAATAAAAGCCGCATAGAGCGGATGCTTCTCAGCGCCAACTACCGTGATCTTGCTGAACATGGGAAACGTCACTCCGTAGTTCGTTGTGCAGAAGGCCTGTATCTCCTCCTCGGTCCCAGGTTCCTGGCTCTTGAAGTCATTCGCCGGAAAGCCCGCCACCACCAGCCCCTGCCCCTTGTATTGCTCGTAGATCTTTTCCAGGCCTTCATACTGCGGCGTCAATCCGCACTTTGAGGCCACGTTAACCACCAGTAACACCTTGCCTTTGAACTCGCCCAGCGTTGTGTCCGCGCCGTTGATCCTGCGGACCGGAATATCAAGAATTTGTGCGCCCATTTCGAATGAATCCTCCAGCTCTTCTTCCGACTAAATAGTACAGCGTTCATCACGATTTAAAAGAAACCCCGCAACCTGTTTCCAGTGCTCCAAGACGAATTACAGCGCGGCTACCGCATCCGATCTTTACGCTCTAACAAAAATACCGCGACCGCAAGCAGTCAGGCATATAATCGCTGCGGCCTCCCTGGCAGGACGCAGATTCTTCCCAATTTGCCATCCTATCCCCCCAGAGCGCCAATACGAAGATCCCAGGAGGAAAATTCAAATGAACAAAGCAGAGCGGTTCGTTGTTTGCGCGCTGTTTTTCGTGGTGACGCTGTGGGCTCCCGCATCATCGTTTGCGCAGAACCCGTTCGATGGGACCTGGCGCGTCAACTTTAGCCAATCCAAGCTGTCGCCGAAGCCAAACGTGTTTTACCTGAGCCAGGGCTGGTACCACTGCGTCAGTTGCAACCCGGCGTTCGACGTCAAAGCCGATGGAGAGGACCAGGCCGTCACCGGCCAGAATTATGACACCATCAGCGTGCGCGAAGTTGATGCCAAGTCGACCGCAAGCGTAACCAAAAAGGGCGGCGCCATCGAAAGCGAACAGACTCGGACCGTCTCCAGCGACGGCAAGACTCTCACGGTCAAGACTATCGGCCATCCAGCGGGCGGAGGTCCGGTCGTAACGACCGAAGTCACTGCGACGCGGGTCGGAATTGCGCCTTCCGGAGTACATGCAACTTCCGGCTCGTGGAAGATCAGCAAGATTCAACAAAGCGACAATGGTCTCCTCACTACTTTCAAAACCAATGGTGATGAGCTAACTATGTCTACACCGACAGGCGAGACCTACACTGCGAAGCTTGACGGAAATGACTATCCGGCCAAGGGAGCGTACAGCTATGACTCCGTCTCTCTGAAGCGCATTGACAAGAACACGATCGAAGAAACAGACAAGAAGAATGGGGCAGCAGTCCATGTATTGAAGATGTCCGTTTCGTCTGATGGAAAGAAGATGACGGTTGTCGAGACCAATAAGGTGACCGACCGCACATCGACCTACATCGCTGTGAAACAGTAGCTGCAGTTGCGCCAAAGAACCAGACAGCGAAAAGAAATTTCTGCCTGATAAATGCAATCGGCGGCTGCGCGCAGGGACAACTCCTCACTGCACTTCGCCGCCGTTGCTAACCTCTCCCCAAATGGGAGGAGTTAGAACACTTACGCCAGTAGCTGCCTCGCCACTTTAACGTATAACTCTACCGCTTCAAGTAACTCTTTCTTGGCCAGCTTCTCAAACGGCGTGTGCGCCACGTGAATTGACCCTGGCCCCAGCAGCAGCGGCTCCCCCCAGTTCGTCAGCTGCGGAATGTCGGTCGCAAACTTGGCAATCATGGTCGGCAATCCCTCAATCGCCCGCAGCCGCACAAACGCGAGGTCCAGCGTGAAGCTCACTTCAGCCAGCCCCGCGGCGGCCTCAAGAATCGCTTTGCGCACCGGAGCAGAATCGCACACCAGCCGAATCAGAACCTGCGCCTCGGCGTGGTCGGCAATCACATTGGGCGCATGGCCTCCCTGAATCTGGCCAATGTTCAGCGTCGTATCTCCGGCGAACTTATCCACAGGCAACTTCAGCTTGAGCAGCCTGTCCAACACTTCCACCATCTTGTGCACAGCGGAGTCGCCCAACTCCGGGTAGGCAGAGTGGGCCATCTTCCCGTTCGATTTGAGAGACACCCTCAATGCGCCCTTCGAAGCCAGCGCAACTCGATTGTCCGTAGGTTCGCCGTTGATCAGGAAGCGACTGCTCTTGGGCGAGAGATTGGCCGCTTTTGCGCCGGCCGAGTCGCGTTCCTCGCCTGACACAAACAACAACCCAACCCGAAATCCTGCCGCGCGCAGCGCCTCTCCGGCTGCAGCCTGGGCGGCGATAATACCCTTCGCGTCCGAAACCCCGCGCCCATACATAAACTCCGCATCCTCACTGAAGGGGATGTACGGCGGAACCGTGTCCATATGCGTTGAAAAAACCAGGTCCGGCGTCTGTCCGGCCACCCCCGCATAAACGTTCCAGCGTGCCACGCCGGTTGCGCTCTCGGCTGGCTGCGTCACCGGAGTCTTCTCAACTGCCCAGCCGCGCCCAGCCAGAAAATCCGCCAGAAAGTCGCCTACCGGCCCCTCGTTGTAAGTAGTTGACTCAATTTCGCACAACGCGCGGGTAAGCCCGATGGGGTCAATTGGCTTAGGCTCAAGAATTTCGTTCATGATGATGCCAGAATACCTTAGCGCCTGCACTTGAACCCAGTCGTGTAGATCGTTCCCCACAATCTCACCCTGTGAAACCACCCCCCTTCATAGGCAGCCTCGAAACCGGCAGAAGAGCGAATTGCGCGGTGAACCCGGCCGCCCGTTGCGAGTAGAATGGAGAGTGGAATGAGCGCCACAATTGCACCTGCCCAACCTGACCAGCGTCAGGAGAGTTCTACGCTTCGGAGCGTGTTTCTGGCCGGACCAGCAGGCCGGCTCGAGGCCGTAGTCAACGAAGGCGCTCCCGATGCGCCGTTTGCGGCATTGGTCTGTCATCCTCATCCCCTGGGCGGCGGTAATCTTCACAACAAGGTCGTCTATCACGCCATGAAGGCCCTCAACGATCCTCAGTGGGGGCTTGGCCTCCCTGTCCTGCGCTTCAACTTTCGCGGCACTGGCCTGAGCGAGGGCACGCATCACGGCCAGGCGGAGTCAGCCGACGTACTTGCCGCTCTCGCCTGGCTTGAAAACGAATACAAGCGCCCGGTGGTTGCCGTTGGATTCAGCTTTGGTGCGGCCATGACGGTTCTGGCCTGTTGCGGCCACGGTAAATCCTCTGCCAACCTCCGCGCACTCGTCGCACTCGGCCTGCCTACCTGGACAAAGAACCAAAGCTTTAGTTACCCATTTCTGCGCGCTTGCAGCCTTCCAAAATTTTTCCTAAGCGGAGACCAAGACCAGTTCGCGCCTGCAGCACAGTTGGTGCAAGTGGCCGACTTAGCCGCCGATCCCAAACGACTGGTGCTCCTCCCCGGCGCCGATCACTTTTTTACAGGTCATCTGGCAGCAATGCAATCTTCGCTCGCCGGTTGGCTCAAGGAACAACTCTCATGACTCCAGCCGGTGATACCGCACTCGATACTTTGCATTCCACTGCCACTCGAATCTTTACCGGCGCCATCAAGGCCTGCAACATCGCGTCGGCCTTCGACCGGCGTTTGCGCTTCGAGGGCAACACGCTGCGCCGACTACTGCCCGACGGCAGCGGTCCGGCAACCATCGATCTCTCCAGCTATAAGCGGATCTTTGTCATTTCAATCGGCAAGGCGGCGGGGCCCATGCTGGAAACGCTGCTCGACCGCATGAAGCGCCGCAAGGGGCTGCGTGGCATTTGTTGCTACCACCAGGTACCGAAGAAGCGCAACTGGCGTTTTCGCTATTTCGAAGGCGGCCATCCACTGCCCAATGAAGACACCTTCGCCGCGGCCCGCGCCACGCTGGCACTGCTCAAAAAGGCCAAAAAAGATACCCTGATCATTTTCCTCATCTCCGGCGGTGGATCGGCAATGTTCGACCTGCCCATTGACCCGCACATCACTCTCGAAGAAACGCGCGAGTTTCACCAGGCGCTGCTCGCTTCCGGTGCGCCCATCAACGAGATCAACACCCTGCGCAAGCACTTCTCCGCCGTCAAAGGCGGACGCCTAGCCATGGCCGCGCCCGATGCAGCCAAGGTAAGCCTGCTGCTCCCCGATGTTCCCCTGCGTTCGCTCGACGCGCTCTCCTCCGGGCCCTCGTCTCCCGACCACTCCACCGTCGAGGACGTGCGCGAACTGCTCGTCAAATACGATCTGGCCCGCAAATTCCCCCCATCCGTCCGCGCCTTCTTCGAGCGTACCGATATGCCCGAGTCGCCAGGAAACAAGAGTTGGCGTCCCCCGTTCTTTCCCAAGCTTCAAAAGCCCGAGACCGCTCCCGCGCGCCGCGTCACAGCCGCCACCTCTATGACAGACGAGGATCCGGCATTTCGCGATTCCGTCTTCGAGATTCTGCTCTCCAGCCACGACCTGGTCGAAAACGCCCGCACCCTGGCGCAGCAGGCCGGCTATCACGCCGTTGTCGACAACAGTTGCGACGACTGGGACTATGCGGACGCCGCCCGCTATCTGCTGGAACGTTTCCACGCCCTGCGCGTCGTGCACCCACGCCTCTGCCTCATCTCCGTTGGCGAGGTAACGGTCACCATGGACCGGACCCCAGGTGCCGGTGGACGGAACCAACAATTCGTCATGGCCTGTGCGCTGGAATTGGAGAAATATCAGGGTGAGCGATTGACCGTCCTCAGCGCCGGCTCCGATGGCATCGACGGCAACACACAGGTGGCGGGCGCCATCGCCGATCCCACCACCGTAGCCCGCGCCCATGCCTTCGGGTTCCACCTCAAGGCATCGCTGGCCGCTTTCAACGCCTGTCCCATGTTCACCGCTCTTGGCGACGCCGTAGTAACCGGCCCCACCGGCCACAATCTGCGCGATCTCCGCCTGCTCATTGCCGAGAGAGATTCGGGCATTTTCACGTAAAGCCTGAGGTCACTGTGATCCATCTTTCGCCTTTTTCTTGGCGAAAGGATGGGATGCCACAAACCCTGTTATCCCTATCCACGCAGTCATGCTCAGAGAAGCTCTTGCAGTCTCACCGCGAGATGGTAGTCGAAGGACCCGCGCGCCGCAGGTAATACGAAACATCCATCCAAAGGGCGCAGAAAAAATCTCTCTCAATCCCACAATTCTTATGCAAATGCAATAACATTGCTTTCACACTCGATTTGTATGGAGTAGGATTCGTCCGTGCCTCGAAAAACGTCCCGCAAACCTGCCGTAAGAACGCCCGACATTCGCACCGTTGCGGCCGTAGCCAAGGTCTCCATAGCCACCGTCTCCAGAACCATCAACGGTTCTCCGCTGGTCAGCGACCGCCTTTCCAAACGCGTCTGGCAGGCCATCAAGCAGTTGAATTACTTCCCCAACACCCATGCGCGCACGCTCGTCTCCGGTCGCAGCCGCCTCCTCGGCATCATCGTTGAAAACATCAGCAACCCTTTCTTTCCTGACCTGATCCAGAACTTTGAAGAGATCGCAGTGGCTCACGGATACGAAATCCTGGTAAGTTCCTCTAACAGCGACCCGGAGATTCTCACCACCTGCGTTCGCCGCATGCTCGAGCGCAAGGTCGAGGGAGTTGCCGTAATGACCTTCGGCGAGGAAGAGCCGGTCCTCGGTCAACTGATGCACCGCAACGTGCCCATCGTGCTCGCCGAATTCAAGCTCGATGACCCGAAGGCCAGCACCATCCTGCTCGACTACTCAACTGGGATCCACGCGGCCGTCAATCACCTGGTCAAACTGGGTCATAGCAAGATCGCCTTCCTTGCCGGCCCGCATAAACTCCACTCCGCCATCACGCGCGAAAACGATTTCCGCACGGCAATGCAAGCAGCAAAGTTGACCATCCAGAAGAAATGGATCATCGAATGCGACCACACGCTCAAAGGCGGCGTTGCAGGCTACGGCCAGCTGCAGGCGCTCGCCGCGCGTCCCACCGCCATCATCTGCTCCAACGATATGACCGCAATCGGTGTGCTGCGTGCTGCATACTTGGAAGGCCTGCGCGTACCCCAGGATCTGTCTGTCATCGGCCTTGACGACATCGACTTTGCCGAGTTCACTCTGCCGCCGCTCACCACCATCTGCCTGTCTCGCGCCGACCTGGCGCGTGCGGCTTTTGAAGCCCTTCGCCAGCAGGCCGAAGACCCCAACTCCCCCAACATGCAGCGCGAGTTTCTCGTTTCCACCAGCCTCGTAGTCCGCAGCTCAACCGCCGCACCGGCTGGCGGCGGCCGCTAGCTGTCTCATGCCCTGAGAATGGGATGATCGATATCGTTTCCTGGAGAACAACCATGCAAAGGTCCAGATTCGCCCGCCGCGCAATTATCCTCCTGGGGACCGCACTTGTGCTCGCCTCAGGTCTCCGCGCGCAGATGCCCAATCCATACGGCAACCCTATTCCGCTTGAAAAAGCAAAACTGGTAGCCGCCGCCGCTGCTGCGGAGGCGCAAAAGAATGGCTGGACCATGGCTATTGCTGTCGTCGACTCGTCCGGTGACCTGGTCTTCTTTGAGAAGATGGACGGCACTCAACTCGCGAGTCTCCAGTTGTCCATCGCCAAAGCGCGCGCGGCAGCACTCTTCAAGCGCCCCACAAAAGCCCAGGAGGATGCGTTGGCCGGCGGCGGAGTCGGATTGCGCATTCTCAAAATCCCGGACGCGATGCCGGTCGAGGGAGGTGTGCCGCTCATTGAGAACGGCAAAATCATCGGCGCCGTCGGCGTTTCTGGCGCTCAGAGCACGCAGGACGGCAAGTGCGCCAACGCCGCCGCGACGCTAGTTCACTAGGACATTTTCAGGAATCGTATAATGCTTGGATGCCCCACCCTCGTCGCGTATTTGTTTTTGCGATTAGTGTGGGATAGCACGAAGCCCACCTTATGCTAACGGGGAGAGTGCTTAAGACAAGCGTGTCACCCTGTCCTTTGGTTGTTTTTCTTGTCGGTAAATATCTATTGCAGAACCAGCGAGCTCGCTTCGCGCATCGCCGTAATCTCCTCGTGCGTTTCGTCGGCTGCTCTGCGCCGATCAGTATACACGCGTGACTCGCCAAACCGCAGATCGGCTTCGAATCCAGCCACGCCCAGCACCTTCAAAAGGTGGTTGACGAACGTCTCATCGCCATACCAGCAAAGCTCCCGCTCCTCCGTGCCGTCTTCAATCGCATAGCGGATAGCCGCCGTCGTGATCGGCACTCGCAACGAAGTGGCAGGATCGATCAGCCGCGAGTGAAAGCGGATCACCTCGCTGCCATCCGTACTGGTACCCTCAGGAAAGAGCAGCACCGGGATCGGAATTGGAAGCATGAGCCTCTCGGTCATCTGCTCTGCAACTGTTTTGGCGCTGGCAAGGCTCGATCGATCCACAAAAATTGTCCCCCCGGACCGCGCTGCCTTTCCAAAGAACGGCCAGTCACCGATCTCGATCTTGGCAACAAAAAAGCACGGCATCGCAGCCGACAGAACAAGAATGTCGATGTAGCTGAGATGATTGCAGACCACCAGCCCACGCTTAGGCGGTTGGCCTTCCACTCGGTATTCAATCCCCAGGCTGGCCAGCATGCCACGTGCTGTTTGCTGAACCCAAAGCGCACGCCGTTCCAGCGTAAGCGGTCCGCGCAGGTGCAGCAGCCAGAAGCGAACAATACAAAGGATGATTGCCGATCCCAGCGCCACAGCGCGCCGGATCCGCCGGAAACTCATTGCGTCAGCGGAGCCAGGAAGCGATTGCGCGCGGCTGGCGAAATCAGCTTGAGATCGAGCAGAGTCAGGAAATCGATGGTGCCGAACTCACGGTCCCAGGCCGGCGGTGCAGCTATGCGCGCACCAATGGCCAGGTAGGTTTTCAAAAGCCTTGGGATCTTGACCGAAGTATAAGTATGAGTTCGCATTTCTTGCCGGGCCGGCGGCTGTGCGCCGTGTCCTTCTTGCTCGCTGGGACAGGCGTAGCTCGCGGTCGGCACCGTCTCAAACTCCGGTGAAACCCTGTATTGCTCAAGCTGGCGATACAACTGCCAGCCCTCCGCCGGGTCCTTGGAGTTCAATGAAGAGCAGCCTATCAAAGTACGCAGCCCCATGCAGGTAGCATACTGCGCAATCCCCCTCCACAACAAGGTCAGTACCTCCGGTGTGCGGTGATCGCGGTCAATCGATGCCCTGCCCAGTTCCAGTATTCCGGCCCGTAGCGGCTCGTAGGGAGCGAGGTCGAATTCCTGCCCGGAGTAATAGCCAAGGTTCCGCGCCGCTGACGCGCCCGACTGCATCCGATAAGTCCCCACAATGTGCCGGGGCAGCTTGTCCTCCACCAGCAGATGCTCCCAGAAAAGATCGAACTGGTCGCGGTCCAATCCTGTTTGATAGGAACTCTCCAGCCCCTCACCAAGCTCGATATTGAAGACCTTGAAGCGCAAACGACACGCGGCATCGCGATCGTCGACGCTCTGCGCCAGCCGTAAGCGGTATTGACCAACCTCAGCATAAATGCGCGGCCTTTCTGTCTCAACTGCCGGAGGTCGCGGAATTCCAGTAGTTTGGGAGATCTCCACCTGAGCGGTGGATACATGTGGCAGCTTCCGCGGTTCTTTCTTGAAGACATGCGCGTTCACACCGGCAGTATCCGCGTATCCCTGTAAAAGGACGGCCAACCTGGTGCAAATACAGTGCAAATATCCTGTTCACGCTTTAGGGAATCTCGAATTGAGTCGATGTTTTGAAAGGGAACGGCATAGTCGTACCGCAAATACCGTAAAATGAATGTACGCTTTAGCCTCTAAGGGAATGTTGGTCTAGCAACTAGACTTATCCAGAGATGCCCCAACACGTCAGCAATCGCTCGCGCCAACCTTGATTACTTCTTGCAGCCGGTCTCTTTTCGCGCTATAACGTGTTTCATGAAGACGATCAAGCCCTCCATCGCCGCCGCCGAGTTGCTGCTCATCTTCCCAGCCGCCCTTTTCATGGGTTCGCTCATCGTGCGGAGCCTGCAGCCCCAGCAATACGAGCCGGCTCACACCGCGCAACAGATTGTTAATTGGTATGCTGCGCGGCCACACCTCGGCCTTTGGGTATTGCTGATTGCCTTGCCGTTCGCGGTACTAGTCACCGGCTGCATCACGCTGCAACGCAGCTGGAGCGAAAACGCCGAACTGCGCCAGCAAGCGCGACAGACACTTGCCGCCGTTCGCACTCACCTTGCGACTCTGTTCGTTGCTGGAGCAACCCTCGCAGCCGCAGCCGTCCTCGCTATCGTCGCGCTGCATATGATGTCAAACTGACGGCCTCCGACGGCTCCCGCCGCAAAGCTGAATTGCCGCTAAGCCGCCCCGCCCGCAATCGACGGAATTATCAGAACTTCATCCCCCTGCTGGAAGTTATATTTCTCATTCCCCAGAAAACGGATGTCTTCTTCATTGACATAGAAGTTGATGAAGCGCCGAATCTGCCCATCCTCGCCTCGCAGATGCTGGCGCAGAGCCGGAAAGCGCCCTTCAATCTCAGTCACCAGCTCGGGCAGGTTCGCCGCTGTGCTCACTATCTCGCGAACGTTGTCAGTGTGCTTCTGGAATGCATTCGGCAACAAAACTCTAACGGACATTGGCTCCTCCTGCCAGACTAAAACCACGGCCTGATTCACTGTGCTGTTCTGCGAAGTTTTCGAAATCGCTCAGCCGCGGACGAATCGCTGCAGACTCGTCATAAGCTCCCTGCAGACAATCGGTCGTCTTCAGCCCGTTGCCGGTAATGCAAGTCACGGTCAACTCATCCGGCTTGATGCGCTCATGCGCATAGAGCCGCGCGGTCACCGCCGTCGTCACTCCACCGGCAGTCTCGGTAAAGATGCCCTCAGTCTCCGCCAGTTCCTGAATGGCCGACACAATCTCCACGTCCGAAACATCTTCAGCCCAGCCGCCCGACGAGCGGATAGCGCGAACGGCATACGGCCCGTCGGCGGGATTCCCAATGGCCAGCGATCGCGCAATCGTGTTGGGCTTCTGCGGTTCCACAATGTCGGTCCCGTTCTTCACCGCCGTCGAGATAGGCGAGCAGCCCGTAGCCTGCGCACCAAAGAACCGCACCGGCCTGTCTTCTACCAGCCCCAGCGCAATCAACTCGCTGAATGCCTTGCGAATCTTGGTAATCAGCGAGCCGCCGGCCATGGGCACCACGACGTTGTCCGGTAGCCGCCAGCCCAGTTGCTCGGCAATCTCGAATCCAACCGTCTTTGATCCTTCCGCGTAGAAGGGCCGCAGATTCACATTCACAAATCCCCAGTTATAGCGGTCCGCAATCTGCGAACAGAGCCGGTTGCAATGATCGTAGTTGCCCTCCACCCGCACCAGCGTTGCCCCATACACCTGCGTGTTCAGAATCTTTGCCGGCTCCAGGTCTGCGGGAACCAGGATGAAGGTCTTCAACCCCAGCCGCACCGCCTGCGCTGCCACCGCGTTGGCTAGGTTGCCAGTGGACGAGCAGCCCACCGTATCGAACCCAAACGCCTGCGCATTGGCCAGCGCCACAGCCACTACGCGATCCTTGAAGCTGAGCGTAGGCATGCACACCGCGTCGTTTTTGACGTAGAGATTTTTCGCGCCGATGTGCGCTCCAAGCCGCGGGGCCTTCAACAGCGGAGTACATCCCACCGGAGTCTGCGGTTCATAGCTGTCGCTCACCGGCAGCAGTGCGCGAAAGCGCCACATGTTCCTAGGTCCCTCTGCAATCGCTACGCGTGTAAAGCGCGTGCGCGCGTACTCGAGATCGAACACCACCTCGAGCGGGGAGAAACACTCTTCGCAGATTGAAAGCGGCTGAAGCCCATAAGTCTTGCCGCATTCCCGGCATCGCAATTCGTATGCAGTTGTCACTTCGTCCCTCGCATGTGCGCGAGTGACTGCGGGTATGCGGGCCGTGACCGGCTCAACCATGAGCGAACGTGATATGACTCGAAAATCGTACGAGCCGCGTCAGCAAATGGTGCTGAAGCGACCCCGAATCTCATGTTCCTCGCCGAAGCGAGCGAGAGTTGACACCATACTCCTGGTTTGCCCAGGCAGGTTGTCGTGGCGTCACAGGGCCCGTCCCTCAGCCACTCTGCATGAAACTCAGGTTTGCCCTTGGGAGGCAAACTTGAATGATTCGTTTTTATCACAGGAAAAAGCAGCGGCAAGCATGAATGCAGCGAACGGGCCCGCGCTGCCCCCGAATGGTCAATTACGGCAATTGAACTGAATGGCGACTGTTCGTAGCAAGGCCGAATTGCATCCCGCGCCCAGCGAATCCCTCTCCAATCCAACGCCTGAAGAGTACGGGCTTTAGCCTTTGAGGGAATGGTGGCTATACATCCTCAACGTATTCAGAGTTCTCCTAATTCGCATACACCCGCACATAATCAACCAGCATCTCAGAAGGAAACACTGTGCTGGAATTCGGCGCTCCCGGCCAGCTTCCCCCAACAGCGATATTTAAAATGATGTAATTTCCCTGCCCGTTATCGAACGGCCACACCGACCCCGACAACCCCGCAATGCTCTGAGGCGTAAACGTCGCATACGAATTCGTAGGATCGTCCACATAGTACGCAATGCTGTTCGGCGTCTTGATCATGCCGTATGTGTGCCATCCAGCCGCAGTCTGCCCGCCGGTAAAGTCATATGTGCTGCCCAGGTTCCCACCCGTAAAGCCGGTCCCGTGAATCGACCCCTCGTTCCAGTCCGTAGTCCCAGGCGCCGGATTGCTCTGCGTCCCCGTCGGCGGCAGTCCTGCAGCATTGATCCTCTCCATCACGTCCATCTCGCCGCATCCCGGCCAGCCAACTGTGGCGGCATTGTTGCCCTCCAGCCAGAACGCCGGCCAGATCCCCTGCCCCTCCGGCACCCAGATCCGCGCCTCCAGCCGTCCGTATTGAAAGCTGAAGAGCCCCCGCGTCTGCATCCGCGCCGACGTGTACACCCCTGTCGAAGGCTGCTGCGCCACAATGTGCAGATAGCCATCAGTGCCCACAAATGAATTCGGAAATGCAGTGTTGCACGGCGACGCACTGGACCCATACGCGCAATGAATATCGACACTCGAATTCACGTCCGCACCCGTCAAATACATCCATATCGCCGGATTGGGCTGTGAATTGGCGCCTGTCGAATTCGCAAACTCATCCGACCACACCAGTGTTCCCGAAGGAATGTTCAGGTTGAATGTCTGGCTCGTCACATTGCTCGCCGAGTAGCCCGCTGCCTGCGCAATGGCTTTAATCGTCAGGTTTGAAGCTATAAGAAACGGCGCCGTATACCGTGTCGAACTAGTCGTCGGCGTACTGCCGTCCACGGTGTAGTAGATCAGCGAGCCTGGTGTTGTGAAGCTGAGGCTCACCATCACCGCGCCGTTTTGCGTGGGAATGTTGGAAAAGGTGGAAATGCCTGGGGCGGCCGTCGGCGTCTGTGTTGGAGTAGTGCCACTGCTCCCGCTTGCGCCGCTGCATCCACACAATAAAACGCCCGACAACAGAGCCGCCGTCATCATCGCCCCACCTGCACGCATTTTCTCTCTCCAGTAGTTTCCGGCGGGCAACCGCACAGCCCATCCGTCAGCAACCATCAGACCACCCCAGGAATCTCTGCGTCAAACAGGGGCGCATGAGCTGCGGATTTCAATCGCGTTCACAAATGGAACCGGCGTACGCGAATGAAACCTTCCGTCGTCTCGGCACCACAAATATTCAGACTGTAGCCTATGGTTAGCTGTTACACTGTTCCCTGTCCACTGCCCACTGTTCTCTACCCCGCAGGATCGTAGTTCAGGCTTTGCCCCAGCCACCGCTCGACCTCCGCCACGCTCATCCCCTTGCGCAAGTGATAGTCGGCCACCTGGTCGCGTTCAATCTTGCCCAACGCGAAATAGCGCGACTCCGGATGCGCAAAGTAGAGCCCACTAACGCTCGATCCCGGCCACATCGCAAACGACTCGGTAATCTGCATTCCTGTCTTCGTCTGCACATCGAGCAAACGCCACAGCGTGCCCTTTTCCGTGTGATCCGGACATGCAGGGTAGCCCGCCGCAGGTCTGATTCCCCGATACTTTTCCTGAGTCAAGTCTTCGTTGCTCAGGCCTTCCTCGCGGCCGTAGCCCCATTCATCCCGCACCCTCTTGTGCAGGCATTCGGCAAAAGCCTCGGCCAGCCGATCGGCCAGGGCCTCTGCCATAATCGCGTTGTAATCGTCGTTTTCGACCCTGAATTTATTGCACAACTCCTTCAGCCCGAACCCGCTGGTCACCGCGAACGCGCCAATGTGATCGCGCAATCCGGATTCCTTCGGTGCAATAAAATCAGCCAGCGACCGGCACGGCTCGCTGCCTTCCTTGTTCGCCTGCTGGCGCAAAAAGTGGAATCGCTCCAGCACCTTTGCACGCGTCTCGTCGCTATACAGTTCCACATCGTCGCCGACTGCGCTTGCGGGAAAGAAGCCGTAAACTCCGCGTGCTGTAATCAGCTTCTCCTCAATAATGTGATCCAGCAGCGCATTGGCTTCAGTAATGATCTGTCGCGCCTGCTCACCTTGCCGCTCGTCCTCGAGGATGCGCGGGTACGAGCCTTTCAGCCCCCATGCGTGGAAGATCGGTGTCCAATCAATAAACTCACGCAGCGTTGCCAGCGGAAAATCATCCAGCACGCGTATACCCGTAAATTCGGGTTTAGGCAGGTCCTCCGCACGCCACTCAATCGGAGTCCGCCTCTTGCGCGCGGTCTCAAGCGGAACCCCTTGCTGGCGCGGAGCGGAGTGGGCCTTGCGCAGCGCCTCGTAATCCGAGCGATGCTCTTCCACGAACGCGGCCTTCCCATCTTCACTCAACAGGCTAGTCGTCACTGGCACCGCCCGGCTTGCATCCAGCACGTGAACCACTGGCTCACTGTAGTGCGGCGCAATCTTTACAGCCGTGTGCCTGCGGCTTGTCGTCGCGCCGCCAATCAGCAGCGGCAGTTTGAATCCTTGCCGCTCCATCTCCTTGGCCACGTGCACCATCTCGTCGAGCGACGGCGTAATCAGCCCGCTCAGTCCGATCATGTTCGCCTTCTCTGCCGTGGCGCGTTCGAGGATCTTCTCGCACGGGACCATCACTCCCATGTCGATCACCTCGTAGTTGTTGCAGGCCAGTACCACGCCAACAATGTTCTTGCCAATGTCGTGAACGTCTCCTTTCACCGTTGCCAGCACAATCTTTCCCTGCGCCTTCACTTCCTGACCAGCCGCGGCCATTGCCAGCTTCTCCGCTTCCATGAACGGAGTCAGGTGCGCCACTGCCTTCTTCATCACTCGGGCAGACTTCACCACCTGCGGCAAAAACATCTTGCCGGCGCCAAACAGATCGCCCACCACGCCCATGCCGTCCATCAACGGACCTTCAATCACCAGCAGCGGCCGCCCCAGCTTCACGCGCGCTTCCTCGGTGTCCGTCTCGATGTACGCGTCAATCCCCTTCACCAGCGCATGAGAAAGCCTCTCCTCCACCGTGCCGTTGCGCCATTCCTCGGCCTTCTTTTCTTCAACCACCTCTCCGGCGCCTGTGGCCTTCAGCATTTCGCCGTGCGTCACCAGGCGCTCCGTCGCATCGGCACGCCGATTCAACAGCACGTCCTCCACCAGCACCTTCAGCTCCGGCTCAATCTCTTCGTACACCTCCAGCATCCCGGCATTCACAATGCCCATGTCCATGCCAGCCGCTATGGCGTGATAAAGAAACGCGGAGTGCATCGCCTCGCGAACTTTGTTGTTGCCTCTGAAGCTGAACGAAATGTTCGACACGCCACCGCTGACCTTTGCGTGCGGCAGGTTGGCCTTGATCCAGCGCGTCGCGTTGATGAAGTCAACCGCGTAGTTGTTGTGCTCCTCCATGCCGGTGGCAACGGTTAGGATATTCGGGTCGAAGATGATGTCTTCCGGCGGAAACCCAACCTCGTTCACAAGTATTTTGTAAGCCCGCTCGCAGATACGTGTCCTGTCCTCGAACGTCGCGGCTTGGCCCTGTTCATCGAAAGCCATCACCACCACAGCAGCGCCATACTTCATCACCGCTGCCGCGTTCTGGCGGAACTTCTCTTCTCCTTCCTTCAGCGAGATGGAATTCACGATGCCCTTGCCCTGCAGGCATTTCAGCCCCGCCTCAATCACTTCCCATTTCGACGAGTCAACCATGAAGGGCACCTTGGCGACCTCGGGCTCACTGCCCAGCAGATGCAGGTAGCGCGACATAGCCGCCACGCCATCAATCATCCCCTCGTCCATGCAGATATCGATCACGTTCGCGCCGTTCTCCACCTGCTGCCGCGCGACTGTCACAGCTTCTTCAAATTTTCCTTCCTTGATCAGCTTCGCGAACTTCGGCGAACCAGCCACATTGGTCCGCTCACCAATCAGGATGAAGACGCCTGGCTGCTGCGTGAATGGCTGTGAGCCCGACAAACGCAGCGGCCTGATATCCGCCGTTGCCTCTGCGGCCTCGCCTTCGCTAACACCCTGGCCGGGTGCCTCAGGTCTCGCTTTTGAGACCTGGGAATCAGAGGAATCATCGTCAACTACCCGTGCCCCATCCTTCACGCTTTTTGTGAAGGATGGGATAGTATGAACCCACTCCCGCGGATGTTTCCCGTCCAGCGCTTTGGCAATCGCGGCAATGTGCTCCGGTGTATTCCCGCAGCAGCCGCCGGCAATATTGATCAGCCCTCCCCGCGCAAAATCGCCCAGGTAACGAGCCATGTCCTCAGGCCCCAGATCAAACCCAGTCGCCGACAGCGGATTCGGCAAGCCCGCATTCGGATAGCACGAGATCGCCGCGTTCGACTTCTCCGACAGTTCCTCCAGAAACGGATACATCAGGTCGGGACCCAGCGAGCAGTTAAGCCCCACCGACAGCGGCTTCACGTGCTCCACTGCATTCCAGAACGCCTCAATGGTCTGCGCGGAGATCATCGTCTCGCCGCCGCGTCCCACCGCCGCCGAAATCATTACCGGCAGTTCCTTGCCCTCCGCATCGAACACCTCACGGATCGCAACCAGCGCCGCCTTCGCATTCAGCGAATCGAAGATCGTCTCCACCAGCAGCAGATCTGACCCGCCGGCCATCAGCGCCCGCACCTGCTCCGCGTACGAAGTCTTCACTTGGTCGAAGGTGACCACGCGAAAACCCGCATCGTCATGATCCGGCGAGTTCGAAAGAGACACAGTCAGCGGACCGATCGCCCCCGCCACAAATCTCTGGCGCCCCGTCGCGGCCCCGACACGATCAGCCCACTCCCTGCACTGCAGCGCCGATTGCTCATTGATCTCCCAGGCCAGGCTGCTTAGAAACTTGTCGTCGATGATCTTCTGGTAGAACTCAGGATCCTTCCTGCCTCCCTGCTCACGCGGATCGTCCACAAAAAATTCGCTCTGCGTAATACTCGTCGCGCCGAAAGTATTCGTCTCGATGATGTCTGCCCCGGCCTCCAGAAACCGCCGATGGATGTCGCAGATCATCTTCGGCTGCGTCAGCGAAAACAGGTCGCCGTTGTTCAGCAGCGTCTTCGTCGAGCTCTTGAAGCGCTCCCCGCGGATATCCGCTTCTGTCATCCCGTAGGTGCGGATGGTGGTCCCCATTGCCCCATCAATGATGGCGATTCGACTCTCGAGGATCTTCTTAAGAGGATGTTCCTGGAAATGCACCAAAATCGCTCCCGACCTTACCGGCCGCAGTGAGAAACAAGGGAAACCGGCCTGCTATCAAGAATATCGGAGTCGGTAACCCCTGCCCGACGGTTTCACGGTAAACGGACCACAAGCCGCACTAGACAGTCGCCAAAGCCGCCCCAGCGGAGCCATGCAGCCCCTTCGCGGCCCCCTTATCTGATGCTCTAGACTTAAAGCTGGACACTTAATGATGAAGTTTTTCGGCGGCAAGAACGACCCACCTGCAACCCCTGAAGAGTCTGTTGACCCAACAAAAGAGGTAAGCCTCGGCCTCTTCGCCCGCATGAAGCAAGCTGTCTCGCGCACCCGCGAGTCGCTCTCCTCCAAAATCGAAGGCATCGCCGCGCTCACCCGCATCGTCGACGAGCAGTCCTTCGAGGACCTTGAATCTGCGCTGCTCACCAGCGACCTCGGTGTGCAGACCACTAACACCATCCTCTACGCCTTGCGCGACCGCGCCCTCCGCAAGGCAATCGAAGGCGGCGACGAGTTGCGCGATCTCCTCAAAGCCCAGATCCAGGCCATCCTCGAAGCCCCACAGCGCGAAATCCCCACGCCCGCGACACCCCCCAAGGTCACGTTTCTAGTAGGCGTCAACGGCACCGGCAAAACCACCACCAGCGGCAAGCTGGCCGCGTGGAGCCGCGCGCAAGGCCACTCCGTTTTGCTGTGCGCCGCCGACACATTCCGCGCCGCCGCCATCGAACAGCTTGAAGTCTGGGCCTCGCGCTCCGGCGTTGAGATGATCAAGACCAAACACGGAGGCGACCCCGCGGCTGTCCTCTACGACGCCATCTCGGCCGCCAAGGCCCGCGGCATTCACGATCTTTATGTCGACACCGCCGGCCGCCTCCACACCAAAACTGGCCTTATGGACGAGCTCGACAAGATGCGCCGCACCGCCGCCCGCCTCATCCCCGAAGCACCCCATGAAGTTCTGCTGGTCATGGACGCAACCACGGGCCAGAATGGCCTCCAGCAAGCCCGCCTCTTCACACAGTCCGCCGGCGTCACCGGCATCGTTCTCACCAAGCTCGATGGCACCGCCAAAGGCGGCATCGCAGTAGCCATCGCCCAGGAACTCTCGCTCCCCGTCCGCTTCGTAGGCGTAGGCGAGCAAATGACCGACCTCTTGGAATTTTCCCCATCTGCCTTCGTCGATTCATTGCTGGAATAACATGAACGCTCTCGCGCAAAATTCGGACCAGGACACCTACTGGATGCAACGAGCCCTCGAGCTCGCCCGCCGAGGCATCGCCGTCACCTCGCCCAACCCTACGGTCGGCTGCGTTATCCTCGACCGCTCGGGCCAGGTCGCCGGCGAAGGCTGGCACGAGTACAACCTCCTCGACCATGCTGAAGTCGTCGCGCTCCGCGAAGCCAAGCAACATGCCGGCGGCCGCCTCAAAGGCGGAACGGCTTACGTCACCCTCGAGCCTTGCAATCACACCGGCCGCACACCGCCCTGTACCCAGGCACTCATCGCGTCCGGTCTTGGCCGTGTAGTCGCAGCCACCATCGACCCCAACCCCGCAGTCGCCGGCCACGGCATGGAAGCACTGCGTGCGGCGGGCCTTCGGACGGATCTCGGCGTTTGTGAGCGAGAAGCCCGCCGCCTCAACGAGGGCTTCGCCCGCTGGAGTCAGCACAAGCGTCCGCTGGTCCTGATGAAGGTCGCCATGACCCTCGACGGCCGCATCGCCCCGCCCCCCGGCCAGCACCAGGTGCGCGAGCCCTACTGGATCACCTGCGAAGCCGCCCGCGCCGCCGTGCAGCCCCTGCGCTGGCAAGCAGACGCCGTCATGGTCGGCGTGGACACCGTGCTCGCCGACAACCCCATGCTCACCGACCGCAGCGGTCTCCGCCGCCGCCGTCCCTTGCAGCGCCTGGTCCTCGACTCTGCCCTGCGCATGCCTCTCGACTGCAAGATGGTGGCCACCGCGCAAAGTGATGTCGTAGTCTTCACCGTCTCAAATATCGATGCCCGCATCGCCGAACTCCGCGCCCGCGGCGTCCGCGTCGAAGTCCTCCCTGCGGAAGCCGACCGCGTCCCCCTAGGCAAGGTGCTCGATCAGCTCGGCGAAGAAGGCATCCTCACCCTGCTCACCGAAACCGGCACGCGCCTTAACACCGCACTGCTCGCCGGCGGCCTCGTCGACCGCGCTCACTTCTTCGTCTCCCCGCAGATCATGGGCTCCGACGCTGTCCCCGCCTTCCGCGGCATGGCCAACTCCATCAACATGGCCGAAGTGGAAGTCGAACGCTACGGCAACGACCTCGGCCTGTGCTCGCTGCTCAAAGACCCCTGGCCGTCCCAAAGCAAACCGTAGTGGTGGATCAGTTTGAAGGGTACGGGCTTCAGCCCTTACGTAAATAATTCAGAACGAATTGGGGCTTCAGCCTTGAGGGAATGCCGCCCAAAACTAGCCCAAACTCTGCACCGCCTCGCGTCTTCCCAACGTCAAACCTATAATTGATTCAGGGCCCTTCCCGCCCGTCGGACTTTGAAAGGTTTGCTTCATGGTTGCGTCGCCCCTCATCACGGCTGTTGTCTCCCTCGCTGGGCTCTGCGTCGTGCTCGTCTGGCGCGTCCGCGAGGGCCGCTCCGCCGTGACTGCGCGCAAGCTGCTCATCCCACCCATGGGCATGGCCACCGGCTTCTGCATGTTCTTCGTCCCCGCCTTCCGCTTCCCGCTCACCTGGGCCATTAGCGCGTTTCTCATTGGCGCCATCGTACTCGCCTGGCCGCTGCTCATCACTTCGAGCCTGCGCCGCGACGGCGACGCCATCATGATGAAGCGCTCCGGCGCCTTCTTCGCCGTCATCGTCGTGCTCGCCGCAGTCCGCTACTTCGCCCGCGGCTACTTCGACTCCATCCTCACCCTCGAGCAAACCGGCGGCCTCTTCTTTGTGCTGGCCTTCGGCATGATCCTCCGCTGGCGCGCCAGCCTCTACTTCACCTATCGAGCCCTCGCCGCCATCGAACCCCCACTTGACCCCGCCCTCGAAGAAGCCGGCAACTAGGCCCGATCCCGACCGATCCCCGACCCCGACCGCTTAAAATAGACGCATGTTCACCGGCATCATCGAGCAGACCGGCACCATCGTCAGCCTCAAGGACACAGGCGGCGTTCGCCGTCTCACCGTCGAAGCTCCCGGCCTCGCTGGCCGTCTTCGCGAAGGCGACTCACTCGGCGTCTCCGGCGTCTGTCTCACCGCCCTCGACGTCGACCCCAATCTCTTCCACGCCGACCTCGCGCAGGAAACCCTGGATAAGACATCGCTCGGCTCCCTTGCCCCCGGTGCAAAGATCAATCTCGAACTGCCCACCGCCGCCGGCAGCCCTCTCGGCGGGCACATTGTGCAAGGCCACGTAGACGGCTGCGGCATCATGACCGCCCTCGAGCCTGTCGTCCCTCGATCAAGCCCTCAGTTCGACATCCAGACCAGCGACTGGACCCTAAAAGTTCGTGTTCCCGAAAACGTCCGCCCCTGGATGGTGCACAAAGGCTCCGTAGCGGTCGAAGGCATCAGCCTCACCATCGCCGAATTCGACGGCGAGACCATCACCATCGCGATTCTGCCTCTCACTTATTGGCGCACGAATCTCCACACGCTCAGCGCGGGCGCGCCGGTAAACGTGGAAGCCGATGTGCTGGTAAAGCTGGCACACGCCCAAATGCAGGCCCAAAAGAAACCAGAGCTCGAACTCACCGAAGCCTGGCTAGTCGCCAGCGGCTATTAGGGCTTACCCGACACCTTCGGCGGATCGGTCACATATTCATCGCCCGTGCGGGCTAGGATCTTCTGGCGCCGGTCGTCGAGCACCTTCAACTGATTCGTCACTTCAATGAATTCCTTCTGCTGTTCGGCGGTCAGCGCCGGCATACTCGGGTTCGCCTTATTCGCTTCCGCAATCTTGTTCAACTCATCCAATCTGCTTTGCAGCCGAGGCATCTCGCGATCGATCAGTACCGGATGAATCACTGGCGTCTTCGTACGCCCGCTAGCCAGGTCGTTGCGATTGTTCTCTCCCCACACCGGCAAAATCCCCACGCGCCCCAACTCCACGCGCACGCCGCCCGGCCCGTAGTCTCTGCGCACTGCGGAAAAAAGCCCGATCATCGAGTCGCGCGGATCGCCGTCTTTGTCCGGCATCAGCCCGTCAACATAAGTTCGCGACTGATTCGACAAGAAATTTCCAAGCGAATAGAAGATCACCGTGTTGCGCCCGTCCGCCGTCTTGTAGGTCTCCACCGGCTGCAGCACATGCGGATGATGGCCCACAATCACTGAAGCGCCGGCGTCGAGCATCTTGTGCGCCACATCGATATCTTCCGGCCGCGGCGCAGTCGCATACTCAATCCCCCAGTGAATCGAAATTACCAGCAGATCGCACTGCGCGCGCGCCGCCTTCACCGCTTCAATCACTCCCGCTTCGTCTATTCCCGGCGCGCCGCCAGCTTCTCCCGGATAAGGAAAAAAGTTCACGTGCGGCTGGTCGTCCTTGTCGGGATTGCGGTTGCCATTCAACCAGCGAGTCATACCCAGCCAACCGACTTTGATCCCATTGGCCTCGGTAATCACCGGTTGCCAGCCCTGTTGTGCCGTATCGCCCGTGCCGGCAAACAGCAACCCCTGCTCGCGCAGATGTTCGCGAGTCTCGGCAAATCCCGCCCATCCCTGGTCCATCACGTGGTTGTTGGCGAACGAAACAATCTTGATGCCGCTGGCCTTCAGTGCCTCAGGCAGTGCCACAGGCGCGTCGAACATGAACGGCTTGGAACCGCGCGAATGAGCCGGAGCCACCGGCGTTTCCATATTAACGAAGCCAAAATCCGCGCTATGGAAAACATCGCTCACGCCGTTGAAGAGCGCGGCCCATCCCTCTGTGTCGTGCCCGGCCGCTGCGGCGGCTTCGCGCACCGCCTGGTGCGGAATCACGTCGCCCGCCACAGCGAAGCTCACCTGCCCGAGATCGTGTGGATAAGGAACAGCAACAGCAGTCGCCGTTGTCGAATGGCACCCCGACAGGAAGATGGCTGCAAGCGTTCCTGCAGCAACGAGGTCGCCAATCTCCCGCCGTCTCTTCCCCAGGAAAGCCCGCGGTGTCGCGCCAAACCCCAACTGGCTTTTCCGCCCCATCGAATCCATCCTCTGCGCCAATCCGCTGCCCTTCAGTGCCGGGCACTAAATGGAATGCAATCAGGATACAGGTTCATTGAAGGCGCTGAGCAGACTCAAAACGGCGCTTTATAGCGGGAATGAAGCCGATGAGATACCCATTTATCAAAGTCGAGATCTGGAGTACCCTGCCGTAGAGCAGTGAGTATGCAGTGTTTGTTGGGGGAGGTGTGGATGAACGGACCTCAGAAACGAGGCTCAGGACGCCCGGCGGATCAATCGATTGGCATGGAACTCAGATTGAAAAAGGGGATCGAGCCGGACGCAACAATGGCCGGTAGCCTACTTCCATTCCCAGATTTTGGAAACAGTGTTGCCGACCGGATCCACTTCGTATTCGAAGGCCCCGCAGGTGTTGTTAAGCTTGGTCAGCTTCTTTGAAGTGGTCTTGAAAAACAACATGCCCCGGTAACTCACCGAGCCGCCAGGTCCGAATTTGCCTGAAGCCGCCCCGGTCCAGACGACCGCCTCGCCATCGTTCGTCATGTTCATCCCCTGACCATGGCCAAGAATTGAACCATCTGGACTGACGACCGACGTATAGGTGCCCATGCCAGCCATGGGGATACCCAGCATCTGCCCGGTGTCTTCAAACGATACTTCCGCGGTTGGAGGGTCAACGGAAATGACCCGCCGGACCGTTCTCTTGCCTTTGGTTTCACCGATCTGTTCTCCGATCATGAACTTACCTCCTCTTTCGCCGGGCTTTGAATTGGGGCTCCCGGAGTCTGCATCCTATACCTGGGGTGGCCTGTGCATGCCATTTTTGTCTCGCGTAACCTGTTTTTTCAGGAATTATCCGGGAGGGGTCAAACCACCGGGAAGCCCCGGCCTTCTTTGAGCGCTGCTAGTTCCTTTCGCGTCTATCCATTACGAGCACAGGCAGCAGAAGCTGGTACCCTGAAAACGGGCAAAAACCTCTTGGAAATGCCGGAACTTCCGGTCCGGCGAGAAGAAGCATGGCAGAGTTCGTTATCAAGTTGGCCGATGAGCGTGGACGCGTGCAGGAGCAGGTGCAGACGGCGGCCACCGCCGAAGAGCTGCGTAGCCGCTTCACCCATGCCGGCTACCATGTTTTCTCGGTCCGCGCCCGTGGCGGCTTTGGAGGCCTGTCACGGCGCAAGGTCAAGCTCGAGCCGTTTCTCATCTTCAACCAGCAGTTCCTTACCCTCATCCGTGCCGGTCTGCCCATTCTTGGCTCTCTCAAGATGCTCGGCAAGATCCAGAAGAACGCCCAGTTCGCCGCGCAGTTGGAAGACGTTTCAAACCGCGTCAAGACTGGCGAGGCACTGTCGGCGGCCTTCGAGGCTCAGAGCGGTTTTCCGGTCATGTACACCACCACCCTGCTGGCCGGCGAGCGCTCAGGCAACCTGATCGAAGTGCTGGAGCGTTACGTCAACTTCCAGAAGGTTTCGCTTACCTTCCGCAAAAAGCTGACTGCCTCGCTTATCTATCCGGCACTCCTGATGACGCTGGTGATCGGGCTCATGATCTTTCTGCTCGCAGTGGTGGTGCCGCAATTTGCGGTGCTCTATGACCAGATGGGCTCCAAGCTGCCGGCCATGACCATGGGCCTGCTCGCCTTCGGCAAGTGGCTGCACCACAACTTCCTCTGGCTGTTTTTAATCGCGTTGGCTATCGCCGCGGCAGGTTACCGGTTCTCAATCACCGAGCGCGGCCGGGACTTTATCGATGGCGTCCGCGTTGGGCTGCCTGTCTTCGGCAAAATCTGGCTCAAGTACCAGGTTGCGCTCTTCTCGCGCACGCTCTCCACGCTACTCACCGGCGGATTGCCGCTGGTGCCTTCGCTGGAAACCGCGGCCCGCGCCATCTCCTCCCGCCGGGTCTCGAAAGCCGTCTACTCCTCCATCGGCACGGTGCGCGAAGGCAAAAGCCTGGCCGAGTCTCTGGAAAACACCGGCGTCTTTCCCGACCTCGCCTCGGAGATGATCACAGTAGGCGAGCAGACCGGCGCCCTCCCGCAGATGCTCAACTCCGTTGCCGAGTTTTTTGAAGAGGACGTATCCACCGCGCTGGCCGCGGCCCTGGCACTGATCGAACCGGCCATTCTCATCATCATGGGCGTGGTCGTGGTCTTCATTCTCATCTCGCTGTACCTGCCCATCTTCTCGCTGGGCCAGGTAAGCGGGGGATAGGGGTAATCCGCAATGGCTGACGCGAATGTGATTACACTACCGGTGCCCACCAGTCTTGACGAGCGCGCCCAGGCCGAAGCCTTAGCCCACCGATATCACGCCGAGTTCGTCGACCTGAAGAACTTCAAGATTCAGCACGATCTGCTGCGCACAGTGCCCGTAGAGCTGATGTTCCGCTACAATTTCGTGCCCATCGAGCAGCAGCAGGAGGTGCTGGTGATCGCGGTCAGCGACCCCTCGCGGCTCATGGTGCTGGATGAAATCTCCGGCCTGCTTGGCCACCGCATTCTTGCCCGCGTGGCCACTCTCTCGCAAATCACCGACCTGCTCAAGAAGACCGAGCAGTCGCAGCGCGTTCTCGATGAAGCCAGCGAAGGTCTCACGTTCGATGTACTCACCGGCGACGACAACCAGGACGAGAACATCTCCATTGAGAAGCTGACGAGCGAAGAAGACATCAGCCCCATCATTCGCCTCGTTGACACCACCATCTTCACCGCACTCGAACGCCGCGCCTCCGACATCCACATCGAGACCAACGATGATTCCGTAGTCGTCAAGTACCGCATCGACGGCGTGTTGCAGGCAGCCATGGCGCCCATCGCCCGCGAGCATCACACCACCATCCTCTCCCGCATCAAGATCATGAGCGAGCTCGACATCGCCGAGCGCCGAGTTCCCCAGGACGGCCGTTTCCGCGTTCGCTACAAGAACCGGCTCATCGACTTCCGCGTCTCCATCATGCCCACCATCCATGGAGAAAACGCCGTCCTCCGCGTACTCGACAAGGAGTCGATGAGCGAGAAGTTCCGTCACCTCACTCTTGACGTGGTCGGCTTCGCAGAAGAGGACCTGCGTCGCTTCCGCCGCTATATTCGCGAACCGTACGGCATGGTGCTGGTCACAGGCCCAACCGGCTCCGGAAAAACCACCACCCTCTACGCGGCGCTTAACGAAATCAAGAGTGACGAAGACAAGATCATCACCATCGAAGACCCGGTGGAGTACCAGATTCGCGGCATCACCCAGATTCCTGTGAACGAGAAGAAGGGGCTCACCTTCGCGCGCGGCTTGCGCTCCATCCTGCGCCATGACCCGGACAAGATTCTCGTCGGCGAAATCCGCGACCAGGAGACAGCACAGATTGCCATCAACTCCGCGCTCACCGGGCATCTTGTCTTCACCACCGTCCACGCCAACAACGTCGTCGACGTCCTCGGCCGCTTCCTCAACATGGGAGTCGAGGCCTACAACTTCGTCTCAGCACTCAACTGCATCCTGGCCCAGCGCCTTGTCCGAACTATCTGCGAATACTGCGCACGCACCGTCTACTACGACGATGACGCTCTGCTGATCAGCGGCCTTAACCCCGCCGAGTGGCACGGCTTCGGTTTCCGAGAGGGCACCGGCTGCATGGAGTGCGGAGGAACCGGCTACCGCGGCCGCACCGCGATTCACGAGTTGCTCGATTTGACCGACCCAATCCGCGAGCTGATTCTGGATAAGAAGCCCACTTCTGAAGTCCGTAAGCTGGCTCAAAAAGAAGGCATGAGCTTCCTGCGCGAATCGGCACTTGAGCGCGTGCGACGCGGCCTCACGACACTCAAGGAGATCAACAAAGTAACATTCATTGAGGCATCCCGATAGTGAGATCTATCCTGCGCAAGACGAGAATTGGCACCCAGCCCGGTGGTCGTCCCCCGGCTGCGGTGGAGCTTTTTCCTGAGGGAGTTCTGGGCGCCGCATTGCCGGGATCGGGAGAAGCGCCCGTCTACGCATTCGTCCCTTTGCCGTCCGGTGCGCTGATCCCCGGCATCGGCGAGCCCAACATCCGTGACGCAGAGACAGTTGCCTCCGCCATTCGCTCCTCCCTTGGCCATGTCTCGCCGCGTACCCGCGCCGTCACGCTGGTCCTGCCCGACACTGCGGTCCGGGTCTTCATGCTGGACTTCGATTCCCTGCCCGCCCGGCCCGTTGAAGCCATCCAGGTGCTGCGTTTCCGTCTGCGCAAGATGGTCCCCTTCGATGTGGAGCACGCAGGAGTCAGCTACCAAGTGCTAACCCAGGACAGGACTGAGTTGAAGGTTCTCACCGCCGTTCTGCCCGGTCCCATCCTCGCCGAATATGAAGCCGCAATCCGCGCAGCCGGATACGATCCGGGCGCTGTTCTGCCCTCCAGCCTGGCTGCTCTTGAAGCCATCGATTCCATGGAGGCCGTGCTTGCCGCCAATCTGAGTCCACTCGCGCTCACCACTTCGATCACCAACGGCAGTGACCTGTTGCTCCATCGCACTCTCGACCTGCCTGAAAATCCCGCCCTCCGCCTCTCAGAAATTCAGCGTGGCGTCGCCGTGGCGGCAGCTTACTTTGAAGATAAGCTCCAGGCGCCCGTGCGCCAACTCCATTACGCAGGCTGCTACGAAACTTCCGAGTTCGCTTGCTGGATCGACAACCCTGACTTGAATGTCATCGATCTCGCGCCGCGGCCCGAAACCGGAGCCATGACCTCGCTCGGCCACGCAAACATTGCCGGAACCGCCGGCGCTTTGGCGGGGGCAAGCTAACTCATGCGCATCACGCTCAATCTCGCTACCCGCCCCTTCGCCGATCTCGGGCCGGCCATCAAGCACCTGCGCATCGGCATGGGCATTCTTGCCCTATTGGCAATTGCCCTCGGACTCGGCCTGCGCGCTCTGCATCAGAAAGCCGAGGAAGCCCGCGCCCGCGAGCACTCTCTCGACGGCGAAATCGCCCGCGTCACCCAGGAGCGGCAGAGCTACGAGGCCCTGATGAAACGGCCCGACAACGCGCAGTTGCTAGCCCAGGCTGACGCACTCAACAAGCTCTTCGATGAGAAGGCTTTCTCCTGGACCCTGGCCATGGAGAATCTCGAAACGGTTCTGCCAGGCGGCGTCATGGTGTCCACCATCGAACCTGTGCGCAACAAGGACGGACACATTACACTCCATCTCCGCGTCGTCGGCCCACGCGACCGCTCCGTGGACCTTGTGCGGAACCTGGAACACTCCAAGCGTTTTCTCGAGCCTCGCATCGTAGGTGAAAACTCCGAGACCAACAACGGTCCCAACCAGCGGCTAGAACCGGTAAGCGCCTCCAACCGATTCAACTTCGATCTGCTGGCCGAGTACAATCCGCCTTCGCCGCAGGAAACCAGACCGGCCGGAAATTCAAAAAATTTGGCGACCACCACCAGCGACGGCTCCGAAGAATCGCCCGCAGCTCCACAAACAAATTCCGAGTTCGTTCAACGGCACATCCGGCCACCATATACCGGCCCGGCGCGCAAATCCAATCCAACGCCCGGAGGTCCACAATGAGCAACGGCCAGCCGACCTCTCTGTGGAGCGAGCATCTGAAATCCCCGCTCACCTGGCACTATGCCGGGTTCGCAGTTCTGCTTGTGTTGGTAATTGGATTGTCTGTCCGGCTCGGCCTGGACTGGGCTGCTACTAACAGCCACTCCACGGACGTCCTGGCCGGCAAGCAGGTTGAGTTGAAGGCGATGGACCTTCAAACCGGCCCCCTGCGCGGTCTTGACAAGCGTGTTGATGAAACTCGCTCGCAGATGCAGAGCTTCTACGACAAGCGCATCCCGCGCAACTATTCCTCCATCTCCGCACGCATTGGCGACCTCGAAGTCGCCTCCGGGGTACGGCTCACGCGCGTTCAGTACTCGCAAGGAAAACCCGGACCGGACCTGACGGAAATCTTGATGGAAGCGGGCATCAGCGGCGATTATTCGCAGATCATGCGCTTCGTCAACAGCCTGGAGCGCGACCAGACCTTCTTCGTGATCCGTTCAATGGCCCTCACCGGCCAACAGGGCGGGCAGGTCAATCTGCGGCTCAGCGTTTCCACATGGCTGCGCCATGCCGATGCTGCTGCCAGCGGATTGCCTCAGACTCCGCAAGCAGACGAGCAAGCTGCTCCCGTGACTTCCGCTTCAGCCAGGGAGGTCGAGTAGCCATGGCCATGAAACTTGGAACCGAAAACAAGCGCCAGGTCTACCTGGTCATTGTGCTGTTCAGCTTCATTCTCGGCTACGGCGGCTGGCAGCTCTACAAGGCGATTGCTGGTCCTGCACCAACGCTGCGTTCAGTTCCAACTGCGACAGCCAGCAACCGCCCAGCTGCTGGATCATCCTCAGCACCTGTAGAGCCCGACGCAGAAATGCTCACCAACGCCGGCATCGATCCCACTCTGCACTTTGACAAGCTGTCACAGAGTGAAGACGTGCACTACGCCGGGACCGGCCGGAACATCTTCTCAGCCGATTCCGCCCCAGTAGTGATTGAAACACCGGTTAAGAGCGCCCGTGCCGGCGCGCCGGTCGTCACTGTACCCGCAGTGACCGCTCCGCCCAGTCCGCCGGCCATCGACCTCAAATACTTTGGCTACACCCTGGCCCCGGACAAATCCCTGCAAGCCTTCTTCACCCACGGGGACGACATCTTCATGGCCAAAGTCGGCGAGATTGTCGATCATCGCTACAAGGTCGGCGCCATAAAGCCGGGCAGCGTTCAGATCACCGACATGGCCTACAACAACACGCAGACATTGGCTCTAACAGCCTTTTAGCCGCCAGTAACCGCCCCGTGCCCCCACACTTTCTGTCATTCTGAGCGGAGCGAAGTCGAAGAACCTGCAGTTGCTTTTCTGACGAAAGGGTGGGAGCAAGAACTCTCAACCCGGTTCGTTCATGAGAATCGAATTACGACAATGACCAGACCGAATCCAACCCGCCTGCCTCATTCTTCTGAAGAGGGATACATCCTCATCTGGGTCATCTTCATGCTGGCGATTCTCACCATCTCTCTGTCCGTTGCCGCGCCCAGAGTCGCCAAGGAAATCCAGCTCGATCGCGAGCGCGAAACCATGGAGCGCGGCAAGCAGTACACCCGCGCCGTCCAACTCTATTACAGAAAGTTCAACGCCTATCCGCCCAATATCGACGCCTTGGTCAAGACCAGCGAAATCCGCTTCCTGCGCAAAAAATACACCGACCCGATGACCGGCAAGGATGACTGGAAACCCATCCGCTTTGGCCAGGCCAAGACCCAGACACTGGGCTTCTTCGGCCAGCCCATCCCCGGCGCAGGCTCTGCCGGCGGCTCGGTCATGGCCGGCACCGGACCCAGTGGTGGAAACGGAATCAACGGAGCCTCGACAATCGGTGGACCCGGCTCCTCCATCGGCAGCAGCTCGCTCTTCGGCTCCAGCAACTCCGGAGCCGGCCCTGGCTCGACCACACCCACGGCCGGCAGTCCCACCGGATCCTCCGCCGGAAGCACCGGAAGTACCAGTTCAACCGGCCCTTCAGGCTCCGATACCGGCCTCAGCGGACAGACCTTCGGCGGCGCGGGCATCATTGGCTTCTCACCCGCCAGCCCCCGGGAGTCCATCCTGATTTTCAAGAAGAAGAACCACTACAACGAGTGGGAGTTCGTCTACGACCCGCTCACCGACATGAGGACAGTTTCGGGCAACACCGGAGCAATCGGTCAGCCGGCCAGCAGCACCAGCACCCCAATCGGCGGTTCAGGCTTTGGCGCTGGAACCGCCATCGGCCCAGGCTCCGGTTCAGGCACCGGTTCCAACCCTGCCCCACCGCCTACGCCGGCTCCCCCCCAGCAATAGGCCGAGACCCCGGGCCCCATTCCAACGAGCCAGAAAATACAAAAGGCCCGTCCCCGGAAGGGGGCGGGCCTTTTGTGCGAGAGACAACCAAGTTGGAACGCGGTCGTTAGACGCTGAAGGAGGAGCCGCAGCCGCAGGTTGACTTCACCTGGGGATTATCAAACTTGAACCCGGCTGCTTCCAGTGTCTCCACGTAGTCCACAATGCATCCGTTCAGGTACATCAACGAAGTGGCGTCGACAAATACCTTCAAATCCTCGAAAGTAAAGACCTTATCCATCATGCCGCTCTGGTTCTCGAAGGCCATCGAGTACTGGAAGCCGGAGCAGCCGCCGCCGACCACGCCAATGCGCAGCCCTGCCGGTAGTGGATCCTGGGTTGCCATGATCTCGCGGACCTTGGCAATGGCCGACGGGGTCAGAAATAGAGGGGATTTCTTTTCGGTTTCCTGTGCCGGTGATGCGGTTACGGTGGCCATAGTCTCTCCGGGGATGGTGGATTGCTTGCTGTTACCTATAACTGTACCGTTAGGCAAGCGGGGATACAAGCCCCCTTTCGTACCATCTGTTCCGTTAGATGCAACCAGCGGGGTGCAGGTCGCAGGATTGGCTGGGCTTCCCAGCCAGTTCAGGGTGACCCGATTCCGGGCCGGACCGGGCGCCGATCAGGGCAAAAAAGGGCCCATCTGGAAAATTAATCAACACAACGGTACCCATTCGGGACTATCATGGTCAACCGTAAGGCCCCTCTACCAGCGAGGCCGCGATTCCGCTACGGCCTCGCCGGTATCTGGAACCAGAAAGCCAATGGGAGGTGGAGAATGACATTTGTTCCGATTATGTGGACGGTATGGGGGGCATTCGTTGTTCTGATGCTCTCACTCCATATCTATCGCGGGAGCCTGGAGAAGAATGAGGACGACCAGATATTTCTGGATGACTCATTCGATCACGAAAGGGCTGCCCAGATGGCGATCGTGGCAAGAGTCCACAAGGTTGAGGCGCCGCTGCGCGTGGCCAAGTGGCTAGCTTTAGCCATGACGGTCGTTGTAATCGTCTACTACATACGCGATATTCTTGTGCAACTCAACGTCATCCACTAGGATGCCGCAGACAGTACTCAGTTCGCCCTTAGCTCCCGCCCTTGGCGGCAGAAGCTAGCCGCTGGGGCTCGCGGGATTACTGGCGTTCTAGATAACGGCCTGTATAAATTGCCTATCTGAATTGTCTGATGATATCCAGCACGTAGTATCCAAGCACGAACACCGTCATCGCACCCAGCGCCCACAATACCATCCGCTTCACCGGCTCAACCTTGGCGACCTTTGCCACAATCTCCGCCTGTGCAGACCTTTCCTGCGTGAACCCTTCACCAAGAAAAATCTGGTCCTCTTCGTCGCGAGCCAGTCTCGACGCATACAGGTTGACTAAGGCAAGCAGGATAACCAACAAACCCCAAACGGACCACATTACCGGGACAAAACCCGTCATTTTTTCACCTCTGAAATGTGTTCTGGTCCCAGATGCCGGCGAACCCGTAAAGGAATCGCAGTCTCGCTGGTAGAGGGGCCTTACGGGTAACCATCTTAGCGTCGAAACGCGAAACGGCTTCGTGATACGAATCACAGGTATGTTTGAGAACAGGAAATGAAGGCACTCCTCGCCGTTGGCATGGCGCTCTTCAGCTCATGGAGTAAAATGCAGCCGTCAATTCCTTCTCTTGTATTGGCCGCGCCTTGAAGGCAGGGTCTGTATGTCGTCATCCTCATCCAGAAGATCGTAGTGGGGAGATGAACCGGTTTCCCGTGATGCCTCACTATCCTTTATCGGAACGAATTCCCTCGGGGGAAGAAACTCGGGCTCCGCCATCACTGGGCTTGCAGGCGCACTTGCAACTTCAGCTTTGGCCGGGTTGGCCGCAACCGGATCGGGTTCAGCAAATGGCGTAAACCGGCGCGCAAGCACCGTCCGTTCGGGTTCGTTCTCCAATGGCAGAGACGATTCCTCATCCGCCTGTGTATATCCTTTTGACTTGCTTAGATTCTTCAGCCCCAGCGAGAAGAGCACGCCCCTCAGACTTTTCAGCCGCGACTCAGTCTCATATGGGTTCTTTTCTGCGTCTAATTGTGGCGTTTCTTGCGGAGCGACTTCCTCAGCGATCTCCGCTCCGGCCTCGGAAGCCGCATCCGGAACAACCTGGCGACCGAAGCCACCTCGCCAGCTTGGGCTGTCTTCCCAGGGCCAAGCCGGAGACGCCTCCGGCTCCAACTCCGGTGTAGAGGGAGCAGGCCGGGCGGATTCGCGCGCCTTTGCCGGCAGTGGGTACTTCGTAATGGTCTCCGGAGTCGAATCCAGCAACCACCATGGAACCTCTGAATTCACGCTCGGCGCAGGCTGCGATGATAACGGCGCTGGCTCTGGATGCCGTGGCTCTTCTGCCACGGCCTCGGACACTTGTGGAACTTCCACGGACAAAGGAACTTCCGGAGACGAGTACCGTACGGTGGATTCCGGAGCAGGCTTCCGCACCTCGGGCGCTAAACTCCCAAGCGTGGAGGTATCCTTTTGAACGGGCTCAGCTTCAGGCAAAGGTTCTTCGTCAAAGATGCGGCTTGCCATCGCCCGCCTAGAAGCGGATAAGCTCTGTGCTTGAAGATGCTTTTCAATCTCGCGCACGGAATTGCGAAACTCCGGATCTGCTTTCGCGAGTCCCACTCGATTTAAAACAAATCCCACGGCCGCCACTTCGAGGCGCTGCAAGGTATTGAGCGAGGCAAGCACCTGCGCGCGCGTCGTCACACCGGACTCAAGCACCACGATGGCGCAATCGACAAAGCGCACCATGTATTCCGTCTCCGCGGAGATAGCCAGCGGCGCAGTGTCAGTCAGTACCAGGCTCTCGCGCTGCATCTCGGTCTCCGCGGCCACGCGCTGCAAAAGAGCCGTCGAGCGGCTGCCCGTTTGTGTGGCGGGCTGGCCCGATGCACTTTCGATTCCGCTTACCGCTGCACTTGCCCGAGACGCCGGAGGCGGAGTTCCCGAAGCATCCAGCAGCACCGTCGGCCTGCCCATGGCCTCCAGGATATCTCTCACTCGCGTCACCACTGTGGTTACACCAGTTCCGGAGCTGGTCCCGGTAAAGATGCAGCTCTTCAGGGTGCCTTGTTTGCGGGCATGCTCGATCGCCGCCGACAGGCGCAGCAAATGCTCCGCGGCCACCTCGTCTGAGACCTCGTCGAAATCCGGCAGCACTGCCATCGGTGCATAACCCAGCACCTGTTCGATATCCGCCGCAATGTAGATCCTTGAGTCAAGATGATTGGCGATGGACGCCGCCAGCAGCCCGAGGAACAACCCACCCAACGCCAGCGGCAATGCATTCTTCAAGATTCCTGAGATCGTAGGATGCAGCGGAACCACCGCGGTCACCGACAAATGCACGGCGCCGGGAGCGCTGTCCTCAAGCATCACGTTGTGCAACTGCTCATCCACGCTGGTGAAACGCGCCCGCAGGCGAACTATATCAGTAGCCAGGTCATTCACCCGCTGAAGCTTGGGCGTAGCGCTGGCTGCGATCTGAGCCAATTGACGCAGTTGCCCGTTCAACCGTGTCTCAACTCCAGCAGTCCGTTCCAGATCCGTGCGCAATTTCTGCTGGATGCGCAGGGCGGCACTGGCGCGCAGTTCTTTCATCATGGAATCGAGCGTGCCGTTGATCTTCGCCAGTTCCGCTGCGTCCTGCTTGTACGCAGGATTATTAGGCGTCAGGTTCGCCATCTGTGTAACCAGCACGGCACGGCGCTGGTTGAGCGACGTCTTCATGCTGGTCAGGCCGGCATCGGCGGACACCATATCATCCGCCTCGGCATCGATGGCCGCGGAGGAGCTCCCCTGCCCCGCCTTCATCGCAGCAAACCGCGCCTCGGCCTGGTCATGCTCAGTCTGAGCCTTGATCAGTTCCTCGCGAATCTTGCCAATGGCGTTGTCGATCAGGTCCGGTGCCGCGGTTCCCACCGCAGCCATGCCTAGCTGCTTGTTCAGCGCGTCCTGCTCGGCATAGTCGGCGTTCAGTTCATTTTGTATTCGATCCCGCTCCGCACCCAGGACGATGATTCTCTGCGCATCCCCGGCATGTCCCTCGCCCGACGCTCTCTCCACAATGCTGGAAGCAACGGCGTTGGCGATCTGCGTTGACAACTGCGGGTCCCGCGCCCGCGCTGTAATCGTAACCTCGTAGCTGGTCCCTGCCCGCGCCACTTCAATGGATCGTCCAAGCCGCTCGGCCGCAGCCTGTTCGCTCTCGTCACTCTTCTGCCATGTGCCGGGCCCCAGCTTGTGGAGCGCGTTCACCAACACTTCGGGATTGGAGGCGCTTTGCACCTGTTGCTGAACAAACGAATCGTAGGCAGTGGAATTGATGGACCAGCCCTGATCATTGCTCTGCGTCATCACCCTCGGCTGCACAGGCTGGATATAAATCTCGCTCTGCGCTGTATACACCGGCCACGTCATCGCCATGTATGCCATGGCCAGCAGCAAACCGGCCAAAGCAATCCCCATAGCAAGTCCGCGGTGCAGTTGAAGAGCGCGCCGCAGGTTCAGGCGGAAGAATGGCCGGTCATCGTTGCCGATCGCAACAGAGCTGTTCACAGGATGCGGCATGCCTGGAGCGACATCGTCTTTACGGCGTCGAGGCGTGGGAGCGGACTGACCGCGCTGCAGGTTCATAATACCCCCGCGTAAAACGCCAACGTAGCCACGGTCACCAGTGGGCTCAGCCGCTCAAGAACGTAGGTGCCCGTATAGAACACGCTCTTGGGCGCAAAGATGATCTCTCCTGGCTTCAGCGTCACTTCCATCGACTTCGCCGGATTGAGCAGGTCCTTGAGCGAAACCATATGCGAGCTACCGCTGGCCGGGTCCACTACCTGTAAATGCGGATTGTTGCCCGTGTGATCGGTTAATCCACCGGCTTGAGCCAGAATGCTTGCCAGTGTCGAGTAGTAAGCCAATGGAATGGCACCCGGATGCAGCACCTCGCCGAGTACAGAAACAAAGCGCTCGTTAATGCTCGGTACGTAGACAACATCGTCGCGGCGCAGGCGCAAGTCGGCCAGCGCATTGCCGGCCTCCATCATCGCCCTCAGTTCAACCCACACTACCTGGTCGCTGTCGCGGTAGATTGCGCAACGCTCGGGAACCTGGTTGATCTCGGGAGTTTGGCCGGATTGGTTGGGCCCAGCCTCAACTCCACCGCGGGCCAGGACTTCAAGCAGTGTCGGTGTGCCGTCGAACGTGAACATGCCGGGATGATCGACAGCACCCAACAGCAAAACCCGGTTAGCCGTGTACTTGGTAACAGTGATCTGGACCGCGAAGTTTGTATAGTAACTCGCCAGCGCAGATTCGATTGCCTTGGCAGCCTCTGAACGTGTAATCCCAAACAGCATTACGTCATCCGCCAGCGGGAGTGTGATGCACCCATCCGGACCGACGATCATTTTGACAAGCATTTCAGGCCGACCGGCAAAGTCCGCCGTGATTTCGTCACCTTTGCCAAGCCGGTACGCTTCATCCGTTGCCGGTTCAAAATTGCGCAGCGTCTCCAGCGGATTGGGCTTCAAAGAAGGTTGTTGCGTTGACCCTGGCGTTGCTTGCGGTGTTTCCTGGGCCCGTATTCGGGCCTCTATCCATGTTTTGTCCTGGGCCTGAATCTGCGTAGCTTCCTGTGATGCTAGCCTCCCGGCACCAAACAGAATTAGAAGCATCCACGCAAAACCGATTCGGCTCGTCATGCCGCTGCCTATCCGCTCCGGTCGAACTGAAACCCCCGGAAGGATCATCGCGCGTCCCCTTTGCATTACCGTGTCCGCTTTCCCTCAACTCTGCCACAATGCCGGCTAAACACGCCCTGTCCACCAGTATTGATGCTGAACCAATGGGAACCGGAACGGTTGCCCCAGACGACCGTTCCCGCACTGAATGGGTGAGGCATCCCACACCCTTGCAAGTCGAGGTAACTACTCAGGCCAGAATATGCAAGGGAATCGAAAGACCAAATCCCACAAACAGGGGGGGAAGGCGCGTACCTCAATGGTAACCGCAATCGAAACTAAACGGACAGGATTGGGGTTACTCCGGGGGCATAGCTGGTTATGCCGGCATAACGGCTGCTTCCAGCGTCTCGATAGCTATCAGAAATTCCCTCATTATTTCGGGGCTGGCATGTAGAGGTCTAGCCCCAGAGGAATGTTCATCGCGGCTGCGAGTGCGAGTTACCGTGAACATTTACTTCTTCGCACTCAGGGTGGGCTGAAGATTCTCGAATGCCCAGATCTCCGCTTTGTCCGCGCCGTCTATGAATATCACATGGCGCCCGTCTGGGTGAATATGCAGATCGTTGATCAGACTGGATGTAAACGCCAGCTTCCGCGGCGCTCCTTCGTTTACCGGAATTATCCACCATTCCCATCCGCCGTTCGTGGCGCTTAAAACCTTTTGGAAGACGATTGAGCGACCGTCGCGTGTCCAGGTTACCGAGTGAATTGAATTCGAGCCTGGTGAATGGAAAAGTATGCGCGGGGCACCTCCTGCTAATGACAGCACCTCTAGTCTCGACTCCTTTCCCGCTGGATCGGTCCAGGGACCTGCAATAGAATGCCCGTCCGAAGAAACCGCAGCATAGTTCATGTAGCCAGTGTCATCGTTCATGCGTAAAATCTCATGCTCGGTTCCGGACGCGAGTTCGCACTGGAGTTCGGTGTGGCGTCCAATAGACTCAAAGATCAGGGCCCGGCCCTGGCGGGCTTCGAGTGCGGCCGGCAGCCCACCCACTGGGGTATCACTCAGATCACCCAGTCTTTTGAGAGCTTCGAGGGCCTGAGAGATGTTGCCTTGCTTTCGCTCGATGCGGACGAGGCGCAGGATGGCTTCCCCACGCTGAACCGGATTTCCGCTGTTGGCCAGCCCGCCGATGGCACGGAGCGCGCCTGGAAGATCGTTCTTGCGCAATTCGAGTTCGTCCGCCTCGGCTAATTGGGCCGGAAGCGGAGGCGCCAGCGGCGCCGTGCCCGGATAATACGGCAGAAACGTCCCCGCGCGCTCTAGCACTCCGGTCCTGCCGAGTGCTACTAATGCCGCGCCATACCCGAGACCGCTGCCAGGAGAAAGACGAGTCGAGCTGAAGGTGGTTAGTGTCTCCTCCGCTTCGGCGAGGATTCGCTGGAAGGACGCAGCTGCGAGGTCGGCTGCCTGATTCCGCCTCTCCTCGATCCGCTGGCCTTCGAGTATGCGGTCTTGCTCTACCATCCGCCATCCGAGCCATGCCAGGCAGGCCGCCGGCGCAAGGGTGGCAATGAGGAACAGCACGAGTAACCGCCGCGGATCCTGTGCCTGGTTCTTTGCCATTGGCCGCCCTGCTTCTTGTGAGTGTATTTTCTCCCTGGGGCGTCAGGGAAGTCTCAAGGAATTGTCAGGATTCTGCAAAGAATGACGATATTCCGATTGGCGCGTGCGCTAGCCATAATACTGTTCATTTAGTGTGATTCGTGTCATTTTGTATCTGTGTCCAGGACAGGAGGCCACAGGCGGCGCGTATCATGAGCGCGGGGAGATTGAAACTGCCTTCGATGAACTCAAGACCCATTTGCGCGGCGCCTAGATCGTGCTGCGCAGCAAAACGCCGGATCTAGAGTCCGTAGCGTATCTGGTGCCAGACCCAGGCGGTGCGAATGATGTCGTCGAGTTGGGTGTAGCGCGGCTTCCACGCGAGTTCGTGGATGGCTTTTTCAGAGCTCGCAACCAGAACCGCGGGATCGCCGGCACGGCGTGGATGGATTTCAACAGGTATCGGATGCCCCGTGACGCGGCGCGCAGATTCGATGACTTCGCGCACGCTGAAGCCCTTTCCGTTACCTAAGTTGTATATCAACGGCCTAAAGTTGCAGGGCTTGGAATCAGCTGTTTGTGGGGTGCTTCCGAGGGCATCGAGCGCCAGAAGATGCGCATCTGCGAGATCCGCGACGTGGATGTAATCGCGAATGCAGGTACCGTCCGGTGTTGGGTAATCGTCTCCAAAAATCTTGATGACGTCACGCCGTCCAAGAGCGACATCGAGGACCTGTGGGATTAGGTGCGACTCCGGTTCGTGGGCTTCGCCACGGGTAATTTTGCCGCCAGATCCTTCGGGGGCTCCAGCCACATTGAAGTAGCGTAAGGAGGCATAGCGCAGGCCGTGAATTCGGTTCATCCAGGCAAGCATCTGCTCCACAAGGAGCTTGGATTCGCCATAGGGATTGGTGGGGATAAGGCGCGCATCTTCTTTAATTGGAATAACTTCAGGCTCCCCGTAAACTGCGGCCGTGGAGGAGAAGACGAGACTGCGGGGGCCGTGGGCCAGCATGGCCTCAAGCAGAGAAAGCGTCGCAACGGCATTGTTCCGAAAGAAAATTTCAGGCCGCACCATGGACTCACCGGCCTCAATGAGGGCGGCAAAATGGAGCACGCCGTCGAATGGAGATCCCATATCGTGGGCCTTGATGAAAAGGTTTTCAATCGCCAGCCGATCCGCCACTTCACCTTCAACAAACTCCACACCGGCGGGGAGCAAATCGCGACGGCCGTGGCTCAGATTGTCGAAAATCACAGCCTGGTATCCTTTTTCGACAAGCAGCCCTGCAACTGTACCACCTATGTACCCGGCGCCACCGGTAACCAATATCTTCACAAAAAAGACTGTCCTTTCCAGAACTCTTTCGGTAACCTTGAGTCTATTACAATAGGGTGAGTAGGTCATGGTTGGATGAACCGCAAGCCTCCAGCCGGAAAACCCGCGGGCAGACTGCTCGCCGCTCTGACGTGTTCTTTAATTCCTGGATGTTGCCGGGCATGAAGTACATCCGGCACCCAATTTTGAGAAGCGGGCAACAATCGCTGCTGGAAAGTACGAAAGCGCGCGTTTCTTCGGATGCCTTGGATGGAAAGTGGAGATTCAAAATGTCCGAGGTTTGTAGTGCAGTCATTCTGGGTCGCGCGACAGGGTCCGAGCTTTGGTTCGGTGAATATTGCATTCCCACCTTTTCGCCATTTGCTTTCACTATCTCGAGTAGTACAAAGAACTTATCGCGCAATGGGAGTATGCTCCGAGAGTACGAACCGGAGCAGGCGGCCAGGCGGGGTTCGTTGGGTAGCAGCCGAGCAGACACCTTGTGCGGCAACATCCTTGGAGGTGGGTCGCATCCAAGCACAAATGACGAACGCGGAATGCTGTTTGGCGCCATGCAATCGATGAAGTGTATGCGTTTCGCTGAAGCCAGAGTGGCAATGGAAGATTACGGGACGAGCCGCGATTGCCGATGCGCCTGCTCCGGTGAGGTCATTCCCACTGAACCATTATTGTGCGGTCCAGACGACCGCAAACGAGGTCTTAAAACATGGCGATAACTTATACCCCAGGGCGGACCAACTTTGGCCCCCTTCCCGAGCCTGAGCGAAGCCTTGCCTCATTTATTACAAGTACGGTGATCAACGGATCGATTCTTGCTTTGATCCTTTACATAGGTGCAACGGCAAGGCAAGTGATCGAGCAGCACAAGTACGAGTTCACGGAATTGATTGTCCCCACAACGCCGCCACCGCCACCAAAGGTGAAGGTGCCGCCGCCGCCCAAACTGCCGCCACCGCCGGAGCCACCCAAAATTCAGCTGGACACTGTTCGGAAGATTGAAATGCCGAAGCCAAAGCCTGAGCCGAAGCCGATCCAGATGGAGACGAAGTTGGCGCTGCCGGTGGTGAAGGAGGCTCCCAAGCCTGCCATCATCCTGGCTCCGCAGCCCAAGGCAGCTCTGACGGCCGCCATGCCGGCGCAGGACAAGAGCGTCAAACCCTCGACAGCTCCGGTGCATCTTGGCCAGACCTTCGGTGCGACGCCTAATCCCAACGCCACACGGCCGGCTACGATTGCGGCCATCGGCAATCCTTATGGCGGAATGCAGGGTCCGGCGGTCGCGCCACATGGCGTGGTTGGATCAGCCGGCATAGGAAACGGCCTCAAGTCCGGCTCGAATGCCGGAGTTGTTGGCAAAGTAGCCTCGGCAGGCATTCCCGGCGCCACCGGGACTGGTCCTGTAGGGAATTATGGCAAGGTGGGCTCGGCCGGAATTCCCGCTATGGCCGCACCGGTTGCCGCTGCACCCAAGATGGTTGCGGCTCCGGTATCCACCAATCTCGAGGTCATTTCCAAGCCGCCCGTGCAGTACACCAGCGAAGCCCGGCAACTGAAAGTGCAGGGAGATGTGGTGCTGCGTGTAACCTTTTTTGCCACCGGCCAAGTGGTAGTACAAGGAGTGGTGCATGGACTGGGCCACGGACTGGACGAGGAAGCGCGCCGGGTGGCGCAACAGATACGCTT
>DASYZU010000084.1:0-3706 GCA_035945795.1 Occallatibacter sp.
GTGGGCAGCATGGGCGGGCCCGCCATGGAGGTGATGATGCAGCGCTCGGAAAGCCCGCGGTCCTTGACGTTGTCAACGCTCTCCGGGCGCCTCTGGTTGCGTGCGCGTGCTTCCGGCAGCATGGGCGGGATTCTTCCATCCGGCGGATCGATCACCATGGAGGTGTGTTTGACACCGTCGATCCGCGCCAGGCCGTTGCCCATATCGTAAAAGAGGACGTTGTAGGCGCCGGTACCTTCCGATCCCTTCTGTTTGTGGAGCGGGCCTTCCGAAGTTCCGTCCAGTTCCTGCCAGGCCTGGTGTTCTTTCTGTTCCCACTCCTTCGCCTCGGCGTCCGTCACGGTCGCCTTGCCGGCGAACTCAGGCGGCCGTTCGAGCGGGGTCCGGGTGGCATTGGACCAGACACCCTGAAGATCGGGATGACCATCCGCGGTCCGTGGCGCTTTCCACGCCGCTTTACTTTGCGCGAAAGTTGAAGTTACCGAAAAGAGCGCCAGCGCGCCAAGACTTAGAAGGTTCCGGTAAGTCATACGTGGACCTCTGATAGAGCATACCTCGATTTTGTGGCCTCTAGGCAGAGGACAGTTGGCGCGGCTAGTTATCGGCTGGTGTCGCGGCGCGCTCTGATCAGTCTAAACGTCGATGCCATTTGTCCGGATCGCGCGACGTGTTGTTCCCGCACCCTGCGCTTCAGCTCTTGCCATGCCAGTCCCGCAGCGGGGTTTTTCAGGAGGTTTGCTCTTCTCCGGGCCAGCTCCTGCTTCTGCCAGTCATGAACGGGCACATCCTCCGGCGTAGCCGCGAGGTCGTCCCAAAGATCTTCCACGAGCTGAAGCTTCTCGGACGGGCTCAGGTCAAAGACCGATAATTCGCTCGAACTCATTCACATCACCCACTGGCAATTGTCTCAAATCGGTTAGCCATTGCTTAAGACCCAATCTCGTGCGCCCGCAGGCCTTCCACCGGATGCGTCAGCAACTCCTTGGCGGAAGCGAGAAATCGAACTGTGTGGGGCAGCCGCGCATGCAGCGCAAAGGCAGCTTCGTCGGCCCACTCGGAATGAATCGCGAAAATGAAAGGCTCCCGTAGCGACTCGAATATATGGATACCCCGGCAACCTGCCTCAGCCTGGGTTGGCTCGACCACCTGCCGGAGAGCTTCGCGAAACTCGCGCTCTTTACCGGGCTGCGGCTCGAATCGCACGATGAAGTGCATTGACACGCGCCACCTCCCTCCTGAATGACAAGTATGACAGCACGCCTACGCTTTGCCTGCTGTTCAAAGAGACCTGCCGCAACAGCATTTTCCAATTGAAAGATGAGCATGAAATCGGTTCCGCTCGACCGGGAGGGAGAACGGGATAAAGAATGATGGAGGCCGCGAAGCGGCCGACTTCCTTTCTTTGGTTTTGGGTTTTCAAAGAGACAACAGGCGTCGTCGTTGCGAGCGGCTGTGGGAAAGTGGGAAACCTGCTGTTGGTTTTCCACTTTCCCATGGACGCGAAGCCGGGCTGTGGGAATGTGGGAATCTCGCGCTTTCTGCGAGATTTCCAAGGGGCGGTGGAAAGAGTGGGAAAGCTGTTTTTGCTTTTCCACTCTTTCCACGGGCCCGGCATTTCCACGGCCCGCTATCGGAACGGCGGTGGAACCGGCGGCTGCGCTTTGCACTGCCGCAGCAACCGCGCTTTGGCGTTGCTCATCTTGCGGGCGCACTCGGTGTCGCTCAGCGCCAGCGCTTCTCGTTCCAGCTCTCCTAGGCTCACACCGGGCTTGAGATGCTGCTCGGCCCGCTCCAGCGACTTCAGTTTCTCCCAGGGCGTCCGATAATCTTCGATCTTGTATTGGCGCCGGCGTTTGCCGCGCTCGTCCACTCTCAGCGTGGCAAAGCCGCAGGGCCGATGAAAGTTCAGATACGGATTTAGATGCTGCGCATAGAACTTTCCCAGAGCCTCGGCATGTTCGCCGGCGATGTATCCGTAGCCGATGAGTTTGCGTACCACCGCCCCGTTCTTGCCTTCCACCAGCGCGTTGTCCTGACTGCGGCAGGCCCGGCTCTTGGTGAACTCGGCGTGCAGCTTGTCCAACAGCTTCGCCACGCGATGATTGATGTACTCCGAGCCGTTGTCCACATGAAAACCTATGATCCGGAACGGAAACTGCGCTAGCATCGCCTCCAGCACGGGTACCAGGTAGGCCTCGCTGATCTTGCTCGCGCAGCCCACCACTTGCCACTGTGTCACCGTATCTACCGCATTGATGTGATACACGCCCTTGGCCCCATCCCAGTCGCCCTGGTGCACTGTGTCCACACGTAGAAATCCGGGGCGGCCGCGCGGGTCGGGCCGGCGCCGCTCGCCAATGGCGATGCTCACCGGCCGGGTCGGCTCGAAGACCGCCTGATTGCGATAGCGCGCGCTGGCTCGCAAGTTGTACAGATGCGCCACGCTGATCTTGGCCAGCCGCTGGTAGGATGGGTTCCCATACTGCTCGTACTCGCGCTCCAGGATGTGCCGCGTGGCCGGCCCGCTTAGCCGTTCGTGCGCCCGGTCCACTTCCGCCAGCAGCGCGATGTCTTCGGCTGTGTACCGCGCCGGAAAGCGCTGCCGTTGGTACATCGCCACCCTCACTCCCCCCGTGTCCAGAAAGCTGCGGATCAGTCGCGTCGTTTGCGCTGCGCTCATCCCCGTCACCTTCTCCATGTAGGCGCGCACCACACCGCGGTCTCCCTTTCGCAATTGGCTGTAGTTCTGCGCCCTCAGCACACGCTCCACCCAGCCATACTTCTCCTGCCGCCCACACCCGGCAAACTCGATTCGTTCGCTCGATTTGAGAAATTCCCGGATCTGTTCCCGGCTTAGGCTCTCGGCATTGCTCATGCGTACTTGCACCCGGCCGGGCCACGCCTACCCCATTCTTCCCTGTTTCATGCTCATCTTGCATTGGAAACCGCCCCAGCCCATACGTCAGTTTCATGCTCATCTTGCGTTGGACAATTCTGGGGTTGCATCGCAACTTGCATTTCCCCACGCCTTTGCTATACTTGTGACTTCATGCGCTGCGCCGCTTACAACTCGTTTCGATTTTGGTACTGCTTTAGTGCCTGAATCGGGGCGAGTGGCGTTGGCGTAAAATAGCAAGAGATACGAAAAACCGACCCACTCGAAAGAGTGGGTTTTTCATTTTAGGAGACACGAAATGATCATCTCGATGAAGCTCCACTCTTCTAAGGAGGAGATTGAGCAAGTGTGCGAGCGAATCCGGGATTTCGGCTATAAGATTCACGCCATCGAGGGCGAAGAGCGCGTGGTGATCGGCGTGGTCGGGGTGGGCGACGTCACCGCCTGCCTGGAATCGGTGGAGGCCATGCCGCAGGTAGAGAAAGCGGTGCGTATCTCGGCGCCCTACAAATTCGTCAGCAAGGAGTACCACGCCGAGCATTCGCGCATCCGCGTCAACGGCTGCGAAGTCGGCGGCGACGAGTTCATCGTGATGGCGGGTCCGTGCTCGGTGGAATCGGAGAAGCAGATCATGCAGGCCGCCGAGGGTGTCGCGGCGGCCGGAGCCAAGCTGCTGCGGGGCGGCGCGTTCAAGCCGCGCACCTCGCCCTACGATTTCCAGGGCCTCGAAGCGGAGGGCTTGAAGCTCCTGGCAAAGGCCAAGCGCGCCACTGGCCTGGGGATCATCACCGAAGTGATGAGCGACAGCGA
>DASYZU010000085.1:0-141137 GCA_035945795.1 Occallatibacter sp.
CTAGCAGTGCTCTGCGCCTGTCCGTTCCGTTCGATCGCGCAAGCTGCGCAAACCAGCCAGATTACCGGCATTGCGCACATTGCCTATCGCGCGAGCGATCTCGACAAGGAGGTGGCCTTCCTCCAGAAGCTCGGCTATGAAGAGTCCTTCGGCTTTACCAACGCCGCCGGCAGGACCACGGAAGTCTTCGTCAAGGTGAACGACCGCCAGTTCATTGAGGTCTATCCGCAGACCGATCCTTCGCAACCCCTGGGCTGGATGCACGTCTGTTACGAGTCCGACGACATCAACGCGCTTTATACGGCCCTTACTGCCCACGGACTCAAACCAACAGAAGTCAGAAAGGCTGGCGCGGGCAACCTCCTCACAACAATGAAGGACCCCGAAGATCGCGTCACCGAGTTCACGCAGTACATGCCCGGCTCCCGCCACACTCTTGATAAGGGACTGCATCTTGGCGAGCACCGGATCTCCGAGCAGATGCTAGGCTTCGAACTTCCTGTCCCCGACATCGAGGCAGCCAGAAAGTTCTACGTCTCGGGGATGCGATTTGAAGCGCGAGAGGGCAGAGCCGGTTTGCGCATGCGTCTCTCCACCGTCCCGGACATGCGGATTGAAATTCGCAAAGCCGCCGCCGGCGCCAGCCCTGAAACCCTCTTCCGCGTGCTGGACGCCGCCAAGACAGCCCAGCAGTTGCAGGCGCAAGGCCTCACCGTCAGACAGGAAAGAAACCGTGTCCTCGTGAACGACCCCGACGGGAATGTCTTTGCCTTTGTCGCACCTCGCGTTCGCTGAGTGGGAGACGTGTCGTCACGGACTCCCGGAGCCGGCTTATCGTCTTTAACGTGACTGAAAGCCAGGTTCAACGCCCGTCGGCAGACCCTAGCTGTGGGCCGCGCGTGCTTCCATAGCCTTTTCCTGCTCGAGCAGTTCGGCCAGCGCTTTCTCCGGGCAGATGTGATGCGCTTCCACCCGAGCCAGCTCTTTCTCTGTCTCCACGCAGGAGGCGACTGTCATGAAACAGTCGAGGCAGCGCGTGTTGTAGCTGCCGTTGTCGTTCTGGGTACGGCTATACATTGGGCTTTGGGACCACTCCAGATATCAAACGATGTTAGGCCCCGTCGTATTTCTTTGGCGTGATTTGCATCACCCACCGCTGTGACGCCTTCTCCCGGTTTCTCGCGTTGCTACCTCCTGAACACTTTCTCTACAGGAAAATTTCTCATATCGTTAGGCTCTGATTGGGATTTCGCCGCAGTTGCCAGCAAGGGCTCTCTCCTCCCTGCGAAAACAGGGACACAGAGCACGGCACATCCAGAGTGCCCAGGTAGTCGTACTCGGTTTTGCGGCCTTTGAGGGGGATTTCAATGTAGCGGTTGACGGTCACCTTGGACTGGGGAGAGCCGCGCAAGCGGTAGACGGCCCAATCACCTCCGTAGACGGCCACAAACACGGCCGCAAGCACAACCGCCACGCGGAACAGCCAACGCATCAGGATTCGGATCAAGTCTCAGCCTTTCCGCTCGGCCGCGGGTACGTGTGACCACTAAGTCTAACGGATGTCTAGCGGCGCAATCGGAGCTGGCCGCGGCGCGCCCTCCAGCATTACCAGCTTTTGCGGCGCACAGCAGGCACGCTCCAACTTGGCGAGGTCGGCCTGCATCTGCTTGTTGCTCCGCATTGATCCCAAAACGGCGACCAGGACGGATGCCGAAGCCTCATCTGCCTGCGGCGCAATGCGGTAGTGCATCCACTTGCCCTCGCGCCGTGCCGCCACAATCCCTGCTTTGCGCAGATAGGCGAGATGCCGCGATATCTTTGGCTGTCCCTGGCGCAGAATTTCAACAAAGTAGCAGACACACACCTCGCGCCCACCCATCAGGTTCAGCAGGCGCAGACGAGTGGTGTCGGCCAGCGCCGCAAACAGGCCAGCCAGGCTTGCCGATTTTGAGCTTGAGGACATAGGTTTATTATATACGTGTTGACAAATATGTGAGCATTTAATATATTTGCTAAAGCGAATATGAGGCGCTGAACATGAGTACCGAAATCATCGTCGAAAAGTCAGCAAAGGAAACAGTCCAAAAGTCAGTCCAGGAAACTGTCCAGGCCAAGTACGGCGCGGCGGCCCGCCAGGTGAGCCAGACAAACGCAGCCGCCTGCTGTAACTCCGCGTTCACCTGTTGCGATCCCATCACCGGCAACCTCTACAACGAAGCAGAGAAAGGCGAATTGCCCGCCAAGGCCATACAGGCTTCGCTCGGTTGCGGCAACCCCACCGCGCTCATCGAACTCAATGCCGGGGAAGCGGTCCTCGACCTCGGCTCAGGCGGCGGTATCGACGTGCTGCTCTCGGCCAAGCGCGTTGGACCAACCGGCAAGGCCTATGGCCTCGACATGACCGATGACATGCTCGCGCTGGCCCGCGAAAATCAGCGTCAGGCGGGCGTCGAAAACGTCGAGTTTCTCAAGGGCGAAATCGAAAACATTCCTTTGCTCGACGCCTCTGTCGACGTCGTCATCTCCAACTGCGTCATCAATCTCTCCGCAGACAAGGATCGCGTGCTCCGTGAGGCCTTCCGCGTACTCAAGCCCGGCGGCCGCTTTGCTGTATCGGACGTTGTTGCCCGCGGCGAGGTGCCCGACGCAGTGCGCCAGAGCATGATGCTGTGGGTAGGCTGCATCGCTGGTGCGCTGGAAGAGAACGACTACATTGCCAAACTTGCGAAGGCAGGCTTCACGTCAATCTCGGTGGAGCCCACCCGCATCTACAACATCGAAGATGCGCGCCGCTTTCTTGAGGACTCCGGTGTCGATGTGGACGCCATCGCCCCGCAGGCAGAAAACAAGCTGATGAGCGCATTCGTGCGTGCCACCAAGCCAGCTACGAAGCCTGCTGCAGCCTGCTGCGGCCCGTCCTGCTGCTCCAATTGAACACGGCTGGCAAGAACGCAACTATGGGAGCAATCATGCCCAAACTGTACAGCGTCCTCATCCTGTGCACCGGCAACTCCGCGCGCAGCATCATCGGCGAGGCGCTCTTCAATACGATGGGCGCCGGCCGGTTCAAGGCCTATAGCGCGGGCAGCCATCCGACTGGCCGCGTGAATCCCTTCGCCGTGGAGCAGGTGCGCGCGCTCGGTTACCCGGTCGAAAACTTGCGCAGCAAAAGCTGGGACGAATTTGCCGCACCCGGCGCGCCGGAGCTGGATTTCGTCATCACCGTCTGCGACAACGCCGCGGGCGAAATGTGCCCGTTATGGCCGGGGCAGCCCATCACTGCGCACTGGGGCTTGCCCGATCCCGCTGCTGTCGAAGGCAGCGACGACGAGAAGCGAGCAGCTTTCGCGCAAACCCTAGGCCGGATGCGCAACCGCGTGCAGCTATTTGTCAGCCTGCCTTTGGAAACACTCGGCAGTCTGGCAATCAAGAAAAAGATGCGCGACATAGGACAGCAAGCGCTTTAAAGGAGCCACTGCATGAATTCAGATCCACAAATCTGCTGTCCGGCTCCCATGCCAGGGCGCGCTTCACACCTGTCGTTTATCGATCGCTTTCTGACGCTTTGGATATTTCTCGCCATGGCGATCGGTGTCGCCCTCGGTCGCTTTGTGCCCGACGTACCCACTTTCTTTCAGCGCTTTCAGGCGGGCACGACCAACATCCCCATCGCCGTTGGCCTGATCCTCATGATGTATCCGCCGCTGGCCAAGGTGCAGTACGAGCGGCTCGGCGAGGTCTTTCGCAATCGCAAAGTGCTTGGGCTCTCCCTGGTGCAGAACTGGGTCATTGGGCCTGTTCTGATGTTTGTGCTCGCTGTCGTTTTTCTGCGCGGATATCCGGAGTACAGGACCGGACTTATCCTTATTGGCCTGGCCCGTTGCATCGCCATGGTCATCGTGTGGAACGAACTGGCGCGCGGCGACACAGATTACGCTGCTGGATTAGTGGCTTTCAACAGCGTCTTCCAGGTGCTCTTCTACAGCGTGTATGCCTGGTTCTTTCTCGCCGTCCTGCCGCCGCTGGTCGGCTTGAAGAGCGTAGTCGTCGACATCCGCATGAGCCAGATTGCCCAGAGCGTCTTCATCTATCTCGGCATTCCGTTTCTGGCAGGCATGCTCACTCGCTTTGTGCTGCTGAAGGTCAAGGGCCGCGCCTGGTATGAGACGCGTTTTGTCCCCGCCATCAGCCCGCTAACACTCACTGCGCTGCTCTTTACCATCGTTGTCATGTTCAGCCTCAAAGGCAATCTCATCTTGCAGTTACCGCTCGACGTGCTTCGCATCGCCGTCCCCTTGCTCATCTACTTCGTTGTCATGTTCTTCGTCAGCTTCTGGATGGGCCGCAAAGTCGGCGCAGACTACTCCAAGTCGGCCACGCTTTCATTCACAGCCGCCAGCAACAACTTCGAGCTGGCAATTGCGGTTGCAGTCGCTGTATTCGGCCTCAACTCCGGAGCAGCCTTCGCTGCAGTCATCGGCCCCTTGGTCGAGGTGCCCGCCCTCATCTTGCTGGTGCAAGTTTCCCTTCGATTGCAGAAAAGGTGGTTCTCAGAGAACGAACCCCTGCCGTTGGAAGCTCCGGCACGATAGACGACTGAAGGCCAGCCGCAAGCGGCTGGCCCTTTTCGCGTCCAACTCCAATTTAATTGTCCTCTAGAACTTCACACTAGCCGCTCGCGGTGAAATCCCGCTTAGCTCAGCCGCCCGTGCCTCTGCATAAGCTGCGGCTCCCATCAGCGCTGTGCGGCTCTCCAGAATCACCCTCACAGGCGTATTCACCAGCAACTGGCTCAGCCGCCCCTTGTCGGTGAAAGCCTTCATGAAAGTGCCGTCCTTCAGCTTTTCCAGGATGCGGGGCGCGATGCCTCCGCCGACATACAGTCCGCCAACCGACAGAATCTTCAGCGCCAGGTTGCCCGCCTCGGCGCCGTAGGCCGAGACGAACATATCCATAGCCTTCTCGCAGATTTCGCTCTTCGCCGCAAGCGCCATCTCGGTAATTACTGCGTTCGGATCCTCTGCCGCGATGCGCTCCGCCAGCCAGGCCGGCTCTTCGAGGCCGCGCACCTCGCGGAGGAACTCGTAACAATTTGTGAGGCCCTGGCCGCTCACCACCCGCTCCGTGCTGATGCGCCCGTTGTATTTCTGCTTAAGGAAGCGCAGCAGGTCGATCTCATCCTCATTACGCGGCGCAAAGTCCGCGTGTCCGCCCTCTGAAGGGTAGGGAACGTAGTCCCTGCCATCCCAGATCATGAAGCTCTCGCCCAGCCCCGTCCCCGCGGAGATCAGCGTGCGGTTGCCCATCTGGCGCGCATCGCCCTCACTCAGCGTGAAAATCTGCTCGGCGCTAAGTTCGGCGATGCCGTATCCGTTGGCCTGGAGGTCATTGATCAGGAACACATAATCGATCTTCAGATCAGATGCCAGTTCGCGGCTGTCAAGCGTCCATGGCAGGTTGGTCAGGCGCAGGCGCCCGTCGCGCACCGGTCCCGGCACGCCGAAACACGCCGCGGTCACCTTCTCCGAGACGATAAACTCTTTTACGATCTCCTCCAGCCCCGAGTACTCCTTGGCCGGATACTGCTTATCGCGGGCGTGCTTAAGGTTGCCATCGATAAAGTCGTACAGCGCCAAATTGACCTTGGTGCCGCCTACATCCCCCGCCAGAATCATCCTTCCCTCTCCAAAAAACCGCAGCCTTCTTCATCGGTCACAGGCAGCAGTGCTGCCGCGCTCTTGTCCAGGATCAATGTGAGTATATCGCTGGAAGGCCAGATCAACTGGCTCGGCAGCCGCTCTACGTCGCGTGTTCCGGTCAGCACTTCGTTTAGAATCTGTGCTTTATCTGCGCCGCCCACGAGGAAGAAGACCGAGTTGGCGCGGTTGATCACTGGCCAGGTGAGGGTGATGCGCCAGGTGTTTTTCTGTGCAACTTTGTTGGCCGTCACCAGACGGCTCATTTCGTGCAAGGCCGGTGTGTGGGGAAAAAGCGACGCAGTGTGGCCATCCGGACCCATCCCGAGTGAGACGAGGTCGAAGCGGGGAAGTTCGGCGCCCTCCAGACGAAAGCTGTTTCGCAGCTCCGACTCATACCGTGACGCCGCCTGTTCCGGGTCCAACTCCCCCTCCATGCGGTGAATCTGTTCCGGCCGCAGCGGTACCCGGTCCAGCAGGGCCTCGCGAGTCATGCGGTAGTTGCTCTCCTGGTCGTCGGGAGGAACGCAGCGCTCATCCACCCAGTAGAGGTCCAGCTTGTCCCATTGCATGCGCGCTCGCCAGGGTTGGCCGGGGTCGCCGAGCAATTCAAAAGCCGCTTTGGGTGTCGAGCCGCCACTGATAGCGATCCGCACCCGTCCCCGTGCGTCCACCGCCTCGTCGGCCATTTCCACAAAGTACTGTGCCGCTCGCCGAGCCAGTGTTGCCGCATCCGGCTCCACGTAGTAGATGATCCTTAGCTTTCTGGCCATCCTTTTGTCCCTCTTGTCTCTACTCTACTTGTAAACGCAAGATTTCACTTTGGAAACGCAGAACTGTGCCCGATATTCATAACGCGAGTGTGAATCGTAACACTGAATTGAACGCGCATGATTGAATTGAACGAACGGAAGCGAACGGCCCAACACAAGACCAGGTAATTCACCGCCCCAGGTAAACCCGGTACTGCGTCTCCAGCACTCCGGCGGCGCGCGCCAGGGCCAGCTTCGCCAGGTTGTACTGGTAGATGCTCTCCACAAGATTGCTCTGGGCGGAGGCCAGCGTGGCCTGTGCGGTCACCAGCGGCAAATTGTCGTCTACGCCGGCGTTCACGCGGTCGGTTTCGTCGCTCAGGGCGCGAGTGGTCAACTCCACGTTCGATCGCGCCACCTCCACCAGCTTTGTCGTAGCGCTCACGTCCAGCAGCGCCGCGCGCACCTGCTGGTCGATGTGGTTGCGGAGGTCGGCAAGTTGGGCGTTCACCGCCTCCATCTGGGCCGCGGATGCATCCTCATCGCCGCGAAGACTTGCCTCGCGGAAAAGCGGCACGCTTAGCGTGCCCATGGCGACGAAGTTGCCGTGAGTTCCCGCGCCATTCACCGTGCTGGTGCCGTAGTAGCTGTTGAATTGCAGGCTGGGCAGCCGTTGGCTGCGATAGGCGGCATGAATGGCCTTGTACTCCACCGCCTGGTTCTGCAGGTTCTGGTAGTCCTGGCGGTTCTTGTACGCCACGGCGCGCACTTCTTCAGGCGTCTGTTCCGCCAGATCGCTGTAGGGCGCCGGATCAGTCAGCACAATCTTCTGGCCGGGGTCGATCCCGATCTCACGCTTCAGCAGGATCAGTTCCCTTTCGAGTTCGTTCTGCGCGTAAAGCAGCGCCTGCTGCTGAGCCTGCAACTGTACCTTCGCTCGCAGTTCCTCCAAATTCGACACTGTCCCAGCCTGGTGCGCGGCATGGGCATGATCCAGCAGCACCTGGGCCTGCGCCACCAGCGCCACAGCGTTATCCACCTCGCTGGAGGCGGCAATGGCGTGCAGATAGGCAGTAGCCACCTGTTGCACCACTTCGCCCCGCGCCGTCATTTTTGCAAAATAGGCCGCTCTCTCCGCCGCTCCCGCTGCTCTCCATCCGGCGATTACGGGGCCTGAAAAGAGCGTCTGCTTAAAGTGGACCTGACCCTCAGTGAGGTCGTCTTTTGTGATCAGCGAGATTCCCGTGGGCATTGCGCCGCCTGGAAACAGCCCGCTGAATTTCTTGATCACGCCCGGCCCAAAGCCTTGCGCCGCAAGATTGTGTTGGTAGACGCCGGTGTCTCCCGTGAGCGTAATTGTGGGCAGAAACTCCTGCAGCGCTTCGTTTCTTTCCCCGTGGAGCGCCTTTTCGCCGTTTTCCGCCTCTTTCAAGCCGAGGTTATTCTTGAGGCCGCGGCCGACGGCGTCGTCCAGCGAGAGCTTCAGGGTCTCATTGTTGAGGGGTTGCGCGGTAACGCTGCCAAAATAGGGGTTAGCTGCCGAGGTGGGATTCGGAGCCTGCGCCCCCGCAACTACTCCCGCGCCGGCCAAAAATACTGCGGCGCAAAAAACCAGCCCCATCCCGCACCGCAGTACAAGATTTTTCCCAATGTCCACTACCATCATTCTCTCAGATGTCCCAAAGGGCCCCGGGATTCAACAGGAACCTCGGATTCAGCGGTCAAAATGCCCCAACATCACGGATTACCCGCCGGATGAATCCAGATTGCGTTTCCGCCCCCTGAAACCATGTGCACGTTCAGCACGGTGGTGCGATCCACGGGCTGCATTGACATTGTGGTGTGCGTGGCTTCCACCGCCGCATCGGGAGCGTCCGCGTAGATCTCCGCCACATATTTGCCATCTCCCAGAAAGTTCAGCGGGACCTTCACGTCGCGTTGATCCCAGTTGGTTAGCGAGCCCACGTACCAGTCCTTGCCACTCCGGCGCGCCAGCGAAATCCATTCCATCGGTCTTCCGCTCACTGCGTGTACCTCGTCCCAGGTGGCCGGAACCTGCTTGATGAAGTCGAACTCCTTCTGCCCTGCGTAATGTTCCGGATAGTCGGACACCATCTGGAACGGGCTCTCGAACACCACGAAGAGGGCGAGCTCCTGCGCCCGCGTTCCCAGGCCCATAGGCATGACGTTCCGGGCCACAAAGTTCTCACGGTTGCTATTGCCGAAGGCGCCGGGGGTGTAATCCATGGGTCCGGCTAACATGCGCGTGAAAGGCAGCGTGGCGTTGTGCGCCGGGGTTGTGCGTGCGCTGACTTTCAAATACTCCTTGCCCATCACGCCTTCCCGCGTAATCAGGTTCGGATACGTTCGGCGCAGGCCGTCGGGCTTGTAGGCGCCGTGAAAATCAATCATGAGATGATGCGTAGCCGCGGATTCCACCACGCGATGATAGAAATCCACCATCCATTGGTCGTCGCGGTTCATGAAATCGATCTTCACGCCGGCGATGCCCCATTGCTCGAAGAGCGGAAAGGCCTGGTCCATGTATTTGTTCACTGAAGTCCAGTGCGCCCAGAGCCATAGCTTGACGTGCTTCTCTTTCGCGTAGCGCAGCAACTCCGGCATGTCGACCTCCGGCGTGACACGTGTAATGTCTGCCAGCCGCGAGTAGTCGTCTGGACCTTTGCGTTCCGGCGCCATAGCCCAGCCCGCGTCGATCAGCATGTAGGGAAATCCTGAAGCTGAGGCAAAATCAATATAGTGTTTCATCGTCGCGGTGTTCATGCCGGTCTTGAAGCTCACGCTCGGGGCGGCCTCGCCCGACCACCAGTCCCACGCCGACTTGCCCGCCTGTATCCACGATGTATCTGCGATCATTGACGGCGGATTCAGATTAAGCACGATGTTCGACTCGATGAGGCGCCCCGGCTCGTCTCCGATCATGAGCACGCGCCACGGGCTGTTGAAGGGCGTCGAGGTCTTGACGGCAACGCCTGGCACAGACACGCCCACCTCATTGACGAGCGGCGATAGGTCCGCCATTACCTTGCGTGAACCGAACACCCTATCCTTGCGCAGATACATCCCCGCGTAGTTATCGATGTCGGCCTCGGTAATCGCGACCCAGCCGATACCCGGCTCCTCGGCCAGATAGGGCAGTCCGATAAGCCAGTCAGGGTGCAGCCCGCTCACCTGCCGTTGCTGGTACTCGTCTTCCCACGAAGATTGGTATCCGCCCAGAATCAGCGGATAAGTGGCTGCATCCTTGGCGTATACGAATTCGGTCAGCTCGTTTGCAATGCGGACCTGCTTCAGCGACGCCTGCTCAGGCACCACATAGCGGAAAGCGACTCCGTCATCAAACGCGCGCACCTCGATGGTGAGCTTGCGTCCGCTGCCGTCCGCGAAATCCGCGCGCACGCCGTTGAAATGGTTGCGCACGCTGCTAGTCTTGCCGACGGGAATGGAGTAGGTTTCGTCCACGCTCTCCGGCTTTGTGCCTGTAAGATGCATGCCCGGTCCCAGTGCCGGCTGTCCCACTAAGTCCAGCCCCAGGCGCGCCGTTTCCATCAGACGCTGGCCGTGGAACTCAACCGCATAGCGCAAATCTGCCGAGGCCGGTGTCCCGGCCGCCGCTTGCTCGCTGCCGCCCTTTGCTGCGCCCGCATCGAGCAGCATGAGAGTGATATGGCCATTTGGTGAAGTCACCTTTACAAGGTTTGCAGTGCCGGTTTGGGCAGTTAAGGTTCCAGCGAAAAAGATCGCCAGCAGGCATGACAGAGTTGCGCGTAGAGTTGGCATGGTTTCTCCGAACAGCCCCGGAAGCAACAACTCTTTGTATTCCGGGGACGCCCCAGTATACTGCCGGCCTCTCTGGTGCTGGCTCATCAGGCGAGGGGTGCCATGGACGCAAGGCTGTCCGTGCGAAGGCCCGGCTTTTCGGAGGGCAGGGAACCATCAACGACCCTTCCTGATCGCCTGACAGCCGCAGGTTTGCTTTCGTCAGCTATGAACTGCTGCCGGAAGTGAGCATGCATTTGAAGTGGCCACCCCGCTGCGGCGTCAATTAGCGACGATTCCTCAGGAGAAGTGGAGCGCGGACTCAGCCCAGATCACAGCTTCTGCGTAACAGCGTTGGGGTTGTTTCTGGTCCAGTTCACGAGCGTCAGCCGCCCATGAACATTCCGCCATTCACATCCAGCACGTGCCCGGTAATGTATGCGGCCGCATCTGAAGCCAGAAAAACAACCGGCTGCGCAATCTCCGCGTCCGTTCCCGCGCGGTCCAGCGGAATCTGAGCCATCATCGCCGCCCGCTGTTTCTCGTCCAGCACCGCCGTCATGGGCGTCTCAATGTAGCCTGGAGCCACGGCGTTCACCGTGATTCCCCGCGATGCCACTTCGCGCGCCATCGAACGCGTGAACCCGATCAGCGCAGCCTTGCTGGCCGCATAGTTCACCTGGCCTGCCTGGCCGGTGCGGCCCACAACGCTCGAAATGTTAATGATTCGTCCCCAGCGGTTCTTCAGCATCGGGCGCAGCAGCGCCTGCGTCAGCAGAAAAGTTCCTGTCAGGTTGGTCGCCAGCACGTCGTCCCAGTCGGCGCGCTTCATCGCCATCATCAGCCCATCGCGTGTTATCCCCGCGTTGTTCACCAGGATCTCAACCTTGCCGAAGCGCTCCAGCACCGCCTTCGCACCGGCCTTGATCGACTCCTCGTTCGACACATCGAGCGCAAGCGCCGCCGCTTGCCCGCCGGCCGCTTCAATCTCCGCCACCACCTCGGCCAGTTTTGCCTCGTTCCGCGCCGCCAGCGCCACCGTTGCCCCGGCGCGCGCCAACTCCAGCGCACACGCCCGTCCGATCCCCTGCGAAGCGCCGGTTACCAGCGCAATTCTCCCCTGCAAGTTCGCCATAAATCTCTCGTCAACCCGCGCGCACAACTCCGCACCCTTCCGTTCATCATTATAAGTGTGCAGGAGTCAGTCTTTCGGTACCAGGCGCGCCACGCGCGGAACCACGATCAACGTGATAGCAAAGAGGAAGATCGAAGCTGCAATGAATTCTAGGTGCCCGTTGCGCAGATCTTCCAACACCAGCTTCACTGCAAGCAGCGCCAGTGTGGCGTAGCCAATCCGAGTCAGTTCTATCCGGCGCCAGCGCGAGCCACTGAAGGCCAGTGCAATCGCCGTTGCGCACAATGTAAATGTGCGGATGAAAGCCAGATGATGGGCACCCGTAATAATCCCGAGCGCAACCAGTCCCACCAGTCCTTCCACCAGAAGCGCCGCTGCAGCGCCAATTGCCAGCGCTGCAAACACAATTGACAGGAACTGCTGCCGCCACGATTCGTCAGGGCAAGGCTTCATGACTGCGTAGCAGAGCACTGTACAGGCCGAGACCAGGTATATGCTCCACCCAGGCGCTCCTGGAGGTGTCCCGGCCAGGGCGCTGAAGATATGGTTCAGCAATCCGGATATCGTTGCCGCAGCCAAAAGAAAAACGGCGCCGTGGAGTTCCAAGGCCAACCGGCGCAGACGAGCACCGGCAAAGGTTGCCGCAACGGCAGCGGAGCTCAGCCATGGCGCCTGCCACAAGGTCGGCAGGCACAACAAGCTGCCGGCCAGGAAAAGTGCAGCGCTCCAGGTGGCAAATACCAGGTAATTACGCCCTTCAGCAGCACGGTCGAAATGGACAAACGCAGCAGCATAACTCACGCCCGACAGCGCTACGCAGAAAATCCCCAAAGCAGTTGTACTGACAGGCGGCCCAAAGTAGATCAGGCTGCAGGCTGCCAGCAGGAATGCAATCATGGTCTGGATCGTCTCGAAGACTGTGATCGTCTTCTCCTTCAGCACAGTCATGTAGATCAGACTCGCACCGAAGATCAGAAACAGCCCCAACCCCGGCGCAAGCAGCGTGGCCGGGCCCAGCGTCGGATAATCGCCCCTTGTGCTCTGCGGACTGGAGTAGATGTAAATCAGAGCCCAGATTGCCACATCGGAAGCCAGAGCAACCAGAACCCGCACGCCGATTTCCTTGTTCAGTCCCGCTCTGTATTCCTCGATGACAACCATCACCAGGAGCACCGCGATGAAAGGCGCCATCTGGTGCGAGGTGATCGCTAGACCCAGAGCGATCGCAACCGCCGCAACATTTGCCACCCAGAGTACAGGCGCAAAATTGCGTTTCCAGGCCAGCGCTGAAGCTGCAATTTCAAAACCGATTACTACCCCGGCCGTTAACGGGGCAGGCAGTACTCTGAAGCGCAGAGTAAGTTCCCAGAGCATGGGAGCCAGGATCAAAGCAGATGTGCAGGCATAGGTTGTGCCGGCTAACCAATCTCCGGCTTTCGCCCGAGAAGCCCATACAAGCCATACAAGCGCATAAGCAATGGCAACCGCTGCCACCGCCGTCTTTGGCAGCGAACTGGATTCTGCCACCGCCCTAAGCAGGTATGCTCCGGCAATGCCGAGCATGGCCTTGCCCAATACTGAAAACACTCCGCCGGTCAGCGAAACTGAAGACATCTCGCCGGCCTGGACCGCCGGCAATGGACCTGGCTTCTGCACGGGAAGCGGAATGGGCGCCCCGGCCGGATGCTCAAGGACATAGACCCGCTGCTCCAGTGCTTCCAGACGAGTCATAAGCCGATTTAATGCGTCGGGAAGATCGTCCATAGCTTCCACCCGATTCCGTTCAAGTCCTGCTGTTCTCAGTCCGCGGCCACAGCCTTATGCGCGTGGTTCTCACCCCACGGAGGCAGAAGCTTCATCAGTATCCAGAGAAAGATAAAGGGCAAGATGGTCAACGCAATTGCCGCTAGCAACCCTTCCTTCGTCACCAGTGCCATCTTGTAGGTCGTGTACCCCAGGAAGCTCTTCGAGAACAACTGCCCGCCGATCACCACGTTCCAGCGCATCGCAAAGATGCCCAGCAGGGCCAGCCCGCCTGAGGTAGCGTACATCCGCTTGCGCACCTTCTCTGGAAACTTCACCACTTGCGTCAGGAACAGCAGAATCAGCGGTGTCACCGTGCCCACTAATATCTGGATGACGATATGCGGAATGAAGAGCTGGGTGTGGACCAGGAAGTCCAGGCTGCGGAACGACTCATCGGCTTCGTAGATGCGATGGACGAGATCCAGCATTTCCAGGCTGAAGTCGATGATAAAGATGTAGAACAGATACATCGCAATTGTGTCCACGCAGCGCATGTCAATCCTAAGCCCGCGCAGTTTGGTCAGCGCCATGTACAGCAGCATCACCGCGGCGATTCCCGATACCATCGCCGAGAAGATAAACACCACCGGCATCAGCGGCGACGACCACCACGGATTGGCCTTGATCGATCCGAAGATGAAACCGACATAGCCGTGCAGCATGAAGGCTGAAGGAATGCCGATGACGGTGACGATCCAGCCCACCCGCTCGTCGATTGCCAGTGAACGCTCACTGATGTTGCTCGATCCAAGCGTCATTACCTTGTAGATCAGGCGCAGCAAACCCTTCGACTGTTGCGACCACAGCACGATGTCGCGCCGGTAATCCAGCCAGATTTCCAACACCAGTACGGCCATCAAGTACCACAGGTACACATACCCGAACATCGCCATCGCCGATGTGCTGTGCGGAGTAAAGTACATCTCCGGCGAGCGCTCCGGATGGCCCAGGTGCAACTGCAGCGGCAGTGGCGCATCCAGTAGAAAAGCCAACGCAGTCAGTAGCGCTAACCGGTAAGTGGGCTTGACCGCATCAACATTGAACACGCGCTCCAGCGACGCCAGAATGAATGCGCCTGCCACCAGTCCCGTGATAAACGGGTACAAAACGATCAGCACGCTCCATTGGAGTGCGATCTCGTTCGGATACATGAAGCCTTCAACACCACTCATAACTAAGCTCCTAGCTACTAGCTGCTAGCTTCTAGCTTTGTCTTGCCATGTCCGGCCACGCTTGCTTCGAGCTGCAATGTCGAGCTGGAAGCTAGAGGCTAGAAGCTGTACTTCTTACCGCACCGATCCGTCAAGGTCGTTGTAATAGACCTTCGCACCGGTAGCCATCTGCGGCTTCAACACCTGCACGCTGTGCGTTTTCAGGAACGCGTGAATCGGGTCTTTGGGATTTTTCAAATCCACAAGCTGGCGCGCGCCGGTCGGGCAGGCTTCACAGCACGCGGTAGTAAGTCCCTTCGTAATCCGGTGGTAGCACAGCGTGCACTTGTCCGCCACTTTCTTCTCGGGATGAATGTAGCGGCAGCCATAGGGACAGGCCTGCACACAATATGCGCAACCCAGGCAGTACTTCGGGTCCACCATCACCACGCCATCCGGCGTCGTGAAGGTCGCTCCAACCGGACAAACCTGGGTGCAGGGCGAATCCGCGCATTGATTACAGAGCTTGGGGACGAAGAAATACTTCCCGGCATCTTCCTGCGCAACCGGAAATCCTTCCTTGCCGCCGTCCGGTGAGATCACCTCAGGACTGACCATATTGCCGTCCGTCACGTGATACCGCTCCACCCACGTGCGGAAGTTTCCATCCGGCACATTATTCTCAGTCTGGCAGGCTCTCACGCAGTTGCCGCAGCCGATGCACTTCGGAATGTCAATCAACATTCCCCACCAGTGATCGGACATCTTGTAGTTCGGCGATTCCTCCGGGGTTCCCGCCAGCACAGACTTCCATGCAACCGCCGCAGCCGGCAATAAGATCAGCATTTGACGCCGTGAAAGATTCACTTCGCACCTCCTGCGCCGCTGTCCGCACTCATGGCCGGACTGTGTGGGTTGTGGCAGGTCTCGCAGGAGAGCCCGTTCGAGTGTTCTGCCGGCACGACCTGCGGAAAGCCCTTCGGCTTGGCAGCACTGGCCGTGTGACAGCGCGCGCAAAGCGCGGCAGTGTCAGGCAGAACAGGCTTGATCGAAGGATCGTCCGCATGATTCGCCAGTGCCCCGTGGCAGGCTTCGCAGTTCACGTGCGCGTGTTTACCGTTCTTCTTCACGTCCAGAATGTCGGTATGGCAGCCTTCGCAAGTCTCGTGACCGGCAAACTTCACCGGATGGGCTGCCATCTCACCGATGGCTGCACCGCGATAATGCCCATACTGTCCAAAACTTTTTGGGACAACGTAGTGGCGCACCACCAGAAACACCAGGAATGCGAAGACAAAGAGCCCCGCAAACCGGAAAAGATGTCCTGCTTCCTTAAAAGAGCTCATTAAAGCCAATCTCCGTATCGACCCCACACAAGAGGTTCGGTATTCCTGCTTGATGTGATCTGGAACACTCTCCGTATGCCCCAACGTACCGAATTGCATAGGTGGTCGTATGTGAGATAAATCACGTGCTCATGTGACGAGCGTCGCTTACCGTGGCGCAGATCACCGATTGTTGCATGCTTATCGATGGGCGCCGTCTCATCGCCCGAACCACCTTCCGGCTGAAAGCGATACGATGAAATCTGGGAGCGTTGAATGCCAAGTATTCTCGATGGCGCCGCCATTGCCGCGGCCATCAAACAGGAAGTCGCCGAAGAAGTCCGAGCCCTGGCCGCCCACGGCATCAGGCCCGGGCTCGCAGCAGTGCTGGTGGGAAACGTAGCGGCCTCTGAGATTTACGTAAGAAGCAAAGTGCAAGCCTGCGCCGAACTCGGCATCTACAGCGACCTCATCACGCCGCCGGACGACATCACCACCGCGGCCATGCTCGATCTGGTCGCCGCCCTCAATTCTCGCGACGAAATCGACGGTATCCTCATCCAGTTGCCCTTGCCTCGCCAGGTCGACTCCAAAGTTCTCCTCGATGCCATCGCGCCCGAGAAGGATGTGGACGGGTTCCACCCTGTGAACGCAGGCCGCCTTCAGGCCGGCCGGCCGGCTCTCGCGCCCTGCACCCCGGCTGGTGTGATCGAAATCTTGAAGCGCAGCGGCATTCCCATCGCCGGTCAGCACGCGGTCGTTGTGGGCCGCAGCGACATCGTGGGCAAGCCCGCGGCCATGCTGCTGCTCCACCAGAATGCGACCGTGACGATCTGCCACTCCAAAACGCGAAACCTCGGGGTGATCACTCGCCAGGCCGACATCCTGGTGGCCGCCATCGGCCGTCCCGGCTTCATCACCGCGGAGATGGTCAAGCCCGGCGCTACGCTCATCGATGTGGGCATTAATCGCATCACCACTCGGGAGGAGTTCGACCGCTACTTTGCCGGCAACGCAAAGCGCGAAGCCACCTATGCCAAGCGTGGCTCCACCATCGTCGGCGATATCCACCCTGAAGCCTTCGAGTTGGCTGGCGCCTATACTCCAGTGCCCGGCGGCGTAGGCCTGCTCACCATCGCCATGCTCATGGCCAACACTGTGCGCGCCGCCAAAATGCGGCGGGGGCTCTAACCCATGCTCAGAGTAGGACTCACCGGTGGCCTGGGCAGCGGCAAGAGCACAGTCGCAGGCCTGTTACGCGATCTCGGCGCCGAGGTCATAGAAGCTGATGTGCTGGGCCGGCAAATGATGGAGCCCGGTCAGCAGGTATACCAGGAGATTGTGACTGCGTTTGGCCCGGAAGTCGTTGGTTCCGATGGCCGCCTCAACCGCGCCCGTCTCGCCCAATTGGCGTTTCAGGGCGGCCGCCTCAAAGACCTGAACGCGATCGTCCACCCGGCCGTGATCGCTGCGCAGCAGAGCTGGATGGACGGGGTTTTTGCGCGCGATCCCGCTGCTGTCGCTGTGATCGAGTCCGCTCTGATTTTTGAGGTCGTCCGCGATGCCCGTGCTCGGGCCGAAAGGGAAGGTATGCTGGCTGATTGGCGGCGGCGTATTGACCGCGTCGTCGTGGTCACTGCGCCCGACGAGCTCAAAATTGCTCGCTATGTGGCACGTATCAACCCTCCGGCCGCCGCGCATGAAGCTGTAGAAGCAGATGCCCGTCTCCGGCTCGCTCACCAGATACCCGATGCTGAAAAAGCCGCAATGTCCGACTATGTAATTGACAACGAAGGAGATATTAAGGAACTCTGCTCTCAGGTAGACGCTCTTTGGCAACGCCTCAAGACAGACAGCAACAATTCTCCACGGGACTTGTCTTTAAAATAGGGAGTGGCAGCCGCGTCTTTCACATGGAACTGCGGCGAGTAGCCACCGTATCTGTGTAAGGAAGGTTTTCGGGTTTACAAGCCATGAGACTGCGACGGGTTATCTTTGTTCTTCTGCTTGTGGGCGGGTTCTGGTACCTAACCACTCACCTCTCCAATCATTTGGGTCATTTTTCCCTGCTCAATGCGAGTGGATCCAGCTCCCCGCTCGAACTTACCGAGGCTCAGGCTGCGCCCGCCTTCGACGCCGAAGAAGTGAACAATATCTCCGTCTATAAAAAGGTGCAGCCCTCCGTGGTCAACATCACATCCACCACCCTGGTCTTTAACTTCTTTTATGGAACGGTGCCCCAGCAGGGCCAGGGTTCCGGGTTCGTTCTCGACAAAGCCGGCCATGTGCTCACCAACTTTCACGTTGTCGAGGGCGCCAACCGCGGTATCGAGGTCATGCTCAGCAACAAGCACCGTTACCAGGCAAAGGTAGTCGGCAGTGACAAAGTCCATGATCTGGCTCTCCTGCAAATCGACGCGCCAAACCTGCAACCGGTCACGCTGGCGGACTCGACCGAACTCGCCGTCGGGCAAAAGGTCTACGCTATCGGAAATCCCTTCGGCCTGAGCGGCACCATGACCACCGGCATCATCAGCTCCATCCGCTCTATCCGCAACGCTGACGGCGCGCCTATTGAAGACGCCATCCAGACTGACGCCGCCATCAATCCCGGCAACTCCGGCGGACCGCTGCTCAACTCCCGCGGCGAAGTCATCGGCATCAACACCATGATCGCCTCCAACGGCGCCGATCAGAGCTCCGGCATCGGCTTTGCGATTCCCATCAATACCGCAAAGGCCGTTCTCGCTGACCTTACCCGTTACGGGCGCGTGCGCCGTCCCTCGCTCGGTATCGTCTCCTATGCCATCGGACCAGATCTGGCCTCGCAAATGGGTCTTGCTGCAGACTCTGGTGTCTTGATTCAGCGCGTGATCCCCGGCGGAGCAGCAGAACGCGCCGGCCTCCACGGCGGCAACCAGCAAGCTTACGTCGGAAACACCCCCATCATGCTTGGCGGCGATCTCATAGTCGCCATCGACGGACAGCAGGTCACCGATCCACAGGACATCAGCGCCCTCATGGACAAACACCAGGCAGGCGACACCATCAGCGTCACCTTCCTGCGCGGAAAAAGGCAGATAACTCTCAAATTGATTTTGGGAGAAGCGCGGGAAGAAAATACTTAGGCGGGAACTTGAATCTATACATTCGATCTAAGAATCGAACGGGCCGCTCCATTATCGAAAGTGGCCCGTTTTGTTTGTATTCACTAGAAGCCGGCCTGCACCGCATACTGCTCCGCCTGCGCCACCTGCATCCGCGCCAGCGCAATCGGCTCGCCGTAATGGTCTGCCACAATTCCTGCCGCGCGCGTTTCGTTCAGGTAAGGCTGCACCGCGGCCATCTTGATCGTTGAACGAGCCGCCATCTGCGCAACTGCGGCTTTGTTTGAAACCGATTGAACCAGGGCCAGAATTGCGGTCACTACTGTTCCAACTGCCTGAATTGTCTCCATCGCATGTTGCTGGCTAGCGGGATTAACGATCCTGGCAGCCTGCAGCAATGCTGCGTTTACCTGTTGCTGAAACGTCACAACCTGATTTTGCATTTGCGCCAGCGTGCTTGCCGAGGGATTGGCAAGGTACGCTTTCGCCTGCGCTGACAGCAAAGTTGATGCCGCGTTGAATCCAGCAGTAGCATCAGCAAACACCTGCGCGTCCGTCGGTGCAAGCAGCGCTCCAGTCGAGTTCACCGTCGCCACCGCGCTTTGCATGGCCGGAGTCCAGTTCACGATATTCCGTGCCACAGCCGTTTGCGAGCATCCGCCCAAAAACGGCAATGGCAACAGAAGTGCGATCAACGCCCACGCGCCCAATTTTGCGGTGCCTCCGGATGAGGGTGGCGCCTCACTCGGATCCCTGGCCAGCAGGCCCAGCAGCGCGGAGGCAACTGCGCTCACCAGCGTGATCACCGAGCCTGATCCCGCGTTGCCCAGAGTGATGCCTTGCTGCGAAAGAACTCCGGCAATGCTGACCACCGCAATCAACAACCCCACAGCCGATGTCTTTGGATGATTCCAAATATTCGAGATAACGTTCATTCAGATAGCTCCTTCAATTCACACATTGCTTTAGAACTTCACGCCCAGGCTTTTCAGAAATATCTTCACCTCCGGCCACGCGGCCTTCAGATCGGCCGCTGTCTCGATATCCAGAGGAATGTTGAGCGGGTTCGCCGCCGCACCCGCGAGCTCCGCAAGCGGCTTTTCCATTGCCGCAGCCAGGATGGCGAGCGCCGCAATCACTTTGGGTGCGGCAAACGGAACCTTCTCAGCTCCAGTCAGCCACTTCAGGACATCCTCTGCCCCGATTTCAATTCCCTTTTCGATATTCACAAGAATGTTCGCCATTGCATTCGCTCCTCTTCATGTACTGGGGTCATTCCGCGCTTTCATCCTGTCCCTGGATTCCGCTGGCCGGCGCGTCAGGAGCCGGCCAATGGAATCGGGAGAGGGAGCAGCTTTCAGAATCCGGATGTTGCCGTGGTACCTGTCCTGCATCCGGTGGAAAGCTGCCCATTAGGCAGACAGCGACGACCCCCTGCCCCCGGGGTGGTGCGTCCCGGCGCCATCCGCTCCTGCAATTCTCCAACTGCTTCTCGCCGAATCCGTCGCTCCAGGGGACTTCCGCTTCCCGGCCCCGGCCGACGTGTGCTCGTCACCGGAGTCGAAGCAAAAGCTACCCTGCCTAGCACGGCTAAGGTCAAGTGAATTGGAAAACCGCCTGATGGGGGAGGGCGTGCTCATTCGCCCGGCGCGGCACTTCAGTCGTTTGTCTGGCTACATTTAAGGTTAGGCAATCAGAGGTATATCTTCGGCAAAAAACATCTATATGAGTAATGTGTTTAGAATCAATTGAATAGGAGAATATGTATCAGCCAATTACTTGACATGCGAATTTAAATACTGCAAACAAAGACTCGACGGTTGATTCTCAAGCGCCACGTTAGCGTTGAACTGTTGAGTCTGAGCTTCTTCTAATTGGGTAAGGGAACCTTGCAGTCTCGAATCCTTTACACCCAGTTGAAGATCGGTAGGTCTCAACAAAAACGATAAGAAATATAAAGATACAACACTATTGGTGCTAAACTTCGAAACTAGAGGAGGCACAAATGGCAATAATTACTAGACAAATTCCCAAGTGCGATGTGTGTGGAGGCGAGTGGCTTCCGGATAAGCGGCTACGAGATGGAAGCCACAATCCAGCTTTCGACGATCCGGGCCTATGCAAACGGTGCGGGAAGTGCAAGACCCCAAGGTGGAACGAGATTGCAAAAAACGAAACAAATGAACAACGAGGGGAGGCTTTTACAAAAAATCAAGGGATTTTAGACGAGTCGACTCCAGGAAGCTTTTCACCACAGGCCATCAGTACACTGAACCTTGAGACCCCTCTCCCCAAGCGATCAAGCCAACAGGTCTCTCAACTGACCCGACGACAAATGGCTTTGTCCTTGTCCTCAGACCCGATTACGAGCAATACGTATTTTTACACTAAGAGTGCAGAAAATGAACGCGATAGGAATGGTGAAACGCGAACAACTAAACCACCCCGCCAAAAGGGGGTAGTTATTCCCGAAGGCTGGCTCCACCTTACAAACACAGAAATAGCCAGGCGATTCGGGGTAAGAACGACAACGATACTTTACGCCCGTAGGAAGCAAGCGGGATTATGTCTACGTTGTAAGGGTCACGTGGAGCCTGGTTTCCAGCACTGCGCCAAACACCGGGACGCAATCAACAGAAGTAACCGGAAGCGCAAAGGACAAATGCCATGGAAGCCGGGTGGTCTTGGCAGACCGCCCCGGATGACTGAGAAGGACAAAGAACTCTGAATCAGTATCCCGCCCTCAGCCCGCGGCCTTCTTCGCAAACCGTCGCCCGCAAATCTCATACTTCCCGCTAGCCACCATCTCGATGGCCTCGCTGTAAGCAATATGCTCCTCGGCCAGAATTCGCTCTGCAAGCGAATGCACATCGTCGCTTTCCAGCACCGCTATCGCCCGCTGCAACACGATCGCGCCATGATCCAAATCTTCATCCACAAAGTGCACCGTGCAGCCAGCCACCTTCACTCCGTAGGCAAAGGCCTGCTCCTGCGCCTCCAGCCCCGGAAAAGCCGGCAGCAGCGACGGATGGATGTTGAGAATGCGATTGGGAAACGCCGCAACAAACTCCGGCGACAGCAGCCGCATGTAACCCGCCAGGCACACCAGGTCCACATTGTGCGCCTTCAGGCACGCAATCATCGCGGCGTCGTGCTCGGCTCGTTTACGCCCCTTCGAAACAAGAACTTCATGCGGCAGCCCCAATTCCTGCGCTGCCTTCACGCCCCAGGCCTCGGCCACGTTTGAAACCACGACCGCTATCTCCACGCCCTTGAGTCTGCCCGCGCGAATCGACTGAGCGATCGCCAGAAAATTCGAGCCGCGTCCCGACAGCACGATCCCCAGCCGTATCGGCCTATCGTCTGCTGTCCGTTCGGAACCGCTCATGTGTACTGCACCCGGCGCTCGCCCTTCACTACCCGCCCAATCACATGGAACTTCTCTTCAGCTCGGTCAAGCAGATTCTTGGCGCGCGTAAACTTCGCCGCCGGAATTGCCGCAATCAGCCCCACGCCCATGTTGAACGTGCGCATCATCTCTTCTTCCGATACCTGCCCCAATGCCCGCAGGTGCTCAAAGATCGGCAACACCGGCCACGATCCAATCTCGATCTGCGCTCCGGTATTCTTGGGCAGAATGCGCGGCAGGTTTTCCGTGATGCCGCCGCCCGTGATGTGCGCCATGCCCGTCGTGAGCCCCGCCGTCACCAGCTTTTGAATCACGTGCAGGTAGCTGCGGTGCGTCTTCATCAGCGCCGTCCCAGCCTTCTCCTTGATTGCCGTTACGTATTGCGTAGGCTTGTATCCAGCCACCTCAAACAGCAGCTTGCGCGCCAGCGAATAGCCGTTCGTATGCAGCCCAGTCGACGGCAGCCCAATCAGCACATCGCTGGCCTTGATGCCCGCTCCCGTCACCATCTTGTCGCGGTCCACCGCGCCGACGATGAACCCAGCAAGGTCGTACTCGCCGTCGCTGTAGAATCCCGGCATCTGCGCCGTCTCGCCGCCGATCAACGCGCACCCGTTTGCCCGGCAGGCATCGGCCAGCCCCGTCACCACGCTTTCAGTAACCTCCGGGTCCAGCCGGCCCGTGGCCAGGTAGTCCAGAAAAAACAGCGGCGTCGCTCCCTGCACAGCAATATCGTTCACGCAGTGGTTCACCAGGTCCGCCCCTACCGTCCGGTGCTGCCCCAGTTCGAACGCCACCTTCAGCTTGGTCCCCACCCCATCCGCCGAGCTTACCAGGATAGGGTTCTTCCATCGCTGCATGTCCAGCCGGAACAGCGCGCCAAATCCGCCTATCCCTCCCAGCACATTGCGGTTAAAGGTCTTCTGCGCCAGAAACTTGATGCGCTCCTTGGCGCGATCGCCTCGGCTGATGTCTACGCCGGCGTCGGCATACGTCACGGGTTTTTGCTTGGATTCGTCAGGCACAGTCAGGACTTTCTGCGTGTGGAGTATAAGAGGGCGCGGATGCCCGGAAAGGCCAATTCTAGCAGCATTCGCACCTCGCGAATTCCACCGCTCCTCAGCCGCATCGCTGGCCAAACCAGTCCCCTCTCAGAGAAAATGGAAAGCCGGCTTGACATCCAATCCAATCCGCACTACTCTGAATTGGAAAGTCAGCTTTACATGACGCCCACATTCACAAATCGAGTCACAAACCGCGTCAAGGACCTCCGCACCGCCCGCGGCTGGACCCAGGAGCAGCTCGCCCAGGCCGTCGGCGTCTCCCGCCAGAGCATCAATTCCATCGAACGCGACCGTTACATCCCCAGCCTCGAACTCGCCCTCACCTTCGCGCGCATCTTCGCCTGCCCCACCGACCACATCTTTCAGTTGGAGAGCCAGCCATGACCCACCCGATCCTCAGCAGAATCCCGATCCTCGGCAAATTTGTCGACGAACGTTTTCTCGATCATCGCCGCCGTTCCTCATCCGTCGCCGGCATCGCCGCCGCAATTCTCGCCGTCCTGCTCTTTGAATACCGCTTCTTCTTCGATCACATCTGGAGCTGGGATCTCCTCGCCATCGCCCTCGTATTCATCGTCCTCAAGATGTCCCTCTTCACCTGGTTCCGCTTCAACGCCTGAAGCCGCACAAAACTGAAAAGGAAAATCCAATGTGCCTTGCTGCAAGAAACCTCACTCCAAAATCCCGCCGCTTTCTCGCCATCGGCAATCTCTGCCTCGCCGTCGGCCTCCTGATGTCGGTCTTCGACAAAGACGTCGTCCTGCATCACGCAGCCATCTACGACGGTCTCCGCGGACTCCTCATCGGCCTCTCACTTGCCTTCAACTTCGGCGCCCTTCGCATGGGCGCAAACTGCCGCAAAACCCAGCCCTGACCGCGGCCAGTCCACACATCACGCCCCGGCTCAGGGGAAGGAGCAAGACTATGATTCTCCGCAACCTCCAGAATTCGCCGGAAAAGATCATCCCTGTCGCCATGTCCCTGATCGTCGTCGGCCTCTCGATCCTCCTCATCGGCATCGCCCGGCCAAGGTTTTCCCCATCCGCCCCGTACATCGGCGCCGCCTGGAACGACTTCGCTCATGGATTCCTGATCGGCCTCGCCATCGCCCTTGAAGCCGGGGGCCTCGTCCTCGCCGCCTCCGCCGCCGCAAAAAAACGTAAGAGGCTCAATGGACTATAGAAACCACTTCCGCTCTTCGGCCGTCGGCATCGGACAACTCTCCAGCCGCCCCCGGATGCGGTAGCGCCAACGCGCAACCAGCTTGTAACCCAAATCGCGCACCACCCGTGGAACCCACCCGAGTGCCTCGCCAACCCAGGGCCACGGCCGCGGCAACTCGCGCAAAAGCGTCACCACCGCATCCGATCTCACCAGCGCACTCTCGGCCGCTCCGCCCGCGTCACGCACAACCAGAATGGTTCCCGCATCCACGCCCTGTGCCGCATCCGTCACGCTATACCCATACCGCGCCAGCACCGGCGCCGCCTTTTCTGACTCCAGCGCCACAAACCGCAGCCGATCCCGGCGGTCGCGCCGCAGCAGCCACCGCACCGAAGCGTTGCAGAAGCCGCAGTGACCATCGAACATCACCAGCAGCCGTCCGCCAATATCGAACGATTCTTCCACGTACCCTCGTGGGTCTAGGATGACAGATCCGCACCACAGGTGCGCATTTTCGGCCAGGCCACTTGCTTATTTGAGTCATACTAAGTCATACTAAGTATTATGCGGACTACCAAAGTCGTCTCCATCACCCTGCCTCCTCCGCTCTTAGAGCAAGCCCAGGCCCTCGCCAGGCAAGAGAATCGCACCATGAGCGAACTCATGCGCGAAGCCCTCCGCCAATACCAGCGTGAGCGACCGGCCGAGAAGACCAGAACGCACATGGAAACGATTGCCAATGAAACTCCAGTCCGGACAGAAGACGAAGTAGTGCCTGTTATCCAGGAGTATCGCAGTGAAAAAAAGCCCGTTGAGCAAGAAGCCTTCAAGGAAAGCGCAGAATCCAATCGCAACCAGTGGAACAGCGTGAGAAGCCTGATTGCCGCCGGCCCGCCTTCTATACTGAACCCACGATGAGTTCCCATCCTCCAGCCCGCATCCACACTCGTTCACAAGCCCTTCAGCAGCGGGCCGAGCGCTTTTTCCCAGGCGGCGTCAATTCCCCGGTGCGAGCCTTTCGTGCGGTCGGTGGTGCGCCGCCCTTCATCGAGTCCGCCGCAGGCGCATACCTCACCGACGCCGACGGCAACCGCTACATCGACTACTTCGGCTCCTGGGGTCCCATGATCCTCGGCCACGCTTTCCCGCCCGTGGTCGAAGCCATTCAGCGCGCCGCCCGCAGCTCCCCCAGCTTCGGAGCCTCCACCGCAGCCGAGGCCGACCTCGCCGAGCGCATCATCGTCTGTTACCCGGCCATCGAGAAACTCCGCTTCGTCAGCTCCGGCACTGAGGCCACCATGTCGGCCATTCGTCTTGCCCGCGCCGCCACCGGCCGCAAAGTCATCATCAAGTTTGAAGGCTGCTATCACGGCCACGCCGACGGCTTGCTGGTCAAAGCCGGCTCCGGCGTTGCTACCTTCGGTATTCCCGGCTCCGCTGGCGTTCCTGAAGAGATCGCCCACCTCACGCTCGCCCTGCCCTACAACGACATCGCCGCTGTCGAAGCTGTATTCGACGCTCATCCTGACGTCATCGCCGCCGTCATCATCGAGCCCATCGTTGGCAACGCCGGCTGCATTTCCCCCGCCCCCGGCTATCTCGCTGCCCTGCGTGCTCTAACTATCCGCGAAGGCGCTCTTCTAATCGTCGACGAAGTCATGACCGGATTCCGCGTAGCTCTCGGCGGAGCCCTCCAGCTTTATGACCTCGACGCCGATCTAGTGACCCTCGGCAAGATCGTCGGCGGTGGTCTCCCCGTCGGCGTCTTCGGTGGCAAGCGCGCTCTTATGGACCAGCTCGCCCCTCTCGGCCCCGTCTACCAGGCAGGAACGCTCAGCGGAAATCCGCTCGCCATGGCTGCCGGCGTCGCCACCATCTCACACCTTCAAGCGAACGCCGCCGAAATCTACCCCCAACTCGAAGCCACCTCCAAAGCCGTCTTCGAAGGCGTAGCTGCCGAAGCCGCAACCGCAGGCGTCCTTCTCACCACCAACCGCATCGGCGCCATGGGTACGTGGTTCTTCACTCCTGACCCCGTCACAAACTACGAAGAAGCCGCGAAGTCAGATACCGCCGCCTTCGGCCGGTTCCACAACGCCATGCTCAACGCCGGCATCTGGCTCCCCCCCAGCCAATTCGAAGCCGCCTTCCTAAGCACCGCCCACGAAGCCGCCGAAGTGAAAGCCACCATCGCCGCCGCGCGCCAGGCCTTCAAATCCATACAAGCCCAATGAGCCATTGATCTGGGTGCCTCATCCTCGGCGCGTCTTTGTTTTTGCGCCTAGGGCGGGATAGAGTCATCTATTTGGGAGTCTGTCGGGGATAGTGATTTCAGAGAGCAGCGAATGATTTTGCGCCGGATGCCCCAGGTCTCGCTCGATTCTGAGACCAGGGATCACACCAACACGATCACGCTGCGCGACCAGTCCCCCACGCATCCACCCTTACAAACCGCCGCGTCCCCACATACTGCTCCACCAACATCCTCGCCGCAGTAACGGAAGCTCCTCGATCTGCGCCCTGCTCCAGATGTCCACCATCATGAAGCACAACATTCGCCGCCCGCCCCCGCCCACCGAGCCGATCAATCGTCTTCGTCAACTGCCCAGCAATCCGCTCCGCGGATCGTTCACTCCAATCGGAAGTCATCGCATTCCACGTCACCACGCTCAATCCAAGCGAACGCGCAATTCGAAATACGACCGGTCGCCGCGCCCCGAACGGCGGTCGAAAATACTGCACTCGCTCACCCGTAATCTGCTCCAGCACATCGCTGGTCCGCGCCAACTCCTCGCGCACCCTAACCGCCGCCGTCACCGCCAGGTTCGGATGACTCCAGGAGTGGTTCCCAATCATGTGCCCCTCCGCTGCTATCCTCCGCACCAGCCCCGGCTCTGCTTGCGCGCGGCTACCCAACATGAAAAACGTAGCCTTCACGTTGTGTCCCGCCAGAACATCCAGCAACCGCGGAGTCCACTTCGGATTTGGCCCGTCGTCGAAGGTCAGAGCCAACTCCCCCGGCCGCTCCGGTGCAATCAGCGCTGCGCCAAAAATCCCCGAGCCAGGCCAAAGCGCGGCATATGCATAGCCTCCCGCAGCCAGCCCCACGGCCCCGGCCGCGCCCAGTCCTGCGTAGATCTCTGTTGCAAGAGGAGAAAGCATTCTGCATATCAGTGTGCGGCGCTGGACCCCTAAGCAGCAAGCACTTGTCTCCCATCACCCAACGCCGGCGCCGGACGAAATGGTACACCGCAGTTGCCTCGCGCCCAGCCAATGGGCGTATACTCACCTTGTTCGGGCCGCATCCTGAGTTCTCGGAGTGGCACTGGAGACAACCATGAGCATCACCAGCTTTCCCGGCGGCGCGAATTCCCCGCACCCCGCGTCACCTCTCACAAAAGTCACCATGCCAGCCCTCAGCGAGATGAAGCGCCAGGGCAAGCCAATCTCCGCGCTTACCGCATACGATTACTCCAGCGCACGCCTCGTCGACGAAGCCGGCATCGACCTGCTTCTCGTCGGCGACTCGCTCGCAATGGTCGTCCTCGGTCATGACAACACTCTTGCCGTCACCATGGACGAGATGCTTCACCACACCCGCGCCGTTCGCCGAGCCGTGCATCGCGCCCTCGTTGTCGCCGACATGCCCTTTGGCAGCTACCACGCCACAGCCGCGGAAGGCCTCCGCAACGCGATCCGATTCGTAAAGGAAGCCGGGGCTGAAGCGGTCAAGATCGAAGGCCCGCGTATCGAGCTTGTCCGCGCCCTCATCGAGGCCGAAATCCCCGTCATCGGCCACCTCGGCCTCACTCCGCAAAGCCTCCACCGCATGGGTGGCTACCGCGTCCAGGCCCGCACCACAGGGACCGCGCAACAACTCCGGGCAGATGCCCTTGCCCTCGCCAATGCCGGTGTCGGCGCGCTCGTCCTTGAAGGTGTTCCGCGCGAAGTCGCCGAAGAGATCACAGCCGAGTTGCCCATTCCCACCATTGGCATTGGCGCCGGTCCAGGCTGCAACGGCCAGATCCTCGTCTTCCACGACCTACTGAACCTCACCTTCGCGCCTCCTGCCAAATTCGTCCGCCGCTACGGCGACGCAGGCGCGCTCATCCGCTCCGCTATCGATCACTACCGTGAAGACGTCGAGCACCGCGCCTTCCCCTCGGATGAAGAGAGCTATCACCTTCCCGAAGCAGCGCGAAAGTCTCTTGAGACCGATCGAGACGGAATTGCCAAGGTAAGCACACTCCGCAAAGCGTGATGGAAATCCTTCGCACCGTAGCCGAATTGCGCCAGTGGTCCCGCGCGCTCAGAAGCCAGGCCGGCAACACCGTCGGCCTCGTACCCACCATGGGCGCGCTCCATGCGGGCCACGCATCGTTGATCCGCGCCGCCCATGCCTCGTGCAGCCACGTCACCGTGAGCATCTTTGTCAATCCCACCCAGTTCGGTCCTAACGAGGACTACGCCCGTTATCCCCGCACCTTCGACGCCGATTGCGCCCTCGCAAAAGCCGAAGGCGCCAGCGTCATCTTTGCCCCGTCAGTGGAAGAACTGTATCCCGCAGGCGCCACCACATTTGTCGAAGTCGAAGAGCTCGGCAACCGCCTCGACGGTGCATCGCGCCCAGGCCACTTTCGCGGTGTAGTCACCGTCGTCACCAAGCTGCTCATCGCCGCCGAGTCCGATCGAGCCTTCTTCGGCCAGAAGGACGCTGCCCAAGTCGCCGTCATTCGACGCATGGTTACCGACCTCCGCCTCGCTACCGAAATCGTTGTCTGCCCAATCGTCCGCGACCCCGATGGTCTCGCTCTCAGCTCTCGTAACATCTATCTCAGTTCTGCCGAACGCGCACAGGCCCTCACCCTCAATCGCGCAATCCGCCAGGTCGAAGCACTTGCCGCTGCCGGCAAGCGCCGCTCCAGCATCCTCCTCGACGCCGCACGCAAGATGTTCGCCACAGTCCCAGAGATCCGCATAGACTACATCGCACTGGTCGACTGGTCCACGCTTCGGCCCGTAGAGATCGCCGCCCCCGGATCCCTATTCGCCGTCGCCGCCTGGGTCGGCCCCACCCGCCTCATCGACAACATCATCCTCCCCTGAAGCGGATTCCCCAATAAATGTTGGGTGCCCCATCCTTTCCGCGTTCTTTGCGGAAAGGATAGGAAGCCACGAACCCAATCCGTCCAAACCCATTGCGTAACACCCCTACCTCGCTGCACTCTGGTAAGCAATGCCGGAACTCCCCGATATCGCCGCCTACATTACCGCTCTTGAACTCCGCATCCTCGCGCAGCCGCTTGAGCGAGTCCGCCTGGCCAGCGTCTTCCTTCTCCGCACCGTTGACCCGCCGCTCTCAAGCGTTGAAGGCCGCACTGTCCGCGCCCTCCGCCGAATCGGCAAGCGCATCGCCATTGGCGTCGAGGGCGATCTGTGGCTCGTGCTACACCTCATGATCGCCGGTCGCCTCCACTGGCGCCCTCCACAGGCAAAACTCGCCGGCCGCCAAAACCTCGCAGCGTTTGACTTCCCCTCCGGCTCCCTCGTCCTCACCGAGGCAGGCAGTAAGCGCCGCGCCTCGCTTCACGTCCTCCGCGGAGAAGAGGCCCTTCACGCAATCGACCCCGGAGGCATCGAGATCTTCGAGACAGATCTCGACGGCTTTCGCTCCGCACTCACCCTTGAGAACCGAACCCTCAAGCGCGCCCTCACCGATCCTCGGCTCATCAGCGGTGTCGGCAACGCCTACTCCGACGAAATTCTCCACGCAGCCCAACTCTCTCCCATCGCGCTCACTCACAAACTCAAGCCCGACGAGTGGGATCGCCTCTTCGTTGCGACGCGTTCCACGCTCACCCTCTGGATGAATTGCCTTCGAGCCGAGGCCATGAAGAGCTTCCCCGAGAAAGTCACCGCTTTTCGTCCCGAGATGGCCGTGCATGGCCGCTTCAACCAGCCCTGTCCGCGATGCGGCCAGAAGGTCCAGCGCATTCGTTATGCCAACAACGAAACCAACTACTGTGCTCCCTGCCAGACTGGCGGAAAAGTTCTCGCCGACCGGAGCCTCTCGCGCCTGCTCGGCCCTGACTGGCCGAGGACGCTGGAGGAATTGGAATCGCTTAAACCGCGCTGAGTCAGAGCGCTTCCCGACGAACTCAATCCGTGTTGACGATTCTGAGCCCGCCCCTTCAATTAGCTTGACATTGCCATCCCGCTACAGCAGAGTGGTGGCGCGGCTCCTCGTAGCCTTTTCAGCGATTTGACGACTCATATCATGGCGTCTTCAGGCGCTTGGAGCCGGACATCAATCCAACGCGGAGGGTTCTCGATGTATCTTCTTCACGCCAATCTGTTGGCCGTTCTGGCTGCGGCCGTGCTTCAGTGGGTGCTTGGGTGGCTCTGGTACGGTGTGCTGTTCGCCAAGCCGTGGAAAGCCTTGGTGGGCCAGAATGAGGGCGAAAAGTCGTCTAACGCTGGCAGTTTCATGGCTTTAGTCTTCGTTGCCAACCTCATCCTCTCGTTTGCGCTGGCACAGGTCGTGATGTTGTCGCACCAGACGACATTTGGGAAGGGAACCTTTGTTGGGGTGGTGTTGGGGCTCGGCTTCGTGGCTCCGCCGCTATTCGCACAGCACATTTACGAGAAAAAGCCATTCAAGCTTTTTGGCATTAATGCGGTCTACTGGCTGTTCGCCATGTTGCTTGGCGGCGGCGTGCTGGCTATCTGGCAATAACGCATTTTCACAGTTGCTGTAAGCCGAAATCGGCGCACCAAAGCCTTCTATAGCGACTGCGAAAATGCCCTCAATCTCTCCTAAGGGCCTGCCGGTAACAACAGAGTTCCGGCTCTGAAGCCGCAAGCGGGCCCTCTCGCTTATCCCATTACAATTAACTGCATGAATAAAACGGTTATCGCAACCGAAGGAGCGCCTGCGGCTATCGGGCCCTATTCGCAAGCTGTTCGCACGGGAAATCTCATTTTTACGGCGGGGCAAATTCCTCTCGACCCCGCAACGCAACAGGTTGTCGCCAGCGGCATCACAGAGCAGACGACCCAGGTGCTTGAAAACCTGAAGGCCGTACTCGCGGCCGGAGGAAGCGGGCTTGAGCGGGTCGTGAAGGCAACCGTCTTCCTCAAGGACTTCAACGACTTTGCGGCTATGAACGAGGTCTACGGCGCCTACCTTGGCAAGGATGGCGCTCCCCCTGCGAGGACCACTGTCGAAGTTTCGCGGCTGCCTCGCAATGTGCTCATCGAGATTGAGCTGATTGCCGAGGTTTGACGGCAGCTCTTCTCTGTTTCGCGCATCAAATCCGCGTTAGGCTGGCTGGTCTCAATAAGGCTCTTTGGTGCGAGGCTGGCTGGCGCAACATACTTCCCCTCAACTGATTGCAGGAGGTTAACTTATGTCTGATACGCCCGAAAGAATCCAGCGCAGCGAGGCGGAGTGGCGCACGATGCTGACGCCGGAGCAGTATAGGATCCTGCGCGAGAAAGACACCGAGCGGCCATTCACCGGAGCGCTCACGCAGAACCATGAAACCGGCAACTACCACTGCGCCGGATGCGGGGGTCTGCTGTTCATGAGCGGAGCTAAATTCGATTCCGGATGCGGCTGGCTGAGCTTCATGCTTCCCGCTGATTCCAAGGCGGTTGAAGAGCACGAGGATGTGAGTTTCGGAATGCGCCGGGTGGAGGTTACCTGCGCTCGGTGCGGTGGGCACCTGGGGCACGTTTTCCCGGACGGTCCGCGGCCCACTGGGCTGCGCTACTGCATCAATTCGGCTTCGCTTACATTCACACGGCAGGAGCCTTAATGCTGGCTGGGGCGCTGCCGGACACAACAAAACCCCGTCTTGCGGGCGGGGTTTGCGCCGAGCTAACTCTTCTTCAACTCTCTGGATGTGACTGACTAAGCAGTCTTTACGGCTGCGGGGCCGGCCTTGGTGATCTTGCCGCTCTTGATGCAGCTTGCGCAGACGCGGAGGCGCTTTGGGTTGCCGTTGACCAGGGCCTTCACGGCCTGCAGATTTACGTTCCAGCGCCGACGGGTTACGTTGTGCGCGTGAGAGATGTTGTTACCGAACTGCGGGCCCTTGCCGCAAATATCGCATACCTGTGCCATCGTTCAACTCCAAATCCTTGAATGCTTTACGGAAGCCGGAACATATCGGAACGCAGTACACGCAACTTCACCGGAGGCTTGCCGAATCTCCAGTATACAGCGAATGTGGGTGCGCGCCAAGGAGCCGGACACAGCGGGCAGCGAACAGTGAACAGCGAGCAGCTTGAATCCCGGATCCCAGAAGCGAGATCTGGGGCACCCTCGGATGTGCATCGCATGAGATATTCGGGGCCTCGAAATGTTCGCTCATATGGTTCTGCAAAGGCGCCAAATGGTCGCTTAGACGGTTGCGGTTCCGGGCCAAATGTTTGCTTATAAGGTTGCACTTTTTTGAGAGGTTGACCTTGCAGGGTTCTTGATTTGGCGAAAAGGCCGTCTACAAGGTTCTGAAAATGAGCAGAGGGTTGTACGGAATTGCCCGAAAAGTGTGCTACAGGAGCTCAAATAGAGCCTAAAACTGCCTTAATGCGACAAAATTGCGTCGATTTTTCGCGTCTTTGCTGACTGTGGGGCTGGAGCAGTGAGCACGGAACCGTGGACTGCGGACAGTGAGCAGGCCTACTGGGGGTGAGTGGCAAGGTGCCTGTCAGGCGTGGGTGTGGAGGGGGAATCGGCAGCGGATTTCGTAGCTTGCACCGTCGGCGGAGGGGTGGCTTTCGTAAAGAAGAAACTCCGGCGCCACGAAGCGAGTGAAGCTGGGTTGGCGGAGGATTCGCCGTTCAAGGATGCGGAGAGGTTGGCCGCGGCCCTGCTCTTTGGCGCGGGCCAGGGTGATGTGCGGATGGAACGGACGAACCTCGGGGACGAAACCGCAGACGGCGGTGGCTAGTGTGATGCGTTCGGCGAGCGCGACGATTTCGGCAGTGAGCCTGACATCAGCATAGAAGATGCCGGCGCGATCAAAGAAACCCAACTGTGTGAGATGGACCGGGACGGGCGCGGAACGCACTTCGCCAAGGCGCGAGACGAGGCAGTTGTACTTGTCCGGATCGGTGTTGCCCAGGAACTGAAGTGTAATGTGCCAGGATTCGGGCGCCATCCAGCGCAGGCCGTCGCTGCTTGACCTGAGGCGCGCCACGACGGTCGAGAGTTCAGCGAGGACCGCAGGGGACAGCGGGATGGCAATGAACAAACGCATACGCAGATAGTTTAGGACGGCTGTTTGGCCTTGAGCTATCTCCCAGGCCTCAGAATCGAGATCATCACCCCACGAACGACAGCAATCCGTATGAACCCCGAGACCTGGGACACCGGCAGTCGCTGGTGACAAGCATCACATCTTGTGAGTTAAAGCTCTGCGATACTCCAGATTGTCTCTATGAAAAGGATCACCCAACTCGTCGCGCTGATGGTTGCTTTGCTTGTCGCCGGTCAATCGGCGCTGGCAGAGGGGTCATGCACTCAGTGGCTTCTTTCGGGCGGTGGTCATATTCCAGCGTGCTGCATCACGACCAGCGACGCTGCTTCACCACACGTCAGCGCGGATTGTCACGGGTCCATGCGTGTTGAATCCGTGACAGCGGAGTACATCCAGAGTGGTTGCCAAATGTCAACCGCCGGGGTCGGAGCGCAGGCAATCACATCGGCAAAATTCAAAGCCGACAGAGTCACAACCCTGGCTGTGATAGCGCAGCTTCCGATTACGTCCGCTTTAGTTTTGACTACACGTTCTGTCGAGAGTTCCTCCGCTCCAGGACCCGCCCGATGCGTGCTCTTCCAGGTCTTCAGAATCTAGGACTCTCCCTGTATTTCGGCAATCGAAACAGCCCCTGGCCGCACCGGGCCTTCAGGCTCGCATTGCATCCATAACCTGATTTGACAAGGAGGTTTCCATGAAGCGCATATTCGCAGTCCTTTGCGTCCTTTCTCTCTCATTCGTCATGACCGTTGCCGCTTTTGGCCAGACACCGTCGGCCGTGAAGCCAGAGCACCTGAGCAAGCAACAACTCAACACTTTGATCGCCACCGCAAAGACTCCGGCGGAGCATGAGCGCATTGCGAAGTTCTACGAGGCAAGCGCCCAGGACTACCGGGCACAAGCGAGCGAGCACGAGGCGATGGTGGCGGCTTACAAAGCGAATTCGAGCCTGTCCACCGATAAGAATCGCGCAAGCACCTCGACCATTGCGAGTACTTTGTGAAGACGTTCAACGATATGGCCGTCAAGAGCCACGAACTTGCCCAATTCCACGAAGAGATGGCCAAGGGAGCGAAACAGAAGTAACTCTGGGCTGCAAGTTGAGTCTTGATTGTTCATCTTCCGGGGCCGAAGAGAAAGCCGCGGCGGATCCGGAAGACAGTCTATTTGCCTCGGTCGCCGGCATGTGCCTGTACGCGTTAGTCATGAATCTGCGCGAGGAATCGCGTGATCGCAGCGCCGTTTAGCCCGCTTGGAGATTGACCAAGGCCGGTGGCGGCAAAGCCAAAGCAAATCGAAGATTCAGATCTTCCCAGGAGGAACAATGGATACCCACAAGACCTCACCTATTCAGCATCACAAGGTGTTGAGCGTCGCAATCGTCTGCCTGGCGCTGGCCTTGAGCATTTCGCTGTCCGCATGTAGCAGTGGCTCTTCAGGCGCGGGTTCAACCCCAACACCCACTCCCGCCGCCAAGACAATTATTCAGGTGAACATGGGTGATTCGCCGGCGGACTGGATGCTCGCCTTCTCGATGAACATCACGTCAATGTCGCTCACGGGCAGCAACGGCTCCGTCTCTGTTGTCTCCTCCACTGTACCGATGGAGATGATGCACCTGATGGGCATGATGCAGCCGCTCTCAATGATCAACGCACCCCAGGGCACCTACACGGGCGCTTCGATCACCATTGGCTCGGTGACCGTGATGTACATGGACCCCACAACCAAACTTCCGGTGCAGAAGACCATCTCTGGCCCCATGACTGCTTCGGTCACTTTCAGTTCTCCCATGACACTTGGCTCAACGCCGATGGCTATGGGCTTCGATCTCGATCTGGCGAACTCTGTTGCCGACGCCAACGGTAATCTGACCGTGAACCCGGTTTTCCATTTTTCATCGGGGATGCAGGGCTCCGGCAACCCAGCTGATTTCACCAACGGCGGCATTCAGCAGATGATGGGATCGGTATCCAATGTATCGGGCAGTTCTTTCGCGATGAGTTCGATGCAGGCGGCGCAGAACTTCACCTTCATGACCAACTCGTCTACGGTTTTCAGCGGAACCAGCATGAGCGGAATGGCCGTAGGCATGCTCGTGATCGTTGATGCAACCCTTCAGTCCGATGGCTCGCTGATGGCGACCAGGGTGCAGTCGATGATGAACTCCGGCGGAGTAATGGGTGGAGGCATTGTGACCGCCGTGACTGGCCAACCACCCACTTCGCTGACTATGGTCATGCAGAACGGCCAGGGGGCAGGCATGATGGCTTCTGCATTTGCCGCCGGAGTGACAGTGAACCTGAGCGGCGGCACCACATACCAGATCGATGGGGATGGCGTGGATATGGCAGGTCTGTCGTTCACGCCCACATTCGATGCAAATCACATCTATGCCGGTCAAAGTGCGATGCCTATCGGATCGGGTGGCATGATGAGTGGCGGCATGGGCGGCATGATGGGTGGCAGTTCCATGGCGGGCACCATCACGGCCTCAGAGGTTGTACTGGAGCCGCAAGGATTAAGCGGAACGATTGGAGCTTCAGTCACGAGCGGAGCAACTACCAGTTTCACGCTGACGCCAGCCTCAGATTCTGCATTCTGCACTCTCACCGGCGCAACGAAGGTGACGATTTTCCAACAACCTCAAACAACAGTCGCCGGCACATCGCCGATAGCAAGCGGAAGTTCAGTCCACGCCTTTGGCCTCTTGTTTAACGACGCAGGGCAATGGAAGATGGTGGCCTCCAGGATAGGCACGAACTGATTCTAATGATGAACGACTTGCGCATGGGTTCATCCTGATTGCAATTTCTCGTAGGACCAAGCTCCCGCTTGGTCCTACGATTTCAACGGGACCAAATTGCTTCTTCGACCGAGAGGACCACGAATTGGCATCGGCAAACGCCATTCCGTTGACGCAATAATTCGGCTGCCGATTTGGCAGTGGTCCAGGATGGGACTAAGGCGCGCACTTTTCCGGTCTCAAAGACGACGCCTAGATTATGTGGCTAACCAAGTTGCGGAGTCAGGAATATTGAGGAATCGTTCGGCCTTTTGGCCGGATGCAAAAGGTTGAATATTTTGATACGGGTCTGCGAGCGGTACAATTCGTGGGCATCTTTGTTGAAGAGAGAGATTGAGAATGAGCGCAGTTGAGAATCGTCAGTTCAGGTTGATCTCGCGTCCCGTGGGGATGGTGAAACGCAGCGATTTTGAGTTCGTTACGGTGCCCGCGGGTGAGCCTGGTGCAGGAGAGGCGCTGGTCCGGGTACTCTACCTTTCTCTGGATCCGGCGATGCGCGGCTGGATGAATGCGGGCAAGTCGTACATTGCTCCCGTCAGTTTGGGTGAGGTGATGCGTGCGGGCGGAATTGGCCGCGTCATCAAATCGAACGATCCGAGTCTCGCGGCTGGAGACCTGGTGGTTGGCATCACCGGCATCCAGGATTACGTTGTGAGCAAGGCCGCAGGCCTGACCAAAATCGATCCGCACATGGCTCCGCTGCCGCGCTACCTGGGCGCTCTTGGCATGCCGGGTCTGACCGCTTATTTCGGCCTGCTCGATATTGGCCGGCCGAAGGAGGGCGAGACGGTGGTGGTGTCGGCCGCGGCCGGAGCAGTGGGCGCTGTGGTTGGGCAGATTGCAAAGATCAAAGGCTGCCGCGTGGTAGGCATTGCCGGAGGCGCCGCCAAGTGCAGCTACATTGTCGACGAGCTGGGATTCGATGCGGCGGTCGACTACAAGAACGCGGACGTTCGCAAGATTCTGGCGGAGCAATGTCCCAAAGGCATCGACGTTTACTTCGATAACGTCGGCGGCGAGATCCTCGAGATAGCTCTGTCGCTGCTGGCCCGCAGAGCGCGCGTTATTATTTGCGGCGCGATCTCGCAGTACAACAGCGCGACCGGGACAGTGGGTCCCAGGAACTACATGTCGCTGCTGGTGAATCATGCGCTGATGGAAGGTTTTATCGTGTTTGATTACGCAGATCGCTACCCGGAAGGGATGAAGGCCCTGGCCGGCTGGACGATCGAAGGCAAGCTCAAGGCGCGCGAGCATGTGGTGGATGGGTTGGAGACTTTTCCTGAAACCCTGCTCAAGCTGTTCCGTGGGGAGAATTTCGGGAAGCTGGTGATCAAAGTTTCCGAGTAGCACGGTTCGGGTTTGGAAATTCATTTGGCGAAATATGTATTGGGCGAAGGGGTCTCGTGGAATATTCTGTCAGCCATGATGTTTGGCAGATTCGGATTCGCCGGTTCCGAACTCGCAGGCTTGATTGTGGCGGTAAGCTTTGCTGCCGGGCTGAATGTCTACGCCACTGTAGCCACCCTGGGACTGCTGGCCCACGCCAACCTGCTGAATCTGCCGCCCCAACTTCATTTGATTGCCAGTTGGTGGGTGATTGCGGCTTCGCTCGTACTTTTTGCGATTGAGTTTTTTGCCGACAAGATTCCGGCTTTCGATCTCTTCTGGAATGCCCTGCATACCTTTGTGCGCATTCCAGTGGCGGCCTTGATTGCCTACGGCGCGACATCGCAGCTTTCGCCGCAAATGCAGTTGCTGGCGACGCTGGCTGGTGGCGCAATTGCCCTGGCGGCTCACGGAGGGAAAACTGCGGCGCGAGTAGCCGCGACTCCGTCTCCCGAGCCGATCTCGAATTTTGCGCTGAGCGCCGGAGAAGACACACTTGCTGTGTTTCTGACCTGGCTTGCGACTCAGAACCCGATTGCGGCTGCGGGGATAGTTGTCGTTTTTCTCATCGTGATTCTGGTGGTGATGCGGTGGATCGTGCGGACGATCGCTCGTGCTTTCAGGTCGGCTTTTTCAACGGCGTCGTAAGGGAAGGGCGCGGCTTTGGCCGCGCCATATCAAAGGACGGAAGGACAACCGCAGGTCCTTCGACTCGCTGCGCTCAGGATGACAGACCAGGTAACTCAGGATTAGCGGGTCAGAGTGGAGAGTTCTTAACTCACCACTCTGACTTTCTGGTTTCTAGCTTTCCAATTTCTTGATGTAGAGCCAGAGGCCGACAAGCATGAAGGCGATGGCGATAAGGCAGATGCCGAGGCCGATGCGGCGGCGGTTACGCTCGACCATTGCATCGTCGCCGGCTTTGCGGTTGGCGGCGGCGATCTTCATGCCGGCCTGAACGTTCTGATCGACGAGGTCAGCTTGGAAGCCATGGATGGATACGCGGGCCTTGGTGAGGGCATCGCGGGCCTGGTCCTGATTGAGGCGGGCCTCACTGACTTCCATGCCGGCAGCCTCAGCGCGACGGAGAGCCTGATCGGCGCCGTTGACTGCCTGATCGAGCATGGTGAGGTTGTTGAGGATGTTGGAACGGGCGCGATCGCAATGGTCGCCGGGCGCGTGGCAGCGCATGCATACACCAGCGGAGCCGGTACCGAGCATGGCATCGGAAGGCTTATGGATGCCGTGATTGCTGTGGCAGACGACGCAACCGGGAAGACCCTTATCCGCAAAGGCCTTGCTGTGGGTGCTTTTTTGGTACATCTGGGCCTGGAAAACGTGGCAGTTGGCGCAGACGTTCTGAACCTTGTCCACGCCGGGCGGAACAGCGCCGTGGTTCCCATGACAGGTGGTGCAGGTGGGCGCACTGATGTCGCCTTGAACGGCGAGTGCATCGTGGTGGACGCTGATGTTGTACTTCTCAAACTGATCGGTGGGGATGCCGTAGGACTTCATGTAAGCGGCATCGGAGTGGCAGCGCGAGCAGGTCTTGGCCACGTTGAGGGGGTTGACGGTGGAGCGGGGATCGCTGGGCGGACGGATGTCGTGGACGCTGTGGCAGTCGACGCAGACAGCGACCTTGTCGTCACCGGTAGCGAGGCGCTTGCCGTGGATGCTGGTGTGGTACTGGTCGAGCTGATCGGTGCGCAGGCTGGGGTTGTAGGTGCGCATCAGAGCCGGGTTTGAGTGGCAGGAGCCGCACAACTGCGGAATCTGCTTGCGATCGATCTTACCCTTCCATCCAGCCTTGCGGCTCATGGACTGAGCGGGATCGTAGCTGGATGCGTCGCCGCCGTGGCAACTGGTGCAGGTGAGGCCTTTTTGCGCGTGAATGTCCTGGCTGAATTTTTCCGGAGTGACTCCAAGACGGCCCTCCTGTGCGGAGTGGCAATCCAGGCAGGAGTTGACGGCCTGGCCGTAACCGAGGCACGCGGCGAGCACGATAAATCCGGCCAGCCAGGCGGAGCGAGCTGCGAGAAAGGGCCGGAGATTATTTCGCAAGGAAGCCATAGACAGTCATACCTACCACGTAAACAAGCGCAAAGATGGAAAGGCCGGTGATCCACGCCCTGGTGCGCGCGGGTTTGTCACTCTCAAAGAAAGGCAGCAGGAGCCAGAACATACCGGCCAGGGAGCAGCCGAGAACGCCCAGGACCTCGCCGTCGATGAACCAGACTTTGGAAGGGATGATCTTGAGGGTCTGGAACATGAACAGGAAGTACCACTCGGGCTTGATGCCGGCGGGAGCAGAGATAAAGGGATCGGCTTTGACACCGAGTTCCCATGGGAAAAGAGCAGCGAGGGCGCCAAGTGCGCCGATGGCGACATACCAGGCCATCATTTCGCGCAGCATGAAGTTGGGAAAGAACTTCATCTCGCGGCGCGCAGAGGGGTTGGCGGTCCAGTCGGCTTCAACCTTCGGTGGAACGCTCATGCCCTGGCGCTGCACGAAGAACAGGTGGATGGCGATGAGTACGGTGACGATTCCGGGCAGAACGGCGACATGGAATCCGAAGAAGCGGGTGAGCGTGGCGCCGGTGACCTCTTCGCCGCCGCGCAGGAAGATCATCATGGGGTGGCCGATGATGGGAACCTGTCCGGCGATCTCGGTGCCAACCTTGGTGGCGAAGAAGGCCAGCGTGTTCCAGGGCAGCAGATAGCCGCTGAAACCGAATCCCATGACCAGGAAGAGCAGCAGCATGCCGGTAACCCAGGTGAGTTCGCGCGGCTTGCGATAGGCCTTGAGAAAGGTAACGCTGAACATGTGCACGAAGGCGGTGAAGATCATGAGGTTGGCGGACCATGAGTGAATGGAACGAATCAGCCAGCCGAATTGCACCCGGGTCATGATGTACTGCACACTTTCGAAGGCTTCGTTGGCGCCGGGGCGGTAATAGAGGAGCAGCAGGATGCCGGTGAGCACCTGGATGATGAACAGGAATAGAGTGATGCCGCCGAAGAAGTACCAGTACGACAGGCGGTGCGTCGGAACGGTCTTGTGCTTAAACGGTGCGATGAGGCCCTCGAGATTAAGGCGCTCGTCGAGCCAGCGAACCATGGCGGCGATCACAGTTACGCCTCCCGCTTCCGGCTGACAACAATCTCGTCGCCGCGCTCGTGGACCTCGAAGACAGTAAGGGGCCGGGGCGGTGGGCCGGAGACGTTGCGGCCGTTCAGATCGTAGGTGCCGTTGTGACAAGCACACCAGATCTCGCGCAGATCGCTGCGGTACTGCACCGTGCAGCCGAGGTGGGTGCAGGTGGCAGAGAGGGCGCGATATGTGCCGTCACTATTCAGGATCAAGAGGCCGGGACGGGCGCCAAAGCGGAAGATCTTGCCGCTGTTCGGCTTAAGGTCGCCAAGCTTGGCGGCAACAACTTCGTCTCCTCCGAGATCGACCACTGCCGGAGGAACGAAATAGCGCATCACAGGGTAGAGGAAGGAAGCCAAAGTGGCAAGCACGCCGCCACCGAGAAAGAATCCAATGGCGCGGCGTCGCGAGGTGTCGGGTGGAGGTGGCTGTTCAGCGCACATATACCGTGCCCCCTTGCCGCAACTCCTCGCCGAAAGACGTTGAATGGGTTGAAACTTTAGACACCAAGAGCTAGGACCTCCCATGAGACGTGCACATTCAAGTGCATCTGGAGCGTTTCCTGGTAGAGACACTCCGCTTGGATGCCGTGCGAGAACTTTATGGGTCGTCGAGGACGTTAGTATGTGACGTAAATCACGAAATGAGAAATAAAGAGATCGGGAAATTCATCTTCTGTGAGGTAAAACACCTCTGGTCGACCCAAAACCGGGAAGACGGAGGAATTGCTGACGGACGCGCCGCGAGGCACATCCGCCGAAGAAACGGGGGAGGATTGCATCATAGCAGGGCATTCCTGCGATCTCTGCTTCGGCTCCAGGCCTATTTCTGCAAGGTGCGGACGTAGGCGATGACTGCCTTGATCTGAGCGTCAGTCAGCTTGCCGTTGTTTGGGGGCATCTTGTTCTTGCCATTCTTGACGGCAGCGATCAGGCTAGCGTCCGAGGCCTTGACGACGGCTGGATCCTTGAACGATGCAGCCTTCAGGGCCTTGCCGGCCGGAGAGTCGCCGAGGCCGGTCGCGCCGTGGCACATGGCACACTTCGTCTTGTAAATATCTGCTCCGCCGCTTTGCGCAAAAGCGGGAGTGACCATGGATGCTGCAAGAAAAAGGATTGCAACATGATTCAGCGGTGATTTCACGGGCTAGCTCCTTTGAACCAGGATTCTGAGTTTGCGTTCCCGGTTCCGCACAAGTATATCCCGGGCCAGGTACATCCGGGCGAGTGGGCATACTGCTTCAGCCGGGAGCAAGTAGCATCGACGGTCCGATTTATCGTCGCTACTTGCCCGGCTCACTCACTCTCTGATTAACCCTGCCTGCGGGTATAGGTTGCGCATTCTGGTAGCGCGGCCGCAGGCTATTTGTTCGGCAAAATGTCGAAGTCGATGTGGTGAATTTCGCCTGTGAACGGAAAGGGGCTCTGGTAATCGCCGACGGGTGAGGCGCTGTCTTCGCCAACGTCGAAGGTGTCGTCGAACGAGAAGGCCATGGGCACGGTCTCAGCAATGCGCGCCTCGCCCACCGCTCGATCGTTCACCAGCAACGTGGCCGCCGCGCCGTTGCCGCGTCCGCCACCGTCGTAGGCAAAGCGGAGCACGATCTTCGCTGGACCGGGCGGCAGTGCCGCAGGGGCGGCGATGGTGGTGATGCGGCGACCGAAATAGTTGTAGGTGTAGGTGGGCTTTCCATCCTTCAGGAATAGAGAGAAGCCGCCGCTCTCGCCGCCGTCGGCAATGAGTACACCGTCCGCGCCTCCGGCTGGGATATCGACGTACGCAGCGATGGCGTGGGAGTGATTCTCATAAGCCGGCGTGAGCGAGGCATAGAGATGCCCTGTCCCTGTGTAGTAGCTGAAGTGCGTGCCCGCCGGCCGCGCCTGACGGCCCCCCATGCGCGGATCGAGCGGGTATACCTGGTTTCTCTTTGCCTCCACGTCGAAGATCGCCTGCAACTCCTTGAGCTTGTCAGGGTATTGGGCCGCGAGATTGTCAGCTTCAGAGAAGTCCGTGGTCAGGTTGTAGAGCTCCCACGGCTGCCGCATCATGCTCTCGGGAGCCGTGCCGTAGATCCACGGAAGAATCCCGCTGCGCGCTGATGCCATCCAACCGTCGCTGTAAATGGCGCGATTACCCATCATCTCGAAATACTGCCGGGTTCGAGTGGCGGGCGCGTTTGCCGACGCGAATGTCGACACCATGCTGACGCCATCCACGCGCTGCTGCTTTACGCCGTTCACTTCCACCGGCTCGGGAAGGCCCGCGGCGTCGAGGATGGTAGGCGCAACATCGGTCACATCTTCAAACTGAGTTCGAACGCTGCCTGTATCGTGAATGCGCTTCGGCCAGTAAATCACCATGGGATCGCGCGTGCCGCCAAGGTGAGATGCGATGCGCTTGCCCCATTGGAAGGGCGTGTTGCCAGCCCACGCCCAGCCGACGGGGTAATGCGGAGTGGTGTGCGGGCCGCCCAGTTCATCAAGCCTGGCCAGCGATTCTGCAGTGTTGTCTTCGATGCCGTTTGCCTGCGCCATCATGTTGGAGGTGCCGCGCAGACCGCCTTCAAGGCTGGCGCCGTTGTCGCCGGCGATGTAGATGATCATGGTGTTGTCGAGTTGGCCCGTGTCGGCGATGGCATCGAGAACGCGGCCCAGCTCGTGATCGCTCTGCGCAGTGAAGCCCGCATAGACTTCCATCAAACGCTCGGCCACTTTCTTCTGGTCCGGAGTGAGCGAGTCCCAGGCAGGAATGGCGGCGGGGCGCGGAGTGAGCTTTGTGTCTTGCGGCACCACACCGAGCTTCTTCTGTCGCTCGAGGACGATCTCGCGGTAGCGGTCCCAGCCCATGTCGAATTGGCCTTTGAATTTGTCGATCCAGGCCTTGGGAGCCTGGAGGGGCGCGTGGCTGGCTCCCGGCGCGTAGTACATGAAGAAAGGTCTATCCGGCGCGAGTGACTTCTCCGACTTGATCCATGCAATAGCCTTGCCGGCGAGATCCTCATTCAATGTGTAGTCGTTTTCGCGGCCCGGCGGCGGAACCATCTCTACAGGCTGTGTGCCCAGCGTGAGTTCAGGATGCCACTGGTTGGTTTCGCCATTGAGAAAGCCGTAGTAGTAGTCGAAGCCCTGATGCGTGGGCCAGTGATCGAAGGGGCCGGAGAGAGTGCATTCACGCTCGGGGATCAGGTGCCACTTGCCGAGGGCGGCGGTGGCGTAGCCGTTCTCGCGCAGCACTTCAGAGACGAGCGCGGCGCTCTTGGGAATGGCGGAGTTGTAGCCGGGGTAGTCGGTGCTCCAGTTGGTAATGGTGCCCATGCCGACCGCGTGATGATTGCGTCCGGTGAGCAATGCTGCGCGCGTGGGCGAGCAGAGCGCAGTCACATGGAAGCGCGTGTAGCGAATGCCGCCCGCCGCCAGCCGGTCCAGAGTCGGCGTGGGAATGAGGCCGCCAAAGGTGGAGGACTGGCCGTAGCCCTCATCGTCGAGAAGCACCAAGAGTACGTTGGGTGCGCCCTCCGGCGCGCGAACGGCGAAAGGCGCGTCGGGAGTGGAATCGGCGTAGGTGGTACCGATGGTTCCATGGAACCGAGTCGGCGTAATCGGCAGGACGGTGCGATTCGGTTCCTGGGCGGCAGAGGATTGGAATGCGCCGACCAGCAAAGCCGTGGTGAGCGCACAGGTCTTTTGCGTGAAGGCCGCGGTAAAGCGGCCGGAGCTGAAGGTTTTCGCCGATTCGTTGCACAGAGTCATTTCAGCCACACTCCCGTGGTGAGAATACCGATGAAGACCCGACAGATTCCAGTTTCCATTGGAGAACATAGGGCTGCAACCTCGACGACGTTGCGTCAGATTCAATTCGGAGCGAAGCTGCAGTTCTAGAGCCTGCTATGGGCTATAGGACAGGCTTTAGAGCAATATTGAACAGAAAGAATGGCCGCTCACGGGGTAGCTTCGTAGAGCGGCCAATTTATTGCGAGCTGCTCGTTACGGGCATGCCAGGCACTGTTTGAGGTGCGATGCGGGAACTTGCGGCCGTGCAGGCACGCGAACTGCAAAGCGCGTAAACTCAAGGTAGTAGTTAAAGTCTCCCCTTCTCGCCTCAGGCATTCCAGGCTTCGCTCCAGACGAGCACCGCTCAAGCACGCAACAGGACGACTGGATTTTCCATGACCCTCATTAAGAAGCGCGATGTAAAGAGGCATTTTGCCGCACGGCGGCGCGCACGCACACATCCTTTTATCCCCGCGAGCCAGCCCGATGCGACCGGCTTTTCAGGGCCGGCGCCGGACGCTATCCCTTTGAATCCAGCGGGTTTTGTCAAAGACTTCCTTGGCGACCATTCAGTTCCTGTCGAGCCCATCGCGCCGAGCTCAAAAGAAGGCCTCGGGGCGCTATAGAGCCTGGGGCCTGAATCGGTTCGCATTGATGCGCGCCCACCAGATTCAGCAGCAGACTTCGACGGAGGAGTCTGGAAGGCGATTACGGCGTGGAGCTCAGGCGCGACAGGCCGATTGCGCCTAACACGGAAAAAGTTGAAAGCAGGACAAAATGGCGATCCCCGAGACGATGTATCCAGAGTATCCGGCAGCAGGGTCCCCTTCCGCGGCTTGCCTTCCCGCGGCGTTGAAGGACTGCCCGTTGCCTTTGCCCACGCGCATTGCGTTCGTTGGAAATTATCTGCCGCGCGAGTGCGGCATTGCTACATTTACGACCGACCTGTGCACTGCCTTGGCCGCAGAATACGGGGAGGGGCGGCTGTTTGCGATTCCTGTCAATGACCCCGATTCAAGCTACGAGTATCCGGAACAAGTGCGGTTGGAACTGACGCAGGAGGACGTTGCATCGTACGAGCGGGCCGCGGATTTTCTCAACTTCAACGGCAACGATCTGGTGTGCATGCAACACGAATACGGCATCTACGGCGGCGCCGCCGGCCGGCACATTCTTGCCTTGCTACGCCGGTTGAAGATGCCGCTGGTGACTACGCTGCACACGGTTTTGCGTGATCCGGACGCACAGCAGCGCGCGGTGCTCGAAGAGATTGCGCGGCTCTCCGATCGCCTGGTTGTGATGAGCGAGCTGGCGGCGCAAATGCTGCGCGAAGTCTATGCGGTGCCGTGCGGAAAGATCGACGTGATTCCGCATGGCGTGCCGGATCTGCCGTTCATGGACCCCAACTATTTCAAAGACAAGTTCGGCACGGAAGGCAAGTCGGTTCTGCTTACCTTCGGCCTCCTCTCGCCCAACAAGGGAATCGAGAACGTAATTCGGGCGCTGCCGGCGATCCTGGAGCGGAATCCCAAGGTGGTGTATATCGTTTCCGGCGTGACGCATCCGCATATCCGGCGGCGCGAAGGGGAGCACTACCGCGAAGGATTGCGGGCGCTGGCGGAGGAGCTTGGCGTTTCCTCACAATTGATTTTCAACAACCGCTTTGTAAGCGCGGAAGAACTTGTGGAGCACGTAGGCGGCGCGGATATTTACATCACGCCGTACAGGCAGGAGGCGCAAATCGTCTCCGGCACGCTGGCGATTGCGCTGGGCGCGGGAAAGGCAATCGTCTCCACGCCGTACTGGCATGCCAGGGAACTGCTCGCGGAAAAACGAGGCGTGATTGTTCCGTTCGACAGTCCGGACTCAATTGCGCAAGCTGTTATTGCGTTGCTTGAAAATGATGCGGAGCGCCATGCAATGAGGAAGCGGGCTTATCTGTACTCTCGCGGAACGACGTGGCCCAAGACGGCGCGGGCGTACATGGCGAGCTTTCAGCGCGCGCGGTTCGAGCGCTCGTTGCAGCCGCGGGCCGCGCAGCCGGATGAATCCGCGATGGACAGAACCGACCCGATGGATCGGCTGCCTGAATTGAATACGGGTCATTTGCTGACGATGACCGACGACACCGGCATGTTGCAGCACGCAATCTTCTCGGTGCCTAACACGCGCGAGGGCTATACGACCGACGATAATGCGCGCGCGCTGGTGGTGTCGATGCGGCTGGATGAGAGCGCTGTGTACGACAGCAAGACGGTGCATCCCAACCTCTCGCGCCGGTATCTTGCCTTTCTGTGGCTTGCGTTCCATCCCGATACCGGACAATTCAGAAATTTTCTTGGGTACAACCGCAAGTGGCTGGAAGACGTCGGCTCTGAAGATAGCCACGGCCGAGCGTTGTGGGCACTTGGGTCGGTGTTGGGCCACTCGCAGGACGCCGGGTTGCGCGGAGCTGCAGGAAGACTGTTTGAGGCGGCCGTGCCCGCGGTTGCAAAGTTCAGCAGTCCGCGCGCATGGGCATTCAGCATACTCGGCATGCAGGCGTACCTTGACTGGTTCCCCGGCGACAGGGCGATTCAAGGAGTTCGCAATGCGCTGGCCAACCGGCTGCTCGACATTTACGAACGCAGCCGCTCAGCGGGCTGGAACTGGTTTGAGAAGAGCCTCTCCTACTCGAATGCGCGGTTGCCGCAGGCTCTCATCCTGGCTGGCTGGCGCAGCAATAACGAGCGGATGGTTGCGGCAGGAATCGAGTCGCTGGAATGGCTTGTGGCGGCGCAGCACTGCGGCGATAGTGAGGTTTTTGTACCCATCGGTTCGGATGGTTTCTATAGTCAGGGCAAGGAGAAAGCGCGCTTCGATCAGCAACCGGTGGAAGCCTGCGCTACCATCTCCGCCTGCCTTGAGGCCCACAGGCTTACGCGCCAGGAACGCTGGCTTGAGGAAGCGCATCGTGTCTTCCGCTGGTTTCTGGGAAAGAACGATCTGCAGATACCGCTTTACGATGCGGTTACCGGCGGATGCAGGGACGGGCTTCATCCCGATCGCGTAAATGAGAATCAGGGAGCGGAATCGACCCTCTCGTTCTTGATGGCACTGCTCGACATGCAGGCAGCCAGGGTGACAAGCGCAGTTGAACAGCATGAGGAAATGAGTGTCACTTATTGAGTTCTATTAACCTTGTCAATGAATCGGCGGAGCCTATAGCCATGGAAGAAGCAAGGCAGAAGGCATGCGCCGACTCACCCTTATTTACGCGTTATACTGGCAATCCGATCCTCAGCCGGGAGAGCTGGCCCTATCCAATCAACAGCGTCTTCAATGCCGGAGCCGTACTGTTAGCTGACGGAGACACATTGCTGCTGTGCCGGGTGGAGAGCCGGACTGGTATATCGCATCTTTGCGCGGCGCGCTCCGCGAACGGGATCGACGGATGGCGGATAGATCCGGAGCCAACGCTGGTAGCCAATCCGCAAGAGTACCCGGAGGAGCTATGGGGCATTGAAGATCCGCGCATCACGTACGTGCCCGAGCTGGAGAAGTATGCGGTGGCTTACACCTCTTTTGCGCGCGGAGGCCCCGGAGTTTCTCTTGCGCTGACTAAAGACTTCAAGAGCTTTGAGAGACTCGGCGTGGTTATGCAGCCGGAGGACAAGGACGCGGCGCTCTTACCGCGCAGGATCGACGGCCGCTGGGCGCTGATTCATCGCCCGGTAACGACGCTGGGCGCGCACATGTGGATCTCTTATTCGCCGGATTTGCGGCACTGGGGAGGCCACAGGGTGATTCTTGAAGCGCGACGCGGCGGATGGTGGGATGCGAATAAGATCGGGCTGTGTTCTCCCCCGATCGAAACCACAAAGGGTTGGCTGACGATCTATCACGGAGTGCGGCAGACGGCATCGGGCAGCATCTATCGCCTTGGCCTCGCCCTCTTCGATCTGGAACGGCCGGAGATTTGCCTGCAACGGGGAGACTCCTGGATGTTCGGGCCGGAGGAGCCGTACGAGCGCGGCGGAGATGTGAAGGATGTGGTGTTTCCGTGCGGGCAGACCATCGACGCGGATGGAGACACTATTCATCTCTATTACGGGGCGTCCGACTCCACCATGGCGCTGGCCACGGGGAGCATACGCTGCATGCTGGCTTGGCTGGACGCGCATACGAGTCCGGTTGAGACAAGCGTTCGCTAGAGCTTCTGAATGGCGCAGGTGAAAGGAACGAGAGCATGAACGATACAAGCTGGCTCCGGCCTAGTTGGGCGCCATGGTTGCCGTTGATACGGCGCAAATGCCCGTCCTGCACCTCGGTGAAGTTCAAAGCGGCGGAGTTGCGGCCTTACGATGGGCTGCTCGCCCTTTTCTGGCTGCGCCCGGTGCGGTGCCTGTTCTGCTGGCGGCGGTACTACTGGGTGTCGCTGAGCGGAGCTCCCGCGGACTAAAGCTCCCATTCGTCGCGGGCGCGGGGAGAGCGCTGCGTCCCTCGCTACTCCGGAGGGCCGACGGTGAGCACAAGGTACGTTACCGGCTCGGTCTTGCTGGCATTGGCGATGTAGTGCCCGTCGCCGGCGATGCAGAGGCCGATGTCCCCGGCCTTGAGCGTTCGCGAGACGCCGGCGGTCATCAGGATTGCCTCGCCCTCGCGGACAAACCAAATCTCAGAGTGTTTGTGATGCCCAATGGCCTCATGCGGCGCGCCTGGGGCCTGCCAGGAGTCATGCGCTTCGAGACGGATGTTGTCCGGCAGCATGCCCAGGAGGTAGTGGTGGGAGATGTGCGTCGCCGTCGGCGGTGCGGTAGGCGGGCCTGGGGAGAACTGCCCTGAGGCAAGGGATTCGAGTGTGTGCGGCGCAGCAGATTGCGGAGTGGTGACCTGGCCTTCGGCTGTGGGCGCAAGGGCCGGAGCGGCCAGCAGCATCGGCAAAAAGGCAGAGAATTCACGACGGTTCATCGATCCTCGCATTCGTGGGCCATAGTAAGCAATGGAGTTGGCGGTTCGCAAATGGACATGCGAGAGTCTGAGGATTCACCCGGGAGCTGGCCAGAGACGCCACCTTGACGGCCGAAAAGCGTTGCTTCTTTAGAAATTTGCTTGCCAATCATAGCCTCGATGACTGTATCCTTTCCTCGCCCCGCCTGGGGTACGCATGATGTCCTCGGTAATCCGCCGCATTATTGGCGGGATTCTCAGGATAAACACCAATGCGGAAAGAGACGCCTCGGCGCTTCAGCCAAATCCGAGCAAGGAGAACAGAACGTTATGGGGCAGATTTCAGAACTGATGCAAAGCAAGGCTGGACTGAGTCCCGATAAAGCTCAGGAAGTCGAACAGGTTGTTGTCGAGTATATCAAGTCCAAGGTCCCCGCCGAGTTTCAGGGGATGTTAGGCTCGGTGCTTGGCGAGGGGAGCGCTTCGCCAGACGGTCAGGCTCCCGCAGAATCCGGTGGGCTGAGCAGCCTGCTCGGCGCCGCGTCGAGTTTATTCGGCAATAAGAGCTAGCGCGCCCGAATTCACCACTCAACTGAAGAAAGTCAAAGGCCGAACCGACTTGTCAGAACTGGGCCGCTAGTGACGGCCTATAGTCTGAATTGTTCGCTCCGGCAAGACCAGAAGAAAGAACCAAGGAGATACGCATGAGACATACTCGTTTCACACTCGCCATTCTGAGCCTAACTTCTGCCGTCCTGTTTGCCGCGCTGCCAGCGATGGCATTGCAGGCCAAGCCAGCATCCAAGCCAGCGCACAAGGCTGCGGCAACTACAATGTCAACCGCCGCGCTTGTGGACCTGAATACCGCGACGGCTGATCAGCTCAAGGCTCTTCCCGGCGTCGGCGATGCCTACGCGGCGAAGATTATCGCCGGACGCCCCTATGCAAATAAGACACAACTGAAGACCAAGAACATTGTCCCTGCCGCCACCTACACAAAGATCGCCAAGTTGGTAATTGCGAACCAGCCGGCGAAACCGGGCAAATAACTGAGTTAACATTCAGATCGATCACGATGCGTGACCACCCCACGAGCCTCTGGCAGCGCATGGTCTCGCAATTGCCCGTGCTCGGTGGTGCGGCTTGAAGTTCAATTGAAAGGAGTTTCAAAATCAAAATGAAGAAGACTCTGTTACTCGTGCTCGGCTCGGTGCTTTCCGCGAGCCTCGTTATGGCACAGGCGCCCGCATCGTCTTCAGCCAACTCCAAAACGACATCATCCAAGACGACAAAAGCCAAAGCAAAGGCAAAGGACAAAGCCGCCACTCCGGCTGCTTCCTCTGCGGCAAAGACGGCTGCCACCGCTCCGGCAAAGACAGCCACGCCTGTTGCGGCTCCGGCCAAGACAACTGCGGCCACACCTGCAAAGACAGCGGCTCCCGCTGCCGCTGCGATGCCAAAAGCGGCACCGGCAACGCCTGCCGCCAAACCTGCGGCACCCGCACCGGCGAACGCCGGCGACATCGCGTCTGCAAAAGCGAAGGGTCTGGTCTGGGTCAACCTCAACACCAAGGTCTACCACCCCTCGGGTGACAAGGAGTACGGCGTAACCAAGAACGGCAAGTTCATGACCGAAGCCGAAGCGAAAGCCGCCGGAGCAAGGGCGGCAAAACACTAAGGCTGCACCAATAGAAAGGAAATGACGAGCGGCCCCGGAATTGCAATCTGCAATTCCGGGGCCGCTCGTCATTGCTCCTTCCGGGGATATCTCTTTCACAACAACCGTTCGGGAATCCTGTTGCGGCTACATCTTCTTCAGCTCTTCAGGACCTGATCGACGGTCTGGATGTCGACCAATCCGTTGCATCCGTAGATTGCCGGAAGTACTCGGTCTGCAGGATAAGTACGCCGCAGTTCAGCGACCTTTTCTGTGCCGGAGTGGTACGCGGGGAGATACATCCGGCCCAGCAGAGGATGCCGTCCCCAGGTGCCGGAAAGTTTATCGGCGCGTTCTTCGGTGACCAGAAAATCGCGCCGAAGCGTGGCTGCCACCTCCGGCTGGAGTCTTCCTTCACCCCAGGTGAGATAGGACGACTGGTTCTTGGCATCGTCCTGCAGCAGGGCGAGCAGTACGCCGATCTGCAAGTCTTCGTCCGGCAACTGTTCGACCTCGGTGACACCGTGCGCGATCAGAATCGCATTGTTGGCGATGCCTTCAAACAGCGTGGCGGCGCGCGTGTTCATGGTGAGAACCGAAGCTTCGAAGCCCACCTTTCCGCGAACGTACAAGTCCTGCAGATACGCAAAAGTGGTTACGTGCCCCGGCACAACCTCGTGGCTCACTAGCTGTTCAAACTCCGGGTACGAAATCTGCAGTGAAGCATTGATCTCGTAAGAGGCTTCGTATTGCGGAGTGCCGTCGGCGTTCCGCGCCCGCCCAATGTAGTTCATGGAACCGGAAAACCAGGCGTCCTTGATGGGGAGGAAGTCGATGTTCGCTCGTGGCACCGCCGCGAGTTCCTTGGGAAGATAATGCAGCAGATTCTTCGCGCTGAGGTTGTCAAAATGTGCAATCACCGCGGCGCCCAGTGCTCGCACCGACGCCATGGGGAGCACGCGCTCCTTGCGCCAGGCATCGACTGCCTCCAGCAATCCCCCCGTATTGGGCGTGGTATAGCCGGCGCGGCCCAACAGTTCGGCCACACGTTCCCGCTTTTTTCCCGGTCTGGAGGGTTCAGGCGGCTTTGCGGTCGAGGCCTCGACTGAACGGTCGTACGGCACCGGATCGCCCTTGCCGAGAACTTCCATGGCCAGGTCCCACATGGTCTCAAGAGAAACAGCGAGCCCGGTCAGATAGGACTGGCGCAGCCCCTGCAGCTTTCCTGCTTCAGCGCGAACTCCGGCGATCGCTTTGGGAAGGTCTACGTGGCGCAGGTACTCTTCCACTGCCTCCCGATCGACACACTTGCCTGCGACACCGCCGGATTCCCGCACTCTCGCGGCCGAGGGATGCGTGTAGGCAGCGGGCAGCGGCTCATCGGAAAACCAACTGTCGGCAATGAACCGCCCAGTACCCGAAGGACACATGACATCGCCGCCCCAGAGTGTGTCAATGCCGAGCACGGCGTCGGCAACGTACTTTCCTGCTTGATCCATGAGTTACACCTTATCTTTCTTCACGGAATAGAACCAGACATAGAGACAGAGGCCCGCAAACAGCAATATTGAAACCGACTGCGAGATTGGATTGTTCATGTAGAACGGGGTTCGAATCAGATCTTCCCGATACCAGGGGAAAAGCCGCAGAGACGCGCCCAGGACGCCACCCAGAGCGCCGCCCGCCATGAGTCCAGAGGCAATAATGACGCCGCGCTCGCGAATCCTGCCACCCAGCTCGCCGCCGGTCTTGTCTGAACGCTTGTTGATCAGGTGCGACATGATTCCTCCGGCTAGCACGGGCGAGGTCAGGCCCAGCGGCAGGTAGATTCCCAGCGCGAAAACCATGGAGGACTTGCCCAGCATCTCCACCACGATTGTGACCATCGCGCCGATGCCAAACATAATGTAGGCAACCGGCTGGTTGTTCATGAATCCCACGACGAGGGCCTTCATGATGGATGCCTGCGGCGCCGCCAGAATCTGTCGAGTGTCTCCCGGCGCGGCCTCTCCAAACTGATAGACGTGGGCCAGCAGAATGATGGTCAAGCCGGCGGAGATGGCGGCGGCGATCACGCCGATAAACTTCACCTTCTCCTGCGCGGCCGGTGTCGAGCCAAGCCAATAGCCTGCCTTGAGATCGGTGATGAACTGGCCCGATACGCACAGCGCCGTGCATACCATGCCCGCAATCGCCATTACGAAGAACATTCCTGTGTCTCCCGACAAGCCAAAGCTCAACAACACAACCGCGGAGATAATGATCGTCAGCATGGTCATGCCAGACGCCGGATTGTTGGCCGTGGTGGCAATGGCGTTGGCAGCCACCGAGGTGAAGAAGAACGAGAACAGCAGCGTCAAGACCAGGCCCAATGCCAACACCGTCCAGGAGACTTGGAGGCGCCCGAAGAAGATAGCGACGCAGATGGCGCCGAGTACGACGCCCAGCAACAGGGAAACGACCGGAATATCGCGGTCGGTCCGTTCCGTTTGCGGAGCCTCGCCATGACGGAAGGCGTGCAGCGCGATGCCAAACGATCCGGCGACCACCCGCAGCGATTTGAGAATGCCGATGATTCCTGCCGTCGCGATAGCTCCCACGCCGATGAAGCGCACATAATTGCGATAGATATCCACAGCGGTCATCTTGGAGATGGGAATTATGGCCGGATACAAAGAAATGTCTGAATGGCTGCCGATGAACCAGATCATGGGGACCAGTACAAAGCTGGTGAGAACGCTGCCGGCGCAAAAGACCAGGGCACTGCGCAAGCCCATCACGTAGCCGAGGCCGAGGATAAAGCCGATGGCGTCAAAGCTGAACACCATGCGGCCCTTATCGGCGAGATTGCGTATCACCGGCACAAACTGAAAGTCGAGATACTCCTTCCACACGTGAAATGTGGTGACAATGAAGTCGTAAACGCCGGCGATGGCGGTTGCCTGCAGAAGCAGCTTGGCCTGTGAGCCGCCCTGCTCGCCGGTGACCAGCACTTCAGTGATTGCCGTCGCCTCTGGAAAGGGCAGTTGGCCGTGCATCTCGCGCGCAAAGTAGCGGCGCAGCGGAATCAGGAAGAGTACGCCCAGGCAGCCGCCCGCAAGGCAGATGAAGATCGTCTGCACCGGGTGCGGATCCAGATGGAGGATGAAGAGCGCGGGAATGGTGAAGACGGCGCCGGCGACCACGCTGCCGGAAGCCGCGCCGATGCCGGTGATGATGACATTTTCCAGCAGACTGGTGCGCCGCTTGTACACGCGCGCCAGACCGATGGCGAGAATGGAGATGGGAATGGCAGCCTCCATCCCCTGGCCCACTTTCAGTGTCGAGTAGGCCGACGCGACTGAGAAGATGACGCAAAACGCCACGCCCCAGAAGATCGATCGCAGCGTGAGTTCCGGCTGCATCGAGTGTGCGGGCACAATGGGTGTGTAGGATTCGCCGGGTTTCAACGGCTGGTAGGCGTTTTCTGGAAGAGACTTCGTGTCGATCTCGTTCATCGATGGATGATACCCCTCTTGGCAATGCCCCAGGAGCCCCGGCTGTTCAGGCGCCTTGGCAGGCGCCGGCTCAAACGGATCTCCAGGTGGTTCACTCGTGGTCTGGAATGAACCATGCAGTAAACCATTGCCACAGTGTCATGATCAAGTGCGCAAATCACACAGGCAGGCGACAGACTGATTCTCGGAAGGTGCAAAGGAAGTGTTGCCGGGCACTCGCGCCCTCTCGAGTCACACAGACCCTGAGGCGGTGGAGTTATGACCGGCGATGGGCGGCTCTTCTTGTCGGCGCGCTCAGCCCTTGAACGGAGGATGCAGCACACGGGAACTGAACCTTCCAGCCCTCCGTGCTTTTCTGTTGAATTCCTCGACGTTCCGGCGATTGAAAGTGACACCGAGGTACGCCCAAACAAGACAGCCAACGACTACTGGGAGAAACCATTCCATAGCCATGGGAGAGACCTCTCCATGCCCAACAGCATACGCCGATTTTGGATTGGTGAAGCAAGATGGTTGTACACATGCCTGATCTGACATGGTTGGCGTGTCAAAGCCCGGAAATACCCGGTTTTCGCCCGCAAATGCAGCGTCAGTCTTCGACTACCGCTCGGGCGACGTACAATTTGTGGGTTCGGTGCGGAAAGAGGAGACTCCCAATGAAACTACCTTCAATGACGAGACGGGATTTTGTGCGCCTTGGTGCGGGCGCGGCGGTGGTGGGCGCGGCGGTGAAATCGACACTGCTGGAACCGGCAGTATTGGCTGCGCAGTCGCCCGCCGGCGGACGGAAGATTCGCTTCGCGTCGATCGGGACCGGGATTCGGGGCTGCGATCTGCTTCGCTCGGCACGGAATGTGAAGACAGGAGTCCTTGTAGAGACCGCGGATCTTTACGACATGCACCAGAAGGCTGGACTTGAGGCCTACGGGGCCGATGTGCCGACCAGCCGCGACTATCGCAGGCTGCTTGACCGCAAGGATGTGGACGCGGTGATTGTGGCGGTCTCAGATCATCTTCACCGTCGCGTTGTGCTGGACTGCGTGGCGGCCGGCAAGGATGTGTATTGCGAGAAGCCGATGTCGCACAACGTGGCGGACGGATTCGCGATGGTGGAGGCGGTCGCGGCCAACAAGCGGATCTTCCAGGTGGGCAGCCAGCGCGTGAGCAACATTCTGTACAAGAAGGCCGCGGAGATTTTCGCGTTGGGGCGGCTGGGCGAGGTGAGCTACATCGAGGGGCACACGGACCGGAACTCGCCTTCGGGCGCGTGGGTTTATCCGATTCCGCCGGACGCAAGCCCGGAGACCATCGACTGGGAGAGTTTTTTGCACGATGCGCCGACGCGGCCGTTTGATCCGGTGCGGTTTTTCCGGTGGCGCTGCTTTGCAGACTACGGCGAGGGCGTGACCGGCGACCTGTTCGTCCACCTGCTCTCGGGCATTCAATGCGTCAGCGGAATCAACGCCGCTCCCAGCCGCGCCTGTTCCACCGGCAGCCTCACCTACTTCAAAGACGGCCGGGATTACCCGGACCTGCTAGCCACGCTCTATGACTATCCGGGCGCGACGCTGAGCCTGCACTGCAACCAGAACAACGCGGCGGGCGATCAGACGATCTTCTACGGCAAAGAAGCCACCATGACGATCAACGGCAACACGCTCACCATCACTCCGCAAGATACGCGCCCGCAGCCGGAGGGCTACTCGCTGAACGGATGGACGGCGGCAGCGAAGAAGCAATATCTGGACGAGTGGCACGCGGCGCATCCCGCTCCGGCGTCAAGCCTGGCCGAGGTGGAAAGCTACACAGTAACGCCCGATTACGACGACACTGCCGACCACATCGCCAACTTCTTCCGCGCCGTCGAGACGCGGGAACACGTAAAGGAAGACGAGGTCTTCGGCAATCACACGGCCATCGCCTGCCACATGGCGAATCACTCGTATTTCCATCGCAACGTGGCCACGTGGGACGAGGCGACGAAGACGATTAAGGGCTGAGTCAGGGTACGGGCAGGACAAATGATTGCGGCCGCTCTGCCCAATCCAGAGCGTACATTGGCACTGTCCGCGACTTCTGCCGGGCCGTGGATCAGCGATTCTTCACGCTATGTGGTGATACACATCCCAGCCAAGGTAGTTTCCCAGGGCCTCGGCAACGCCCGCAGCGCAGTGCGATCCATTCATAGCAGCGTGATGCTCGAAGCCATTTTTGCAGATGTACTGCATCAAGGCCTGCAATTGAGGGACACGAACCACCGCTTTTGTCCCAAAAGTATCCAACGGGTCGTCAGTAAATTCTCCGTTGCCGACATAGGCGCGAATGATTCCGCATTGATCGTCCGTGCTGATCCTTCCATAGGTGAGTGGACCAGCAGGAGTGCGTCCGGCAAGGGCGCCGACAGTATTCGCTTCGCCCAGTACGGTGCCCAGAATCGGCGCCGTCCCGATGCGAATGTCAGGCAAAAAGTCTTTAGCCCAGTTTCCGCAATGGAAGAAGACGCATTTGTCGGGGTCGCTGCCGTAGTTGTTATTCCAGTCGACCAGTGCGCTGGGGCGTTCCGAGGCCAGTTGCAATGCGTACATTGAAACAACTCCTGCGATATCGACCTCGCAGGCGCTGGGCAACATCTGCTGGCTCATCATGCTCATGATTGTGCAGACGTTGACGCCGTAGTTCTTTTGCATGGAACTCCAGCACTGGATTGCCGTGGCCGTGAGTCCCAGATCGTTCATCCATTCATCGACTACGACGGCGAAGCGCGCCATGCGCAAAAGAGATTCCTCCGGCGCGGCGGAGCTGTCCGCGTAGCTTTTGATCAGTTCCACTCGCTGCGCGACCCGAGAGTCGCCGCTCTCGAGTTCGGCGGCCTTGCCGAAGATTTCCGACAGGTCAATGGTGTTCACGCTGATGCCCGCCTGCTCAAGGAGCTTCTCGCTGTAGCGGGTGGTGTTAAAGGCATTGGGGCGCGCGCCCACCGCACCGATTCTCAGCCCCTTGAGCCCTCGGCGGACGCGGCACACTTCAAGGAACCGTAACAGGTCCTTGCGAAAGCCTTCCGCGGAGATGCGGACGGTATGCTCGCGAGTCAGCGTAAAGCGAAGCCCATACTGACGCAGGTTGTTGCACACCGAGATTTTGCCGCAGAATGCATCGCGCCTGCGTTCAAGCCCAAACTGGTCCAGGTCGTCGGGGCAGGCCTGCACAAGAATGGGCACCTGCAAGCCGGAGATGCGAATCGAATCGGCCACTGCTTTCTCATCGCCAAAATTTGGCAGACAGACGAGAATGCCCGCGATGCGGTCTGCGTTGTTCTTGAAGAGCTCGCCGCATCGCTTGGCATCAGCCCAGGTCTCCACCGCACCCAACTTGCTTTCTTCGGGCGATAGCATCACTGCGTCGATTTCGAGCTCTGCGAAGAGCTTGATCAACTCGTTACGCGCTTCGGTCACAAGTGCATCGGGAAAGAAATCGCGATTGCCTATGAGGACTGCCACTACTTCCTTTGCCATAACTACTCCCTTGCCTTTTCAGGCTTGATTCGCTGAAACGTTCCGAACTCGTCTACGTTTTGCCGAGTCACCAGTTCGCAAGGAACCAACTGGCGTTCAGGCACGCCCGTAGATCCGGTCTTAAGAAATTGATCCGCTTCTTCGACAGCCATGCCTGCGATCTTGACGGCTGGCTGCAGAATTGTTGCGTCGAGCGCGCCCGCGCGAATGGCGCTCAAGGCATCGGGACTGCCGTCGAATCCTACGACTTTGATTGTGTCCATGCGGGCATTTCTAACGGCAGCCACGGCGCCAACGGCCATGGTGTCGTTGCCGGCGATGATTCCGTTGAGATCGCCGTGTGCCTGAAGAATGGTCTCTGTCCTTTGAAATGCCTCCGACTGGCTCCAGTTTGCGCTTTGCGCGGAGACACGCACGAGCGCGGGAAACTTATCGAGTACGGCGTGAAAGCCGGTGGTGCGGATCTGGGCATTGGTGTCGGACTCGCGACCGAGCAGTTCAGCATATTTCCCTTTGCCGCCCATGATCTCTGCAAATCGCTTGCCGAGCAGCACCGCGCCGCCCGCGTTATCGGCAATGATCTGGGCCTTGGCGATGTTGGATGCGCCGATCTCGCGATCGATAAGGAAGCACGCAATGCCGGCCTTCGTGGCGCGGCGTACCGCAGAGATGGATGCTTCGGCCCCCGCGTTGTCGAGAATCAGGGCGGACGCGTTGCTGGCGATGGCCACGTCGATAAGGTTGTCCTGTGAGTAGGGATCGTCGTTATGCGAATCGATACGGACATCGTAGCCGAGAGCTTTCGCGCGCTCGGCGGCAGCCACCGCCTCGGCCTGAAAGAACGGGTTGTCCTGCGAGGGAACGATAATGGCGATCAGCTTGCGATGGCTCACACCAGTGCGCTTGCACCCCATGGGTAGCAGAGCGGGAAGAAACAGAACGACTGCAAGTGCCAGCATGCGCCGCGCCATCTTATCGCCCTCCGGCAAGACGAAGCTGGACTCGATTCTGCAATTGATCGACGGCCACGGCGAGGATGATCACAATCCCCTTGATGACCATCTGCCAGAACTCAGAGACGCCCAGCATAACCAGGCCGTCGGCAAGGACTCCGATGACAAAGGCACCGACGAGCGAGCCGCCGATGGAGCCGCGCCCGCCCATCAGCGACGTTCCGCCGAGCACCACCGCGGCAATCGCGTTCAGCTCAAACGACTGGCCTGTCGCCGGATGCGCGGCCTCAAGTTGCGAGGCAATGACGAGCCCCACCAAAGCAGCGCACGCGCCGGAGAAGGCATAAGTGGAAATCTTGACGCGGCACACATTGATGCCGCAGAGTTGCGCCGCGCGTTCGTTGCCTCCAACCGCATAGACGTGACGGCCAAAGGGAGACTTTGCGGCCAGCACCCATGCAATCAGCGTGATGATCGCCATGAACCACACCGGCGAAGGCACACCAAGCAGATAGGCCTGGCCGAACGCGGGAAAGCCGGTGTTGTGGCGGGCTGCGTCGCCAGCGAGACCAGGAAAAGTCCGTCCGTTGGAGATGAGCAACGCTACGCCGCGACCTACATATAGCGTTCCAAGTGTGGCGATGAAAGGAGCGATTGAAAGTCGCGTGACGAGCAGTCCGTTGAGGCAGCCCACGGCGCCGCCCACCAAAAGCGAGAGTAGGATGACGAGCCAGATGGGCAGAAAGTGTGGATCGCCGCTGGCGAACACGATTCCATGCACGATGAGATAGCCGGCCGTCATCCCCGACAATCCGGCAACCGATCCGACGGAAAGATCGATGCCGCCGGCGAGAATTACGAAGGAAGTTCCCACGGCCAGCAGGGCCGTGATGGCCACATGCTTGGTCAGAATTGAGAGGTTGTTTGCCGTGAGGAAGCTGGAGGTCATGCTCGAAAAGAAGACCACCAGCAGCGCGAGAGCAAGCACTGACCTGAGCTTGAGCAGCAGCGTGGCAATGGACTTGCCGGCGCTCGCGGTGCTGGAATGCGGAGTCAAGGGTACACCCGCCGCAACCTTATTCATCCGTTCTCCCTTTCATGCGTGCGCAATCCTGAGGCTGCGCTGAACAGGCGATCTTCGCTAGCCGCGGAGGCATCGAACTCATCCACAATGGCTCCTAGCGACAGGACCGCCACGCGATGAGCAAGCTGCTGAATCTCTTCCATCTCCGACGAAGCGAACACGATGGAAAGCCCTCGCGATGCAAGCCCGCGGAGTATCTGGTAAATCTCGGCCTTCGCGCCCACATCGACGCCGCGAGTGGGCTCGTCGAGAAGCAGGAGCGAGGGCGCGGTCAGCAGGCATCGTGCCAGCACCACCTTCTGCTGATTGCCGCCACTCAACGACGACACCGGCCGCTCGAGGTCGTTCGCCTTGATTTTCAGTTCCGCGGCCAGCTCGCGAACGCGTTCCGCCTCTTTGCGGCGCGAGACGAAGCAGCGGCCGAAGCTGCGCACTCCGGCAAGGCTTATGTTTTCGCGAATCGAGCGGTCAGGCACGAGCGCATCCCTGATGCGATCTTCGGGCACTAACGCAATGCCGCACCGAATGGCATCTGAGACCGTCGCGAAGCTGCAACGTTGGCCGCGGAAGAATATCTCGCCGCTGTCGGCGGTGCGTGCCCCGGCCAACATCTCCAGCAGCTCAGTTCTACCTGAGCCAAGCAGACCGTAGATTCCGAGTATCTGGCCAGGCCTGGCGCTGAGGCTTACACGGTCGAGCACCAGCCGTCCGTTTTGCCCCATCGCCGTAAGAGAATCGATGCGCAACAGATCGCCTCCCGCGTCCGCCGGCGTTGGAGGGGACAGATCGGGCTGAGTATTCCTGCCGGTCATTCGCTCGACGATCCACCGTCGGTCCACGTCGCTTCGCCGGCCTTCGCCGGCCACCAGCCCATCGCGCAACACAGTGAAGTGATCGCCCAGATCGAGGAGCTCCTGAAGCCGATGCGAGATATAGACAATGGAAACGCCCTGCTGCTTGAGTTCGCGAAGGACAGTGAAGAGGCGGTCGCACTCCGCGCTGCTTAGCGCAGAGGTTGGCTCATCAAGGATGAGAATGCTGGAGCGATGGGCCAGGCAGCGGGCGATCTCAACAATCTGGCGTTGTCCCAGAGGAAGCGCGCCCGCCAAAACACACGCGCTGGTTTCGCTGCCAAGCTTGCCGAGCGCCTCCGCACTGCGGGCCGATTGCTCGCCTTCCGACACCACGCCGAAGCGGGAAAGCTCTTGTCCGGCAAAGATGTTGTCGGAGACGGACAGATTCGGCAGCACGCTCAGTTCCTGGTGGACCATGGCCAGGCCGTGCTTTACCGCGTCCCGCGTATCGGCGAATGCAACCGGCTCGCCTTCCAGAAGGAGTTCTCCGCTGGTGGCAGATTCGGCGCCGGCAAGAATACGCATCAGGGTCGATTTTCCAGCGCCGTTTTCGCCGATCAGCACATTCACCTTGTTGCGATAGACACGGAAGTCCACGCCTTTGAGGGCCGTGGTGCCAGGATATTTGCGGACGACGTTGCGCGCCTCGAGGATGATCTCTCGCCTGGTCTTGCTGGTCGCACTCGTCTGCAGCTTTGTTGGCAGCACGTCCATTTCCTCGTGAATTTAAACCTGTGTTCGAGAGCTCTTTGACCGCTTGTCGCCGGGATCTTTCTTTGTTCTTTTTTGCGGAGGTGCGACGCCCATGTCCGCGGTTTGATCGTCGTCGAGCAGCCGTTCCGCAGTTTGCCTGTCAGTGATGAGCACATTGATCCATGAGCCGCGAAGAGCGCCGCGGATGGCAGCTTCCTTTTGCGATCCACCGGCAACGCCCACTACGCGCCGTACGGATCTCAATGTTTCCATCTCCATGCCGATGACGCGGTTGTGCAGCGGCGTCGAGACGAGTTGCCCATCTGCGTCGAAGAACCGGAGGCAGATATCGCCAACCGCTCCCCTGGCGCGCAACTGCTCAATCTCGTTCTGTGAGAATGTATTGCCGCTGCTTACGAGAAGCTTGGATGGCTGCAGCGAGCCGATGCCGACCAGGGCTGTATCGATGTTTTGGAACAGGCTGAGCACCTGCTGCACATAGATGTCTTTCTCGAGCACCTTTCTCGCTTCGGGTGAACCAACGATGCCCGGCGCCGGCAGTAGAACGGCGGTGGCTCCGATAAGATTCGCCAGCCGCAGAGTTAGGCTGGCCGCGTGACTCTGGGCCGCGGGGTTTCCCATGCCACCCAATATCTGCACAACTTTTCCCCCGTTGCCGCGCTTGGTGGGATGCAGCGCATCAACCATGGCAAGCAGGTTCCGGCTCCAGGAAGATATGCCGACGATTTCGCGTTCCTTTATCGTCGACTCCATATAGAACGCCGCGGCGCTGCCCAGATCCTTGACCATCTGTTGTTCATCAGGCAGGCAGTCGACCACGATGGCTTCGGAGAGCTTGTATTTTTTTTCGAGCGATTCTTCCAGATCATGAAAGATGCCGGAGGGCATGTTTACGCTGATGCGGACAATGTTGGCCTCTCTGGCACGCTTGAGCAGGCGCGAGATGGTGGACTGATGAAGGTTCAGCCGCCCGGTAATCTCCTGCTGCCGAATTCCGAGTCCGTAATACATGCGAGCTACCTTCGCCATAAGGCGTATCTCGTCCTGACGCGACATATAGTGTTATTGCGCCCCTTTCGCTCGCTCACTAACCAGCGTGCTGCCGGGCCCGTGCCAACGCGTTCGTTCCACAGCCAGACGCCAACGCTCTCTGAGGTCTGCTCTGGCTCCATCGCTTAGCAAGGGCTCAAAGGTATCTTTTTCAGGCGCCATGGAGGCCAGTTCGGCAAACGAACTCCACAGGCCGATGGCCAGTCCCGCAAGCCCAGCTGCTCCAAGGGCAGACAGGTCGGCGCACGTTGAGCGCAGAACCGGCCGTCCCAGCAAGTCCGACTGAAGCTGCATCAGCCCGCTGTTTTCGCTGGCGCCGCCATCCGCATAGAGAGCAGACGCCATTCCCGGTTGATCCCGTTGCATCTCTTCAAATACATCGGCCACCTGATGCGCAATAGCCTCGATCGCCGCGCGGGCCAGGTGTGCGGCAGTCGAGGTGCGCGTCAGGCCATAGATCGCACCGCGCGCCTCGCTGTCCCAGTAGGGCGCGCCCAGGCCGTTCATTGCCGGAACAAGGCACACACCACCCGAATCCCTCACCGAAGAGGCGAGGGTAATAGCAGCTTCGACCGGCTTTTCCGATTGCAGAAAATCGCCTACCCATTGCACGCTCGCGCCGGCCATCGTGATGTTGCCTTCAAGCGCATACTGCAAGCTGCCATTTCTGCTCCAGGCGACGGTGCGGGCCAAAGCGTTGCTTGCAGCGCGTGCGCTCTCGGTGAGGGTCATCAGCGAGGAGCCGGTACCGTAGGTGGCCTTTACCGGTCCGGGAAAAAACACACCGTGCCCGACGAGCGCAGCGTGGGAGTCGCCAATTGCGCTGGCGATTGGAATCCCTTCCGGCACTTCGCCGATTGCCGCGGTCGTGCCGATAAGACCGCTTGACGCGACGACCGATGGCACCATGGAGGCGGGAATGCGGAAGAGGCGCAGCATCTCGGGGTCCCAGCGGCCATCTGAAAGACGAAGCAGTTGCGTGCGCGAAGCGTTGCTGGCGTCGGTGGCATGCACGGAACCCGCTGTGAGCTTGTAGATCAGCCAGCTATCCACGGTGCCCATGCAAACATCGCCAGCCTCGGCGCGTGCGCGCAAGCCATCCGTGTTGTCGAGCAGCCACTCAACCTTGCTTGCAGAAAACAAGGGATCGACGCGCAGGCCAGTGATGCTCTGAATGATCGGCTCTGTGCCATCGGCCACCAACTGCACGCAACGTGCCGCTGAGCGCCGGCATTGCCACACCACGGCCGGAGCTACCGGTTCGCCGCTGCGCCTATCCCAGAGCACAACGGTCTCGCGCTGATTTGAGATGCCAATCGCGGCGATTGTGCCGGGACCCGCCGCCGCACTGCAGGCTTCAATCGCCTGGCGGCTCGCATCCCATAGATCGTTGGCGTCTTGTTCGACACGGCCGTCCGCGAAGGTCGCGACGCACATAGGCACAGAGACGCGAAAGACGATCTTGCCCGCCTGGTCCACGAGGACGGCCTTCGTGTTGGTGGTGCCCTGGTCCAGCGCAAGAATGGTGCGGCCAACCATGCGATCTACCTCGAGTGAAGCAATTCGAGCGCAGCCGTGCGGATTCCTTCGGCTGTCAGTCCGAAATGTTCGAGCAAAAACTCCGCCGATCCCGTGGGCGCAAACACACCCGGAACGCCCAGGATACGCATCTTTGCCGGATGTGTCTGCGCAACAATTTCCGCAACCGCGCCACCCAGCCCGCCATAGATGGAATGTTCTTCCGCAGTGACAATGCCGCCGGTTGTACGCGCCGCGTCCACAATCGCTTCGCGATCGATCGGCTTTACCGATGACATGTTCAGCACGCGCGCTGAGATTCCTTCCGTTGCGAGTTCTTCCGCGGCCTGAAGCGCACGGCATACGAGAACTCCGTTGGCCATCAGTGTGACGTCGTTTCCCTCGCGGAGGCAGACTGCCTTGCCGAGTTGAAACCTGGCGCCGGCAGGGAGGAGGTCTGGAACCGGAATCCGGCTGATGCGCAGGAACATTGGTCCCTCATGCATAACGCTGTACTGCATCACCGCATCGGTTTCGATCGCGTCGGCAGGAACGATAATTGTCATGTTGGGTATGATGCGCATCCAGCCCATGTCCTCGATGGAGTGATGCGTTGGCCCCAGTTCGCCATAGGCCATGCCGGAAGAGATGCCTACAAGCCGCACGTTTGCGTTCGAGTAGCCGAGATCGATCTTGACCTGCTCCATGGAGCGTGCGGTCAGGAAACATGCTGCGCCGCAGACGTAGGGGATTTTGCCGGCATTGGCCAGCCCGGCGCCCACCCCAACCATGTTCTGCTCTGCGATGCCCACATTGACCAGACGCCTGGGAAACTTATCCTTGAAGCCCTTGAGCTTGGTCGAGCTGAGAGAGTCGTTGACCACGGCGACTATGCGCTCATCCGCCGAAGCCATCTCCTCGAGCGCCTTCGAGTAGGCATCGCGGCAATCCACCATTCGGCTCAACGCATTCCCCCTTGCAGCTCCTCGATCGCGCGTTGCAACTCATCGTCGGTGGGGACGTGATGATGCCACCCCGGACGATCTTCCATAAATGAAACGCCCTTCCCTTTGATGGTGTTGGCTATAACGCAACTCGGTGCACCGGGAGCAAAGGGCGCGGAGCGGAAACCCTCGACCAGTGTGGCGATGTCGTGGCCATTCAATTCGCGCACCTCCCAGCCAAACGATCGCCAGCGCTCGGCAAGGGGTTCCATGCGGATGGTGTTTTCTGTGAAGTCGCCCTGCTGGATTCCGTTGCGATCGACAATCAGCACCAGGTTATCGAGCTTGTACTGGGCCGCGGTCATGGCGGCTTCCCAGTTGCTGCCCTCCTGCAATTCGCCGTCGCCGACCAGCACAAAGGTGCGCCAGGCAGCGCCGTTCATCTTTGCTCCCAGCGCGCAGCCGGCGGCGATGGGCAAACCGTGGCCGAGGGGGCCGGTATTGGCTTCCACTCCCGGAACCTTGTTGCGATCGGGATGTCCATTTAACTTCGACAACGGAGCCATGTACGTATCGAGGTCAGCGTCGGACAGGAAGCCAGCGGCCGCCAGGGTGGCATAGAGCGCGCCAGAGCAATGTCCCTTGCTCATGATGAAGCGGTCGCGGTCCGGATCGCGAGGATTGAAGGGATCCACGCGCAGGACCGCGCCGTATAGGGCGGTCAGAATATCGGTTGACGAGAAGTCTCCGCCGGGATGGCCCAGTTTTGCGCGGTGGACCATCTGGAGGCTTCGGATGCGTGTTCGCATCGCTTGCGCCTGGAGCGCAGTCAAATCGATTGTCGCCGAGTATCTAGCCGATGGTGATATCCGATGCTGGTCCACGCTGCTCATCTTTCGGTTGGTTTCGATTCGACTATCATATCATTTACACGCTATTACGCATAAATATGCAATGGTCTTGTATTCCGGGGCGGAGCGCGCTGCGCTTTTGGTGGGGCGCCGTCTGTGCACGCGGGATCGCCGTAGCTAGGATGGGCTTCAAATTCGGACTTGCCAATTCCGGAAAACGGAATGTAGTCTAGACCCCGCAAAGTCGCGAATCGAGGTGGGCGATGACCGTGAGCAGGAAACGAATGCAGGTAAACGACGTGGAACCTGCGGAGGAAAGTGGGCGGAACGGGGACCGGAACGAGTCGCAAACCGTGCTGCGCGCCTGCGAGGTGCTCAAGGCATTTCGACACGTTGGCGAGGAACTCCAACTAATTGATGTGATGGACCGGACGCGGTTGCCCAAAACGACAACTTTTCGTCTGTTGCGAACGCTGATTCATGGAGGCCTTATCGAGCGTGCCAACGCGGGCGTTTACCGGAATAGTTTTGTCCCGGTCACGGCGCAGCCATTTCGCATAGGTTTCGCGTCACAAGGGGATACGGAATTTGCGTTGGAGGTAACCAAGAGCGTGGAGGCTGTGGCAGCTCGCGAGCACGTGCAGCTGATTACCCTGAACAATCGCTACAGCGCTCGCGAGGCTATCCGCAACGCCGAAGTGTTCATCCGCGAACACGTCGATCTTGTACTCGAATTTCAGACGTACGAGCGCGTGGCATCGGCAATCGCTTCGAAGTTTCTCGCCGCCAACACGCCAGTTATTGCCATTGAGGTTCCTCATCCGGGCGCAACCTATTTTGGCGCGGATAACTACAAAGCGGGCCTTATGGGCGGCAAGGCGCTGGGCCGCTGGGCCAACGAGAACTGGGACGGTCAGGTGGACCAGTTGGTGTTGATGGAGCTGCCCATCGCCGGTTCCCTGCTGGAGTTGCGGTTGACTGGTTTTGTGGATGGTCTTCGCACGGAGCTGCCCAGGATAGTGGAAACACCGTTAGCGCGTCTCAATGGCCGCGGCACCTTTGAGCAGGTGCTGGATGTGCTGCGCAAATATCTGCGCCGGCGCGGCCCGAGGCGCACCCTGGTGGGCACGGTAAACGACATCTGCGCACTAGCCACCTTGCGCGCATTTGAAGAGGCCGGCGCCGCTCAGCAATGTGCCGTGATGGGACAGAATGCCTTGCGCGCCGCTCGTGCCGAGTTGCGCCGTCCAGGCACGCGGCTGGTGGGCTCAGTTGCCTATTTCCCTGAACGCTATGGCGAGGAGTTGATCCCGCTGGCCCTCAACATCCTTCGTCAAAAGCCGGTGCCGGCCGCCATTTTTGTAAAACACCAGCTCCTCACACCGCGGAATGTCGATCTTGTTTATCCGCTGGACAAACAGCCGGCATTGGCGGCGGTTCCCAGCCGGAATTGACCGCGCCTACGATTCGGCAGACAGGAATGATTCCGCAATCCGGAATCGAATGCGAACGGGTAGTTGAAGTTCAGGATGCCTCCATGGAGACCGTAAGGTGCAAGGAAGCTGAACGGAGCAAATGAGCAGGAATTTCTCACGCAGGGATTTTTTGGCAGGCGCGGGCGCGGCGGTGTTGGCGGGAGGGGTTCCCCGGCTGACCGCCGCTGCCAGCGTTGCCGGGCAAACCGTGCTCGAAGAGTTCGACTACGGCCAGGTGCAGTTGACCGGCGGCCCGCTGAAGCAACAGTTCGACCATTTGAAAGCCGCATATCTCGCGCTCGACAACGACCGGCTTCTGAGTGTCTACCGCGAACGCGCGGGCCTTCCCGCTCCTGGAGCGCCCATGGGCGGATGGTACGCGGCCGAAGGCTTCGTGCCCGGCCACTCCCTGGGACAGTACATCTCCGGCCTGGCACGCATCGGCCGCACCACCGGTGACGCGGCGTGCCAGGCCAAGGTCGTTGAATTGGTCGAGGGATTTGCTGCCACCATGGGCAGCACCGACCGGATATTTGCCGGGCCCAATGCGGAGAAGGTGTGGCCTTGTTACATTTTCGACAAGCACCTCGCCGGCCTTCTCGACGCGTATCGTCTCTGCGGAGTGGAGCAGGCCCGCGCGCTTCTGCCGCGTGTCTATCGCGGCGCGCTGCCTTTCATCCCCGAGCGCGGCCGCGATCGCGTGGGCAAAAAAGATCCGCCTTACGACGAGACGTATGTGCTGCCGGAAAATCTGTTTTCGGCTTACGCAATCACTGGTGATCGAGCCTTCCATGACCGCGCCGTTGCCTATCTGCTGGACCGCGAATACTTCGATCCGCTGGCACGCGGCGAAGACGTGCTACCCGGTCGCCACGCTTACAGCCATGTCATCGCGCTCAGTTCGGCGGGCAAGGCGCGGCTGGTGCTGGGAGACGAAAAATACCTGCGCACCATGGAAAATGCGTGGACGTTCCTGGTCACGACGCAGCAGTACGCTTCCGGGGGCTGGGGGCCGAATGAAACGTTCATTGAGCCGCACAAGGGGCAGCTCTACGAGAGCCTGCGCACAACCGTCGATCATTTCGAAACGCCCTGTGGGAGTTACGCAGCCTTGAAGCTGGCGCGGTATCTGTTGTGCGCTACGGGCGACGGTCGCTACGGAGACGGGCTGGAACGGGTGCTCTACAACTGCCTGCTCGCCGTGAAGGAGCCGGACAGCGACGGCGACTATCCGTATTACTCGACCTATGGTGCGCAGGCGCACAAGGTGTACTACCCGAAAAAGTGGCCCTGCTGTTCCGGCACGCTGGTGCAGGGTGTGGCCGACTATGTGAAGAACATCTATTTTCGTATGCAGGATGGCGTCGTTGTGAATCTTTACGCTCCTTCCACAGTGCGCTGGAACCAGGAAGGCGAGTCAGTGGAGCTGACGCAGAAGACCGACTACCCCCTTGCGCAGACTGTCACGCTGCTGATCGACTGCGCCGCGCCTGCCACCTTTGCGATCAGTTTGCGGATTCCAGGCTGGCTGGAGGGGACGCCCGTAGTGCGGGTAAACGGCAAGCCTGCGGGCGCGGAGATGCGGCGTGGCTTTGCGGTTCTGCGGCGGCGCTGGAGCCGGGGTGACACGGTGACCCTCGACCTTCCATTCAATTTCCGTACCGAGGCTGTCGACGATCTGCATCCGGAGACGGTGGCTGTGCTGCGCGGGCCGCTGCTTTATGTGGAGTTGAATCCGGCGCCCGGCGAGGCAAAGCTTTGGAAACTCGATGCGCTGAAGCCGGTCAAAGGAACGCACGGAATCTTCGCGGCACAGGGGGCGGGGCACGAGAGCGTCCACACACCGTTTTACATGGTGCATGACGAAAGTTACACAACCTACTTCGAGAAAAGCTAAAGAAGGGCCGGCTGGGAAAGCGGCTTATAGGAAGCGGGAGCGCAATGTCGAGTCGGATACAAGCTCGTTACTGGATTGAAACAGCATATCCGCTGCAGGACGCCGCGGCCATGATGGCTGGAGAGCAGTCGACGGGAACCTTTATACGTGTGCCGGGCGAGACCGACGAGTTGCGCGAGTTGTATGCCGCGCGCGTGGAAGAGATCGTCGAACTCGGAAATGTAGAAACGCCATCGCTGCCCGGCTCCGGTTTGCCTAAGAAACACGTCGGCCCGGTTGTGCGGCGCACAGCGGAGGTCGCGCTCTCCTGGCCGCTGGAGAATATGGGGCCGTCGTTGCCGAATCTGCTGGCCACGGTCGCTGGAAATCTCTTTGAGTTGAAACCGTTCTCGGGTCTCAAACTTCTCGACGTCACTTTGCCGCCGGAGTTTCTCGATTCGTACCAGGGGCCGCAGTTCGGCGTGGAAGGTACACGGCGGCTGACGGGCGTTCAAGGCCGTCCGCTCATCGGCACCATTCTCAAGCCAAGCGTCGGTATGACTCCGGAACAAACGGCAGCGCAGGTGCGCACGCTGGCTGAGGTGGGCGTGGACTTTATCAAGGATGACGAACTCCAGGCCGACGGGCCGCATTGTCCTTTCGAGCAGCGCATGGCAGCGGTGCTGCGAGAGTTGAATGACCATGCAGCCAGGACTGGCAGACGACCGATGTACGCGGCCAACATCACCGGCGAAATCGACCAGATGCTGCGCCGCCACGATGCAATTGTTGCAGCCGGCGGCACGTGCGTCATGGTGAGCATCAACAGCATTGGCTTGCCTGCCCTGGTGGCACTGCGGCGCCATTCGCAGGTCGCCATTCACGGGCATCGTAATGGGTGGGGCATGTTCAGCCGCTCTCACGCAACGGGGATGAGCTTCATCGCCTACCAGAAGTTTTGGCGGCTGGCAGGCATCGATCACGTGCACGTGAATGGGTTGCGCAACAAGTTCTGTGAAGAGGACACCTCAGTGATCGCTTCGGCGCGCGAGTGCCTCGTGCCAATGTTTCCAGCGCCACACAAAGGATGCGAGATCATGCCGGTGTTCTCATCGGGGCAGTCGGCAGCCCAGGCGCCAGACACATACAAGGCGGTGGGATCGATGGACCTGATCTACGCATGCGGCGGCGGGATCATGGCCCATCCGGCAGGGCCGGCGGCGGGAGTGCGGAGCCTGCAACAGGCGTGGGAGGCCGCAACTGCTGGCATCTCTCTGGCGCAATACGCAAACGGACATGAGGAACTGCGCGCCGCGCTGGAGGCATTTGCCGCGTGAAGAATTCACAGGTTCCCGGCCTTCTTTACGCCTACTATGGCGACGACTTCACCGGCTCGACCGATGTGCTGGAGGCGTTGGGTCTGAACGGAGTTCCGGCGGTTCTCTTCACCCATCCGCCCAGCGAGAGTGAACTTGCGGCGTTCCCGAATTGCCGCGCTATCGGTATTGCCGGAGAGAGCCGCAGCCGCGATCCGGAATGGATGACGAAGAATCTACCCAGGGTATATGCGCGGATGCGCGAGTTGGGCGCGCCGGTGAATCACTACAAGGTCTGTTCCACATTCGACAGCGCGCCTCAAGTTGGCAGCATTGGCCGCGCCATGGAACTGGGCCGCACGGCTTTCAAGGCCGAGTATGTGCCGGTGATGGTGGGCGCGCCTCATCTGGGGCGGTCGGTGGTTTTTGGCAATCTGTTTGCCGCCGAGGATGGCGTGGTCTATCGCATCGACCGGCATCCGAGCATGCGCGAGCATCCGGTAACCGCCATGAGCGAGGCCGACTTGCGGCTGCATCTGTCGAGGCAGACGCGGATGAAAATGGGTCTCGTCGACATGAGTTCGTTTCAATCGGGGCGCGCTGGACAGCGGTTGCAGTCCGAACTTGCCGGCGGAGCGAAAGCTATCGTCTTCGATGGCTGCGAAGACGCGATGCTCGAAGAGACAGCGCGCCTTTTGTGGGAACGCGCGATTGAACGGCCGGTCTTTGCGGTCGGCAGTTCCGGACTGACCTACGGCCTGCTCGGGCACTGGCGCCGGAAGGGCTTGATTGGCACTGTCCCGCAGGCGCGACGGCCTGACGCGGCGGATCGCGTGCTGGTTCTGAGCGGTAGTTGCTCACCCGTTACTGCAAGGCAGATTCAACGTGCCAGGCAGCAGGAGTTCGCAGTCTTGCACCTCAAGGGCCACGAGCCATGGGGCCTTGAGACGCGCAAGGCACTGGAAGCCTTGTCACGAGGCCACAGCGTTGTGCTTTACACCGCGCTGGGACCGCAGCCGATGGACGGCGAGCACGGCGAGGCGTTTAGTACTGCGCTCGGCGACCGTCTTCGTGAACTGCTTCTCGTATCCGGCGTGCGCCGCATCGTGGTGGCGGGCGGCGACACCTCTACTCATGCGGTGAAGCAGTTGGGGTTGGCTGCACTTACGTTCGCCGCGCCACTCTCGCCCGGAGCACCGCTTTGTCTCGGACACGCACCGGGCTCGCCTCTCGATGGACTTGAACTGGTTCTGAAGGGCGGACAGATTGGTTCTGAAACATTTTTCTCTCAGGTGCGCGAAGGCAGAACTTCACAACCCTAGACCAAGCGCACATCCTGTTCCCGGTTCAGGCCCTGGGTGCAGTCGATCCGCGAGAAGATCAGCGCGCTGATGAGCACCATCGCTGCAATCAGCCACAGCGGCAAGTTGTAACTCCCGGTGGACTGGACGATATAGCCAAAAAGCACAGTGCACAGAAAACCTCCCGCTTGCCCCGCGGTGTTCATAATGCCCGTAGCAGTGCCGCTTGCCTGGCCGCCAATGGCCAGACACATGGCCCATGCGGACGGCAGCATCAGGTCCATCATTCCGAAGCCCAGGCTGGATAGCAGAACGACGACAACCTTGCCGTGCCAAACCGCCATCGCGGCAAGCAGGAACGATGTAAGTACCAGGCAAACGCTGGTGATGGTGCGCAATGCGGTCTTTGCGCCCAGGCGTGCTGTCATGCGATCGCCAAGCACGCCGCCGGCCAGATTGGCGCCGATGCCGATAAGGAAGGGAAGCGAGGCCAGCGTCACTCCACCGAGGGAAAAGCCGGCACTGTGGACCAGCCAAATGGGGAACCAGGAAAAGTAGAACCAGCTTCCGCATCCGTAGCAACCGTAGGCCAGCACGATGAGCCACAAAGCGCGCAAGCGGAATAGCTGTCGCAAGGGCGGCCGGCTTTCTGCGTGAATCGATCGCGTCTCCCCAATCTCCTCGAGCTCGGCTGCGGTGACATCTGTCTGATCTGCCGGGTAATTCCGGAACCATGCATACCAGACGATTGCCCAGACCAGGCCCACCAGCCCCAGTAACCAGAAGACACTGCGCCACCCGAAGGCGAGTTGCATGGGAATGATGAGAAGCGGCGCGAGGGCACCGCCAAGCCTGCTGGCCGCCCACACAAAGCCCTGGCTGCGCGCACGCTCTCGTGCCGGAAACCAGCGTGCTATCACACCGGCTGAATTCGGATAGGCGCCCGCTGCACCCATGCCGAAGAGAAAGCGCACCGCCATAAGCTGCCAGAATCCGCGGCACCACGCCGTGAGCGCCGTGAAGGCGGACCACCAGGTGACAATGCGCGTCAATTCGCCGCGCTGGCCGCGCGCGTCTCCCATCATTCCTGAAGGAATTTCAAACAGGCCATTCGCCAGCACGTAGGCACTGAGGATCCAGCCCCAGTCTCGTGGTTGGATGTGGAGTTCTGCCTGGATGCCGGGACCGGCCACGGCAATTGCCATTCGGTCAAGGAACGTGAGGACGGAGAGTACGCCCAGCAGGCCAAGAACCTTATGGCGTTGCCTCAATCGCCGGCCCTCAGCGCCTGGGGCAAGCAGAGCGCCTGGCGAGCGCTCAGAACGGCTAATTCAGGACTGGAAAGTACCTGCGCATGCAAGGCGCCATGAGGAATCGTAGCCACCACGCGCGCCATGGATGCCTGGGCCAGCACGATCAGATCGACTCCCTTCAGGTCTTCGAGTAGCGCCTTGCGCAAGATCCGGTCGTGCGTCTCGGTGTCGCCGGCCAACACTGCGGGAAAGGCTTCTGCACACAAGCACTCTACCAGTTCCACCGAGCGCCCAGCCTGCGCCGCTTTGTCGCGCAGCAGCGCCGTGGTGGGATCGAGAGTGGTGCGCAGCGTGGCCAGCACGCCGATTACTCGAGCCTTGCGCACGGCCTCTTCGGCCATCGCGTCGTCGATGCGCAGTACGGGAATATCGAAGAGCTGCTGCGCCAGCGTGACTGCTGGGCCTATCGAGGAACAGGTAACCAGCACGGCATCGGCTCCGGTTGCTTCGGCTGAGGCGACATGGTCGACCAGGCGCCGCATGGTAACTTTGCGCAAGGCTCCTGCGCGGATCGTATCCTGAATGAGACTTTCATCCACCATGTGGAAGATCTCTGCCTCAGGAATATGTTGGCGGCACAGTTCGGCAAACGCAGGCGTGAGCGTAGGACTTGTATGTATGAGTGCGAGGGCCGGAGAGGACTTTGAGGACAATGGAATGCCTTTCAGTGCGGCGGTCTCGATTCATCCTCCGAGCCCGAGCCGGGAATCATTAAGCGATGGAAGCTGTCAGGACTGCCTCCAGTTCTACACACTAGCGCATTTGGTTCAGGTGCCGCGAGGGGCTTCGAGCGGCCGGTTACAGAATTCCGCAAAGTGGAATGATGTGACCCGCCGCGAATTTGGGGCTGAACACGCAAACTCACTCATAGTGTTAAAGCAATTGCGTCGCGACGAAGTTCCAACCGGCTGCATGGCAATGGCATTACCTGCGCGCGTGGGGCCGCATTCATGTGATACAAGGACTTCGGATGAACAACTCGATCGTCAAGTGCGTTATCTACTTTATCGATGCGGGTGTAGAACGTCTCGGGGCTGTGCGAGGCGGCCTGGCACTGGCTCTCGCGCTTCTGGTGCTTCTGGTACAGGTTCCGGCGCCTGCCCAGGGTGCTAGAAAAACAGCGGCTCAGCTTCTGCTGGGCGCGGCCTGGTATCCGGAGCAATGGCCGGAGGCGCGCTGGGACCCAGACCTGCGGTTGATGGAGGAGGCTCATCTGCACGTGGTGCGGATCGGCGAGTTTGCCTGGAGCAGCATGGAGCCTGCCGAAGGCCGCTACAATCTGGATTGGCTGGAGCGCGCGGTGCGCCTGGCAGAAAAACATCACATCGCAGTGGTGCTGGGCACGCCTACTGACGCCCCGCCGGCCTGGTTGACCACGGCTTATCCTGAGACCTTGCGCATTGACGCAACGGGCCACCGCGCAGAACACGGCGGACGACGCCAGTTCAACTACGCCGACCCGCACTATCGTGTTTTCTGCGCAAAGATCGCCGAGCAACTGGCGAGGCGCTTTGGCCACGATCCCAATGTGATCGGCTGGCAGATAGGCAACGAGTACACTGACGAGTCCTTCGACCCGGCAACTCGGCGTCAATTTCAGAACTGGCTGAAGAAGCGCTTCGACACGCTGGATGCTTTGAATCGCGACTGGGCAACGGCCTACTGGAGCCAGACCTACGATCGCTGGGATGAGATTCCGTTGCCCACGGCGGGTGGCAATCCGGGCCTGCTGCTCGAGCACCGGCACTTTGTCAGCGACACATGGCGCGACTTCCAGCACGTGCAGGTGGAGGCGATTCGCAAATTTGCCGAGCCACGGCAGTTCATCACAACGAACCTTGGCGGGCTGGGCTGGTCAGATAATTTCGACCACTACGAGATCAATAGCGAGCTCGACCTCGCCTCGTGGGACGACTACGTGGGCCAGGGGCACTTGAACGTCGCGCGCAATGGGGCCATGCACGACCTGGTGCACGGCTGGAAGCGCGCCAACTTCTGGGTGATGGAGACGCAACCCGGCTCAGTGAACTGGGCGCCGGTAAACACCACCCTCGATCGCGGAGAGACGCGCGCCATGGCGTGGCAGGCAATTGGCCACGGCGCCGATGCGGTGCTCTACTGGCAGTGGCGCGACGCGCTCAACGGCCAGGAACAGTATCATGGCGCAATCGTAGGCCCGGATGGAGAGCCGCTGCCACTCTACGAAGAAATTCGCGATATAGGCAGCGACTTCGAACGTGCCAAAGTGGTGCTGGCAGGTACAAAGCCCGTGGCGCAGGTGGCGCTGCTGCACAGTTATGACAGCCGATGGGCCATCGACTTCCAACCACACAACCGCAACTACGACCAGCAAGAGGTGCTGCTCGACTGCTATCGTCCCTTGCGCGAGCAGCGGCTCACGACGGACATCGTGAATGCGGATGCTCCACTGGATGCGTACAAACTGGTGATTGCGCCCAGCCTCAACGTAATTTCAGAGGATCTGGCCGCACGACTGCTTGCTTATGTGCAGCAAGGTGGACATCTGCTGCTGGGCCCGCGCTCCGGAATGAAGGATGAGCACAACGCACTGAACGTCGAACGTCAGCCCGGTCGGCTGGTGGAACCACTCGGAGGCCGCGTTGAGCAGTACTACGCGCTCGACGGTGCGGTGCCGGTGAACGGCGGATTGGGCACGGGCTTGGCTTCGATTTGGGCTGAGCAGCTTTTAGTTCGAGCGAATGACGAAGAAGTTCTGCTGCGCTACGGAAAGGCGAATGGCTGGCTCGACGGACAGCCGGCCATGATCTCGCGCCGCGTGGGCAAGGGCCGCATCTCCTATCTTGGTGCTGTGCTCGATGCGGATTCGATGCGTCGCGTGATGCAGTGGGCCAGCGACGACGCACAAGTGAAGCCGGAATTTGGCGAACTGCCCGAGGGCGTCGAGGTTTGCAGGCGGATGGACAAGAGTCACACAGTGTTTGTGTTGATCAATCATGGCGCTGTCGCCGCGGATGTTGCGCTGCCCACCGGCATGCGCGATGTGCTGCACGATGGGGGTGCCGTAACCAGTATTGCGCTTGAGCCGCAAGGAGTGGCTGTGCTTGAGTCTAGCAGTCATTGAAGGGCACGAAGCGAACGACCATTGGATAAGAGGAAGGATTGAATGAACGCACGAATCACGCGCCGGCAATTTGCCGGTGGCTTGGGAATGGCCATTGCGGGTTTGCCCCTACTCAGGGACGAGCGGTTGTTGGCGGAGAGCTTTAGCGAGAGCCAGATCGCGCCCTTCCGCACACCTTACAAATACGGCAAGCTTGTGCTGGCAGCCTCAACGGAACCGGAAGCCTTCGACAGCAAGACCGTGGACGATCCGTTTGTCTTCTTACACGACGGCAAGTTTCAAATGCTCTACACCGGCTTCGATGGCACCGGCTATCAGACTGGCCTCGCGACGTCTACGGATCTGGTGAACTGGCAGCGTGTGGCGTGTGTCGCGCGGCGCGATCCTGCCTCAAGGTACACACGCTATAACGTGGCGCTGAACTGCATTGTGCACGAGGACGACCTCACCTCGAAGGGCAAGCTCAAGAAGGTGCATGGCCGCTATCTGGGCGCGTGGCACGCTTATCCCAATGCGGGTCTTGAGGAAGGCGCGGCGGTGATCGGCCTGGCCTGGAGCGACGATCTGCTGCACTGGGAGCTGACCGATCCCATTCTCTTTCCAGCCGACGGCGCGCCGTGGGAACATGGCGGACTTTACCGGCCCAACCTGATCGAACAGGATGGAGTTTTTTATCTCTACTACAACGCCAAGACCGACCCACAGCCAAAGGCACAGGGCGGAGCCTGGCGCGAACAGAGTGGCGTTGCTACATCGCGCGACCTGAAGCACTGGACGCGCTATGCGGGCAACCCGGTGCTGCGGAACGGTGATGGCGACGCATGGGACACGCGCTTTGCGAGCAACCCGTTTGTGGTTCATCACAAAAATCTGTGGGGCATGTACTACTTCGGCCTCGACTCGCACGGCAAGGCGCGCGAACTGCTGGCCGTGGGGCCCGATCCTTATCACTTCACGAGAGCAGACGAGATCATGATCGACGTGGGGGCGCCGGGCACCGTGGACGAAACCTATGCGCACAAGCCGTGCGTTATCTTCCACGATGGCGCGCTCTACCACTTCTACTGCGCCGTGTCCCACAAGTGGCCGAATGAAATTCGCGGCATCTCCGTGGCTCGATCGAAGCCATGGTAAAAGGCGCCCCCGCAGAGGAGGAGCGCCTTTGGCAAAGCTATCTGTGTTGTACCGGGTTTGCGGCGCGCACTTCGTAGCGTCCTGAGCCAACCACAATCTGCACCTGGTTTCCGTCGACGTGGGCCGAGATTGCGCCCGGCGCTTTCGACGGTTGGGCGCCGTTCACGGTTACGGTCTGCGCAGAGGACGTGGTCAGCTCGATGGTGGCCGTAGCGTTGGCGGGAATGACGAAGGTGTACGTTGTTTCATTTCCCGCGCGCTGCCAATTGCTTTCAATAAGCCCAAGGGCCGATCGATAGTGCGTGTGCACCCACTGGATTCTTCCCGGAATCGCGGGGCGCAGCACGAGCCGCTTCGCACCTTGCCGGGAGAGGTCGACGTTGATGCCGCCCAGTCCGCGGTAGAACCACTCCTCCGCATGGCCCAACATAAAGTGGTCCTGCGAGCTGGCTGAGTTTGCATCCCAGGCCTCGGTGAGCGCCGTCGCCCCCTGCGCGAGCTGATAACCGTAGCTGGGCGTATCGGTGCGCTCAAGCATGTCGAACAGGACATCGGAGCGGCCGCCCGCGAGCAGCGCGTCCACAACGTAGTGGTAGCCAATGTCCCCCGCGGTGACGTGGTTCTGATGCGCGCGAATGTCCTCAACTAACGTATCGAGCACCGCTTTGCTTTCATCCTCCGGAACCATGCCGAGCGCAAGCGGCATTGCCTGCGCGGTCTGGCTGCCCTTGTCGTAGCGATGGTGCGCAGCGTCGAAGAAGCGAGCGTTGAATGCGTTCCGTTCAGCCTCAGCCTGTTGCCGGTAGCTGCTGCTTTCGTCGCTCTTGCCGAGAAGCGCGGCAACGTTCTGCAGTACCGTCAGGTCCTGATAGTAGATGGCCGTGGCCGTGACGCCGGCAGTTGTGAGCTTCGAGAATCCAGGGTTTCCGGGGCCAATGTCGAACCAATCGCCCAGTCCGTAGGCAATGATTCCGTCGTGAGCGCGCGTGGAGAGATACGCAACGTAGCGGCGCATCACGTCATACTGTGCGGCCATGAAGCTGCGGTCGCCGGTGCGCTCAAATACATACCAAGGCGCGAGCACTGCGGTGCTGCCCCACTCCGGGGAATCATCGAAGACGCCGTTATCTACTTTGAAGACCACGTACTGCGGCGCGATCTCCGGGACAAGGCCGGCCTCCGGTCCCTCGGTCTTTTGCGTATCGGCGATATTGCGCGCCGTGGCCGCAAACAAGCCGGCAAAGTCGAAGTCATAAAGAAGCGACGGCGCCATGAGATGCGTTTCCTCAAGCCAGCCGAGCTTTTCGCGATGCGGACAATCGGTGAACAGGCTCACGGCGTTGTTTTCAATCGAGCGCACAATCAGCGTGTGGATGCGAGTGAGCAGTTGATCGGACGAAAGGAAATCGCCGGCGGACTGCGAAGAGGTATGCACGGCCTGGCCGCGTACGCTCAGGATACGCGCCTTGTCGATACTCGCTTTGTCTTTGCCGGATTCGGGCCCCGCCGTGGCGCCCTCGACTTGCAGATAGCGGAATCCGTAGTAGCTGAAGCGCGGATGCCAGTTCTCGACGCCAGCGCCACGCAATGTATAGGCAAACCACTGCGGTCTTCCCGAGCTGCGCTGGGATACGGTGCCATCTTTTTCGAGCAGCTCTCCCGGCGTGAGCTTGACCACGGCGCCTGCCGGGCCAGAAACGCTGATTTCAGGCCAGCCGGCGAAGTTCTGGGCCAGATCGTAAACAACCACGCCAGGTTTGGGGTGCGTCACCTTGGCGGGCAGGTAGGTGTGCATTACGCGAATGGGAGGCGCCAATTCGGGGAGCAGTGTTCCGCCCGGACCCGCAACCACGGCTGCTGTGCGCCACGCACCATCGTCGAATCCTGGCCGATCCCAACCCTGCGGTTCGCGGCGGGCATCGAAGTCTTCGCCGCCATAAGTGGAGGAGAAGGTGATAGGGCCGGGCGATGTCTTCCATGTTCCGTCGCTGCGGATCTCGATGGATTCGCCGCCGGCAAACTCGATGTAGAGTTGCACGATGCACTTCGGCGGCCCGTAGCTGCCGACAAATTTCGTGTAGCGCCCTGGCGTTTTGAGCACTCGGTACATGCCGTTGCCCAGCAGCACGCCGATTGCATTCTCGCCGTTGCGCAGCAGGCTGGAGACATCGTAGCTGTCGTAGTAAACCGTCTTGTGATATTCGCTCCAGCCGGGGGTGAGCTCGTCGGCTCCTACCTTGCGGCCGTTGATGCGCAACTCGTCCTGCCCAAGGCCGGAGGCGTAAAGCAAGGCGCGCGTCACCGGCTTTGCGAGGCGGAAGCTCTTGCGAAACAGGGGCAGCAGCTCGCTACTTTCAGAGGCATCGGCCGCGATCCACTCCGCGCGCCACACCGGCGCCTGGGTCCAGTGGGCAATGCTACTCCAGCCGCTCGGCCGGCCCTGATCGTCCCACACACGCACTCGCCATGCATAAGCGTGTTGTGCCTTGAGAGCCGGTCCGGCGTAGGTGACGCCGGAAGTCGTGGGGCTTTGCACCACTCCGCTGTCCCAGAGGGCTTCCTGGCCGGGCGCGAAGCCGCGATCGGCGTCGGCGGCCTGGATCCGATAGGCGGTCTGCGCCACTCCGTGCAGTTGGGGTGAGGCGGCTGTCAATTGCCACGAAAAGACCGGCTGCGCATCCACGACGGCGAGCGGTTCGCTATTCCCAGCGCAGCGCAGAGCCGTGGGCGGAAGCAGATGAGCCGCGGCAGCGGTATGTGTTGCGTTCTGGGCACAGGCGGAGGAGATGAACCATGTAGCCAGAAGCAGAACCGGGAACTGACGCACGGTTTTGCGAGGAGAAGCGAAGGAGCAAAGCGGTCTGAGAGGCATTGCAGTCGTAAGAGTCCCCCCCGTCCTGTGATACAGGAGCGGGGCTCGAGAATGCAATGCACAAAAAAGTTTCAGTCTGTTAGTTTTGATGGGATGAACGGCTTTGGTTCGTTTACCTATTCGCGTTTCGGCCTTCGTTTCGTTCTGGCAGCGGCCATCATAGTTTCATCGGCTGCGATTCCGTTGTGCGCGCAGCAATCCGAACAAAAGGTGCAGCGGCAACTGGAGCGCGTGCAGGCGGGGGCCCGTGGCGGGCCCTTCAGAGCCGACTGGGATTCGCTCGGCGGCTATCGAGTTCCGGAGTGGTTTCGCGATGCCAAGTTCGGCATCTTCATACACTGGGGCGTCTACTCGGTTCCGGCATTCGGAAACGAGTGGTATCCGCGCAACATGTATCAACACGGCAATGCCGCCTTCAAACACCACGTAGAGACCTACGGCCCGCAGTCGAAGTTTGGCTACAAGGACTTCATTCCGATGTTCCGGGCAGAGCATTTCGATCCCGATGCGTGGGTGGACCTGTTTGCACGCGCCGGAGCCCGTTACATTGTGCCAGTGGGCGAGCACTGCGATGGATTCGCCATGTACAACTCGGACATCAGCGACTGGAATGCGGCGAAGATGGGGCCAAAGCGCGATGTAGTTGGCGAGCTCGCCGAAGCCACCCGCAAGCGCGGCCTGCACTTCGGCGTGTCGTCGCACCGTGCTGAGCACTGGTGGTGGTACAACGGCGGCATGAAGTTCGACTCCGATGTTAAGGAGGGGCGCGCCCCCGGCCTTTACGGGCCTGCGCAGCCCATGGTGCTGGCAGGAGACGACGACTCGAAGGAGCCCGACCCGAATCATCTGGAAAAGTGGCTGCCGCCCGATCGAGCCTTTCAGGATGATTGGCTGGCGCGCAGCAGCGAGATTGTCGACAAGTACCACCCGGACTTTCTCTACTTCGACTGGTGGATCGGCCAGCCGGCGTTTCAACCATATCTGCAGCGCATTGCCGCCTACTACTACAACCAGGCAGCGCGTCGGCGGCAGGGTGTGGTGCTGACGTACAAAGAACACGACTTTCCGGAGAACGCCGCAGTGCTCGACATCGAGCGTGGCAAGCTGGATGCTCTCCGCCTGTTGCCGTGGCAGACCGACACTTCAGTCAGCATTCATTCCTGGGGGTACGTGGAGCACGACGAATACCGCGACGCCAAATCGCTGATCAGCGAACTGGTGGATGTGGTGAGCAAGAACGGCAACCTGCTGCTGAACGTGGGCCCCAAGTCCGATGGGACCATCCCCGAAGAGGCGCGCACCATTCTGTTGCATATGGGCGCGTGGCTCAGGACAAACGGCGAGGCCATCTACGATTCGCGGCCATGGCTGCTGTTTGGCGAGGGGCCAACCAAGGTCACCAGTTCTGCGCTGAATACCGACCGCCAGGAGTTCACCGCCGAGGACATTCGCTTCACCACACATAACGGCGTGCTCTACGCCATCGCGCTGGGCTGGCCGGCAAGCGGCGAGTTGCGCGTGCATTCGCTCTGGCGCGGCACTCCCTATCTCAAATGGCCAGTTTGCGGAGTGCAATTGCTCGGTTCCAATAGCCAACTTTCCTGGAGCCAGCAGGAGGACGGATTGCACATCAAATTGCCGCAGGAAAAGCCCGACGAACCCGTTTTCACATTCCGGATAATGGAATCAGGAGGCAAGTCGGGCGAGTGCAAAAGGTAGGCTGTTTTCGCGGCGGTTGAGCACCGGTCGCCAGAGAAGCGGCGTACTGCGTAACCCGGCGCCCGGCCCCCAGTCGGAGCGTCGGCCGGGCAGAGAATCCAGTCGCGGCACATGAGCCATTCTTGTGAAGATCAAAGCATCGAACTGCAGCGTTTATGCAGCATCCACGCGGGTCTTCTGCGCAGCAAGCTGCCCCACAGAAGGGACTGGAGACGTTACCACAGAAACGACTCATAACGCCCAAATTAGCTGGTTTGCAAGCTCCTTAAATTGTTCCGCAATACGGAATTTAGAGTTGAAATTTCTCAGAAGCAAACTCTGGTTTTTCAGAAAATTCAGAGCGACATAATTTTCCCCCCGTTTCAAATCCGAAATCGTGTTGACATCAATTTCTGCTGTTTCGTAGTGTTCACCCGCAAATGCACTCCTGCGTTCCTGCCGCCCGGCAGCGATGCGGGAGCGTGCAGTCGCGAGGAGGCCAACATGAATCTGGGACAGATTCGGAATATATTGCGATTGGGTGTGGCGGTTTCTCTGCTCTCTGTCGCCACATGGGTTCATGCTCAGAACACGACCAGTTGCGCGATTGCCGGCACGATAACCGACAGCACCAATTCGGTCATCCCCGGCGTGCAGGTGACTGTCACCAACCAGGCCACGGGTCTGACCCACACGGCGACTACCAACGGCGATGGGTATTACACGGAAGAGTCACTGGCCGCCGGGGATTATAGCTTGAGCACAAAAAAGGAAGGCTTCAACAGCCAGATCATCAAGGACGTCCATCTCGATCCAGGCCAGCGCCGCGGCGTTGACATGAGACTGGCGGTCGGCCAGGTATCCACCACTGTCACGGTTCAGGCGGACGCCGTCGCGGTGCAAACCGAGAGTGCGGAGTTGGGCGGTACAGTTTCGTCGAAGGAAGTTGCAAACCTGATGCTGAATGGCCGCAACTTCCAAGCCCTGGCGCTGATTGTGCCGGGCGTGAGTGCAGCCAGCGGCGCCAATTCCCTGCCCAACTATGGAGAGGGCGGATATTTGGGCCAAACGGAAATCATTGTCGGCGGTACGTCCATTGAAAAGACGAGCTACTCCATAGACGGGCTGTTCGACATGGATCCGAATGCATTGATCAACGTGAACGTGCTTCCGACGATTGATTCCATTTCGGAATTCCGGATTCTGAAGAGCAACTACAGCGCCAAGTACGGCATGGCCGGTTCCGGACAGATCCTGGTGGAAACCAAAAGCGGCGGAGCTACCTTCCATGGCGGCGGCTACGAGTATGTGCGCAACAACTACATCGGCACGGCAAAGCCCTACACCACGCCACCCTCGCAGGGCATTGCGGCTCTGCATTACAACATCTTCGGTTATACGCTCGGCGGCCCCCTGATGATTCCACACGTTTATAACGACGATCGCACGAAGAAGACTTACTTCTTCGCCGGCGGCGAGTGGCGCATCAATCACTATCCGGCTGCCATCCACACGCGCAACATGATACCGCAGGCAATGCGCAATGGTGATTTCAGCGCCAGCCCGTCGTTGACCAATACAGCCAACTGCCCGGGCGGACTCACACCCTGTCTCGCGCTCACTGCGGGCAGCGCAAACCTGTTGAGTACTTACAGGGGCTTGAATCCGTCCACTTGTATTACGGCGGATTCGTTCGGCCGCTACGATCAGTTAAATACCAAATGCATGGATCCAACGGCCGTGGCGATCATGAACGCTTACTGGCCGCGGCCGAACGATCCAGGCAGCAGCATCAACTACATCAACAACGGGTCGGAGTTGGACTCGGAGAACGATTACAACTACCGAATCGATCACAATATCAACGATAAGAATCTGATCACGGCAAGGTGGACAAGCGAAGAGGTCAACGACCTCCGCCCCTCAAGAAACTTCAACGACCCCGCACCAAACCCTGGTTCGACTGTGTATAGCCGCGGATTGAATTCCATGGTGCGCTGGACATCCACGCTCACGCCAAACCTGATCAACACGATGCAGGGCGGTGAGACCTTCAACAAGTGGCTTCTGGGAGTGTCGAATTACGCGATGCCGGCTGGGGCAACGATTGCGCAGGCGTACGCAAATGCCGACCCCTTCAATCGCATTCCGAACATCATCATGGGCGGGGCCGGGACCTGGGCATGGTTGGGCGTCGGAGCGCAACCCAACTTCATCCACGATGGAGTGGGTATTGCATCAGACGATGTGAGCTGGAATAAGGGGAACCATCTGCTTCAGGCCGGTCTGCTGTACCTGTTCACCATTCGGCACGTGAATGCCAATTCCTTCCCGATGGGCCTCTTCGTTTTCAGTGGCTCAAACGCCGGCGACTCCGCCGCCGACTACATGCTCGGACTCGACTCGTCATATCAGCAAGCCAATGAGCAACCGCAGGGACGCTTTCACAACCGGTGGTTCGAGGCCTACGTGCAGGACGACTGGAAATTCAATCCCCGCCTGACAGTCAATCTGGGCATTCGGTGGAGCTATTATCGGCCGACGTGGGAAGAAGGCGATCAGGTAACAAACTTCAATGCCAATACCTGGGCGGCATCGCAGGCGCCGGCGATCAGCACCGGTGGCGGTTATACCCTTAATGCAGCGAAGCAGCCGCTGACGGCCTCCGGCACAATAGCGAATCTGACCAATGGGCTGGTGTTTGCGGGACAAGCCGGCACGCCGCGCGGCTTCTCCAGTCCGAAAAAGGCGAACTTTGGGCCGCGAGTCGGCTTTGCGTATCGCATGACAAACGACGGTAAAACCTCACTGCATGGAGGCTATGGCATGGGCTATACGCAGATCGCCATGCTACAAACCGCTTCCTTGTTGCCAAATCCTCCCTTCGCACAAAGCACCACGATCACCAACAGCCTCTTCAGCCTTCCCACCGCCGGAGGAGCCGCAGGAGCTCCTGGAATTCCGGGCCTGACTGTGATTGGCCCTGATTATCGTCCGACAGTAACCCAAACGTACAGTCTCGCCATCGAGCGGCAGTTGCTGCCGAGTGCGGTCGCGCAGGTCGCCTATGCCGGCAGTATCTCGCAGCACGTACTGGCCGAGGGATACAACTACAATTTCCCGCTCAATGGAACGACTTCGGGTACGGCGACCTGCGCTGCCAACAGCAACAACCCGCTCAACAGCACTTCCAACCCCTATAAGGGGCCGTCAGTATCGGCGTATCTCTACGATCCATGCCTCAATGCTGGATCTGTCTCCACACTGTATTACGCGCCTTACCCTGGCTACAGCAGCATCGGCGGTACGAACAACGGCGGCATCGCCAACTACAACGGTCTGCAAACCGGGTTGGTGTGGAAACACACGGATTTGACCTTGAATGCGGCCTACACCTGGAGCAAGGCGCTTGAGGATGTTCAGCCGTCCAATCCCGGGGCGAACGGAACCGGCGTTGGTTACGATCAATCGGCGAGTTTCCAAAATCCGCGCAACAAAAAGGCTGATTACGGTCCGCCCGATTTCGACAGGCGCCACGTATTTACCTCGGCCTGGGTCTATGAAATGCCCTTCTTCCGCAACTCTAACAGCGTAATCGCGCGTGAAGCATTGTCCGGCTGGAGCACCGCAGGACTGGCCGTGCTGGAGAGCGGATTGGGCGTAACTCCGGCGCTTTCTGTCGGTAACGCGGGACTGTCCACCCGGCCCAACCAGATTGCCGCGGTTACGCATCCGGGAGATGGAAAAACGAACCTGGGTCATTCCAGCTACTTCAGCGCAACATCGTTCCAGGCTCCTGCGTGGGGCGTGTTTGGCGATTCAAAGCCTGGCCCTGTGCGCGGGCCGAAAGAGGTGGCGTTCAATGTCGCGCTCGACAAGGATTTTCCAATCACGGAGCGGGTTGGCTTCAAGTTGCGCGTGGAGGCCTTCAACGTATTCAATCATCCAAACACGATTGTGCAGGGTGTATGGTCCGGACCATCCAGCAGTTTCGGCAACGTGATCGGCGCCGGCGATCCGCGGCAGATGGAGTTCTCAGGACGCCTCACATTCTGAGCTTTGGGGAGCATAAATATGGGGACGGAAGGTAGTAGCTTCCGTCCCCATATTTTCGTCGATGCGCTGCTTCAAATTGGAGACTCGCGGACTGCATTATGCCCAGAGAATGAAGGCTCCGCAAGCCATGGCTCGCATATGAACTGGACAAGGCTGCCGCCTTGCCCGTAGATTCTGCCTTGTAACAGCTCCTGCCTAAACCAGCAGACCAACTGCGGGCAAGTTTGACCGAACAAAAGCAAGACCGGGTGGCAATGGATTCAAAGCAAACATGGAAGAATCGCGGACGTGAAGTGACGAGGAGGGCAGCAACACTGCTCGCACTGGCGTTGGCACTGGCCGTGAATCTTGGCGCGCAATCCATCGCCGCCGGCAGCCTGGACCCTGCGCGATATGCGGCCGTACTGCACCGCCCAACACATACCCTTCTCGCCGAGCAATATATATGGACTGCCAATGATGCGGCCGCGTTGCGTCCAGACCACGCAAAGTTCACCTACCGCGAGCGTGAGCGCAAGACGGAACCGCATGCCTTCCGCGGCAGCTTCATACTGGGCACGCTGCCCTCAGTCGCGTCCCTGTACTTAGTAGGCCCGCGCAGCGCGAAGGCATTCCTGAACGGCAAGCTGGTCATGGACCAGGCTGCTGATGCAGCCTCCCCCTTGAACACGCATGTCTTTCGCGCGGATATTAGTTCCGCATTGCGGATTGGACAGAACGTGCTGGCAATCGAAGCGGTGCGCGGCCGCGGAATTGTTGCAGCAAGCACGGTGCCGGAGGTGCAGCAACTGGCCTATGGCGAGGTGTTGGTGGTTAAGGTCGTCCCTGCTGGCCTGGGTGTGGATGCGGTCCCCCTCGCTCACTCGAATTCAACCTGGCGCGGCGTAGCCGCAGCGCCGCAGGGCTGGCAGGCTCCGGGGTTCGACGATCGAGCCTGGCCCCACGTGCAATCACTGGGTCCAATCGAGAGCAGGGCCGAGTTCTTCCAGTGGAACATCGACGCCGGCATGTACGACTGGCCAGGCTACCTGGGCATGTCTCCTTACCTGCGCACGTACACTTTGCTGGCCGCGAATGTAACTCATCGGACGGAAGGCACGGGCGGCCTTGCGCATGTTGAGGCGCTGACGGATTCCTCGTCGCGGGAGTGGTTCACTGTTCGCCTGCCCGCGGCTAAGACTGAGTTGCAAAATGCGCCGGGGCTATTGTTGGACTTTGGCCGGGAAGTGACGGGCCGGCTTCTGATCGAGTCTGCTTGCGATTGCGAAGCCCAGGTACAAGTGAGCTATGGCGAATCCGAATCCGAAGCACTGAGCGGCGAACATTACCTGGGCAGCTTCCTGATGCGCGTTCCTCCCCGCGGAACCGTGCGCGGACCTAAAAGTGGTTTTCGTTACGCATTGCTGCGATTTGCAGGAGGAGCACCAGAGACCGCCTTTCGCAGCATCCGCATGGAGGGTATCGCTTACCCAGTCGATTACAAAGGCTCATTCGAGTCCTCCGATCCACTGCTCAACCAAATTTGGGAAACAGCAGTGTACACGGCTCATCTGTGCATGCAGGACGGCATCTGGGACGCCCCCAAGCGGGACCGCGGTTGGTGGGCAGGCGATCTCGATGTGAGCGGACCGGTGATCGGCGACGTTTTCGCGGACCGCTTCCTCTTGGAGCAGACGCTCACCAGCCTGATTCCGCCCGGCAACCAGAACGTGAACGATATTCCCGGCTATACGGCGCTATGGATTGACACGCTGGCCGATTTATATCGCCACAGCGGAGACAAAACGGAGCTGGAGCAGAAGTACGCCGTACTGCTTAAGTTACTCGCACGCATAGACGCGGAACTCGACAGCTCTGGCCGGTTCCTCAACAAGGATCATCTCTGGCTCTTTGTCGATTGGTCTCCGGGTCTCTTTGCGTTTACCGACGAGGCGAGAGAAGGAACCGCGCTTGAATTTGTGCGGGCTTATCGTAAGGGCGCATGGTTGCTGAACGAGTTGGGCGCTGCCGCGGAAGCAAAACATTACCAGACCCGCGCGGACGAGTTGTCAGTCCAAATGCGCAGCCAGTTTGCCAGCGCGAACGGCGTTTTCGGAGATCGTTTGCAGCTTAATTCCATGGCGGTCATTGCTGGCGTAGCCGAAGAGCGCAACTACCCGGCCATCTGGGAGCAGTCACTGAGCACCGTCATGCAGCAAGGGCCGCAAGCGCAAACTATCAGTCCATTCTTCAGCGCATATCTCTTGCAGGCGATGGCGCGCATGGGCCACCGGCGCGAGGCCCTGGATTTGATGCGCAATTATTGGGGTGGCATGTTAGCCGAGGGGGCTACAAGTTTTTGGGAAGCCTACGATCGGCGCTGGCCAAAGACAGACCCGCATCGCAGCCTGCAGGCAGATGGTGTCACTGGTCACTTCGTAAGCCTCGCGCATGGCTGGTCCAGCGGCCCGGCTGCATGGCTCATGGAGCAGGTTCTCGGCATTCAGGCGGCAGCGCCGGGCTTCCGCAAGGCGATCGTACGCCCCGACCTGCTGGGCCTGGATTGGGCCAAGGGGCAGGTCCCAACTCCGCACGGGCCTATCGGCGTGGAGATTCGACGCGCCCCTGAGCCGGCAATCGACCTCAGCCTTCCAACCGGCGTGGAGGCCACCGTATTAGTGCCGTGCGCGCGTCCATGTACGCAACCAGGCGCCGCAGTGCTGGTGAATGGAGAACGAGTAGCATCCTCGTCCGCCGAGAATGGCGCGCGCGCTGCCATCGTATTGCGCAGTCCCGGCCATTACAAGATCACGAGCCGGTAAGGTACTTGTTCTCGTCTTGAGAAGAGACCAAGCAAGGGACGCGCCAAAGAGCGTATCGACGTTTGCCTGTCTGCAGTGAGGTAGTCTAACCGTCGCCATGGCCCCTCCGAGGTACCTGTCCCTGGTATAGAATCGAGGTTGGGCATGGAGTTACTCCTCAATTCCGTATGGGCTCTGGTGGCAATTGCCAGCGTGTGCCTCTGGCTTCGACTTGGGCGGCGCGCAGATGCAAAACGCCTGTCCTTTGTTGCCCTGGCCATGCTCATCGTCATGCTGTTTCCGGTGATTTCGGTCAGCGATGACCTATGGTCGATCCAGAATCCGGCTGAAACCGTGACATGCCAGCGTCGCGATCACCGGGCCGTTTGTCCGCACTCCATCTACCCTGCAATCGCTGCTCCGCCCGAGGCCGCTGGTGTCGAGCTGAGTTTCAGCTTCCAGCACCTCGGAGCGCCGCGTCACATCCCGCTGCTCGCGGTCGAAAACCCGGCTCTTGGTCCTATTCAGAGCCGCCCTCCTCCCACCGCCTGATCTCTCGCCTTCCTTCAGTTCAGGTTGTTCCTCTCATCTCTCCCTATGATCGCCGTGAATAACGCGGCGTAGAGGATGCGTATGAAGCAGAAATTCCCTCCCGGGCATTTCCCGGTTGTGGCTGCATTGATCTTTCTGGCGGCGGCACGTTGTCCAGCCCAGCAAACTCTAACCTGGGATCAGGTAAAAGCGAAGTTCGAGGCCGCTAACCCTGTGCTAAAGGCCGATGCAGACAACGTTGATGAGATCAAGGCCACCGAGGTCACGGCATTCCTGCGCCCCAACCCGCAGGTCGGATTGTCGAGCGATGGATTGCAGATTGCTCCGCACACGACACCCGGTTTGGGAACGCACTGGCTGCCGCTGACCGGTACACAACTCGTGCCCAGCATCAGCTACCTTCACGAGCGCGAACGCAAGCGCGAGTTGCGACTGCAAAGCGCCAAAGAGGGCACGCAAATCGCTGGCTCACAGCACGAGGACCTGGAGCGCAACCTGCTCTTCGATCTGCGCTCCTCGTTCGTCCAGACTCTGCAGGCCAAGGCGGTCTTCGAACTGGCCACTGCCGATCTTGCCTACTACGACAAGATCATCCAGATCAGCCGCAACCGTTTCAAAGCCGGCGACATTGCCCATATCGATCTCGACCGCATCGAACTGCTGCGCGTGCAATACGAGGTAGAACTGCAGTCGGCCATCGTCGACCTGCGCACCGCAAAGATTCAGCTCGAGCAACTGCTCAACGACCGAACACCTGTGGAGCAGTTCGACGTAACCGGGCCCTTCGACTTTTCAGAACAACTGAAACCGCTTGAAGATTTTCGTCAGATCGCGCTGGACCAACGGCCCGATCTACGCGCGGCGCTCCAAGCAGTGCAACAGGCTCAGACCAATCACAAGCTGGCCATTGCCAACGGTTCTGCAGATCCGACGTTCAGCACCTGGTACTCGTATAACCCCGCGTTCAACAACCCCTTTGGCCGCTATACGCTGGGCGCCAGCGTGAACGTTCCGCTGCGCGTCTTCGACCGAAACCAGGGCGAGAAGCAGCGCACGCAAATCGACATCGATCGCAATCTACAGCTCACCGAAGCCTCGCGGGCTCTGGTCTTCAGCGATGTCGACTCGGCTTACGCGCAGGTCGATAGCAGCATCGCGCTGCTGAAGCCTTACAAGGCGCAATACAAGGATCAGGCCACGCGGGTCCGCGATACCGTCACCTACGCTTACGAACACGGCGGCGCATCGCTGATGGAATTTCTCAACGCGCAAAGCGACTACCGCACGGTGCAACTGGCCTATGTCCAACTGGTCGGCTCGTATCTCGCGGCCGCTGGACAACTCAACCTCGCAGTAGGACGTGAGGTAATTCAATGACGCCGAATAGCTCGTTCAAGCGATACGGTGCTGCTTTCATGGCCTGTACTCTGACGGCATCGCTGACCCTGGTTTTCTCCGGCTGCAAGGATAAGCCGCAAGGCGATGGAGCACCTCCGCCGGCCCAAGTGATTCAAGTGCAAGATATGAACCTGATCACGATCGACAAGAATGACGCAGGGAAATTCACTCTTGCCTCCGCTGAGAAGATCGAGTTGGCCGGCGAGCTGAAAGCCACCGGAGCGGTTTTGCCCGACATTTCTCGCGAGGTTCCCGTCATCTCGCTGGCGAACGGCCGCGTAGTCGATATCAGGGCCCGCCTCGACGACAACGTGAAGAAAGGCCAGTTGCTGCTGAAGGTGCAAAGCTCCGACGTTACTACTGCCTTCGACGCTTATCTGAAAGCCGCCAATGACGAACAGCTCGCGAACAAGGCTTATCTTCGCAACCTGGATCTGTTCCAGCATGGCGCCGTCTCGCAGGCCATGCTGGAGCAGGCTGAGGATTTTGAGAAGAACACAAAGGCAGATCTGACGGCAGCCGAAGAGCAGTTGAAAACTCTCGGCGTGGACAAGGATCACCCCAGCAGCGTCGTCAATGTTTATGCGCCCATCGCAGGCGTCATTGTTGCGCAGAACGTGACCGGCGCATCAGCTGCGGGCGTAGGCCTTTCCGGCTCCGCCACCGCCTTCACCATCGCCGATCTCTCCCGAGTGTGGGTGGTGTGCGATGTCTACGAGAACGATATTCCAAAGCTGCAAGTGGGACAGGAAGCAAAGATCACGATCAATGCTTATCCCGATCGACCGCTCACAGGCCGCGTGAGCGACATCGGCCCCATCCTCGATCCATCGCTCAGGACCGCCAAGGTGCGCATCGAAGTTGCCAATCCGGGATTCCTGAAGCTGGGAATGTTTGCAACAGCCACCTTCACAAGCCGTGCGAAGGAGACGCACGCGGTGGTTCCGGCCGACGCGGTTCTTCACTTGCACGACCGCGATTGGGTCTTCGTGCCGGCGGGAGACAACCAGTTCAAGCGTGCCGAGGTCCACGCTGGACAAATGCTCAGCGGCAACCGGCAGGAGATTCTGTCAGGTCTTGAACCTGGCCAGCAAGTCGTGACCAACGCACTGTTGCTTGAGACAGCGGGGAACCAGTAGATGCTTCGCGCACTTGTCGATTTCGCGCTAAAGAACCGCTGGCTTGTTCTTGGCGGCGTGGTGGTGCTGACTGCGTGGGGAATCGTCTCCTTCCGCAACCTACCCATTGAGGCCTACCCTGACGTGGCCAACAACTACGTGCAGATCATCACCCAGTGGCCGGGCCGAAGCGCCGAGGAGATCGAACGCCAGGTCACCGTGCCGGTTGAAATTCAGATGGCCGGCATACCGCACCTCACCTATCTACGCTCGACCACGCTGGCCGGCCTTTCCAGCCTGATGCTGATTTTCGATGACGACTCGACGAGCGACGTAAACCGGGAGCACGTGCTGGAGCGGCTAAGCCAGGTCAGCCTTCCCGCCAATCTTGTGCCGCAAATGGGCACGGACTGGAGCCCTGTCGGCCAGATCTTCTGGTACACGTTGGAGAGTACCAATCCCGCCTACGACGTGATGGAGAAGAAGTCGCTCGAAGACTGGACCCTGGAGAAATCGTTCAAAGGCGTCAATGGCGTAGTGGACGTGTCCAGTTTCGGTGGGCCGACCAAGGAATACCAGATAAAGCTCGACCCGGAAAAGCTTGTCGCATACGGTCTTTCAATCAGCCAGGTGGAACAGCAGGTTGCCGCGAACAACACCAACGGCGGCGGCAGCTTTATTGAGCAGGGCGCGCAACAGATCAACGTGCAGTCGCTGGGCCTTTACAAGAGCGTCCAGGATATCGAGAACACCGTCGTCAAAACTGCGAACGGCACGGCCATCAAGATCAAGGACATCGCAACCGTTGCGCAGGGCCCCAGGATTCGGCTGGGGCAGATTGGCCGCGCGACTCATCGCGCCGACGGGACCATCGTCGATAATCCCGACACTGTCGAAGGCATTGTGCTGCTGCAAAAGGGCGACGACTCCGATCCTGTCTTGCAAGGCATCCACGAAGAGGTGAAAAAACTCAACAATGGAATCCTGCCCAAGGGCGTCAAGATCGTTCCGTTTCTCGATCGCTCGGATCTTGTGAAGTACACGGTGGAGACCGTTGAGCACAACCTGACCGCCGGCGTCATTCTCGTCTCCATCATTCTGTTTCTCTTCCTGGGTAATGTGCGCGGCGCCATTATCGTTGCGCTCACTATTCCATTCGCGTTGCTGTTCGCAGCCATCTGTCTCGACCTGATTCACATTCCCGCGAACCTGCTTTCGCTGGGCGCGCTGGATTTTGGAATGGTTGTCGACGGCTCCGTGGTGATGATCGAAAACATGGTCCGCCACCTCTCGCTCAAGGATGACCCTCGCAGCCCGGCTGACAAGATTCGCGATGCGGCGCATGAGGTGCAGCGGCCGGTCTTCTTTGCCCGCGGCATCATCATCGCTTCTTATCTGCCAATCTTCACCTTGCAGGCCGTCGAGGGCCGCCTGTTCAAGCCCATGGCGTGGACCGTCACCTTCGCACTGATCGGTGCGCTCGTCTTTGCCATCCTTGTTGCTCCTGTCATGGGGGGCATCGCCTTCCAAAAGGGCGCAAAAGAGTGGCAGAACCCCATGATGGAATGGCTCGTCAGGCACTATAGCACCGCGGTCCGCAATGCGATTGTCCATCGCAAAATGACGCTGGGCATCTCCACTGTTCTCTTTTTCATTGCCATTTATCTTTCATTCGGCGGCCCGATCGGTTCGGAGTTTCTACCCCACCTCGACGAGGGCTCCATCTGGGTGCGCGGAACCCTGCCCCCGAGCGAAGGCCCCACTGCCAGCAGCGACTTTACCAACAAGGCGCGGCTAGTGATGGCCTCTTTTCCAGAAGTCACGCAGGTTGTGAGCCAGACCGGCCGTCCCGACGACGGCACCGACACCGCTGGATTTTTTGACACGGAATACTTTGTCGACTTGAAGAGAAAAGAAGAGTGGCGCCCCGTCTTCCGCCAGAACAAGGAAGCGTTGATCGCCGCGATCAACCAGCAATTGGAGAAGTTTCCCGGCGTAATTTGGAATTACTCGCAGCCTATCTCCGACAACATGGAGGAGGCGGTTTCCGGCGTCAAAGGCGAATTGGCGGTCAAGCTCTACGGCGACAATTTGCGCACGCTGGAGCACACGGCTGAGCTCATCCAGAGCCAAATGGCCACCGTCAAAGGCGTCGAGGACCTGGGCATCTTTCGCATTGTCGGACAGCCTAATCTCAATTTCACGGTGGACCGCGAGGCCGCGGCGCGATGGGGCATTAATGTTGCAGACATCCAGGATGCGCTTCAAACCGCGATCGGCTCAAACGCTGTAACGCAGGTGCAACAGGGAGAAGCGCGTTACGATGTGACGCTCCGCTATGACAAGCAATATCGCGACACGCGTGAGGCAATCGAAGATGTGCGCCTGCTGACGCCTTCCGGCGAACGTGTTTCATTGGCGCAACTCACAAAAATCTCCACCGACGACGGCGCAGAGCAGATTAATCGCGAGGCAGGCCAGCGTTACATTGCCATTAAATACTCTGTTCGCGGGCGGGATCTGGGCTCAACTGTAGAAGAGGCCATCAACAAGGTGGAGCACAACGTAAATCTGCCTTCCGGATATCATCTTGAGTGGGCAGGCGAATACGCCAGCCAGAAGCGCGCCGACAAACGCATGGCGCTCGTCATTCCCATCACCGTGCTTACCATCTTCCTCATCCTCTACACGATGTTCCGGTCGTATAAGTGGTCGGTGCTCGTGCTGGTATCTGTCATCATGGCCTCAATCGGCGGTCCGCTCGCGCTCTTCCTTACACACACCAACTTCTCGGTCTCTTCCGCGGTGGGATTCCTGGCGCTCTTTGGCGTTTCAGTGGAGACAGGCGTCATCATGATCGAGTTCATCAACCAGTTGCGCGCTCGACGCATGGAAACGGAAGGCTTCAGCGAGGAACATATCATCGAGGCCGCCGTCGAGGGGTCAGTCCAGCGCCTGCGTCCCATCATGATGACCATGCTTGTGGCCACGCTGGGTTTGCTGCCCGCGGCGCTGTCTCACGCCATCGGTTCCGACTCGCAGCGGCCGTTCGCCATCGTCATCGTCGGAGGCCTGCTGGCAAACCTGGTGATCGGAGTCTTTCTGATGCCTACGCTCTATGTATGGATGGCCCGCGAGAACGACATTCTGCCATTGGCCGAAGCCAACGGGGATTCTTAAGACCGAGATGCGGACTCCGCCTTTCGCGCCGCCCTTGTGGGCTTAATAACGATAACGGTTGGGAAACGGGTGAAGGATTTTCTCTAATCTAACGCTAAGTGCTTTAGAAAGTGGTGGCCAGAGAGGGGATTGAACCGCCGACGCCGGCCTTTTCAGGGCCGCGGACAACTCCACTGCGCTGAAGCGCAGAACCGGAGCGCGGCTGGAGATTTGTTCTAATGCGGAAAGTGGTGGCCAGAGACGGGATTGAACCGCCGACGCCGGCCTTTTCAGGGCCGCGCTCTACCACTGAGCTATCTGGCCTCAGTGCAAACTTCGGTTGCATCTCTACGCGTGGACTCCGGACGGCGCCGGATAAGGTGGGTAACTCCACGTACAGTGCTCTGCAACAACTGTGACAGTATACCAACTCCCATTCTCCTAAGCCAAACCGGGCCAAACCGGAGCCGACCAGGCCATTTCCGAGCCTGTTTTCTCCCGTCGTAGGGCACCGGTGCTGCGGACCTGCACTACACTGGAAAGCAATCATGCGCCACCTTGCCCGCTTCCTTGCCTGCCTTGCCCTTGCCGCAACTGCCTGTTCCCACGCGCCCAAGCACTGGATGTCCGAAAGCGAAACGCGCACAGCGCGGGCCTTCCTGTCCTACGAGAGCCAGGGGCCGCTGGCTCTACATGCGTTTCTGGAGCAGTTTCCCAAGGGAGCTGACCTGCACGTCCACCTCTCCGGTGCGGTGTACGCGGAGACGTTGATCCGCGATGCTGCCGAGGATGGGCTTTGCGTGGATACCGTGGCATGGAGCCTGGTCAAACCTCCCTGTACCGGCAAGTTGATTCCGGCCAAGAGACTTGCCGGAAACATTTCCCGTAACGATCAGCTTGTGTACGACAAGCTGATCGACGCGCTTTCGTTGCGCAGCTTCGTGCCCTCGGCCGGCTGGAGCGCGCACGACCAGTTCTTCGCGGTCTTTGACCGGACCGACGTTTTCAACAGCCTCCCGCCACGCACGGGCGAGTGGACCGACGAAGTGGCCGGCCGCGCGGCGGCGCAGAACCAGCAGTATCTCGAACTCATGATTACGCCGGCTTTTTCCCACGCCGCCGGCATTGCCTCGGCGCTGGGCTGGAATGCTGAACTCGAGCACGGTGACCGCGAGGCTTTTGCGCGCTTTCGCCAGCAGCTTCTGGATCACGGGCTGCGCGACGAGGTCGCAGCCGGACGCGACGAAGCGCGACAAGGCGAGGCCGATCGCCGCAGCATCGAGCACTGCGGCACTCCGCAGGCTGCGCCGGCCTGCCAGGTCGAGGTTCGCTACATCTGGACGGTGCTGCGCGACCTTCCACCCGAGATGGTTTTCGCCCAGGCATTGTTGGGCTTCGAGACCGCCGAAGCGAGCATCGACGCGCACGATCCCGGGTTCGTCGGCGTCAACTTCGTCCGGCCCGAGGACGATTTTGTGACCATGCGCGATTACACGCTGCAGATGAAGATGCTGGACTACCTGCATTCGGTTTATCCGGGCGTCCACATCAGCCTTCACGCCGGCGAGTTGGCGCCCGGCCTGGTGCCGCCGGAGGGCCTCCACTTCCACATTCGGCAGGCCGTGGAACTGGGTCACGCCGAACGCATCGGGCACGGCGTCGACGTGATGTATGAGGATGATGTGCCGGGCCTGCTGAAGGAACTTGCGCAAAAGCACGTAATGATCGAGATCAACCTGAGTTCGAACGAAGGCATCCTTGGCGTCGAGGGAGACGAGCATCCGTTTCGCAACTACCGCCTGGCGCACGTCCCGGTGGCGCTCTCAACCGACGACGAGGGTGTGAGCCGTATCGACATTACCCACGAGTACGTGCGCGCAGCCATGGACTACCACCTGAGCTACGTGGATCTGAAGACGCTTGCGCGGACGGGGCTGGAACACAACTTCCTTCCCGGCGTAGGCTTGTGGGCCCAGCCGGATGTATTTGATGTGACAGCAAATGCGTGCAAGGGAGAAGCGCCGGGAGCGGATAAGCCGTCGCCCGGGTGCAAGTCGTTCCTTGACGGAAGCGAAAAGGCAGCCGCCCAGTGGGAGCTGGAACGTCGTTTCCGTACCTTCGAAGCGAAGTGGTGACTCCGGCCTGAAGGCATCAGGGCTGGTGCGCTATGCCGGCTGACGGGGCCGAAACGCGAACTCCAAAATAAATTTGATCTGGCGCGAAACTTTTCTCGTGGAGTATTGTTAATAGCGTTGTAGCCCTTCCCCGTTCCCCCTGTCTACGTAAGTGGCTCCAGCAACGCGGAGGTCTGTCTTGCACGACTTGCGGCTCCCTTATTCGCATCGCGCCCTTGTGTCCGCACTCGGCCTTGTCATCCTGTTCACCGGCTGCGGCTCGGGTGGAACCAATAACACACAGAACCAGCAGCCTTCGGTCACGGTGAGCGGCAACAACCAGGTTCGGCTCGGAACCCCTACCGCCTTCACTGCCACAGTCAGCAATCTGTCCAGCGCTGCGGTCACGTGGCAGGTGAGTGGTGTCACTGGCGGCAACAGCACCCTGGGGACCATCAATACCTTCGGCGTCTATACGCCGCCTGCCAGCATTCCCACTGCGAATACCGTCACGGTGACAGCCGTGAGCGTAGCCTCACCGACCACCTCAGGTTCGGAGCAGGTAAGCATTCTCAATCCTATTCCGGTCATAACTGCGGCAGCGGCAACGCCAGTCTCCGGCACAAGCTATACGCTCGAGGTCGACGGCACAGGCTTCGTAAGTGGAGCACAAATCCAGGTAGGCGGTATGGGAGTAACCACGACGTTGGTTTCTTCGACCGATCTGCAGGCCACGGTCAACGTTCCCAGTGGGACAACGACCCTGAGCGTTGGCGTGACAAATCCGAATCCAGGCAGCATGGCCTCGAACTCTGTGAACGCCACTATCTACCTGACTACAGTGACCGCGGCAGCGCGGCTGTTGGATCAGGCGACCTTCGGCCCTACGATCGCCGATATCCGTCACGTACAGACCGTCGGTCTTGACGCCTACATCACCGAGCAGTTCAACACTCCGGACACGCCGTTGGCGAATATTCCCACGCCGCTGCCGGCCCTCTGCCTTTCAGCCAATACGCCTATCAACTGCGAAGAGTCGGAGTGGTGGCAGACGGTGCTCACCGGCAACGACCAGTTGCGGCAGCGGGTAGCCTTTGCACTGAGCGAATTGTTCGTCATCTCCAGCAACTCTGACAATGCGACAACAATCACCTACTACCACAACACGCTTGCGCAGGATGCGTTCACCAACTTCTCGACCATCATGCACGACGTCACGGTGTCGCCGGGCATGGGCGCGTACCTTAACATGCTCAACAGCGCCAAGGCTCCAACCGGACAGATTGCGAATGAGAATTACGCGCGCGAGCTGATGCAGTTGTTCACCATCGGGCTGTTCGAGCTCAATCAGGATGGAACGCTGCAACTGGATGGCAGCGGTAATCCCATCCCAACCTACACGCAGGCTCAGGTGCAGGCTTTCGCCCGGGCCTACACAGGCTGGACCTATGCCACATCAACCGGCGGTGTGCCAACCAGCTACCCGAACAGAACCCCGAACTACCTTGCGCCTATGGTGGCTGTCGAGACGCAACACGATACGACCGCGAAGACGCTGCTGAACGGCACTGTGCTTTCTTCAGGCCAGACGGCCGAGCAGGACCTGGCAGGCGCGCTGGCCAACATCTTCAACCACAACAATGTCGGTCCGTTCGTCTGCAAGCAATTGATCCAGCATCTTGTCACCAGCACGCCAAGTGCTGCCTATGTCTCCCGCATTTCCGCCGTCTTTGACAATAACGGCAGCGGCGTGCGCGGCGACATGCAGGCCGTGATCCGCGCCATTTTGGAAGATCAGGAAGCGCGCGCGGGCGACACCGATCCGACCTTCGATGGCGGTCATCTGCGCGAACCTATGCTCTGGATGACGAACTTCCTGCGCGCAGTGGGTTTTACCAATACGGACGTAAATGGCTCCTATTTCTCGCTCTCAAACTACTCCAACATTCTGAGCGAGCGGCCCTACAGATCAGGAAGCGTGTTCAACTTCTTCCCGCCCAGCTACGTGATTCCGCAGACGACGCTGAATGCGCCGGAATTTGACCTGGAGAATACAGCTACGGCGATTCTTCGCCTGTCGCTTGCCGACTCCCTGGTGAATAGCAAGATATCCGGCTTCAGCATTAACCTGGGCGCCACCAGCACACTGGGCCAGATTGCTGCATCCAGTCCCGCGAATCTTGTGGATACGCTGAGCGTAATGTTCATGCACGGACAGATGCCCACTAACTTGCGCACTCAGATTCTGAATACCATCAACGGGCTAGGCACGGCACAGCAGGTGCGCGTGGCAACGTACCTGGTGATCTCATCCTCGCAGTACAAAGTCATGCACTAGAGGCAGAGTTCAAAACAGTTTTGACTTTTAAGCCAAGGGAGATGCGATGAGAACGAACCGGAGAAGTTTCATCACTTACGCAAGCCTGGCAGCGGCGGGCAATGTGCTGGGGCTGCGACCCTTTGGGGCGTTGAACGCGTTGGCGCAGACCACCAGCGATTACAAGGCGCTGGTGTGCGTGTTTCTTTTCGGCGGCAATGACGCGAACAATACGCTGATCCCGTTCGACACCACCGGCTATGCGACCTATTCCTCTCTGCGCGGACCGCTGGCGCTGGCGCAGAATACGCTTCTACCGTTGACCCCCACGCCCAACTTTGCAATCAATCCGAACCTGCAGGATGTTCAGACCCTGTTCAACAACAAGAACGCCGCATTTGTGGCCAATGTGGGCACGCTCGTGCAGCCTCTCACGCGGACGCAGTATCTGGCCGGTCAGTCAGCGCCGGTCAATCTCTTCTCGCATCCCGACCAGCAGTTGGAGTGGCAAAATGCCGCCGCGAGCGCCGCGACGCCAACCGGATGGGCGGGCCGCATGGCGGATGTGCTCGGCGCCAATTACAACCAGGGCGCTCAGATTCCCATGATTACCTCGGTGGCCGGCGACACGCTGTTCTGCAACGGCAATGCCACATCGCCGGTGTCCGTCTCGCCGGGCAATCTGGGTGCATCCAGTTGCTCGGAGGGCTCCGAATGCGCGGCCCGGCAGGCTGCCGCACAGGCGCTGCTCACTATGAATTCGGGCGTATCGCTAATACAGGCCGATGACGGGATCACCACCAATGCCTACACTTATGCCAAGACGCTCTCTGACGCGGTGCAATCCGTAACTCCGTTGCAAACCGCCTTCCCGGCTAACAACGGGCTGGCCGCGCAACTCAAACAGATCGCGCAGATCATTCAGGTGCGCGCGGCTCTGGGCGTGCAGCGGCAGATATTCTTCGCCGGTATCGGCAACTTTGACACGCACGCCGACCAGCTCACCTTGCAGAGCAGCCTGCTGGCGCTGATCTCGCCCGCTTTGGCCGCGTTCTACGCTGCAACTGTGGAACTGAACGTGGCCAGCAACGTGACCTCCTTCACCATGTCCGATTTCAGCCGCACCTTCCAGCCCAACTCGAACAACGGCAGCGATCATGCCTGGGGTTCGCATCACATCGTCATCGGCGGCGCAGTGAAGGGCGGGCAGATCTACGGCACTTACCCGACGCTGGCGCTGGGCGGCCCGGACGACTCCGGTTCCAACGGCCGCTGGGTTCCATCGACCGCCAGCTCGCAGTATGCAGCCACGCTCGCGCAGTGGTTTGGGGTAAGCGCCGCGAACCTGCCCACGGTGTTGCCGACCATCGGCAACTTCAGCACGAATAACCTTGGCTTCGTGTAACGCGAGCTTGATCGCGCCGAATCGGTCTTCCGGCAGCGACATTTCCGGCTTACACTATCCGCGATGGACAACGAGCGCATCCGCGAGATCTGCCTAAGCCTGCCGCATGTGACGGAGACGCTTAACTGGGGACATCACCTGGTGTATTGGGTGGGCGACCGGGAAATCGGCGGCAAGATGTTCGCCATGACTGACCTGGATGGGACCGGGAGCGGCGTCCTTTGGTTCCACTGCGGGGCTGGGCGATTTCACGAGCTGATGGAGACTGAGGGCATCTACGCAGCGCCGCACCTGGCCAAGGCCCACTGGGTCGCCGTGGAGCGCTGGGAGACACTGCGACCTCGCGAGTTCGAAGAGGAATTGCGGCGGGCCAATGCACTGATCTACGAGAAGCTTCCCAGGCGAACCAAAGACGTGCTGGCGATGCCGGAAAAGGAGCGCGCCAAGATGATCCGGGAGCGGAAGAAAATGCTGGCCGTCCGCGCCAGGGGGAAGAAGAGCTGAGCGGCTATCCGAGGGCTCTGAGTCTAGATCGTTCTATCCGGCCTTCGAGTCCTCGGACGGCATGGAACCTACTCCTCATGATTTAGTGGCTGACCATTTGGACCAACCTGCACCTCGGAGTGCTTTCCAGCAATGACTACATCTGCCTCATACGCCACCAAAACACCATGCTTTGTCAGGGACTCGACCTTCGTAATCTTCCCTTTGCCTGCCTTGGTCTGGAGTGCGGCCTTTACATTCGCCGGCAGTTCGCTCAGCATTACCTGCTCTTCGATTTCGATGAGCTGCCCATCAGGCGCGATTGTCACATCCTTGGAGTGACCGTTGGAGGTCATTTGCACTTCGTACTCCAGCTTTCCGTTCTCAAGGTCTTTGCTGTACCCGTTTACGGTCGCCCCAACGCTCTGTTGTTCGGCTGTCTTCAGAACCACCGGGGGTAGATCGGATTTTGCTATCTTTCGCTCAGTCGCGAAAGCAGATGCGGCAAGGCATATGAGGGCGATGAGAACTGGTATTCCTTTCAGATTCGAACGCATAATAAGCTCCTTCTTGCGGGCTTTTAACTTACGCAGCAATTGTAAGGCCTCGGCGCAGGGTGAACGGGAACCGAACGTGCTGCTCACTCGTATTGTTGTATGAACGGCTTCGGACATGAGTCGACGCGCCGTGAGGAACTGAAGCCATGGTGAAGTTTCTGTTGTGGTGCATCCTGCTGGTTTTGTGTTGGCCACTGGCGCTGTTGGCGCTGGTGCTTTACCCGCTGGTGTGGCTTTTACTGTTGCCGTTTCGCATCCTTGGAATCGCGGTCGATGGGGTACTGGAGTTGGTAAAAGCCGTCATCTTCCTGCCTGTCCGGCTCTTTCAGGCCATCTGAGAACGCCAATCGTTCCCGGCATTCCGTTTCGCGTCGCCGGTCCCTGCGCGAGTCTGCTATCTTTCCCTCCAGGGCTCGTGCAAAAAAGCTCGACTGGCCTTTCCAACGGAGCGGCAATCCACTCATGACGAACACGGCGCGGATGATACTCGGCTCTGCGATGGTATGGCTTTCGCTTGGCTTCAACTCCCCACTCCACGCACAGGTCGTGAGTCCTCCCGCTGCATCGAATTCCGCCATGGACCGCGACCTGCTTGAGGTAACAATCCCGCGCCTCGAGCAGATGTATCGCGCTCATAAGTACACCGTCACCCAGGTTGTGAACTGGTACATCGCCCGCATCCGCAAATACAACGGCGTCTATGGAGCCATCGAGAACCTCGACGTAAAGGGAGCTCTGGCCACCGCTGCACGCGAGGACGCCGACGCCAGAACCGGCGGTAGTCATTACGGTCGCGGTCCCATGTGGGGCGTCCCTATCGTCATCAAGGAAAACACCAGCGTAAAGGGCCTGATCACCAGCGACGGCTGGCAGGGCTATCGAATCCCAGGGCACGAGCTGATTGCGCCGCGCGACGCCACCATCGTCAGGCGCCTCCGTGTCGCCGGCGCTGTCATTCTGGGCAAGACCAACATGCCCGACTTTGCCGCCAGCGACACCAACCGCAGCAGCGCCTACGGCCGCACTGGCAATGCGTACGACGTGCGCTTCAGCCCCGGCGGCTCTTCAGGCGGCACGGTCACGGCGGTTTCTGCGAACTTCGCGGTACTCGGCAATGGCACAGACACCGGCAATTCAATCCGCATGCCGGCCGCCACCAGCGCTCTGGTCGGAGTCTTCCCAACCCGGGGACTGGTAAGCATCGCGGGCATTGCGCCGCTTGATTGGCTGCTCGATAACACCGGGCCAATCGCGAGAGATGTGACCGATGCCGCGATTGCGCTATCGGTCATGGCGGGCGATAACCTGAGCGATGACTCGATGGATCCGGAGACCGTCGGCTCCGCAGCTAAAGCGCAACCCGGCCCTTACACGCAATACTTGAAGCCCGATGCGCTCAAGGGCAAACGCTTTGGTGTTCCCGCATTCATTCTTGCGGGCGCGGGAATTCCGTTTCAGGGCATTCCGGCAGCGGAGAATCCCACCAAGGCCGCGGCGGCCCGCGAGGCTTCGCGCGTTCTTCTGCGCCCCGAGACGCGTGCGGCATTCATGCGGGCAGTTGAGGCGTTGCGGGCGGCTGGCGCCACGGTCGTCTTCGACGATTCGATTCTGCCGGACAGTTTTGCCGAGACTGTGGCGCACGTCGCCACGTTGCCTTACGTGCGCGAAGGGACAGACAACTTCCTCGCCCACTACGGACCCGCGCAGTATCACTCCGCTCGGGAGTACGAGCAATTGCTTGGCTCTCCTCTGCCGGAAACGATTATCGGAGGAGCCAAAGTAACCCCCAACGATCCCCGCAGCCCGGTTACCCAGGCGCAGTTTGAGGACAACCCGCAGGCCGAAGAAGACGTTCTGGTCCCGCGCCAGCGAGCTCTCGATCTGTACAACGAGACGCTCGACCGCCTCCACCTCGACGGCTACGTCTACCCCGCTATCCAGATGCCGCCTGTGGACGAGACCATGCCCCAGGACGACGCTGTGAGCAGCGGTCCCCATAGCGACACCGGTTGGGTCAACATGATTGGCGTGCCTGCTGTCGTATTGCCGGGTGGCTGGTATAGCAACGGACTTCCGTTCGGCCTGGAAATCTCCGCGCGCAAATGGAAGGATGGCGACCTACTCGGATGGGCCTATGCCTTCGAGCAGGCTACCCACTTCCGAAAGCCTCCCGTACTGGTCGACAAGGGCCTGCTTTCCATCGAGCGATAGCGCAGATCACAGCCAATCCCGCAATGGAAGCCCTTCCAGGTAGTGTGCTTCTCTCGACATCCCTTCCGGCAATGCATTAGCGTGGCCCTATGGCAGGTATCTCTCTGGTTTTGGACGGGAAGGTCGCCCTGGTCACTGGAGGCTCGCGCGGAATCGGCGCGGAGACGGTGCGGATGTTTTCAGAAGCCGGAGTGCAGGTCGCCTTCAGCTACCACCAGGCGCGGGAACGGGCTGAGGCGCTGGCCGCCGAGTGCGCCGGACCGCAGCGGTGCCGCGCGATCCAGCAGGAACTCAGCACGCCATCGGACGGCCGCGCTCTCGTAGCCGCAGCCGTAGCCGCCTTTGGCCGACTCGATATTCTGGTAGTCAATCACGGTATCTGGCCGGCAGACGATGTTTCGATTGCCCGGATGGCCGACGAGCAGTGGCGGCGGACCATGGGCGTGAACTTGGACTCTGTCTTCGGTCTCGTACAGGCCGCGGTGGCGCAGATGGACAGGCAGGCGCTCGTACAAGGCGAGGCTGCCGGCCATATCGTGCTCATCAGTTCTACAGCCGGGCAGCGCGGCGAGGCTAACCACGCCGACTACGCCGTGACCAAAGGCGCTCTCATAAGTCTCACAAAGAGCCTGTCAAGCGAACTCGCGCCCCGAGGGATCAGGGTGAACTGTGTGGCGCCGGGGTGGGTGGCGACGGAGAGGTCGGCGGCCGCGGTGGGCGATCCCGAGATGGGTGCGAAGATCAGGTCAGGCATTCCGGTGGGCCGGGTTGCAAGCCCGAGGGAAATTGCCGGGCCGGTCTTGTTTTTGTGTACGCCACTGGCCGGATTCATCTCCGGCGAGGTGCTCAATGTGAACGGCGGCGCGGTTTTGGTGGGATAAAAAGCTCGAAGAGGGAACGATGAAGATAAGCAGAATATTGCCGGTAGCGACTGCCTTGCTGATGCTGGCCTTGCCGGTGACAACCCGGACACAAACGGGCGACGACGCGGCAGCAAAGAATGCGCGACAAGCGCGCGCAAAGCTCGATGCCATGGTGCAGGCCCTGGGCGGCCAGGCCTGGCTCGACCTGAAAAACCAGGTTCGCGAGGGGTCCATCGCCGCCTTTTTCCAAGGTAATCCCGACGCCGGAACCACCGATTATTTTGAGTACCATCAATGGCCCGACCACGACCGCGTCGAGATTACCAAGCACCGCGACGTCGTGGAGTTTTACCTGGGGTCCGAGGGTTGGGAGGTAACTTATCGCGGCAAGAAGCCGATGGACAAGGAAATACTGGAGGACTTTCTGCGCCGCCGCGACCACTCCATCGAGACTGCCGTAAAGGTGTGGCTCAAGGATCCAAATACCATTCTGGTGTATGAGGGGCAGCACGTTGTGGAACGGCGCCTGGGCGACCAGGTAACCCTGATCTCTGCGCAAAACGAGTCCATCACCATCCTCATGGACACACAAACCCACCTGCCCCTGAAGCGCATCTTCCAGTGGCGCGACCCACTCTACAAGGACAAGAACACCGACGCCGAGGAGTACGACAACTACCATACCTTCGATGGTTTCCCCACCCCACTTTCCATCACGCGTTTCAAGAACGACGAAATGTTCCGGCAGTACTACATAAAGAAGGTGTCCTTCAACCAGCAATTGCCCGCCGATTTCTGGAGCGTGGACGCAGCCGACAGGCGCATCAAGAAATAGCATCCCTCCGTGAAGTTGCCCCCGGCGCACGCCGCCGCACCTTGCGAGCAGCCCGAGCGCCGTGAAGAAATTACCCGGTACTGTGCAAGGAATTCATAGCTGGGATGCAGCGCCACAAGCGTCTCCCCTCGTTCTAAACGATTTACCGCATGGCCCCCCGCATGCAATACACCTGGTAGAGCGCCTCTGAAGGCAGAGCATCCTGATCAGGCAGCACCGGGGGTTGAGATGCATTTTGGGTTTTCGAGCATGATTGGTAGAGGCACGCCACCCCGGAAATCTGTTCAATCTGAGGCGTCTGACCGCGCTGGCATCCTCGTCGCGAGCAGAAACTCGATGGACCTGCCGGACCGTGATCTGGACGAAGAAATTCGCCAGCTCATGCTAAGGTATGGTCAGCGCTTCGACATCCAGACCAGGCTGATGAATCAGCAGACCTTTCAGGCGGCGCTGGCGGCGCTTCTTCGCGACTGTCCGGCGGATCAGGGGATAGCCCTGATATGGATCGACGTTCTTAACCTTCGCCGCGAGTTCGCTCTATCGGGTCCCCGGGGCGTAGATGCACTGGTTGCCCACATCGCGGATTCCCTGCGCTCAGCTGTGGATAGCGATACGTTGCTGGGCCGCTTCGGCACGCGCGGCTTCCTGGTGGCAATGCCTGCTTCCAAATCGGACCGAGGCGACAGATTGCGCATTCAGATGACCGTGGACGCTCTGGAGCCGATGCGCGTGCTTGGAGCCGAGATCCGGCCGGACATAGCCGCGGGCGTAGCCTTTTACCCCACCGATACCGATTCCGCTGACGAACTGGTGCGCTACGCCAGTCTCGCTGCCTCCCGCGCCGGCGGCGTCAGAAACTCCACCGTGTTGACCTTTGACGCCGCCATGAACAGCCTCCTCCGCCGCGACCACCAGCTTGAAGTGGAGATTCGCAAGGGCCTGGACGAGAATCAGTTCCGTATTTACTACCAGCCCAAGGTGGATCTGACAACGGGGCAGGTTTTGGGTGCCGAGGCGCTCATGCGCTGGAATCATCCCGAATGGGGCCCGGTCCCTCAAAGCGAAGTCATTCCTGCCGCCGAGCGCTCGGACCTCATTCACCGCATCTTCGAGTTCAGCCTTCGCACTGCTCTGTGGGATGCGCGGCGATGGCGCGACCGTGGCCTGGCGCTGCCCTTCATCTCGGTAAATGTCTCACCCGCCAACCTGCGCCGCGACGATTTTGCCCGCCTGCTGAGCGAAATCCTGGCGGAGAATCCGGTTGCGCCCACAAAGTTGGAACTCGAGGTGACCGAGTCGATGCTGCTCGAGGACGAGGAGCTTTTCTTCAACCGACTGCGCCAGGTAAACGCCACTGGGGCCTGCATCGCCATCGACGACTTCGGTACCCGCTACACGGGATTCAACATGCTGCGCCGATTGCCCCTCAGCTCCATGAAGATCGATCACTGCTTCATCCAGGGCATTGACCGCTCCCGGGAGATGCGTGCGTTGTGCCAGACCATCGTGGCCATGGCGCACCAGTTGAAGCTGCACACAGTGTCCGAAGGGATTGAGACCACCGGCGAACTCCAGGTGATGCGTGAAATAGGCTGCGAGGCGGGGCAGGGTTACCTGTTTCAGTGCCCGATCCCAGCGGAGGAGTTTCACCAGTTCCTCAACGAGTGGCCCACCCGCAAGCGCGCCCTCGGCTTCTCAGATGCCTACCAACAGCGCTACGGCATGTGAACTCCTGTAAACGCTCAATCCTCTAGACCAGCCCCCTAGACCCTTCCCGGCCCGTGAGCCCCTCACAGCCGACGCGCACCGCCCTTGTTTATAATCCACAAGAGCGCAAAGCACCCAGCCTGCCCGCTCTCTGGAGCCATTGAATGAAGTTTGACATCCAGGAGATCATGGGTTTCCTGCCCCACCGCTACCCGTTTCTGTTGATCGACAGGATCATCGAGTTTGAGCCTCAAAAGCGCCTGGTAGCCATCAAAAACGTCACCATCAACGAGCCTTTCTTCCAGGGCCACTTTCCCGGCTATCCCATCATGCCCGGCGTTCTGGTGATTGAGGCAATGGCCCAGGCCGGCGGCATCATCATGATGGCCGAGATGCCCGATCGCAACAAGAAGCTGGTGGTGTTTACCGGCATCGAGCGCGCCAAGTTCCGCCGCCCGGTGACTCCCGGCGACCAATTGCGCATCGAGGTGGACGTGCTCTCATTCCGCACTCGCGCCGGGCGCATCGAGGGCCACGCGTATGTGGAGGGCAAGCTGGCCTGCCAGGCCACCCTCACCTGCCAGGTCGTGAACCGGGAACCCGAACAGAAAATCCAAAAAGATGCGCCGGCCGCAGACAGCCAGCCTGGGTCGGAAGCGGAGTCGGAGTGAGCGTACATCCAAGCGCCGTCATTGCGCCGGGAGCCGTGGTTCCCGCCTCTTGCACCGTCGGCCCTTTCTGCACCATCGGTCCTGAAGTTGTGCTCGGCGCGGACTGCAAGCTCATCTCGCATGTAGTGCTCGACGGCCGCACCCGCATCGGCGCGCGCAATGTCATCTATCCCTTCGCCTCCATCGGCGTGCCGCCACAGGACCTGAAATATGGCGGCGAGCCCACCGAGACCGTCATTGGCGACGACAACACCATCCGCGAAAGCGTAACCATCAGCCGCGGTACGGTGGGCGGCGGAGGTATCACGCGCCTCGGCTCAAATTGTCTCCTCATGACCTGCGCACACATCGGCCACGACAGCCACGTGGGCAACCATTGCATCATGGCCAACGCAGCCACACTGGCCGGCCACGTCATCATCGAGGACTACGTCACCCTCGGCGCTTTTTGCCCAGTCCACCAGCATTGCATCGTGGGCAAGTACGCCTTCGTCGGCGGCGGCACCATCGTTACCCAGGACGTGCTGCCCTTCTCGCTCACCTCTTCGCGTCGCGAAAACAAGGCATTCGGCATCAACAAAATCGGTCTTGCCCGCCGCGGCTTTTCGCCGGAGCGGCTGCAGACCCTGCAGAAGGCCTTCCGCCTTCTGCTGGCCGCAAAGATGAACACAACACAGGCCCTCGGAAAGCTGAAGGCGATGGAAGGCGAAGACGTTGCTCTGCTCGCCGGGTTCCTGGAGCGCAGCGAGCGCGGGGTAATCAAGTAGCCATGACAGTCGAGCAAACGGCCAAGCCACGCAATCGGGATGCCGTGCGGCCGCCTCTCCCGGAGGGAGAAGACGAGAGTAGCCCAGGGTGGAGTCCGCGAAGCCGGACGGAATCCTGGGAGGACAAGCCCAATATAACCGCGCCGTCCCGTAGGGACGGCCAGAATCTATCCCCACACGTAGTGCGGATCGTATTCGATGCGATGCTTCTTCAGAAATGCAAGAAACTCCGCCTGAAAATCGCGCTTCCAATGATGCTCTGCTTGCCGTTCGATGTAGGCAATCGTAGGGCTGATCTGCGTCCAATCGATGGAGAACGCCTCGTAACCCTCCTGCCAATCGTAGCCTTTCATCGCGCAGGTTTCATGCATCCATCGCGAGCACGCGCTCTTGATTCACTGCATCGCCTTTGCGATCGCCAGGGACGAAGGAAGAGACAGCAAGAGGCGGACGTGGTCGTCCGTTCCTCCGATTGCAAGAGCCTTCATCTCCTGTTCGCGGGCAATGCCGCCCATGTAAGCCCACAGCCGCGGCTGGACCTCCGGCACAATGGTCTTGCGGCGCTCTTTCGTCGAGAAGACGCAATGGAAGAGCGAACAACAATAGGTGTGTGACATGGAAATGCCGTATCGTATCGCAACTCGTGCGAAATCGCTCGGTCGCCCCTCCGGGGCCGGTGCGATTTTGACCTTCCATTCCCATGGTTCCGTCCGCCGCGGCGGACGGAACCATGGGCTATTGTCGTTCCTCCCTCCGGGAGGATGTGTCGCACGCAATAGTGTGGCAGGCTGGTGCGCTACGGCGGTCCGGTGGGTATCATGAAGCTAGGCCTCATCGCCGGCAACGGGCGCTTTCCATTTCTCCTCCTTGACGCAGCACGTGCCCAGGGCTTCGACGTGGTAGTCGCTGCCATCCGCGAGGAAACCGACGCCGAGATGGACCAGCGCGCCGCCACAGACCAGGGCGTCTCGGTCTATTGGCTCTCGCTCGGCGAACTCTCCCGCCTCATCGAAACCTTCCAGAAGGAAGGCGTTCAAAGGGTCGTGATGGCAGGCCAGGTAAAGCACAAGCAGATTTTTTCCAGCATCCGCCCCGACTGGCGGCTGGCCAAGCTGTTGCTGAATCTGCGCTCGCGCAACACAGACATGCTGCTCGGTGCGGTGGCCAAGGTGCTTGGCGACGAGGGCATCGAGCTCCTCAGCTCCACACAGTTTCTTGAGCCGCTGCTGGCCCAGGAGGGTGTGCTCACCGAGCGAGCGCCCGACCAGGACGAGTGCAAGAACATCGAGTATGGCCTGGGAGTAGCCAGCGCCGTGGCCGGCTTCGACATCGGCCAGACCGTCGTGGTGGCCGCGCAGGCCTGCGTCGCCGTGGAGGCCATGGAAGGCACCGACGCGACCATCGAGCGTGCCGGACGCCTCATGGACTCACTTGGCGGGGATGCCTCGACTCTCGACCGCCGCCTGACCGTCGTAAAAGTAGCTAAGCCTAACCAGGACATGCGCTTCGACGTGCCGGTCATCGGCATAGCCACCGTCGAGACCATGATCCGCGCCGGCGCCAGTTGCCTATCCATAGAGGCCGGGCGTACCCTTTTATTCGATCGCGACTCCCTGCTCAAGCGCGCCAGTCAGGCGGGCATTGCCATAGTGGCAGCTCCGCGCTGATACTGAAAGGAGCAAGGTCTTTCGGGATCCGGTGCAGCCTTCTTCCCTAACTCAACCATCTGGAGGTCTTTCGTGAGAAAGCCAATTCTCTTTGTCCTCGCCGCGGCGCTTTTCGCAGCGGTTGCCACAGTCCCCGTAAATGCAGCCGATGAAGCCGCCCCCGCCATGCCCGCCGAGGGCCAGGCCGCGCCGACCTTTACGCTTCCATCGCAAGACGGCACCCAGATTTCTCTGAAGAGTTTCAAAGGCAAGTGGGTCGTCCTCTACTTCTATCCTCGCGACATGACCACCGGCTGCACCATCGAGGCCCACAAGTTTCAGGACAGCCTGCCGCAGTTCGAAGCCAAGCACGCCGTCATCCTGGGTGTCAGCGTGGACTCCACCGCCATGCATCAGCAGTTCTGCACCAAGGACAGCCTCACTTTCCGTCTCTTGTCCGATACGGATCACAAGGTGGTCAGCGCCTACGGCTCGCTGGGCGAACATAACGGCACATTCATGGCCAACCGCAATACCTTCCTCATCAACCCCAAAGGCAAGATCGCGAAGGTATGGGTGAAGGTAAATCCGCCTGAGAGCGCGTCAGAGGTACTCACCGTCCTTCCCGACAAAGGGAACTCGATCAAGTCCGCGCAATAAGAACTCCGCAGCCTTCGCAGAGGCCTTGCAGAGCGAGGCCTCGAATCCCCTGAACCCAGACGCAGAAAAGCCCGGCCATGAGCCGGGCTCTTTTGCTTGCCTTGATTTGACGGTTGCCAGGGCTACTTTTTTGCGGCCTTCTTAGCTGCCTTCTTTGCAGGAGCTTTCTTGGCGGCTTTCTTCGCAGGTGCCTTCTTGGCAACTGCCTTCTTTGCAGGAGCCTTCTTGGCAACTGCCTTCTTGGCGGGGGCTTTCTTTGCTGCTTTCTTAACGGCCAACTTTTTACCTCGTTTAGTGGTTTTACCGGCGCGCTTGATGACCTTGGCCTTCTTGGCCTTGGCCCTTCCGCCCTTGGCGCCAGTGTTGCTCTTTTTTGCGGCGGAATTCTTTGAGGCCTTCTTGGCCACAATCTTTTTCTTGGCTACCTTCTTGGTAGCCTTCTTCGCAGGCGCCTTCTTGGCTGCCTTTTTTGCAGGAGCTTTCTTTGCCGGAGCTTTCTTAGCTGCCTTCTTCGCAGGAGCTTTCTTCTTGGCGGCCTTCTTCACCGCCGGCTTTGCTATGGGTGCCGCAACCACGATCACAGTCTCTTCGCTGGATACCTCATCGTCATCCGAGGAGGTAAGTATGCTGGCAGTCTCGACTTCTTCTTCGTCTGCAAAGTCTTCGACCCGATCGGGGTCCAGCTCTATCGGCTCCCCAGTGGGATCGCCGTCGCTCATCGCATACATCCTGACTACATCTTCCATCCCAGTGCCTCCAGCGGCTCGCCGCTGCCCTCAGTTTGTTTGTCTCTTCGCGCAAGCAGAAATTTTGTTTTGCTTGCGGAAAACATTGTAGTTCTAGCTTGCACGTAAACACCAGCAAAACACAAGTGTGTAATGAGGTCCAGAGGTCTTTTTTACTTCTTCGAGGAAGACTTTCGCTTGGCCTTGGGCTTCGTTGCTGATTTCGTCGCGGGCTTCGCAACGGACTTGTGTGTGGTGCTCATGTTCGCGCTGGGAGCCTTTGCCGTAGTGGTTGAATGTGTCTTCGCTCCGGTAGACGACGTAGCCGAAGCCTTGCGCCGATGGCTGCTCGATGCGGTCCGCAAAACTACGGGCTCGGCTACGCGGAGGCGTCGGCCTGGTCCGACCTTGATGCCGGTAATCTTGTTCCAGCGCCGCAACTGATTAAGCGAGACACCGAACCGATCAGCGATCGTCACCAGCGTATCGCCTCTGCGCACGGTGTAGAGGCGCGTGTGTGCTGAAGGCGCGACCGACGGGGGCACCGGAACCACCAGCGCCGCCACGCCATCCAGGCTGTCGCTCGCGTGCAGTTGATTTGCGGTTGCCAGCTCAGCGGGCTCAACGCGAAATTCGCGCGCCACCGACGCCAGCGTGTCACCCGCCGCCACCGCATGGTAGCGCCAGGAATTGCGGTTGGCTTCGGGGACCAGGGCGATGCGCTCATTGAAAAGCGTGGCTGTGCCTGCTGGCAAATGCAGATCGAACGAAGTATCAGGCGGCGTGATCAGCCGCAGCAGGCTGGGATTGAGCGCCATCAACTCATCCACCGGCGCGCCCACCAGGTCCGACACCAGCCGCAGATCCACGGAATAGTTCACCGTAATGGTGTCGGTTAGTACTGGAGGATCAAGCGTGACATCTTCGAATCCATACTGCTTGGGATTGTTGGCGATGATGATCGCCGCAAGAATTTCCGGTACGTAATTCTTGGTTTCTCCAGGCAGGTTATTGCGCTTGTACAGTTCCCAGAAATCCGCGTAGCCCGTCTTTTGCACGGCGCGCTGCACATTCCCTGCGCCCCAGTCGTATGCGGCCATGGCCAGGTACCAGTCGCCCAGCTGATCGTAGAGAAACTTCATGTATCGCGCGTAGGCGCGCGTGGACTTCTCGGGATCGAAGCGCTCGTCCACATAGGGGTTACGTGTAAGGCCGTAGTTGCCGTATGGCATAAACTGCCACATTCCGCCGGCTTTGGATTTGCGATTCATTGCCTGAGGCTGAAAGCCCGACTCGGCAACCGCGAGGTAGATCAAGTCCTGGGGTACGCCCTCCTCGGCCATGACGCGCTGAATCATCGCCCTGTAATGGCCGGAGCGTTCAAATGAATGCAACAGCGTGTTGTGGCCGCGCTGCGAGTTGGCAAAGAAGTTGATGAAGCCGGCCACGTAGTCGTTCACCACCAGGGGCAAATCGGACTTGGTGGTTGCCAAGTCGGCCCTTGCCCTGGCCACGATGTTGGGGTCCACCTGGAAGGTCACTTCGCTGGCCACGTCGGCGGGGGTGGGCTCAACCTTGGGCACAAAACCGTTGCCCTGCTTCAGCGCTTCCATCTCCAGCGCATTCACCTGGTCCACAATGCGGTCGAACTCGTCCTGCAACTGCGAATTGCTCTTGATGTCGATGCCACTCGACAGCATCAGGTCAATGGCGCGATCGAACTCCGCCTTGGCCTCCGGCAGCATCCCTTTGCGATAGTCCGCGTCGCCGCGAGCATATGCCGTCTCCACCTGCTCAATCAACACGCGCACGCGTTGCTGCTCCACCGTAGGCGGAGGGGGTGCTGGGTTAGCAGGGCTCTGCGGAGCTGGGGCGGGCAGGGCCGGCGCCATTGCCTGCGGCTGCTGGGATGCGCCTTTGGGTTTTGAAGGGTCGCAGCCCGAAAGCGACAGCGTCAGCACGAGGCCGACCGGCAGCAAAAGACGATTCAGCTTTATGCGCATGAAACAGCGCAACCACCCCGGCGAATGTAGGCGAACGAAAGACACTATGCCGATGATAAGCTATGCCATGGAGGTCCGCCGCGGCGGACGCGCAGGAACGGCGTATTTGCCTCCTTTCGCAAGGCCCCGCATGGACGCACGCTTCCTTCGTAACTTCGCTATCATCGCCCACATCGACCACGGAAAGTCGACGTTAAGCGACCGTCTGCTGGAATTCACCGGCTCTGTTACCGGCCGCGAGATGCAGGCGCAGATCCTTGATGACATGGATCTCGAGCGCGAGCGCGGCATCACCATCAAAGCCCATGCCGTGCGCATGATGTACAAGGCGCACGACGGCAATACCTACCAGCTGAACCTGATCGACACCCCCGGCCACGTGGACTTCAGCTACGAGGTTTCGCGTTCGCTGGCCTCCTGCGAGGGCGCGCTGCTGGTCGTGGACGCCAGCCAGGGCGTCGAGGCACAGACACTGGCCAATGCCTATCTGGCCATCAACCACGGTCTCGAAATAATTCCGGTCATCAACAAGATCGATCTGCCCTCTGCCGACATTCTCCGCACCCAGGAGGCCATCGAAAAAGCCGTCGGCTTGGACGCCACCGACGCCATCCCTGTCAGTGCCAAGACCGGCCAGGGAGTGGACGATGTACTGGAGGCCATCGTGCATCGCCTGCCTCCGCCTACAGGCGATCCCGATGCGCCGTTGCAGGCACTGGTCTTCGACTCCTGGTTCGATGCCTATCGCGGCGTCATCGTGCTTGTGCGCGTCATGCAGGGCACCATGCGCAAGGGCCAGCGCATCCGCTTCATGTCGAACTCGAAATCCTTTGAGGTTGAGTCGATGGGCGTGCTCATGCCCAAGCCGGTCGAGATTGGACTGCTCCTTGCCGGCGAGGTCGGCTTCTTTGCCGCCACCATCAAGAACGTGGGCGACACCAAGATCGGCGACACCGTCACCGACGACACCCGCCCCGCCGCCGCTCAGTTGCCCGGCTTTGAAGACATCAAGCCGATGGTCTTTTCCGGCTTGTACACCGTGGACTCGCACGAGCACACGCTCCTGCGCGATGCTCTCGAAAAACTCCGCCTCAACGACTCCTCATTTTTCTTCGAGCCGGAGAGCTCGGTAGCGCTGGGCTTCGGTTTCCGCTGCGGCTTTCTAGGCCTGCTTCACATGGAGATCATTCAGGAGCGGCTGGAGCGCGAGTACGAACTGGACCTGATCACCACCGCACCCGGCGTGCGTTACCACATCACGCTCACCGGCGGCAGCGTGATCGAGGTGGACAATCCGTCGCGCTGGCCCGACCCCACCAACATCGACTCCATCCGCGAGCCCGTGATCACTGCAAAGATCCTGACCAACGAAGAGTATGTGGGCGGCATCTTCAAGCTCGTTGAAGAGAAGCGCGGCAAGCAGATCAACTTCGAGTACGTAACGCCGACGCGTGTCATGCTCACCTACGAGTTGCCGTTGAACGAAATCGTGCTCGACTTCTACGACCGCCTCAAATCCATCTCGCGCGGCTATGCGTCGTTGGACTATCAACTCGCAGGCGAGTGGGAGTCGCCGATGGTCAAGCTCGACATCCTGGTCTCAGGTGAGCCGGTCGATGCGCTATCCATCATCGTGCATCGCGACTTCGCCTACGAGCGCGGCCGGTCGCTGGTGTCGAAGATGCGCGAGCTTATTCCGCGCCAGCAGTTCGAAGTGGCCATCCAGGCCGCAATCGGCGCCAAGATCATCTCCCGCGAAACCGTTAGCCCGCTGCGCAAGAACGTGCTTGCCAAGTGCTACGGCGGCGACATCAGCCGCAAGCGTAAGCTGTTGGAGAAGCAGAAGGAAGGCAAAAAGCGCATGAAACGCATCGGCAAGGTCGACATCCCCCAAGAGGCCTTCCTAGCCGTCCTTCGCGTGGGTGAAGATCAGCAGAAATAGGCGCTAATTGTTGACTAGAAAGATACTTTAGTCACCATCTATTCATCTGGGATTGTGGAAACCTACAGAAAACAAAGACCCGAAACCGGGCGCGGAGGTAGCAGCCCCGGGGTCTGCAGCTCCGGAGGCTTCTACTTGATAAATAAGGATTTGCCATGTTTAACAGAAGACGAGGGGGGGTGGCAAGGGGAGAAAGTGGAGTTTTGATGCCCGCTTTCCGAAAGTAATCCACAATTTTTTCCACAAAAAGCGCGGACCAAGCGGGAAATATTTTTTTACCCGGGCCCACAGCCTTTTTAGTATGCAAAAAACCGCATTCATGGGAACACAAAAGCCCCGCCATGCGGGGCTTTTGTGAACATTGCTGTTGACCTGTTGCGGCCGGTTTCTAGTGGGTCGCTGGGGCCCTTGGAGCGGTTCGCGGAGCCGGCTTGGGCGCGTCTACGCCGGAGGCAGGCTGCGCAGGCGGCGCGGGAATTCCAGACTTCACGTTGTACGCGTCGATGATGTCCTTGGTGATGTTGGTCGCCGTGGCGGCATACAACACCGGAGACTGCTGTTGCGAAACATCCAGCACCAGCGTGTAGCCTTTCAGCTCAGCGTAAGACTGCATCACGTCATAGACCTTTGAGGCCAGAGCGTTATAGACGTCCTGCATCTCCTGCTGGAAGTCGTTCGTGGCGTCCTGGCTATCGCGATCCAACTGCTTTTTCTTGGTGTCGATGGCAGTGGCCTTGCTCTGCTGCTCGGCAGGGGTCATTTTGTCTGCCCCGGCCTGCAACTGCTTGGTCAGGCTATCGATATCATCGCTCAGGACCTTGAGCTGCTGGCGCCTGGGATCGAACTTCTTCTGCAGGTCGGCGAAGTTGCGCTGGCCTTCGTTGGTTTGGGCCACGGCCACCTGGAATGCAATAACGGCGATCTTGGCGGGTCCAGGCGCTGTTGCGGGAGCGGCCGGAGTTTGGGCTGCGGCGCTCAGGACAATGCCAGAGGCCAGCGTAACAATGAGAGAAAGCGAACGCTTCATGTGATTCAAAAGCTCCTTCGGAATTCCTGTGTGGCCGTCCGCGCTGAGGCGCGAAAGCGAGCCTGTGCCTCCTGAGCAACCTCACGGTCTTTTTTTCGGAAACTCCGCGCCGGTTGGCGGCAGAGACAGGAAAAGACACGAATGGAGACGTCAGCAGGAACTAGATGGATTATAGGAGGCTGGGGTAGGAGCGTCAAACGGGCGGACGATGAAATACACTGCTATTCCCCCAGCGTATCCGAAGTTTCCCGGTCTTTCGCGAAGGCCACGCGACCATGCAAAAACCTGCACACAAGATGACAAATTCGTGAGATATCCAGGCTCAGGGCCGCTCGGCAAGAGCGGCCCTGAGCCTGACGTGATCGTTGATTACTCTTAGAACGTTGTCGAGACAGTCAACCGGAAGGTCTTGCGCGGCTCGCGGAACAGGTATCGTGCGCCATAGGCCTGGATCGCCTCGTTGTAGGTGAAGTCGCCTGCGCCGCCCGGCGGGAACATGGCCCGGGTAATCAACTCTGCCGAGCAGCTTCCCTGCTTGCCTCCGTTGATCAAGTCGTTGCAGTAGGGCGTCTCGTAAAGGCGAAGCGGGTTGTACGCGTAGTAAATGCGGAAAGGTGCGTTGACGATCGGCATGATGATCGACAACTCGCCGCCAAGAGACATACGCGGCACGAAGTTGGTGCCCGAGATGGGCCGGATGTTCTCCTGGAATCCAACCTTCGAACCCGGAATGCCGCCCTGGCAGGAGCCGTTGTTATAGACCGGGCAGCCATAGAGTGGGGCGGTCAGCGAAGCGAAGCCTTCTGGACTCTGCTTCAACTGCCCGTGGTTGGTCGCCACATCGATGCCAAAGTCGTCGAAGATCGAGAACATCAGCGTGCCGACGATCGGGATGCGGTACTCGAGATTGGTGTTCAGGTTGGTATCGCCACCGATGGAGGCCACGCCGTAGACCGGCAGCGGTACCTGGATGCACTGGTTGTCCTGCGGATTCGTGGGATCGCGAGGAACGCAACTGCCGTCCGGATTGGTCAGCTGGAAGTCGACCCGGCTGGGTACATATCCATACGGAGTTGCACCGCGAACGTCGAAGCCTCTCAACTCATTCTCTCCACCGGCGTAGAAACGGTTGTTGGGCGGTGCCACGTCGCCGCCGAAGCCCTGCACGTAGCCTAGCTGCGCGCGTATGCCCAGCACGTTGTGTCCGTTTTCCGACGGCAGCAGATAGTGCATCGGAATGAAGCGTTTGGCGGCCACCAGCGGCGAGATGTAGCGCACGTTGCCCCAGATGCCTGCCGCCTGGAAGGCCGCCGTGTATTCCTTGCCGGTGCGCGGGCGCACCGGGTTGTTGATGGTGTCGTAGGAATACGTGAGCGAGATCTGGCTGTTGATGATGCCGGCGAGCGCATTCGCCCCCTGAATTCCCGACCGGAAGCTGATCGTCTGGAAGAAGGTCTGCGAGGCGGTGCTGAAGGCCGTAATCGACGACCTGCTCAGCGAATAGGTTGCGCCGACGCGCTGGAAGGCGTGCCGCTTCAACGGATAGCTGATGGAGACGTTGAGTCCGGTCGCGGCCTGGTTGTAGTTCTGCGTCAGGGACTGCTCAGCCGACGTCAGGTTGGCCGAGGCGCCGGTCGTTGCCTGGTAGTTCTTGGCGGCGTTGAAGTCCTGCTTGTTGTTGTAAATCTGGAAGCCGAGCTGAATCGGGCGGTTCTTGATGTAGGGCTGCGTGAAGCCGAATGTGAACTGCCGGCTAACGTTGCCCAGGTTCCCCTGCAGGCTGAGCGTTTCGCCCAGGCCCAGGAAGTTGTTGGTCTGGTAGTTGACCCCGATGAAGGCACCCGACATGCCGCTGAGGCCGCCATTCATGCCGATCGAGTTCTTGCCCTTTTCCTTCACCTTCAGCAGCAGTTCGACTGTTCCGTTGTCCGGGTCCTGGTGGGCTTCTGAGTCCTGGTCCACCTTGAGCGGGTCGAAGTACTCCAACTGGTTCAGGCGCAGCAGGCTGTACTCCCAGAGCTGGGAGTTATAGACCGAGCCTTCATCCAGCATCAGTTCGCGGCGAATCACGCGGTCGCGCGTAATGGTGTTGCCCTGGAACTCGATGCGCGATACGTAGAAGGGCTTGCCTTCGTCGATGTCAATGTTCATCGACACGGTTTTCTTCTGGTCGTCGTAGCTCAGCTTGGGGATGGCCCCGAAGTTGATGTAGCCGAGCGTCCCATAGGCCTTCTTCAGGTTCTCCAGGCCCTTGCCAACCGCTGTGGCGTTGAACCAATCGCCGTCCTTGATGGCGAACGTGCCGCGCAGCGCCTTCTCGTTGGTCACGGCCTTGTTTCCGGAGAAGGTGATGCTTCCCAGCCGATAGCGCCCGCTCTCCTCAATGGTCATCAGGATGTCGATGCGCTTGCCCCTATTGGGGCGGAAGGTGAACCAGTTCAGCCCGCCCTGGTCGCGGATCTGCGTCCGGGGCTGTTCCACCGCGGCGTTGGCGTAGCCCTTGTCGCGATAGGCCTGGCGAACCCGCTCGGTGTCTTCCTCCAGCTTTGAGGCGTCGAATGTCTGAGGAAACAGATCCTCGAAGATGATCGAATACGGAATGCCGATGGGCTTCAGGTTCTTCATCGAGCGGCGCAGCAACAGCGAGTTGACGTGCTCGTTGCCGGCGAACTTGATCTGGCCGACCTTCACCACCGGGCCTTCCTTGATGTTGAAGTTGACCTGCACCGACGCCGGCGGAATCGTCTTGACCTCGGTCTTGATGGTCGCGAACTGGTGTCCGTGCTCGGCCAGTAGATTCTTGATCACCGTTTCAGCCCGCTTGATTTTGGAAGGGTCGTACTGGCTCTCAACTGTGAGACCCACCTTCTCCTTCTTGAAGCGATCGAGAACGTCGGAGACCGAAACCGTGCTCAGGCCCTTGTAGTTGATTTCGCGGATATTCGGCTTCTCGCGAACAAAAATGTTCAGGATGACGCCGTTCTCAGCGTCCTCGCGCTCGATACGCAGATCGTCAAAGTAGCCGGTGTTCCAAAGCGAGTTGAAGTCCCGCTCGATCGAAATCGGATCGTAGGCGTCGCCGGTATGGGTAAACAGGCGCGCCAGGACGGTCTCCTTGGGAATGCGCCGGTTACCGATGACTCGAATCTGCTGGATCGTCTGCGCCGGCCCCTGGGCCAGGGCAGTACCGGCGCATACGGCCAGTGCAAATACAAGCAGGAGGCGCCCAAGGCGCGAGGTAATGCACGGGACGAGGCTCAGAGTCCGCGTAGTGCGGGAGATGGAAGTGTGCTTGATCTTCACCGGGCTGGGGCCCTGCGGCGAGCACAAGTGCTGGTGCGGTCCATGTATCGGCTTCACGGGAAGAATATGCACACCCTCATTGCTGAAAAATCTGGTCCTGCCTCAAGGAAAGAATGATTATATTTGACCACAGTGGCCTTGCCCAAACTGCCGGGCTACTGGTGGCTCGGAAATCGTGTCTTTCCCGGAATTTCCCCGCCGCGTTAGGCCCTCGCGGGCTGGGGCCGGGCCTTGCTATCACCCCTGCGACGAAGACCTGTCGCCGGGGACCTCGATTAGCTGCTACCCATGACACAGTCTACCGGAACGAAGTGGGTCGGCGCCCTCTTGCATCTGCTCTTCGCCTGGCAGCATCCTTCTTAGACGCGGACGAATTCGACAGGACATCGTTCCGCATCGAGGTTTTTCCTCACATGGATCGAGCTATGCAAACCGTTTATGGATTCTCTGCCCCGCTTCTGGCCCAACTTCCTGGCGGGCAGCCGCTAAGCCTGGCCGCGTTTCAAGGCTGCGTGCTGCTGATCGTCAATACGGCCAGCAAGTGCGGTTTTACGCCCCAATACCACGGCCTTGAAGCGCTCTATCGCGCCTACCGGAACCGCGGCTTTGAAGTTTTGGGCTTTCCCTCGAATCAGTTTGGCGCCCAGGAACCAGGCACCGAAGCCGAAATTGCAGTCTTCTGCGAGAAGAATTACGGCGTCAGTTTCCCCATCTTCGCCAAGATCGACGTAAACGGCCCCCACGCTCATCCTCTATTTAGGTTCCTGAAAAAGGAGAAGCCTGGAATCTTCGGACTCATTGGCTCCGGGGCCATCCGCTGGAACTTCACCAAATTCCTAGTCGACAGGGAGGGCAAAGTCATGGCCCGTTACGGCCCAGCGAAAGAGCCGAAGTCCCTGGCCCTAGCCATCGAGCGCTTGCTTGGTGATGGCTAACCGCAGTGGGATAGCCATGAGGGGCGCCGGCAAGAAACACCGTTCTCCGCAACCGATTGCAGCGAAATGCAGTTGTGCGCCCCGTCAGGTAGTTCAAGGAATGGGATGCACGGTCCCCAAAGATGCATCTTTCCGGCCTGAAAAGGCGTCCTTATACTATGCGGCTGGGCCTTTTTCGCTCGCCGGCGATAATCTTGCCCATCTTCGACTACGATAGTAGTTTCAACTGTTAGTTGGATCGGGCCCAGGCGGCAATACCGTCCTGGCTCGGAAATCCTGCGAGCCGGTCAGGACCGGACCGGGAGCGTTGCCGGCAAGCTCTTCCATCGCCCAGGCCGGCGGCTAACCGGCCGTGGTCAGTCCATAAACACCAACCCGGCTCGGGAGCGAGTAACAACCCTATGTGGATTGTCCGGCTTGCGCTACGGCGGCCTTATACTTTCGTCGTCTTTGCGCTTCTGATTCTCATCCTTGGCGTCTTCAGCATCCTCCAGATGCCTACGGATATCTTTCCCAATATCGATATTCCAGTGGTGACGGTGGTGTGGCAGTACAACGGCCTCTCCGCAGAAGAGGTGGGCAACCGCATCGTGTCGCCCTCCGAACGCATGATGACTACCTCAGTCAGCGACATTGAGCACATTGAGTCGCAGTCGCTGAACGGCGTCGGACTAATCAAGCTCTTCTTTCAGCCGCATGTGAATATAGGCGTCGCCGTGGCCCAGGTCACCGCATCCATGCAGACCATGCTGCGCAGCCTGCCCACGGGCGCCGTCCCCCCTTTCATCAACCAGTACAACGCCTCCAGCGTGCCCGTACTGCAACTAGGTCTCTCCGGGCCGGGGCTCAACGAGCAGCAGCTCTTTGACATGGCCAACAACACCATCCGTCTCCAGCTGGCCACGATCGAGGGTGCGCAGACGCCGTTGCCTTACGGGGGCAAAATGCGCACCATCATGGTGGACCTGAATCTGGCCGCGTTGCAGGCCAAAGGGCTCTCGCCCATTGATGTAGTCACCGCCGTATCCGCACAAAATCTAATTGCGCCCTCGGGCACCATGAAGATCGACCGCTTCGAGTATGCGGTGGAGACCAATTCTCAACCTCCGATAGTGAACGAACTGAACAATCTGCCCATCAAGATGGTGAACGGAGCCATGGTCTACGTCCGCGACGTGGCCCATGTGCGCGACGGCAGTCCGCCGCAGACCAACATCGTCCGTGTGGACGGCCACCGCGCAGCGCTGATGAGCATTATGAAGACCGGTTCGGCCTCCACCCTGGACATCATCAAAGGTGTTCGCGAAAAGGTGGATTACGTCAAGGACCAGTTGCCGCCACAGTTGGAGATCGTGCCTCTCACCGATCAGTCCATCTTCGTACGCGGGGCTATCAGCGGCGTGGTGCGGGAGGCCATCATTGCCGCCTGCCTCACCGCCATCATGATTCTGGTATTTCTCGGGAGTTGGCGCTCCACGATCATCATTGCCGTCTCCATCCCGCTTTCAATTCTCTGCTCGCTCATCATGCTCTATGCGCTGCACGAGACCATCAACATAATGACCCTGGGCGGGCTGGCGCTGTCTGTGGGCATCCTGGTCGACGACGCTACGGTCGCGATCGAAAATATCAACCGCTACCTTGAAACAGGCAAGGAACTGGAGCAGTCGATTCTGGACGGCTCGGCGCAGATTGCGGTTCCCGTCCTCGTCTCGACCCTCGCGATCTGCATCGTCTTCGTGCCCATGTTCCTCCTGAGCGGCGTTGCCCGCTACCTGTTCGTCCCCATGGCCGAGGCGGTGGTTTTTGCCATGGTGGCCAGCTATCTGCTTACCCTGACGCTGGTGCCCACCATGGCCAATTACCTGCTGAAGGAGCACGACGACGCCGAGCCCGCCCGCAAGCGCAACAGTTATAATCCGTTAGTTCGCTTCCAACTGGCATTTGAGTCTGGCTTTGACAAGTTTCGTCGCGGCTACCTGAGCCTGCTCACGCTTTGCGTTGACCACGCGGGCGTGTTTCTGATCCTCTTTCTGGCCTTCGCGCTGGGCTCAGTGGGTCTGCTCACGCCCTGGTTGGGCGAGGACTTTTTTCCCGCAGTCGACTCCGGCCAGTTCAAGATCCACCTGCGCGCACACACCGGCACGCGCATTGAGGAAACTGCCGCTCTTTGCGATCACGTGGATGCCACCATCCGCCAGCATGTGCCGGCCAACGAAGTGGTCTCAATCGTCGATAACATCGGCCTGCCCTACTCGGGCCTCAATCTCTCCTACTCGACTTCAGCGCCCGTAGGCCCTGCCGACGCCGACATTCAGGTGCAGTTGACCTCGCATCACCATCCCACTGCGGCGTATGTGGACCAGTTACGCACCGTGTTGGCCCAAGAATATCCCGGCGTCACGTTCTATATGCCGCCGGTGGACATCGTCACCCAGATCCTCAACTTCGGCCTCTCCTCTCCCATCGATATACAGGTCATCGGCCCTGACCTGGAGGGCAACCGCGCCCTTGCCGAACGCATGCTCGATGAGATCCGGTATGTTCCCGGCGCTGCCGATGCGCACATCCATCAGCCTTTCAACCTGCCCAGAATGATGGTGAACGTGGACCGCACCCGCGCCCAGGCTGTTGGGCTCACGCAAAAAGACGTGGCCACTGGCTTGCTGGTTGCCCTCAGCGGCAGCTTCCAGACCACGCCCACTTTCTTCCTGGACCGCGGAAACGGCGTCACCTACAACGTCACCACTGAAGCTCCGCAGTATGGGCTTAACTCTTTGGCAGATCTGCAGAGCCTGCCCATAACAGGACCTGCAGTTATGCCGTCTGCTGGCGGAGCGGCGGCCACGGGAGCTCCCGGCGCCCCGCTGCGCCAGCAGCAGGTGCTGGGCAATCTCGCCAGCATCGAGCCCGGAGCCGAACAGGGAACAGTGAACCACTACGACGCCCTGCCAGTAATCGATATCTTTACCAACGTTAATGGAACCGACCTGGGCACCGTAACCCGCGCAATGGAGACGATCGTAGATCGCCACAAGAAGGACCTGCCTCGCGGTTCGGAATTTGTTCTGCGCGGCCAGAGCGACACCATGAAGAAGTCCTACGTTGGACTGCTCACCGGGTTGGTTTTTTCCATCCTGCTGGTCTATCTCTTGATCGTCGTCAACTTCCAGTCCTGGCTCGATCCGTTTCTGATTATTTCGGCGCTGCCCGCGGCGCTGGCGGGCATCGTGTGGTTCCTGTTCCTCACCCATACCCGGCTCAGCGTTCCTGCACTTACCGGCGCAATCATGTGCATGGGCGTGGCCACGGCCAACTCCATCCTGGTGGTGAGCTTCGCCCGCGAACAACTTGAAATCCTTGTAGGCGACGCGCGCCGTGCGGCCTTGAATGCCGGCTTTGTGCGTTTGCGCCCGGTGCTCATGACGGCGCTTGCCATGATCATGGGTATGGTGCCCATGGCTCTGGGCCTGGGCGACGGCGGCGAACAGAACGCACCGCTGGGACGCGCCGTTATTGGCGGGCTGCTGGTGGCCACCGTGGCCACGCTCCTCTTTGTCCCAGCGTTCTTCTCTCTCATTCACGGCCGCATTGAGAGCCGCCGCAAACTGGCTCACGGCGCCGCGCGTGCCGCAGCTTTCGATGAGTTCGACGAGATTTCGGAGTAATCTTTCATGACCAATACATCCAATCCGAACCAGCAACCGGCACACGGCCAAGAGACCGCGCCAGCGCAGAAGCCGATCTCGCCGCGCCTGGCTCTTGCCGGCGTAATAGTGCTGCTCATCGTGGCCCTAGTGCTAGCGGGCCTGGGAATTTTGCGACGCACCCACGCTGACTCCGTGCTCGCCGAGCGTACCCAGGAACTGGCCTCGCCCACCGTCACCATTGCGCTGCCTAAAGCAGGCGCGCCTGTTGACAGCTTCGCGCTGCCCGGCAACGTAACCGCCTTCACCGATTCGCCCATCTACGCCCGCACCAACGGCTACCTCACACGCTGGTACTTCGACATCGGCGCAAGAGTTAAGAAGGGCGCTCTTCTCGCTGAGATCTCCACCCCGGAACTTGACCAGCAACTGTCCCAGGCCCGCGCCGATCTCGTCACCGCCGAGGCAAACGCCAACAACGCCCGCATCCAGGCCGAGCGTTACAGCGGCCTCGTCAAGTCCAACGCCGTATCGCGCCAGGATGCCGATACGTTTGTGAACCAGGCGGCAGCCACTGCGTCCGCCGTCCACTCTGCCCAGGCCAATGTGCAGCGCCTGACCGAGATTCAGTCCTTCGAAAAGGTCTACGCGCCTTTCGACGGCGTGATCACCGCGCGCACTGTTGATATCGGCCAGTTGATTGACCAGGGCGCGGCAAAGGAATTGTTCCACTTGCAGGCCATCAAAACGCTGCGCGTCTACACCAACCTGCCCCAGATTTACTCACAGTCCGTGAAGCGCGGAATGAAGCTCGACCTAACGTTTCCTGAACACGTCGGCAAGACCTATCAGGGAACACTGGTACGGACCTCCGACGCCATCGATCCAGTAAGTCGCACCTTGCTGGTCGAGATTGATGTGGACAACGGCAACGGCGAGCTGATGCCCGGTTCGCTGGCCCAGGTCCACTTCAAGACTCCGGCCGCCGGCCCGGTTTTCATCGTGCCCGCGGCAGCGCTCATCTTCCGCAAGAGCGGATTGCAGGTGAGTACCGTGGTGAACGGCAACAAGGCCCACCTCGTCGACGTGGTTATGGGCCAGGACGACGGCGCTACCGCGCAGATCGTCAACGGTCTCAATGCCGGCGACCAAGTGATCCAGGACCCGCCCGACTCGCTGATCGACGGCGAAAAGGTTACAGTGGTCAGCCCCGGCAAACCCGCCGATGCGGGAGGCAATTAGCAATGCCCGCACCTCAGGCTACGGAAAAGCGAATGGCGATGAAGGGTACGCGCTTCAGCCCGTACACACCCCGGACAACATCAAAGTGGGCTTTAGCCCCTGAGGGATGTTTTCCCGAATTTCAGTTCAAAATCAGGCATATTTCAGCAGCCTGCAAATCCCGTACGGCCCTGCTCGCTTCTTCGCTCGTCCTGATTCTGCTCGCCGGCTGCAAGCCTGTAGGCCCCAACTACAATCGCCCCAACTACCAGGCCCCCGCAGTCTACAAGGAAACTGGCGCCTCCACGGTCCTCACTCCTCCGCCCAATCCAGCCGGTGGCGGCTGGCAGCCCGCAACGCCCTCTGACGGCTTGCTACGCGGCAAGTGGTGGGAGATCTATCAGGACCCGCAACTCAACAGTCTCGAAGATCGCATCGCCGACAACAATCTGAGCCTGCGCCAGGCAATGGAAACGTATCTGGCAGCGCGCGACCAGGTAAGCGCAACGCGCGCCAACCTCTTCCCGGCACTCTCCGGCAACCTCTCCGCCAGCCGCGACCAGATATCCGCCAATCGGCCTACTGCCTCAAAAGGCGGTGTCACCAATTACAGCGATCTCGCAATCGGCGGTCAGGCAAGTTGGGAGCCCGATTTCTGGGGTCGCATCCGCCGTACCGTCGAAGCCGCCCACGAAAACTCGCAGGCCAGCGCAGCGGACATGGCCAACATCGACCTCAGCCTCCACGCCGAAATGGCCGCCGACTACTTTCAATTGCGCGGCCTCGATGCACAGACAAAGCTGCTCACTGCCACCGTCCGCGATCTTGAAAACCAACTCGACCTGACCCAGCAGCGCCTGGCCGGTGGAGTGGCTACCGCAGCCGACGTGGCCCAGGCACGCACCCAACTCGAAACCGTCCGCGCTCAACTTGTGGGCATCGGCGTAGCCCGCGCCCAGTTCGAACACGCCATCGGCACCATCGCCAATTACAACCTCTCCGACTTCAGCATTCCGCCTTCGCCGCTCGATCTGCCCCTGCCCAAGGTGCCCGTCGGTGTGCCTTCACAACTTCTCCAGCGCCGGCCCGACATTGCCTCTGCCGAGCGTCAAACCGCAGCCGCCAATGAGCAAATCGGAATCGCCGTCAGCGCCTTCTATCCCGCCATCAGTCTGGGCGGAGCCGGCGGCTTTGAGAGTGGAAACCCCGGAACCTGGATTCAGGGCCCCAGTGCGCTCTGGTCGCTGGGTGCGCAGGCCGCACAACTTTTGTTCGACGCCGGCCAGCGCCGCGCGCTCACCAGCGAGGCCCGCCACAACTACGAGGCCCAGGTTGCCGGTTATCGCAACACCGTCTTTCAGGCCTTCAACGACGTCGAAGACCAGCTCTCAGGCTTGAGAATTCTGGAGCAGGAGTCCGGCGTCGAGCAACGCGCCGTCGCATCCGCGCAACAATCCTTCGACCTCTCCAATCAGCGCTACGAGGGGGGTGTCACCAGCTATCTTGAGGTGCTTACGGCCGAAGCCACGCTGATCGATAATCAGCGCACCGCCATCGACCTCCAGACGCGGCAGTTTGCCGCCAGCGTTGGCCTCGTCCGCTCCCTCGGCGGTGGCTGGGATGTAACGCAGCTCCCGAAGTAGAAGGATCCCAGAACAAAAGAGCAGGACCAGCCCAATAATCCCGTGCCCCATCCTTGCGCCTTCTTTCTGGCGCAAGGGTGGGAAATCACAAACTCTGCCCTAGCTAGCTTTACTCCGCCCGCACCAGAGCAGGCAGCTTCCACTTCCTCTTCACCTTTTTATACTGCGCCCGCGGCAACTGCAAAAGCAGCGGCTTCTTCGCCGGATCGAGCCACCCGATCACGGCTTCAACATTCTCCTGCGCCATCGCCGTGCATCCCACCGTCCCCTCGCCTGTCCCCAGCCAGATGTGCATGAAGATGCACGATCCCGCGCGCGGCACCACCGGATCCGAGTTGTGGTCCACTACCAGTCCCCACCGGTATTGCCCATTGGAGTGCAGCATGTGTTCCGAGCTGTTCCAGTCCGGAGAAACCGTCGCCCGGTCCACCACGCGGTTGTAATACTTTGAGCTGGCGTCATCCACGCATTCAACCGTCGGCGTCAGGCTCATGTAAGGCATCTTCCATCCCGCTGGCGGCTCGGCGGCGTAACCGAATGCAGTGCTCAGACGGAAGAGCCCGGCCGGCGCCTTTGCGTCTCCTTCGTGTTTCACCGGATCGTCCGTTCCCCGCGGCCCGAAATCGCTCACAGCCGCCACGCCCGCGCCCCACCCCAACCCCTTCTTCGCAACCACTACAGGGAAGGGAAGTCCAGTCTTCTTCCATTTCTTGAGCGCGTTCGCTCGCTCGTAGCGCTGCAGCGTACCGGCCACCGCATTCCAATCCGCCGTCGTCACCACCAGTATCTGCATCGACGCGTGCATTGGCGCCGGCTCTTCGCCATAAGCAGCCGCAACCCATCCCGCGCAAATCAGAACGGTACAGATAGAGACCCACAAAAGCTTCATCAGCAGCCCCGCCCCGAATCCAGATTAGAGATCTCACTGCCTTCGCCCCGCGGGAAGTCCGTGGCCAGCGCAGTCCTGATCTATTGGTCTAGTCCCTTAGTCCCTGACCCCGTACCCAGCACCACATCAACTCTCGGGTGCCAGAACGCAGCCGCCGGCACGTCGGTCAGCGGCAGCGCCGGCCCTTCCCAAAGTAGCCTCGGCGCGCCCTCGCTCACAGAGCGTAGACCCTCAAGATGAAACGTATGTTTCCCCGCGCGCAACCCCAGCGAGCCGCGGTCGTAACGCAGCGCGTTGCCAGGAGAACCGCACACCTGCGCAAACGGCGGCCCGGTCTTCGCAACCACCATGCCATCGATCACTAGGCGCGCCCCGTCGCGGTCGATGAGATGAAATGTATAGCCCCCATCGGCCGGAATATCGATCAACCCATCCCACGCTGCTGTGTAGCGCGTAAAGCCCTGCGAGTCGGCGTCGAGGTTCGGCCCCTCACCGTTGAAAAGTGCGTGCTCCTTGGTCAGATCGGGCAGCTCTGTCCATGTGCCGGGATAAATCTTCCATGTAAGTCCTGCCAGCGCAGGCACGACCGTGTTTACAGCGTCGTGCCAGTGAGCCACCGCCACCACACCCTGCGCCGCCCAGTCCTGTTGCCCCGCCTTGTCCTCCACGTGAAGCAGAACTCTGAAGCGACCCGCGCCATTCCTGCCGTCGAGCTCGGTGCCATCCGCGTCTGCAAATTGATGATGTACGTGCTGCCCGTGTCCAATCGTTCCGTCCCCGAACAGCCACGTGTACCGCGCCCCCGGCGAGGGCTTCGCTGTAAATCCAACCTGTTGCCCCGGCGCAAACACTGGAGTATCGACGCTGAACGAAGCCACTGGACCATGCGCCGCCGTAAACCGCGCCGACTGCGCTCCGGCGTTAACCGTCAGTGGCAAATCGGCATCTCCTCTCGCGCGCGCCTGCCCATACTTCACGTTGTCGAACGTCACTCCAGCCACGTTGCCCGTAATCGTCGAAGCGGCCAGCGGCGGCTGATCCAGCGCCCAGATGTTTCGAAACGTAAACCCCTTCAGACCGGGTTGCTCCTGCTCCATCTGCACGAGCGAATACCAGTTGTCCAGAAAGATATTTTCAAACGTGTAGTTACTATGCTCGCCGCTCGCGTCCTTCGCTCCCCACATGCCGAGCAGTCCAAATGTTTGTCCACACGCCCCAATGCCGCCGTGAAGCACGTCGCTGTCGCGCAGCGTAAAGTTGCGCGAGTTGAATTTCTTTTGCGGCCACGCCGCGCGCACAATGTTCGAGATGCTTGTAGAAAGCTCGCTGTGCTCAATCACGATATTTTGCACGTCATGGCCGGGACGCGCCAACTCCTCATCGGCATATCCATCCCAGTTGCCCTGCATGGCAAACACGTCGTCCGACGAGCGGATGAATGCGTTGCGCACCACCGCGTCCCCGCCGCCCAGCCAGTCCATCCCATCCTGGTTTGCGTTGCCGGGGTTGCCGCCGATCACGCGCAGATCGTCATAAACAAACCCGTCGGAGTCCTTCATCTGGATCGACCAGGTCCGTGAACGCACAATGCAGGTCAGCCCGTGGACCTCCACGTTGCGGGCCTCGAGAGCGCCAATGCAGTGCCAGTCGGGCTGCTGCATCCAACCCTCGTCGGCGTTGGGATCCTGTGTGCCCTCATAAACAATGGTTCCACGGCCCAGCACCTTCACGTTCTGCACCTTCCACAAATTCAGGCTGCCGAAAATGTAAGCGCCCGGCGCCAGGTAGTAAGTGTCGCCGCTCTTTGGATTCAGGCTCTCGCGGTGCACGCCCTCCTGCACAATGTGAACGTTGGGCCCGGTGGGTGGCGGCGGGGGCGGCGCGCCCGCAAACAGAAACAGCATTGCCGCATGGTTAAGAAAGTCTCCAGGGCGCGATATCGACAGCTTCGCCGGTCCGGCCAGCCTGAAGCGAATTGTTGGGCCCTGACGGACCGGCCGCAGCCCCAGCCGCCACGGCTGAATATCGACGCCTTTGTCCCAGAAGCCCGCCTGCGCTGCGGTAATCTCCACCGTTGCTGGCCCAGTAATGTCGAAGCTGACGAACTCATAACTGGCCGCCGCGTGGGCCACGTCCACAGCGCGTCCGTTAACCTTTACAGTGAATGCGGTCGAGCGCATCTCCGCAGGCACCGGCGCAGCCTGCACACGTGCAGCGGCATAAGCAGCGGCGGGAAGAACGAGGACGGCCACGAGCAGCGTGCGAAAAACCGGCAATGAGCGGAACCCCGGCAAAAAGGTGAGAACGAAACCACTGTAGCACCGGGACCGTATTCTTCCCCTCAGATTCCTTCACCCATCGACACGTAGGTCTGCAGGCGTTCCAACTCCACGCGGTAAGCGGTGCGCTCCGCCTCTTCGGCCGCAAAGGGATCGGGCGGGCACGGCTCTGCGCCCAACCGCTCCTCCAACTCTTCCACGCGCGCTGCAAGCGCAATCAGCGCGTCCGAGAGCGGGTCCTTCACGTCGTGTGGGTCGGTAATCAACACCCGTTGCCCATTGCGATAGATGATGTGCGCAGGCACGCCCACCACGGTTGAGTTGGGCGGCACGTCCGAAAGCACCACCGAGCCCGCGCCCACGCGAGAGTTTTCGCCTACCGTAATATTGCCCAGCACATTGGCGTTGTTCCCAATAAAAACGCCATCGCACACCGTTGGATGGCGCTTGCCGTGGCCCTTGCCCGTACCGCCCAGGGTCACGCCCTGATACATGGTCACGTCGCTGCCCACAATTGCGGTTTCACCTATCACCACGCCGGTTGCGTGATCGATAAACAGCCGCCGCCCCAGCAATGCGCCGGGGTGAATATCGACGCCGGTGCAGAAGCGGGCGAACTGCGAAAGCATGCGCGCCGGAAGCCGCAGCTTCGCGCCCCAAAGCGAGTGTGAGACGCGGTGAATCCACACCGCCCACAAGCCGGGATAGCACAGCAGTACCTCCAGCCAGGAACGCGCAGCTGGGTCGCGCTCCATCACGGAGCCGATATCTTCGCGGATGCGGCCAAACATTGACATAGTTAGCAAATGAAGAGCTTTAGCTGTTTGAAGGTTATGGGCTTCAGCCCGTTGATCCATCGGCAAGAGTTGTGGGCTTTAGCCCCTGAGGGAGTGCTTAGCGCTGCATTCATTCCCCTCAGTGGCTAAAGCCGAAAATACTAATTCCTCAAACGGACGGGCTGAAGCCCGTCCCCTTCAAAGCACGGTGCATTCCGAACACCTGCTTACAGCGTAACCGGTTCAGTCGGCAGCGCCAGCGCCTGCTGGCGAAGCGGCTCGAACAGCACGCTGGACAAGTAGCGCTCGCCAAAGCTGGGCAGGATGGCTACGATCAGTTTCCCTGCGTTCTCCGGCCGCGCGGCCACCTTCAGCGCCGCGACCACCGCGGCTCCCGAACTGATACCCACAAACAAGCCTTCTTCGAGCGGCAACCGGCGAGCCATCGCGATGGACTCGTCGTTCGTCACCAGGATCACCTCGTCGATGAGCTTGGTGTCGAGAATGCTCGGGATAAAACCTGCGCCCAGGCCCTGAATCTTGTGCGGCCCCGGCTTGCCGCCGGAGAGCACGGGGCTGTCGGCAGGTTCTATGGCTATGGCCTTAAAGCTAGGCTTGAGCGGCTTGATGTAATTGGCTACGCCCGTGATGGTGCCGCCCGTGCCCACACCAGAGATGAGAATGTCCACTTTGCCGTCGGTGTCTTCCCATATTTCGGGTCCAGTCGTCGCCAGGTGAATCGCTGGGTTGGCGGGATTGTCGAACTGCTGCAGGATGTAACCGTTCGGCGTCTTAGCCAGAATCTCGTGGGCCTTGGCAATGGCACCCTTCATGCCGTTGGGCCCGGGGGTCAGCACAATCTCCGCGCCGAAGGCCAGCAGCGTCACGCGCCGTTCAAGGCTCATCGTCTCGGGCATGGTCAGGATGATCCGGTAGCCCTTCACCGCAGCTACAAAAGCCAGCGCGATTCCGGTATTGCCACTGGTCGGCTCAATCAGGACAGTTTTACCCGGCGTGATCTTGCCCGCCTTTTCAGCGGCATCGATCATTGCAAAGCCAATGCGGTCCTTCACGCTCGATACGGGGTTCTGGCTCTCCAACTTGACGAGGATGGTTGCCGGAAGCCCTGCCGCAATGCGGTTCAATCGCACCAGCGGAGTCTTGCCAATAATCTCAGTTACGTTCGCGGCGATGCGCGCCATTTTTGATCTCCTTTTTCCGGGGCCATTTGCCCAGGCTTTCTTTTTGAGGGATTCTTGGGGACGGTGGAGCTGTTAAGCGGGAAAATGCGCGCGCAATCACGGCGCACGCCTGCATCGGAACTCTCACCAGGACGGTGTTAGCTACATCGATGCATAAAAATAAGGTAGACCCCGAGCGCAAGATTGGCAAGGGGAAGCTACATTAAATTCAGCAGCTTGATAAAATAGAGTTAAGGAGCAAACGCCATGGATGCCCCGAAAGCAACTGCCGAACCGGCCCACGATGCGACGCTGAGCGCCCGTCCGCAGCCGTCCACGGAGGCGCTTGCCTGCGGCGATTGGCTTCAACCTATGTGTGGTGGAAGACGCCAGAAGAAGCGATGCAGTTCCCCAATCGCTTCGCGGCACGGGTTATGAATCTCGGCGTCTGGGACGATTTGACGGAGTTGGTCGAAGCTGCTGGCGAGGAGTACTTGCGCAGCGTCTTGCAGCACGTCGAGGCCGGTCAGTTGGATGCACGTTCGCGGAACTATTAGCACTACCGGCTCGGACTTGCAGAGTATGGCAAGAAACCAGTGCCGCCGATGCCAGTCCGGAAGACGGCGTGAGCAACTTCGAGCCGCCTTCGCCTGTTTTTCAGCCCGTATTCCTCAGCCCCGCCGAGATCCCGCTGATTGTCGCCGCGATGGCGCGGTTCACCGCAGGTGTGTCTTCGCCAGCTCGCTTGCGGCGCAGCATGTCCACTTGGATCAAATGCATGGGATCCACGTAAGGATTGCGCAGCTTGATCGAATGCGCCAGCACCTGGTTCGACTGGAGCAGCTCCGTCTGCCGCGTGACCGACAGAACCGCGCGCACGGTGCGATGGAACTCAGCATCGAACATGTCATAAATGCGCTCTTGCAGCTTCGCGTCCTCAACCAGCTCCGAATAAAGCCGAGCCGTAGCCAGGTCCACTTTACCCAGCGCGAGTTCCACGTTGCGAAGCAGATCGATGAACAGCGGAAACTCCTTGGCCATGGTCTGAAGCAGCTCCAAAGCACCGGGCCGCTCAAGATATTCCTCCATCGCAAAACCCACGCCGAACCAAGCCGGTACCAGGAGCCGCGACTGCGTCCAGCCAAACACCCACGGAATGGCGCGCAGATCAGTGAGCCGCGGTGACGCATTCCGCCGCGAAGGCCGCGAACCAATCTTTGCATTCTCCAACTCACCAACAGGCGTTGACTGCTCAAAGTAAGTCACCACGCCGGGGTCTTCGAGAATTTGCTTCCGGTAAAAACCGAACGACAGTCCCGACAGCTCGTCCAGGGCAGCCTCCCACTCCGGCTTCAGCACCCCGGTAAAATGGCCCTTGGGGTCGTGTGCGTTAGGCCGCGCCAACGCATCGAGCGAGGCCGCGATCATCAATTCCAGATTCCGTTCGGCCAATACCTCATCGGCGTATTTGAAGTTGAGTACCTCGCCCTGCTCGGTAATCCGCAGTTGCCCGTCGAAGGAATCCATGGGCTGGGCAAAGATGGCGCGATGCGTCGGGCCGCCGCCGCGGCCCACCGTGCCGCCACGTCCGTGGAACAGCCGCAACTTTATGCCGGCCTCGCGCGCCACCACGTGCAGGTCGCGATGTGCGCGGAAGATCTCCCACGTCGAGGTCAGCATGCCGCCGTCTTTATTGGAATCTGAGTAGCCCAGCATCACCTCTTGCCAGTTGTCCCAGGTCTCCATCAGCTTTCGGTAGTCCGGCCGGCTCCACAACTCGCGGCAAACGGCCGGGGCATTGCGCAGGTCTTCAATGGACTCAAACAGCGGCACCGGCATCAGCCCTGGATCGCGCCCCGATCCTTCCACGCGCACACCGCCAAGCCGAGCGAGGCGGACCACGGCCAGCACATCGTCTACCGAGGCCGCGCCCGAGATTACGTACTGCCGAATTGCCTCCGGCGAACAGCCGTCCTTCACCTCGGCCACCACGCGGAAGGTTTCCAGCACGCCCGACGTTTCAGCCGAAAGGCCGCTGGGCAGCGACGGCGCCATCGTATCGCTGATTGCCTCTTGCAGCGCGGTTTGCAGTACCCGCGCATGCTGCCTGATATCCAGCGTATGCAGATGGAGCCCGAAGGTGCGTACCTGCAAAATGAGCGGATCGATGAGTGTGCGCGCAATGCGAATTCCGTTTTGCGCAGCCAGCGATTCGCGCAGCACCTCCAGGTCGCCGAGAAAATCCTCTACCGAGCCGTAAGCCGGCAGCACCTGCGCCAGCTTTTCGTGTCCGCGCGACAGGGTGTAAGGCGTAACCGGCATGGCAGCGCGGGCTGAACCGAGGCTCTCACCTGCAAGTTCCAACGTGCGCTGAATGCGCGCTTTCACGCAGATAATGAACCGGCGGTAGTACTCGAACTCGTACTGCGCCCCAAAGACCTGCGCCTCCGGCGTATGCACCTGGGCAACATACGCCTTCAGCCGCTCCATCAGCGCCTCGCTCACCGGCCGCTGCTGGGCGCTGCTGGTCAGGAGGTCGATAATCAGGTCCAACTGTCGCTGGTAGTAGAGCAGCAGGTGTCCGCGGGCCAGTTGAATCGCGTCCCGCGTAACCTCGGGCGTCACAAACGGATTGCCGTCGCGGTCGCCGCCGATCCACGAGCCAAAGCGCAGCACCTGCGGCAGCGCGTACGCCTCGATTTCCAGCCCGTACGAAGTCCGCAGCGCCTCAGAGATTTCGCGGTACAGCCCCGGCAGCGTCTCGAAGATCGAGACGTCGTAGTAGTCGAGCCCCATCTTGATCTCGTCGTACACCGTAGGCCGCCGCGAGCGCACTTCGTCGGTCTGCCACAGGCTCGTAATCTCGGCCAGCACCAGTTGTTCGAGGCGCGCCAGGTCCTGCTCGGGTATCGGGATGCGATCCAGCGTGGCCAGGAATTCGCCAATCCGCCGCCGCTTGAACATCACCGTACGGCGCGCCACCTCAGTGGGATGCGCGGTAAACACGGGGACGATGAGCACGCGTTTGAGCCAGTCCATTGCCTCGTCCGCGCTGATGCCTACACGCCGCATTTCACAGAGAGTACCGGCCAACGAACCGCGCTGGCGGCCAGCTCCTCCGCTCAGCCGCAGGGCAATGCGCCGCCGTTTGCGATGGTTGGTCTCAGCCAGGTTGATTAGTTCGAAGTAGAAAGCAAAGGCCCGCGTCAGCAGAGTGGCGCGTTCCGGTGTCAGCCTGTGAACCCGTTCCAGCGCGCTGACGGCATTCCGTGCGGCTTCGTCGACCTGGCCGTGCGCCTCCGCGTCTCGGCGCCTGATCGTGCCCTGCCGCAGCGCCTCCACTTCGGCAAAAACCTCCTCGCCGGCCTGCTCGCGCAACACCTCGCCCAGCAGCATGCCAAGCGAGCGCACATCGCGCCGCAGCGGCGCCTCTTTCAGGTCGCCGGATTGCGCCTCTAATTCCGCCAACCGTTGCGGCCAGCTCTCGGGATTCCATAAAAGGGCCATCGTCTTTTGATTATGCACGACCGGATGTGAGGGCCGTATCAGGACAGCGCGCCTTGCCCATCCAATTGCATCATCAGGTCTTCCCACTCGGCGGTCAGCGCGGTCAACTGCTCGCGCAACTCCTCGGCCAGCGTGGTCAGCCGCTGCGTCTCGGTGGCCGAGACGTAGACGCCCAACTGCTCCTCTGTATGCGCAATCGCCGCTTCAATCCGCGGAACTTCTTCTTCCAGAAACGCGCACCGCTCCTCCATCTGCTTTTGCCTGATCGGATTCAGGCGGCGGGGGCGGTCGCTGGCGGCGGCCTGCTGATCTTCAGGGGCTAAAGCCCCATCATCTTTTGAGCCGTTTTTCGGCACGACTAAAGTCGTGCCCTGATACAAAGCGTCTTTCGAGTCCGAGGCACTTCCGGAAATACTTCGGGGTAAGCTTCCATTGTTGCCGGCACCGACAGCTTGCGCTTGTTTCCAGCGTAGATAGTCTTCGTAATTGCCCTCGTGGCTGGTTACCGTGCCGCCTTCCACTTCCAGCACCCGCGTGGCCAACCGGTCGATGAAGTACCGGTCGTGCGAAACAAAAACCACCGTGCCGCTGAACGCCGCCAGCGCCTCCAGCAACACATCTTTCGCTCTCATGTCCAGGTGGTTAGTCGGCTCATCGAGGAGAAGGAAATTCGACGGCGAAACCAGAATCCGCGCCAGTGCATATCGATTTCGCTCTCCACCCGAAAGCACGCCCAGCGGCTTGAAAACATCATCCCCGCTGAACAGGAAACAGCCCAGCAGAGACCTCAATTGAACCTCCGGCACCTTGAGCGCGGCCCGGCTGATGTCGTCCAGCATCCGCGAGTCGCCGTTAAGCACCTTGTACTGGTCCTGGGCAAAGTACTCACTCACTACGTTGTGGCCGAGCTTGACCTTGCCTGCCGTGGGAGCCTCGTCCCCGGTGAGGAGCTTGATGAGCGTCGATTTGCCGGCACCGTTCACCCCCACCAGCGCAACGCGGTCGCCCCGCTCAATCCCGAAGCGCACATCCTCGAGTACCTTCTTGGGACCATAGCTCTTCGCGAGGCCCTCAGCCTCCACAACCATGCGCCCGGAGGGCGGCGGCTGCGGAAACTTGAAGTGAATTACCGGCTCTTCCTCGGGGATTTCGATCCGCTCAATCTTCTCCAGCTCCTTGATCCTCGACTGCACCTGCTTGGCCTTCGTAGCCTGGGCGCGGAAGCGGTTGATGAACGCCTCAAGATGCTCGATCTGATCGCGCTGGTTGCGGTAAGCAGCCTGCAACTGCGCCCGCCGCTCATCTTTTTGACCGAGGTATTTGCTGTAATTGCCCTGGTAGATCGTCAGCCGCTTGTTCCATATCTCCACCGTGCGGTCGATCGTGACATCCAGAAAATAGCGGTCGTGAGAGATAAGTATGTAACCGAAGGGATAAGTGTGCAGATAGTCTTCGAGCCAGTTGCGAGTTTCTAAGTCAAGGTGATTGGTTGGCTCGTCGAGAAGAAGAAGGTTCGGTTTGGCCAGCAGCAGTTTAGCCAGTGCAATGCGCATCTGCCAGCCGCCGCTGAACTCGTCCGTCTGCCGCCCCCAGTCTTCTTTGCCAAAGCCGAGTCCGGTCAGCACGCCGCCCACCTGCGCATCGAGCGCGTAGCCGTCCAGCGCGTGAAAGCGCTCCTGCAGCATCGAGTAACGTTCCGCCGCGGCCTCGTACTCCGGCCCCTCGTGATCCAGCACGGAAAGCTGCCCGCCCAGCCGCTCGATCTCACGCTCCATCTCGTGCAGGTCGTCAAACACCGACAGGCATTCGTCGAAGACCGTCCGGCCGATCAGCCGCAGCCCCTCCTGCGGCAGGTAGCCGATGCTCATGCCCCGCGTTTGCTGCAAGCCGCCGTAGTCCAGCGTCTCCAATCCGGCCAGCACCTTCATCAATGTCGATTTGCCGGTGCCGTTGGCGCCCACCAACGCAGTCTTTTCCCGCGCCCGGATCAGCCAGTTGGCCTCAAGGAACAGCACCCGCGGCCCAAACCGCTTGCCGGCATTTTGCAGAGAAAGCATCAGCCTCTATTTTCGCAGAGGGAGGGCAGTCAGAACCTTCGCCAGGGCTCAGGAGCCAACGAATGTCAGTGAGTTCTGGTTGGTGCCCGAACAGTTTGGCGCTCAAGCCCGCTTCAGCGCGAGTAAGACGGTATCCCCATTCGTGAGACTGGGGAAAGGCATTTGCAGATAATTACCCTCAACTATTGCACCGCTGCAACCGCGACAGCCAATAACCGCTGAATCCAGCTTTCTAATACTGTACTGCCGCCCGTCCTATATTCATTCAATCTGAAAACAATGGGGCGATGAAGTAATGGGAAATGGTTCGTGGCTAATGCGTTCGCACACGAACCCTGTCTCCTATGTGCATAGAAGTTCCGCACATGTCTAATTTCGTCTGCGGGCGAATTGGTAGCACCAAATGCCGCCGCCAAGGTTGATAAGTTTTGGAGAGCTAATCTTTGCCCGGCATCGACGAATTGATCTACTCTCTCCCAATCCGGCTCGTGAAGTCGTTTCTTGTAAGTAGCAATCAATACTGGAATTACCTGAGACCTGCTTGTGATGGCGGGCAGACTACTAGATTTTAGGTTAGTGCCACTTAGCGTAGTCGTCTTTCCGTAAGCGGAGATAATGACCGCCTCTCGACAAAATCTAGCCCACGAATCATAAAGACGAATGATCGACATCTCGCAAGTCAGTTGAGATCGTCGCGAGTCGGGATCAGCGGAGGCCTTTGCAAATTCACCCTGGAGCCATCCTGTTTCCAGTCTCAGTTTTCTAAGCGGCGTCTCGAAAGCAGAAGTAGCCATATTCGTCTAGGTAATGGCCTTCACAAATACTGGAAACCTTATGCGTCGGCTTGCAATCTTATGTGCGAATGCACGCGCCTTCCAAAATGCTGAGTATGGTTCTGCCGGTTCATCCTCCCCAGACGTGACAGAGGCGAGATTCAAAAGATTTTCTTGCACCTCTTCAATGTTGGAATTTAGCGGACGCCGTGCAGGCATTTCGTCTGGCCGTATGTCTCCCATTGGGATGCCCACCAGGGAATAGGAAACCGCGCTGAACAGCATCAGAAGAGGTGCGGGAGTCATTATCGAAGTTCCCTTTAAAAACGGCCCGTAATCGGCTTTGATCTTGCCCATCACCGCATTGAAATTCGGAATTGTCTGTGCCTCAAACCCAGAATCATATTTCTTGTAGAGAACGTCTATTTTGGGTTGTCCCCCATCCTTTACGCCCTCAAGTAACACGCCGAACATCTCGGCAGTGAGAGAGTCATCCATCATCCTGACTCGCTCCTTGACGCTGAGAACGTCAAACTCTTCCCAAAAGTCTGCCCATTCACGGGATGACGACCTAACAGACCATTTGAACTCTCCTTGCCACTTGCCGTGGCGTTTTTCTGGAGCATTCAATGTGACCGTGTATGAATTCAGGCGAGCGAATACTTCCAAGACATCATCGGTTGATGCGTTCAAGAGTTGATCGACGGCAATTGCATAGCCGAGAAAATCCTCTTGCTGCGTTGGAGTGAGTGTCGAATATTTCTTACCCGCGAATTCCGAAGCACGTTTCGAGAGCGCGAATCCGTCCTCGGCAAAACTCATAATGGCACGCAGTCTCTGCTGACCATCAACAACTTCACGTATCGATTTCTTTGAAACCACATCGACACGGGTTCTCAAATAGACCTTTGGGATGGGCAGTTTGCGAAGAATCGTGTCGATCAGAAATGTCTTGGCAGCCGGACTCCACACGTCGCCACGCTGAAATTCCGGATTTAGGATTAGCGCCTTTTTTTGGTGCCATTCTAGAAAATCTGAGACACGATATTGTTCCAGGATTGAGGGCATCCAGTCCTTTGAAGGCAAAAGCCTAGTGAGAAATCAGAAGTGTCAATCATACGCGACCCCCTTGAGAGATCGCGAATGCCTCCCGCTCCAGCGGACGGCCTGTCGGCAGAAGCAGCATAGCAGACTTGATGAGTCTGCGAAATTTATGCCGACGTATCCTGCTATACTGGAATAACTTAGCCTAAAAGTCCGGACTTTAGGGGGCCCCCCGCTAGTCGGCGTGAAAGACCTCTTCCATCCCCGCCCACCACTCGCCCTCTTTGCGCGTCGGCACAGGGCTCTGCATGGGCTCCATAATGGCCCACCACTCCTGCGTCGTCTTATCGGCCGCCATTTTCGCCATGTCGGCGGCATAGTCGGTCCCGTGGTACTCAAAGTAGGCGTAAAGAGTGTGGTCCTTCAGGTAGATCGAGTAATTGCGAATGTTGCACTTGCGAATC